>NZ_JAWLVI010000001.1:0-35819 GCF_033100795.1 Pseudothioclava alba
CGCGAGGGGGCAAACTCCGAGCCGCGCGAATATGTCGTCGAAAAAGCCTTCGTCGGTGACGGCGTTTAAGATCGCCGACCCAAAACAAAAGCCGCCCCGAAGGGCGGCTTTTTCATTTCAGCAGGAACGGCGCTTCCAGCCAGTCGCGCAATGCCATTGTGACCTTTTCGGGCTGCTCCAGCGGGCTAAGGTGGCCTGCGCCAAGGATCAGCCGATAGTCGGCATGTGGCATCAACTCGGCCAGAAACTCGTGGCGGCGTGGGGGGCAAATCCGGTCGAACTCGCCCGCGATCAGGCTGGCGCGCATCTTGGTGTTACGCAGCGCGCGCTGCTGGTCGGGGCGGCGCATCAGCGCGCGGGATTGTTCGACAAAGACATCGGGGCCAAGCTCTTGCGCCATCTGGAGCATCATCGCGCGTGCCTCGTCCCCATCGGGAGCGAAATTCTCGGCCGGGATTTCTTCGAGCATCGCCTCGTCCATCCGGCCCGCGCGCACCTTGACGATGCGCTGCTCGCGCAGCCCCGCCATTTGCGGCGTTTCGGGCAGGGGGGAGACGTCGATCAGCGCAATCTGGCTGATCCGTTCAGGCGCGCGGCGTAGAATTTCCATCGCGACCAGACCGCCCAGCCAATGCCCGATCACGGCAAATTTCGGCGGCGCGGTTTCCAGAACGGCGGCGGCCATGTCCTCGATCGAGGTGCCGGAAAGCCGCGCGACCTGAACCGTATGGCTGGCTGAAAATTCCAGAATCTGGTGCCAGAAAAGCCGCGCATCACACATGAAACCCGGCAAAAAGACCAACGGGTCTTTGCTCGTCATCGCTCGTATACCCCACTCGGGCGCTTTGCTGCGCTCTTGCCGACAGTCTGCCCGAGCCGCGCGCGGGTGCAAGCGGTTTTATCGAGGCCGCGCCGAAACCCGCCTAGGCGCTGACCTCTGCGATAGCGGCTTCGACCAGCGTCAGGCACTCGGGCGTGGAAAAGCTGTGATCGGCCCCTTTGACCAGCGTCAGGCGCATATCCGGCCCGTCCGCATGGGCCAGAAGGCGGGTGGCGGTATCAAGACTGACCGAAGTGTCTGCGGTGCCTTGCAAGAAACGCGTCGGGAACGGCAGCGGCAGGGGCGAGCGCATCACCAGACGGTTGCGGCCTTCGTTCACAAGGCGGCGGGTGACGCGGTAAGGCTCGCCATAATCCGAAGGCAGGTCGATATGGCCGACCTCTTCCATCTCGCGTTTCTGCTCGGGAGTGAAGCCCGCCCAGAAGCTGTCTTCGGTGAAGTCGGGAGCGGCGGCGATTGTGACAAGGCCGGCGAGTTTTTCGGGGTGTTCGCGCGCCAGTAGCAGTGAAATCCAGCCGCCCATCGACGAGCCGACGATGACCTGCGGCCCTTCGGTCAGGGCAAGGATGATGTCGCGCGCGTCTTCATACCAATCGCCGATGGCACCGTCTTCGAAGGTGCCATCCGACTGGCCGTGGCCCGAATAGTCAAAGCGCAGGAAGGCGCGGCCGTAATGTTTGGCCCAGTCTTCAAGGGCCAGCGCCTTGGTGCCGTCCATGTCGGATTTATACCCGCCGCAGAACACAACCCCCGGACCCGTGCCTTCGGTTTTGTGATAGGCGATGCGGCGGTTTTCGGATGTGGTGAAATACTCGGTCATTGGGCCTCCGTTTTGCGCGAGACTAGCTATCGCGCGGGCGAGGGGCAACCAGTTGTCAGGCGGCAGGCAGGTCGATCCTGATGCGCAGGCCGGGGGCGGCATCCGAGAGCGTCAGCGCGCCGCCCATCGCCTCGATGATTTCATGCGCGATGGTTAGCCCCAGCCCGTGACCGCGCAGATCGGCCCGCGCACCGCGTTCGATCAGCGCGGCAATATCGGCGGCGGGGATGCCCGGTCCATCGTCGGCAAGGGTCAGGGCCACGCGCCCGCCCGAGCGTGTTGCGCTGAATGATATGCAGGTCTTGGCGTGGCGCGCAGCGTTTTCGGTCAGGGCACCAAGGGCTTCGGTCAGATCGGCGGGGTCCGTGGCGGCCATCAGCCCCGCCGGAATATCAACCTGCCAGTCCAGCGCCTCGCCTTGCGGGGTGCGTTCCAGCACGCGGCGGATCTGGCTGACGATCTGCGCCAGATCGGTGCGGCCTTTGCCTTTGGTGCTGGCGATGCGCGCGCGGGTGAGTTCACGCTCGACATGGCGCTGCATGGTGGCGGTGATGTCCTCGATTGCATGGGCTGCCTCGGGCTGGTCTGCGTCGCGCAGGCGGCCCGCCTCTCCGATCAGGGCTTGCAGCGGGGTTTTCAGCCCATGCGCCAGATCGCCTGCACGGTTGCGCGCGCGGGTAAGCTCGGCCTCGCGCTCGGCCAGAAGCGTGTCGATTTCCTCGCCAAGCGGGCGCAGTTCGGCGGGGATGTCGGCGCCAAGCCGCGTGCTGCGCCCGTCGCGCAAGGCCGAAATCCTCTGCCCCAGATCGGCAAGGGGACGCAGCCCGAAAGAGACCTGCATCCAGCCCGCGACGATCAGCACCAGCGCCAGCGCCGCCAGATAGGGGGCGATGTCGCGCATGAATGCTGCCCGCGCCTGTGCGAGGTCGCCCGCATCCATCGCAACGGAAACGCGCAGAGGTGCGGGGCTGATGCTGGCGGGCAGGGTGACGGTGCGCTCGACCGCCAGAAGCGGCGCGCCGTCGGGGCCGGTGATGGTATGGAGGTGCTCGACCCCGTCATCCAGATGGTCGCGCGGCAGGATCAGCACCTCGTCCCATAACGAGCGCGAGCGCAGGGCAGGGCCATCAGGGCTGTTGATCTGCCAGTAGCGCCCGCCGAAGGGCAGGTTGAAGCGCGGATCGGTGGGGGCCGAACTGGTGACAAGCGTGTCAGAGGCGGCAGGCCGGTCGATCCCCGCGATCAGGTTATCAAGCTGGACAGACAGCTCGGCGGCAGCAAGGCGTTCGACATGGGCGCCAAACAGCATCGCCAGCGCGCCCGCCGCAAGCGCAAGGGCGGTGACAACGGCAGCCGCCCCCGCAAGAACAAGGCGCAGGCGCAGGCTAAGGCGGCTCATTCTTGCGCGCCTTCAAGATAATAGCCGAAACCGCGCCGTGTGCCGATGATGCCCGGGCCAAGTTTGCGCCGCAGGCGCGCGACGACGGCCTCAAGGGCATTGGCCTCGCGCGCGTCCTCGTCACCGTAAAGATGCTCAAGCAGTTCGGTGGGCGGCACGGGGCGGTCGCGATGCAGCGCCAGATAGGCCAGCAGGCGGTATTCCAGCGCGGTCACGGTGACAGGGGCATCATGGATCGCGACGCTCATCCGCGTGGTATCCAGCGCCAGCCCGCCCACGCGTTCAACCGGCCCCGCCCGCCCTGCCGAGCGGCGCACAAGCGCGCGCGCACGGGCGACGAGTTCCTCCATCCGGAAGGGTTTGGGCAGATAATCATCCGCGCCCGCGTCGATCCCCTCGACCCGCTCGGTCCAGGCACCGCGCGCGGTCAGCACCAGCACGGGCATCGTGCGCTCGTTCTCGCGCCAGCGTTTGAGCACGGTCAGCCCGTCAAGCTTCGGCAGCCCCAGATCCAGCACGATCAGGTCGAAATCCTCGGTATCGCCCAGAAACCAGGCGTCCTCGCCATCGGTGCAAAACTCGGTCAGGAAGCCCGCCGCCCCGAGCGCGCGCCCGACATCGGCGCTGATACGCGGGTCGTCCTCGACGATGAGCGCGCGCATCAGTCGTCTTCCCTTTCGGAGGGGCGGTCCCAGCCTTCGGTTTCGATGACCTCTCCCGTGGCAGCGTCAAGCAAGACCTCGATCCGGTATCCGTCGGGAGTCAGGAGTTTAAACTCATAGACATAGTCCCCGTCTTCGCGTTCGAATTCGACCTCGATCACCTGCCCGCCGAACTCGCGTTCGACCTGCGGCAAAAGCTGCACCAAGGGCAGGGCGACGGCGGCCTCGCGCGCGTGGCGGGCGTCGTCGTGATCGCTGCGCTTGTCGTCATCGGCCAGCGCGGCAAGGGCGCTGGCGAAAATCAGAACGCAGGCAGAGGCAATGGCGAGAAAACGGTTCATGGTGTCTGATAGCGTCTCCTTGCTGACAATGTCCTGACAGGCCGGTTCAGGCAACCTGCGCAAAGACGGTTTTCAGCGCGCTTTCAAGTTTCTCGAACATCTCGTCCATCTGCGGTTCTGTCAGGATGAAGGGCGGGCACAGCACGATGGATTGCCCAAGCGGTCGACAGATCAGCCCCGCGTCGGTGCAGGCATTGGCGATGCGCTCCGAGACCGAGAGCGAGCCGTCAAAGGGCTGCTTTGTCGCCTTGTCCCTGACCGCCTCAAGCGCCCACATAAAGCCCACGCCGCGCAATTCCCCGATGTTCGGGTTCTTGGCGATTTCGGCCAGCCCCGCCTCAAGGCGCGGGGCAAGGCGTTTGACGTTTTCGGCCAGTCCCTCGTTCATCACCACGTCGATGGCCTTCAGCGCAATCGCGCAGCCGACGGGGTGGCCGGATGCGGTGAAGCCGTGCGGGAATTCCTCGATCGCGTCGATGGCCGATTGCACGCGGGTTGTCAGCTCTGGCCCCAGGATCACCGCGCCCATCGGGAAGAAGCCTGCGGTCAGGTTTTTCGACGAGATAATCGCGTCGGGCATGAAGTCGTAGGTCTGGCAGCCCCATGTATTGCCGGTGCGCCCGAAGCCGCAGATCACCTCGTCGGCAATCAGCGGGATGTCGTATTTCTTCAGGATCGGGGCGATGGCCTGAAAATAGCCCTTCGAGGGCGGGATCACGCCGCCCGCGCCCATCACGGGCTCGGCAAAGAAGCCCGCGATCGTATCGGCGCCTTCCTTGATGATTGTCGCCTCCAGCTCGGCCGCAAGGCGGGCGGTGAATTGTTCTTCGGTCTCTCCCGCCTCGCCATAGCGCCAGTAATGCGGGCAGCCCAGATGGATGAAGCCGGGCAAGGGCAGCCCGAAGACCGCGTTATAGGGCTTGCCCGTCATAGAGGCGGAAACAGCCGTCACCCCGTGATAGGCGTTCCAGCGGGTCAGGATCTTGCGCTTTTGCGGCTTGCCCTCGGCCCCGTGCAGGAACCACAGGATCTTGACCATCGTGTCATTCGCCTCGGAGCCGGAGTTGGTGTAGAACACCTTGCCGCTGTCGAAGGGCGAGACCTCGATCAGCTTTTCGCTTAGCATCACCGTCTGGTCCGACATTCGCCCGAAGAACGAGTGATAGCCCGGAAAACGCGCATATTGCGCCTGCGCCGCCTCGATCAGCCCCTTGTGGTCAAAGCCTGCCACCATGTTCCACAGCCCCGAGTTCGCGTCGAGATAGCGGTTGCCGTTGGTGTCGAAAATATACGGCCCCTCGCCATGCGTCACAACGACCGTGCCGCGCTCTTGCACCGAGGGCAGATCGGTAAAGCCGTAAAGCGAATATTTCTCGGCGCGGGCTTCCCAGCTATTGGAGATCGGATCGGTCATGGCTGGCTCCTTGGATGATGTGCTCATTGCAGGCTATCCGCAGGAAAGCCCGCGTCAATGGGGCAAACGGATGCGGGGTGCAGGAATACGTCAGGGTATGTGTCGTTTTCAGGATGGACGGGTTTTCGCCCGCAGGTTAGCCATCGCTTATGAACCAGACTGACCGCATTCTTCCCGGCATCGTTCTGATGCTTGCCTTCTGCGCGATTGCGCCCCTGATCGACGTCGCCTCGAAGCTGGCTGCACAAGAGGTGGCGGTCGGCACGGTGACCCTTGGGCGCTATGTGGTGCAGGGGCTTTTGATGGCGCCGATTGCGCTTTTGCTGGGGCATTCGCTGCGGATTCCGATGCAGGGGCGACTGCTGGCCCTTGGGGTCGGGCGCGCGGCGGTGTCGATCGGCGCAACCTTCTGCTTTGTGGCCGCCGTGCGGGTGATGCCGATTGCCGACGCGCTGGCCATCGCCTTTGTCGAGCCGTTCATCATCTTGCTGATCGGGCGGTTCGTCATGGCCGAAGAGGTCGGCGCGCGGCGCCTCGGGGCGGCGGTTGTGGGCTTTATCGGCGCGCTTTTCGTGATCCAGCCCTCGTTTGTCGAGTTCGGCGCGGTGGCGCTGTTCCCGCTTGGCACGGCGCTGTTCTTCGCGCTTTATATGCTGATTACGCGGGCGCTCGCGCGCGATGTGCACCCCGTTCCGATGCAGTTCCAGACCGCGTTACTGGCGGTGATCCTGTGCCTGCCGGTGCTCTGGGTTGGCGGAGCGCTTGGCGTCGATCAGGTCTATCTGGACCAGCCGCACGGGATTTTCTGGGTGTTTTGCGCAGCTGTTGGTCTGGCCTCGACGGTCAGCCATATGGCGATGAGCTTTGCGCTGAAACTTGCGCCCTCATCGACGCTGGCGCCGCTGCATTACTTCGAGATGGTGACGGCGACGCTGTTCGGCTATCTGTTCTTTGACGATTTCCCCAACCTTGCAACATGGTTTGGTGTCGCGATCATCGTCGCCTCGGGGCTGTATATCATCCACCGCGAGCGTCTGACCGCAAAAGCGCAGCGAGTGCCGGTTGCAGATGTCGTTTCGGGATCAGCACAAGCGCCGGTCCGTCCGGACTAAGCCGCACCGGCCCTGTCACCTCGTTCGAAGTGCCGATGCGCGCGTTTGGGGCGAACTCCAGCCCGTCCAGCGGCCAGCGCAGCCCCTCGGAACGCGCCTTCATCGGGCCAAACGGCATAATCGAAAACCGCTCGCCCAAGGGCAGGTCGATCTCCAGACGGGGTGGCGCGCGAAAGACGATGTCGGTCTCGCCAACCAGAATGATGCGCTTGTCGGGGTGGGCGGCGATCTCGGTCAAGGCGGCCAGTGTGTGATCCAGCCGCAGCCCCGTAAAGCCGACCCCAAGATAGAACCGCGCGCGCACCATCCGCAGGCATTTGCCAAAATCGGTGCTGTCCTGTTCTGCGATGCAGTGGATTTTGGGGCCAAGGGCCGTGCGCGCCTCGGGCGAAAGGCTGTCCATGTCGCCAATCACGGCTTGCGGATCAAGCCCCAATGACAGCGCCCGATCCCCGCCACCATCCGCGGCCACCAGAAGGGGCGCGATTGTCAACGCCTCGTCAACATCGGCCCGCGCCGATGTGCCGCCCCCCAAGAGCGTAACCCCGCTATCCGTGTTAACAATCCATTCAGTCATGGCGGATTGATGCCGATTATGGCAGCCAAACACAATCGGCCCGATGAAAATTCCTTATTATTGCCCTTTTTCGTTCACGGTTAAGAACCAGTTTACCGAAATATGCTGAAACCGTGAGTAGATTGAAAGAAAGCGGGTGTTCCATGGTCGGTGCGAATAACCAGATACTTACCGTTTCCTACGGCACGTTCTCGTGCACGCTGGAGGGCTTTGACCAGCCGTTCCAGACGATGCAGAAGATCGCCGAATATTTCCGCGATCTGGCGGCAGAGGATCGGTATTTCGGGGCAGAGCCGCCGACGCCGGATGCAGAGATGCTGCATCAGATCGCCGAGCGCGAGGTCAAGCGTCGGGTTGAGGCGCGGCTGGAGAATAACGGCCTTGTGCTGCGCGCCGCCGAGCCGGAGGCGCAGGTTGCCGCTCCGGTGGCTCCCCCTGTCATGCCGCCGCGCGCCGAGCCGATTGCCGAAACGCCAACCCCGCTTGGCCCTGAAACCGTGGCCGCCAAGTTGCAGCGCATCCGCGAGGCCGTGGCAACGGCCCGCGCTGCCAGTGCGCGCCAGACCGAGTATATCGAGGACCAGCACGCCGCGAATACCGCCTTTATGGCCGAGCAGGAGCCCGAACCCGAAACCGCCGGTTTCGGCTATGAGCTGGACATCTCCGGGCCGTTGACCGAGGCCGAGCTGGAAGACGCGACCCTTGAAGATGAGGGGGTCGAAGAGGCGCAACCCGACGAGGACGAGGAGGCCGAAGCCGTCGCCTCGGTGATGGCGGCACTCGAGGAAGAGGCCGTCGCCATACAAGCGCCGGAGGCCGAAGCCCCCGTCGCAGAAGAAGAAATCATCGAGCCCGTGACCGATGAGGCCGCGCAGGAAGACGACATCCCGACCGAATCCGAAGCCGGGGATTTCGCCGCGCGTGATGCCATTCGGGATGCCCGCCGTGCGCGCCGTCGCGCGGCCCGCCGCGCCGCTCTGGTCGATGCGGCCCGCATCGCGGCCGAGCCGGAAGAGCCGTTGATTCTGGAGGCTCCGGTGGACGAGGGCGCCGATGAGGCGCAGGTCTTTGCCGTTGCCGACGAAATGACGGATACGCCGGTCAGCGCACTCGACGCCGAACAGTCGTGGCTTCCGGAAGACGAGCCCGCCGCCGGGATGGATGACCTCTCTGCGGAGCCGGATCTTGCCGAGAGCGTGGAACCCGCTTTGCGTGCGCGAGTTATCAAGGTGCGCCGCGTCGCTCCGGCCTCCGAGGTGGCCGAGGAGCCGGCGCAGGACGATGACGCGATGATCGACGCGCTAAGCACCTCGCTCGAAGCGGACCTCGTGGCCGAGCCGGTCTCTGCTGGCGCGCTGTCTCCCGAAGACGAGGAAGACCTGCTGCGCGAACTGGCCGAGCTGGAAGGTCAGCCCGAAGCCGGTGCCGACGACCTGCGTGATCTGACAGGCGATGCGGTTGCGGAACTTGCGTTGGAGCTCGATGTTGCCGATGCCGAAGCGGTTGTCGAGGAGCCGGAGGTTGTAGAGGCCGATTACGCGCCTGTTGTCGGGGATGAACCTGTCCTTAATGAAACGGCAGACGACCTTGAAGAAACCTATGCCGATTTGCCGCTGCCCGAGACCGCAGTCGAGGAGATGGAAGAAGAGGTGTCCGCCGCCGAGCGCGAAGCGGAGGTGTCGCGTCTGATGCGCGAGGCGGATACGCGGGTTTCCGCGCCCGAGACGCGCCGCCGTGTGTCCGCGATCGCGCATCTGAAGGCCGCAGTTGCGGCTACGGTCGCCGACCGTCTGGCGCGCGGGCAGGACACGGCCAAAGGCGCAGGCGAAGAAGACAACACGCAGGTCTACCGCGAGGATCTGAGCGAAGCCGTGCGCCCGCGCCGCCCCGTGGCGGGGGCAGGCCGTTCCGCTGCGCGTCCCGATGCGCCTCCCGCCCCGCGCCCCGCGCCGCTGGTGCTGGTGTCCGAACAACGTGTTGATACACCTGCGGAAACGCCGCTCGCTCCGATCCGTCCGCGCCGCGTATCGGCTGCTCAGATCATGGCAGAAGAAACCGAAGACGCGATCGAAACGGCCCCCCTGAGTGCGGACGAAGCGACCAGTTTTGCCGAGTTTGCGGAAAGCCTGGGCACCGAAGGGCTGTCGGATCTGCTGGAGGCCGCCGCAGCCTATACCGCGCAAATCGAGGGGCGCCCGCATTTCTCGCCGCCGCAGATCATGCGCAAGCTGCAAAGCCTTGAGGACGGCGCCGATTTTACGCGCGAGGATCGCCTGCGCGTTTTCGGCAAGCTGTTGCGCCAGGGCAAAATCACCAAGGTCAAGCGCGGCCAGTATGCAATTACCGAGGCCTCGCGCTTCTACGATCAGGCCAAAAGCGCCTGATCTGAATGACCTAAAGAGAAACGGAGGGGGAATCCCCAGCCCCTGACGGTAAATGTTGAAGCTCCGCAGAAAACACTCTGCGGAGCTTTCGCTTTCGCAAGCATTCCAAGTGACCTATATCTTCAGGATAACGCGCCCCGATGTTCAAGGATGATTTCATGCCCAGTTTGAAGGAGTTTGTTGCAGCGCTTCAAGCCGGGTGATTTCCAGCATTGGCGGCATTCGTTGGCTGCTCAATCATTGTAGCGGGAGACTACTTCAATCTCCCCTACCTGGAGACAAGTCCTGACTTTCTTCTGACAATAGCCGTCGTGATCGGGGTTTTTTTCCTTCAGTATTCTTGTCGCCAATATCGCTTACCTCCCGATCACTATTTGGAAGGCTTTTCAACGATGCAAAAGCAGGAAAGAACTTCGGAAGAAGCTTGTGCGTGAGGTTGAGTCAGCACCAGACTCAGAAAAGGCAATTCTGGCTTATCTTGTAACATCTGGGCGCAAGGCGTTCGCGGCCGAATTCAACGATCAAAGGCTATCGCCCTTGGTGTCCAAAGGTTTTCTCGTGAAGCTCGGTGGAACCAATAGCGTATTGGCGTGGCCCTACATCGTTCGGCAAGAGGTTTGGGACTACCTCATTGAAAACCAAGATAGCTACCGCATAGAGTTTCCTGACGACGCCAAAGATCCATTCCATTGGGGAAACGCTGGCTGGTAAACCCGTCGAGGATATTTTCGAGGGGTTTACCAAATGGAGTTGTCGCAGTAACGCCGCATAGCCCTGAAAGCCAGAGCTTAGACAGGCGAGTTGGCCGGAAAATGGCCAACTTGAATGGCATTTCAACATTTATCGTCAGGGGCTGGGGGAAATCCCCTCCGTTTTTATTTCTCGTTCGGAGCGTCCGGGTCGGGCTTGCCGACGCCCAGAAACACGGGCCGCAAAGGCAGTGCCCAAAGCGCGCCCAAGACGATATAGACCAGAAGCTCGCCCCAGATCGGCAGGCGCCCAAAGCGCGTGTCGAACCAGTTGGTCAGGCTGACCGCCAGCACGATGTAGATCGGCAGCCAGACCACAAGCGCCAGTATCGACAGGCGCTTGCGCGTTTTATACCCCAGAGCCATCAGTCCACGAAGGGGTCTGTGACGAGGATCGTGTCCTCGCGCTCGGGGCTGGTCGACAAAAGTGCCACCGGGCATTCGATCAGTTCTTCGACGCGGCGGACGTATTTCACCGCATTCGCCGGCAGGTCGTTCCACGAACGCGCGCCTTCGGTCGATTCCGACCAGCCGGGCATCTCTTCGTAGATCGGTTTGCAGCGTGCCTGCTGATCGGCGGCGGTCGGCAGATAGTCGAGCTTTTCGCCGTCCAGATCGTAGCCGACGCAGATTTTCAGCGTTTCGAATCCATCCAGAACATCCAGCTTGGTCAGCGAAATGCCGGTCACACCCGAGGTTGCGCAGGTCTGGCGCACGAGGGCTGCATCGAACCAGCCGCAGCGACGCTTGCGCCCCGTCACGGTGCCAAACTCATGGCCGCGCTCGCCAAGGCGCTGGCCGTCGGCGTCGTCCAGCTCGGTCGGGAACGGGCCTTCGCCCACGCGGGTGGTGTAGGCTTTGACGATCCCCAGAACGTAGTTGATCGCACCCGGACCGATGCCGACGCCCGTCGCTGCCTGCCCTGCGATCACGTTGGACGAGGTCACGAAGGGGTAGGTGCCGAAGTCGATGTCCAGCAGCGCGCCTTGCGCCCCTTCGAACAGGATGCGTTTGCCTGCCTTGCGCTTTTCGTTCAGCACTTTCCAGACCGGAGCCGCGAAGGGCAGGATTTCCTTGCCGATTTCTTTAAGCTGCGCGATCAGCGCGTCGCGGTCCACCTCGGAGATACCAAGGCCGCGGCGCAGCGGGTTGTGGTGTTGCAGTGCGCGGTCAACGCGGGCAATCAGTGTCGCCTCGTCGGCCAGATCGGCCACGCGGACCGAACGGCGGCCGACTTTGTCTTCATAGGCCGGACCGATGCCGCGACCGGTGGTGCCGATCTTGGTGCCTTTGGAGGCCGCCTCTTCGCGCGCGCGGTCCAGCTCGCCGTGGATCGGCAGGATCAGCGGCGTGTTTTCTGCGATCATCAGCGTTTCGGGCGTGATTTCAACGCCTTGCTCGCGGATCGAGGCGATTTCCTTGATCAGGTGCCACGGGTCCAGAACGACGCCGTTGCCGATCACCGACAGCTTGCCGCCGCGCACCACGCCCGAAGGCAGCGCGTTCAGCTTGTAGACCTTGCCGTCAATGACAAGCGTGTGGCCTGCGTTATGGCCACCCTGGAAGCGCGCGATGACGTCGGCGCGTTCCGACAGCCAGTCAACGATCTTGCCTTTCCCCTCGTCACCCCATTGGGCGCCGACGACGACGACATTGGCCATAAGACTCTCCTTGGCTCTGTTCCGTGCGAAAAACCGCGCCACCTATAGCGAGTGATGGGGCAGGGGGAAAGCGCGTTTTCATGCTGATCGCGTGGTGTTTGTAGAAGAGTGCACGGGGCGTGCGCAGAAAAGGGGGAAATTCCCTTGCGCCGAGGGCTTCATCCGCCTAGATAGGCGCGTCGATTGAAAGAAGGCCCAACCGAACATGGAAAATGTCATCCTCTCGATCCACCTGATTCTGGCTCTGTTGCTGATCGGTGTGGTGTTGCTTCAGCGCTCTGAAGGGGGCGGTCTGGGTATGGGTGGCGGTTCGGGCGTGATGTCGGGACGTCAGGCGGCGAACGCGCTGTCGAAACTGACCTGGGGGCTTGCGATCGCGTTTCTGATCACCTCGGTGACGCTGACGGTTTTGGCCGCGCGCAAGGCAGGTGTCAGCTCGGTCATGGATCAGCTGGTCGAGCCGGCGCCAGCGGTTGAAACTCCGGTTGCGCCCGCGATTGACGTGACGCCTCCGCCGGCCGCTGATGCGCCGGTCACGCCGCCTGCTGCGAACTAAGCAATTTTTGGTGGTTTGGTCGCCCCACAACCAGTTGGGGATGGTGCGACTTTTTACCCAAGAGCTTGCGGTCCGGTTGCGGGCGGATCGCGAATCGTGTAAGCATTAAATCCCGTGATGCAGGCCTTTTCAGGTCGCGCAAATAACAAGAATTTTGCTCTTTCACGGGGGATCCCATGGCACGTTATGTCTTCATCACCGGCGGGGTTGTGTCCTCGCTCGGCAAAGGTCTGGCATCTGCGGCCTTGGGGGCGTTGTTGCAGGCGCGCGGCTATACGGTCCGTCTGCGCAAGCTTGACCCCTATCTGAACGTCGATCCGGGCACGATGTCGCCTTTCGAGCATGGCGAAGTCTTCGTCACCGATGACGGCGCCGAGACCGATCTCGACCTAGGCCACTACGAGCGCTTTACGGGTGTCTCCGCGCGCAAGACCGACTCGGTCTCCTCGGGGCGGATTTACTCGAATGTTCTGGAAAAAGAGCGCCGCGGCGAATATCTGGGTAAAACCATTCAGGTCATTCCGCATGTGACCAATGAAATCAAAGACTTCATCAACGTTGGCGACGATGAGGTTGACTTTATGCTGTGCGAAATCGGCGGCACGGTCGGCGACATCGAGGGGCTGCCCTTCTTCGAAGCGATCCGCCAGTTCAGCCAGGACAAGCCGCGCGGCCAGTGTATTTTCATGCACCTGACGCTGTTGCCCTATCTGGCGGCGAGCGGCGAATTGAAAACCAAGCCGACGCAGCACTCGGTCAAGGAGTTGCGCTCGATCGGCCTGCAACCGGACGTTCTGGTCTGCCGCTCCGAGCACGCGATTCCGGAAAAGGAGCGCGCCAAGATCGCGCTGTTCTGTAACGTGCGCCCCGAGGCGGTGATCCCCGCCTATGACCTGAAGTCCATCTATGAAGCACCGCTGGCCTATCACCGTGTGGGGCTTGACCAGGCGGTTCTGGATGCTTTCGGCATCGCGCCCGCGCCCAAGCCCGACCTGTCGCGTTGGGAAGACGTGATGGACCGCCTGAGCAATGCCGAGGGCGAGGTTCGCGTCGCGATCGTGGGCAAATATGTGCAGCTTGAAGACGCCTATAAGTCGATTGCCGAGGCGCTGACGCATGGCGGCATGGCGAACCGGGTGAAGGTCAAGGCCGAGTGGATCGACGCCGAAATCTTCGAGCGCGAAGACCCCGCGCCGCATCTGGAACGCTTCCACGCGATCCTTGTGCCAGGCGGCTTTGGCGAGCGCGGCACCGAAGGCAAAATCCGTGCAGCCCAATTCGCCCGCGAGAAGGGTGTGCCCTATATGGGGATCTGCCTTGGTATGCAGATGGCGGTGATCGAGGCCGCGCGCAATCTGGCAGGGCTGACCGATGCCGGATCGGAAGAGTTTGACCACGAGGCGGGTAAAAAGCGTTTTACGCCCGTGGTTTATCACCTGAAAGAATGGGTGCAGGGCAACCACCGCGTCGAGCGCAAGGTCGATGATGACAAGGGCGGCACGATGCGCCTTGGCGCCTATTCGGCCAGCCTCAAGGACGGCTCGCGCGTGGCCGAGGTTTACGGCACGACCGAGATCGAAGAGCGCCACCGCCATCGTTACGAGGTGGACGTGAAATACCGCGAGCAGCTTGAAAGCTGTGGGCTGGAGTTTTCGGGGATGTCGCCCGATGGCCGTCTGCCCGAGATCGTCGAGCATAAGGGCCATCCGTGGTTCATCGGTGTGCAGTTCCACCCCGAGCTGAAATCCAAACCCTTCGCGCCGCATCCGCTGTTTGCGGGCTTCGTGAAGGCGGCGCTTGAGCAAAGCCGACTGGTCTGAGCTAACAGGAGTTGCGCGCCGCTTGGCGCGCCGGAGAGAGGGGGCGCTGCCCCCTCTTTTGCTGTGCAAAATTCACCCCCGCCCTGCCGGGAGCAGGGCGGTCAATAGCCCCGCGTGCGGTCCACGAGGTGAAGCAAAGGCGCGCCCTCCTCGGACCGGCGGATATTTTCGGCGATGACACGGGCGGCCGACGAGGGGCGCGTTTCGGCGGCGATATGCGGCGTCACAGTGACCTTGGGGTGCGCCCAATAGGGGTGCTCGGGCGGCAGTGGTTCGGTCTTGAACACATCAAGCGTCGCCGCGCCGACCTGTCCGGTCTCAAGCGCGGCCAGAAGCGCGTCGTCGTCGATCAGGTTCCCGCGGCCGGGGTTCAGGATCACCGCGCCTTTGGGCAAAAGCGCAAGGGTTTCCGTGTTCAGAAGGTTGGTCGTTTCGGGGGTGTTCGGCAGGATCGTGACAAGGATTTCTGCCGTGGAAAGCGTCTCGCGCAGACCATCCGCGCCATGTAGGCAGGTGACACCCGCGACGGTTTTTGGTGTGCGGCTCCAGCCTGTTACCTTGAAGCCAAGCTGCGCCAATGTGGTTGCGCAGGCCGCCCCGAGCGCACCGATGCCGAGGATGGTGATCGCGCGCTCGGTTGCAAGCGGGGGCACATGGCCCGCCTGCCGCCAGACGCCATCCTGATGGGTCTGGAAAAAGTCGACATCCAGATGGTAGCGCATTGCGTGGCCCACGACCCATTCCACCATGCCGCGCGACAGCCCTTCGTCGACCATGCGGCACAGTGGCTGTGTGAGGGTGGCATTGCCGACGACCCGCTCGACCCCCGCCCAAAGGCTAAGAACCGCGCGGGTGCGGGTGTAGGCGGTGAAATCCTGCACCGGACCGCGGGGCGAATAGACGATGTAATCGACTTCGGAGGGCGGCAGGTCATCCGGCAGGCAAAGACGCGCCGTAACGCCCGCCTCGGCCAGCGCTGCCTGCAACGGCGCCTGATAGAGCGGCCAGTTCTCGATACGGTCAGCGAAAAGGATGTTGAGCATGGGTTACCTCGGGCGGTGGACCTGCGCACTTTGCACGAGACCGAATGCCGCAAGCAAGATCATCATCGCGGTGCCGCCGTAGCTGACCAGCGGCAGCGGCACCCCCACAACGGGCATCAGCCCCATGACCATCGCCATATTGATCGCGAAAAACAGGAAAAACGTGCCCGCCACCCCGATAATCAGAAGTGATGAATAGCGATCCTTGTTGACGATGGCGGCCTGAATACACACCGCGATGATCCCCGCATAAAGCAGCAAAAGCGAGAAGGCGCCGACAAAGCCGAACTCCTCGGCCAGCGTGGTGAAGATAAAGTCGGTGTGCTTTTCGGGCAGGAAGTTCAGCCGCGATTGCGTGCCCTGCATAAAGCCGCGCCCCGACCAGCCTCCCGAGCCAAGCGCGATCTGCGCCTGGGTGATATTATAGCCCGCGCCCAGGGGGTCCGAGCTTGGATCAAGGAAGGTGTCGATGCGCTTGTATTGGTAGTCGTGCAATAGCTGCCAATCGGTGCCGCGGCTCTCCATCACGCCAAAGACCAGCCCGACGACCAGTGCGATCACCGTGCCGAAATACCACAGGCTGACACCTGCGGCGAACATCACGATGCCCCCCCCCATCACCAGCATCACGGCCGTGCCAAGGTCGGGCTGGGCCAGCACGAGGAATGTTGGCACGAGGATAATCCCGACCGGCAGGGCGACCCAAAGGGGCTTGGAAACCTTCTCGACATCGAGCCAGTCGTAATAGCCCGCCAGCAGCATCACGAGTGAGACTTTCATCAGTTCCGAGGGTTGGATGCGGATCGGGCCAAGCTCCAGCCAGCGTTGCGCGCCCATGCCGATGGCCCCGAAAAATTCCACCGCGACCAGCAGCAGCAGCGCGATCAGATAGGCTAGCATCGACATATTGCGCCAGAACCAGATCGGCGTGAAGCCGACGGCCAGCATCGCCGCGATACCGACGCCAAAGCGCTTCATCTGCGGCGCGGCCCATGTGTCAAGCGTGCCGCCCGCGACCGAGTAAAGCATCAAAAACCCGACGCAAGCCACTGCGGTTAAAAGGATAATCAGCGGCCAGCTTAGAAACAGGATCTTGGAGAATCCTGTCGGGACGGTTTTGAGGCTGCTTTCAAGATAGCTCATCTGCCCCCCCTTACGCCTTGGACCGCGCGGTGCCGGGTTGCGGCGCCGGATCGACCAGATCAAGCCCGTCAAGCAGGCTGCGCATCCGCCCGCGCTGATCTGCCGGATAGGCGGAAAGCGGCGGCAGCCCCTCGTTCAGCGCAAACAGCATCACATCGCGCGCGATCGGGGCGGCTGCGGTCGATCCGCCCCCCCCGTGTTCAACCACAACCGAGACCGCATAGCGCGGATTGTCATAAGGCGCGAAGCAAACGAACAGCGCATGGTCGCGTCGCTCCCACGGCAGATCGTCGTTCGAGATCACGCCGCGCGCGCGCTCGGCGGCGGTGATGTTGCGCACCTGACTGGTGCCGGTCTTGCCCGCCATCAGCCAGTCTTTCTCGGCGATTCGGGCGCGGCGCGCGGTGCCCGATGGGGCATTCACGACCGAGAACATCCCCTTGCGCACCTGTTCCAGCGAGGCGTCCGACAGGCCCATATCGGGGGCATCTGACACAGGCAGTTCGACCCCGTCGCGGGCGCGGATCAGGCGCGGGTTGACCGCCTTGCCCGAGGCGATCCGCGCGGTCATCACCGCCAGTTGCAAGGGCGAACTCAGCACATAGCCCTGACCGATCGAAGCGTTGATCGAGTCGCCAATCAGCCAGTCCTTGCCATAGCTCGCCTCTTTCCACTCTTTGTCGGGGGCGACCCCGTCGCGGACGGCCGATAGCGGCAGGTCGTGGCGCGTGCCAAAGCCAAGGCGGCGCGCCATTGCGCTCATTTTCTCGATGCCGACCTGAAGGGCGAGCTCGTAATAAAAGACATCGCAGGATTGTTCGAGGCTTTTCACCAGCGAGACCGCCCCGTGCCCCGCGCGCTTCCAGCAGTGGAAACGGCGACCGGCGGCGTCGAAATGGCCCGGGCAATAGATCGTATCCTGCGGGCCGATGATCCCCGCTTCCATCGCGGCAAGGGCTGTGACCATTTTATAGGTCGAGCCGGGCGGATAAAGACCCTGCACCGCCTTGTCGGCCAGAGGACGGTGGTCGTCTTCCAGCAACGCCTTGTAATCGGCCGAGGAAATCCCGCGCACAAACAGGTTTGGATCATACGACGGTGCCGAGGCGATCGCGACAATATCCCCGTTGGTCACATCCATGACGACTGCGGCCGCGGATTCATCCCCCAGACGCGCCATCGCGAAGTTTTGCAGCCGGTAGTCGATGGTCAGTTGCAGGTTCTCGCCGGGGTTGCCCTCTTTGCGGTCGAGGTTGCGCATCTCGCGGCCCGTCGAATTGACCTCGACGCGGCGTTGGCCCGCCTGACCGCGCAGATCGTCCTCGAGCTTGGCTTCGACGCCCAGTTTGCCAAGCTGGAACTTCGGGATACGCAGCAGCGGGTCGGGGTTTTCGATCTGGCTAAGGTCATAGTCCGAAACAGGCCCGACATAGCCGATGACATGGCCGAAATCGGCGCCGTGCGGATAGGTGCGAAACAGCCCCACCTCGGGCGAGATACCGGGCAGGGCGGGGGCGTTGATCGCGATGCGCGAGAACTCGTCCCAGCTTAGCTGGTCGGCGATGGTGATCGGGATCGTGGGCGGGCGCTTGCGGATGTCTTCCAATAGCTCGGCAGCCTCGAGGTCGCCAATCGGGATCAGGCGACGCAACTCGGTCAGAACGCCCTCGACATCCTTGGCATCCTCGCGCGTGATGGTGACGCGGTAATTTTGCTCGTTACCCGCCAGAAGCTCGCCGTTGCGGTCGTAGATCAGGCCGCGCGTTGGCGGGATCAGCCGGATCTTGACCGAGTTTCCCTCGGCCAGAAGCCGGTATTCATCGGCGTGCTGAAGCTGCATCGAGCGCATCCGAAGCGCCAGCGTCGTGACCAGCGCGCCCTGAATTCCCCCCAGAAGAAGGGTTCGCCGCGTGATCGTCCGGCGGCTTTCGAATGTGTCTTTGGGCGATCTGCGCATCTGCCCCCCTAACGCCGCTGGCCGAAGTCATCGACCTCGCCGGGGGCGGCGCGCCGAAGCCCCAGCCCCGTATGCGAAAGTGCCACGACCAGCGGATAGGCCGCAAGCGTCGCCAGCAGGCGCAGAAGCTCCATCCCCAGGGGCACCGTGTCGGAAAACACCAGCGCGAGGATCAGATGCCGCGCCAGCACCATCACGAACCAAAGCCCGCCGATCAGAGCAATCTCCAGCAGAAAGGGCAGGTCGCGCAGGCTTTCTTCGCGCGCGCGGAGCCACTCGGTCGCCAACAACATGATCAGCGGCCAAAGCCCCAAGGGCCGCCAGAAGACCATATCCTCGACCAGATAAACCGTGACGATCAACAGCACCGGAACATAGTCGGGGCGGCGCATCAGCCATGCGAAGGTGAAGGCCATCATCAGATCGGGGCCGGGGAAGCTGTGGCCCGCGGGATTGACCGGCAAGAGCCGCAAGAACAGGATCAGCGCCGCAATCGCCAGATAAAGCAGGCGGTGAAAGGCGCGGGCTCTGGAGAGCGGATCAACCATCCTCGCCCCCGGTTTCGGGCGGGATCAGCGCACCGGGGTCCGTCAGGCGCTCTTTTGGATGGGTGCGCAGAACACGAACGAAATCAAGCTGTTCGTAATCGGCCTTCAGACGAACCCGAAGCCGCCCGTCGCGCGTTTCCATCACCTCTCCCACCGGAAGACCCGTCGGGAATACACCGCCATCACCCGAGGAAATCACGCGGTCTCCGGGGCGGACCAGCTCGGGGTTGACCAGAAATTCGACCGGCGGAAAGCGCGAGTTATCGCCCGAGACAATCGCGCGCTGGCCCGAGGGCATGATCGTCACCGGAATGCGCGAGGAGCTGTCGGTCAGCAAAAGCACGCGGCTTGTTGCGTCCCCGACGCCCGAGATGCGGCCCACCAGCCCCAGCCCGTCCACCGCCGCCCAGCCATCCACAATCCCGTCGCGCCCGCCAATGTTCAGCATCACCGACTGGTGAAACGGAGAGCCGCTGTCGGTCAGCACAACGCCCGAGATCGAGGTCAGCTTCGGATCAAGCCGCAGGTTGTTCAGCGCACGCAGCTTGGCGTTTTGCTGCTCAAGCTGGACAGCAGCCTCTTCCCAGCTTTCGATCCGGCGCAATTCGCGGCGAAGCTCCTGATTTTGCTCATAGATGCGGGTATAGGACTGGAACGAGGCGATCATGTCGATCGCCTTGGTTACGGGCACCATCGCCCAATCGAAGGTCGGCACAAAGCGGTCGATGAACTTGGCGCGCAGGCGCTCGGCGCGGGGGCTGTCGATGCGCCAGAACAGGAAGACGGCGGTCAACAGGAGTATCAGCACCGCAATCAGAATGCGGCGCAGCGGGCCTGTGAAATCCTCGTCTTCGCGGTTTGTCGCCACCTATGCCTCCACCAAATGCCGGGCGCGCGGCTAGGGGGTTTTAGCTGTCGTAGTCGATGACATGGCGCAGCTGCTTTTCGTATTCCAGCGCCTTGCCCGTGCCTAAAGCCACACAATTGAGCGACTGGTCCGCGATCGAGATCGACAGCCCCGTCTGCTCGCGCAGCGCCAGATCAAGCTCGCCCAAAAGCGCGCCGCCGCCGGTCAGCATGACGCCGCGATCCACGATGTCTGCGGCCAGATCGGGGGGCGTGGTTTCCAACGCCTGCATCACCGCGTCGCAGATCTGCTGCACGGGTTCAGCCAGAGCTTCGGCGATCTGCGCCTGGTTGATCTCGACCTCTTTCGGGACGCCGTTCAGCAGGTCGCGCCCGCGCACCATCAGGCTGATGCCGCGCCCGTCGTCGGGCATACGTGCGGTGCCGATGGTGGTCTTGATGCGCTCGGCGGTGGCTTCGCCGACCAGAAGGTTCATGTTGCGGCGCAGATACGAGACAACGGCCTCGTCCATGCGGTCACCGCCTACGCGCACCGAGCGGGCGTAAACGATGTCGCCAAGCGAGAGCACCGCAACCTCGGTCGTGCCGCCGCCGATGTCGACAACCATTGAGCCGGTGGGGTCGGTGATCGGCATACCGGCGCCAATGGCAGCGGCGATAGGCTCGGCAATCAGGCCCGCGCGGCGCGCACCGGCAGACAGAACCGACTGGCGGATCGCGCGTTTTTCAACAGGGGTCGCGCCATGGGGAACACAAACGATAACCTTGGGTTTCGAGAAGGTCGTGCGGCGGTGCACCTTGCGGATGAAGTGCTTGATCATCTCTTCGGCGGAGTCGAAATCCGCGATCACACCGTCGCGCATCGGGCGGATGGCCTCGATCGAACCGGGGGTGCGGCCGAGCATCAGCTTGGCGTCCTCGCCGACAGCCAGAACCTGTTTTTTGCCGTCTTTGACGTGATAGGCGACGACCGAAGGCTCGTTCAGGATGATCCCCTTGCCCTTGACATAGACCAGCGTGTTCGCGGTCCCGAGGTCAATCGCCATATCGGACGAAAAAATCCCGCCAAGTCCCTTCATGATGCATCCCCATCCCGTTCAAAACCGATTACTTCCACGACTCGCCCCCGAGCCATGATTTTAGCCCGTATATTCAAATGGGGCTTGTCGGGGAAGGGGATTCCCCGTGCGCCGAGTGGCTTCGGGCAAGGGATTGCCGAGCATGAAATCGGAGATGTCACAAATCGAACTTTTAGGGCGAGTTTAGCCGTATTTTTAGCCAACAAATTGCATTTAACCGAGAACTCACGAAAGCGTCAGTTCCGGGCCTGTAAAGCGGAAACAGGACACCCCGAGGGGCGCCCTGTTATCTGGACGGTGCTGCAATCCGCTTAGAGTTTGAAGCTGATCGTCTTGAGATCGGCGTCGGGAGCGGTTTTCTGGCTGCGCACCCGCAAGCGGTTGAGCGCGCCGACATAGGCTTTGACCGAAGCGAGGATCGTGTCGGTATCGGCGGCCGAACCGGACGAGAAGCGCCCGTCTTCTTCGAGGCGCACGATCACGGTGGCCTGAGCATCCGTGCCGGCAGTCACGGCCTGCACTTGATAGAGCTTGAGCCTGGCGTTGGTCGGGTAAATCTCCTTGACGCAGTTGAACACCGCGTCAACCGGACCGTCGCCCGAGCATTTCGCCGATTTCTCGGTGCCATCGACAAGCATCTTCAGCTCGGCCTCTTGCCCGTCCGAGCCGCAGATTACGCGCAGCCATTTGACTTGCAGATAGTCGCTGTCGGTGTTCGCCGCCGAGTCCGTCATCAGCGCGATCAGGTCTTCGTCGAAGATTTCTTTCTTGCGGTCGGCCAGCGCCTTGAACCTCACGAAGACGTCGTTGAGCTGATTGTCGGCCAGATCGAAGCCGAGCTCTTTGAGCTTGCTGCGCAGCGCCGCGCGGCCCGAGTGCTTGCCCATCGCGATATTGGTTTCGGTGATCCCGATGTCGGCGGGCTTCATGATCTCGAAGGTCTCGACGTTCTTCAGCACGCCGTCCTGATGGATGCCGGATTCATGCAGGAAGGCGTTTTTGCCGACGATGGCCTTGTTATATTGCACCGGAAAGCCGGAGACCTGGGCCACGCGGCGCGACAGATGCATGATTTTCGTCGTGTCGATGCCGGTTGAATAGGGCATCAGATCCTTGCGGACCCTGAGCGCCATCACGACTTCTTCAAGGGCGGTGTTGCCTGCGCGCTCGCCCAGACCGTTGATCGTGCATTCGATCTGGCGCGCGCCTGCGGTCACGGCGGCCAGCGCGTTTGCCGTCGCCATGCCGAGGTCGTTGTGACAGTGGGTCGCGAAGATCACCTCATCGGCGCCCGGCACGTTTTCCAGAAGCATCCGGATAATATCGGCGGATTCCGAAGGCAGGGTGTAGCCGACGGTGTCGGGGATGTTGATCGTGGTTGCGCCCGCTTTGATCGCGGTCTCGACCACGCGGCAGAGGTAGTCGCGCTCGGTGCGGATGGCGTCCATCGCCGACCATTGCACGTCGCCGCACAGATTGCGCGCGTGGGTCACGGTGTCGGCGATGCGCGCGATCATCTCGTCCTGGTTGAGCTTGGTGATTGCGCGGTGGCTGGGCGAGGTGCCGATGAAGGTGTGGATGCGCGGCCTGGCGGCGTTTTTCACGGCTTCCCAGCAACGGTCGATGTCTTTGTAATTCGCGCGTGAAAGTCCCGCAATCACCGAGTTTTTCGAGCGTTTCGCGATTTCGGACACGGCCGCGAAATCGCCCTCCGAGGCTATCGGGAAGCCGGCTTCGATGATGTCGACTCCCATTTCGTCAAGCAGCATCGCGATTTCGAGCTTCTCTTCGTGGGTCATGGTGGCGCCGGGCGATTGTTCGCCGTCGCGCAGCGTGGTGTCAAAAATCAGAACACGGGATTTGTCTGTCATGGTCTCGTCTCATCTGTGTCTTAGCAAGGGTTTATCCCGCAGGCCCGCTGTCGCCGGGGCTTCGGGTTGGTCGGGCGCTGTCCACCTCCGAGCGGTCGCGCCCGAGGGGGCACGCTCAGAGGCAGCTAAGAAGAAGGAGACCGCGCACAGAGAGGCCGCGCGAATGCGCTGCCAAGGTCGAGACATATGCAAAACTCTGTGCCATGCGCCGGACTATGCCGCGCGTTTTTGTGAATGAAAAGCAGAAAATGCCCGCCTCGAGCCTGAATTTTTATCGGGTCGCAGGGCAAGGCTATGCGTTTGCGCTACAGGTTCTGGGCGCGTCCGTGGCGTGCGTCTGCGGATCGTAAATGTCACTTTTCGAACATTTCGTTGGCCAGAACCCACGAAAATCGCGCAAAAATCGTCAAAAGGCGATATTTTCCGCCGAGTGGCCGAGACACGGGCTTAGTTGGCGGTGGTTTCCGACGGAGCCTTGGCGGGTTCGGTCAGCTTGTCGTCGCTCCATTTGCCTGCTTCGACCTTGCCCGAGGCATAGCGCATCACGCCTTCGCCCTGCCGCTTGCCCTGCACGAAGTTGCCCTCGTAGACATCGCCATTGGCATAGGTCGCAACGCCTTTGCCGTCGATCTCGCCGTTGCGCCAGCCGCCCTCGTAGCGGAACCCGCCCGGCATTGTCAGCACACCATTGCCCGCGCGTTGGCCTGCCTCGAAGTCGCCCTCGTAGATGGTGCCGTCGGCATAGGTGGCGATGCCCTGACCGTGGCGCTGGCCGTCGGCCCAGTCCCCGTCATAGGTGTAGCCGTCGGGATAGATCATCTTGCCACGCCCATGATTGCGGGCGGCAAGGAACTGGCCCTCATAGACAAGGCCGTTCGCGTAATGCGCTGTGCCCGTGCCTTCAATCACGCCTGCGACCCATTCGCCGTCGTAATCCGAGCCGTCGGGGTAGGTGATTTTGCCCTTTCCCTCGGGCAGGTCGTTGAGGAACTGGCCCTCGTAGACCGATCCATCCGGATAGCTGACGCGGCCTGCGCCCTCGATCCGGCCCTCGAACCAGTCGCCGCTATAGACATAGCCGTCGGTGCCGGTGAAGGTGCCCTGGCCCTGGCGGTTGTCCATCACGAAGCCGCCGTCATAGGTGTCGCCATTGGCGTAGGTGACTTTGCCCTGGCCGTGGCGTTTGCCGTTTTGCATCTGACCTTCAAAGATGTCGCCGTTGGGTTGGGTCAGCTTGCCGTAGCCGTTCATCTGGCCGTCCACCCACATCCCTTCGTAGCTGAGACCATCCGCCATCACGAGGCGTCCTTCGCCCGCGCGCTGGCCGCCCTTCATCCGGCCCTCGTAGATCGCGCCATCGGGGTAGGTTATCTTGCCCTTGCCCTCTTTGACGCCCTTCACCCAGTCGCCTTCATAGCGATAGCCGTTGGCGCTTTGCTGCGTGCCTTGCCCGTCATGGAGCGCCTTTGAAAAGTGGCCGGTATAGGTCGAGCCATTGGCATACTGCGCGACGCCTTCGCCGCTGATGTCGCCGGCAAGCCACTCGCCCTCGTAGGTGCCGCCGTCGGCAAAGGTGATCTTGCCGGTGCCGTGGGGTTTGCCGCCGACGAAACCACCGACATATACCGATCCATTGGGGAAACGCGCCTGGCCTTGGCCCTGAATCAAGCCCTCGGCCCATGCGCCTTCGTATTGATAGCCCGACGGCAGGGTGTATTTGCCGTGCCCGTGCTGCTTGCCGTTTCGGAACTCGCCCTCATAAAGCCCGCCATCGTCATATTGCTTTGTAATGACCTCTTGCGCCCATGCGCCGGTGCTTGCACCGATCAGGGCGAGGGACAGGGCAAGGCTTTGCAGGTGACGAGATTTCATGGCGTTCCTTGGTCCTTCGTGCGGCCGCGCGGGCCTGTTGCCCGAAGCCTAGTTCCTGTGCAGGGCAGTGACAAGCTTTGGCAGTGGCAGGATTTTGACAACCGCGCGAGGCGAATTTCGCCTGCGGGCGCTTCCATGTGCGCTGCGTTCTGCTAAACCGGAAGCCGATATTGCCGACCCACAGGACAAAGACCCGATGGCCGACCGTTTCCGTCTGACGCTTGCCCAGTTGAACCCGACCGTAGGGGCATTCGCTGCGAATGCCGAAAAGGCCTTTGCCGCATGGGAGGCGGGGCGCGAAGCGGGCGCTGATATGGTGGCACTGCCCGAGATGTTCTTGACCGGCTATCAGACGCAGGATCTGGTGTTGAAGCCCGCCTTTGTGCGCGACGCGATGGCGCATATGGAGGCGCTGGCTGCGCGGATCAAGGATGGTCCCGCGCTTGGGATCGGTGCCCCCTACACGGACGACACCGGCAGCTATAACGCGTGGTGGGTGTTGCAGAACGGCAAGGTCGTGGCGCGGTTGCTCAAGCACCATCTGCCGCATGACGACGTGTTTGACGAGATGCGCCTGTTCGACTCGGGGCCGGTATCGGGGCCGTATCGCATTGGCCCGCTGCGGATCGGCTCGCCCGTGTGTGAGGATGCCTGGCACGAGGATGTGGCCGAGACGCTGGCCGAAACCGGCGCCGAGATTTTGCTGATCCCGAATGGCTCGCCCTATCGTCGTGGCAAGCTGGACCTGCGGATGAATGTGATCGTCAGCCGCGTTGTCGAGACCGGCTTGCCTGCGGTTTATCTGAACGCGGTCGGAGGGCAGGATGACCAGTTGTTCGATGGCGCGAGCTTTGTGCTGAACCGTCACGGCGTGCTGGCCGCGCAATTCGCGCCGTTTGAGGAAATCGTCGATCATATCGATTTTGAGCGTGGCCCCGATGGCTGGGTCGCGCTGGAGGGGCGTAAGGACGCGCAGCCCTCCGACTGGGAGCAGGATTACCGCGCGATGGTCATGGGGCTGCATGACTATCTTGCAAAATCGGGGTTCTCAAAGGTTCTGCTTGGGCTGTCGGGCGGGATCGACTCGGCGCTGGTGGCAACAATTGCGGCGGATGCTTTGGGGCCGGAAAATGTGCGCTGTGTGATGCTGCCGTCTGAATACACTTCGCAAAGCTCGCTGGATGATGCTGCCGATCTGGCGGGGCGGCTGGGTTGTCCTCTGGATACCGTGTCGATCCAAGAGCCGCGCAAGGCGGTCGAAGGCGCGCTTGCGCATATCATGGAGGGCACCAGGCCCGACGTGACCGAAGAAAACGTCCAGTCGCGCCTGCGCGGGCTGTTGCTGATGGCGATCTCGAACAAGTTTGGCGGGATGCTGCTGACCACGGGCAATAAATCCGAAGTCGCGGTCGGCTATTGCACGATCTACGGCGATATGTCGGGCGGCTATAACCCGATCAAGGACCTGTATAAGACCCGTGTGTTCGAAACCTGCCGCTGGCGCAACGCCAATCATCGCCCGTGGATGCAGGCGCCTGCGGGGGCGGTGATCCCTGTGTCGATCATTGACAAGCCGCCCTCGGCCGAACTGCGCCCAGACCAGAAGGACGAGGATTCGCTGCCGCCCTACGAGGTGCTGGACGCGATCCTTGAGCGTCTTGTCGAAGAGGATCAGTCCGTCGCTGAGATCGTCGCGGCAGGGTTTGACCGCGCGACCGTCAAGCGGGTCGAGCATCTGCTGTATATCTCGGAGTGGAAGCGGTTCCAGTCCGCGCCGGGGCCGCGCCTGACGACGCGGGCCTTCTGGCTGGATCGGCGCTATCCGATGGTCAACCGCTGGCGCGACCCGAGTTAAACCTCGGACACGCCCGAAAGCGGCAAAAGCTTGCGCATGTCGCGGGCTTTGCACAGATCGGTTGCCGGATGCATGACGGCGGATGAGGCCGCCGCCGCGCCATAGCGCAACGCCTCGGGCAGGGGTTTGCCGCGGGCAAGCGCCAGCGTGAACCCCGCGACAAAGCTGTCGCCCGCGCCGACCTTGGACACGACCTTGACCTTCGCGGCCTCGGCGACCCAACGGCCCTCGGGGGTTGCCAGCACATTGCCGTCGCCGCCACGCGCCACAATCACCGCCCGCGCAATCCCGCGGGTGACCAGAGATTGCGCGAAATCGGCGCTGTCCTTGCGGGTCGGCAGGCTGCGCCCCGCCAGCCCCTCGGCCTCAAGATCATCCATCCGCAGCACATCCGCCGGTTTGCAGCACGCATCCAGCAGGTGATGAAGCGCCTTGCCCGAGGTATCCAGAAAGAACCGCGCCTTGGTGCGTGCGATGCGTTCGGTCAGGCGGGTGGGAAAGTCGTCGGGCACGCCGGGCGGCTGGCTGCCCGAAAGAACCACGATGCCGTTTTCGGGGGCCGCGCGCGCAATCCGCCCAAGCGCACGCGATACATCGGCGCTCCCCCAGTCGGGGCCGGGCATGACAAAGCGGTATTGCTCACCGGTCGAGGTATCGGTGACGGTGATCGACTGGCGCGTCTCGCCCGGTGCCGGAAAGGGTGCCAACCCGATCCCCGCCTCGGCCAGCAGCCGCATCACCTTATCGCCAGTGGTCTCACCCACCGCGACAAAGGCGGTGGAATGGCCGCCCAGTTCAAGAATCGCGCGGCTGATATTGATCCCGCCGCCGCCCGGATCGGTCTCGGGGCGCGAGCAACGCAGCTTGCGCTCCGGCTCGACATGATCCGCGTTGATCGACAGATCAACGGTCGGGTTCAGGGTGACGGTCAGGATCGGTGTCATCGCGGGGTCTCGGGGTTATCGGGCGTGTTAGCGCCAACTTGGCAGGAAATGGCCTCCGATCCAAGGGTTCGAAACCGGATTTTAAGGCTTTGGGGGCAAGCGTCGTCTATCTCAATGGAGGAGATTCGAATGATTCCTGACGCAACCGACCCCCGCTGGACACGCGTTCTGACCAGCGAGTCCGATCTTTCCGCAACCTCGCTGGCGACGCGCATCCTGATTTCGCGATTGCGCCGCGAAGTCGCGTCCGCCCCCGCAACCCTCGCGGCAAAAATCGGAGAGCTGCGCGACTTTGTGGGGAAAAATGCCTTTGCCGTCGCCGATGTGGCGCGCTTCTGAACCAAGGACACCAAAATGAAAAATGAAATGCTGACGGTCGCCGAAGTTACGGCGAAAATCGAGAACGGCGATGTGATGGTCCTTGCCGGCGCAGAGGATCTTTTGACGCAACTGCCCAAGGGCAAGTGGATCGGCGGTACGACCGTCTATTTCGTGACCGATACCGGCGGCGCGGTGGTGCGCGACAAGGTGTTCTGCACCACGTTCCCCGAGGCTTCGGGCGCGGTGCCGCGCTTTGTGGATGTGGCGGACCTGCCGTCTATTGCGCAGGGCTATGCCCCCAACGGCTTCACGATGATCATGATCCCTGCTTTCTCGGTGGCGCATTCGAATTTTGCGATCGACGGGCAGACCTATGACGGGTTGTTCAATCAGCCCCTCGCCGGCTGGATTACCGGGGTTCATCTGGACGATCTGGGGACGCGCGCGCCCAAGGTTTTCGACGGTGCGACAGGGATCGGCCATGAGGAAGGCGCCGTTTTGCTTCATTGCGCGCTGCCCGAAGGGTCGCATGTCGACCTTGATATTCTGAATATCTTTGCGCAGGGCGACCAGAAGGAGCTGAGCTTCAGCTTCCCGAAGGGTGGCTTCTCGGCCGGCACTGTGACAGTGGACGGCAAAGAGGTGAACCTCGCGCGGTATATCGAAGAGAACAAGATCGACACGCGCCTGCCGCTGGTCGCGAATTATGCCGGCGCACTGGTCAACGTGTCGATCCAGGCGGTCGATGCCGAGGCGGGCGAGGTGAAGTTCTATGCACCGGTCGTGGAGGGCGTCGAATACAAGCTTGCGCGAGCACTGGGATCATATTCCGAAGCCTTCGCGCAGGGTGCGGGCGACAAGGGGGATGGTGAGTATTCGTGCAACTGTATCCTCAACTACCTCTATGGCGAGCTTGAAGGGCAGCGCACCGGCAATTTCACCGGCCCGGTCACCTTTGGCGAGATCGCCTATATCCTGCTGAACCAGACACTGGTGCGGATGGACATCTCGGACGCAGCCTGAGGGTTGGCGCAAAGATGAGGAGCGCAGCCGTTTTCGGCTGCGCCCGTTCGTGTGGCGGGTCGGATTTGCCCCCGCAAGCTCTGCGTTTTACGGGGAGGCGATGCCTTCGCAGGGCATCGTCTCTGCCATCTGCGCTGCCGTGGTAGCCTTTGCTGCCGAGGAAAAGGGGTTTGAGCCTGGAGGCGCGGGGGCGGCCAGTGCGAGACCATGCCTGCCTGATCGGAGGGTGCGGCGGGCAACAGGCGATCCGCTCATCGCGTCCTGGTCCGAAAGCGATCTGTGTCAAAGACAGGTCATCGCAAGGCCGCGGCTACTCCCACCAGCGGTCGATCATGGCGATGTCATCATCCGACCAACCGAAATGATGCGCCAGCTCGTGCACATAGACATGGGCAACCAAATCCCCGAGCGTGACATCGCCCCTCGCGGCCCATTCATCCAGAATCGGGCGGCGGAACAACCAGATCAGGTCAGGCCCACCCGGATCGGAGACGGATTTTTCGGTCATCGGGATGCCCTCGTAAAGGCCGGTCAGATCGAACGCGTCCTCGATCCCCATCTCGATCAGAAGATCGTCGGGCGCGAAGTCCTCGACCCGCAGGACAACCGCGCGGGCGGGGCCGGCGAATTGCCCGGGCAGGGCTTCGCGAGCTGCCAGGGCCAGAGCCTCGATCTCGGCCAGCGTTGGGGCGAAATGATCTGTGCTGTGCATCGCCTGGCCTCCTCTCTCTTCCTCGATATGGACAAAACCGCGCGTATATGAAAGAGCAGGCGACAACAGGAGAGCACCATGACGACCGTTACCCGCTTCGCGCCTTCGCCCACCGGCTATATCCACGTTGGAAACCTCCGGACGGCCTTGTTCAACTATCTGATCGCCCGCAAGACCGGCGGGACGTTCATCCTGCGTCTTGATGACACCGATCAGGAACGCTCGAAGCAGGAATATGTCGACGCGATCAAGGAAGACCTTGAATGGCTCGGCCTGACCTGGGACCGCGAAGAGCGCCAGTCGCTGCGCCTTGACCGCTATGAGGCGGCGGCCGAAAGCCTGCGCCGTTCGGACAAGCTTTATGAGTGTTTCGAAAGCCCGACCGAGCTGGACCTCAAACGCAAGAAACAGCTCAATATGCATAAGCCCCCGGTCTATGACCGTGCGGCCCTGTCGCTGAGCGATCTGGACAAGGAACGGATGCGCGAAGAGGGCCGCGAGGGCTATTGGCGCTTCCTGCTGAACCAGACGCGGACCGAATGGACCGACGGGATTCTGGGCGATATTTCGATTGACGCGGCCTCGGTGTCTGACCCGGTGCTGATCCGTGCCGACGGGCAGGTGCTGTATACTTTTGCTTCTTCGGTCGATGATATTCAGATGGGCATCACCCATATCGTGCGCGGCGGCGACCACGTCACCAACACGGCGACCCAGATCCAGATTATCGAGGCACTTGGGGGTAAGGCGCCGAATTTCGCGCACCACTCGCTGCTGACCGGCGCGCAGGGCGAAGAACTGTCGAAACGTCTGGGCACGCTGTCGCTGCGTGATCTGCGCGCGCATGGCATTGCCCCCGAGGCGCTGCTGAGCATGATGGCGCGGCTTGGGTCGTCCCAGCCGGTCGAGCTGCGCATGAGCCTTGACGAGATTGCAGACGGGTTCGACCTGTCGCAATTCGGCGCGGCTCCAACCAAGTTTGACCCCGAAGACCTTGTGCCGCTGACCCGCGCACGCAACCAGCAGCTTCCCTATGCGACGGTGGCTGACGACATCGCGGCCCTTGGCATTCCCGCCGACAAGGCTGAGCAGTTCTGGGCCGTTGCCTCGCAGAACATCGACAAGCTGTCGGATCTTGGCCAATGGGCGGACCTCGTGCTGAACGGCGCGGACCCGCTGATCGACGCTGAAGATGCCGATTTCATCGCCGAGGCGCTGACGCTTCTGCCTGACGCGCCCTATACCGAGACCAGCTGGTCGGAGTGGACCACGGCCGTCAAGGAAAAGACCGGGCGCAAGGGCAAGGGGCTGTTCATGCCGCTGCGCAAGGCGGTGACGGGGATGGCGCATGGCCCCGAGATGGGCGCGCTTTTGCCGCTGATGGCGAAGATCCGCGCGAAGGGCTGACGGGCAGGGGCCACTGGCCCCGCCTTACTGTCTATGACTGGCCTTTGACGGGGGCGGGGCTTTGGCCGCGCTCACCGTGGCGGGCCGCAACGCAAGCAAAGAGCCATGGCACGCGCACCTCTTCTTCAGCTTTCCGACATCTCGCTGACCTTCGGCGGCAACCCTGTTTTTGACGGACTGGATTTGGTCGTCCAGCAGGGCGACCGCGTGGCGCTGGTCGGGCGCAACGGGTCTGGTAAATCGACGCTGATGAAGGTGATGGCGGGGCTGGTTGAGCCTGACCACGGCGATCGGGTGATCCCGCCCGGTGTCCGCGTGGGCTATATGGAGCAGGAACCCGATCTGTCGGGCTTTGCGACGCTTGGCGAGTTTGCCGCAAGCGGGCTGGACGAGGGCGAGGCCTATAAGGTCGCGATGGTGGCCGAAGGGCTGAAGTTCAACCCCGACACGGCGATTGATGCGGCCTCGGGCGGTGAACGCCGTCGCGCGGCGCTGGCCAAGCTTCTGGCCGAGGCGCCGGAACTCATGCTGCTCGACGAACCGACGAACCACCTTGATATCGAGGCGATCGGCTGGCTTGAGGCGCAGCTCAAGGAAACCCGCGCGGCCTTTGTGCTGATCTCTCACGACCGCGCGTTTTTGCGGGCGCTGACGCGGGCGACGCTTTGGATCGACCGCGGGCAGGTGCGCCGTCAGGAACGCGGCTTCGAGGCGTTCGAGGATTGGCGCGAACAGACCTGGGCCGAGGAAGACGAGGCCCGCCACAAGCTGGACCGCAAGATCAAGGCCGAGGCGCGTTGGGCGGTCGAAGGCATTTCCGCCCGCCGCAAACGCAATCAGGGCCGTCTGCGCGCGCTTCACGCGATGCGCGAGGAACGTGCGGCGCAGATCCGGCGGCAGGGCACGGCGGCGATGGCGCTGGAGGCCGGTCAGCAATCGGGCAAGCGCGTGGTCGAGGTGAAGGGGCTGGAGAAAAGCTTTGGCGATAAGCAGATCGTCAAGGGCTTTGATCTGCGCGTGTTGCGCGGCGACCGCGTGGCCTTTGTCGGCCCCAATGGCGTGGGCAAGACGACGCTTTTGAAGATGCTGACGGGTGAGGTCGAACCCGATCAGGGGACGGTCCAGCTTGGCACCAATCTTGAGATCGCGGTTTTCGATCAGGCGCGTGCGACGCTCGATCTGGAGCAGACGCTGTGGGACGGGATGGTGAATGACCCGTCGATGCGGGTTTCGGGGCGCTCGGATCAGGTGATGGTGCGCGGCGTGCCCAAGCATGTCGTCGCCTATCTCAAGGATTTCCTGTTCGATGAACAGCAGGCCCGCGCGCCGATTGGATCATTGTCGGGGGGCGAACGCGCGCGGCTGTTGCTGGCCAAGATCATGGCCAAGCCGTCGAATATGCTGATCCTTGACGAACCGACCAACGATCTGGACGTCGAGACGCTGGACCTGCTGCAAGACATCCTGGGCGAATACGACGGGACGGTGCTTCTGGTCAGCCACGACCGCGATTTCATCGACCGTGTGGCCTCGACCACCATCGCGATGGAGGGCGACGGGCGCGCGACGGTCTATGCGGGTGGCTGGACGGATTATCAGACGCAACGGGCGCTGAGCGTGGACGAGGCGCCGAAGGCGGCGGCAAAATCCGCGCCGAAGCCCGTGAAGGAACCGGAAGCCAAGGCGCAGCCCGCCAAAAATGGCCTCTCCTTCACCGAAAAGCACCGGCTTGAGGCGCTCCCCGCCCTTATCGAAAAGCTTGAGGCCGAGATTGCCAAGCTGGGTGAATTGCTGGCCGACCCCGATCTGTTCTCGCGCGAGCCGGTCAAGTTCAAGAAAGCGACCGAGATGCTGGGCGAGCGCCAGGCGGCCCTGGATGCGGCCGAGGAAGAGTGGCTGGAGCTGGCGGAAAAGGCCGAAGGCTAAAGCGCCGCCCCGTGACGCTGCGTCAGAACGGCTAGGCATTTCCCCTGCGTTAAGCGCCCCCTATCGTGCGCGCGAACGCTTAGGGAGGATCGCATGACCACGCCAAATCGGGGGCCGCTGACCGGCCTGCGCATCGTCGAGATTTCGGGGCTGGGGCCGACGCCGTTCACCGCGATGCTCTTTGCCGATATGGGCGCCGAGGTAATCCGCATCGCGCGGCCCAATTCGGGGGGCGCGGGCGCGCATGTTCTGGGGATTGCCAACGACATTCTGGATCGCGGGCGCGATGTCGTCGAGCTGGACCTGAAATCGCCCGAGGGCAAGGCGGCGGCGCGTGCGCTGATTGCGCGGGCTGATGCGCTGATCGAGGGGATGCGCCCGGGCGTGATGGAGCGTCTGGGGCTTGGGCCTGATGATTTTACCGATCACCCGGCGCTGGTTTATGGCCGGATGACCGGCTGGGGGCAAACTGGCCCGATGGCACAACGCGCGGGCCACGACATTAACTATATCGCGCTGACGGGTGCGCTGCACACGATGGGGGCCGAGTCGCCCGCGATCCCGCTGAACCTGCTGGGCGATTTCGGCGGCGGCGGGATGTATCTGGCCTTCGGGATGCTGGCGGCGCTTTTCCATGCGCGTGCGACGGGGCAGGGGCAGGTCGTCGACGGGGCGATCACCGATGGTGTCGCGCATCTGATGGGCATGATCACCGGCATGGCGCAGCAAGGCGTCTGGCAGGATAAGCGGCGCGCAAACCTTCTGGACGGGGGCGCGCCGTTTTACGCGGTTTATGCCTGTGCCTGCGGCGGGCATATGGCCGTTGGTGCGCTGGAGCCGCAGTTCTATCAGGCGCTGCTTGAGGGGCTGGAGCTTGACCCTGCGGCGCTGCCCGACCGTGAGAACCGCGCCAACTGGCCCGCGCTGCACGAGATTTTCACCGCCTGTTTTGCGTCGCGCTCGCGCGATGACTGGGCGGCGGTCTTTGCCCAAAGCGATGCCTGCGCGACGCCGGTTTTGACTCTGGCCGAGGCGCGGGCGCATCCGCAAAACAAAGACCGTGGCGCCTATATCGTGCATGAAGGGGTCAACCAGCCCGCCCCCGCGCCGCGCCTGTCGCGCACGCCGGGGCGGATCGGCGCGGGCTCGGCGCTGCGCCGGATCACGCCCGCCGAGGCGCTGGCGCGGTGGGGCAGTGCGCAATAGCGCCGATGGCCCCAAGAATTGCTTGACTCTGCGGGGCCGATCCTCGATAAGCCGCGAACCTTGCGGGAGGAGTCTCTTTCCGCGGGGCTATGTTCATTACGTCCCGAAAGGGGACGCGCTGTCCGGGGCGGGGTAACCCAGTAACCCATTTGGGGCCGAAGGGCGCGGAAAACGAAGAAGGAAAGACCCATGTTTGCGGTCCTCAAGACTGGTGGCAAGCAATACAAGGTCCAGGCCGGCGACGTGCTGCGCGTGGAACTTCTGGCTGCCGAAGCTGGCGACAAAGTCCAGTTCAACGAAATTCTGATGGTTGGTGGCGATAAGCTGACCGTCGGCGCTCCGCGCGTCGAAGGTGCTGCTGTCGTGGCTGAAGTCATCGACAATATCAAAGCCGACAAGGTTATCACCTACCATAAGCGTCGTCGTAAGCACTCGTCGCAGCGGACCCGTGGTCACCGTCAGCAACTCACGCTTCTGCGCGTCACCGAAGTTCTCGCTTCGGGCGCTGACAAGTCGGGCGTGAAAGAAGCTGTGGGCACCGCCTCGGCTCGTCGCGCTGCTCATGGCGCAGAAGCCGCACCGGCGAAAAAGGCTCCGGCCAAAAAAGCAGCTGCAGCGAAGGAGTAATCCCCCATGGCACACAAAAAAGCAGGCGGTTCATCCCGCAACGGTCGCGACTCTGCTGGTCGTCGCCTCGGCGTGAAGCTCTACGGTGGCCAAGCGGCCATTCCGGGCAACATCATCGTGCGTCAGCGCGGCACCACCTGGTGGCCGGGTGAGGGCGTCGGCATGGGCAAAGATCACACGATCTTCGCTGTGACCGAAGGCAAAGTCACCTTCCGCAAAGGCCTTAAGGGCCGCACCTTTATTTCGGTTCTTCCCACTGCGGAGGCGGCCGAGTAAGCCGAAACCGGACCAAGTAAATTTGGGGGGATCGGCAGCCAGCCGGTCCCCCCTTCTCGTTTCAGCCCTGTGGTTGATTGAACCGGAGGAGGCGGGGGGAGGCGAGGCTCAAGTTTTCGAGAGGCGGGTTGGTTTTTGTCATCAATCTGCCGAAGTTTGTCTTTAAGGCGCGATTAAGGGATTGGATTTACCGTCGTGTCTCGCGTGCGTTCGAGGAGGGTCGCATGATCCAGGAACAGATTTTAGAAACCGCCGGACAGCGGGTGATCGAGGCGGGGCGGTTTGTTTTGCGCCCGCTGCGCAAATCCGATGCGGGGCTGATTTCCATGTATGCGGGCGATAAGCGCGTGTCTGAGGGGACGCGGGCGATACCGCATCCGCTGCCCCCGGGTGCGGCCGAGAATTTCGTCGCGCGCGCCATGTCTCCCGCGCGGAGCGAGGATGTCTGGGCGCTGGACGGCTCGGATCATGGTCTGGCCGAGGTGCTGGGGGTGATCTCGCTCGAGCGGATCGCGCCGGACCAATCGGAGATCGGCTATTGGATCGGGCCGGGGTTCTGGAATGCGGGTTTCGCATCCGAGGCCGTTGCGGCGCTGGTCGAGGCTAATCCGCATGGGTCGCGCACCCTGTTTGCCGAGGCGTTTCAGGATAATCCGGGCTCTGCCCGTGTGCTGACGAATTGCGGCTTTGAATATCTTGGCGATGCCGAGGCCTGGTCGATCGCGCGCGGGCGCACGGTTCCGACTTGGACCTACCTGCGCAAGATGGCCTGAGGAAGACGCGGGGAGGGCCGGCCCTCCCCGCAC
>NZ_JAWLVI010000001.1:35875-1194253 GCF_033100795.1 Pseudothioclava alba
GGGGCGCGCCCCTCCTTTGATCCTCCGCAGCGTTTCGGACGGGCCAATTGGGCGCTTGAATTATAGGTGCGCAAAGCGTATTTCGGCGCCTTGGCACAGAAGGACGCTCTTGCAATGAAATTTCTCGACCTCGCGAAAGTCTACATCCGCTCCGGTGCGGGCGGTGGCGGCTGCGTCTCGTTCCGGCGGGAAAAATTCATCGAATTCGGCGGCCCCGATGGCGGGGACGGTGGCAAGGGCGGATCTGTCTTTGTGGAGGCGGTCGGCGGCCTGAACACGCTGATCGATTTCCGCTATCAGCAGCACTTCTTTGCGCAAAACGGCCAACACGGTATGGGGTCGCAGCGGACCGGCAAGGATGGCGATGACATCGTCCTGAAGGTTCCGGTCGGCACCGAGATCATCGACGAGGATGAGGAAACCGTCATCGCGGACCTGACCGAGGTTGGCCAGCGTGTGACGCTGGCGCGTGGGGGCAATGGCGGCTGGGGCAACCTGCGGTTCAAATCCTCGACCAACCGCTCGCCTTCGCGGGCGAACCCGGGGCAAGAGGGTGTTGAACGCACGATCTGGCTGCGGCTGAAACTGATCGCGGATGCGGGGCTTCTGGGGCTGCCGAACGCGGGCAAATCGACCTTCCTTGCGGCGGTGTCGAACGCGCGCCCGAAGATTGCCGACTATCCGTTCACCACGCTGGTGCCGAACCTTGGTGTTGTCGGCATCGACAACCGCGAGTTCGTGATGGCCGATATTCCGGGGCTGATCGAAGGGGCGTCCGAGGGGCGCGGCCTTGGCGACCAGTTCCTGGGCCATGTCGAGCGCTGCTCGGTTCTGCTGCATCTGGTAGATGGCACCTCGGAGACGGTTGTCGAGGATTACGAGACCATCATCGGCGAGCTGGAGGCCTATTCGGACGCGCTTTATGAAAAGCCGCGGATCACGGTGCTGAACAAGATCGACGCGATTGACCCCGAGACTTTGGAAGAGCGCCATGCTGCGCTGGAAGAGGCCGTGGGCGGCAAGGTTTACCTTATGTCGGGCGTCGCAAAGCAGGGCGTGAATGATGTTCTGCGTGCGCTCTGGCGCGAGATTTCGGATGATCGCCTCGAAGAGGTCGAAGAGGAGCCGTGGCAACCGTGACGCGCCCGCAGATTGCTTCGGCCAAACGGCTGGTTTTGAAAATTGGTTCCGCGCTGCTGGTCGGGCCGGAGGGGCTGCGGGTCTCGTGGTTGCAAGGGCTGGCCGAGGATGTGGCCGAGGCCCGTGCGCGCGGCGTTGATGTGGTGCTGGTCTCATCCGGCTCCATCGCGCTTGGGCGTCGGGTGTTGGGGCTGCCCACTGGTGCGCTTTCGCTGGAGCAATCGCAGGCGGCGGCTGCCGTCGGGCAAATTCAGCTTGCGCGCGCCTATCAGGACGTTCTGGCGCCCCACGGCGTGACGGCGGCGCAGGTTCTGGTGACGCTTGAGGATACCGAGGATCGCCGCCGCTATCTGAACTCGCGCGCGACGATGGAGACGCTGCTGTCGCTTGGCACCGTGCCGATCGTGAACGAGAATGACACGGTGGCGACCGATGAGATCCGCTTTGGCGATAACGACCGTCTGGCCGCGCAGGTGGCGGTGACGATTGGCGCCGATCAGTTGGTTTTGCTCTCGGATGTGGACGGGCTTTACACGGCGAATCCGCAGACCGATCCGGCGGCCTCACGCTTTGACGTGGTCGAGAAAATCACCCCCGAGATCGAGGCGATGGCGGGCGATCCGGTGTCCGGCCTGTCGAAAGGCGGCATGAAAACCAAGGTCATGGCGGCGAAAACCGCTGTCGGGGCGGGCTGTGCGATGGTGATTACCCAAGGCGCGCAGGAGCGGCCCTTGAAGGCGCTGTCAGATGGGGCGGCCTGCACATGGTTCCTGCCCGAAGACGACCCGCAGGCGGCGCGCAAGCGCTGGATTGCGGCGATGAAGCCGAAGGGCGAGATTTTTGTCGATGCGGGCGCGGCAGGGGCTTTGGCCAAAGGGAAATCCCTTTTGCCTGCCGGTGTGACGCAGGTTGTCGGCAAATTCGGGCGCGGCGAGCCGGTGGTCATCCTTGGCCCCAAGCGCGAGGTTCTGGGCAAGGGGCTTGTGCGCTACACCGCCGAAGAGGCGCGGATGCTTGCCGGGCACCAGTCGTCGGAAATTGCTGATCTATTGGGCTATCCGGGACGCGCGGCGCTGGTTCATCGCGACGATATGGTGCTGTAACCCGCTGTTACAGGTCGAGGCTCAGCCGGTAGTCCGGCGCGAAAATCTGGGTCACAAAGGTTATTGCCGTCTCGTGCATCCATGTGACGCGGAGCAGGCTGAGGGCCGGGGTCTGCGGGTCGCCTTGCAAATGCCCGCCCGCGTCGCCCGCACAGGCAGCGGCCAGCTCGATCGTGCCATGCGTATAGGGCGCCTCGCGCAAGAGCCATTCGTTCGGGCTGATCTGGCTCAGGTCAGCGTCCGTCAGCGCGGGCACGGTATCCAGCACGATCCAGCGATCTTCGAACATATGCGGGCGGTCGTCGGCCAGATGCAGGCTTTGCACATGAAGCAGACGCTCGCCGCCTTTCAGGTGCAGTTGCGCGGCAACGGCGGCGGGGGGAGTGGCCTCTTCGCGCAGCAACAGGCGGTAGCTGTGGGTCTGGCCGCGCGCCTCGACCTCGGCGCGGATCAGCGGAATATCCATCGAGGCTTTGCGGCGCGGCTCTGCCATGACGCGCGTGCCCGCCTTGCGCTTGCGGTCCAGAAATCCCGAGGCCGCAAGGTCTTGTAACGCGCGGTTGACGGTGGCCCGCGCGCAGCCGAATTCGGTGGCCAGTTCGGTCTCGTTCGGGATCAGGGCGCCGGGCGCATAGACGCGCGTGCGGATGCGCCGCATCATCGTGTCACGGATGGATTGCCAACTGATCGGGGCGTCGCTCATGCCTATCCCTCATGTGCCAGCCTGCGCATGACGCGCGCGTAGCTGGCGGTTATGTCCTCGCGCCGGATGTGGCGGCCCGCTTGCACCATATGGCGACCGGCGGCCCAGACATCGCGCACCGAGCGGTCATCGCGCGCGAAAATCCATGTGTCCAGCGTCATGTCGCCTGTTCTTTCCTGCCCGTCGGGGCCAAGATCGTCAAGCGCCAGAAGGTCGGCCCAAAGCCCCGTCGCGATAGCGCCGCTGTTGCGGCCAGCGGCTTGTGCGCCGCCCCGCGCGGCCTCTTCCAGCAAAACGCGGCCTGTTGATCGTGCGTTCTCTGCCAGCGCCGCGCGCGAGTGGTCGCGCAGGCGTTGTGAATAGTCCAGCGTGCGGAGTTCCTCGCTCAGGGCAATGCGGATGTTGCTATCCGAGCCAATCCCGAACCGCCCGCCCGCAGCGCGCCAGCGCAGAGCGTCGAAAATCCCGTCGCCAAGGCTGGATTCGGTGATCGGACACAGGCCAGCAACCGCGCCTGTGCGGGCCAGCGCCGTGGTCTCGTGCGGCTCCATCTGGGTGCAGTGGATCAGGCACCAGCGCGTATCAAGTGGCGTATTCGCGAGCATCCATTCCACGGGGCGCGCGCCAAGGGCGGCCTGCACCTCGTCCACCTCTGCGATCTGTTCGGCAAGGTGCATATGGATCGGTCCCGGGCCTGCAAGGGCAATTGCGGCCTCCAGCCCGTGCCGGTCAACCGCGCGCAGGCTGTGGGGGGCGACGCCCATCGCGCTATCGGCGGGCAGGGTGGCCAGATGCCTCGCGGTGGCCTCGTAAAGCTGCGCGAAACGGTCGGGGTCATTGCCAAAACGATCCTGCCCCGCAACCAGCGCGCGCCGGTCCAGCCCGCCATAGCTGTAAAGCACGGGCAAAAGCGTCAGCCCGATCCCCGTATCCGCGCTGGCCGCCGTGATCCGCGCCGCCATCTCGGCAATGTCCTGATAGGGCTGCCCGTTTGCCCCGTGATGCAGGTAGTGAAACTCGACATTCGTGGCGTAGCCCGCCTCCAGCATCTCCATTTGCACAAAGGCGGCGATGGCCTGCACGTCGTCGGGCGTTAGCTGGTCCAGAAAGCGATACATCAGCCGCCGCCACGTCCAAAAGCTGTCGCGCGGGTCGGGGCCGCGCCGCTCGGTCAGGCCGGCCATCGCGCGCTGAAAGGCGTGGCTGTGCAGGTTGGCGGGGGCGGGCAGAAGGGTCTCGGCCAGATGCGCGGCTGCGGGGCGCGGGCTGTCCGGTGTGATCGCGCCAATCCGCCCCGAGGCGTCGATTTCAACGCTCACATCGCGCGCCCAGCCGTCGCCCAGTAGCGCCTGTTTTGCCCAGATCACCTGCATCGGTCTCTCCCATGTGTTGACAAGGGATATTATGTGCAGACATATTAATCGCAATCAAGAGGGAATCGCCCATGACCGATGTCACGCTTACCAACGCCACGCTGATCCCCTGTGATCCGGCCCAACCCCGCCGGATCGAGGGCGGCTGGCTGCGCCTGTCGCAAGGCCGGATCGTTGCGATGGGCGAAGGGCCGATGGTGGGCGAAGATATGGGCGGGCGGGTCATCACGCCTGCGCTGATCGACTGTCACACGCATCTGGTGCATGGCGGCAACCGCGCGCGCGAGTTCGAGATGCGGCTGGAAGGCGCGAGCTATGAGGACATCGCCCGCGCAGGCGGTGGCATCCTGTCCACGGTGACAGCGACGCGGGGCGCGGACGAGGCGGCCCTGGTGCGCTCGGCCTTGCCGCGTCTGGATGCGCTGCTGCGCGAGGGCGTCGCGGTGATCGAGGTGAAATCGGGCTACGGGCTGACCATCGCGGACGAGATAAAGATGCTGCGCGCCGCGCGGGCTTTGGCGGGGCTGCGGCCCGTGCGGATTGTGGCCTCGTGGCTGGCCGCGCACGCGCTGCCGCCTGAATACGCGGGTCGCGCGGATGCCTATATCGACGACGTGGTGATTGCGGGGCTGCGGGCCGCCCATGCCGAAGGGCTTGTCGATGCGGTTGACGGGTTTTGCGAGGGGATCGCCTTTTCGCCGGCGCAAATGGCGCGGGTTTTCGATGTGGCGGCGGAGCTGGGCCTGCCGGTGAAGCTCCATGCCGAGCAGCTTTCGCATCTGGGCGGGGCGGCGCTTGTGGCTGCGCGCGGCGGGCTATCGGCGGATCATGTGGAATATGCAAGCGCTGCGGATGCGGCGGCGATGGCGGCGGCGGGAACGGTCGCGGTGATCTTGCCGGGTGCCTTCTACACCCTGCGCGAGACGCAGGCTCCGCCGGTTGAGGCCTTCCGCGCGGCGGGCTGCGCGATGGCGCTGGCGACGGATTGCAACCCCGGAAGCGCTCCGCTGACCTCGCTTTTGCTGGCGATGAATATGGGGGCGACGCTGTTTCGCATGACGCCCGACGAATGTCTGGCAGGCGTCACAACCCATGCCGCCCGCGCGCTTGGGCTGACCGATACGGGCCGCCTTGCGACGGGCCTGCGCGCCGATCTGGCAGTCTGGGACATCGAAGACCCTGCCGAGCTTACCTATCGCATCGGGTTCAACCCGCTTCATTGCCGCTATTTCGAGGGACGCAAATGCTGACGCTTATTCCCGGTGAGGCTACGCTCGCCCAACTTGAAACCATCTGGCGCGAGGGGGCGCCTGCGCGGCTTGACCCGCGCGCGCATCCCGCAATCGCGGCATCCCGCGCGCGGATCGCTGCGGCGGCAGCGGGGGATGCGGCGGTTTACGGGGTGAATACGGGCTTTGGTAAACTGGCCTCGGTGCGCATTGCGCCTGATGATACCGCGACGCTGCAACGCAACCTGATCCTGTCGCATTGTTGCGGGGTGGGGGCGCCGTTGGCCGTGCCGAGCGTGCGTCTGATGATGGCGCTGAAGCTGTTAAGCCTCGGGCGCGGTGCCTCGGGGGTGCGGCCCGAAATCGTCGCGTTGCTGGAGGGGATGCTGGCAGCGGGCGTGACGCCGGTTGTCCCCGAGCAAGGCAGCGTTGGCGCCTCCGGCGACTTGGCGCCGCTGGCGCATATGGCGGCGGTGATGATCGGCGCGGGCGAGGCGTTTGTCGGTGAAGAACGCTTGCCGGGGGCCAAGGCTTTGGCGCTGGTCGGTCTGGAGCCGGTCGAGCTTGGCGCGAAAGAGGGGCTGGCGCTGATCAACGGCACGCAGTTCTCGACCGCGCTCGCGCTCGTGGGCCTTTTCCGCGCGATGAACGGGCTGCGCACGGCGGTGGTGACGGGGGCGATGTCCACCGATGCGATCATGGGGTCCACCGCGCCGACGCGCGCGGAAATCCACACGCTGCGCGGCCACGCAGGCCAGATCGACGTGGCTGCCGCGATGCGCGCGCTTCTGGAGGGCAGCGAGATCCGCGAAAGCCACCGTGAGGATGACGCCCGCGTGCAAGACCCTTATTGCATCCGCTGCCAGCCGCAGGTGACGGGCGCGGCGCTGGACCTTCTGCGCTTTGCGGCCTCGACCCTGATTACCGAGGCCAATGCCGTGACCGACAACCCGCTGGTGCTCTCGGATGGGACCATCGTGTCGGGCGGAAATTTCCACGCCGAGCCGGTGGCCTTTGCCGCCGATCAGATTGCGCTGGCGGTGGCTGAAATCGGCGCGATTGCGCAAAGGCGCGTGGCGCTGATGGTCGATCCGGCGCTAAGTTTCGGCCTGCCGCCGTTCCTGACGCCTGCGCCGGGGCTGAACTCGGGGCTGATGATCGCCGAAGTGACGACTGCCGCTTTGATGAGTGAAAACAAGCACCTCGCCGCGCCCTGTTCGGTCGATAGCACACCCACCAGCGCCAATCAGGAAGACCATGTCAGCATGGCCGCCCACGGTGCGCGCCGTCTTGGGCTGATGACGCAGAACCTTGCGGTTATTCTGGGCGTCGAGGCGATGTGCGCGGCGCAGGGGATCGAATTCCGCGCGCCGCTGGCGACTTCGGCGCCGCTTGCTCGGGTGGGTGCGGTGCTGCGCACCCGCGTGGCAACAATGGGCGAGGACCGCTATCTTGCCCCCGATCTGGCCGCCGCGCAGGCCTTGGTCGAAGAGGGAACGCTGGTCACTGCTGCCGGTCTGGAGATCGCGCCATGACGCCCGTAGAGGTCGTGCAGGGCGACAGCCCCGTGATCCTTGGCCTGCCGCACACCGGCACATGGTTGCCCGAGGGCGTGCGCAACCGCCTGAACCCGCGCGGGCAGGAACTGGCCGATACCGACTGGCATATCCACGCGCTTTACGATGGCCTTCTGCCCGGTGCGACGACTGTCCGCGCGACCTTTCATCGCTATCTGATCGACGCCAATCGCGGCCCCGAGGATGAGAGCCTGTATCCCGGCCAGAACACCACCGGCCTTGTGCCGCTGACCGATTTCGATGGCGCACCGATCTGGCGGATCGAACCCGATGCCGAAGAGGTCGCGGCGCGGGTCGAGATGTTCCACGCGCCCTATCATGCCGCCCTGAGGGCCGAGATTGCCCGCGTGAAGGCGCTCCATGGGGTGGCGATCCTTTACGATTGCCACTCGATCCGCTCGCATATCCCCTATCTGTTCGAGGGTCGCTTGCCCGATTTCAACATCGGCACGGCGAACGGCACAAGCTGCGCGCCCGAGATCGAGGCCGCCACGCGGACCGTTTGCGCCGCGGCTCAAGGCTTCAGCCATGTGCTGAACGGGCGCTTCAAGGGGGGCTGGACCACGCGCCATTATGGCCAGCCGCAAAACGGCGTTCATGCCATCCAGATGGAACTGGCGCAGGCCACGCATTTGGCCAGCGAAGCCGCACCTTGGGTGCTGAGCGCGGGTAAAGCTGCCCGCTTGCGCCCGCATCTGGCCGAAATTCTGGCCCGCCTTGCCGCCCTTGCACCGGAGTTGACTCGATGAAACCTCTTGCCGGGCTGCGCATACTCGATCTGACCCGCGTGCTGGCCGGGCCTTTTGCCACCGCCATTCTGGCAGATCTCGGCGCCGAGGTAATCAAGCTCGAACCGCCTCAGGGCGACGATTACCGCCACATCGGCCCGTTTACCGCCGGGCAGTCGGCGCTGTTCACGCTGACCAACCGCGGCAAGGCCTCGGTGGTGGTTGATCTGAAAGCCGCCGAGGGGCAGGCGCTGGCGCGCGATCTTGCGGCAAGCTGCGATGTGGTGGTGGAGAACTTCCGCCCCGGCGTGGCGGCGCGGCTTGGCCTTGGGGCAGAGGCGTTGCGCGTGGCCAACCCCGACCTTGTTTACTGCTCGATTTCCGGTTTTGGCCAGCATGGCCCCGCCTCGGGACTGCCCGCCTATGACCTTGTGGCGCAGGCCATGTCGGGCTGGATGGCGGCCACCGGCGAAGAGGGCGGCGGCCCGCTCAAGGTGGGCGAGGCTCTGGGTGACGTTGCCGCCGGTCTTTATGCGGTGATTGCCATTCTGGCGGCGCTTGTCGGGCGTGGGCGGCATGGGGCGGGCGCCACGCTCGATGTGGCGATGCTCGATTGTCTGGTGGCGATGCTGCCCACGAGCCATGCGCTGCATCTTTACGCCGGGGCGCCGGTGGAGCGGGTGGGCAACCGGCATCCGCTTTCCACCCCCTTTGGCGCGTTTCGTACCGTCGATGGCCATGCGATCATTGCCGTGCTCGGCAGTCGTCAGTTTGCCGCGCTCTGCGCGGTGATTGGCGCGCCGGAAGCCGTGAATGACCCGGGCTTTGCCACTGACGAGCTGCGCACCAAACATGAGCCCGCGCTGCGTGCGTTGATCGAGGGCTGGACCTCGGCGCGCCCGAGTGCCGAGGTGGTGGCGACACTCAGCGCGGCCGAAGTGCCCACGGCACCAATTCTGAGCCTCGCCGCGCAGCTTGCCTCTGACCATGCCCGCGCGCGTGGGCTGGTGACGCCCCTGCCGCATCATGCGCTTGGCTCTGCGCCCGTGGTGGGCCAACCGATCCGCTTTGACGGCACGGCGCCACTTGCCAGCACCGGCGCCCCGGCGCTTGGCGGGCAGACCCGCGCGGTGCTCGACGGGCTGGGGCTGAGCGCGGCGCAGATCGAGGGGCTGATTGCCGCAGGCATTGTGACGGAGGCTACAAATGACGGAATTTGACCATCTTCTGAGCGCCGAGGAGCGGATGTTCCTCGATACGCTCACCCGTTTTGCCACCGAGGTGTTGGTGCCGCAGGCTGCCAGCACCGACGAGACCGGCAGCTTTGTGCACGCGCAACTGGCGGCTTTGGCCGAGACCGGAATGATGGGCGCCAATCTGCCAGAGCGTTGGGGCGGGGCCGAAATTTCTGCCCATGCGCTCTTTGAGGCGGTGGCCACGGTGGCGGGGGGCTGCGCCTCGACCGTATCGGCGCTGACCGCGCATTATCTGGCCACCGACAGCCTGTTGATCGGCGGCGACGATGCCTTGCGCGCGCGCTTTTTGCCCGCTGCGGCGGAGGGGCGGTTGCTTGGCGCCTTTGGCCTGACCGAACCGAACGCCGGCTCCGACCCGGCCGACATGCGCACCCGCGCCACCCGCGAGGGCGAGGGCTGGCGGATCAAGGGCCGCAAATGCTTTATCTCGAACGGCGGGGTGGCCGATTTCATCGTGATTTATTGCGTGACCGACCCGGAGGCGGGCCATCGCGGCATTTCGGCCTTTGTGGTCGAGAAGGGCACGCCGGGGCTGACACCGGGGCGGGTGGAGCAGACCATGGGCCTGCGCGGAGGTCATGTGTGGGAGTTGGATCTCGACGTGCTGGTGCCCGATGCCAACCGGCTCGGCGCCGAGGGGTCGGGCTTTCGCACCGCCATGCAGGTGCTCGACAATGGCCGCGTGGAAGTGGCAGCGATGGCGGTGGGCATTGCCCGAGCCGCGCTTGCCGCCGCGCGAGACTGGGCGAAGGGCCGTCGTATTGGTGGCGCGCCGCTTGCCAGCCGTCAGGGTATTCAGTGGATGCTGGCCGACATGGCCACCGATCTGAGCGCTGCCGAGCTTTTGGGCCACGAAGCCGCGCGCCAGCGTCAGGCGCATCTGCGCTTCACCACCGCCGCCTCGAAGGCCAAGCTTTTCGCCTCCGAAGCCGCCGGGCGCATTGCCGATGCAGCGCTGCAAATTCATGGCGGCTATGGCTACACCCGCGATTTTCCGCTCGAACGCCACGCCCGCGATTTGCGCATCATGCGCATTTACGAGGGCTCCTCCGAGATTCAACGCAACATCATCGCGGGCCGCCTGCTCGCCTGACGCGCCGAAAGGACCAATCCCATGACCAACCCCCGCCATAACACCCGTGACATCTTTCCGCCCACCGGCCCCGAGATCAGCGCCAAAAGCTGGCTCACCGAGGCGCCCTTGCGGATGCTGATGAACAACCTGCACCCCGACGTGGCCGAAAACCCGCATGAACTTGTGGTCTATGGCGGCATCGGGCGGGCGGCGCGCACCTGGGAGGATTTCGACCAGATCTGCGATAGCCTGCGCGCTTTGGAGGCGGATGAGACGCTTCTGGTGCAATCGGGCAAGCCGGTGGGGGTGTTTCGCACCCATGCGGATGCACCGCGCGTGCTGATTGCGAACTCCAACCTCGTGCCGCATTGGGCCACCTGGGACCACTTCAACGAACTCGATAAGAAGGGTCTGGCGATGTATGGCCAGATGACGGCGGGCTCGTGGATTTACATCGGCACGCAGGGCATCGTGCAGGGCACCTATGAGACCTTTGCCGAGGCGGGGCGCCAGCATTATGCGGGCAACCTGCGCGGCAAGTGGATTCTCACCGCGGGCCTTGGCGGCATGGGCGGCGCGCAACCCTTGGCGGCGGTGATGGCGGGCGCGTGCTGTCTGGCGGTGGAATGCGATGAAACCCGCGCCGATTTCCGCATCCGCACGCGGTATTGCGATGAAAAGGCGCATACGCTGGACGAGGCGCTTGCCATGATTGACCGCTGGACCAAGGCGGGCGAGGCAAAATCGGTCGCGCTCATCGGCAATGCCGCCGAGGTCTTCCCCGAGATCGTGCGGCGGATGCAGGCGGGCGAACCTATGCCCAATGGCCGGCCTGACATTGTGACCGATCAAACCTCGGCGCATGACCCGATCCACGGCTATCTGCCCGTGGGGTGGTCTGTGGCCGAGTGGCGCGCGCGGCAGGAAAGCGCGCCGAAAGAGGTGGAAAAGGCCGCCCGCGCCAGCATGAAGGCGCATGTCGCCGCGATGGTCGATTTCTGGAACGCGGGCGTGCCGACGCTGGATTACGGCAACAATATCCGCCAGATGGCGCTGGAAGAGGGGCAGGAGAACGCCTTTGCCTTCCCCGGCTTCGTGCCCGCCTACATTCGCCCGCTGTTTTGCCGTGGCATCGGTCCGTTCCGCTGGTGTGCGCTTTCGGGCGACCCCGAGGATATTTACAAGACCGATGCCAAAATGAAGGAGCTGTTCCCCGAAAACGCCCATCTGCACCGCTGGCTGGACATGGCGCGCGAACGCATCGCGTTTCAGGGTTTGCCCGCGCGGATCATGTGGATCGGTCTTGGCGACCGTCATCGGGCGGGGCTTGCGATCAACGAAATGGTGCGCAATGGCGAGCTGAAAGCGCCCGTCGTGATTGGCCGCGACCATCTGGACAGCGGTTCGGTCGCCTCGCCCAACCGCGAGACCGAGGCGATGAAGGATGGCTCGGATGCGGTGTCGGACTGGCCGCTCTTGAATGCGCTTTTGAACACGGCGTCAGGGGCGACCTGGGTCAGCCTGCACCATGGCGGCGGCGTGGGCATGGGATTCAGCCAGCACTCGGGCATGGTGATTTGCTGCGATGGCACCGCCGAGGCCGACCGGCGGATCGAGCGTGTGCTTTGGAACGACCCCGCAACGGGTGTGATGCGCCATGCCGATGCAGGCTACGAGATCGCGCAGGATTGCGCGCGTGAGCACGCGCTGAACCTGCCAGCGATCCTGAGATGAAGCGAATGGCCTGATCGCTTGCGCGGTCAGGCCGAATGCGCGCCGCTTGCAAGGGCCGCAACGCGCGCCAGAACCTCGTCCGCCGATTTGCCCTCGCCGATTTCCTTGACGATGGCCGAACCGACAACGCAGCCGTCCGCCACGCCCGCAATCGTTTGCGCGGCTTCGGGGGTGGTGATGCCAAAACCCACGATCACCGGCAGATCGGTTGCCGCTTTGATGCGCGCGACCTCGGGGCCGACTTCGGTGGCTTGTGCGGCCTGCGAGCCGGTGATCCCCGTGACCGAGACGTAATAGACAAAGCCCGACGTGTTTTGCAGCACCTTCGGCAGACGCTTGTCATCGGTTGTGGGGGTCGCCAGACGGATAAAGTTGATGCCTGCGTCCTGCGCGGGCAGGCACAGCTCTTCGTCCTCTTCGGGCGGCAGATCGACGACGATCAGCCCGTCGACACCCGCAGCACTTGCGTCTTTCAGGAAGCGGTCGACCCCGTGGCTGTAGATCGGGTTGTAATAGCCCATCAGCACGATCGGCGTCGTGGTGTCGGTCTTGCGGAACTCGGCGATCAGGGCCAGCGTTTTCACCAGCGTCATACCGTTGTCGAGCGCGCGCTGACCGGCAAGCTGGATCGTCGGGCCATCGGCCATAGGGTCGGTGAAGGGCAGCCCCATTTCGATAATATCGACGCCCGCGCCCGGCATCCCCGCCATGATCCTGGCCGAGGTCTCCAGATCGGGATCGCCCGCCATGATATAAGCGACGAAGGCCTTTTTACCTTCGGCTTTAAGCGCGGCAAATTTCTTGTCGATCCGAGTCATCGCGGTCTCCCTGCATATCCACAAAGCGGTTTGCGCGATGATTGCGGGAAAATCAATGCCTGCGCGCATCCCCTCGTGCCCTCTTGCCTTGCTTTGCGCCCTTCGCGCGCGTAAGAGGCGCCAAACCAGTCGGATCGAGGGAAATATCATGGGCTTCAAGATGGGGATCGTGGGTCTGCCGAACGTTGGCAAATCGACCCTGTTCAATGCGCTGACCAAAACGGCAGCGGCGCAGGCGGCGAACTTTCCCTTCTGCACGATCGAGCCGAATGTGGGCGAGGTTGCTGTGCCGGACGCGCGCCTTGACAAGCTGGTCGAGATCGCAGGCTCGAAAGAGACCATTCCGACGCGCATGACATTCGTTGACATCGCGGGTCTGGTGAAGGGCGCTTCGAAGGGCGAGGGGCTGGGCAACCAGTTTCTGGCCAACATCCGCGAGGTGGACGCTATCGCCCATGTGCTGCGCTGCTTTGAAGACGGGGATGTGACCCACGTCGAAGGCCGCGTCGATCCGGTGGCCGATGCCGAAACCATCGAGACCGAGCTGATGATCGCGGACCTTGAATCGGTCGAAAAGCGCATCGCGAACCTCGTGCGTAAGCTGAAAGCAGGCGACAAAGAGGCAAAAGAGCAGGAACAACTGCTGATGGCGGCGAAAGAGGCGCTTGAGGCTGGCCGCCCCGCGCGCACCGTTCAGGTGTCCGAAGACGACCGCAAAGCGTGGAATATGCTGCAACTGCTCACCTCGAAGCCGGTGCTGTATGTCTGCAACGTCGAAGAGGCGAACGCGGCGAAGGGCAACTCGAAATCCGACGCGGTGGCGAAAATGGCCGCTGAACAGGGCGCGGGGACCGTGGTGATTTCCGCCAAGATCGAAGAAGAAATCAGCCAGCTGGACGCCGAAGAGGCCGAGATGTTCCTGGGCGAAATGGGGCTGGAAGAGGCCGGTCTCGACCGTCTGATCCGCGCGGGCTACGAACTTCTGGGCCTGCAAACCTATTTCACCGTCGGCCCGAAAGAGGCTCGCGCCTGGACGATCCGCAAAGGCACGCTTGCGCCGGCGGCGGCGGGCGTCATTCACGGCGATTTCGAGCGCGGCTTTATCCGTGCCGAAACCGTGGGCTTCGATGATTACGTCGCCTGTAAGGGCGAGGCGGGCGCGAAAGAGGCGGGCAAGTTCCGCGTCGAAGGTAAAACCTATGAGGTGAAGGACGGCGACGTCCTCCACTTCCTGTTTAACGCTTAACCGCGCTCCAGCTTATCCAGACCTTCGGCCAGTATTGCGCCGGTGCCTGCGTTCTCCATATGAAGGCGCAGGCGCTGGTTATAGCCGCCCTCGGTATTGAGCGCGGAAATCAGTGCGTCCGCCGTCGCCCCCTCAAGGCTTGACGCCACCAGCACCCGCAAGAATGCCTCGCCCTTGGCTACGTCCGACACGCGGGCGCCAAGCCAGTTGGCCGCATCGCTGACCATCCGCGCGGCGGGGGACAGCACGGCCTGCGCGCAAAGATAGGCGTTTAGCTCGGCGGCGTCTTGCAGGGCAATAACCTGATTTCGCGTGCCGAAAATCTGTCCGACCAGCGTTTCGTCGCCCAGCATCAGGATCGGCGAGCCACCTTTGGCGATACCGGGGAACGGGAGCATGATCGCGCGCGCTTGGGCGGGGGCGACAAGGGCTGCGGCCGCGTCCAGCGAGGCACCCGCCATCAGGGAAATCACCTGCTGATAGGCGCGGAAGGTGAGGGGGGCAAGAATATCGCCCGCGGCTTCGGCCATCAGCCCGAGGATAACGACATCGCTTTGGTCGATGACGCCCTGATTGCTGGCGATGCTCACGCTGTCGAACTCGGCCGCAAGCGCCTGCGCATTGGCCGCGCTGCGTTCCGAGACGGTAATCTGATGGCCGTCGTTCGCAATCCCGCGCACCACTGCGCTGGCGATGGTTCCGGTTCCGATAATGCCGATCCGCATGGGGTCTCCTTTTTCTCAGGCGCGGGGCAGATCAAGCCGCGCCCGAAGCCCGTGGTCTGATGGCTCAAAGCTCAGGCTGCCGCCGTGCTGTTCCGCGATTGTTGACACAATCGTCAGGCCAAGCCCATAGCCTTTGATTGCCTCGGTCCCGTCGCCGCGCCGGAAGGGCGCCAGAAGCGCGGCCATCTCGTCCGCGCGCCCGCGCCCGCCCTCGTCCTCGACCAAAATCGAGGCCATCTCCGAAGTGGCCTCGAGCCGGACATGGGCGCGGCGCCCGTATTTCAACGCGTTGTCGATCAGGTTGGTGATTGCGCGTTGCAGCGCGAGGGGGCGCGCAGACATCAGGATGCGGCGCTTTTCGGGCATGGTGACGCGCGCCTGCCAACTGGTGAAGACGGTGCTGGCGCCTGTTTCAGGGGGGGCGGCGTCGGGGTCGAACTCGACCGGCTGGCCGGCGTCCTGATAATCGGCGACCAATGCCTCGACCAGCGCGCTGAGCGAAAGCTGCCGCGGCGCCTCGATATTCATCTCGGAGCGTGTATAGGTCAGCACGCTTTCGATCATCTCGGCCATGCGGTCGATGTCGCCCGCGAACTGGTCGCGCAGCGAGGCATCCTCGATCAGGGCGGCGCGCAGACGCAGGCGGGTGGCGGGCGTGCCCAGATCGTGACTGACGCCTGAAAGAACCATCGCACGTTTTTCCAAAAGCGCGCGCTCGCGTTCGAGATGTGAGTTGATCGCGTGGGCCATGTCGTCCAGCTCGGCCGGGCCTTGGGTGGCGTAATGCTCGGGGCCGCCGTGGCGGTGGCGGTCTCGTAACTCGTTGGCAAAGCGGCGGAAACGCTGCGAGGTGTCGCCGATGCTGACGAAAATGAGCGCCAGCGCCGCCAGCGCCAGAGCCACCGCCCAGAGGCGCTGATCGGCGGGGGCTGCGGCACAGCCCCAGATCGCTTCGCCCTCGATACGGAACCACGCGCCCGTGTCGGTGCGCGCCAGAACCATCGGATCGGCGCAATAGCTGGCAAGCAACATCGCAACCGCGCCAAGCTGGTCTTGCGCAGAACTTTGGCCCGGAACTTCGAGCCGCGCGATGGGGTATTGCAGCTCGTCCGACAGCACCGCGAGCGACAGGCCCGCCGTCGAAATCTCGCCGATACCGGTGGGGGTGCGCACGGGGATATGGGTGACAAGCGTCGGGTGGGGCGCGCCTTTGAGCGCCGCGAAAGCACCTGCATCGGCCTGTGCCGCCGCCTCGGGCGCAAGCGCCACCAGATACAGCCCGCTTGGTGGCGCAGCTCCATATTCAAGCGCGGCATAAAGCCCCGCCCCCGCTTGTGCCGCGCGGGACAGATGCGCCTGCCACGCCATTTGCGAGCCAGCCCAGATCGCGGCGGCGCCAAGGGTTGCGGCAAAGGCGCCGCCTGCCCAAACCCCGCCCCAGGCGCGCATGGAAAGGCGTGTGCGCATCCTAATCCCCGTCGCGGGTGACATCGACAGCGAAGATATAGCCGACGCCGCGCTCGGTCCGCAGCATCTGCGGCACCTTCGGGTTGGCCTCGATTTTCGACCGCAGCCGCCCGACCAGCACGTCAATCGCGCGACCCTGCGCCTCGCTTGAGGCGTCCTCGCCATCGTCCAGCGCGGTTGCGATTTCCTCGCGGGTCAGCGGGATGAACGGATTGGCCAGCAACACCTTCAAAAGCGCGGTTTCGCGCCGTGAGAGCGCCACCTCGAACCCGCCCGGCGCGGTGATCTCGTCGCGTTTGCCATCATAGCGCCAGCCGCCGAATTGCCACAGGCCATTGCTGCGCCGGTAGCTAAGCGACGACGCCCGCCGCCCGCGCCGCAGAACGGCCCGCACCCGCGCGGTCAGCAAATCGGGGTTGAAGGGTTTGGCGATATAGTCATCCGCGCCGACCTCATAACCTGCCATCCGCTGCGGATCGGCGGACAGCGCCGAGACCAGAATGATCGGCACATCCTGTTCGGCGCGCAGCCGCCCGCAAATCTCGATGCCGTTCTCATCGCCCAGCATCACATCAAGCAAGATCAGGTCGATGCGGCCCGTATCTATGCGCGCGCGCACTTCGGCCTCGGTCGAGGCGGGCAGGGCGATAAACCCCTGCCGCTGAAGATACTGCACCATCATGGCGCGCATCTCGGCGTCGTCATCGACTATCAAGAGCCGCGGAATCGTCATGGAGCCTCCCTCTCCGAGCATTTGGGGGCATATTGCACGTCCGGTGGCAAATCGGGAACCGCTTGTAACAACGTGTAACAGAACCCCCGGAAATCGCACATTTTGCGGCCCCTGGCGTGTTTGTGACGGCTTGTCCCTTCCGCCCGCGTGCCGCCAGTATAGGGCATCGCCGCTCTGGAGGAGAGTGGCTGAAAAATCTGGGAGGATTTCCATGAAACACATGACTGCTCTGGCGGCCATTTCCGTCTTTTCGCTGAACGCGGTTGCCGCATCTGCTGGCCCGCAGGCGGAAGTGCTCCACTGGTGGACCTCGGGCGGCGAGGCAAAATCGGTCGCCGTGCTGCAACAGCAATTCGCCGGGCGCGGCGGTGCATGGACCGACATGCCGGTCGCCGGTGGCGGTGGTGATGCCGCGATGACCGCGCTGCGCGCGCGCGTTCTGGCAGGCAATGCGCCGACGGCTGTGCAGCTTAAGGGTCCGGCAATTCAGGAATGGTATGAAGAGGGCGTTCTGGCCGATATTTCCTCGGTTGCCGAAGCGCAGCACTGGGCTGATGTCCTGCCCGCCTCGATCGCGGGCCATATGAAATGCGACGGCCATTGGTGCGCAGCCCCCGTCAACGTGCACCGCGTCGACTGGATCTGGGCGAATGCCGACATCCTCAAGCAAAACGGCATCGAGATGCCGACCACCTGGGACGAGTTCAACGCAGCCGCCGACAAGCTGAAGGCCGCTGGCATCACGCCGCTCGCGCATGGTGGCCAGTCGTGGCAAGACGCGACCGTGTTCGAGACCGTTGTTCTGGGTCTTGGCGGCGCCGAGTTCTATAAGAAAGCGCTGGTCGATCTGGACCATGACGCGCTGACCTCGGACACGATGAAGGCGGTCTTCGACCAGATGCGCAAGCTGCGCGGCGATGTGGACGCGAACTTCTCGGGCCGTGACTGGAACCTTGCGACCGCGATGGTGATGAACGGCGAGGCCGCATTCCAGATCATGGGCGACTGGGCCAAGGGCGAGTTTCTGGCCGCGGGCAAAGAGCCGGGCAAGGACTTCCTGTGCAGATCGACGCCGGGCAACGGCTATCTGTATAACGTCGACAGCTTTGCGATGTTCAACGTCGAAGGTGACGACAAGAAAGCCGGTCAGGACCTGCTGGCAGAGCTGATCGTCGGCCCCTCGTTCCAGGAGACCTTCAACCTGAACAAAGGCTCGATCCCGGTTCGCTCGGACGTCTCGCTGGATAAGTTCGACAGCTGCGCCAAGACTTCGGCGGCGGATATGGCGTCGTCGTCGGCGGATGGCTCGCTGCTGCCGTCCTACGCACACGGCATGGCGCTGCGCGGCGCGCAGGCGGGCGCGATCACCGATGTTGTGACGGCGCATTTCAACTCTGACATGTCCTCGGATGAGGCGGTTCAGATGTTGGCCGACGCTGTCGCGAACTCGATGTAACCCAATCAACAGGCCGCCCGAAGACCCTGCAAAGGCTTCGGGCGGCCCCCTTTTTGCCCGAAACCGGGAGGCTTTGATGTCCGACTGGCTTGCCCGCCATGTCCCCAAGATCGTGCTGACCCCGACATTTGTCGCGGTTGTGCTTTTCGTCTACGCCTTCATCGGCTGGACCGCGTGGATTTCCTTCACCCGCTCCAAGCTGATGCCGCGCTACGAGGTCGACGGGATCATCCAATACACCCGCCTGTTCAGCTCGCCCCGCTGGGATACCGCGCTGAGCAACCTCTTTCTGTTCGGCGCGCTGTTCATCGGCGTCGCGATGATCCTTGGCCTGACGCTGGCGATCTTTCTGGACCAGAAAATCCGCATCGAAGGTGCGCTGCGCACGATTTACCTCTATCCGATGGCGCTTTCGATGATCGTCACCGGCACGGCGTGGAAATGGATCCTGAACCCCGGACTGGGCCTTGAGGCGATGGTGCAGGGCTGGGGCTTTCCCGATTTCAAGTTCGACTGGCTGGTGAACCCCGATTACGCGATCTACACGGTCGTGATGGCGGCGGTCTGGCAGGCGTCGGGCTTTGTGATGGCGCTGTTTCTGGCGGGGCTTCGCTCGGTCGATGGCGAGATCATCAAGGCCGCCCAGGTCGATGGCATCCCGAGCTGGCGCATCTATAGCGCAATCATTATCCCCTCGATGGCGCCGATTTTCCTGTCGGCCTTCATCGTGCTGGCCCATCTTGCGATCAAGAGCTTTGACCTTGTGATCGCGCTGACCGGAGGTGGCCCGGGCTACGCGACCGATCTGCCTGCGACTTACATGTATGCGATGGCGTTTTCGCGCGGAGACATCGGGCAGGCGGCCAGTTCCGCGATGGTAATGATGGGCGTCGTCTTCGCCATCATCGTTCCCTATCTTTATTCCGAGCTGAGGGCGAAACATGACTGAGACCAGCTTTGTCCAGCCCCGCGACCGCTCTGCCGGATCGCTGGCGCTTCGTATCGCGCTTCGCTGGGGGCTTTATACGATCCTCGTGCTGTTCGCGATCTACTACCTGTTGCCGTTTTTCGTGATGGTCACGACCTCGCTCAAAAGCCTTGATGAAATCCGCACAGGCTCACTGGTAGCGCTGCCGCGTGAGGTGACGTTCGACGCGTGGAAAACCGCGTGGTCGGGCGCGTGCTCGGGCATCAAATGCGAAGGCTTGCAGCCCTATTTCTGGAACTCGATGCTGATGGCGGTGCCCTCGGTGATGCTGTCGACGCTGATCGGCGCGCTGAATGGCTATGTCTTTGCGCAGTGGAATTTCCGGGGCGCCAACCTGTTCTTCGCCTTCTTGTTGTTTGGCTGCTTCATCCCGTTTCAGGTGGTGCTGCTGCCGATGGCAAAGATGCTGGGGCTGATGCATCTGTCGGGCACGATCCCGGGGCTGATCCTGGTGCATACGGTCTACGGGCTTGGCTTTACCACGCTGTTTTTCCGTAACTACTATGTCACCATCCCGCATGAGCTGGTGCGCGCCGCCAAGGTCGACGGGGCAGGGTTCTTCCGCATCTTCTGGTCGATCTTCCTGCCGCTGTCGCTGCCGATCATCACCGTGACCGTGATCTGGCAGTTCACCCAGATATGGAACGACTTTTTGTTTGGTGTGTCGTTCTCGCAGGCGGGGTCGCAGCCGGTGACGGTTGCCCTCAATAACATCGTCAACTCCACGACCGGGGTAAAGGAATACAACGTCGATATGGCCGCCGCGATCATCGCCGCCCTTCCGACGCTGTTCGTTTACGTCGTCGCTGGCAAATATTTCATCCGCGGCCTGACCGCCGGGTCCGTGAAAGGCTGATACCCATGGCTCCGATCCTTGATATCCAGAACCTCTACAAAAACTACGGGTCCGTCGAGATCCTGAAAGACATCAATGTCTCGATCGAGCCGGGCGAGTTTCTTGTGCTCGTCGGTCCCTCGGGCTGCGGCAAGTCCACGCTGTTGAATTGCATCGCCGGTCTGGAAGAGATCAGCGGCGGCGCGATCCATATCGCGGGCAAGGACATGACCGATGTCAGCCCCAAGGACCGCAACATTGCGATGGTGTTCCAGTCCTACGCGCTTTACCCGACGATGACGGTTGCGAAGAACATCACCTTCGGGATGAAGGTGCGCGGGGTCGATCAGGCGACGCAGGATGCAAAGCTGGCCGAGGTTGCCGCGCAGCTCCAGATCGAGCAGCTATTGAACCGCAAGCCGGGGCAGCTTTCGGGCGGTCAGCGGCAGCGGGTTGCGATGGGGCGCGCCTTGGTGCGCGATCCGGCGCTGTTCCTGTTCGACGAGCCGCTGTCCAATCTGGACGCCAAGCTGCGCGTTGAAATGCGCTCTGAAATCAAGAAGTTGCACCAGCGTCTGAATGCGTCGATGGTCTATGTGACGCATGACCAGATCGAGGCGATGACGCTGGCGACGAAGATCGTGGTGATGAAGGGCGGCGTGATCCAGCAGATCGGCACGCCTGCCGAGATCTATAATCGCCCCGCCAATACCTTTGTTGCCGATTTCATGGGCTCGCCGCCGATGAACCTGATCCCCGCCGAGGCGCGCGCCAATGGCACGGGTTCTGTGCTGCGGATCGACCGCGACGGGATGGAGCCGATCGAGTTGCATGTGCCGCAAAACGGGCTGACGGGTGAGGTGATCATGGGCGTGCGCCCCGAGGACATCGCCGAGGTCGGTTTCCGCGCGGGCGAGGCGGTGCAGACGGGCGCCTGCCTTGTCGATATGGTCGAACCTGCGGGCGCGGATACCTATGTGCTGACGCGCCTTGGCGGGCGGCAGGTGACGGCGCGGCTTCATGCCGAGACCAGCGCGCAGCATGGCGAGGTGCTGGATCTGGCCTTCGATCTGGAAAAGGCGAGCTTCTTCTCGCCCCAGACGGGCGCGCGGATCAGCTAAGGGATGGGGCGCCTGTCTTGGCGCCCCTTTCGTTTCAGGCGGCGGACCAGTTGGCGCCGGATGGTCCTTGCACAAACCCGTCCGACAAGCGCCCGCCGGGAACACGCGGCACCAGATCGGAGATCAGCGCCGCTGCGTCGATTTCGCCTGCAATCCGCGCCGCATAGCCCGCGCAAATTGCGTTGAAATCGCCCGTTTGCGGCGACAGGCGCAGTGCGGAAACGCCCGCCTCGCGCAAGGCCTCGATCTGGTGGGCCATGCTGGCGGTGCTTTGGCTGAGCGTCTGCACCCCGTTCACCGCCAGGAATTTTTGCCCGTCCAGAGTGTCCACGTCTCGCCCGTCGGGGTCGGCCTCGCAGATGAACTGGCAGTTATCCTTGGCGCGGTCATGCAGACGCGCGTGATAGCACCGCCCCGAGATCGCCAGCGGCAGGCGGCCATGCCCCCAAACCTCGATCGCGACGCCCGCCTCGCGCCCCGCACGCGCCAGAACCGCAATCGACGACAGCGGCAATTCGGGCGGCAGGCAGATGCGCGTCGCACCGCGTTTGGCCAGAAACCGCACCGTGCCCTCGTTATAGACATTGACCAGCGGGCCGACCCAGAAGGGCGTGCCGACCGGAATATGGGCCAGCGCCGAAAGATCGTTTACCTCGATTGTGACGCCAGTATTCAGCAAATCCGCCGTCTGTGCGCGCTCGCGTTTGAGCGTAATCAGGCCAAGCGTGGTCAGCGCCACCTCTTTGCCTGCCGCTTGCAGCACCTCAATGGCGTGGGGGATCTCATCGGCCCAAAACGGCAGGCGTTTCGAGCAGACCAGTTCGCCCAACGAGACCCGCGCAACGGGGGCTTCGGCCAGGGTTTCATAAAAACCGCGCACGGTTTCGGCGTTCCAGAAAAACTGGTTGGGTCCGACGGACAGCTCCATTGGGCGTTACCTCCAGGTCTTGGCATAGGCGCCGGTGGTGGCGGCTTGCCCTTCGGTGAGCGAGGAAAGCGCGCTTTCGGGCAACGGGCGGCCTGCGGCCTGAGCCTCGACCGCGGCGCGGAAGGTGCGCACAACCTGCGCCACATAGGCGCGCGACCGCTGGCGGCCCTCGATCTTCAGCGCGGAAACCCCGGCCTTTGCCAGCGCAGGGATCAGATGCGTCGCATCAAGGCTGACCGGATCTTCGAAAATGTGGCCGGTCTGTTCGTCCGAGGTAAAGCAGCCCTTGCAGAGCGTCGGATAGGGCGCGGCGGCGGATTTCGGCGTTTTGTGGATGGTAAAGCCCCCCAGACGCGCGGCCAGCTCCGGCCCTTCCTCAGAGTAAACCACATGCGAGGCAGGCGAGCACACGCCGTTCATATTGGGCGAGCGCCCCGTCGCATAGGACGACAGCGAGCAGCGCCCCTCGGCCATAACGCACAGCCCGCCAAAGACGAAAACCTCAGTCTCGACGTCGATTTCGCGGTTGATCGCGGTGATCTCGGCCACGGTGAGGACGCGGGGCAGGACGACACGTTTCACGCCAAAGGCCTCGGCGTAAAAGTTGATTGCGTCCGGGTTGGCCGCCGCCGCCTGCACCGACAGATGGAGGCGCAAGTCCGGGTGGGTCTCGGCCGCATGAGCAAGCAAGCCCGTATCCGCCAGAATGACCGCATCCACGCCCGCCGTTTTCGCGTCAGCCACCGCGCGGTGCCACAGGTCTTCGTCGCCCGCGCGCGGGAAGGTATTGATTGCACACAGAACTTTTGATCCGCGCGCATGGGCGTAAGCCACGCTTTCGGCCATTTCCTCGCGCGAGAAATTCAGCCCCGGAAAGTTGCGGGCATTGGTTTCATCAGCAAAGCCGCAATAAACGGTATGCGCGCCAGCCTCGACAGCCGCACGCAGCGCCGCAGGGGTTCCTGCGGGGCAGACGAGTTCCATCATATATTCGCTCCGAACGGGTCGATACGGTGAAGCGAAAGCCCCGTGCGGGCCTCCGCGCGTTGAAGAGCGCGGCGCAGAATACCGCCCGCGGGGCCGCCGATCGCGGCAATCTCTTCGGTAAGGTCAAGTTCGCTGTCATCAATGGCGTTGCGCAGGGCCAGAACTGCGCCCGTGTCGCCCTCGATCACCAGATCGCGCGAGAAGAACAGCGCGTCCCCGTCCTCGGCGCCGTGCATCATCGCCAGAAAGGCCGACAGTGGCCCCGCGATACGTGCGTTATAGTCAGGCGGGGCGGTGCGACGATGCGCGCGGACCGTCGCGCCGTCCACGCAGACCTCCAGCGTAAAGGGCAGGTCGGTCGGGTCCAGAAGAAAGCGCGCGCCCGCGTGCTCTCCCATCCGGCGCATCAGGCCGGGATGGGCGTTAACCATACGCTGCGCAAGCTGTGACAGCGCCAGCGACAGGGGGGCCAGCGGAAGCGGACGAAGGGCCAAAGCCAGTGCGCGGGGCAGGCGTGCAAGCTGAGTTGTCGACATCGTATCCTCGGGATTGGTGCATCGGTGATAGCGGCTGCGGCGCGCAGGCAAATTGACTTATGTCATGATGCGCGCCCCGCGCGCCTGCTAGCGGAGAGGGGACAAACCCGAGGATTTACAATGCGCGACCTCCCTGTTTTTGCGGATTTACGGGCGTTTCTTGACTGGAATGCCGGAAACGGCGGGCTGTTGCGCCTGTCCGATCCGGTCTCGATCCGGCATGAAATGACGGCTGTGCAAGTTGCGGCATTGCGTCGCGGCGGGCCGGTTTTGCGCTTTGATGCGGCGCGTGACGCTGCGGGCGCGCCAGTGCAGATGCCGGTTGTGACCAATCTTTTTGCGACGCCCGAGCGGGTGGCGGCGGGGCTTGGGGTGCGCCCCGACGGGGTGCGCGAGTTCGGAGAGTTTCTGGCGGCGCTTCGCGCGCCCGCGCCGGTCGAGGGGATGCGCGATGCGCTGTCGCGCTGGCCGATGCTGAAGGCGGCGCTTTCGACGCGGGCGCGGGTGATGAAACGCGCCCCCGTGCAAGAGGTGGTGCATGACGATCCCGACCTTGGGATGCTGCCCGTGCAGACGCCCTGGCCCGGGGATGCGGGTCCGCTGATTACATGGCCGGTCGTGGTGACGCGCCCGCCCGAAGCCGCGCCCGAGGCACTTTCTCGTTATAATCTAGGGGTTTATCGTGCGCAGGTGATCGGGCGCGACCATCTTGTCATGCGCTGGCTTGCGCATCGCGGCGGGGCGGCTCATGCGCGGGCCTGGGCCGCGCGAGGCGAACCGATGCCGGTTGCGATTGCGCTTGGCTGCGATCCCGGAACGCTTTTGGCCAGCGCGCTTCCCTTGCCCGAAAACGTGTCAGAGCTGACGTTTTCGGGCGTGCTGCGTGGCACCCGCGCCGAGGTGGTGCGGGCGAAATCCGTGCCGCTGATGGTGCCCGCGCGAGCCGAGATCGTGATTGAGGGCTGGATTCATCCCGGCGAGACCGCGCCCGAGGGGCCGTTCGGGGATCACACGGGCTATTATAACTCGGTCGAGCCGTTTCCGGTGATGCGTGTTTCGACTATCACTCACCGCAAAGATCCGCTTTACCTGACGACTATCACGGGGCGCCCGCCGGATGAGCCTTCGGTGATTGGCGAGGTGTTTAACGAATTGGCGCTGCCGGTGATCCGTTCGCAAATCCCCGAGGTGCGTGATCTCTGGCTGCCGCCCGCCGCGTGCTCTTACCGGATGGCGGTGGTTCAGATCGCCAAGCGCTATCCTGGGCAGGCCCGGCGCGTGATGATGGCGCTATGGGGGATGCTGGCGCAGTTCAGCTATACAAAAATGGTTGTCGTGGTGGACGAGGACATCGACGTGCGCAACTGGGACGATGTGGTCTGGGCTATGGCCACACGGATGGACCCTGCGCGCGATGTCATGGTGCTGGATCATACCCCGATGGACTACCTTGATTTTGCCTCCCCGCGCGAGGGGCTGGCGGGCAAACTGGGTATTGATGCGACGACCAAACTCGGGGCCGAGACAACGCGCGAATGGGGGCAGGTGATGGCTCTGGATCCAAAAGACGAGGCGCGCGCCGAGGAAATTCTCTCGCGCTATGGTTTGGGGAGGGGCGAATGACGCGGGTTATTCTTGGGGTGTCGGGGGCATCCGGTGCGGCACTGGCGCGTCATTGCGCCGAGATATTGGGTGCCGCAGGGCTGGAGGTTGATCTGGTGGTGTCGCCTGCCGCGGAGCGCACGTTCGAGCTTGAACTCGGGCCCGATGCTCTGCGCGATTTGCAGGCCCGGGTCGACCGGGTTCACGACATCCGTAATCTTGGCGCGACCATTGCATCTGGGTCATTTCCTGCGGTGGGGATGATTGTGGCACCGTGTTCGATGCGGTCTTTGGCGGCGATGTCTATCGGGCTTGATGACAACCTGTTGACGCGCGCGGCTTCGGTTCAGCTGAAAGAACGGCGCAAGCTGGTGTTGCTCACGCGTGAAGCACCGCTCAGTCTGGCGCATCTGCGTGCGATGACGGCGGTGACGGAAATGGGCGGAGTTATCATGCCGCCCGTCCCGGCTTTTTATCTGAAACCTGCCTCGGTTGAAGATCTTACCCGTCAGATAGCTGCACGCGCGGTGGATGCGTTGGGCATAGTTCCCCCGCAGGGCGCGGCATGGCGCGGGTAAGTCGGGCGAGGCTGGTCAGAAACCGGATGCACCCTTGGCGCGTGGCGCGCATCCGGTAAAGTGCCGGATCAGAAGTCTTCCCACTCGTCTTCTGCAGGGTCCGGTTTGACAGCGAGCGAGCTGAGCCGCTTCGCCGCTGGCGCGACCGGCTGTGCGGGAGGGGCGTTTGTCGCCGCGGCAAATGCCGGTTCCCGCTGCGAGCGGAAACTTGCTGTGCCCACGCCGTCCGGCGCCTCGTTCCCAAGCGAGAACTGCTCCATCGTCGAAATCAGGATGTTTGCTTCGCGGTTGAGCGACTGACTCGCCGCTGTGGATTGTTCGAACATCGCAGCGTTTTGCTGTGTAACCTGATCCAGTTGGTGCACAGCGGAATTGATCTCGTTGAGACCGGTTGACTGTTCGCGTGTCGAAACCGCGATATCAGACACGACCGAGAAAATATCCGTTACCGAAATCTGGATGCTGCCAAGGGCATCACCAGCCTGGCCGACCAGATCGACCCCCCGCTTCACCTGATTGGAGGAAGAGGAAATTAGTCCTGCAATTTCACGCGCGGCATCGGAGGAGCGTTGGGCGAGAGCACGCACCTCGGAAGCGACGACGGCAAAACCGCGACCTGCCTCGCCTGCGCGTGCAGCCTCTACCCCAGCGTTCAGGGCCAGAAGGTTGGTCTGGAAAGCAATCTCGTCAATCACGCTGGTGATTTTCGAAATCTTGTTCGAACTGTCTTCGATTTCGCCCATAGCGGTGACGGCTTCGCGGACGATATTCCCGCTCGTCTCGGCGTGTGACTTGGCATCGGCCACCATTTTATTAGCCCTGTCGGCGCCGTCGGCGGCGGATTGAACGGCCGCCGTCAACTGGTTCATCGCTGCGGCGGTCTGTTCCAGCGTTGCCGCCTGCTGCTCGGTCCGGCGCGACATATCGTCGGCGGCGGCAGCAATTTGGCCGGCCTCGTTGCGGATCGAGTTTGCGTTGTCGAGCACCTGTTTGATCGCAAACAGAAGGTTGGTTGTGGCGGTGTTGTAGTCGATGCGCAGGGTCTCGTAGCTTTGCGGGAATTCCCTGTCGATGGACGAGGCAAGATCACCGTTCGAGAGCTTCTCGAGTGCGGCGCGCAGAGCTTCGACGACGTTTCGTTGAGCTTCTTCCATCGTTTTGCGCTCGATATCCAGCTTGTCGAGCGCGGCCTGTTGCGCGGTCACATCATTGGCCAGGAGGCAAAAGTGGGTGAGTTCCCCTTCGTCGTTGAGAATCGGGTTTGCCGAGCCTTCGAGCTGCACCTCGCGCCCGCCGAGCAACAGGATGAAGCGCCCTACAATCGGTTGAAGATTGGACATCAACTGGCACACCGGCGTGCCTTCATGCAGGATTTTACCGGCCATACTGACGCCGAGCAGTGCTTCTGGTGAGGAGCCGAGAAGTGTCGCACAGGCGGCATTCAAAAGGTCGATGCGGGCGTCCGGTGTCAGGTCGATGCGAAGCTGGTTGCGGTGGATGGCGTCGATCACGGCGGCATTGCGTTGTTCGTCAGTCAGGTCGCGCCACTCGGAGACATGCCCGATCTTTTGCCCGCTTTCGTCATAGACCGGATTGATCATGACGCTGAGATAACCGCTTTCGAGTTGCTGGCCGATACGGATCGTGTCCGACGAACCCGCGTCAAGCGATCCGGCTGCGCGGGGGCCGGCGGAGAGAATTTCATCCGCGCGGTATCCGATAAGATTGTCGGCGGAAAAGGCGCTGTGAACTGTGTGCAGCGCCGCCTCGTGTTTGCGTAAAAGCTGGCTCGCCGCCTCGTTCACATAGGTGATGCGGTGGTCGTTGCCGGTCAGGATCACGGCCGACGTGCTGGCGTCGAGAGCGGTCGAATTCACCTTCGCCTGCCGGTTTATCGCAGCCGAGGCTTTGAGCGAATCGCGCAATTCCTCGATCGCGCGCGCGATCATGCCGATCTCGTCTTTGCGCCGACGGCCCCTGATTTCAACGGAAAAATCCTCGTTTTGGACAGCCTGGACGGCTTGGGCGACGCGGCGCAACGGCGCCCCGATAGAACCGCTGAACACCCATGCCGCCCCAGCCAGAGCAACCACGAACACAGCCGCTGTGATCGACAGCGCCTTTATCAGGCTGGCTTTCAGCGCGGCGGTCGCCAGTTCCGAAGACCACTCCATTGCGACAACTCCGAGGAGGGTGCCGTCATTGCTGAGCGCGGGCATGGCGTAAGAGAGCGTCGCCATATCGGTTTGCGCTTCGATTTCTTTATAGGCGGTCTGCGCGAGCGACATCAGCTGAGACGCGCCGCTATCGGGAACTGACGCGGCAAACTCCTCTCCGGTCTTGTCGAGAATGATCGCACCGGTCGATTCTCCGCCGAGATTTGTCATCATTTCGGCCAGAACTTGTGCGCCGCGGTCTGGCGCGGAAAAGCGCAGCGGACTAATGATCAGCCCTGTCAGGTCGGAGGTGGAACGGGTCAGCCGCTCGTGCGCGGTGGCAAAGGCCGCTTCTTTAGAACTGCTGAAATTAAGCAAGGTCAACATGCCGGTGACGCAGAGCGTGCAGATGAAAACGATCAGCGTGGAGCGCATGAATACCGAGTGAAAAAACGAAATCTTCGACGCGTTGGTCCCGGTCATAGGAGGCTCCAGTCTGTATGGATGGTGAGCGGACTGCAAAGAGGCATGGCTTTGGCTGTGCCGCCAACAGGCCGAAGGGATAGGTTGGGCTGTCTGTGTCCTGTGGCGCGCATGTCTTCCGAGAATCCGTGTGAGGCATTGAACGGAGAGACGTTAGCGAGCAGACTCTTTCGTCTGAGTTAATCCCTGTCGCCAAGCCGCAATAAAAATGCTGCCCTTGAAGGCCGCGTCCCACGACACTAAGACTTGAGTAAAGTTCTGCGGCTATGGATGGTCGCAGACAGATTCTGGAAAGGGCAGCGATGAAAGATCCGATCGACCTGTATATGAACACGCTGGTGCCGATGGTCGTTGAACAGACCTCGCGCGGCGAGCGTGCCTACGACATTTATTCGCGGCTCCTGAAAGAGCGGATCATTTTCCTGTCCGGCCCCGTGCATGACGGGATGTCGACGCTGATCTGCGCGCAGCTTCTGTTCCTTGAAGCGGAAAACCCGACCAAGGAAATCGCTATGTATATCAATAGCCCAGGCGGTGTCGTGACCTCGGGCCTGTCGATCTATGACACGATGCAATATATCAAGCCGAAGGTCTCGACGCTGGTGATCGGGCAGGCGGCCTCGATGGGGTCGCTCTTGCTGACGGCGGGCGAAAAGGGGATGCGCTTCTCGCTGCCCAACTCGCGCGTGATGGTGCACCAGCCGTCGGGCGGCTATCAGGGGCAGGTGACGGATATCATGATCCACGCCCGCGAGGTTGAGGGGCTGAAACGCCGTCTGAACGAAATATATGTAAAACACACGGGTAACGATTACGCGACCGTCGAGGCCGGGCTTGAACGCGACAACTTCATGTCGGCGCAAGAGGCCAAGGACTGGGGGCTGATCGACGAGATTCTCGAAAGCCGCCCGCGTGAAGGCGATAAATAAGCCAGCTTAACGGCTTTGGCATTTTGACATTGAGGTGACGGTGGGCCTGACTTAGACTTCGGTCAAAGGCTCACCCAAACCGCACCGGCAAGCCCGGTCAGGCGCAGAGGAAAGACATGGCGAATAATTCCGGCTCAGACAGCAAGAACACGCTCTATTGTTCGTTCTGCGGCAAGAGCCAGCATGAGGTTCGCAAGCTGATTGCGGGTCCGACGGTGTTCATCTGTGATGAATGTGTCGAGCTGTGCATGGATATCATCCGCGAAGAAACGAAGACTTCGGGGCTGAAAACCACCGATGGCGTGCCGACGCCGCGCGACATCAGCAAGGTGCTGGACGATTATGTGATCGGGCAGGAGCACGCCAAGCGCGTGCTCGCGGTGGCGGTGCATAACCACTACAAACGCCTCAATCACGGCTCGAAATCGGATATCGAACTGGCGAAGTCGAACATCCTGCTGATCGGCCCGACGGGCTGCGGCAAGACGCTGCTGGCGCAGACGCTGGCGCGGATTCTGGATGTGCCGTTTACGATGGCGGATGCGACGACGCTGACCGAAGCGGGCTATGTGGGCGAGGATGTCGAGAACATCATCCTCAAGCTCTTGCAAGCCTCCGAATATAACGTCGAGCGTGCGCAGCGCGGCATCGTCTATATCGACGAAGTCGATAAAATTACGCGCAAATCGGACAACCCCTCGATCACCCGCGATGTCTCGGGCGAGGGGGTGCAGCAGGCGCTTCTGAAAATCATGGAAGGCACAGTGGCTTCGGTTCCGCCGCAAGGCGGGCGCAAGCATCCGCAACAGGAATTTCTGCAAGTCGACACGACGAACATCCTGTTCATCTGTGGCGGTGCTTTCGCGGGGCTGGACCGGATCATCGCGCAGCGTGGCAAAGGCACGGCCATCGGCTTTGGCGCCGATGTGAAAGAGCCCGATTCCCGCGGCGTGGGCGAGCTGTTCAAAGAGCTGGAACCCGAAGATCTATTGAAATTCGGCCTGATCCCGGAATTTGTCGGGCGCCTTCCGGTGATCGCGACGCTGACGGATCTGGATGCCGAAGCGCTGGTGACCATCCTGACCGAGCCGAAAAACGCCCTGGTCAAGCAGTATCAGCGCCTCTTCGACATCGAAGGCGTGAAGCTGAGCTTCACCGATGACGCGCTCAAGGCCATCGCGAAGCGTGCGATCGCGCGGAAAACCGGCGCGCGCGGGTTGCGCTCGATCATGGAGGATATTCTTCTCGATACCATGTTCGAACTGCCGGGCATGGAAGGCGTTGAGGAGGTCGTGGTCAACGAAGAGGCTGTCGATGCGTCCGAGGTCAAGCCGCTCCTGATCTACGCCGAGAACAAGAAAAAAGAGCCGAAATCGGCGGGCTAAACCCCCCGGATTGTGCTGCGAATGATGCGGACCTTCGGGTCCGCATTTTCGTTTCTGGAGAACAGAGGCAGAGGTGATTCCCCGCATGTTGATCGTCGCGCGAAGCCTCTCTCGCGAATATCCGCGATTGCCGCCGGATTTGGCTGCTCAAGCGGGGGAACTGCGCGCTTCTGGCACTGGACCTTTGGCGCTCCTTCGCTATAAGGAGGGGGAATTGCCTGCGGAGGATAGACATGAAATTCCTGCTTCGCCTTTTGACCTGGTGGAATGGCCAGACCCTTGGCACCCAAATCTTTACCGCGCGCAAGGGCGTGAAGGTCGGCGAAGATGCGCAGGGCAACGTCTATTACCAGACCCGCGACGGTAAGCGCCGCTGGGTGATCTATAACGGCGAGGTCGAGGCTTCGCGAATCTCGCCCGATTGGCACGGCTGGATCCACTTCACCTATGACGAGCCGCCGACCAAGGCACCGCTGGCCCATAAATCGTGGGAACTTCCGCATCAGGATAACATGACCGGCACGGCTGCGGCCTTTGCTCCGGCGGGTTCGCTGCGTCAGGCCGTGCCTGCGCAACGCCGCGATTACGAGGCTTGGCAGCCTGAATAAGGCGGAGGCCATATGAGCGAACCTCGTGCAGAGATTTTGACTGGCGCTGCCGTTCTTGCGGTGGCGCTTGGCTTTTTGGTCTGGGCCTCGAAGGGCGAAGATTTCGGTAGCACGGGCGGGCAATATCCGCTGCGCGCCTCGTTCCGCTCGGTCGAGGGGGTCACGGTTGGCACAGATGTGCGCATGGCGGGGGTCAAGATCGGCACGGTGACGGAGCTTTCCCTCAACCCGCAAACCTTTTTCGCCGATGCGACAGTTTCGCTGCGTGACGATGTGATCCTGCCCGAAGATTCCGCCATTGCAATTGCGTCCGAGGGGCTTCTTGGCGGCGCCTTCGTCGAGATTGTTCCCGGCGGAAGTCTGGATAACCTCGCAGCGGGGGACGAGATTCTGGACACGCAGGGTGCGGTCTCGGTGCTGTCGTTGATGATGAAATTCGCCGGCGGGTCGTCGGAAGAGGGTCAGTGATGCGTCTGGTTGTTGCTTTGGTTGCTACGCTTTCGGCAGGAGCCGCGCTGGCGCAGGATGCCCCTTCGGGGTTGGCCGATGCCGGGGCGGCTGTTTTGCGCGGCCTCGACAAGGTTGCGGGCACGGCAGCGGACATCGAACTCGCGATCGGGCAATCGGTTGATTATGGGCAAATCCGCATCACGCTGGACGCCTGCCGCTATCCGCCCTCCGATCCGTCTTCGAACGCCTATGCCTTTGTGACGGTTGAGGAAAAAGACGCAGCCCCGGTGTTTTCCGGCTGGATGATCGCGGATAGCCCGGCGCTTTCGGCGGTGGATCATCAGCGCTATGACGTCTGGGTCATCCGCTGCAAGACCGAATAGGCATCATCAATCGCGGGTGCGGCGAAATCCGCGTCGATTTGCAGCGCCTCGGCCAGCCAGTTCTTATAGTTGTCGCGCGGAATCTCGATCCCGCCCAAGGACGCCAGGTGCGGTGTCAGATATTGCGTATCGAACAGCGTGAACCCCGCGCGGCGCAGCCGGTCAACCGTATGAACCAGCGCGATTTTTGACGCATCGGTCGTGCGCGAAAACATGCTTTCCCCAAAGAAGGCACCACCCAGAGTGACCCCGAAAATGCCGCCCACCAGTTCGCCTGCGCGCCAGACCTCCAGCGAATGGGCAAAGCCTGCGGCGTGAAGCTGGTCATATAGTGCAAACAGGGGGCCGTTGATCCATGTTTCTTCGCGCGCGGCGCAGCCCTCGACGGTGGCGCGAAAGGCGCGGTTGATCGTGACGCGATACTCGCCGCTGCGCAGTCTGCGCGCCAGTGATCGGGAGATGTGGAGGCCGTCCAGCGGGATGATGCCGCGCTGCTGCGGCTCGAACCAGTAAAGACGCGTATCCTCGCGGCTTTCGGCCATCGGGAAGATGCCCTGCGCATAGCCCGACAGCAGAAGTTCGGGGCTTAACCGATCTGACATATCCGCTCCTTCGCTATCGCACCTGCGCAGAATGGCGCAGCCGAAGGGGAAGATCAACGCAACGAAAAACGCCCCCGTTTCGCGGGGGCGTTCGGGGTTAGCCGTAGGTCTTGGCCAGCCATTTTTCCAGCCAGTGGATCGAGTAATCGCCCCGCTGGATGTCGGGTTCCGCCAAAAGCTGGTGGAACAGCGGCACCGTGGTATCGACACCGTCCACGATCAGCTCGCCCAAGGCGCGGCTCAGGCGCGCCAGCGCTTCGTTCCGGTCGCGCCCGTGCACGATCAGCTTGCCGATCAGGCTGTCGTAATAGGGCGGGATTTTGTAGCCGTCATAAAGCGCGCTATCCATCCGCACGCCCAGACCGCCCGGAGCGTGATACTGGGTGATCTTGCCGGGGCAGGGGGCGAAGTTCGGCAGACGCTCGGCGTTGATCCGCACTTCGATGGCGGCGCCGTTGATCTTGAGGTTTTCCTGCGTGAACTCCATCTCTTCGCCAGCGGCGACGCGGATTTGTTCGCGCACCAGATCGACGCCGAAAATTGCCTCGGTGACGGGGTGTTCCACCTGAAGGCGGGTGTTCATCTCGATGAAGAAGAACTCTCCGTCCTCATACAGAAACTCGATCGTGCCAGCGCCGATGTATTTCAGCTCGGCCATTGCGTCGGCGCAGATTTTGCCGATGCGCGCGCGTTCCTCGGGCGTAATGCAGGGGCCGGGAGCCTCTTCAAAGACCTTCTGGTGACGGCGCTGGAGCGAGCAGTCACGCTCGCCCAGATGGACCGCGCGGCCCTTGCCATCGCCGAAGACCTGAATTTCGATGTGACGCGGCTTCTGGAGGTAACGCTCCATATAAACCTCGTCATTGCCGAAGGCGGCCTTGGCCTCGGAACGTGCGGTGCGGAAGGCGATTTCCAGCTCGCTCTCGTCTTTGGCGACTTTCATGCCACGGCCACCGCCGCCAGCCGTCGCCTTGATGATCAGCGGATAGCCGATTTCGGCGCCGACTTTTCTGGCGGTCTCGAAATCTGGAACGCCTCCGGCCGAGCCAGGAACCACCGGAATGCCAAGGTTCATGGCGGTTTCCTTGGCGGTGATCTTGTCGCCCATGATGCGGATATGGGCGGCAGACGGGCCGATGAAGGTGATGTCGTGATCTTCGAGAATCTGCACGAAATTCGCATTTTCGGACAGGAAGCCATAGCCCGGGTGGATCGCTTGCGCGCCGGTAATCTCGCACGCGGCAACGATGGCGGGCACCGAGAGGTAGCTGTCGGTCGAGGAATTCGGCCCGATGCAGACGCTTTCATCGGCCATACGCACATGCATCGCGTCCGCATCCGCCGTCGAGTGGACCGCGACGCTGGCGATGCCCATCTCGCGGCAGGCGCGGATCACGCGCAGCGCGATCTCGCCGCGGTTGGCGATCAGGATCTTGTCGAACATCTGATCGTCCTCACTCGATGATCATCAGGGTCGTGCCGAACTCTACGGGCGTGCCGTCATCCACGAGGATGCGCTTCACAGTGCCAGCTTTGGGGGCCGGAATGTGGTTCATGGTCTTCATGGCTTCGACGATCAGGACGGTCTGGCCTTCCTTGACCTGTGCGCCGACCTTGACAAAAGGCTCTGCGCCCGGCTCTGCCGCAAGATAGGCGGTGCCGACCATCGGCGAGGGCAGAGCGCCCGGATGGCTTGCCGGATCTTCGGTTGCGGCTGCTGCCGGTGCTGCGGCGGCAGCGGGCGCTGCCGCAGGTGCTGCGACCGGAGCGGCAGCCACGACCGGCGCGGGGGCCGCATGGACCACGGTCGCCTGCTTGACGACGCGCACCTCAAGGCTGTCGTCTTCGCCATATTCGCGCACGACGGACAGCTCGGTCAGGTCATTTTTGTTCAGCAGTTCCGCCAGTGCCTGGATGAAGGCGACATCGTTGTCATGGGAGTTTTTCGTCATGCCATCCTCAAGGGTGCTTATGTTTATGAGGCCCGCATCGGGCCGAAGGTCTCGGGCGGTTATACGCCAGCACGCGGGCGGAGGAAAGCGGGAACGACTGACCCAGCGGAAAGCGCAAAGGAATTTCCATGACCGATAGCCCCGCCACCCGAAGGCGCAGGGTATCAACCAGCGACCGTTGTCGACTGACACGGTTCTAAAGATGCGCATGCATCCGGCTTTGCGGCCTAGCGCGTCAGATCCATCTGATGCGGTTCGGGGGCGCCGATAGATTTCCAGACCGTGCCGGATTGCGAGGTCGACACCGGCGCCTGTTCAGAAGCGGAGGTCTGTTTCGCGCGATCCAGCCGGGGAGTTTCCCCATTTACCCGATCCGGCTCAGCCGCCGCGCCTTGCCGCGCGGGCGCGGGGTCGTCGCTGGCCTGCACCGTCCGGGCGTCCTCCGCATCGCTTTGGTTCTGAATTTCGGCAACCGTTTTCGGCACACTCATACGGCGCACGGCCTCTGCTTCCAGAGGTGTGACGTCGAAAGTCGGCGGTGGCCCCGTCGGCCCCTCAGGGTCGATCGGCGCATCCGTTTGCGCGGTCCCGTCTGTTTCAAGCTCATATGCACTCGCTGCGGCTATCGTTTCCAACAGACGCGCGGCTTGGGCATGATCTTGCGATGTCTGTGTGTCCACCTGGGCACCCAGACCTCCTTTGGTATTTGCGGACTTCGCCGCGGGCTCCACCGTACTGGCAGGAGGTTTTTTAGGTGTCGCTGGCATTTGCAGCGGCGACCAGCCAATCTGGGGCAAAAAGCCCGAAATCTGGTCCATCCCCAAACTCCTTGCTCGAAGCACCCCCACCAAGACGATTCTGCGCCTTGAATGTGAAGCGGGCGTTAATTTCCGTCTGGCTTCGAAAGGGATGGTTAACAGGCGTTCAGGGGGTCAAAAGCCGCTCGAAGAGCATCTCCAGATGCTTGCCCGCTTCGGTATAGGGGTCGTGGCCTTCGCCCAGAACCGCGCGAACCTGCACATCGAAATCGGCATAATGCTGAGTCAGCGCCCAGATGGAAAAGATCAAATGGTAGGGATCGACGGGGGCGATCTGCCCCTGTTCCGCCCAATTGCGGAGGATTGCGGCCTTTTCGTCTACCAGCGTTTTCAGATCCCCCGACAACCCTTCGCCGATGCGCGGGGCGCCTTGCAGGATTTCATTGGCAAAGAGGCGCGACTCGCGCGGCATCTGCTGGCTCATTTCTAGCTTGAGACGCATGTAGCGCATGATCTCGTCGCGCGGGGTTCCGTCCGGGTCCATCGCACGCAGGGGCGCAAGCCATGTGTCCATCAACCCGTTCAGCAGCTCCAGATGGATCGCCTCTTTCGACGGGTAGTAATACAGCAGATTGGGCTTCGACAGCCCCGCCGCCGAGGCAATCTGTTCCAGCGTCGAACCACGGAAGCCATTGGCCGAAAATACCTCCAGCGCCGCCTCAAGAATGACCTTGCGGTTCCGCTTCTGGATGCGGGTCATCGGGCGGCCTTCGGGCTGCGCGGGGGGGTGGTCGGTCGGGCTTTGCGTCACAAGATCGGTTCCTTTCGGGAGGTTCTTGTTACAGGAGCGCTTGACAGCGATCAACGCTCTGGATCAGCTGTGGCAGAGTTTTGGCTGCGCGCCGTGCCTCGTGTGTTGCACTATGGTCCCGTGCGGGGCGCGCAATATGCACCGTCAAAAGGCGGGCGAAAGGGAGAAAGACATGGCGCTTGACCGCAAAACCCCGAACGACCTGAACGCGTTCTGGATGCCGTTCACTGCCAACCGGCAGTTCAAGAAGGCTCCGCGGATGTTCGCTTCGGCGAAGGATATGCACTACACCACCACTGACGGGCGCGAGGTGCTGGATGGCACGGCGGGGCTGTGGTGCTGCAACGCGGGCCATTGCCGCCCGAAGATTACCGAGGCGATCCAGAAGCAGGCGGCAGAGCTGGACTATGCACCCGCGTTCCAGATGGGCCATCCGGCTGCGTTCGAGCTTGCGAACCGTCTGGTCGAGATCGCGCCGGAGGGGATGGATCATGTATTCTACACGAACTCTGGCTCGGAATCCGTTGAAACGGCTTTGAAAATCGCGATTGCCTATCATCGGGCGCGGGGCGATGGTGCGCGCACCCGTCTGATCGGGCGCGAGCGCGGCTATCACGGGGTGAACTTTGGCGGCATCTCGGTTGGGGGTATCGTGAATAACCGCAAGGTCTTTGGGCCGATGCTGGCGGGGGTGGATCACATGCCCCACACGCATCTGCCGGAAAACCAGTGGTCGAAGGGCCAGCCCGCGCATGGCGCGCATCTGGCCGATGATCTGGAGCGGATTGTCGCGCTGCATGGCGCGGAAACCATCGCGGCCGTGATCGTCGAGCCGATGGCGGGGTCAACCGGCGTTCTGCTACCGCCCAAGGGTTATCTGCAAAAGCTGCGCGAGATCACCCGCAAGCACGGCATCTTGCTGATTTTCGATGAGGTAATCACCGGCTTCGGGCGTTTGGGCAGCGCCTTTGCGGCGCAGCATTACGGTGTCACGCCCGACATCATGACGACCGCCAAGGGGCTGACCAACGGGGTGATTCCGATGGGCGCGGTTCTGACCACTGGCGCGGTGCACGAGGCCTTTATGAACGGCCCCGAGCATATGATCGAGCTGTTCCACGGCTATACCTATTCGGGCAATCCGATCGCCTCGGCCGCGGGCATCGCGACGCTGGAGACCTATCGCGAAGAGGGGCTGTTCGAGCGTGCCGCCGAGATGGCGCCCTATTGGCAGGACGCGCTGCATTCGCTGAAAGGCACGCGCCATGTGATCGACATCCGCAACGAGGGACTGATCGGCGCGATCGAGCTTGAGGGGATCGCGGGCGAGCCGACGAAGCGCGCCTTCAACGCCTTCTTGCAAGCCTATGAGAAGGGCATCCTGATCCGCACGACGGGTGACATCATCGCCATGTCGCCGCCGCTGATTATCGAGAAATCCCATATCGACCAGTTGATCGGCACGCTGAAGGATGTGCTTGAAACTCTCGACTGACGGCGCTTCCGAGTGCTTTCAGCGCCCGCTGTCGCAGGACGGCGGGCGTTTTTATGCGCGGTTTCAGTGTTTTTTTAAGGGAGTCGTGCTCTGATTTGCATGAGAAACCGGAGTATCCCATGCAGGAAGTCGATCATCATTATGCAGACGAGACTGGTCCGCATTGGCTTTGGTGGCTGGTGGGGATCGGGGCGGCCAGTGCGTTGTCCGTGCTGTTTTTCCTGACGTGGAAAAGCCAGTTTGCCGCTCCGCCCGGTTATTTGTTCGGAACGCCGACGCAGGCGGCGGAGGCGGGCTATTGTCTGGCGGTCGCGCAGGATGTGGCGCGCGGCGGCAGCCTGCCGGGCAGCTATTTCGACGAGGCAGCGCAATTCTGGGTGAAGCGATTGCAAGGCTATGGGGTCAAGATGGGCGCGGCGATCTCCGAAGGGCGCGGGCTTCTGGGGCGCGACTTGCAGGCGACCAGAGGACCAGAGATTGCATGGCTGCGCGAGGCGATGGATAAATGCTCGAACCGCGCGGTGAACTATGGCGCGCGGTTCAGGGCGTTCAATTAGGTAAATTCGTGGCCATACTGTAAAGTGCTTTTGATTTTATACCTTTGCCCGTAAACTTGAGGCGGAGGTATCATGGCCCGCTCTGCTCTGACTGGCACCCGTATTCGTGAACGGCGCACGGCCCTGCATCTGCGGCAGGCTGATATTGCGCGCTCTGTCGGGATTTCGCCCGCCTATCTTAACCTGATCGAACATAACCGCCGCCGCGTCAGCGATGCGCTTTTGGAAAAACTGGCAACCGCCCTCGGGATGGAGGCGGTTGCGCTCTCCGAGGGCGTGGAGGGGGCGCTGTTCGACGGCTTGCGCGAGGCGGCGGCGGGGGCGGAAACCGGCGGTGAGGGATCGGCCGAGCTGGAGCGGATCGAGGAATTCGTCGGCCGTTTTCCCGGGTGGGCGGGGGTCGTGGCCGAGCGGCAAAAGCGCGTGGCCGATCTGGAGCGCGTGGTCGAAACCTATGCCGAGCGGATGGCGCAAGACCCGTTCCTGCTCGCTTCGTTGCACGAGGTGATTTCGGCAGTGACCAGCCTGCGCTCGACCGCAGCGATTCTGGTCGAGACCGAGGATATCGAGCCAGACTGGAACCGCCGCTTTCTGGCGACCATCCACGAAGAAAGCCTGCGCCTGTCGGATTCCGCCGAGGCGCTGGTGGGCTATCTGGACGAAGAGGAGCAGGCCGAAACCGGCCTCGCCTCGCCGCAAGAGCAGGTCGAGGCGTGGCTCGAAAGCCGCAACTGGCACCTGCCCGAGCTGGAAACCGCGCAACCTCCCGTGCCGGACCGCCTGATCGACGGGGTGGCGGAACTTGCCTCGGGGGCGGCGCGCAAACTCGCACTGGCCCATATTGGGCGCGCGGGGCAGGATGCGCGGGCGCTGCCGATGGTGGCTCTGTCACGCGCGCTGGCGCAGCACGGAGCCGATCCGGTGGCAATTGCGGCGCAATTCGGGGTGCCGGTGCCGGTGGCCTTTCGTCGTCTGGCCGCCTTGCCCGAAGGCACGGCTAATCTGCCGCCGCTCGGGCTGGTGGTCTGCGACGGGTCGGGCACGCTGACCTTCCGCAGGCCCGTTGCGGGGTTCAGCCTGCCGCGCTTTGGCGCCGCCTGTCCGCTTTGGCCACTGTTCGAGGCGCTGGCCCGCCCGATGCAGCCCGTTCGGATGCTGGCCGATATGGCCGGCCGCGTGCCGCAGCGCTTTCTAAGCTACGCCTATTGCGAAACCACGATGACCGGCGGGTTTGACGGCCCCGTGCTGCGCGAGGCGATGATGCTGATCCTGCCCGCCCCCGAAGAAGCGCAGGGGATGACACGCCGCGCTATCGGGTCAAGCTGCCGGATTTGTCCGCGCGCCGAATGCGCGGGACGACGGGAACCCTCGATCATGGGGACGGGGTAACCCGTTTGCGGATTTGACAGTTCGCGCGCGCCCCGCGATAGTCGGGGTGCGGGAGGGGACGCCATGGCCAATCAGCATGTGCTTCTCATAGAGGACGAGCCGAATATCGCCGAGGCGATCCGGTTCATTCTGATGCGTGCGGGCTGGACCGTATCCATCCGGGAAGACGGGGCCGAGGCTCTGTCGGCCATTGATGCGCTTATGCCCGATGCGGTGATCCTGGACCTGATGCTGCCGGGGCGCTCGGGGATCGAGATCCTGACGCTTTTGCGCGCGCGCCCCGAATATGCCGCCTTGCCGGTGCTGATGCTGACCGCGCGGGGGCAGGCGCGAGACCGCGAGGCCGCCGAGCGCGCAGGTGTCAGCGCCTTCCTGCCCAAGCCCTTTTCGAACGCCGAGGTGCTGGATGTGCTGAACCGGATCGTGGCCCATGCCGAAAGCACGCCCGATGCCTAAGGCCAGCCAGCCTTTGTTCCTTGCGCGCCGCTCGTATCGCCGCCGCCGGATGATGGATGCCGCGCGGGTTTTGCCGATTGCAGGCGCGGTGATCCTGATGCTGCCCGCGCTCTGGTCTCCCGAGGCCACGCCCGAGCCCGATACCGCGCGCGGCACGGTCTACCTGTTCGCCGCATGGGGAATGTTGATCGCCTGCGCTTTCCTGCTCGCGCGCCGTCTTGGCGATGCGCAATACGAGGAGGAGACCGCCGAGGGGGGCGGGCGCCTCCCGCCGCAGGAGCACTAGCCGATGCCCTTCAATATCCTTGTTGCGGTCTGCCTGGGCTATGTGATCGTGCTGTTTGCGGTGGCCTATTTTGCCGAACGGCGTGCGCGTCAGGGGCGGCTGAAGTTCCTGCACTCGCCGGTGGTCTATACCCTTTCGCTGTCGATCTATTGCACCGCCTGGACCTTTTACGGCGCGGTCGGCTATGCGGCGCGCTCGGGGCTGGAGTTCGTCACGATCTACCTTGGCCCGACGCTGGTGTTTATCGGCTGGTGGTGGGTGCTGCGCAAGCTTGTGCGGATCGGGCGGACGCAGCGCGTGACCTCGATCGCGGACCTGATCTCGTCGCGCTATGGCAAGTCGAATACGCTTGGGGTGATTGTGACGCTGATGTCGGTGGCTTCGGCAACGCCCTATATCGCGCTGCAATTACAATCTGTTACGCTTAGCTTTGGGGTGTTCGCGGATCACCCGCCCGAGTTCTGGGCGCTGTCTGGGCAGACCGAAACCGCGCTTTGGATTGCGGCCGGTCTGGCGGTGTTCACGATCCTTTTCGGCACCCGCAATCTGGACGCGAACGAGCGTCACCACGGCGTCGTCATGGCCATCGCGCTTGAGGCCGTGGTCAAGCTGGTCGCGCTGGTCGCGGTGGGGGTGTTCATCGTCTGGGGTGTCGCGGGCGGGGTCGGCGATATTCTGGCACGGATCGACGCCTCTCCGATCGCCGAGTGGCATCTGAAGCCGGGGCGGTTTGCGGGGCTTCTGTTTGTTTCAGCGGCGGCGATCCTGACCTTGCCGCGGATGTTTCAGGTGCTTGTGGTCGAGAACGTCGACGAGCGCCATCTGACCACCGCAAGCTGGGCCTTTCCGGCCTATCTGATGACGATGAGCCTGTTTGTCATTCCGATTGCCGTGGTGGGGCTTGAGATGATGCCCGCAGGCACAAACCCCGACCTGTTCGTGCTGACGCTGCCTTTGTCGCAGGGGCAGGGGAAGCTGGCGCTCTTGGCATTCTTGGGCGGGTTTTCTTCGGCCACCTCGATGGTGATCGTCGCGGCGATTGCGCTGGCGACGATGGTGTCGAACCATATCGTCACGCCCCTGTGGCTGGCGCTGCGCACGGGCGGGGTGCGCGAGCCGGGTGACGTGCGCGGTCTGGTGCTGATGTCGCGACGGATTTCCATCGGCGCGGTTCTGGCGATGGGCTATAGCTATTACCACCTTTCGGGCGGCTCCGAGGCGCTGGCGGCAATCGGCCTGATCGCCTTTGTTGGCGCTTCGCAGGTTTTGCCCGCGCTTCTGGGGGGCATCTTCTGGCGGGGCGCGACCCATGTGGGGGCGACGGCGGGGCTTTTGATCGGCTTCGCGGTCTGGCTTTATGCGCTGTTTCTGCCGTCGGTCGGTGAAAGCGGCTGGATTTCGGCCTCGGTGATGGCGCAGGGGCCGTTCGGGATTGGCTGGCTGCGCCCGCAGGCGCTGTTCGGGATCAGCGGGATCGACCCGCTGCTGCACGCGCTGTTCTGGTCTTTGCTGTTGAATTCGCTGGCGTTTCTGATCTTCTCGATGGTTTCTTTCCCGCCGCCGATGGAGCGGCTTCAGGGTGTGGCCTTTGTCAATGTGTTCGACCAGTCCCAAGGCGCGCAGGGCTGGACGAAGGGGCGCGCTGACCCCGAAGACCTGCTGTCGATGTCGCAGCGCATCCTTGGCACCGAAGAGGCGCAGGGCTTCTTTCAGGCGCAGGCGGCGGCTCAGGGCAAGACGGGGTTCCTGCCTGACACCACGCCTGATTTCATCGCGCGGCTGGAACGCCATCTGGCAGGCTCGGTCGGGGCGGCGACGGCACATGCGATGATCGCGCAGCTTTCGGGCGGCGCCTCGGTTTCAGTGCAGGATCTGATCGCGGTGGCGGGGGAAACGGCGGAAATCAAAGAATACTCCGCGCAGCTTGAGGCCAAGTCCGAAGAGCTGGCCCGCACCGCGCGGGCGCTGCGTGATGCCAATGACAAGCTGACCGAGCTGTCGGTGCAAAAAGATGCTTTCCTGGGCCAGATCAGCCACGAGCTGCGCACGCCGATGACCTCGATCCGTGCGTTTTCGGAAATCCTGATGGAGCCGGATATTCCTGAGGAGATGCGCCAGAAATACGGCGAAATCATCCACGAAGAAGCCCGCCGCCTGACACGGCTTCTGGATGATCTTCTGGACCTGTCGGTGCTGGAAAACCGCAAGGTGCAGCTGAATGTCAGCGTGGCAAACCTGCATGATCTGATTTCCAAGGCGGTGACGGCGGCAGGCTCCACCCGCCCCGAGCGTCAGTTCCGTATCGAGCGCGATGTGGCTGCAGAGCATATGCCGGTGTTCACCGATACCGACCGGCTGTTGCAGGTGTTCATCAACCTGATTTCGAACGCGCGCAAATATTGCGATGCCGATCTGCCCAGACTGCGTATCGAAGTGCGCAAGCGCGGCCGCAAGGTGCAGGTGGATTTCATTGATAACGGCTCGGGGATACCGAAAAAGGCGCAGGCGTTGATCTTCGAGAAATTTGCACGCCTGACCGATACCGCAAGCGCGGGCGGCGCGGGGCTGGGGCTGGCGATCTGCCGCGAGATCATGACCAATCTGGGCGGCTCGATCGACTACCTTCCGGGGCAGGGGGGGGCGGCGTTTCGGGTGACCTTGCCTTTGCGGCGTGCCGAGGATGGCGCGGAAGGGTAAACATCCGCCCGGTTTCAATAATTTGTAAACCTTGATCTGCGATTCCTTGCGGGAGTGCCCCCTTTCGGGGCGAGTGGGAAGCAGATGGCGGAAGCGCATGACAAGAAGATGTTGCGCAAAAAGGCCGAGGCGGGCAGGTCCGTCGCGGATGGCACGCCTATGTCTGCGGAGCGCGCGATCGGTCAGGCGCTGGCCAAGACCGCGCAGGAATTGATGGAAATGCCGCTTCAGACCCGCGGGCTGAAGGAAACGCGCATGACGCTGGCCGATCTGCCCGAGGTGCTTGAGGATCAGTCGCTTTTGCTGGTGCTTGAGGGGCCGAAGCAGGGGCTCGGTCTGTTCGCGTTGCCGCCTGCGACGCTGTCGGCGCTGATCGAGTATCAGACCACGGGGCGTCTGGGGCGCGCACCTTCCGCACCGCGTCGGCCCACGCGGATAGATGCCGCGATGGTTCTGGATTTTGTCGATGGGGTTCTGGCGGGGATCGAAGAGTTGCTGGTCGACCATGATGCGGTCTGCTGGGCAGGCGGGTTCCGCTATGCCTCGTTTCTGGATGATCCGCGCCCGATGGGGCTTATGTTCGACGATATTTCCTATCGCGTCTGGACAATTGATCTGGGTTTCGGCGCGGGCGGAGAGCGAGAGGGGAAACTGCTGTGGGTGATCCCCGCGACGGGGCGTGGCGCGCGCCCGCGTCGTCATATTCCGGGGCAAAGCGCCGAGGAAGGCGCACATGCGATGGAGGTTGCCGCCGCCGCTGCCGAGGTCGAGTGGCATACCCAGATGGAAGTGGCGGTGCAGGGGGCGAGCGTGACGATGGAGGCGGTTTTGCACCGGATCACCTTGCCTCTGTCTGCCGTGATGGAGTTCCGCCCCGGCACCGATTTGCCGATCCCGATGAATGCACTGGAACAGTTGCGGGTCGAGGGGATGGGACGGCGCTTTGTCTCTCATGCGCGTCTTGGGCAGCACAGCGGGATGCGGGCGGTGCGGCTGTGCGAAGAGGAAGAGGGCGGATTGACGATGGGCGATGCGCCACGGCGGCGTGAAAGCCCGATGGCTCTCAATGTCGGGGACAGCCCGTTTCCCGATATTCCAGCGGGCGATCTGCCGGATATGGGCACCATGGGGGGCTTGGGGGATCCAAACTCCGCCTCGTATGATCTTCCCGAAACCGAGGGAGGCTTTGGCGATTTAGGGGGCTTCGGGATGGAGGAGGGCGGGGAACTGCCGCCCCTCTCGATGGCGCTTGACGGGTTTGGTCTGGACGACGAAGACCCGCTGAAAACCGGTTCTGACGGCTAGGTTTCAGCCGTCGCTATCCAGTCGCCCAAGTTGCAGCTTGAGCCTCGGCGCCGCGGCCATGCCTGCGCACATCGCGGCCACAAAAAGCACCCCTTGCCAGCCGCCGAAGGTCAGAGACCCAAGGGCCGGACCGGGACAAAGCCCTGCCAACCCCCAGCCCGCGCCGAACAAGAGCGACCCAAGAACGATATTGCGATCCACCAGAACGGGGGGCTTTTCGGGCATCGGCAGCCCGATCAACGAGGTTTTCCGGCGGTTGGCAATTGGCCAGACAATCGCCATCACCCCCACGGCACTGGCCAGAACAAAGGCCAGCGTCGGATCCCATTCGCCGAAAACATCCAGCCAGCCCTGAACCTTGCGGGTATCGACCATGCCCGCCACCAGAAGCCCCGCTCCGAACAGCCCGCCCGAGAGAAACGAAAAGAACAACCGCATCAGATTACTCCCAGCACATGCCGCCCGATCGCCAGCGCCAGCCCGCCGCCGATCAGGTAGAACACAGTCGCGGTGATCCCGCGCAGCGAAAACCGCGAGATGCCGCAGACCCCGTGCCCCGAGGTGCAGCCGTTCGCGATCCGTGTGCCGACCCCGACCAGCAGCCCCGCAAGGATAAGCACCACCGGATTCGAGGTAATGTTCGTGTCCACGGTCTTGTAAAGCGGCACCAGCAACGGCGGCACGAAGATCAGTCCGGCCATAAAGACCAGCCGCTCTTTGGCCGAGTTGCGCCCCGTGCCGTCGATCAGCGCACCCAGAATGCCGCTTGCGCCCAGAATCCGGCCGTTCACCAGCAAGTAGATGGCCGAGCCGACACCGATCATCAGCCCCCCCACGAGACCCCAGATCCAGTCCTGTTCCATTGTGCTTCCCTTCGCCTTCGCAAGCCCGCACAATAGGCCTTGCGCGCAGGGGGCTGCAAGCAGGTTTGACCTGCATCAAGGCTCTGAAAACCGGAGTGTTATTAACTGAAGCCCCCAAAGGAGGATACGCGATGAAATCCGATGACATCCGCCGCGAAGAGCTGCTTGCGCGCAAGGCGCAACTCTTGGATCGCGTTGACCAGATCGAGGCCGAGTTCGAGGAGCATGAGGCCAAGGACTGGGAAGAAATGGCCACCGAGCGCGAAGGCGATGAGGTGCTTCACGACCTTGGGGATGCCGCGAGCGCCGAGCTGAGGATGATCGAGGCGGCGCTCTCGCGTCTGGCCGAGGGCGAATACGGCTATTGCGTCACCTGCGGCGAGCGGATCGACGAGGGGCGGCTCGATCTGGTTCCGGCGACGCCGTTTTGTCGTCAGCACGCGCCATAAGGGTTCAAGCTGCTGGCAGGGCTGTCTTTTAGCGTTGCGTCCTGACCGGTGGGGCTTACACTCGGGTCCAGACCTGAGACAAGCGACCGGGGGTAGGCGATGACCCGCAGAGTGAGATTGCAAAGACGTGACGGCGTGGCGCTGGTTACGCTGTCCGCACTGGATGGCGACGGACAGCGCGCGGGCTTTGACGGGCAACTGCGCAGCGCCTTGGGCGAGGCATTGGCGGTCGCGCTGTCGGAGCCTGCGACCCGTGCTGTGGTCTTGCGCGCGGATGCGGGTGGCTGGCCCGCCTCCGATGATGTTTCAAGCGATTACGCCGGTCTCGAGGCGTCGGATAGCGCGCATCCCGCGGGGCTGTCGGCGCTGTGTTCGATGGTCGCCCGCGCACCGGTTCCGGTTGTGGCGCTGCTTTCGGGCGTGGTCTCGGGAGGGGCTTTGGCGCTTGCGCAGGCGGCAGATTTGCGGCTGGCGCAAGAGGGCTGCGTCTTTGCGATGCGCGAATTTCCGGGCGGATTTCTGCCCGGTGGCGGGATGATCACGCGGCTGGCGCGGCGCGCAGGCGCAGGGGCCGCAATCGAAGCGATGCAGGGGGGGCGGATGGATGCCTCCCGCGCAATGGCCGCGGGGCTGTGCGATGCGGTGATCGGGGCAGGGGCTTTGGAAACTGCTGCGATGACTGTTGCGCTGGACGTCGCAGAGGGCAAGTCGCCGGGGCTACCTGACCGTCAAGCGGGGGTGTCCGATATGGGGAGCTTCTTCGATCAGGTCGAGGCCGCGCGCAATGGGGTGCCGGATGGCCCGTTGCAGCCTGTCGCGCGCCGCTTGATCGACGTGATCGAGGCCAGCGCGCTTTTGCCCGAGGACGAGGCGATCACCTTTGAAAACGTTGCCTGTGTCGAGCTAATGGCCACGCCGCTGGCACGGGGCTTGGGCTATTCGGGCGCGATCCGGCGGATGGCGCATCGGCGCTTCGGGGACGGAAACGGATCGCCCGAAGCGGGGCGCGGGATCGGCCTTTGGAATATGGGCGACCGGCTGGCGCTCGGGTTGGCTGCGCAGGGATATGCGCTCCGCGTCGGCGCCTCTGACGGGGACTGGCTGGCGGCGGCGCAAGAGCGCATCGCGCGCGAACTGGCTGCGATGTCGGCTGCGGGACGCATCGACGCCCATACGGTGCAGACAATCGGCGGGCGTCTGGAGTTTTCCTCTGATCCGGCTGGGGTCGGGGCGGCAGAGATGGTGTTTGCCCGCCTGTCCCCGCGCGACCCCGAGGGCACATTGGATGCGTTGCGTCACGCAGACGGAGGCACTCTGGCGCTGGCGGGCGCCGATCCGCACGCAGACGAGATCGGCTTCGGATTTAGCGGATCGGTGCGTGAATTCGCGCCGGGCGCAGAGGTTTCGGCGGAGTGTCTGGCAGAAATGGCGGGGGCATTGCGGCGCGCCGGCTCGATCGTGGTGATCGGTCGGGGGATCGCGGGGCGTCTTGAGGCTGCCTATTTCGCTGCGGCAGAACGCTGCGTGATGGCGGGGGCTTCTCCGGATCAGGTGGATCAGGCGCTTCTGGCCTATGGCTTTGGAACGGCGCCGTTCGCATGGATCGACGCGCTTGGCATCGACGCGGTGCTGGCGCGGCTCGAGGCGGCGCATCGCGCGGTCGGCCCCTATCTGAGCTTCCTGCGGATCGTGGGCTACACGGGGCGCGAGTTCGGGCAGGGGGTCTACGCTTATGCCGACGGGCAGGGCGCCGCGCTGGCTCCGGAGACGGCGGAAACGCTTGAGGCATTGCGCAGCGAGGCGGGTATCGTGGCGCGGGCCGTGAGTAACGGCGAGATTGTCGCGCGCGTCATGGCCGAGCTTGCCGGAGAAGGGGCGGCCCTGCTGCACGAGGGTGCGGCAGAACGGGCGGGCGACATTGATCTGGTGGCGCAGTCCGCGCTCGGGCTTGCGCCGCATCTGGGCGGGCCGATGTTCCGCGCCGATAGCGAGGGGGCGCTGGCGCTGCGCAAACGCCTGCGCGCATTGACCGAAGAAGGCGCGCCGCCGCCCGTTGCACTGTGGGACCGGATGATCCGCGACGGCACGGGGTTCAGCCCAGCAAAATCCCCGCGACGACCATAATCAGCCCGATCGCCGAGACAAAAAACGCGCCCATGTTCAGGGTCACGGCTTTTTGCAACCGCGCGCGCAAGTCCTCATCGGAGAGGCCCGCGCGCTTCGCCTTGAGAATGGCGAGGATCGACCAGACGATGATCGCGAGGCCAGCCAGAGTGACGGCCGCGCCGATCCAGATCAGGAATTCCATGCGATTTTGCTCCGAAATAATGTTTGCGCGCTCGGTAACGCGGCGGAGGCGGGCTGACAAGCCCGTTCGGGCGCAAAGCGGTGCTTGAAGAGCGCGCCGCCACAGGGTAGCAACGCAGGCAAACCGATCCGAGGAGCCCCGTATTCATGCCTAACGACGCCATCTATTCCGTTGCCGCCGACGAACTGCGCCAGTTCATCGAGCAATACGAACACCTCGAAGCCGAGAAGAAAGACATCACCGAGCAGCAAAAGGACATCATGTCCGAAGCAAAAGCGCGCGGCTACGATACCAAGGTGATGAAAAAGATCATCGCCTTGCGTAAGCGCGACAAGAACGAGGTCGACGAGGAAGAAGCGATCCTCGAGACCTACAAAGCCGCGCTCGGGATGAGCTGATCCGGGCCTAAATGTCGAAAGCCCCGGCCTTGGCGCCGGGGCTTTTTAGTTTATGGCGCGATGAACTCGACCCCGTCCATTTCCGCGATTTCCGCGACATCGAGGTCATACAGCGCGGTGATGTCGTCGATCAGGTCTTCGGTCCAGTGCGGCAGGGGGGCTTCGATCTCGATCTCGTCGTGACGGACGAATTTATCAAGAAACGCGGCCACGATCTTGCGTCGCTGCGCGATGGTTTGCGGCGGGTGCGAAGCGATATAGGCGCGCAGCCGCTCCAGCCCCTCGGGGACCATGATTTGTTCAAGGATCACCTCTTCACCCCAGATCGGCGTCTCGGCCGGAAGACCGCCGACACGACGCAGCACCTCGGGCCAGATCAGCGGCAGATCCTCGTTGCACCACAAGACGATACGCTTGCCATTGGCGGCGGCGACCATCTCCCGGATCACCGGCGCCCACCGCAGCGAGCGGGGATCAAGGTCGCAGATGATTTCACGATAGGTTTTCTTGGGCTGGCGCGCGACAAGCTGGGTCACAAGCGTCGCCGGATTGATCAGCGCCATGTGAAACTCGACATCCGCATCGGGAAACAGGTTCGCCAGAGGCCCGAGCTTGGACGGCGCCATCGCGTAAAACCCTTGCGGGGTTATCACTCGGTCGGGGATACAGAGAAAAAATTCGTGGCTGAAGATCAGTCGGCTGACATGTTCGTGCGGGGTGCAGGCGGTCACGATGGCGTCTTGGGTCGCCTGATCCGCAGGCCCGCCTTTCAGCGACAAAAGCGCGTCACGCAGCACCATCCGGTAGTTTTTGGGTGCGGGCACAAAGGTCTCAAGCGTTCGTAGCAGGCGGAAGTTCTTTGAGAGTGTCCGAACGATCTGATCGTCATCGGTGGCGTGCGCGCCCATGTGAAAAATGACCTGCATCCGGTCCAACCTGCCCTTCTTTTACTTTCTTCATACATTATCGGGGGTTTTCTGGACAGGCAAACCACTTTCGGGGTAAACGCCCTCATGCTTTCCGAGAAGAAGACTCAAGATATGCCCGCACCCATCTCTCACGGCAGTTCCGGCTTGCGGCAGTCGGGCGGCGGTATCTGGTCCGCTGGCGCGCTGCTGATCGCGGCGATTGTGGTTGCGCCGATCCTCTCGGTGATCTGGATCGCTTTCAATCCGACCGAGAATATCTGGCCGCATCTGCTGGCCACGACCCTGCCGCGTTACCTGACGAATACGGTGATCCTTGCGGCAGGGGTTGCGGTGATCTCGGCAGGTGCGGGGGCGGGCGCGGCGTGGCTGATCTCGATGTATCGGTTTCCGTTTTCGCGCTGGCTTGAATGGCTGCTGCTGTTGCCTCTGGCGATTCCGGCCTATGTCGGCGCTTATGCGCTGGTCGATTTTCTGGATTACTCGGGGCCGGTGCAGGGCGCGCTGCGCGAGGCCTTTGGCTGGGCCAGTGCGCGCGACTACTGGTTTCCGCAGGTGCGCTCGCGTTGGGCAGCGGTGATTGTGCTCTCGGCTGCGTTGTATCCTTACGTCTATCTGCTGTCGCGCGCGGCCTTCCGCGAGCAATCTGGCGGCAGCTACGAGGTGGCTCGCGCTCTTGGGGCCGGGCGCTTTGGTCTGTTCTGGCGCGTGGGTCTGCCGCTTGCGCGTCCCGCGATTGCGGCGGGGGCGGCGATTGCGATGATGGAAACGGTCGCGGATTTCGGGGTGGTCGATTATTTCGGTGTGCAAACCCTGACCACGGGGATTTTCACGACCTGGCTTGAGGCTGGAAACGCGGGCGGGGCGGCGCAGATCGCCGTGGTGATCCTCGGGATCGTGTTCCTTTTGCTTGCCTTCGAAAAGATCTCGCGCAGGCATTCGCGTTATTACCAATCCGCGCGCCAGCCGCGCCCGATTTTGCGCACGCAGCTTAAGGGGGCATCCGCCTGGGCCGCGACGGCGCTGTGCCTGTTTCCGTTCCTTCTGGGCTTTGTGCTGCCGGTCTCGGTGATTGCGGTGCATGCGCTGGACAACCCTGAAAGCTGGTTCGGTCCGGGGTTGGCGCGGGCGCTGTGGCACACGGTTTCGGTGGGCGGGACCGCGGCGATCGTGACAGTTCTTGCGGGGCTGTTCATGGTTTACGGAGTGCGGATGACGGGGCGGCGCCTGCCGCGCGTCGTGCTGCCCTTTACCACAGTCGGTTATGCGGCGCCGGGCGCCGTGCTGGCGGTGGGGATTTTACTGCCGCTGGCGGCTTTCGATCACCGTCTGGCCGATGCGATTCTGGCGCTGACGGGCTATGATCCGGGGCTGCTGCTGACCGGCTCGGCGCTGGCGATCATTCTGGCCTATCTCGTGCGGTTTTTCGCGATTGCCCAAGGCGCGGCGGATGCGGCCTTTGGGCGGGTGGCGCCAAGCCTGCCGATGGCGGCGCGGTCTCTTGGACGCACGGCCGGGGGCACGCTGCGCGAGGTCTATCTGCCCTTGATGCGCGGCTCCGTCGGCTCGGGGCTATTGCTGGTCTTCGTGGATTGCGTGAAAGAGCTGCCCGCAACCATGCTGCTGCGCCCCTTTAATTACGAGACCCTCGCAACCCGCGTGCACGAAAAAGCCAGCCTTGAAAACCTTGGCGATGCCGCGCCGCCCGCACTTCTGGTGATCGCCGTCGGGCTGGCTGCAACGGCGCTTCTGGCGCGCGCCAATCTGAACGGTCGGCACTGAAACTCACGGCTTGCACAGCCGCGCGCGGCCTTGTATTCCACTTTGCGAGTGCCGGCATAGCTCAGCTGGTAGAGCAACTGATTTGTAATCAGTGGGCCGGGGGTTCAAGTCCCTCTGCCGGCACCACATATTACCGAAATGAAGCGGTAAGTTCACGATAAGCATCTGAAAACGCTCCACAATTAATGACCTCGACCTTGTCGGGATGCTCGGAGCGTAGACCATTTTGAAGACCAAATCGGTTCCTTTCACTTTCCGCAAAGACGGGTACTTTTACTTCACTCGTCGAATCCCAGCTGACCTCAGGGGGCACTATCAGGCTCCAAGGATCGTCGAGGCGTTGAGGACCAATTCAGCCTCGATTGCTCGGGTTCGGGCTATGGTCGCAGCTTCTAAGCTGGATGAATTCTGGTCGAGGTTGCGGATAGCCTCGCATGATGTCCCGGGTCGTAAAATTCTCAGGGAACAGCCTTGAACAAATGGATCAAGACCCAGACGAAGCAGGATTTCTCCATGCACGGGTTCAGGCATGCAATGCGGGACAGATTGAGGGCGGTTGAGTGCCCGGCAGATATTGTCGATCAGATCGGTGGATGGACGACAGACGGGGTAGGGCACAGCTACGGTCAGGGTTATCCGCTTGAGGTCTTGCAGCGCTGGATGCTCAGAGTTTCAACGACAACGTGAAATTGAATCAAATAGTGGTGGTAGGCAACTGAGCGCTACGCTCCGAGCATCCCGACAAGGTCGAGGTCATTAATTGTGGAGCGTTTTCAGATGCTTGAGCCGAGTGAGCTGAGCAATCTCGGTGATAAGCTGGTACCCGCAGCCTGTTTTCCGTTCCTGCTACAGGCACCGACGACAAGCAAACGCCCTTATTTTCTTGGTTATAATGAAACGGAGTTCAACGCAATCAGGCGCGTTTTGGTCTACTCTGAGGTCAACTCTGCTTTGGTCGTGATAGTTGCCCGCCCGAAGGCTGTCCATGTCGCCCCCCTGACCCCAGTTCCGCCAGAAACCGTAAACGCAGCTCCAAGCGAGGCACCCCGGGGCATGGACCAGTGCGGGTGCAGGGGTTGTATGTGCTTGGGCTTTGCCAGTGAGGGGCAGCTTGAAGTCTGGAAACCAGATTGGATGTGGCTGAAGGGGAGGAAGTTATGGCAGGAGAACAGGCGGTCACGGTAGAGGTCTTCGGGTCACAGCTTTACTGCCCGTAGGTTGATTTTATCGCCCTTAAGGTGCTTCCCGGTAGGTGGGACCATTCCGTACGCTAACCAGCCATAAAACGACCCTTGAGACAGCCCGCTGAGCCATCTCGCTTGGGATTGTCGTGTGAGCTGTGAGTTGGCAGCCCCGTCGTAAAATCCCTTGAACCGTTTCTTGGGTATCCCTTTCTCGACAGAGAATTGACGGCGTCTCGACACCGCCATGATATGCCGCCCCTCAGGGCATCACCAACTTCCGCGCGTTTCTCACTCCGATCACCCTTGCATCACATAAGCCTAGCCCCTACACACTCCAGCGAAAGGGCGCGAATGGTTCATACTCGCCTTATTTATTGTTTTTAGTGCTGGAAGCGCCGAGGGCAGAATGCGAAAAACGCTTTGGATACACATCGGTCACTTCAAGACCGGCACAACCGCTTTGCAGGTCTTTTGCGCTTGGAATAAAGCCAATCTGGCTAAACACGGAATTTCATATAGCCCTGAATGCCAGAAGCACTCCAAGCACTCCAAACTAGCATTTTCGCTGTATCGCCAGGCCGGTATTACCCATCTGATGCACGGTTTTGCGAACGACACCCCGGCCAAGGAACATTGGGATGTTGTTCTGAATGAGGCGTTGTCAAACAGCGCTCCGGCTACCCTGATAAGCTCTGAGGAGTTTATGCGACTGGGATCGCACCCTGATGCGGAACAATTACTCGCATCAATCATCGAACCTTGGCGCAACAAGTTTGACTTCAGGGTCGTTGCGTATCTGCGCTCACCCGACGCCCATCTACATTCATGGTATAACCAGTTGATCAAGATGAGCCAGCCCATTCCAGACTTCAACGCTGCGGTCACCTCTGTGATGGAGGCCGTGCATTACGACTATGCGCTTGCCTTGGCTCCTTGGCGACGGATTTTCGGAGATGGCGCGATCAATATCCGCGCCTATCGGGACGACTTCAAGAACAGCACCGCGCTGTACTCGGATTTTCTGGCGACGCTTGATGTGCAAGCTGGCACGGATTTATCGGACTGGAAGCATCCTCAGAAAGACGTGAATCCACGCATGGACGAACATCTTCTGCAATATATCAGAATTGCAAACCGCCTGAATATTGCCCCTGAAGGCCGGGATTGGCTGAAAAAACGGATCTGTGCAGTCCTTGAGGGTGCGCAGGATGGTGGGCACTCAAGTTTTAAGGAAATCATTTCGCAAAGCCAACAGGGGCTGGAACTGATCGACTCCGAGTTGCCGCACGGTCTGGACATTGAGGCGATGCTGCAGGACAGTCCGCGTCCTGACGAGTCCGGCGCATCGGAAATGCAGATTGCGCTTGAAATCGCGCTTGGCGAAATCGCGGTTCTAAGGCGGCAGCAGCGACAATCACTAAAGACACTATCCGAGCGCCTTGACGCCCTCGAAAAGCTGCCGAAGGGGCGCCTCTTACGATGAGCACGATGAAAATTCTCTACTACAACTGGGTTGATTATCTGGATGACGAGCATCGGGGTGGCGGCGTCACAGTTTATCAGCGCAACCTGATGCATAGCTGGGATACCGATCCCGATATTCAGGAAGTGTTCCTCTCTGCCGGTGTTTCCTACGACCTGTTTAATCGTGCCCCTCGGTGGGAACAGGTTCGGCACGGACCGACAGAGGACCGCGCACGCCGCTACGAGATCGTGAATTCCGGCGTTCTGGCTCCTGGGCACCTCTCATTCGGTGCTGATACCCAGATCTCGCACCAGCCGACGGTTGACACGTTCCTAGACTTTATCGACAAGACCGGCCCCTACGACATCATCCATTTCAACAATCTCGAAGGGCTTCCTGTCGAGGTTCTGAATCTCAAGCAAATCTGGCAAAAAACGCGGGTTATCGTCTCGCTGCACAATTACTATCCGTTCTGCTCGCAGGTAAATCTGTGGAAGCGCGAGGCCGAGAATTGCACGGATTTTCTGGACGGTGCGGATTGCAGCACTTGCCTCGTCCACGCTCTCCCCACGAGGCCCGCAGTGGTCGTGGCCAACGGCTTGGCGTATCATCTTAAACGCGCGGGAATACGCTCTGGCACAACGACATTTAAAATCCTGCTTCGGCAGCTTATGCGTGCGGGACGTTTTGCGTATCGTCTTGTCGGCAAGCTGCGAATGAAACGCCCCGCCCAAGAGGCGTCGGCGAAATCTGTCGATCGCCTCAAGGTTGGCGCACCTTTCCGTGCGCGTCGTGAAAAGATGATCGACGCCCTGAATCGTAATGCCGACCTGATCTTGTGTGTCTCGGATGCGGTAAAGGAAATCGCCAAGCGATATGGTCTGCGTCCCGAGCTGTTGCACACAAGTTATATCGGTTCGGCGCACGCGCGCAAATTCCAAGAGACCCACCCCGCCAGCAGTCTTCTGAATGAGGACGGGACGCTGACACTTGCGTATCTGGGCTATATGCGGCGTGATAAGGGCTTCTATTTCCTCCTCGACGCGCTTGCAAAGCTTCCCCCCGAAAAAGCGAAACGTGTTCATCTTCTGGTCGGCGCGCGTAGCGGCGATATGGAGGCTATCACAGGGCTGAATGCCCTGAGGTTCCGTCTTGCCAGCCTTACCCATGTGGACGGCTATCAGCCAAACGAGCTGGACAGCCTGCTGGCCGATGTGCGGGTCGGGCTTGTGCCCGTGCTCTGGGAAGACAACCTGCCCCAAGTTGCGATCGAGATGCACGCACGCCATATCGCCCTTCTGACCTCGGATCGGGGAGGTGCTAAGGAATTGGGTCGCTACGCCGATCTGGTTCACGAAGCAGGCTCTGCCACCAGTTTCGAGGCCTGCCTCACCCGCATTCTGAACGGTGAAATCGACCTCGACGCCTATTGGGCGGGGGCTATGGCGCCGGTCTCGATGCAAGAGCACACTGCGGACCTGCTGCGCGTTTATAAAAGCACGGCGTGTTGAGTTCCTCAGAGCCGTGACCCGGCATTTTCACCGGGATCTGACACTTTGGTGTTATGTTCTGGCATTCAGCTCATGCCGGCTCTCGGGCTTCATCCCTTTGGCTTGACCTCAAAGGAACCTTGGGTCGATCTCATTCGCTGGCCGAGAGAATGGACCCTTTGCTTCCCGTGGTGGACCCTAAGGGACACTTGGTAAGCAGGTCGCCAAGGCGGGGCGCTGATTGCTTTGAGCTAGCCCCCGAAATTCGGACGCTGGCGTAAGCTACGATTTGTTGTCTGCTGGTCTTCGACGAGAAGGAGATCAGAGATGTCGAAACGGAAGCAACATGCGCCTGAGTTCAAGGCGACCCCAGTTCCGCCAGAAACCGTAAACGCAGCCTGTAGCAGGAACAGAAAACCCTCTGCCGGCACCACAAAATATCATGTAACATACTGATATTGAAAGATTTTCTGCTGTAGTTGGGTTGTATTGTGTTCACATCCGTGTTCACAAGGGGAAAAGAGTTCGTGTCGGTGATCGCCGTGAAATACGCCCAAAAAGACCCAAGGACAGGCAACCTGAATTACAGGCGGCGGGTCCCCAAGGTTCTGCAATCGCAGTTCCCCAGCCAAACAATGCTTGTGAAGGTGCTGGGCAAAGGCGGGGCCGCACTGGTCGCCTAGCCGCGACAAACCGCTGAGTTATTTCGTCGCGATCCAGCCCGAGGCGATCTGGCGTTTGTGCGCGACAAGGGCGTTGCGCATCAGAATCGCGACGGTGACGGGGCCGACGCCGCCGGGAACCGGGGTGATCCAGCCGCAGACTTCGCGCACGGCGTCCGTGTCGACGTCGCCCAGAATCCGCACCGAGCCGTCGTCCGTGGTGACTTGATTGATGCCGATGTCGATGACGGCCGCGCCGGGTTTGATCATCTCGGGGCCGATCAGATGCGCCTTGCCGACCGCGACCACAACCACATCGGCGCGGCGCGAATGCATCGCGACCGAGCGGGTCATATGGTGGCAGACGGTGACGGTCGCACCTTCGGCCATCAACATGAAGGCCGTGGGCTTGCCGACGATCTCCGAGTGGCCGATGACAACAACCTCCAGCCCGCGCATCTCAAGGCCGGTTTCGCGGATCAGCTCGACTGCGGCGGCGGCGGTGCAGGGGGCCAGCGCGACGTCGTTATAAACGATATTGCCGATCGAGGCGGGGTTCATCCCCTCGACGTCCTTGAGCGGGTGGATCGCCGATTGCAGCGAACGCACATGGATATGTTCGGGCACGGGACGTTGCAGGATGATGCCCAGAACCTCGGCGCTGTCATTCAGTGCCGCGATGCGCTGTTTGCACTCATCCTGAGATATATCGGCGGGCCAGACCTGTTGATCGAAGGGCAGGCCGACCTTGGCCGCGCCGCGCGCCTGATTGCGCACATAGACGTCGATCTCGGGCGAGGGGCCGATCGAGATCGAGACAAGGTGGCCGATCGGATAAGTCGCGGCGGCCTCTTCCAGCTCGGCCCTGACCTGATCGAAAATCCGCGCCTGAACGGCCTTTCCGTCGATGACGCGGTGATCGTGGAACTTCGGCATCGGGGCACCTCTTTGCGTGTCGATTGGCCCGGGGTTTGCGGGGCAGGCCCGGGAAACTGACGGGAGAATGCCAAATTGGCGGCACTTTACTCCAAACGCCGCCGACGCTTTATCGCGGAAAAACGGCTAGGCGTTTGGTCGCTAGGCGGCGCGGGCCAGTATGGTGACTAGCTGATCGGTGGACAGGGCGACGGGGTTCGCCTTCATCGAGGAGCTGGATCTGGCGGCCTCGGCGATCGCGGGGAATGACTGCGCGGCGATGCCGAAAGCGGAAAGGCGCGGCAGCCCCCAGATGTCGATCTGCGCGCCAAGGGTAGCGAAGGCGTCTTCGGGGGCGCCGCCCAAGGCGCTGGCGATCCAGTGGGCCACCTCGTCGAAGCGGCGGGTATCACGCCCTTGCTCGTGCAGTGTCTGGCGGTTGAGCGGCAAGACCTCGGGCAACAGCCGCCCGCAGATCGCACCATGCGGCGCGTCCGAGACGCCCCCCAGAACGCCCGCCAGCCCATGCACCGCGCCAAGCCCCGCGTTTGCCAGCGCAATCCCGCCGAAATAGCTGGTTTTTGACAGGGCATCGCGGGCGGGGGCGTCCTCGCCCGCCATCAGCGTGACGAGGGCGCAAAGCCCCGTGGGGATCGCCTCGCGGCACAGCGCATCGGTCAGCGGATTGGCGCGGACACACAGATAGGGTTCGATCACCTGTGTCACCGCATCCAGCCCCGAGGCCAGCGTCACCGCGCGCGGGCAATGATCGGTCAGCGCAGGGTCGATAACGGCCAGCGCCGCCATCATCCGGTCGTCGCGCAGGCTGACCTTGCGGTGATGGTCGGGCATCGAAATCACCGCGTTTTTCGTGGCCTCAGCGCCTGTGCCCGAGGTGGTGGGAATAGCGATAAAGGGCAGGGGGGCTGCGTCAAGCGGAGCGCTGTCGCCGACGATTTCAAAATGGCGCAGCACATTGCCTTGTGCCGGCAAAAGCGCGGCCAGCGCCTTGGCCAGATCGAGCGCCGACCCGCCGCCAAGCCCGACAACCGCTTCGGCCCCGAAACCGGACAGATCGTCCAGCGCGGCCAAAAGTTGCGGCAGGCTCGGCTCTCCTTGGGTGAAAATCTGCGCGATCTCTGCCCCTTCGGCCTGCAGCGCCGCTTCAAGCTCGCTGCGCCAGCCGACCGAGCGGCTGGCGACCAGCACGATCCTTTGCCCAAGGGCGCGAATGGCGGGCGCCGCAGAGGCCCGCGTTCCGCGCCCGAAGAGCGTGCGTTGCGGACAAAGAAGCGAGAAGGGCGTCATGCGTGCCTCAGACAAAATCAATGGTTGCGGCGACGGCCTTTTTCCAGCGCGCATAGCGTGCCTCGCGGTCTGGCGCCTCCATCGCGGGGGAGAACTTGCGCTCCAGCGCCCAGTTTTGCGCGAACTTTGCGGGTTCGGGGTAAAGCCCCGCGCGGTAGCCCGCCAGCCACGCCACCCCAAGTGCAGTGGTCTCCAGCACCTCGGGGCGGTCAACGGGGGCGCCGATGATGTCGGCCAGAAACTGCATCGCCCAATCCGAGGCCGTCATGCCGCCATCCACCCGCAGCGTTGCCGCCGTGCCGGATGAGGCCCAGTCGGCGCGCATCGCCTCCAACAGGTCGCGGGTCTGGTAGCCCACGCTTTCAAGGGCTGCGCGCGCGATCTCGGCGGGGCCGGTGTTGCGCGTCAGGCCGAACATCGCGCCCCGGCATTCGGCGTTCCAATAGGGCGCGCCAAGGCCGGTAAAGGCGGGCACCAGAACCACCCCTTGCGCGGGGTCGGCACTTTCGGCAAGCGGCTGGGTTTCCTTGGCCTCGCGGATGATCTTCAGCCCGTCGCGCAGCCATTGCACCACCGCGCCTGCGATAAAGATCGAGCCTTCCAGCGCATAGGTCGGTTTTCCGTCCAGCTGATAGGCGATGGTGGTCAGCATCCGGTTTTGCGAGCGCACTATCTGATCGCCGGTGTTCAGCAGCGCAAAACACCCCGTGCCATAGGTCGATTTCATCATACCCGGTTCAAAGCAGGCCTGCCCGACGGTGGCCGCCTGCTGGTCTCCCGCAACGCCCATGATCGGGATCTCATGCCCGAACAGATCGGCGCGTGTCGTGCCGTAATCGGCGGCGCAATCCTTGACCTCGGGGAGCATCGCCATCGGGATGCCAAGCCGGTCGCAGATCGTCGCGGACCAGCGCCCCTTGGCGATGTCATAAAGCATCGTGCGCGCGGCGTTGGTGGCGTCGGTCGCATGAACGCGCCCGCCGGTAAGCTTCCAGATCAGGAAGCAATCGACCGTGCCGAACAAAAGTTCCCCCGCCTCGGCACGGGTGCGTGCGCCCTCGATATTCTCCAATATCCAGCGCAGTTTCGTGCCCGAGAAATAGGGGTCCAGCAGCAGGCCGGTTTTTGAGGTCACGGCCTCTTCGAACCCTTCGGCGCGCAGGCTCGCGCAGAACTCTGCCGTGCGGCGGTCTTGCCAGACGATGGCGTTACAGACCGGCTGGCCGGTGGTTTTGTCCCAGACAATGGTGGTTTCGCGCTGGTTGGTGATGCCGATCGCGGCGATTTGCTGCGCGTCTATCCCTGCGCGTTCGATCGCCGCGCGCGAAGTGGCAGCGACGGTGGACCAAAGATCGGCGGGATCATGTTCAACCCAGCCCGAGGCGGGGAATATCTGGCGGAATTCTTCCTGTGCCGAGGCCACGGGCTTGAGCGCGGCATCGAACAGGATCGCGCGCGAGGATGTCGTGCCTTGGTCAATCGCCAGAACGTAGGTCATATCTCTCCCCCCATGTGACGGCGCGCCGCCGGTCTTATTTGAAAAACCCCGCGCGAGGGGCTTGTCGAAGAAGACGCAAGAAAAGGGGCGGGTGCAACCCCGCCCCTCCGGTTTGGTCAGATTACTGCCACGATGCGATCAGCTCGTCATAGGCGACGGTTTTCGGCTCTTCGCGCTCATCGGCAAGCTTCGCCTTGGGCGCGCCCGGCTGGCTCAGCCAGTAGTCCGGGTCCATCTCGTCGTTGAGCTTCGGCCCAAGATCGCCCTGAACGCCTGCGCGTTCCAGACGCATGAGCACCTTTTCCTGCTCGGCGCAGAGGCTGTCCATGGCTTCTTGCGGCGATTTCGCACCGGAGGACGCATCACCGATGTTCTGCCACCAAAGCTGCGCGAGTTTCGGATAGTCAGGCACGTTGGTGCCGGTGGGCGACCACTGGACGCGGGCGGGCGAGCGGTAGAACTCGACCAGACCGCCCAGTTTCGGCGCGCGCTCGGTGAAGGACGGGTGCTGGATCGAGGATTCGCGGATGAAGGTCAGGCCGACATGCGATTTCTTCACGTCCACCGTCTTCGAGGTCACGAATTGCGCGTAAAGCCATGCGGCCTTGGCGCGGTCCACGGGCGTCGATTCCATCAGCGTCCACGAGCCTGCGTCCTGATAACCGACCTTCATGCCCTCTTCCCAATAGGCGCCATGCGGCGAGGGCGCCATGCGCCACTTGGGCGAGCCGTCCTCTGCCACGACCGGCAGGCCATCCTTGACCATGTCGGCGGTAAAGGCGGTGTACCAGAACATCTGCTGGGCGATTTCACCCTGCGCCGGAACCGGGCCTGCCTCGGAGAAGACCATGCCACCTGCTGCCGGCGGGGCGTAGTTCTTCAGCCAGTCGATGTATTTGGCGATCGAATAGACCGCTGCCGGACCGTTGGTCGCGCCCCCACGGGCCACGCACGAGCCTACGGGCTGCGAGTTTTCGTTCACACGGATGCCCCATTCGTCGACCGGCAGGCCGTTCGGTTCACCCTTGTCGCCAGCACCCGCCATCGAGAGCCAGGCGTCCGTAAAGCGCCAGCCAAGCGAGGGGTCTTTCTTGCCGTAATCCATGTGGCCATAGACCTTGGCCGGACCGCCCAGATAGCTCATGTCGCGGCCGGTGAAGAACTTGGCGATGTCTTCATAGGCCGACCAGTTGACCGGAACACCCAGATCGTAGCCGTATTCGGCCTTGAAGTCGGCTTTGGTCTTGGCATCGTTGAACCAGTCGTAGCGGAACCAGTAAAGGTTCGCGAACTGCTGGTCGGGAAGCTGGTAGAGCTTGCCATCGGGGCCGGTAGTGAACGAGGTGCCCACGAAATCGGCCAGATCAAGGCCGGGGTTGGTGACATCGCTGCCTTCGCCCGACATCCAGTCGGTCAGGTTGCGCGCCTGCTGATAGCGCCAGTGGGTGCCGATCAGGTCGGAGTCGTTGATATAGGCGTCATAGATATTCTCGCCCGACTGCATCTGCGTTTGCAGCTTTTCGACGACATCGCCTTCGCCGATCAGGTCATGGGTGATCTTGATGCCGGTGATCGCGGTGAAGGCGGGTGCCAGCACCTTGGATTCGTATTCATGCGTCGCGATGGTTTCAGAAACCACCTTGATTTCCATGCCAGCAAAAGGCTTGGCCGCATCGACGAACCACTGAAGCTCGGCCTCCTGATCGCTGCGCGAGAGCGCCGACAGATCACCGATCTCGCCATCAAGGAAAGCCTTGGCCTCCTCCATGCCTGCGAAAGCCGGGGTGGTGGCCATCAGCGCAAGCGCCATAGCCGTGGTAAAGTGCAGTTTCATGATCTCCTCCCTGAGAATTGTGGACTGCGTTACTTGGTGTGACGTGCGGGGGTCAGACCCAGCGGAAGACCGCTGCGGCATAGACCAGGCACAGGATGAGCGCGCCCCAAAGGGGCGGCCCCATCAGGGCCAGCCAGATCAGATTGATGAAGGCCGAGCCCAGAAGGCTGATGAAAAGACGATCGCCGCGTGTGGTCTCGATCCGGAGAATGCCAAGGCGCGGGGTCTCGGGGGATTTGATCGCCAGCACCGTGAAGATGATCAGCAGGCAGGCGATGGTGGCGAAGAAAATCGCGGTGGGAACGGTCCAGGCCATCCAGTCCATGGGTCGAGCCTCCTTACACGCGGCCCAGGGCAAAGCCCTTGGCGATATAGTTGCGGACGAAATAGATCACGAGCGCGCCGGGGATGATGGTCAGCACACCGGCCGCCGCCAGCACGCCCCAGTCCATGCCGCTGGCCGAGACCGTGCGGGTCATCGTGGCGGCGATGGGCTTGGCGTTGACCGAGGTCAGCGTGCGCGACAGCAGCAGTTCCACCCACGAGAACATGAAGCAGAAGAAGGCCGCGACACCGACACCGCTTGCGATCAGCGGCAGGAAAATCTTGCCGAAGAACGCGGGGAAGGAATAGCCGTCGATATAGGCGGTCTCGTCGATCTCTTTGGGCACGCCGCGCATGAAGCCTTCGAGGATCCACACCGCCAGCGGCACGTTGAACAGGCAATGCGCCAGCGCCACCGCGATATGGGTGTCGAACAGTCCGACCGAGCTGTAAAGCTGGAAAAAGGGCAGCGCAAAGACCGCGGGCGGCGCCATCCGGTTGGTCAGCAGCCAGAAGAACAGGTGCTTGTCGCCCAGAAAGCGGTAGCGCGAGAACGCATAGGCCGCAGGCAGGGCAACCGCGATGGAAATCGCTGTGTTCAGAACCACATAGATCAGCGAGTTAACGTAACCCATATACCAGCTCGGGTCCGTCAGGATGGTGATGTAATTGGCGAATGTCAGATCATCGGGCCAGAGCGTGAAGGTCGAGGTGATCTCGGTGTTGGTTTTCAGGCTCATGTTCACCAGCCAGTATATCGGCAGCATGAGGAACAGGATATAAAGAGCCATTACAACGGGTTGGGTCTTGATCTTCATTTCTGGCCCTCCGCTTTCTCAAGGTTGGTCATGACCGTGTAGAAGGCCCAGCTGACGAGCAGGATCACGAGGAAATACATCAGCGAGAAGGCGGCGGCGGGGCCGAGGTCGAACTGCCCGATGGCCATCTTCACAAGGTCGATCGAGAGGAACGTCGTCGAGTTGCCGGGGCCACCGCCGGTCAGCACGAAGGGTTCGGTGTAGATCATGAAGCTGTCCATGAAGCGCAGCAGGATCGCGATCAGCAGCACGCCTTGCATCTTGGGCAGTTCGATGAAGCGGAACACCGACCAGCGGCTTGCCTGATCGATCTTGGCGGCCTGATAATAGGCCTCGGGGATGGATTGCAGGCCCGCATAGGCCAGCAGCGCGACCAGCGAGGTCCAGTGCCAGACATCCATCACGATCACCGTGACCCAGGCGTCGAACGCATTGGCGGTGTAGTTGTAGTCAATGCCAAGCTGCGCCAGCGCATAGCCCAGAAGGCCAATATCGACGCGCCCGAAAATCTGCCAGATCGTGCCGACCACGTTGAACGGGATCAACAGCGGCAGCGCCATCATCACAAGGCAGACCGAGGCCCAGAAGCCTTTCTTCGGCATGTTCAGCGCGACGAAAATACCAAGCGGCACCTCCAGCGCCAGAATGACCGCCGAGAAGATCGCCTGCCGTCCAAGCGCGTCCCACATGCGCTGCGAATGCAGCATGTCGTCGAACCAGTCGAGGCCCGCCCAGAAGAACTTGTTATTCCCGAAGGTGTCCTGGATCGAATAGTTCACCACCGTCATCAGCGGGATCACCGCCGAGAAAGCGACAAGCACCAGAACCGGCAGCACCAGAAACCAGGCTTTGTTGTTAAGCGTCTTGTCCATCACTTCTCCTCCCCGAGCGGTGCGACACGCCAGTCATCGGCATAGACGTTGATTTTTTCCGGCGCGAAGAGGATGCGCGTTGCGTCGGCCTCGATCTCCATCCCCTCGGGGGCGGTCAGGTTGACGCTGGCGCCCATGACCTCGCCACGGATGATCCGGTGGCGGCCGACGTCCTCGATGCGGCGGATGGTGAAGGGCAGGCCGCCTTCGCGACCCAGCACGCAGAACTCGGGGCGGATGCCAATCTGGGTGCGGCCCGAAATCGGCCCGTGGGCCGCACCCAGTGGCACCTCGAAGCCGTTGATAACGGCCCGAGATCCGGTGACTTCGGCGTCAAAGAAATTCATCCCCGGCGAACCGATGAAATAGCCCACAAAGCTATGGGCGGGGCGCTCGAACAGCTCTTCGGGCGTTCCCATCTGCACGACGCGCCCGTCATACATCACCACGACCTTGTCGGCGAAGGTCAGCGCCTCGGTCTGGTCATGGGTGACATAGATCATCGTATGGCCGAACTCGCGGTGCAGCGCCTTGAGCTGCGTGCGAAGCTCGAATTTCATATGCGGGTCGATCACGGTCAGCGGCTCGTCAAAGAGGATCGCGTTCACGTCCTCGCGCACCATCCCGCGTCCGAGCGAGATTTTCTGCTTGGCGTCCGCTGTCAGCCCGCGCGCCTTGTGCGACAGCTCGGCCTCCATGCCGATCATCGCGGCGATCTGGTCGACGCGCGCCTTGATATAGCCCGCATCCATCCCGCGATTGCGCAGCGGGAAGGCAAGGTTGTCGCGCACGCTCATGGTGTCGTAGACGACCGGAAACTGGAACACCTGCGCGATGTTGCGCTCGGCGGTGGGCGCGTCGGTGACATCGCGGTCGCCAAACAGAACCCGCCCGTGCGAGGGGCGCAACAGCCCCGAGATGATGTTCAGCAGCGTCGATTTCCCGCAGCCCGAAGACCCAAGAAGCGCATAGGCGCCGCCGTCTTCCCAGACGTGATCCATTTCTTTGAGTGCATAATCCGCCTCGGACGCCGGGTTCGGATAGTAGCTGTGCGCGAGGTTTTTCAGAGTGATCTGTGCCATGTCGTCCCCCCTCAGGCCGCGAAGGCATAAGAGGCGGGGGCGGCAAGCTGCCCGTCCTCGGTAAAGAGGTAAATAAACGCCGGATCAATCGCGACTTTCTGGCGCGAACCATGCGCCAGAGCGTGGACACCGTGCACGAGCCCCACCCATTTCTGCGCGCCGATGCGCAGGTGCAGGAAGGTCTCTGATCCGGTGATCTCGGTGCCTGCCAGATCGCAGTCGAACTCGACGGCGGTGCCGTTGTGATGGCCAGCCAGTTCAAGGTGGTTGGGGCGGAAGCCTGCGATATAGCGCCCGTCCGCCAGCGCGGCAAAAGCCCCGTCCGCAGGCGCATTCGCGCCTTGACCAAAGGTCAGCCGGTGGCCGCGTTTTTCGACCTGAATAAAGTTCATCGGCGGGTCCGAGAAGACGCGCGCGGTGACCATATCGGCGGGCTGGCGGTAGACCTCGGCGGTGGGGCCGAACTGGGTCACACGGCCTTCCCAAAGCGTCGCTGTGTTGCCGCCCAGAAGCAGCGCCTCTTCGGGTTCGGTGGTTGCGTAGACGAAGATCGCGCCGGAAGCCTCGAATATCTTTGGGATTTCGACGCGCAGCTCTTCGCGCAGTTTGTAATCGAGGTTCGCCAGCGGTTCATCCAAAAGAACCAGACCCGCCCCCTTGACCAAAGCCCGCGCCAAGGCGCAGCGCTGCTGCTGTCCGCCCGACAGCTCCAGCGGTTTGCGCGCGAGCATGGGCGTAAGCTGCATCATCTCGGCGGTCTCGCGCACGCGGCGCTCGATCTCGGGCTTGTTCACCCCCATCAGTTTCAGCGGCGAGGCGATGTTGTCGTAAACGCTCATCGCCGGATAGTTGATAAACTGCTGGTAGACCATTGCGACGCGGCGGTCCTGCACGCGCTGCCCGGTGACATCCGCGCCCTCCCAGAAGATCCGCCCCGTGGTCGGCTGGTCCAGCCCCGCCATCAGCCGCATCAACGAGGTTTTCCCCGCCAGCGTCGGCCCCAGCAGCACGTTCATCGTGCCCTTTTGCAGCGTCAGGTCGGTGGGGTGGATATGGACCCGCCCGTCAACCGAACTGGAAACGCCTTTGAGTTCCAGTGTCATTCTCTCTCCCTCACTCCGCTGCGGGGGCGGCGCCCCTTGCGGTGTTCTCCTCGTTGCGCGCGGCCATGAAGACCCCAAGCGCGGCGATCTGTTCCGCGCTCAGGCGCAGCCCAAGCTTGGTCCGGCGCCAGATCACGTCCTCCGCCGTGCGCGCCCATTCCTTGTCTATCAGCCACGACACCTCGGCTTCGGTCAGCGTTGCTCCGAAGTCGCGCCCCAGGTCGTTAGCGCTCACAGAATTGCCCAAAATTTTTCGCGCGTCCAAGCCGTAATGACGCACCAGCCGCAGTGACCACGCGTCACCAAGCCAGGGGTAATCGCGGCGCAAATCGGCGATGACCTGTGCCGTGTCCTGCGGGCGGAACCCGCCGCCCGGCAGGGTAACGCGCGCTGTCCAATCGCCGGACATCCCTTTGAAATACGGCGCAAGTTTTTCCAGCGCACTTTCGGCCAGACGGCGGTAGGTGGTGATCTTGCCGCCAAAGACATTCAGCACCGGCGCGCCACCATCCGCATCGAGCGAAAGCACATAGTCGCGCGTGGCCGCCGTCGCCGAAGACGCGCCATCGTTATAGAGCGGACGCACCCCCGAATAGGTCCAGACGATGTCGTCGCGCGTCACCGGCTGGCGGAAATACCGCGAGGCAAAGGCGCACAGATAGTCTTGCTCGGCCTCGGTGCAGATGGCCTCACCGGCCGGTCCCTGATGGTCCTGATCGGTGGTGCCGATAAGGGTGAAATCCTGCTCGTAGGGGATCGCAAAGATGATCCGCCCGTCCTCGCCCTGAAAGAAATAGCAGCGGTCGTGGTCATAGAGTTTGCGCGTCACGATATGGCTGCCACGCACAAGCCGGATCGATTCACGGGTGTTCAGCTTGATCGTGTTGCGGATCACATCTTCGACCCAGGGGCCGCCCGCGTTGACCAGGGCGCGTGCAAGATGGGTGCGCTGGCCACTGGCGTCTTCGGTCACGATGCGCCAAAGACCGCCCTGACGCTCGGCAGAGATGACCTTGGTGCGCACCAGAATATGCGCGCCGCGCGCCTCGGCATCGCGGGCATTGAGCACCACAAGCCGCGCATCCTGCACCCAGCAATCGGAATATTCATAGGCAAAGCCGAATTTCGGGTTCAGCGCCGCGCCTGCATTATCCTGCGTCAGGTCAACCGTCCGGGTGCCCGGCAAAATCTTGCGCCCGCCCATGTGGTCATAAAGAAACAGCCCCAGCCGGATCAGCCACGCGGGCCGACGCCCCTTCATCCACGGCATGACAAAAGACAATAGCCGCGAGGTGGGCGTGTCGTTCTCAAAGCGCATATCGGGGTGGTAGGGCAGCACAAAGCGCATCGGCCAGCTGATATGCGGCATCGCCTCCAGCAGGACCTCGCGCTCGCGCAGCGCCTCGCGCACAAGGCGGAATTCGAAAAACTCCAGATAGCGAAGCCCGCCGTGGAACAGTTTTGTCGAAGCCGACGAGGTCGCCTGCGCAAGGTCGCCCATCTCGGCCAGTGTCACCGACAGGCCACGCCCGACAGCGTCGCGGGCTATCCCGCAGCCGTTGATGCCGCCGCCGATCACAAAAATATCGACCGGTTCGATGTCGGATTGTTCCGAAGTCACAGACGCTCCTCCCTTCGCTGTGATCGTAAAAGGCGCGAGTCGCCGCGAAATGTCAATTAATAAGTTTCGTTTTTTTTCAAAACGAATATAAACGCGCCATAACGCGCCCATTTTGCGCAGCTTTCGAAATCAGGCAAAACTCTTGGGTGACAAGCAAAGAAAGCTGTGGCAGCAGGGGGATAGGAGGAAATATGGCGCTTAACATCAGGCAGAACGAAATTCTCGAAATCGCGCGAAACGAAGGCCGTGTGGTGGTCGAGGATCTGGCCGAGCGGTTCAATGTGTCGCTGCAAACGATCCGGCGCGATCTGTCGGAGCTGTCGGACGCGGGGCTGATGGACCGCGTGCATGGCGGCGCGGTGATCCGCACGGGGGTCGCGAATTTCGCCTATGAGGAACGCCGCCGGATGCACGAGGCGGAAAAGGCCGCAATCGGGCGGGCCTGTGCGCGGATGATCCCTGATAACTGCTCGATCATCCTGAACCTTGGCACCACGACCGAGGCCGTCGCGCGCGAGCTGCGCAACCATCGCAACATCACGGTGGTCACCAACAATATCAACGTGGCCAATATCCTGATGGCCAATGAAAGCTGCGAGATCATGGTGGCGGGCGGGACGCTTCGGCGGTCGGATGGCGGGCTTGTCGGTGATCTGACTGCGGATTTCATGAACCAGTTCAAGGTGGATTACGCAGTGATCGGCGCCTCGGCGCTGGATGAAGAGGGCGACCTTCTGGATTATGATCTGGCCGAAATCCGTGTCAGCCGGACGATCCTGCAGCAGGCGCGCAAACGCATTTTGGTGACGGATGCCTCCAAGCTGGCACGCTCGGCGCCGGTGCGGCTGGCCTCGCTCGAGACGCTGGACGCGCTGTTCATCGACCAGCCGCTGCCCGAGGCTTTGGCCAAACGCTGCGCCGAATGGGGCACCGAGGTGCATGTGACGGGCTAGGCTTTTCACCCGTTCGAAACTTTGGTATTTCAAGAGCTTGAACCGAAACGTTGGGCCTATGACCGATCCTGCCAGCAAGAAATCCGACCAGATCGCTGCCGTTTTGGCGGCGCGTGTTGTGCGTGGTGACTTTGCGCCGGGGGAAAAGCTGCGTCAGGACCAGATCGCGCGCGAGTTCGGCACCAGCCATGTGCCGGTGCGCGAGGCGTTGTTGCTGCTTGTGGCGCAGGGGCTGGCGGTCAGCCTGCCGCGCCGCGGTGTGTGTGTGGCACCGCTTGACCAGCGCGCGGTGCACGAATTGCGCGTGATGCGGCAGGCGCTCGAACCCGTAGCCCTGGCGCAATCCATCCCGCATCTGAGCACGGATCAGATCGAGGCGGCAGAAGCCGCGCGTCTTCGCTGCGACGCGGCCGACAATGTGCATGACTGGGAAGAGGCCAATCGCGATTTCCACAATGCGATTATCGCGGGCTGTGCGATGCCGCGCCTGACGCAGGAAATCAGCAACCTCCAGCTTTTGTATGCGCGCCATTTTCTGGCCCATCACGCGGGGCGCTGGCGGCAGAGGGTCGATGCGGACCATCTGGCGATTTTGGCGGCGATCCGTGATCGCGATGTCGCGCGCGCGGGCGCGGTGTTGCAGCGCCATCTCGCGCGGCTGATCTAGGCGCGTTTCTGCGCGATCAGCCAGACCGGATGATAGCTGAGCGGAACACGCCCGTTTTGGCCGAAGCGCCTAATATAACGCGCGCTGAAATCGTGCAAATCGCGTTTGCCCCATGTGCGCGAGGCGGCGGCGTTGACACCGGTCTCGCGCAGGTGGCGCAGGGCATCGCGGGGGGTGTCGAACCAGAGCGTCTGTTGCGTCTGAGCGCAGTCGAAGACGGTGATGTCGGGCAGCGCGGCGAGAGCGTCTCGCATTGCTTGCGCGTCGCGCAGGCCCGGTGCCTGTGGTGGACAGCCAAGCCGGGAGAGTTCCTGAAACTGCGCGGGGCCAAACCCTGATAAAGCCAGCCAACCCGCCTTATTCAACGCTTTTGCAAGGCGTTGGATAAGGGTTTCGGGTGCTTCGATCCACTGCAGCACCGAGGAGGAGGCGATCAGATCGGGGCGTTCGGGCCAGTCGATCGCGCGAATATCGCCTGCGATGAAACCCGCGCCCACGCTCTGTGCTGTTGTCGCCGCCTGCATGGTCAGGTCGTTCAGGCAAAGCGCGTCGAAGGCGAAGCGCGCACCAAGTGCGCGGGTAAGCGCCCCTGTGCCGCAGCCGAACTCGAACCCTTTGGCAAAGCGCGTGGGGGCGCCCGCGCGGGACAGCCGTTCCGCCAGATTTTCGGCGATCCGCAACTGCGGGGTTGCGGCCTGATCGTAGCTTTCGAAGCTGCGCCCGAAGCTGCGGGCGATCCGTGTGCTCAGGCTCATGCGAACCAGTCCTCCCATCGCTGGCCTGCCCGAAATGGCTGGTGGGGCGTGTCGATCCGCGTGATTTTTGCGCTTTGGGCTTCCCATGCGGTTTCTTGCGCGGAGGGCGGGATGATCCGGTCGCGCGCGGAGATCCAGATCCGGTCGAAGGGGCGCTCGGGGGCGGAACCTCGGGCGGCGATCCGGCGCAGCTCGTCTTGCAAGGCGGGGATGTCGGGGGCGGCTGGCGGCGCGCTGTGGCCCGACCGGCGCGCGAAAGCGGCAAGGGTTGCGGGCGTCAGCCCTGCGGCGGTCGCCTCGATCATCGCCGGATCAATGCCGCGCTTGGTGCTGGCGGGGGTGATGGTGCCGTTGACGGCAACCATCCGCGCGGGGGTAACCCCGGTCCGCGCCAGCCAGTGCAGCGCGGACGCGACGCCGAAAGAATACGCCAGCAGGTGCACGCGGGCGTAGCGCCGCACGAGGTCCGGTGGCAAATCCAGCGCGCGGTAGTCGCTAACGCACAAGACGTCGGTTTCGCTTGCGAGGGGTGCGAACACCCCCGTGCCAAGACCCCAGCCCGCAAAGGCAAGGATCAGATCGGGTGTGCCTTTGTGGCAAAGCCAATGGGTCTTCATGTGGCGCCTCCGGCGAGGGCGTTCATCTCGGCGCTGACGCGGCTTAGGTCATCGGGTGCGATGGTGAAGGGCGGCATGCAATAGATATTCCGTCCGAACGGCCGCAGCCAGACGCCCGAGCGGGGCGCGCGGGCGTGGGCGATGCGCGGATCGACCGGATGCGCCATCTCGATGACCCCGATTGCGCCCATCACACGGACCTCGCGGACTTGGGGCAGGGCGCGGGCAGGCGCCAATTCTGCCCGCAATTGCGCCTCGATCTGGCGGACCTGCCGCTGCCATGCGCCTTCTGCCAGCAGGGACAGGCTGGCTGCGCCTGCCGCGCAGGCCAGCGGGTTCGCCATATAGGTCGGCCCGTGCATGAAGACGCCCGCGGCACTTTGCCCGATGCTTTTTGCCACCGCCCCCGAAGCCACCGTTGCCGCGAACGAGATATGCCCGCCGGTCAGCGCCTTGCCGAGGCACAGGATGTCGGGTGTGACGCCCGCATGATCCATCGCGAACATCTGCCCCGTGCGGCCGAACCCCGTGGCGATCTCGTCGAAGATCACCAGAACCCCGTGAGCCTCGCACAGCGCTTTCGCGCCGCGCAGCCATGCGGGGTGGTAAAAGCGCATCCCGCCCGCGCCCTGCACGACAGGTTCAACGATCAGTGCGGCGATGCGGTCGGCCTTGGCGCGCAAAAGCGCCTCGAGCGCCGCCAGCCCGTTTTGCGCGGGGTCCTCGGGCCAGTTCTCCTCGGGGCGCAGCGTCGGGCGGGGCAGGAAATGCTGGATCGAGAGCGCGCCCGAGAACAGCGAATGCATCCCGGTTACGGGGTCGCACACGCTCATCGCCTTCCAGGTGTCGCCATGATAGCCGCCGCGGATCGTGACAAATTCCGAGCGCGCCCCATGCCCTCGCGCGCGCTGGACCTGCACCGCCATCTCCAGCGCCACTTCGACCGCGACCGAACCGCTGTCGCTATAGAAAATCCGGTCAAGCCCCGGGGGCAGCATCGCGACCAGCCGTTCGCCCAGATCAATCGCGGGCTGATGCGTCAGCCCGCCGAACATCACATGCGGCATCCAGTCAAGCTGTTGGTGCATGGCGCGCACAATCGCCGGGTGGCGGTGGCCGTGGATCGCGCACCACCACGACGACATCGCGTCGATCATGCGTGTGCCATCCGCGCGCGTCAGCCAGACGCCTTCGGCCTGATCAATCAGGTGCATCGGCCCCGGTTCGGTGACGTTCGTATAGGGGTGCCACAGGTGGCGGGCATCGAATTCGAGAGGGGTCACAGGAGCCTCCGCAGATGGGCGGTGTCGACCCCGTGGAATGCGCGGCGCAGGGCGGTGGGGGTGAAGCCCTCAAGCGGCGCGACCCGCCCGAGGTGGCGCACCTGCCACATCTGCGTGATGGACTCTTCGGCGGCGGTCTCGGGCGGGCCGTTAAAGATGACGCCCGCCAGCGCGCAGCCCGCGTGGCGCAAAGCGCGGATCGAAAGGCCGGTGTGGTTGATCGTGCCAAGCCCCGTGCGCGCGACCAGCACAACGGGCGCATTCCAGCGCGCGAAAAGGTCCAGAAACAGCGTGTCGCGGGTGAGCGGCACCATCACGCCGCCAGCGCCCTCGACGATCAGTGGCGCGTCACTGTCCGGCAGCGAGAGCGCGTCAGTGTCGATCGTGACCCCCTCTGCCTCGGCAGCCAGATGCGGCGAGGCGGGCAGGCGCAACCTATACCGCTCGGGCAGGGTGGGGCGCGCGCTGAGGCGTGCCACCGTCTCGCGGTCAGTGGGCGAGATCAGCCCCGCCTGAACCGGCTTCCAATAGGTCGCGCCCAAAGCCACCGTCAGCCCTGCCGCGACGATGGTCTTGCCGACATCCGTATCGGTTCCGGTGACAACCAGCGCACTCATGGGGTGGTGTCCTGTAGCGCGGCGAGGGTAGTGAAAAGCGCGGTGATGTCAGAGCGTTCCACGCCTCCGGTGATCGAGATGCGCAGGCGTGCGGTCCCGCGTGGCACTGTCGGCGGGCGGATGCCGCGCACGTCGAACCCCTGCGCTTGCAGGGCGTGCGCGAGGGTCATGGTGCGTGCGTCGGTCCCGGTCAGAACGGGGATGATCTGGCTGTTCGGGGGGGCAAGGCCGCAAAGCCGCTGCGCCTCGGTCCGGGCAAAGGCGATGCGGTCCTGTGCCGCGCGGATAAGCGTGGGGTGCTCTTGCAGCGCGGCCAGCGCCGCGCGCACGAGGGCGGCCGAGAACGGCGCGGGGGCGGTGGCAAAGATAAACGGGCGCGCGCGGTTGACCAGCGTGTCGATCATCACCCGCGCGCCGCATATCAGCCCGCCTGAAACGCCAAGCGCCTTGCCGCAGGTATGCAGGCTTAGAACCCGCGCGTTCAGCCCCTGCGCCAACCCGCGCCCCTGGGGGCCAAAAACGCCGGTCGCGTGCGCCTCGTCCACCACCAGAATGGCGCCATCCTCGCGCGCGAGCGCCGCGAAATCGGCCCGCGGCGCCAGATCGCCCTCCATCGAATAGACGCTTTCAACCGCGATCCAGACCTGCCCACGGCCTCCGGCCCTGCGCCAGTCGCGCAGCAGCGTGCCTGCGGCGGCCACGTCATTATGGGGGAAGGCGCGGGTTTCGGCGCGCCCCAGCCGCATCCCCTCATGCGCGCTGGCATGGATCAGGGCGTCGTGCAGCACGAGGTCGCCCTGCGCGGGGAGCGTTGCGAAAATCGCCTGGTTGGCTTGAAATCCGCCGCCCATATACAGCGCGGCCTCGGTGCCGAAAAAGGCAGCCGCCTCAGCCTCCAGCGCCTCGTGCTCGGGGTGATTGCCGCGCAAAAGCCGCGAGCCGCCGGACCCGAGCGGCACCTCGCGGGCCAGCGCCTTGGCGGCGGCAACGCGCAGAAGATGCGAGCCTGCCAGCCCCAAATAATCGTTCGAGGCGAAATCGAGCCCCCCCGCCGGAGCAAGATGGCGCAACCGCCCCCGCGCGGCCAAAGCCGCCAGCGCGTCTGACAGCCGTTCGGGCGCGCTCATGCCGGCGCGCATTCGGTGGGTTTCAGGCCGAGTTTGGCAAACAGCGCCATATCGGCGCTTTCGCCCGGGTTCTCGGCGGTCAGCAGCGTCTCGCCCGCGAAGATCGAGTTCGCGCCCGCAAAAAAGCACAGCGCCTGTATCTCGTCGCTCATCGCGCTGCGCCCGGCGGAGAGCCGCACATAAGAGCGCGGCATCATGATCCGCGCCGTCGCGATCACGCGGACAAAGGCGATCGGGTCAAGCAGCGGCGCATCGGCCAGAGGCGTATCGGCCTGCGGCATCAGCATGTTGATCGGCACCGAGTCCGGCGGCTCGGGCAGGTTGGCCAGTGTCACCAGCATGTCTATGCGGTCGGCGGCAGCCTCGCCCATCCCCAGAATGCCACCCGAGCAGACCTTGATCCCCGCGTCTCGCACCCGCGCCAAAGTGTCTATCCGGTCGGCAAAGCGGCGGGTGGTGACGACCTGCGGGTAAAAGCGCTCGGAGGTGTCGATATTGTGGTTGTAATAGTCCAGCCCCGCGTCACGCAGCTTTACCACCTGCCCGTCGTCCAGCATCCCAAGCGTCATGCAGGTCTCAAGCCCGAGCGCCTTGACCCCCTCGACCATCGCGACCAGCGTGTCCATGTCGCGCTCTTTCGGCTCGCGCCAGGCCGCGCCCATGCAATAGCGTGTCGCGCCCTCTGCGCGGGCCTTGCGGGCGCCCGCGATCACGCGTTCGACCTCGACCAGTTTGGAGGCAGGGAGTTTCGCGCCATTGCGCGCCGATTGCGAGCAATACGAACAATCCTCGGCGCAGCCGCCGGTCTTGATGGACAGCAGCTTTGACATCTGGATGCGGTTCGGGTCGAACGCGTCGCGGTGAATGGAATGCGCTTTGTAAAGCAAATCCATCAGCGGAAGATCATGCACGGCGGCGGCGGTGTCCCGGGTCCAATTTGGGGCTTTGCTCATATTATCTATAAAATCCTGATTGCATCGCTGATTCATAAAATTTCTATCAATAAAAATTTCAGACAGCAATTCATTCCGTAAAAATTCCTGCCAGACCGCTTTTACTTGCTCTGTCGGATGGGCCGGGTATCGTTTCATCAGGCGGTATTCAGGAGGGCAGTGATGCGCAGCTATTCCGAGCTTCGAGAGATCGCACTAAGGCGCAAAGGTGGCGAGGCGGCGCTGGCTGCGCTGATGCCGGACCCGCCGCTTTCTGCAAATGAACTCAGTGGCCTGGCGGATGACCGGTGGCTCTCGGCGATGGCGAAATGCATCTTTCAGGCGGGCTTTAGCTGGAGTGTGATCGAGGCAAAATGGCCCGGTTTCGAAGAGGCGTTCGAGGGGTTCGATCCGGCCCGCGTGGCCCGTTATGGCGAGGTAGATCTGGACCGCCTGCTGGCCGACGCGCGGATCGTGCGCAATGGCGCCAAGGTGAATGCGGTCCTGCGCAATGCGCGGATGCTGGTCGATCTGGCCGCGGCGCATGGCACTGCGGCGCGGTTTTTCGCGCAATGGCCTGCTGACGATCAAGTCGGGCTGATGCAGGTTATGGCAAAGACCGGCGGGCATCTGGGGGGCAACACGGGCCAGCGGGTGCTACGGATGATGGGGCGCGATACGTTTGTTCTGTCGGGCGATGTGGTGCTCCGGCTGATTGCCGAGGGCGTTGTCGCGCAGGTGCCGAAATCCCAAAAAGACATGGCGGCAGTGCAGGCGGCTTTCAACGACTGGGCCGCGCAATCGGGCGAGAGCCTGAACAATATCAGCCGCACGCTGGCGCTGAGTATCGGTGCCTCGCCCGAGGATATTTTTTAAAGGGCCGCGCAGGCGGCCTGGAGCCAGTCGCGGGTGGCGGGAGAGACCGCCTCGCCCACGCGGGCCAGAACCTCGGCGTGATAGGTGTCGATCCAGTCGCGCTCGGCTGGCGAAAGCATATCCGCGTCGATCAGGCGGCGGTCGATCGGCACCCATGTCAGGGTGCGGAAGGCCAGTTGGTCGCGGTTGTCGCCCATCGCGGGCGCGGCCTCGACCAGCACGAGGTTTTCGATGCGAATGCCAAAGGCGCCCTCGCGGTAATAGCCCGGCTCGTTCGACAGGATCATTCCTTCCTCAAGCGGCACCATCGAGACCCGCGACAGGCGCGCTGGCCCTTCGTGGACGCACATCGCAGCTCCCACGCCGTGACCCGTGCCGTGGTCGTAATCGCACCCCGCCGCCCAAAGTGGCGCGCGGGCAAGCGCGTCAAGGTCGCGCCCCGCCAGTCCGCGCGGCCAGCGCGCACGGCTGATCGCTATCATCCCTTGCAGCACGCGGGTAAAGGGTGCGCGGGCCTCGGGTGGAACCGCGCCCACCGCGACGGTGCGGGTGATGTCGGTCGTGCCATTGGGGTATTGCGCACCCGAATCCACCAGCAACAGCTCGCCCGGGATGACACGGCGATTGGTGGCTTCGGTCACGCGGTAATGGACAATTGCGCCATGCGGGCCAGCGCCGCAGATCGTGTCGAAGGAAATATCGGTCAGGCATCCGGTCGCGGCGCGGAAGGCCTCAAGCCGTTTGACGACGTCGATCTCGGTCAGATCACCCTTCGGCGCTTCGGTATCGAGCCAGGCCAGAAACTCGGCCATCGCGACCGCATCGCGCTGATGGGCGGCGTCCATCCCGGCAACCTCGGCGGCGTTCTTGCGCGCCTTGGGCAAAAGGCAGGGGTCTTGCGCGGTGAAGACCGCGATGCCTTCCTCGGAGAGTTCGCGCGAAACCTGCACAGGTGCGCTGGCCGGATCGACCAGCACCGGCCCCGTGAGCGAGCGCAGCCCCGGCGCAAAGGCCGACACGGGGCGCAGCGTCACCTCGTTACCCAGATGCGCGTGGGTTTCGGCATCGAATTTCGCGGCTTCGGCGTAAAGCGTCAGGTGGCCGGTGTCATGCAGAACCGCAAAGCCCTGCATCAGCGGATTGCGCGCAAGGTCCGCGCCGCGGATGTTCAGGAGCCAGCAGATTGAATCGGGCAGGGTAAGCACGGCGGCGCGAACGCCGCGCGCCTTCAGACCCTCGGCCAAGGCGGCGCGTTTATCGCCGCTGGTTTTTCCTGAAAGAGCCGCCGGGTGGACGCGCGCGGGCGCCATCGGGGGCGCGGGGCGGTCAGTCCAGATTGCGTCGATGGGGTTGTGGTCAACGGGTTCAAGCGTGATGCCCGTGCCGGTCAGCGCGGCCTCGATCTCGGCAATCTCGGCGCTGGTATGAAGCCACGGATCAAAGCCCACACGCCCGCCTTGCGGCAGCGCGGATTTCAGCCAGACACCCGCTTTCACCTCGGGCCAGTCGACGGGGGTAAAGCTGCGCGGGTCCACCTCGGCGCGGACCTGCACGCGGTAGCGCCCGTCCACGAAAACGCCCGCGCGATCCATCAGCGCGATGCAAAAGCCCGCTGATCCGGTAAACCCCGTCAGCCACGCCAGACGGGCGTCGCAGTCCGCCACATATTCGCCCTGATGGGCGTCAGCGCGCGGCACGATAAAGCCCGAAAGCCCCTCGCGCGATAACCCTTCGCGCAGGGCTGCCAGTCGGGGCGGGCCGTTTTCGGGGGCGCTGCGCGAGGTGAATTCCTGAAACATCAGATGGCTTTCTTGATCCCCAGAACACGGGCGCGGGCGCGGGGGTCGCTGTCAAACAGCGAGGCTAGCTGCTCGGTCATCGCGCCTGCCAGTTGTTCGGCGTCGGTGATGGTGACAGCGTGCTGATAGTAGCGCGTCACGTCATGGCCGATGCCGATCGCGATAAGTTCGACCGCGCGGCGTTTCTCGATCATGGCGATCACGTCGCGCAGGTGTTTCTCAAGGAAAATCGCGGGGTTGACGGACAAAGTTGAGTCGTCAACCGGCGCCCCATCCGAGATCACCATCAGGATTTTGCGTGCCTCGGGGCGGGCCAAAATCCGGCGGTGCGCCCATTCCAAGGCTTCGCCGTCGATGTTTTCTTTCAGCAGGCCTTCTTTCATCATCAGGCCCAGATTGGCCCGCGTCCGGCGCATCGGGGCGTCGGCGCGTTTGTAGATGATGTGGCGCAGGTCGTTCAGGCGTCCGGGTTGCTGCGGGCGGCCCTCGGCCAGCCAGCGCTCGCGGTTCTGGCCGCCTTTCCATGCGCGGGTGGTGAAGCCCAGAACCTCGACCTTGACCGAGCAGCGCTCAAGCGTGCGCGCGAGCACATCGGCGCAGATCGCCGCGATCGAGATCGGGCGGCCGCGCATCGAGCCGGAGTTGTCCAGAAGCAGCGTGACAACCGTATCGCGGAATTCAGTGTCCTTTTCGATCTTGAAGGACAGGGGCGTTGTCGGGTTGGCGACAACGCGGGCCAAGCGGCCTGCGTCGAGCATTCCCTCTTCGCGGTCGAACTCCCAACTGCGGCTTTGCTGCGCTTGCAGGCGGCGTTGCAATTTGTTGGCAAGGCGCGACACGGCGCCTTTCAGCGGTTCAAGCTGCTGGTCGAGATAGGCGCGCAGGCGTTCCAGTTCGGCGGGTTCGGCCAGATCTTCGGCGGCGATTTCCTCGTCGAACTCGGTGGTGAAGACCGTATAGGTCGGGTCTGCGTCCGAGATCACGGGCGGAGGTGGCTCTTTCGGAGCCTCGGCCTCGGGGGCGTCGATCTCGTCGCCCGTCTCGTCATCGGCCATATCGTCGGCTGACACGGTGGTCTGGGTCTGGTCCTGCTGCTGCTCTTGCGAGGATTCGGGGCTGGCCTCGGCGTCCTGATCCTGCTCGTCGTCGCTGGACTGGTTGTCGCCTGCCTCTTCCTGCTGCTCGGCCTCGTCTTCGCTGTCGGCCTCGTCGTTGCGCTCCTCGTCGGGGTCGTCGCCCAACTGATCGGCATAGCCCAGATCGGCAATCACCTTGCGGGCAAGGCGGGCAAACGCGGCCTGATCGGCCAGAGCATCCCCGATGCTTTCCAGATCGCCGCCAGCCTGACCCTCGATAAAGTCGCGCCAGAGGCCAAGCACGTTATCGGCATCCGCCGGAAGCTTGCGCCCCGTCGCCATCTCGCGCACCAGATAGCCCGCCGCCACCGACAAGGGCGCGGCCTCGCGGTTGCGGATCTGGCCAAAGCCCTTGCGCGCCGCGTCATGGGCGATTTTCGCGTCGGTATTCGTCAGGGTGCCGGGCATGTCGCGCGCGCCAAGCGCCTCGCAACGCGCGCCTTCCATCGCCTCATACAAAGCCTGCGCCATCTCGCCGCGCGGCTGATAGTGGGCGGCGACCTTGGCGTCGTGATAGCGGTGACGCAGCGCCAGCGCGTCAGCCGTGCCACGCGCGAGCAAGACCTCGTCGCGCGTCAGTCTGCGCGAGACCTGCGGCAGACGCATCACATCGCCCGCCTGACCCGAAGGATCGACCGTATAGGTCACCGTCATGTCGGGCGCATCGGCAAGCGTCTTGGTCGCCTCTGCCAGCGCCTTCTTGAAGGGATCGGCTGGGTTGTCGGAGGGTTTGCCCATTACCGCCCCGCCATCACCGCCGCGCTTTCAGGCAGTTCCTCGTCGAAGAGGCGCTGGTAGAACTCGGCCACGGTCTGACGCTCCAGCTCGTCGCATTTGTTCAGGAAGGTCAGCCGGAACGCATAGCCTACGTTGTTGAAAATGCGTGCGTTTTGCGCCCATGCGATGACGGTGCGCGGGCTCATGACGGTCGAGAGGTCGCCGTTCATGAAGGCGGTGCGGGTCAGATCCGCGACATGGACCATGCGCGAGATGATCTTGCGGCCCTCTTCGGTGTTGTAGTTCGGGTTCTTCGACAGAACGATCGCGGCCTCGGCGTCGTGGCTGAGATAGTTCAGCGTGGCGACCAGCGACCAGCGGTCCATCTGGCCCTGGTTGATCTGCTGCGTGCCGTGGTAAAGGCCGGTGGTATCGCCAAGGCCCACGGTGTTCGCGGTGGCGAACAGTCGGAAGCACGGGTTCGGCGTGATCACCTCGTTCTGGTCAAGCAGTGTCAGCTTGCCGTCGGCCTCCAGCACGCGCTGGATCACGAACATCACATCCGCACGACCTGCATCGTATTCGTCGAACACGATCGCTGTCGGGTTGCGCAGCGCCCAGGGCAGGATGCCTTCGTGGAACACGGTGACCTGCTTGCCATCGACCAGCTTGATAGCGTCCTTACCGATCAGGTCGATCCGGCTGACGTGGCTGTCAAGGTTCACCCGCACGCAGGGCCAGTTAAGGCGCGCGGCGACCTGCTCGATATGGGTCGATTTGCCGGTGCCGTGGTAGCCCTGAATCATCACGCGGCGGTTGTAGGCAAAACCTGCCAGAATCGCGAGCGTCGTGTCGTGGTCGAACTTGTAGGTCGGGTCGAGTTCCGGCACGCGGCTCGTGCGCTCGGCAAACGCCTTGACCTTCATGTCGCTGTCGATGCCGAACACCTCGCGCACATCAATGTCTTCGGTCGGTTTTGCGTTCTGTTCGAGCATGGGAGGCATCCTTTTCGCGTATCGTCTGCGGATTTGTGAACCATCGGTGAAGGGCGTGCAAGGGGCTGCATTGTAACCGAACAAAACGGCCGGTTCTGCGGCACCCTTGCGGGTTGTCTGGGGCACTATAGCCGCTTAGGTTGGGCTGGGTAAAATTACCGGGGGTAAAATGAGCGGGTTACTGGCGCTTTTGGACGATGTGGCGGGGATCGCCAAGGTGGCGGCGGCCTCGGTCGACGATATTGCGGGGCAGGCGGCCAAGGCGGGGGCCAAGGCGGCAGGCGCGCTGATCGACGATGCGGCGGTGACGCCGAAATATGTGCATGGCTTTGCGCCTGCGCGGGAACTGCCGATCATTGGCAAAATCGCGGTAGGGTCGATCCGCAACAAGCTGTTGATCCTCTTGCCTGCCGCGCTGATCCTGTCGGCCTTTGCGCCTTGGGTCATCATGCCGCTTCTGATGCTGGGCGGGGGCTACCTGTGCTTTGAGGGGGCCGAGAAGGTCTATCACCTGTTCCGCCCGCACGCGCCCTATGCTGACGGGCATTTGCCGCAGGACAAGGCGCCCGACCATCTTGAGGCCGAGAAGGTCGCAGGCGCCGTCAAAACCGATTTTATCCTGTCCGCCGAGATCATGACCATCGCGCTGGCCGCATTGCCCACGGGGCAGCCGCTTTGGATGCAGGGGATGGCGCTGGCGCTTGTGGCGGTGGGGATTACCGTTCTGGTTTACGGCGGTGTTGCGCTGATCGTGAAGGCTGACGACTTCGGCCTGTGGCTGGCGCGGATTGGACGGTTGGGCGCGACGCGCGCGCTTGGGCGCGGGCTGGTGGCGATGATGCCGGGGTTTATGAATCTGCTGATGGTTGTCGGCACGGCGGCGATGATCTGGGTTGGCGGTTCGATCGTGCTGCACGGGCTGGCCGAGATCGGCTGGCACGCGCCTTATGACTGGGTCCACCATCAGGCCGAGTTCGCCGCCGCGCTGGTGCCGCCCGCGCTTCACGGTGCTGTCGGCTGGGCCGTGACCGCGTTTTTCGACGGGGTGTTCGGGGTGGTTCTTGGGCTTTTGCTTATCCCGCTGGTCGCGAAGGTGATCGACCCGCTTTTATCGGTGTTTTCGAAATCCTAAGCAAAAGGGGCCGCGCGGCCCCTTTTTTATTTGAAGTTGCGGCTGTCCTTGATCTGGTCCCAGGCCCAGACGACCTCTTGCAGCATCTCTTCTTGCGAGCGGTCGCCGCCGTTCATATCGGGGTGCAGCACCTTGATCAGCGCCTTATAGCTTTTGCGGATTTCCGCCTTTGTCATGGTGTCGCGCGCTTCAAGGATTTCGATCGCTTTACGCTCGGTCGGGGGCAGCTTGCGCCCCGAGACGGTGCGGCCTTTGTTTTTGGTCGCGTTATCGCCCAGCATCTCGTGCGGGTCCGAAATCCCGTGGCGCGACCAGCCCAGCTTTTCGTCATTGGCACGGTTGAAGGGCTTGGTCGGGCGCTCCCAGACGGTGGCGTTATCCAGAAACGCCTGAAATTCCTCTTCCGACTGGCCCTGAAAATAGTTCCAGTTCAAATTGTATTCGCGCACATGGTCTTTGCAGAACCAGAAATAGTCATCCAGCACTTTCGGGCTTTTGGGCGCGCGGTATTGGCCTGCCTCTTCGCAGCCCTGTTTGTCGCATAGCCGCGTCGAGGTCTCGAACGCGCCAGACATGCCGCGCCGCGTCTTCTGGCGGCGTTTCTTGTCGGCGGCTGCCGAGATGTTGAAGCCGAAGGGGTCGCTGGTGCTCATGCCACGCCTTTCTTGATGGTCTGTCTGCGCCGAAGGGCTTTGCCGACTCGGGCGCCACAGTTTAGAGGAAAACACGCCGGACGGAAGAGCCCGAAGAAACGAAGGAGGCAAAAATGTCGGTCGCAGATCAGATTACGCAGAAACTTCAGTCGTTTACGCCAGACCACCTTGAGGTGATCGACGAGTCCGCCCACCATGCGGGCCACTCGCACGAGGCGCGTCGCGGCGAAAGCCACTTCCGCATCAAGATCAAGGCCGCCGCCCTTGCGCCGATGTCACGACTGGCCCGGCACCGCGCGATCCACGAGGCGATCGGCCCCGATCTGATTGCCCGCATCCATGCGCTTGCGATCGAGGTAGAGGCTTAACCCTCAGTGCTGGCGCGCAGCGAGGGGGCGCGGCCCTCTTCGGCCTGCGTGCTCAGCCGTGCGCGCGGAGCCTCGGCCGGTTCGACCTTGGGCGCGGCGTCAACGGCGCGCGCCTCGCGGCGGAACACCAGAAGGCTGTGCGTAACGGTCTTGGTTTTCATCAGCCCCGTGCGCTCTTCGGCGCTCAGCGTCTCGGAGCGGACGAACTCCCAGCCGTCCTTTGCCTGCTCGTTCATCACCCCGGCGAGCGTCTGCGCAAAGCGCTCGGCCCCGGTTTTCGCGCCCTTGACCTTGCCAGCGCGCGCGGGCGCGGGGATCACATGATATTCGTAAGCCATGAAGCCTCCTGCTTTGGGCAAGGGGTTTAGCGGATAGGGGGCACAGGTCAAGATCAAGCGCTTGCGAGAGGGGCAAAACCCGCCGATAGTTGCCTCCGGTTGAGTGCGTATGAGGGCAGCATGGTCGCGGCAAGCGAGATCAGGCGGCAGCCGAGATTTCCGATAACGAATTGGGGGAAGAGTTTATCGAGGACGCCGAACTGGTCACTGACGATCAGGCGGGCACCTCTGAGCGGATCGCTGCGGGTTGGCGTCTGTCGGAGCGGCTCGCGCGGGTGGGTGCGGACGTGATCGAGGCGATCCGGTTTGTCGGAAGTTTCCGCTCGGGGCTGACAGCCGTGTATGACTTGGTCGCAGTGATCTTCAAGCTTCTTCTGTAGAGGCGCGGGCCGCAGCGGGTTCTAGCCCCGAAAACGCCAAAGGCGCCCTTGCTGGGGCGCCTTTGTTTTTGATCTGCGGAGGCTTAGAGGCCGAGTTTTTGCAAGACCAGCGCGTTGACCGCTGCCGGGTTGGCTTTGCCGCCGGTGGTTTTCATCACTTGCCCCACGAACCAGCCTGCAAGCTTGGGGTTCTGCTGCGCTTTTTCGACCTGCTGCGGGTTGGCGGCGATTACCTCGTCCACGGCGGCCTCGATGGCGCCGGTATCGGTGACTTGCTTCATGCCGCGCTCTTCGACGATCTTCGCCGGATCACCGCCCTCGGTATAGACGATCTCGAACAGGTCTTTCGCGATCTTGCCCGAGATGTCGCCCGATTTGATCAGCGCCACGATGCCGCCAAGCTGCGCGGGCGAGACAGGGCTTTCGCCGATCTCGTGGCCTTCCTTTTTCAGGCGGCCAAAGAGTTCGTTGATGACCCAGTTGGCCGCGCCCTTGCCGTCGTCGCAGACAGCCACGACCTGCTCGAAGTAATCGGCGTTCTCGACCTCGGCGGTCAGCACCGAGGCGTCATATTCCGACAGGCCAAGGACACTGACGAAGCGCGATTTCTTTTCGTCCGGCAGTTCGGGCATATCCGAGGCGATGTCGTCCACCCAGGCTTGCTCGATCTCCAGCGGAAGCAGGTCGGGGCAGGGGAAGTAGCGATAGTCGTGCGCCTCTTCCTTGGAGCGCATCGAGCGTGTCTCGTTCTTGTCGGGGTCGTAAAGGCGGGTTTCCTGCACGACCTTGCCGCCATCCTCGACGATGGCGATCTGGCGGCGTGCCTCGTATTCGATGGCGGCCTGAATAAAGCGCATCGAGTTCATGTTCTTGATCTCGCAACGCGTGCCAAGCACACCGAAATCACCGGTCTCGATGAATTTCTCATAGTCGCCCGGCTTGCAGATCGACACGTTCACATCGGCGCGCAGGTTGCCGTTTTGCATGTTGCCGTCGCAGGTGCCCAGATAGCGCATGATCTGGCGCAGCTTGGCGACATAGGCGGCGGCCTCTTCGGGGCCACGGATGTCGGGGCGCGAGACGATCTCCATCAGCGCCACACCGGTGCGGTTGAAATCGACGAAGGACATATGCGGGTCCATGTCGTGGATTGACTTGCCCGCGTCCTGCTCAAGGTGGATGCGTTCGATCCGCACGCGGCGCGCGACACCCGGGCCCATATCGACGATCACTTCGCCTTCGCCCACGATGGGGTGGTAGAGTTGCGAGATCTGATAGCCCTGCGGCAGGTCGGGGTAGAAATAGTTCTTCCGGTCAAAGGCCGAGAACAGGTTGATCCCCGCCTTCAGGCCAAGACCCGTGCGCACGGCTTGTTCGACGCAATATTCGTTGATGACAGGCAACATGCCGGGCATGGCCGCGTCCACGAAGGCCACGTTCGAGTTGGGTTCCGCACCGAAGGTCGTCGAGGCGCCCGAGAAGAGCTTCGCGTTCGAGCTGACCTGCGCGTGGATCTCCATACCGATCACGAGTTCCCAGTCCGATTTTGCACCGGCGATGGTTTTGGGCTTCGGGGCCTCGAAAGCGAGATGGTCGAGCATGTCCTGATCCTGTTTGAAACGGGTTGAGACGCTTCTAGGGCAGGGGCGCGGCGGGGGCAAGCCTCAGGCGAGCGAGACACCACGCGCTTGCAGTTCGCGTTTCAGGCGACGCGCGGGCGGAAGCGCCGCCGACGGTAGTTCGATCCGGTTGCCGTCGCTCATCAGAAGCGTGCATTCGTCAGGGGCAAAAACGCCGCTGCGGATCTGCGCGCTGCGGATCCACGCCAGCGGGATGCGGCGGATCAATTTGTTATCCGAGTAAATATCTATCGAGCCGCCGCGCAGGCTTAGCCCGTCCGAAGGGTTGCGCATCAATTGCCAAAGAACAATCGCCAGATACAGCCCCACCGGCACCCACGCCCAAAGCGCGGCTTGCGCCAGCAAAACGGCGCAGGCGGTAAACAGCCCAAACCCGAGCGCAAGATAGTTGGCGGGGCGGCGAGCCTGCAGGCGATATTCGAAGCTGTCCATCATCATGGGCGGAATTTACCATGATTTCCGCGCGCCGATCCACGGTTTGCTGGGCGGATTGGTGCTCAGGGCCGGACAGAATTTGCCGCCCGTGCGCTTTGTTTCAATGGTGCGGATGATCGGCCAAAGGGTCGCATCGGCGGGCGGCGGTGTTGCTGTCTACCGCCCGCCGATTCGCTATCCCAGAAGTCGCGCGGTCATTTCCGAGAGGTCTCGGCTCAGCCCTTCAAGTGTGCTGATCCGGTGCAGCTCGGCGCGGATTTTGGCCTGTCGGTCCGCATCGAACCGCGCCCATGTCTCAAACGCCGTGGACATGCGCGCCGCCGTTTGCGGGTTGAGCGGGTCAAGCCGGATCAGCCAGTCGGCATAGAAGCGATACCCCGCCCCGTCGGCACGGTGGAAACCCGCCTGATTGGCGGCCAGACCGCCCAGAAGGGCGCGGAAGCGGTTGGGGTTTTTCCAGTCGAACAGCGGATGCGCGGCCAGTTCGGCGGCACGCTCGGGCGCGGTTTCGGGGGGGGCATAGGCGACCTCGGCCATGAACCATTTATCCATCACCAGGCGGTCGCCCTTGAAGCGCTCGTAGAAAGCCGCACTTGGGGCAGCACCCTTGCCCGCTGCGATCAACAGGCCAAGCGCGCCGATCTGATCGGTCATGTTGGTAGCCGCCTCGAAATGGGCGAGCGCCAGCGCGCCGCCATCCAGCGCCGTCAGATAGCGCAGGCAGGCCAGACGCAGCGCGCGCTTGCCAGCATCCTCAGCGGCGGGTGAAAAGGCCCCGTCGAGCGCGTTATCGGCGTAAAGCCGCGTTAGCGCGGGTTCATGCGCCTCACCCAGAGCGCGGGTAAGCGCCATGCGGGCCGCGTGAATCGCCTGAGGATCGGGCGTTATCCCTTTGTCGAACAGAGATTTTCCGATCTCATCATCGCCCGGAAGCGCAAGGCAAAGCGCGCGGAAGGAAGGCTCGGGCGCAGGGTCGGCCAGAAGGGCGCCAAAGGCGTCGATGAAGGGGCGCGCGGTGGACGGGGCCGCGCCTTGTGCGAGAGCCTCCAGCGCCTCGCGGGCCAGCGCGCGGCCCGCCTCCCAACGGTTGAACGGATCGGTATCATGGGCAAAGAGAAACGCGCGGTGGTCGGGTGTGTCCGCCTCGGCCTCAAGCATGACGGGGGCCGAGAGCCCACGCAGAACCGACGGCACAGGGCGCGCGGCCAGACCGTCGAAGGTGAAGCTTTGCCGGGCTTCGGTCAGCTCCAGCACCTGCTCGGGCAGGGCTTCGCCACCGTTCGCGCGCAGTAGGGCCACGCGGATCGGGATGACGCGGGGTGCTTTGTCGGGCTGACCGGGGGTGGGGGCGGTGGACTGGCGGAAGGTCAGGGTAAAGCGACCATCCTGCCAACTTTCCGACCAGATCAGGCGCGGCGTGCCCGCATCCGTATACCAGCGCTTGAACTGCGCCAGATCGCGGCCCGAGGCCGCTTCGAAAACGCTAAGCCAGTCCTCGATCGTGCAGGCCTGCCCGTCGTGGCGGTCGAAATAAAGCGATTTGCCACGCTCCCAAGCCGCGTCCCCGATCAGGGTGCGCAACATGCCGATCAGCTCGGCGCCCTTTTCGTAAACGGTGGCGGTGTAGAAGTTGTTGATCTCGATATAGGCGTCGGGGCGAACGGGATGCGCAAGCGGGCCTTGATCCTCGCGGAACTGGCGCGCGCGCAGGGCCATCACATCGTCGATCCGCTTGACCGCGCCTTTGCGCACATCGGCGGTAAAGCTTTGGTCGCGATAAACCGTCAGCCCCTCTTTCAGGCAAAGCTGGAACCAGTCGCGGCAGGTGATGCGGTTGCCCGTCCAGTTGTGGAAATACTCATGCCCGATCACGGCTTCGATGCGTTCGTAATCAAGGTCGGTCGCGGTTTCGGGGGAGGCCAGAACCAGCTTGGAGTTAAAGATATTCAACCCCTTGTTCTCCATCGCGCCCATGTTGAAATCATCAACGGCAACGAGGTTGAAGATGTCGAGATCATAGGCGCGGCCCCAGACGGCTTCGTCCCACTCCATCGAACGGATCAGCGCCTCAAGCGCGAAATCGCAGCGGTCCTCATCGCCCTCGCGCACCCAGATGCCAAGATGGACCTTGCGGCCCTCCATCGTGGTGAACTCGCCCGCGACCTCGCGCAGATCGCCGGCCACAAGCGCGAACAGATAGGCGGGTTTGGGCCAGGGGTCGTCCCATTCGGCCCAGCCATCGCCCGAGGCCACAGGGTTGCCGTTCGACAAAAGCACGGGCTGCGCGCCTTCGATCCGCACGCGGAAGGGGGCCATCACATCGGGGCGGTCGGGGTAGAAGGTGATCTTGCGAAAGCCCTCTGCCTCGCACTGGGTGCAATACATGCCTTTCGACATATACAGCCCCTCCAGAGCGGTATTGCTTTCGGGCGCGATCTCGACCTCTGTCTCAAGGGTAAAGCGCCCTTCGGGAAGGGCGGCGGGGTGGATCGTCAGCCCCGTCTTGCTCAGCAGGTAATCCGAGCCAGTCAACGCCGCGCCGTCGATCCGCGCGGAAATCAGCCGCAACTCCTCGCCATCAAGGCGCAAAGGGTGCCCCGCCTCGGAGGGCGAGATCGTCAGGCGCGCATGGACCCGCGTCGCCTGCGGCGCAAGGCAGAAGCGCAACTCGACCTGATCTATCTCGAACGGGTAGGGGCGGTAGTCGGACAGGCGGATCGTGCTGTCGGTCATGATGGTTCCTTCGCGCTGATTTGCGGCGCGAGGGTATTGGCGCGCGTAGGGGGGTTCAAGGGGCGCCGGAAGGGTAGCGTTTGGGATTATCTTGTTTTGCGCGATAATTCTTCAGAAAATTCCGGTTAACAAAATTGTTGGAAAGTGACGCCGCAGGGCGTTTCATCTGGCAACGCTTTTGAAAAGGCCCGCGCCGATGTCCAAGACCCCTTATTACGCCCCGACGGGTGGCCTTCCGCCGCAGACGCAGATCCTGACGGATCGGGCGATGTTCACCGATGCCTATGCGGTGATCCCGAAGGGCACGTTCAGCGATATTGTCACCAGCTATCTGCCGTTCTGGAAGGATGCGCGGTTCTGGGTGATCGCGCGTCCCCTGTCGGGCTTTGCCGAGACCTTCTCGCAATATATCGCCGAGGTGGCGCCGGGGGGCGGGAGCGATGCGCCCGAACAGGACGCGGGCGCCGAGGCGGTGATCTTTGTGGTCGAGGGGGCGCTGGAGTTGACCTTCGGGGGGGCGGTGCATCACCTTGAGGCGGGCGGCTATGCCTATCTGCCGCCCGCGTGCGACTGGTCGCTCTGGAACCGTTCGGCGGCGCCAGTGCGCTTTCACTGGATACGCAAAGCCTATCAGGCGGTGGACGGGATTGATTTGCCCGAAGCCTTTGTCACCAACGAACGCGACATTGCGCCGACCCCGATGCCTGACACGAACGGTGCGTGGGCCACGACGCGCTTTGTCGATCCGGCGGATATGCGCCACGACATGCATGTGACGATCGTGACCTTTCAGCCTGGCGGCGTGATCCCCTTTGCGGAAACCCATGTGATGGAGCACGGGCTGTATGTGCTGGAAGGGAAAGCCGTCTACCGGCTCAATCAGGATTGGGTCGAGGTCGAGGCAGGCGATTTCATGTGGCTGCGCGCTTTCTGCCCGCAGGCTTGTTACGCGGGCGGGCCGGGGCCATTCCGCTATCTGCTTTTCAAAGACGTCAATCGCCACATGCCGCTGACCGGCGCTGGGCTGTCGCGACGGGGGTGACGCAAGCATAACGGGCTTTGCCCGCACGAAACCGATACCCGCGCGAAAGACGCGGACGGATTACAGGCCATCGGGTTTGCCCGATGGTTCACGCCAGTCGCAGCCCGACAATCTGGTCAAAAGAAACCGGATCAGTCTGCGGCTTCATAGGGATACGACAAGACAGAGGGAGGAATGTAATGTCGTCTGAACCCAACGGGAGCGCGGTCAACGAGATGTTGCCGCCAGCCAAGCTGTTCACGCTTGGCCTACAGCATGTGCTGGTGATGTATGCCGGCGCCATCGCGGTGCCGCTTATCATCGGGCGTGTGCTGAAACTCGATCCTGAATCGGTAGCCTTTCTGATCTCGGCGGACCTGTTCGTCTGCGGGATTGTCTCGATCATCCAGTCGCTTGGCGCATCGCCCCTGTTTGGTATCCGTCTGCCGGTGATGATGGGGGTGACGTTTGCCTCTGTCGGGCCGATGATCTCGATCGCGATTGCCCATCCGGGCGCCGAGGGGGCGCGGATGATTTTCGGCGCGATTATCGGGGCAGGCGTCATCGCGATGCTGATCGCGCCCTTGGTCAGCCGGATGCTGCGCTATTTCCCGCCGGTGGTGACGGGGACGATCATTCTGGTGATCGGGGTGACGCTGATGCGGATCGGTATCAACTGGATTTTCGGTCTGCCCGTTGGGCCAACGGCACCGAAGCTGGTCAACCCCGAGCACGCGGCCTGGCTGAACTCGGTCAAGGATCTGGTGGCAACGGGCGCGGTGCCCGAACTGCCCAAGGGGCTGTCGCTGGCGGCAACCGCGCCTAACGCAGCCTATGCGAACCCGTCCAATATCGGTGTGTCGCTTCTGGTGCTGCTGACCGTGCTGGCGGTGGCGCGCTATGCCAAGGGCTTTTTGGCGAATATCGCGGTGCTGGTCGGGATTGCGGTCGGCGGGCTGGCTGCGGCCATGTTCGGCATGATGCAGTTCGGCAAGGTCGCGAATGCCGAATGGTTCGCGATGATTACGCCCTTCCATTTCGGGATGCCGATCTTTGATCCGGTGATGATCCTGACGATGGTTCTGGTGATGATCGTCGTGATGATTGAATCGACGGGGATGTTCCTGGCCCTGGGCGAGATCACCGGCACCAAGGTCACGCGCCCGATGCTGACGGCGGGTCTGCGCACCGATGGACTTGGCACGCTGATCGGCGGGTTGTTCAACACCTTCCCCTATACCTCGTTCTCGCAAAACGTGGGGCTTGTCGGTGTGACGGGCATCCGCTCGCGCTATGTCTGCGTGGCGGGCGGCGCGATCATGGTCGTGCTTGGCCTGATCCCGAAGATGGGCGCGCTGGTCGAGGCATTGCCGACCGCCGTTCTGGGCGGCGCGGGGCTGGTGATGTTCGGTATGGTGGCGGCAACGGGCGTGCGCATTCTGGGCGGCGTCGATTTCAAGACTAACCGTTTCAACCTGTTCGTCGTGGCGATCTCGCTTGGCTTCGGGATGATCCCGCTGGTCGCGCCCGACTTCAAGATGTGGCTGCCCCATGCGATCCATCCGCTGGTGGACTCGGGCATCCTTCTGGCCACGCTTTCGGCTGTGGCGTTGAACTTCTTCTTCAACGGTGCCTCCGAGGCGGATGACGATCAGGCAAAAGATGCCGCGCTGGCGGCAGACGGCGGCCACTAAGCGCCCTCATATCACGAGGCATAAACCCCGGTCGGATCGGCCGGGGTTTACCTTTTTCAAATTGCTGTGCGTGCCGGCAAATTGGCCGCGTTCTTCCCCTATGCAGGGACAAGATTTTGGGCTATTCTGCCACCCAGACCCGGAAAACGGGCAGATTTTGAGGCAGATAGGCGGTATTATCCCATGACGGAAATGGCTTTCGGCACCGTTCCGGTGCGCGCGGGTGAACCTGTTCTTCCCAAATGGTGGCGCACCATCGACCGATGGACGCTTTCGGCCATTCTGGCGCTGTTTGGCGTGGGAATGCTTCTGGGATTGGCGGCGTCCGTGCCTCTGGCCGAGAAAAACGGCCTTGAAGCCTTTTACTACGTCAAGCGGCAGGCGTTTTTCGGCGGGCTGGCGCTTGCGGTGATGGTGGGCATCTCGATGATGGGACCAAAGCAGGTGCGCCGCCTTGGTGTCATCGGCTTTGTTGGCGCGTTTATCGCCATTCTGGCGCTGCCGGTGATCGGCACGGATTTCGGCAAGGGGGCGGTGCGCTGGCTGTCGTTCGGGTTTGCCTCGGTGCAGCCGTCCGAGTTTTTGAAGCCCGGTTTCGTGATCGTTGCGGCGTGGTTCATGGCCGCCGCGCATGAGGTCGCTGGCCCTCCGGGGCGGCTTTATTCGTTTCTTCTGACCGCGATTATCGTGGTGCTTCTGGCTCTTCAGCCCGATTTCGGTCAGGCCTCGCTGATCCTGTTTTGCTGGGCTGTGATGTATTTCGTGGGCGGTGCGCCGATCTTCCTGTTGTCGGGGATCGCGGGGCTGACCGCGATGGGCGGGTTTTTCGCCTATAACACCTCGGAACATTTTGCTCGCCGGATCAACGGGTTCCTCTCGACCGAGATCGACCCGCGCACCCAGATCGGCTATGCGACCAACGCCATTCAAGAGGGCGGCTTTTTTGGTGTCGGCGTGGGCGAGGGCACGGTGAAGTGGTCGCTGCCCGACGCGCATACCGATTTCATCATTGCCGTCGCCGCCGAAGAATACGGCCTGATCCTCGTCTTGTGCATTATCGCGCTTTATGCGGTGGTCGTGGTGCGTTCGCTCCTGCGCCTGATGCGCGAGCGTGACCCCTTCACCCGCCTTGCAGGCACCGGCCTTGCGGTGGCGTTCGGTATTCAGGCGTTTATCAACATGGGGGTGGCGGTGCGCCTGTTGCCCGCCAAGGGGATGACGCTGCCGTTTGTCAGCTATGGCGGCTCGTCCGTTATTGCCTCGGGGATTGCGCTTGGCATGTTGCTGGCGCTGACCCGCACCCGGCCACAGGGCCAGTTGTCCGATATTCTCTCTCGTAAAAGGTAACTCCGATGACGCGTACGTCTTCCCCCCTTCTTCTGATCGCCGCTGGTGGCACGGGGGGGCATATGTTCCCAGCCCAAGCCCTGGCCGAGGAAATGGCCGCGAAGGGCTGGCGGGTGAAGCTGTCAACGGATGCGCGTGGCGCGCGCTATGCGGGGGGCTTTCCGTCGGCGGTGCAGATCGAGCAGGTGGCCTCGGCGACATTCGCGCGGGGCGGCCCGCTGGCCAAGCTTGCTGTGCCGTTTCGTATTCTGGCTGGCATAGCCAGCGCGGTGGTGCGTAACATGATCGACCGCCCGACGGTGACGGTGGGGTTTGGCGGCTATCCGACGATCCCCGCGATGGCCTCGTCTTGGCTGCTGCGGGTGCCGCGCGCGATCCACGAACAAAACGGCGTGATGGGGCGGGTGAACCGCGTCTTTGCCCGCCATGTCGATCGCTTTGCCTGCGGCACTTGGCCGACCGATCTGCCCGAGGGGGTGCAGGGCGAACACACTGGAAACCCCGTGCGCGGCGCTGTGTTGGCGCGTCAGGCCTCGCCCTATATTCCGCCCGGCGATTATCCGATGTCGATCCTCGTGATCGGTGGCTCGCAAGGGGCGCGTATTTTGTCGGATGTCGTGCCCGCTGCGATTGCCGCGCTGCCCGGCGCGGTGCTGGCCAATTTGCGTGTGGCCCATCAGGCGCGCGACGAGGATGGCTTGCGCGTGACCGATGCTTATGCCGCCGCTGGCATCCACGCCGAGGTCAAACCCTTCTTTGCCGATGTGCCGCGCCGCCTGTCCGAGTGCCAGTTGGTGGTCTCGCGCGCGGGGGCGTCATCGGTCGCGGATATTTCCGTCGTCGGGCGGCCCGCGATCCTTGTGCCTTATGCGGCGGCTGCGGGCGACCATCAAAGCGCCAACGCCAAGGGGCTGGCCGGAGCAGGGGGGGCGATTGTGATCCCCGAACGCGAGCTGACGCCCGAAACGCTGACCCGTGAAATCCTGCGCGTGCTGGACAATCCCGCCGGAGCCGAGCAAATGGCCCGTGCGGCCCTTGGCTACGGCATCCCCGACGCCAGCACCCGCCTTGTCGCCCTTGTCGAAGATCTTGCCGGAAAGACGAACGCATGAACGCCACGAAACTGCCCGTTGAACTTGGCCCCATCCACTTTATCGGGATCGGCGGGATCGGCATGTCGGGCATTGCCGAGGTGCTGATGACGCAAGGTTTCCGCGTTCAGGGGTCGGATGCGAAGGCGTCGAAAATCACCGACCGTCTTGCCGCGCTTGGCGCGAGTGTGTTCGAAGGCCAGCGCGCCGAGAACATCGGCGATGCGGCGGTTGTGGTGATCTCGACCGCGATCAAACCGGGCAACCCCGAGCTGGAAGAGGCTCGCAAGCGCGGTCTGCCGGTGGTGCGCCGCGCCGAGATGCTGGCCGAACTGATGCGGCTTCGCTCGAACATCGCGATTGGCGGCACGCATGGCAAAACCACGACCACAACGATGGTGGCGACGCTGCTGGACAAGGGCCATTTCGACCCGACCGTGATCAACGGGGGCATCATCCACGCCTATGGCTCGAACGCGCGGGCGGGGGCGGGCGAATGGATGGTGGTCGAGGCGGACGAAAGCGACGGCTCGTTCAACCGCCTGCCCGCGACCATCGCCATTGTCACCAATATCGACCCCGAGCACATGGAGCACTGGGGCGATTTCGACAAGCTGCGCGACGGGTTCTATCATTTTGTCTCGAATATCCCGTTCTACGGTCTGGCGGTGTGCTGCACCGACCACCCCGAGGTGCAATCGCTGGTGGGCCGTGTGACGGACCGGCGTGTCGTGACCTTCGGCTTTAACGCGCAGGCCGATGTGCGCGCGCTGAATCTGCGCTACGAGGCGGGGGTGGCCCATTTCGACATTGCTCTGCAAGGCGAAGAGGAGCCTTCGGTGATCGAGGGCTGCACTCTGCCGATGCCGGGCGATCACAATGTTTCCAACGCGTTGGCCGCCGTTGCGGTGGCGCGCCATCTGGGCATGAAAAAGGATGAAATCCGCGAGGCTTTGGCGGGCTTTGGGGGCGTGAACCGGCGCTTTACCAAAGTGGGCGAGGTTCTGGGCGGCGTCACCGTGATCGACGACTACGGCCACCACCCGGTCGAGATTGCCGCTGTGCTGAAGGCCGCGCGTCAGGCGATTGCGGGCACTCCGGGCGCGCGCGTGATCGCCGTGCATCAGCCGCACCGCTACACCCGCCTGCATTCGCTGTTTGAAGACTTCTGCACCTGTTTCAACGAGGCAGATGTCGTTGCCATCGCCGAGGTCTATGCCGCCGGCGAAGACCCGATCCAGGGCGCCACGCGCGACGATCTGGTGGCTGGACTGATCCAGCACGGCCACCGTCACGCCCGCGCGCTTCTGGTCGAGGATGACCTCGCACGTCTGGTGCGTGAACAGGCGCGGCCCGGCGATATTGTCGTCTGCCTTGGCGCGGGCACGATTTCGGCCTGGGCGAACGGTCTGCCCGCGAAGCTGGGGAACTGATCCGATGGGGGAGGGGCTGAAGCGACGCCTTGGCCCCTTTCTGCTAACCGCCTATGGCGTGGGCGTCATGGTTGGCGCGGGCATCTATGTGCTTGTGGGGGCGGTCGCGGCCGAGGCGGGTATCTGGGCACCTTTGGCCTTTGTCGCAGCGGGGCTGATCGCGGCGCCCTCGGCGCTGTCCTATGCCGAATTATCCGTGCGCCTGCCCGAAGCGGCGGGCGAGGTCGCCTATGTCGAAGAGGGGCTGCGGCTGCACCGGCTTTCGGTTTTGGTGGGGCTGGCAATTGTTGCCGCGGGGATCATCTCGGCGGCGGCTGTGCTGCGGGGCGGCGCGGGCTATCTGACGCTGGTCGCGCCTGTCGGGCAGGAAGCCGCGATCCTTGGGCTCGGGCTGGCGCTGACAGGGGTCGCGCTGGTGGGGGTTCTTGAATCGGTAGCCTTTGCCGCGATCCTGACGCTGATCGAAATCACAGGGCTTGTGCTGGTTGTCTGGGCGGGGTTCTCGGCGCCTGCGGTGGCGGGCTATCTGGCGCCTCCGGTGATCCCGTGGATGGGGGTGGCGTCCGCGACGGCGCTGGCGTTTTTCGCCTTCATCGGCTTCGAGGATATTGTGAACATGGCCGAGGAGGTGCGCGATCCGACCCGCACCATGCCTCGCGCGATTTTGGCGGCTCTGGCGATCACGACGGTGCTGTATCTGACGGTTTCCACGGCGGCTGTGCGGGCTGTGCCGCAAGGCGCTCTGGCCGGATCGGAAAGCCCGCTCGCGTTGGTCTGGGCGACTTCGGGGCTGGCGGCGGGGATCTTGCCCGCGATCGCGGTGGCGGCGGCTTTGAACGGCGTGCTGGCGCAGGTGGTGATGGCCGCGCGGGTGCTTTTCGGTCTGGGCAAACGCGCCGAGAGCCTGGCGGTTTTCCACCGCGCCCATCCGCGCCTTGGCACGCCGGTTCTGGCGACGGTGCTGGCGGGTGGGTTGATGCTGATCGCGGCGCTGATGCTGCCTGTCTCGGCACTGGCCGAGGCGACCTCGGTCACGCTTTTGTCGGTGTTCGTGCTGGTGAACCTGTCGCTTGTCTTTCTCAAGCGGCGTGCGCCCGAGGCACCTTTTCGCGTGCCGATGGCAGTGCCGGTCTTTGGCGGGCTGGCATCGGCGATGGCTCTTGGGTTCGCGATTTGGGGGGTGGTATGAGTTCTTCGTTGATCGCGGCCTGTCTCTGGGCTGTTCTTGCGACCATTATTGCCCTGGCGCCAAGCCGGTTTCACTGGCCTGCGGCCTGGACGTTGATCGCGATCGGTGTGCCGCTTCTGGGCTGGGTGACCTATGAGAACGGACCGATCTGGGGGCTTTTGGTGCTGGCGGGCGGGATGAGCGTGCTGCGCTGGCCGGTGAGATACGCGCTGCGCGCCATTCGTGAGCGGTTTTAGGCCTCTTGTTTGTGTGTTGCGCTCGGTTTACCTAACGCGGCATGAACCAGAACCCGTCTTCTTATACTCCGCGTGGCGTGCTGACGCCGAACCGTCCGCTTGCGGACCTGACATGGCTGCGCGTGGGCGGGCCTGCCGACTGGTTGTTCCAGCCCGCCGATACAGACGACCTTGCCGCCTTTCTGGCGGGGCTTCCGGCGGATGTGGCGGTGTTCCCGATGGGTGTGGGCTCGAACCTGATCGTGCGCGATGGCGGTCTTCGCGCGGTGGTGATCCGTCTGGGGCGTGGCTTCAACGGGATCGAGGTTGCGGGCGATCGCGTGACCGCTGGGGCTGCGGCCCTTGACGCCCATGTCGCGCGCAAGGCCGCGCAAGCGGGGCGCGACCTGACCTTCCTGCGCACCATTCCGGGCGCCATTGGGGGCGCGATCCGGATGAACGCGGGCTGCTATGGCTCTTATGTCGCGGATCACCTGATCGAGGCCCATGCGATTACGCGCAGCGGTGAAACCGTGGTCATTCCGGCGGTTGATCTTGATTTGCAATACCGCCAGTCGTCGCTTCCCGAGGGCTGGGTGCTGACTGCGGGCGTGTTTCGTGCGGACGCCGCTGATCCGGCTGCGCTTGAGGCGCGGATGGACGACCAGATCGCCAGGCGCGACGCGAGCCAGCCCACCAAGGACCGCTCGGCTGGCTCGACCTTCCGCAATCCGGCGGGGTTTTCTTCGACGGGGCGGGCGGATGATGTGCATGACCTCAAGGCGTGGAAGGTGATTGACGACGCCGGAATGCGCGGCGCGCGCGTAGGTGGCGCGCAGATGTCCGAGAAACACTCGAACTTCCTGATCAACACCGGAGACGCCTCGGCACAAGATCTTGAGGTTTTGGGCGAAGAAGTGCGCAAAAAGGTTTTGCAGACGCAGGGAATTTCGCTACAGTGGGAAATCATGCGTGTAGGCGAATTCAAGCGGTAAGATCTGCGCGCGAATTAACAATTTTGACGGGGACAACCCCGCGAAGAGGCGAAAAGTGGCGGGAATGTCGAGCAGGGCATCCCATCGCGTGGCGGTATTGATGGGCGGACCTTCGGCTGAGCGCGAAGTGTCGCTCTCTTCGGGGCGTGAATGCGCCGAGGCGCTGCGGGTGGCGGGTTTTCAGGTGATCGAGGTCGATGCTGGCCCCGATCTTGCGCGTGTTCTGGATGATCTGAAGCCGGATTGTGTGTTCAATGCCCTGCACGGGCGTTGGGGCGAGGATGGCTGCGTTCAGGGCATTCTGGAGTGGCTGCATATTCCCTATACCCATTCGGGCGTTCTGGCCTCGGCTCTGGCGATGGATAAAACCCGCTCCAAGGCGGCTTACCGCGAGGCGGGGCTGCCCTTTGTCGAAAGCGTGATTGCCGCTAAGGCCGATGTGATGGCGGGCCATGTGATGCCCGCGCCCTATGTCGTCAAACCGAATAACGAAGGCTCGTCGGTGGGTGTTTATCTGGTGATGGACGGGGCCAATCGCCCGCCGCAGCTTTCCGACGCGATGCCCGAGATGGTCATGGTCGAAACCTATGCGCCGGGGCGCGAGCTGACGACCGCCGTGATGGGGGATCGTGCGCTGTGCGTGACCGAGATCATCACCTCGGGCTGGTATGACTATGACGCGAAATACAAAGAGGGCGGCTCGCGCCATGTGCTGCCCGCCGATCTGCCCGCCGAGATCACCGAAGCCTGCCTTGATTACGCGGTTCGCGCGCACCATGCACTTGGCTGTCGTGGCATGTCGCGCACCGATTTCCGCTGGGACGAGACGCGCGGGATTGACGGGTTGATCCTGCTGGAGACGAATACGCAACCGGGCATGACGCCCACCTCGCTGGCGCCCGAACAGGCGGCGCATGTCGGGATCGGCTTCCCCGAGCTGGTCGCGTGGATGGTGGAGGATGCCTCGTGCAACAGGTGAACCCGCCCTATATCCCCAAGCGCGCGGCCGCTGTGGAACCCGCCCAGACCGAGGCGAACCGTCCGACGCAGGATCATCTGGCGGGCCAAAAGGTCCGCTACGCCCATTCTCATCCGCAGATGCAGCCGCGCGCGGTGCATCATGTCGGCTATGTCGGCGCGAAACCTGCGCCCGCTTTGCGCGCCGAGCCGTCGATGCACCCGCATCCGCAGCGTCCGGTTCACCCCGAAAAATCCGCCAATCCGCACCGTCCCGCCTTCGCGCCCGAGCCTTCGCGCATCGCCGCCACGCGCCGCGATCCGGCGCCTTCGCGTCTGGCCTACCGGATGCAGCGCCTCTGGCTGACGCCGGTCGTGCGCTCGCTCACGCGCATTGGCCTTCCGGTCTTTGCGGTGGTGCTGGGGCTTGGAGCGTGGCTTGGCGATGATACCCGCCGCGCCGATCTGATCGGCGGGTTCGAGAGCCTGCGTGACCGCGTTGAACACCAGCCCGCCTTCATGGTGTCGCTGCTGAAAATCGAGGGCGCCTCGCCCGAGGTGGACGCCGCGATCCGCATGATGGTGCCTGCCGACCTTCCGGCTTCGTCTTTCGATCTGGACCTGAATGACTATCGCCGCGAAATCCGCCGCCTTGATGCGGTGGCGGATGCGCGTCTTGTGATCAATGGCGATACGCTTGAGGTCGCCGTGACGGAGCGTCAGCCCGTCGTGCTCTGGCGCACCTGGTCGGGGCTTGAGATGCTGGACGAAACCGGCCACCGCGTTGCTAATATCGTCTCGCGCGATGTGCGCGCGGACTTGCCGCTTGTGACGGGCGAGGGCGCCGACCGCGCCGTGCCCGAGGCGATGGCGATCCTGCGCGCCTCCGGCCCGATCCTGCCGCGCATCCGCGGGCTGGAGCGTGTGGGCGAGCGTCGCTGGGACATCGTGCTTGACCGCGACCAGCGCCTGATGCTGCCCGAAGAAACCCCCGTGCGTGCCCTCGACCGCATCCTTGCGCTCGATAAGGCCGAAGATTTGTTGTCTCGCGATTTCACCCATCTTGACCTGCGCAACTCCGAGCGCCCGACAATCCGTCTCTCGCAGCATTCGCTGGACGAGTTCCACGGGCTTGCCGCGCGTCTCACCCAAACCAAGGCTGGCCAATGACCGATCTTTACGAAACCCAACGTGCGATGCGCGCGATGCGCAAGGCGGCGATGCAGCGCGGTGTGATCGCGCTTCTGGATATTGGCACCTTCAAGATTGCCTGTCTGGTGCTGCGGTTCGATGGCTCGGACGAGGGCTTGCGCGATGCCGAAAGCCTTGGGCCGCTGGCGGGGCAGGCGTCGGTTCGGGTGATCGGGGCGGCGACGACGCGCTCGCGCGGGGTGCGCTTTGGCGAGATCGACGCGATGGCCGAGACCGAGCGTGCCATCCGCACCGCCGTTCAGGCCGCGCAGAAAATGGCCAATACCCGTGTGGATCATGTGATCGCCTGTTTCTCGGGGGCAAGCCCGCGCTCTTACGGTCTGGCGGGCGAGGTCGAGATCGGCGGCGCGCATGTCACCGAAGCCGATGTGGGCCGCGTTCTGGCCGCCTGCGACATGCCAAATATCGGGGCAGGACGCGAGGTTCTGCACGCGCAGCCGGTGAATTTCGCCATCGACCACCGCACCGGCCTTGCCGATCCGCGCGGTCATGTGGGCGAGCGTCTGGCTGCCGATATGCATATGCTGACGGTCGATGATGCCGCGATCCAGAACCTGATCTATTGCATCCGGCGCTGTGATCTTGAGCTGGCGGGGATTGCCAGCTCGGCCTATGTCGCGGGGATTTCCTCGCTGGTCGAGGACGAGCAGGAACTTGGCTCGGCCTGTGTCGATATGGGGGGCGGCGCGACGGGCGTGTCGATCTTTATGAAAAAGCACATGATTTTTGCCGATGCGGTGCGCCTTGGCGGCGATCATGTCACCCGCGACATCGCGGCGGGGCTTCAGGTGCCGGTGACCGTGGCCGAACGGATCAAGACCTTCCACGGTGGCGTTCATGCAACCGGCATGGATGACCGCGAGATGATCGAGCTGGAGGGGGACTCGGGCGACTGGGAGAAAGACCGCCGTCAGGTCTCGCGCACCGAGCTGATCGGCATCATGCGCCCGCGTGTCGAAGAGATACTTGAAGAGGTGCGCGCCATTCTGGACGCGGCCGGGTTCGAGCATCTTCCCGCGCAGCAGATCGTGCTGACCGGTGGCGCAAGCCTGATCCCCGGCCTTGACGGGCTGGCGGCGCGGATACTGGGGCAGAATGTGCGTCTTGGGCGTCCGCTTCGGGTGCAGGGTCTGCCGCAAGCCGCGACGGGGGCGGGTTTTTCGGCGGTGGTCGGGCTGGCCTGTTTCGCGGCGCGCCCGCAAGACGAATGGTGGGATTTCGAAGTGCCTCAGGACCGGCTTGGAGGGCGTTCGTTCAAGCGCGCGATCCGCTGGTTCAGGGAAAATTGGTAAGACAGGCTGTCTCAACTGCCTGAGTTATTGCGGGTCAGGCCCGCAATAACTGGTTGCACGCGCGAAATACCGCTCATATTGGCGTGCTTAACGCCAGATTTTGTGTGCAGGCTGCGTTTTTTGGGTGACGCATCCGATGAATCTGCTAAAATCGGTCTAATTTTCGGGGATTTCCGGTCGGGACAGGCCGGGCAAACAACAACATACAGGCGGAACCAATGACCTTGAACCTCATGATGTCGGAGCACCAGGACCTCAAGCCTCGGATCACCGTATTCGGTGTCGGTGGCGCAGGGGGTAACGCGGTCAATAACATGATCGAGCAAGCGCTTGAGGGGGTCGAATTCGTCGTTGCGAATACCGACGCTCAGGCGCTTCAGCAGTCGAAGTCGCAGGCGCGTGTCCAGATGGGCATCCAGGTGACCGAAGGTCTGGGCGCGGGCGCGCGTCCGGCTGTCGGCGCGGCAGCAGCCGAGGAAAGCATCGAAACCATCGTCGATCATCTGGCGGGCGCGCATATGTGCTTTATCACCGCTGGCATGGGCGGCGGCACCGGCACCGGCGCGGCCCCGATCATCGCGCAGGCCGCGCGTGAATTGGGCGTGCTGACCGTTGGTGTGGTGACCAAGCCCTTCCAGTTCGAAGGCGCCAAGCGTATGCGTCAGGCCGAAGAGGGGATCGAAGCCCTCCAGAAGGTCGTCGACACGCTGATCATCATCCCTAACCAGAACCTGTTCCGTCTGGCGAGCGAAAAGACCACCTTCACCGAAGCCTTCGCGATGGCCGATGACGTGCTCTATCAGGGCGTCAAGGGAGTGACCGATCTGATGGTCCGTCCGGGTCTGATCAACCTCGACTTCGCGGACGTGCGCGCCGTGATGGACGAGATGGGCAAGGCAATGATGGGCACCGGCGAGGCCGAGGGCGACGATCGCGCCATTCAGGCTGCCGAGAAGGCCATCGCCAACCCGCTGCTGGACGAGATCTCGCTCAAGGGTGCGAAGGGCGTTCTGATCAATATCACCGGCGGCTACGATCTGACCCTGTTCGAACTGGACGAAGCCGCGAACCGTATCCGCGAAGAGGTGGATCCGGACGCGAATATCATCGTCGGTTCGACCCTCGACCCCGATCTGGGTGGCTCGATGCGCGTGTCGGTCGTGGCGACGGGCATTGATGCCTCGATCCAGGTTGCCGAAACCCCTGTGCCGCGCCGTTCGCTGGCCGAGCCGTTGAAGCCGGCAGAGCAAGTCGTGATCGAGCCGGCTCCGGCGCCCGTCGCGCAACCCGTTGCCGCCGAAGCCAAGCCCGCGCTGACCGTGACCAGCGCACAGCCGGTTCAGGCACCTGTCGCGCCGACGCTTTTTGACGCGCCCGCGCCGCAACCGGCTCCGGCAGCGCATGACGATATGCCGCCGCCCGCCTACCAGCCGCGCGCCGAGGCGCCCAGCCTTCATGTCGACGAAGACCCTTCGGCCTATGTCGCGCCGCGTCCGCGTGCACCTGGCACGCCGACGCCCGAAGCTCTGGCCCGTTTGCAGGCGGCTGTCAGCAAGCAGCCGTCCGCCGCACCGATGGCACAGCGCCCGATGGCAGCTCCGGCCCGTCCGGCAGCACCTGCTCCGGCGCCGCAGGCCGAGCGCCCGCGCTTTGGCATCAACTCGCTGATCAACCGGATGACCGGCCACGGCCCCGAGCAAGGCGGTCCGGCGACCGCGCGCCAACACCAGCCCGCGCCGCAGCAGGCCAGCTATGAGGACGAGGATGCTGCCGCCGACGACCGCATCGAAATCCCGGCTTTCCTGCGTCGTCAGGCAAATTAAGTCTTCACGAAATGATCGAAAAGGGCTGGCCTTGGCTGGCCCTTTTTGTATTTAAAACAATTGGTTGATTGCATCTAGGCAGGGTTCTGCCAGTTTGTGTTTCTATTGTTTCAGTCCGTTACAAAGAGTGAATTGTATCCCGCGCCCCCTCTGACTAAGTGAAGCTGCGGGAAAGCCCAAGGTTCTTTGGCTGCCCGCATGATTGCCCCGCCAGGGGTGCCAGAACCGAGGCTCAGGTGCAGACAACCATTGATACATCGGCGGAGTTTGTTGGCGTTGGCCTGCATTCCGGTCTGCCTGCGCGGATGGTGGTGAAACCGGCCAAGGTCGGCTTTGGCATCGTGTTCCGACGCACCGATGTTGCGGGCGTCGCGACGGATATTCCCGCGATCTGGGACCATGTTGTGCCCTCGAAGCTCTGCACGCTGATCCAGAATGCGGATGGCGTTTCGGTTTCCACCATTGAACATATCATGGCCGCTCTGGTCGGCTGCGGCGTGCATAACGCCCTGATCGAGATCGACGGCCCCGAAGTTCCGATCCTTGATGGCTCGTCGGCGGAGTTCGTGACGGGGCTGCGCGCGGCTGGCCTGCGCGAGCTTGACGCGCCGGTGCGCGCGATCCGGGTTCTCAAGCCGGTCGAAGTGTCGGAAGGCGAGGCTGTGGCGCGGCTTGAACCGGCTGCTGGCCTTGAGATCGATTTCAGCATTGATTTTGTCGATCAGGCGATCGGCAAGCAGGCAAAGCGTCTTTCGATGGCGAATGGCGCCTTTGTGCGCGAGTTGATGGATTGCCGCACCTTCTGCCGTCAGGCGGATGTCAATCTCATGCGCGAGCACGGGCTGGCGCTTGGTGGCACCTATGAAAATGCGGTCGTCTTTGATGGCGACAAGATCCTTAGCCCCGGTGGTCTGCGCCGCGCGGACGAACCTGTGCGCCACAAGATGCTGGATGCGCTTGGCGATCTGGCGCTGGCCGGAGCGCCCCTGCTGGCGCGCTACAAAGGCGCGCGCGCGGGTCACGCGCTGACCAATAAACTCTTGCGCGCGCTGTTTGCGGACCCCGAGGCATGGGTTCTGGAAACCTGCACCGAGGGGCAGGCCTACACGCTTCCCGGCGCTGGTGTTTGCCGCACCGTGGCGCTGAACGCTCACTGATTTCCGCCAGAGGTGTTTGCGTCACCGGATAGGTGTGAAAGGCGTTTTGCCAGCGCGATTTTTCTGTGCTAGAGGGATCATAGCCGTGCGTTAACCGCGCGCGAGGAACTGGACTTTCCGGCGTATTTTGCCGGACAAAACTTGGGAATGGGCAGGCATGGCACTGGGCAGATCGCTGGCGACTCGGTTGGGAAGTCTGGTGCTGGTTTCGATGTTGGCGGCCTGCAGCGGCACTGACAGCAAGGAAATTCCGCTGGAGAATTTCACTGCCGAAGAGATTTACAAGCGTGGCGAATACGAGCTTGAGGTCGGTAACCCGCGCCGTCCCGTCAATGCGCTGCATTACTTTGCCGAGGTCGAGCGGCTTTATCCCTATTCCGAATGGGCCAAGCGCGCGCTGATCATGCAGGCTTTCGCGCAGCACCGCTCCAAGGATTACGAGGCCGCGCGCGCCTCGGCGCAGCGCTTTATCGACACCTATCCGGGCGATGACGACGCGTCTTATGCGAAATACCTGCTCGCGCTGTCCTATTACGACCAGATCGACGAGGTTGGTCGCGATCAGGGGCTGACCTTCCAGGCGCTTCAGGCGCTGCGCGAAGTGATCGAGCAATATCCTGACAGCGATTATGCCCGCTCGTCCGTGCTGAAATTCGATCTGGCCTTCGATCACCTCGCCTCGAAAGAGATGGAAATCGGGCGCTATTACCTCAAGCGCGGCCATTACACCGCTGCGATCAACCGCTTCCGCGTCGTGGTCGAGGATTTCCAGACCACGACCCACACGCCCGAGGCACTGATGCGCCTGACCGAAGCTTATCTCGCGCTTGGCATCACCGACGAGGCGCAGACGGCGGCGGCGATTCTGGGGCATAACTATCAATCCTCGCCCTTCTACGAGGACGCGCATAATCTTCTGGTCAAGCGCGGCCTGACCGAAGAGGCCAAGGGCAATTCGTGGCTCTCGAAAATCTATCGCCAGGTCGTTCGGGGCGAATGGCTCTGACCGGTCCCGACGGGGTCTGACATGCTGTGCAGTCTCGATATCCGTGACATGCTGATTATCGAGCGGCTTGAGCTTGATTTTCGCAACGGGCTGAATGTGCTGACCGGCGAGACCGGCGCGGGTAAATCCATCATGCTTGACTGTCTGGGCTTTGTGCTTGGCTGGCGCGGTCGGGCCGAACTGGTGCGCAAAGGTGCCGATCAGGGCGAGGTGACGGCGGTGTTTACGCTGCCTGCGGGGCATCCGGCCCATGCGGTTCTGGCCGAGGCGGGGCTGCCTGGCGGAGATGAACTGATCCTGCGCCGCGTGAATGCGCGCGATGGCCGCAAGACCGCCTTTATCAACGACCGCCGTGCGAGCGGAGAGGTGCTGCGCGCGCTTTCCGATACGCTGGTCGAATTGCACGGCCAGCAGGATGACGGCGGGCTTTTGAACGAGCGCGGGCATCGCGCGATGCTGGATGCCTTCGCAGCGCATGATGACCTGCTGGCGGCGGTGCGTGGGGCGTGGAGTGCCAAATCGCGCGCCGCCAAAGCGCTGGCCGAGGCTGAGGCGCAACTTGCGGCCGTCAAGGGCGAAGAGGAGTTCCTGCGCCATGCCGTGGCCGAGCTGGACAAGCTGGACCCGGAACCCGGCGAAGAGGCAAAACTCGATGCCGAGCGCCGCCTGATGCAAGGTGCCGAGCGTATCCGCGCGGACGTCGCGCGCGGGCTTCAGGCGCTTGGGATGGAAGGCGCCGAAGGGCTGATGCGCGAGGCTGACCGCTGGCTTCAAGGCGCCGCTGATAAGGCCGAAGGTCGTCTTGAGGCGCCCTTGGCCGCGCTGGAACGCGCGTTGATCGAACTGGGCGAGGCGGCGCAGGGGGTCGAGGAAACGCTCGATGCGCTGTCCTTCGATCCGCGCGCGCTGGAGGCTTGTGAAGAACGGCTGTTTGCCATTCGCGGGCTTGCGCGCAAGCACGGGGTTCTGGCCGATGATCTGGGCGGATTGGCCGCCGATCTGCGCGCGCGTCTGGCGGCGCTGGATGCGGGCGAGGGGCGGATTGGCGATTTGCAGGCGGCGGTGAAGCAAGCGGATGCGGACTACAGCGCTGCCGCCAAGGCGCTGACTGCGGCGCGCCACGCATCGGCCAAGCGCCTTGATGCGGCGATGGCGGCAGAGCTTGCGCCGCTGAAACTGGAGCGCGCGGTGTTCGAGACGCAGATCAGGGCGGGCGAGGCGGGGCCGGAAGGCTCGGACGCGGTGGCCTTTACGGTCGCGACCAACCCCGGCGCGCCTGCGGGGGCACTCAATAAGATCGCCTCGGGCGGGGAATTGTCGCGCTTTTTGTTGGCGCTGAAAGTGGTTCTGTCCAAAGGCGCCGATGCGCTGGTGATGATTTTCGACGAGATCGACCGCGGCGTCGGCGGCGCAACGGCTGATGCGGTCGGGCGGCGTCTGGCCAAGCTGGCCGAGGGCGCGCAGGTTCTGGTTGTGACCCACAGCCCGCAGGTGGCTGCGCGCGGCGGGCACCATTTCCGCGTGCAAAAATCGGTTAGCGACGGGATGACGACCTCCGAGGTCGTGGCGCTAAGTGCCGATGAACGCCGTGATGAAATCGCGCGGATGATCTCGGGTGCAGAAGTGACCGAGGCCGCCCGCGCAGCAGCGGACGACCTGCTGAAAGCCTGAGTTACGGCACGATCTTGCCGGGGTTCAGGATGCCTTTCGGGTCGAGCGCGGCCTTGATTGCGCCCATCACCTGCCAGCCTGCGCCGTGCTCGGCCTCCATATAACCGCGCTTGCCCATGCCGACGCCGTGCTCGCCGGTAATGGTTCCCCCCATCGCCAACGCGCGTTTCGCCATCCGGCCCGCCACCTCTTTCGCGCGGGTCAGTTCATCGGCGTCCTCTCGGTCGAGCAGGAGGATCGCGTGGAAATTCCCGTCGCCCACATGGCCAAGGATCGGTCCCATCAGGCCCGCTTCGGCAATATCGGCGCGCGTTTCCGCCACCGCCTCGGCCAGACGCGAGATCGGCACGCAAATATCCGTCACCAGTCCCATACAGCCCGGCCGCGCCGCCAGACAGGCGGGATAGGCGCCGTGGCGCATCTTCCACAGGCGGTTGCGCTCTTCGGTGCTGGTGGACCAGGCGAAATCCGCGCCTCCCATATCCTCGACCACCGCGCCAAAGCGCTCGGCGTCTTCCTTGGCCGAGGCGTCCGAGCCGTGGAATTCAACCATCAAATGCGGCTTTTCGGGCAAAGTGGTGCCGTTGGCGGCGTTGAAGACGCGCGCGACCTGTTCGTCGACAAACTCGATCCGCGCCATCGGAATGCCCATCTGGATCGTCATCTGCACGGTCTCGACCGCCGCCTCGAAACTGTCAAAGGCGCAAACCGCCGAAGACACCGCCTCGGGTTGACCATGCAGACGCAGCGTGAGTTCGGTAATCACCCCCAGCGTGCCCTCGGACCCCAGCATCAGCGCTGTCAGATCATAGCCCGCCGAGGATTTCGCCGCTCGGCTTCCAGTGCGAATGATCGTGCCATCGGCCAGCACCACCTCAAGCGCGGCCACATTGTCGCGCATCGAGCCATAGCGCACCGTCGTCGTGCCCGACGCCCGCGTCGCGGCCATCCCGCCAAGGGATGCATTCGCGCCCGGATCAACCGGAAAGAACAGCCCCGTCGCGCGCAGATCGGTGTTCAGTTCTTCGCGCGTCAGGCCGGGCTGGATCACGACCAGCATATCCTCGGGGCGGGTTTCGAGGATCTTGTTCATCCGGCCCGTATCAAGGCTGATCCCGCCTTTCACCGCCAGCGCGTGGCCCTCAAGCGAGCTGGCCGCGCCCCAGGGCGTGACCGGAATGTTATGGGCGTGGCAGATCTTCAAAATCTCGGACACTTCTGCCGTGGTTTCGGGCCATGCCACCGCATCGGGCAGGGTGACGGGAAACCATGTCTCGTTTTGCCCGTGCAGCGTCCGTTCGGCCTCGGAACGGGAAAAGCGGGATCCCAGCAATGCCTCAAGGGCGGCGAACGCGACGTCAATGCTCATGCTATCCTCCGAATGTCTGTAGGATTTCTAGGCCTTTGATGCGAAAACGGAAAGAGGCCGCGAAAAACATCTTTCATTTGTCGTGGGTCAAGGAGGCGGTCATTATCTGGTCGTAAACGGGCGGCAGAACAGGCCGCAAAAGCGCGCGAACCCAAGGAGTGAACGATGATACTTGAGAACCGGATGTGGGAGGAGCTACAGCCGGGTATGAAGGCCGAGCTGAAACGGCTGTGCACGGCGGATGATTTTTACGTCTTCGCGGCCGCCTCGGGCAATTACAACCCCGTCCATCTTGAGGAGGAAGACGGGGATGGCGATGGCCAGAAAGAGGCCTATGCGCCGGGGATGTTTGTCGCCTCGCTGATCACGGCGGTGCTGGGGAATGTGCTGCCGGGGCCGGGGACGCTCTATCGTTCGCAAACGCTTGAGTTCGTGCAGCGCGCCAATGCGGGCGAAGAGCTGTGTGCCCGCGTCGAGGTGCTGGAAAAGCTGGTCGGTGGCATCGTGCGGATGAAGACCGAGGTTGTGCGCTGTTCGGACGAGGCGCTGATCGTGACCGGCGAGGCCGAGGTGATCGCGCCCTCGAAACACATGCGGTTTGACGCGCTGGAGGCTCCGGGGCTGATTTCGCAGCGGCACCGCCATTTCAGCATTTTGCTGGAGCGCGCGCAGGCGTTGCCCGCACTGGCAACCGCCGTTGTCTGCCCCGAAAAGGCCCATGCGCTGGAGGGGGCGCTGATTTCGGCGGAACACGGTATCATCAAGCCCTTGCTGATCGGCGACCCCGCGCTGATTGCGGCCTCGGCCGAGGAGATCGGCAAAGACCTGTCGGAGTATGAAATCCTGCCTGCGTTGACGCATCGCGATGCGGCGCGGCTGGCGGTGCAATTGGTGCATGAGGGCCGCGCGGAATGCATCATGAAGGGGCATCTGCACACTGACGACCTGCTCAAACCGATGCTGGACAAACAGACCGGCCTGCGCGTCGGGCGGCGCTTTACCCATGTGTTCGTGATGGATGTGCCGGGCGTCGCGCATCCGATGATCGTGACCGATGCGGCCATCAACATCGCCCCCGATCTGGAGACCAAGGTCGACATCGTGCAAAACGCGATTGATGTGGCGATCTCGATCGGGATTGCCGAGCCGAAGGTCGGGGTTCTGTCGGCGGTTGAAACGGTCAACCCCGCGATCCCGTCCTCGCTGGATGCCGCGCTTTTGTCGAAAATGGCCGAGCGCGGGCAGATCAAGGGCGGGTTTGTCGATGGGCCGCTCGCGATGGATAACGCGGTCGATATTGCGGCGGCGCGCACCAAGGGGCTGCGTAGCGCGGTTGCGGGCCATGCCGAGGTGCTGGTCGCGCCGGGCATCGACGCGGCCAATATGCTGGCCAAGCAGCTTGCCTATATCAGCCACGCGGAAGGCGCGGGGCTGGTTCTGGGCGCGCGGGTGCCGGTGATCCTGAACTCGCGTTCTGACAGCTCGATGGCGCGGCTTGCGTCGGCGGCTGTGGCCTCGATCCACCAGAACCGCTGCCGGAGGGGCTGATGCGTGCGATCCTGACGCTGAATGCGGGCTCGTCCTCGCTGAAACTGGGTCTGTTCTCCGAGGATCTGGAGACGCTGGCGATGGGCCATGTGGACCGGATCGGCGGGGCAGGCGGGTTGAAGCTGACCGACGGGGCGGGGGGCGCTTTGCCGGTGCCCGAGGCTGGCCCCGAGGGGTTCGCGACCAACGCGGCCGCGCTGCAAACGGCGCTGACGGCCTTTCGCGGCGCGTTTCCCGCGCTTGAGGTTGTCGCAGTCGGGCACCGTGTCGTGCATGGCGGCATCCATCATGCCGCGCCCGAGCGCGTGACCGAAACCCTGATGGCGGAACTTGCGCAGCTTGCGCCCTTCGCGCCCTTGCACCAGCCGCATAATTTGGCGGGTGTTCGCGCCGCGCTGGAGGCGTTTCCGCAGGCGCCGCAGATCGCCTGTTTTGATACAGCTTTCCACCGTAACCACCCGTTTGTGAACGATAGTTTTGCGCTTCCGCGGCGGTTCTACGAAAAGGGCGTGCGCCGCTACGGCTTTCACGGGCTGAGCTATGATTACATCTCGGGCGAGCTGGCTGCGTGCGAACCCGCGCTTCATGCGGGCCGCGTTGTGGTCGCGCATCTGGGATCGGGCGCGTCGATGTGCGGACTGAAGGGCGGGCAGTCGATAGCCTCGACGATGGGGTTTTCGGCGCTGGACGGGCTGCCTATGGGGACGCGCTCGGGGCAGATCGACCCCGGTGTTCTGCTCTATCTGATGGATCAGGAGGGCATGAGCAGCGCGCAGATTTCTGACCTTCTGTATAAGGACAGCGGGCTGAAGGGCATGTCGGGGATTTCCAATGACATGCGCGAGCTGGAGGCGTCAAACGACCCTCATGCGCAAGAAGCAATCGACTATTTCACCTTCCGCATCCGGCGCGAATTGGGCGGTCTGGCGGCGGCTTTGGGTGGGATTGATGCGCTCGTTTTCTGTGGCGGTATCGGTGAGAACTCGGCCCATATCCGCGCGCGCGTTTGCGAGGGGATGGAGTGGCTGGGTATCACGCTGGATGCAGGGGCCAACGCCGCTAACGCGCGCGAAATCGCGCATGGTCCCGTGCGGGTGCTGACCATCCCGACGAATGAGGAAATCGTGATTGCGCGTGCCGCGCGTGGGGTGCTGCGCGGCTAGGCTTCGCTTTCGGTTCACAATCTGCCGCGCCCGAGGCTTGCCTCGCTCGCGATGTTGTGCGAGGCATTTCCCCTCGCAAGGGTGCCTTGCCGAAACGGGGGATGCGATGAACGAACCGGCTTTCACCGAACGCTTGCTGGCCGCGCTGGAAATGGGCGGGCCTGCGATGTGGGCGATTGCGCTTTTGTCGGTGCTGACGCTGGCGCTGATCCTGTGGAAGGTGATCGACCTTCTGGCGGCGGGCGCCTGGTCGGGGGGCAGGCATACGCAAGCGGCGATTGAGGCGTGGTCGGCGGGCGATATTGCCGCCGCCGAGGCCGAGCTTGCGGGCCGCCAAAGCCTGCGCGCGCAACTGGCGCGTGCCGCGATTGCGGCCCTACGAGACACCGGACTTAGCCGCGCGGCCGCCGAGGCCGAGACCGCCCGCGTGGCGCGTGCGCTTCTGGCACGCGGACGGGCGGGCTTGCGCGGGCTGGAACTCGCAGTGACAATCGGGCCGCTCCTTGGGCTTCTGGGAACTGTTACAGGCATGATTGCGGCGTTTCAGGCGCTCCAAGTCGCGGGCAATCACGCTGACCCCGCGACCCTTGCCGGTGGCATCTGGGAGGCGCTTTTGACCACCGCCGCAGGCATGGCCGTAGCGATCCCCGCGCAGGTCGCGCTGACCTGGTTCGAAGCGGTCGTGGACCGTCTGCGTCACGATATGGAGGATGCGGCAACACGGATTTTCGCCCGCGCGCCCACCTTGCAGGAGGCGCGGTCTGCTCGGGCCGCGGCCGAGTAATGTTCTCCTTCGGCGAAGCGCGCCCTGCGCGTCGCCCCTCGCTCACGCCGATGATCGACGTGGTGTTTCTGCTGTTGGTGTTTTTCATGCTGGCGTCGCGCTTTGGTGGCGAAAGCGTGATCGAGATCGGTCTGGCAACGGGCGCAGGCGGTGGCGACTGGCAGGGGGCGCCGCGATTGCTGTCGGTTGGGGCAGAGGTGCTGCGCCTGAATGGCACCGATGTCGCGCTGGCCGACGTGGCCCTGCGTATGGCGCCCCTGATGCCCGAGGCGAGCGCGCCGATTATCCTGCGCTCTGATGGCGCCGATTTGCAGCGCCTTCTGGATGTGATGGAGGCCTTGCGCGCGGGCGGGTTTTCGAACCTCGTGCTGGTGGAATAGCCGATGCGTTTCCCCGATCCGCCCCGAAAACGCCCTGCCGAGCAGCTTTTGCCGATGATCAACGTCGTGTTTTTGCTGCTGATTTTCTTTCTGATCGCGGCGAAACTTGCAGGGCCGGAGCCATTCCCGATCACGCCCCCCGAAGCCGCGGGAGAGCGCCCCGAGGATTTGCCCGAGGGCGTGTTCTTCCTTGGTGCGGATGGGCAGATGGCCTATGGCGCGGCGCGGGATGAGGCAGCGCTCTCTGTGTTGGCCGAGGATCGGCGCGCCTGTGCCCCCGATTGCGCAGCGCTGGTCTTGCGCGCGGATGGCGGGGTTTCGGGGGCGGCACTGGCTGCGCTTTTGCCGCGTCTGGCCGAGGCAGGTGTCGCCCGTGTCAGCCTGCTGAGCCGCGCCAGATGAGCGGCAAGCCCACATATGCGCTGGCGGTCGCGGCGGCCTTCGGGCTGCATCTGGCGGGCTTTGCCCTGTGGGGTGGTGCGGAAACTGGCGGTGCCGAAGCGGCAGGTGCGGGCGGCGCGGATCTGGTGACGCTGGCGGCTAGCTCGGCCTCGGTTGCGGCGCTTGTGGCCGAGTGGGAGCGCCCGCCCGAGGTGGTTCAGGCGCCGGACACCCCAGAGCTTGCACCGCCAGAAGATACCCCCGTGACGGATGCCGCGCCGGATACCCGCCCGCAGATGAAACCGCCGCCGGCCCCTTCGGCTGTGGCCCAGCCGATGGCGCTGCCCAAGCCCTCGGAACCCGCAAAACCGCAGCCACCGAAGGCGGCTGTGAAGCCCGCCAAGCCCTCGGTTGCGGCACAAAAACAGGTGGCCAAAGGGCAGGGCGGCGCGCAAGCGTCCGGCACGAAGGGGGCTGCGCAGGCGGGCACCTCGAAAGCGCAGGCCAAGGCTTTGTGGGCCGAATGGGGCGCGCAGATCCGCAGCCGGATCGAGCGTAAGAAACGCTACCCCACGGGGGCGGGCGGCGCACAGGGCAAGGTCACGGTGCAATTGCGCGTGGCACGCTCGGGCGCGCTGCAATCGGTGGGGGTTGCCCGCTCGTCGGGGAGCGCCGCGCTTGACCGCGCCGCTGTGCAGGCGGTCAAGGCGGCGGGCAAGTTCCCCTCCGCCCCCAAGGCGCTGACCGAGGCTGCCTATACGTTCAACCTTTCGATCAGTTTCAAGCGCTGACCCTTGCGCCCGTGCGGGGCATGTAGGATGGTCGGGCGTCCAGCCAGCCTCGGGTGCCCGAATGCCGATCAAGAACCGCTTTTCCGAACTGCTGCCCGAGATCGTCGCATGGCGGCATGATTTCCACGCCCACCCCGAACTTCTGTATGAGGTGCATCGGACCGCCGGGCGGGTGGCCACGCTACTGCACGAATTTGGTTGCGACGAGGTGGTCGAGGGGATCGGCGAGACCGGCGTTGTCGCGCTGATCCGGGGCCGCAGCGATACGAAGGGCCGCGTGATCGGGCTGCGGGCTGATATGGACGCGCTGCCGATCGAAGAGCAGACCGATCTGGCCTATCGCTCGACCGTGCCGGGCAAGATGCACGCCTGCGGCCATGACGGGCATACCTCGATGTTGCTAGGCGCTGCGAAATACCTGTGCGAGACGCGCAATTTCGACGGCACGGCGGTCGTGGTGTTCCAGCCCGCCGAAGAGGGCGGCGGCGGCGCGCGGGCGATGGTGCGCGACGGGCTGATGGAGCGCTTCGGCATCCAAGAGATCTACGGGCTGCACAATATGCCGGGGATTCCTGTGGGCAGTTTTGGCATCCGCAAGGGCGCGATCATGGCGGCGGCGGACCAGTTCGACATCGAGGTGCACGGTAAGGGCGGGCACGCCGCCATGCCGCAGCATTGCGTCGATCCGGTGGTGGTGGCGGCGCATATCGTGCTGGCGCTGCAAACCATCGTGAGCCGCAATGCCGACCCGCTTAAATCGGCGGTGGTGTCTGTCTGCACGGTCAAAACCTCGTCCGAGGCGCATAACGTGATCCCCGCGCGGGTCTTGCTGCGCGGCACGGCGCGCACGATGGACGCGGAGCTTCAGGCGCAGATCGAGGCGCGCGTGACCGAAGTGGCCGAGGCAACAGCCCATGTTTACGGCGCCCATGCCGAGGTGACCTATCGGCGCGGTTATCCGGTGACGGTGAATGATGCGGGTGCGGTGGATCACGCGCTTGCCGTGGCCGAGGCGGTCTCGGGCGGGCGCGTCGATCCCGACACAGCACCCCTGATGGGGGCCGAGGATTTCTCGTTTATGCTGAACGAACGCCCCGGTGCCTATATTTTCCTGGGCAATGGCGACACGGCGGCGCTGCATCACCCCGCCTATGTGTTCGACGATCACGCCATTCCTTACGGCGCAAGCTGGCTTGCGGGGATGGTCGAGGCGCGGATGCCGGCCGCGTAACCGGCCTCCGCGACGTCTGTCTTAGCGCATCACCATCACGGCGCAGGGCGCGTGGCGCACGACGCGCGCGGCGGTCGAGCCGATCAGGTAATCGCCGATCCCCGGACGGTGCGAGGCGATGACGATGCAATCGCATCCGGCCTCACGCGCGTATTCGATGATCTCATGCGCGGACTGGCCCTGACGGATCACGCTGACGCCGTCCTCGAACTCGGCGGCGTGCTTTTCCAGATCGGCGGAAATCGCGCGTTTGAGCTCGCTGTGATAGCCCTCGGGCATATAGGTCATCGCGAAGCCCGGCACCTCATCCATGACGTGCAGCAGCGTTACACGCGCATCAGGCGCGGCCAAAGCGCGCGCGATATTCAGCGCGGCATCGGGGTTATGGTCCTCGTCAAGGGCGAGGGGGACAAGAATATTCGAATACATCGGATGGCTCCTTTCGTTATCTGAATAGTCCTGCAAGCGGCCCTCGTGCGCCTTGATGCAAGTCAGGTCGCCGCGCGATTTATCCATTTTAGCAAAGGCACTTGCAGCGCCAATGCGGTGATCAGAAAGAGGGGCGTGAGCAGGAGGTCGAAAAACAGCGCGCCAAAGGGTTCTCCGGCCAGCCAGGTTGCCCCGACATCGGCGGCAAAAGCGCCCGCAGTTCGGTCCGCCGCCCAATACCAGCCGCCTGCAAAGACCAGAAGCACTATCAGGCGGATCGGCCACGGCCCTGACAAAGCGTAAAGAACCGCCATCGGCAGGGCAAAGGGCAGGGCGGCACGGGTGACGACCGCCAGCACGCTTAGCGCGGAATGTGCGTGTGCCGGATCAAGCGCCTGCGGCTGTCCCATCAAAGCGGCGCCAAAGCCCGTCAGGACATGCAGCCAGAGCGAGACGATCAGGATAAGGGTCGCCATCAGGGCCGCGAGCACCGCAAGGATCAGCCGCCGCGTCCCGATCTGCATCAGCCGCCCGTATGGCTCATGTGGCGGCTCATCTGCCCGACGATGCCCTGACGCGAATAGTCGAAATCGTGGCCCTTGGGCTTGCGCGAAATCGCCGCGCGGATCGTGTCGATCAGGGCGGCGTCGCTGTCGGGATGGGCGCGCAAGGGCGCGCGCAGATCGGCGTTATCCTCTTGGCCCAGACACATGAACAATTCGCCCGTGCAGGTCACGCGCACCCGGTTGCAGCTTTCGCAGAAATTATGTGTGAGCGGCGTGATGAAGCCGATCTTCTGGCCGGTTTCATTGAGCCGCACATAGCGCGCAGGCCCGCCCGAGCTTTCGTCCAGCTCGGTCAGCGAGAACCGCTCGGCCAGTCGCGCGCGCACGTCCGACAGCGGCCAATACTGACCGACGCGGGCTTCCTCGCCCATGTCGCCCATCGGCATGACCTCGATGAAGGTCAGGTCATGACCTTCGCCGCCGCACCAGTCGATCAGCGGGAACAGCTCGTCCTCGTTAAAGCCCTTGAGCGCGACCGCGTTGATCTTGACGCGCAGCCCCGCTTTTTTCGCCGCCGTAATCCCCTCAAGCACCTGATCAAGGCGCCCCCAGCGGGTGATCTCTGCGAATTTCTCGGGCACCAGCGTATCAAGCGACACGTTGACGCGCTTCATCCCCAGGGCCGCCAGATCGGGCGCAAACCGGCCAAGCTGCGAGCCGTTGGTCGTCAGCGTCAACTCGTTCAGCGCGCCGCTGTCCAGATGGCGCGACATGCGGCGGAAAAACGTCATGATGTCGCGCCGCACCAAAGGCTCGCCGCCGGTGATCCGCAGCTTTTTCACCCCAAGCGAGACAAAGGCCGAACACAGCCGGTCCAGTTCCTCAAGGTTCAACAGGTCTTTTTTTGGCAGAAATTGCATGTGCTCGGCCATGCAATAGGTGCAGCGAAAGTCGCACCGATCCGTCACCGACACCCGAAGGTAGGTGATCGGACGGGCAAAGGGGTCGATAAGCGGCGCGGTTTCCATAAGCGAATACCTAAGCCGAGAGGGGGCAGGCGGCAAGGGGGACACGGTTGCTCAATTGAAGGAATGCCCCGCACGCGATAGGATCGGCGCATTGGTTGCGGAGGTTTCGATGGGTATGCGGCGTATTGGTGTCTGGGGGATGATCGTGGTGCTGGGTGCCAGCGGCTGTGCAAAGCTGTTGCCACATTCGCCGGAAACCGTTGATGAGTTGCCCTTGTTCGTTGGTTTTGAAAAGGCGCCAGTGCCCGAGCCTGATGCCCGCACGGTTGAACAGTTCGACACCACCACCAAGGCCGAGCGCGTTGCCGCGGCGGCCTCGACCACGGGGGGCGCGCGGTTGGGGACCACGCTGGCCAGCCTTGGCGACCCGACCGATCCGGGGTTCTGGCTAAAGACGCCTCTGGTCAGCGTCGAGGCGCAGGGGCATGTCGAGACCTTATCGGGGAAATCGGTGCAACTGACCCTGTTGCCGCTGGCGGGTGAAGCTGGCGCCGGAAGCCAGCTTTCCCTTCCCGCTATGCGTGTGCTAGAACTGTCCCTGACGGATTTACCCGAATTGATTGTTTATCGAGATTAAAGACTGGATGCTGCCCATGCTTCGCGAGATTGAACTTCCCCCCGTCTGGTTGGCGGGGGCTATTGTTATCGGTTGGGGCGTATCGCGCCTCTGGACTGTGTCGTTTTTCGGCGGGCAGCAGATCGGCATGATGCTGTTTGCCATCGGGGCCGTGTTTATGGTGCTGGCGGCGGGGCAGATGCTGTTGCGCCGCACGACCGTGATCCCGCGCCGTGATCCGAATGCGCTTGTGACATCGGGCTGTTTTGCGATCAGCCGGAACCCGATCTACGTCGCTGACGCGCTGATGCTGGCAGGGGCGCTGTTGTATCTTGAGGCGGCCTATATGCTCTGGCTGGTGCCGCTCTTTATGGCGATCATCACGCGGCGCTTTGTCTTGGGCGAGGAAGACCGCCTGCGCCGCCGCTTTGGCGCGGTCTATGAGGACTATTGCCGCGCAACCCGCCGCTGGCTCTAAGCGCTTTGGGTGCCGCGGAATGCTGCGGCGCAACAAAATTTGCAACTTTGCAATCAAGTTTTAATTTGGTGTAGATTTCTTGCAAACCTGTTGTTTGGTTGCTTTTAATGCATTGATAATAAATGAATAAAGAATGGATAGTCCTGATGTCCGTCTGTATGCATTTGTATACTGTCTTGGATGCGACCATTTAACAAGGTTTTACGAACTATCGGCGCTTGTGAAACTTTATTGCGCGATGCTAAGGAAATCCTCGCCACAATTGCCCCGCGGGAAGACTTTGGTCTTGAAGGGGCGTGACTAGGGGGATTGGAACGTGAAAATTGGCGCTCCTAAGGAGATATTCGAGGGCGAAGCGCGTGTTGCGATGACGCCCGACTCGGCTTTGCAACTGCAGAAGCTGGGTCATGAGTGCTTTGTCGAGGCCGGTGCTGGCCATGCGGCTGGGTTTGACGATGCGGCCTATGAGGCGGCGGGGGTGACGGTTATGAAGACCGCGCCGGCGCTGTTCAAAGAGGTCGATTTTGTCGTCAAGGTGCGCCCGCCGATTGATACGGAACTCAAGCGGTTGAAGGCGGGGCAGACGCTGATCTCGTTCTTCTATCCGGCGCAGAACGAGAAGCTTCTGAAAGCGGCCGAGAAGACCGGCGCGAATGTGATCGCGATGGACATGGTTCCGCGGATCTCGCGCGCGCAGAAGATGGATGCGCTGTCGTCGATGGCGAACATCGCGGGCTACCGCGCGGTGATCGAGGCGGGCAACAACTTTGGCCGCTTCTTCACGGGTCAGGTGACGGCTGCGGGCAAGGTGCCTCCGGCGAAGGTGCTGATCGTGGGGGCGGGTGTCGCTGGTCTTGCGGCTATCGGGGCTTCGACCTCGCTTGGCGCGATCACCTATGCGTTCGACGTGCGTCCCGAAGTGGCCGAGCAGATTGAATCGATGGGCGCCGAGTTCGTCTATCTCGATTTCGAAGAGCAGCAGACGGATGGCGCGGCGACGGGCGGTTATGCGGCGCCTTCCAGCCCCGAGTTCCGCGAAGCGCAGCTGAAAAAGTTCCGCGAGCTGGCCCCCGAGGTCGATATTGTCATCACCACGGCCCTCATTCCGGGCCGCGATGCGCCGGTTCTGTGGACCAAGGATATGGTCGAGGCGATGAAGCCCGGCTCGGTGATCGTGGACCTTGCGGCCGAGCGCGGCGGCAACTGCGAACTGACGAAGATGGACGAGAAGGTTGTCACTGACAACCGCGTGACGATCATCGGCTTCACCGACTTCCCCTCGCGGATGGCGACGCAGGCCTCGACGCTCTATTCGAACAACATCCGTCACATGATGACCGACCTCACGCCCGGCAAGGACGGCGTGGTCAATCACAATATGGAAGACGATGTGATCCGTGGCGCGACGGTGGCCCATCAGGGCGCGATCACCTTCCCGCCGCCGCCGCCGAAAATCGCGGCAATCGCGGCGCAGAAGCCGAAGGAGAAGGCGCCTGAACTGACGCCCGAAGAGCGCAAGGCCCAGGAGCACGCGAAATTCGTGGCCGCCACGAAGCAGCAGGTCGGGATTCTGGCCATTGGCACGCTGGTTCTGATGCTGGTCGGCTCGGTCGCGCCGGCAAGCTTTATGGCGCACTTCATCGTCTTCGCGCTGGCCTGCTTCGTCGGCTTCCAGGTGATCTGGAATGTGTCGCATTCGCTGCACACGCCCTTGATGGCCGTGACCAACGCGATCTCGGGGATCGTCATTCTTGGCGCGCTGTTGCAGGTGGGCTCGGGTAGCTGGCTGGTGATGGTCCTTGCGGCCATCTCGGTGCTGATCGCTTCGGTCAACATCGTCGGCGGCTTCCTTGTGACGCGCCGCATGCTTGCCATGTTCCAGAAATCGTAATCGGGGAGGGTGCTGACAATGTTTTCGATCGGTATCGTATCTGCCGCCTATATCGCGGCTGCCGTTCTCTTCATCCTCTCGCTGGGGGGTCTTTCGGGGCAGGAAAGCGCGAAACGCGCCGTGTGGTATGGCATCGTGGGCATGGGCCTTGCGGTGGCGGCCACGGTCTTCGGGCCGGGCGTGGGCAACTGGCTTGTGATCTTGCTGATGATCGCGGGCGGCTCGGTTCTGGGCTGGTATGTGGCAAAGACCGTCGAGATGACGGAAATGCCGCAGCTGGTCGCGGCGCTGCACTCCTTCGTGGGTCTGGCGGCTGTGTTCATCGGCTACAACGCCTATCTGGAGCTTGGCCGCGTGCTGGCGATGTCGGAAGAAGAGCGCCACGCGCTGACCGGCTTTGCGGGCGTTCTGGCGCATAAGGACGGGGTCGAGCAGGCCATCCTGAAGGTCGAGGTTTTCCTTGGCGTCTTTATCGGTGCTGTGACCTTTACCGGCTCGGTCGTGGCCTTTGGCAAGCTGGCAGGCAAGGTGACCTCGAAGGCGGTGAAGCTGCCGGGTGGTCATATGCTTAACGCGGGTGCGGCGCTTGGCTCGCTGATCCTGCTGATCATGTTCATGAACGGCGCTGGCATCTGGACGCTGGTCGTGATGACGGTTCTCGCCTTCTTCATCGGCTACCACCTGATCATGGGTATCGGCGGCGCCGATATGCCGGTGGTGGTGTCGATGCTGAACTCCTATTCGGGGTGGGCGGCGTCTGCGATCGGCTTCTCTCTTGGCAATGACCTTCTGATCGTGACGGGCGCGCTGGTCGGCTCGTCGGGCGCGATCCTGAGCTACATCATGTGCAAGGCGATGAACCGCTCCTTCGTCAGCGTGATCCTTGGCGGCTTCGGCAATGCCACGGGTCCGGCGATGGAGGTTGAGGGCGAGCAGGTGGCGATCGACGCCGCAGGCGTGGCCGATGCGCTGAACGAGGCCGACAGCGTCGTCATCGTTCCGGGCTATGGTATGGCCGTGGCACAGGCGCAAAACGCGGTGTCGGAACTGACCACCATGCTGCGCGGGCGTGGCAAGACGGTGCGCTTTGCGATCCACCCGGTTGCGGGGCGTCTGCCGGGCCACATGAACGTGCTTCTGGCCGAGGCGAAGGTGCCTTACGACATCGTTCTGGAAATGGACGAGATCAACGACGACTTCCCGGAAACGGATGTGGTGATCGTGATCGGCTCGAACGACATCGTGAACCCGGCCGCACAGGACGATCCGAACTCGCCCATCGCGGGGATGCCGGTTCTCGAAGTGTGGAAGGCCAAGCAGGTGTTCGTGTCGAAACGCGGGCAGGGCACGGGCTACTCGGGCATCGAGAACCCGCTGTTCTACAAGGAAAATACGCGCATGTATTACGGCGACGCGCGCAAATCCATGGACGAACTGCTCCACCTCATCCGCAGCTGATCCAAGCCTGAAACTCGTCAAAAGCCCCGCCCGAAACGGCGGGGCTTTTGCGTTGCAGTTGTGCCATAGCGGGCGTTGTGCACCAAAGTATGCCGTTAAAGCTCTGTTATCGCTGGAAATTTTTGTTTACTTGCGCCGCGCATCCGTTATCCAGAAGCCTTCTGGCGAAAGGTAAGCTATGGCCCCGGTTTACGAACACCCTTTGCGTTACACGCTTGTGAACGAGTTGCACGCGCGCCCCTATCCGAAAATCGGGGTGCCCGCGCATGTCGTCTATGCGGCTTTCAAAGAGCCAAATGACGCGGCCAACCGTGACCGGGCGCATGACTTTGCGCATCTGTGCGATCTGCTGACCCGCAAGGGGGCGCCGAACATGCCCTCGGAAGGCGTGACGCATTTCACCGGCCATATCGGGCGGCACAAGCTGAAATGGGAAAGCCATACCGAGTTCGTGACCTATCTCGCCCATGCGCCGGGCTATTCGTCGGTGCCGTTCGACCCGCTGGAGACGTCCGTCTTTCCAAATGACTGGATCGCAGAGGCGCCGGGCGGGCGGGTTGCCGCGATCCATATTCGCATCGAAACTCTGCCCGATGATCCCGAAGACATCGCGCCGCTGCTGGCCGATTGGTTCGTGGCCGAAAGCCTTGTGTGTTCCAGCATCCTTGAGGGCGCTGCCGTCATCGCGGGGGACTTCCGTCTGGATGCGGCGGGACAGATGCGCTTTGCGGTCTTTGTGCGTAAGGACACGGGGGCAGGGCGGATCGGCCGGATCGTCCAGCGCATCTGCGAGATCGAGACCTACCGCGCGGTGTCCATGCTGGGGCTGGACCGCGCCCGCAGCCTGATGAAGCGCCTGAATCTGCTGGAGCCGCAGCTCTCGGAACTGGTCGAGGCAATGTCGCGGGCCGAGATCGAACCCGAAGGTACGCTGCACCAGCTTCTGGCGATCTCGGGCGAGCTGGAGGCGCTGGCGGTGCAGCATTCGTTCCGTTTCGGCGCGACGGGCGCCTATGAGGCGATCATGCGCGAGCGTGTCGCGGTGCTGCGCGAGGCACGCTTTCACGGGCGCCAGTTGCTGTCCGAATTCATGACGCGGCGCTACGATCCGGCGGTGCGCACGGTGCATTCCGCCGAAAAACGTCTCAGCGCGATGCTGGAGCGCGCCGCGCGGGCTGCCGAGTTGCTGCGCACACGGGTGGATGTCGAACGCTCGGCGCAGAACCAGAGCCTGCTGGAAAGTATGGACCGGCGCGCCGATCTGCAATTGCGGCTGCAGCACACGGTCGAGGGGCTGTCGGTCGTCGCGATCAGCTATTACGCGGTCAGCCTTGCGGGCTATCTGCTCTATCCGCTGGCAAAACAGCTTGGCGCGTCAAAAGAGATCGTTCTGGCCGGGGCAACGCCTGCGGTGATTTTCGGTGTCTGGCTGATGATCCGGAAAATCCGCAAGGGGATGGGCGGGCACTGATGTCAGGACCAACATAACTTTTCGGTAACGCGGGCCTTAGTCGTCGATTTTATAGGGAAGATTTCGCTGTAGCCCCGCAACCGGTGTGGGGAACTCCTTTCCGGTTTCCGGTCCCAATCCGGATGATTGGGAACCTTCTGGCCTGCCATGGGATTTTTCCTCCACCGTGGATTAGAGTCCGATCCAACTTGAGGACGGACAATGAAGCGAACGAGGTTCACGGACGAACAGATCACCGGCATCCTGAACCCTCGGGGATCAACCGGATCTATCGGCTCTACCGCGATGAAGGATTGACAGTGCGCAAGCGAAAGGCCCGGCGCAAGGCCATCGGGATCCGGGCCTGGTCGAAGCGCGGCCCAATGCGCGCTGGTCGCTGGATTTTGTCCATGACCAGTTCGCCAGTGGCCAGCGCTTCCGGGGGCTCAACGTGGTCGATGACGTCGCCCGTGAATGCCTGGCTGCGATCCGTCGACCGCATGGGGCGACCCTCGATCTCGGGGCGGCGTGTTGCCCGTGAACTGACGGCCCTGATCGAGCGCCGCGGAAAGCCGGGCATGATTGTTGGCGATAACGGGGCGGAACTGACCAGTAACGCGATCCTGCGGTGGTGTTCCGGGCACCGGATCGAATGGCATTACATCGCGCCGGGCAAGCCGATGCAGAATGGTTTCGTGGAGAGCTTCAACGGTCGGATGCGCGACGAGCTGCTCAATGAGACGATGTTCCGCAACCTGGCCGATGCCCGCGTCGTGATCGCGGCCTGGGACGCCGACTACAACACCGAGCGTCCCCATTCGGCCCTGGATTACCAAACCCCGGCTGACTACGCGCGAACCCTGACCACCGCAATCGCCCGCCCTGGCTCGCGCGAGATGAAAGCTCCGCGCGCCGGGCGATTGCTAACCCCGCGCCAAATGGCGAAAACAGAAACCGGGCTCCGGTCGCGGCTGGATGAAAGATCAGTGGCAGGTCACTTACGTCGTCCGGTGAGGTTATGTCGGTTGGTGATCAAGAGTGGACCTTTTGCAGAGATCGATACAAAGCCAGTTCCGGTGGAGAGCGGTTGGCCCTTGAACCGCATTTGCAGAAGCAAGGACTGAACAGAAGGTTTGGCGATGTTCTGCATTTTTCGCTCTAGTTTCGTTGGCTGATGGTCGATTGTGTAACCTAAGGTCACTCATCAGTCACTATTCGGGACTGGAAACGACGCTTCGGAAATCACTGCGAACCGGAAGCCGTCAGGCAGTGCCACTCGGATGGCGCGTGTCAGCGCCTCCATCTTCGGCCGCGCCAGTGCCTCTTCGTTTTTGACAAAGATGAATGTTTGAGCACCGCACCGCTGCGAGAGGAGATAGTCGAGAGTGTGGGATCTAGTGCCGCTGACGGGGGGATCAAAATGAACGGTCAAGGGCTGGCATTTCAGCCCGACCGTCTGGGGATGGAGCAGACAGGAAATCGCGACGGCACGTTCGAGGCCGCTTTCAAAACCGATCGGGCGCGGGCGCCCCTGATCTTCCTCGGTGCGCCCCACAAACATGCCGGTTTTGGCGGACTGGCTGCGCCGGACCGTATTGCGCAGGCCGTCATAGGGGAGCATCAGATCGAGCTTTTCAAGCGACAAGTCCACTCCGGAAGGTGGGCGAGCACTGCAGATGGACGCTTCATGGTCGGCCGATAGATCCTTCTCCATCGCCTGAACAGGCACTGCCGCAAACGGCATTTTACCTGCAAACCGATCACCACCGCCTGTGGTGCTATGACAGTTGTGTCCCGCCATGACGTCTCCGTTCTCCGGAGACTGGGTCTCCGAAGTTGCATTTACTGTTTCGGGGTGCGGAGCTCGCTTGCCAGGACCATTTTTGGTCTCTAGGGTGACAAGTAACTACCGGGTGCTTCGCACCCCAACTCTGGGCGCGCGCCGCATTTGGCGCGCGTTTTTTCTTGACCCCGCTTTTCTTCGTTGCGTGATCGCGACTGACCATAATTTCGGGCATTCAGATGAAAACCCAAAGTGAAAAAAATCACGGCGTCCTTCTCGATCATAGATTGGTTTTAGTTAACCATTTGTTTTATATGCGAAAAATGTATTGATTTTGCGAAAAAAGAGTTGTGGATAACCTATTTTGAGGAGCTGGAATGGGCGAGGGGTAGCATGGCTTTCGCCTTTTGATCGCGCCAGGGAAGGGGGATATTCTATCGGAATTCCCGCAGGTGCTGGCTGCGATTTTGCGAAAAATTCTCAGTCTTAAATAGCCCCAGCGGAACGAAAAAATCACATTTTCCCGCACGAAATTACCCTGGGCTTCGACATCATAACCAAACTCGCCATGGTGGGATTGGGCGTGTTCATTCTCTGGAGGTCGCATCAGAGATGACGATTTAACCTTTCCATAGAAATGTTGATGCATTATTATTCCCTCAGAAACAGGAGGGCGTCATGCTGAATACTCACAGACAGGCCGCCGCTACGGATCGCGCGGCGATCCTGACCAAAGCTGCCATCCGGGCGGCTGAGAGGCTCGATATTTCCGGGCGGTTGTTGGCTGAGGTGCTAGGGGTCTCCGAGGCACAGGTTTCCCGTTTCAGAAGCGGTGCATCTTTGCTGGCGGAGCATAGCAAACCGTTCGAGCTTGCAGCGCTTCTGGTGCGCGCCTTCCGGTCGCTGGATGCGATAACGGGCGGAAATGAAAGCGTTGCGCGCGCGTGGCTTGACGCGCCCAATTCGGCTCTTGGCGCGCGCCCCGCCGAGCGGATCGCCTCTGTTCAAGGACTTGTGGATGTCGTTGCCTATCTGGACGCCCGACGCGCTCCGCTCTGAGACGGGGCCGCTTGAGGGGGTGGCCTGGCGGCTGGTCGAGGCGCAGCATCAGGTCTCGACACTCAAGCTTGTCGATACGCTTGGCGAGCAGGATGTGCTTGAGGCCATTCTGGAAGAGACCAAGCCGCCCGTGCCACCGGAATGCCGACATCTTGACTACCTGCTTTCGACGCCGTTTCGCTACCGGCCTTATCCCTATGGGTCGCGATTTCGTCGCGCGGGGATGACGCCGGGGGTTTGGTATGGGGCAGGGAAGCCCGAGACGGCGGTCGCCGAAATGGTCTTCTATCGCTTCCTCTTTTATGCGGAAAGCCCGACAACGCCCTTTCCGGATGGTGTGGCGGAATACACGGCATTCGCGGTCGATCTGGTGTGCCCCGTTGCGCTGGATCTGACCACTGGAGCCCTGAAGCAGGATGCGGCCCGATGGCGCCACCCGACCGACTATGGCGCCTGTCAGAGCCTCGCCGATGCCGCCCGTGAAATCGGAGTGGAGGCGATCCGTTACGCCTCTGTGCGCGATCCGGCGGGGGCGGCGAATGTGGCTGTCCTGACCTGCCGTGCCTTTCAAAGCCCCGCGCCGGTTTCACTCCAGACCTGGCGTATCCGTATCAATCGGACCGGAGCGCAGGCCATTCGCGAGTATCCGCGTCTTGGGGTCGAGTTTCCGCCCGGGGCGTTTGCGGATGATCCTCGCATTGCGGGCATTGTATGGGAGAGGTAGCTGTTAGGCTTTCCTGATCTACTTGGATAATGAGCCCCCATGCCGAAAATCCTGATCCTTGCGGACCTGCATCACGACTTCTGGCAAGAGGCAAGAAAGGACCCGCTGGCGAACGCGGATTTCTCGGGGGTTGATCTTCTGCTGATCGCGGGCGACCTGAGCAACAAGGCCCATGTGCGCTGGAAATATGCGCTGGCGAGCATTGGCCGGCACATCGACCTCTCGAAGGTCTGCCTCTTTCCGGGCAATCACGACTATTACGACGGGCGGCTGGACCGCGAGGATAAGCTCGAGGCCATCGCGCAGGGGATGGGCGCCCGCTTTGTGCAACAGCGCGAGATCGTCCTCGGCCGCACGCGGCTCCTGTGCTGCACGCTCTGGACCGACATGATGCTCGGCGGCAATCGCGGGCGCAACGGCGCCGGGGCGATGGAGCGGATGAATGACTACCGCTGCATCCGCGTCGAGCGCGAGCATTACCGCAAGCTCCGGCCGCATCACACGACCGAGGTTCACGCGCAGCACCTTGGCTGGCTGGACGAGCGCCTGAGCACGCCGTTCGATGGCCGCACGATCGTGGTCACGCATCACGCACCACACCCGATGAGCCTCGCGCCCGATGCCGAGGTCGGCGCGGCCTATGCCTCGGATCTGACCGCCTTGATCGAGCATCATCAGCCCGCGCACTGGTTCTTTGGCCATACGCATAATGAGGCGTCATTCCGGATCGGGCAGACGCAGCTGACGAATGTCTCGGTGGGCTACCCTCAAGATTGGGTGCACGCGCCTCGGCTGGATACTTCGTGGCGGGGGTATATCGGGTAGGAGGAGCCGAACGCTGTTGCGACCAATCAACCCGTATCGACGCCTGACAAACCGGTTGCTTTGGCGCAGAATGCCCTCGAAAGGGGAGGCCCGATGTCGACTGACACTCTTGCCGTAATCATAGGCTGCGCCGTCGGCGCGGGCCTGATGGTTGTGACATTGATCGGAGCGAGGCAGATCAACAGAGCGCCGACCCCGGATATCGCGAAATCGCTTGAAGACCTGAAGGACGCGCCAGTTGAAGCCCTGCGCAAAATGCAGGCCGGTCCGAAACGGCGTTCGTCAGGCCATCGCACCAGAGGAGGGCGGAAGTCGGTCGCCCTAGATTAGCATGACGAGTTTGCAAAAATAGATTTGATCGCCAGGCGGCGGAAAACCTGCGCCAAGCCGCGCCGCTCCCTTGATTGAAAAGCATCACCAACCGCGCTGAAACCTTTCGGAGTTCCGATAGATTTCCTTCACCAGAGAATTGGAGGAGGTTTCTATGCCCAAGATGGGGATTGCGATTATCGGGGCGGGAATGATCGGGGCGGCGCATGCCTCAGCCTATCGACAGTTTGCCCATCGCTTTTCAGGTGGCGCTCTTAGGCTGCGCACGGTTTGCGATATGAATCCGAAGCTCGCGCAGGATCTGGCCGATAAATTCGGCTTTGAGGGTGTTTCCAGTTCGTGGGAGGAGGTCCTCGCTGATCCCGAAGTAGGAGTGGTTTCGGTCTGCTTGCCAAATATGCTTCATACTGAAGTGACGATGAGGGCGCTGGCAGCAGGCAAGCATGTGCTTTGCGAGAAGCCGCTGGCGCTGAATGCGGATGATGCACGGCCTGTCCACGAGGCCGCTCGCGCGGCCGACTGTATTTCGGGGACGGTGTTCAACTACCGCCGTATTCCGGCACTTGCGCAGATCAAGCAACGGATTGCCGCCGGAGATCTGGGGAAGCCTGTCCAGATTTCGGTGTTGTTCCAGTGTGACTATGCAGCCGATCCGCTTTTGCCCTACTCGTGGCGCTACAAGTTCGACAAGGCAGGGCCGGGGGCGCTTTTGGATCTGGGAACGCATGCGGTTGATGCAATGCGCTTTCTGTTCGGCGATGTTGCCGAGGTCGTGGGGGCTGCCTCGACGATTTCGATTGGCGAGCGATATCTGCCCCTTGGGACGGCGGTGGGGCACGGTCATGTCGAGCTGTCGAAGAAAAAAGAGAAGGTCGACAATGACGATGTGATGTCGGGCCTAGTGCGTTTTGCAAATGGGGCGCAGGGATATGTGTCGGCCAGCCGGGTAGCCGTGGGCTCGGGAAACCGTCTGGCCATCGAAGTGCATGGCACCAAAGGGACGGCACGGTTTTCGACCGAACAGCCCTCACATTACGAAATTGCGCTGATGGATGGGACAGGGCCTGCGAATTTTGCGCGCGTTCCTAACCGGCCTTCCTCGCCGTCGGTTGGGGCACTGGCTGCCGTGCCGCACGACTTGGTCTCGATCGGCTATGCCGAGGTGTTCGGTTTTATGATCCACGAATTCCTGAGCGCAATCGACGCGGGCAAGCCGTTCGAGAATGGCTCGATCGAAGATGGATATCGTGCGGCACAAGTCTTGGATGCGATCCAGCAAGCGAGCGTGATCAATGCGCCAGTGCGGATCAACTGGCAGGATTGACGCCCGGAGAAAGATAATGAGAAAGGGCGCTTAGGCGCCCTTTCTCATGTGTCACTTTGCGAGAAGAGATTATAGCGCGATGCGTTGTCCGGTCTCGACCGAAGCAAGGCAGGCGTTCGCAATACGCAGCGCAATCACCCCGTCCATGCCAGTCGTCGCGGGTGCGCGATCTTCGCTGATGCAGGAAATGAACTCCACAATTTCGCCCGCATAGGAGGGCAGGTAACGCGTCATGAAGAAATTCATCAATGGCGCCGTCTGATAGCCGTCCGCAAGCCCGATGCGCAGGTTGTTCTCCAAATGGTTGGTGACGTCGACGACCCCAAGCTCTCCGTGCACCTCGATCCGCTGATCATAACCATAGGTCGCCCGGCGTGAGTTCGTGATGACGGCCTGCTTTCCCGTCGCTGTCTGTAAGATTACTGTGACGCTGTCATAATCACCAATTTCGGACAGCTCGGGCTTCACCAATACAGCTGCATGAGCCGAGACAAAGGCGGGTTCCTCACCCAAGAGGAAGCGAGCCATATCCAGGTCGTGGATAGTCATATCACGGAAAATCCCGCCCGAGCGCGCGGCATAGGACATATCGGGAGCGCCGGGATCGCGCGAGGTGATTGTCACCATCTCGACTTTTCCAATTTTGCCATCAGTGATGGCTTTGCGCGCGGCGGCAAAGCCCGGATCGTAACGCCGGTTGAAACCGAGCATCAGCTTGACGCCCGCCTCATGCGCGATGTCCACCACCTCTTGCGCGCGGGTGATCTCAAGATCGACAGGCTTTTCACAAAACACATGCTTGCCCGCGCGGGCGAATTTTTCGATCAGATCGGCATGCGTATCGGTGGGGGTGCAGACGAGCACTCCGTCAATCGCGGCATCGGTTGCGATTTCGTCAATGGTGGCAGCTTTGGCACCAGTGCGTGCGGCCAGAGCCGCCGCAGCCTCGGGTAGGGCGTCGGCAACGGCGACAAGCGCGGCATCGCGGCGCACAGCAATCGCGTCGGCGTGGACATTGGCGATACGTCCGGCACCAATAAGAGCAAGTTTGACAGTCATTTCAGGCTCCTTTGACCGTGACCCAGGTTCCGCTTTCCGCCGCTGCAAAGATGGCGTCACAAACGGCTGCGTTGGCGCGGGCATCGGCCAGATCGAAATAGGGGGCGTCCTCGCCCCGGATGGCTTTGGAAAAATTGGTGACCTCGGCCTCGTATTGATCGAGAGCCGGAAATTCGAGCGTATGGATGAACGCTCAAACCCATTCCATGAGTTCGTGGCGGGCGGAATGCTCGACATGACGCATTGCCATTACGAGCAGGCCACGGAAAAAACCACCCGCGTGACCGGTATGAGCTTTGTTCCGGCGGAGCAGTTTCGCGTCAAGCTTGAAGGCTCGGGCAAGGTTGGCGAACGCTTCGTCGGCATGGCGGGCATCCGCGACCCCTACACGATCGCGCATGTGGATGAGGTCATCGCATGGGCGCGGCGCCAAACCGAAGAGCGCTTTGGCCCGGATGGCTGGGAATTACACTACTCTGTCTTTGGTCGCAATGGTGTGATGGGAGACATGGAGCCACTCAAAGACCAGCCAGGCCACGAGCTCTGTGTTGTCGTGCAAGGCGTCGCGCCTACCCGCGAAATGGCGGAAGAAGTGACCATGACAGGCACCCGCCAGCTCTTTTACGCGCGGCTACCCGATGTGAAGGGCACGGCTGGCGGTGTTTCGTTTGTGCTCGACGAGGTGATGCAGGCGAGTCCGGCATATCGCTGGACGCTCAATCACACGATGGCGGTGGACGATCCGCTTGAACTGTTCCCGACCCATACCACGATGATCGGCTGAGGAGAGTCCCATGAACACCCGCAAGAAACTCGGCGATTTGGCCAAGACGATCCGCTCGAAAAACGCCGGCACCGACAAGATCACCTTCGATGTGATTTTCCGCGAGAAAGACACCTATGAGATGGTCAAGCGCGCCAAAGCCCTCACGCGCGAAAGCGTTTGCGCGGTGCTGGGGGTCGATCCGGCGCGGCTGACGGATTTCGTGGAATATGACCCGGCCTATGCGATTAAATTCACGATCCTGCGTGAGCGTCCCTCGGGCAGCGCCGGCCATGGCGACATCTTTGGTGCGCAGCAATATGCTCCGTTTCTGGATGTGGAGGTGGACCTGAGCGCCTAAGGGGGCGACTGAATTTGTGCCGTTGGGGAAGAAATGACCCAAAGGTCGCCATGCGGCACCCCCGACCGGCTAGACTGCAGGGGGTGTCACGTCAATTCGGGCATAGTTGGAACGGTGGACAACAAAGGTTTCGCATCCAGCGTTTCGACGCTGAAGGCGGAATCGCTTGATGACACCTAGGAGGTGCATACCGGCGAGGTCGTCGTTGTGCCGCGCTGCCGTCAAAATGCTGCACGATGCACGAACGGCTGGTCCAGTGAAGCCACGCTGCGGCTTGGGGCATTATGATCAATGGCCGCTCTGGGCCGGACGGAACGCTAACCCTGATCTCGGCCCTACACTTTGCAAAGCCCGCTATCTGCGCATAGCCGCTATTGGGGCGAAGCGCAGCATTCGCGATGACGAAGTCGTTCCTGCCAGCCGTTGCGATCTGCGCGAAAGGCCGGTTCTCCATTTTGGATCAGCAATGCGACCTAAAGTGGTCTTTGCCTGGCATCTGACAGCAGGCAGGTGCGGGCGCTTTGCGTCGTCTTGAATGTCTTTCAATTACAATAAGTTGGAAACTTTTCGTGGCGCCGCGGAAAACGGATGCTGTGATTCACGGAAAAGACATGGTGTGCCTCACAACAACAGGTGCGGGGATGGTAGGCCCGGAGGGACTCGAACCCCCAACCAAGGCGTTATGAGCGCCCTGCTCTAACCAATTGAGCTACAGGCCCACCTGTTGCCGCACCGCTTCCCTATCACAGGACAGGGCGGCGTCAAGAAACCTTGGGTAGTTTGCCACTGCAGCGTTGCCCATTTTGTCCCTTTGCGCTAACGCTGCGGCGAAACGGAATCCCCATCGCGGAGAGCTGCCATGAGCGAGAAGAAGACCAGCCTCACCTATGCCGACGCCGGCGTCGATATTGATGCAGGCAATGCGCTGGTTGACCGGATCAAACCGGCGGCGAAACGGACCACGCGTTCGGGCGTGATGTCGGGGCTTGGCGGCTTTGGCGCGCTGTTCGATCTGAAGGACGCGGGCTATTCGGACCCGATCCTTGTTGGCGCGACCGATGGCGTTGGCACCAAGCTGCGTATCGCGATCGACACGGGCGTCGTGGATACGATCGGCATCGACCTTGTGGCGATGTGCGTGAATGATCTGGTGTGTCAGGGCGCGGAGCCACTGTTCTTCCTTGACTACTTTGCGACTGGCAAGCTGGAGCTGGATCAGGCGACCCGCATCATCGAGGGGATTGCCGAGGGCTGTGCGCAATCGGGCTGCGCGCTGATCGGGGGCGAAACCGCCGAGATGCCGGGGATGTATCACAAGGGCGACTTTGACCTCGCGGGCTTTGCTGTTGGCGCGATGGAGCGCGGTTCGGACCTGCCCGCAGGCGTGCAGGCGGGCGATGTGCTGCTTGGGTTGGCCTCGAACGGGGTGCACTCGAACGGCTATTCCTTCGTGCGTAAGGTCGTCGAGATTTCGGGCCTTGGCTGGGACGCCGATTGTCCGTGGGGCGAGGGCAGCCTTGGCGAAGCGCTGCTGGCGCCGACCCGTCTTTATGTGACGCAATGCCTCAAGGCGGTGCGCGCGGGGGGCGTTCATGCGCTGGCGCATATCACGGGCGGCGGCCTGACCGAGAACCTGCCGCGTGTCCTGCCCGAAGGCTTGGGCGCGACGATTGATCTGGGCGCGTGGGAGCTGCCGCCGGTGTTCCGCTGGCTTGCCGAGACCGCAGGCATGGCCGAGGCCGAACTGCTGAAAACCTTCAATTCGGGCATCGGCATGATCGTCGTTGTTGCGGCCGACAAGGCTGATGACATAGCCGCACTTCTGGCCGCTGAGGGTGAAACCGTCACCCGCATCGGCGCTGTGACCGAAGGCAAGGGCGTGGCCTATACGGGCGCCCTTTTGTGAAGCGCGTCGCGATCCTGATTTCGGGGGGTGGGTCGAACATGGTCCGCCTCGTCGAGGATATGCAGGCGGGCGGCTATGCGACGCCTGTTCTGGTGGCCTCGAACGACCCGTCTGCGGCTGGCCTTGAGAAGGCCGCCAAGATGGGCGTGCCGGTGGTTGCGGTGGATCACCGCCCCTTTGGCAAGGATCGCGCGGGCTTTGAGGCCGAGCTTTTGAAACCCATTCTGGCAGCTAAGCCGGACATCGTGTGCCTTGCGGGTTTTATGCGGGTGCTGACCCCCGATTTTGTGCGCCATTTCGAGGGCCGGATGCTGAATATCCACCCCTCGCTTTTGCCGAAATACCCGGGTCTTCATACGCATCAACGCGCGATCGAGGCGGGTGACGCCGAGGCGGGCGCGACTGTGCATGAGGTGACGGCGGTTCTGGATGACGGCCCGATCCTGGGGCAAGCGCGCGTTCCGGTTGAGGCCGGGGATTCGCCCGAGACCCTTGCCGCGCGGGTTCTGGTGCAAGAGCACCGCCTTTATCCGGCCGTATTGCGCCGCTTCGTTGCAGGCGAACGTGGTCCATTGTCGCTGTAAGTGAAACGAATGGCCCGCTAGGTCGTAATAGACTCCAATCTGCGGACATTGCCCTGAATTTGCCCTATTCCATCAAAAGGTGATTTCTGTAATCTTTCGATAGTATCTGGTTAATGGTTTGTTACGGGGCATGGGGATGGACCAAATTGAAAACGCCGCGACTGCAGCGGCGACTGCTGAATTTGCTGCTACAGTTCAATCAGGAATAACCGGGCCGGTGGCCACTGAAGGTGACGATTACATCCGTGTCGAAGACGATGCGGTGTCGGTCAACGGTCTGGCTGGCAACGACACGATCCTGGCATTTGGCGTTGGCGATACGCTGATCGGTGGCGAGGGGGACGACGCGCTTGTCCTCGGCGCGCGTGGCGGTGTTTTGGATGGCGGCGAGGGATCGGACGATCTGCGGGCCGTCATGACCAAAGACGTGACGCAAGACATGACCGGCGGGGCGGGCGATGACACCTTCGCGCTGTTCGGGGCGGGGGGCAACGCGAAGGTTGCAACGGCCCTGATCCGCGACTTCGATCCGAACAGCGATCATCTTGAGATCGACGGACAGGTGATCAATCCGCACGAGCTGCCGTCCAATATGCTGCTGGAAAATAATGCGGCGGGGGATGCGACGCTCTCGATCGCGAATGAAAGCGGCGACCCGGATCTGGTTGTCTTCCAAGGGCTGAGCAGCAAGGCGCTTTTGGCTGCCAACGCAAGCATCTTTGGCACCTCCGACGCCGAGACCATGTATATCGACGGCACGGCCTATGTTGCGAACGGGCTTGAAGGCGATGACATCATGTATTCGCGCAATGGCGAGAACACTCTGATCGGTGGGCGCGGGGACGATTATCTTTACGCCGGCAAGCGCACGACCGAATTGCAGGGCGGGCAGGGGGACGACACCCTTGTTGCCAGCCTCGCCAAAGGTGGCGGTCATGTGCTGTCGGGCGGCTCGGGGGCGGACCGGTTCGACCTGCGCCTTGGGGAGGATGACGACCGTTTCGAGGCCCATGCGGTGATCGAGGATTTCGACGCGGATCAGGACACGCTGATGATCGGCGGACATTCGTTGACCGATGGTGCCGCCGACGACTGGACGCTGGACGACGACGAGGACGGTAATGCCGTGATCGGGTTTAGTGGCAATGACAGCGTGACGTTGGTCGGTTGGGGCGCGTCCGACATCGTGACCCTTTACGACGGGTTCGAGATGCCCGCCGTGCCGGTGCCCGAAGAGGTCCAAACCGCCGATGCACCGGAAGAGGATCTGGAGTTCCTTGGCGTCTGACCCAGATTGCCCCCGCGTCGCATCGCTTTGGGCGGTGACGCGGGGCTTTCCTTTCTGTGCACGCAGCCTTAAAGGGAATATGACAGCGGGATGACCCCGCGCCCAAGGAAGCGTGCATGAAAACGATCACCACGACCGACGCCCTCGCCGAATTCTGCGCGAAGGCCAAGACCAAAGCCTACGTCACCGTAGATACCGAATTCCTTCGCGAACGCACCTATTGGTCCAAGCTCTGCCTTGTGCAGCTTGCGCTGCCGAATGAGGGCAAGGATGCGGGCGACGCGGTTCTGGTCGACCCGCTGGCGGATGGTCTGTCGCTTGAGCCGCTTTACGATCTGTTCCGCCATACCGACACAGTCAAAGTGTTCCACGCGGCGCGGCAGGACCTCGAGATCTTTTTCATCGAGGCGGGCGTCTTCCCCGATCCGCTGTTCGATACGCAGATCGCGGCGATGGTCTGCGGCTTTGGCGAACAGGTGGGCTATGAGACGCTGGTCAAAAAGATCGCGCGCCAGAACCTTGATAAAACCTCGCGCTTTACCGACTGGTCGCGCCGCCCGCTGACCGAGGCACAGCTGAAATACGCGATTGCCGATGTGACGCATCTGCGCGTGATCTACGAATTCCTTGCTGCCGAGTTGAAGAAAACCGGCCGCGACGCATGGGTCGAAGAGGAAGAGGCGATCCTGCTGAACCCAGAGACCTATATCAACCGCCCTGAAGACGCGTGGCTGCGGGTGAAAACGCGGACCAACTCGGGCCGGTTTCTGGCCGTGGTGCGGGAACTCGCGCGTTTCCGCGAGGGTTATGCGCAGAACAAGAACATTCCGCGCTCGCGGATTTTCAAGGACGATGCGCTCCTGGAGCTGGCCTCGACCCGTCCGGCCTCGCTGGATGAGTTGGGCAAGTCGCGGCTTTTGCTGCGCGAGGCACGCCGTGGCGACATCGCTGACGGCATCTTGCAGGCGGTGAAAGAGGGGCAGGCGGTGCCGCAAGAGGCGCTGCCCAAGGTGCCCTCGAATGACGCGCAACTGCAGGTGAATACCGCGCTGGCCGATCTGCTGCGTGTGCTGCTCAAGGCGAAAAGCAGCGAGGCCGGTGTCGCGGCCAAGCTGATTGCCTCGGCGTCCGATCTGGACCGGATCGCGGCGGGCAAACACGATGTCGAGGCTCTGACCGGCTGGCGGCACGAGGTCTTCGGTAAGGACGCGCTGCGTCTGGCCTCGGGCGAGATTGCGCTGAGCGCAAAGGGTGGCGCGGTGCGGGTGCTCGTTGTCTGAGACGCCCGATGCTTAGGTGATCTTGCGATTTGACGCAGGGTCATACCACCTTTGCGTGGACAAGGGTGTCGTTCTGGAATTATTCTATATCAGTTCTGTATCCCGTTGATTTTTATTAATGTCCGGTGCGCTCTTGCTGCCCGTGATCTGTATTGACGCCGGTCGATGCCGGTGGTGGCGGCTTTCCTTCTGTCACGTTGTGATAGTATTATTTTCCCCGCAGCACTCTGACACACCAGACCGTTCCGGTGACGCCCTATGGATGCAAAGCATTTCCCCGATATTTGCGGTATCATCCGCGAGAATGTGCTGCTGGGAAACCTCCCCGAGGACGTGTGTTGCGCGCTTTTGGAGCAGGCGCATATCCGCAGTTTCAAGCGCGGGGCGACGCTGTTCTATCAAGGCGAGCCTGCGCAAACGGCCTTTGTTGTGCTGGAGGGGCAGGTCAAGCTGTTCCGCATCTCGAAAACCAGCGCCGAGGTGGTGGTCGGCGTCTATGGGCGCGGGCAGGGTTTCGGCGAGCCTGCGGCGCTGAACCTCGATCCCTATCCGGTTTCGGCGCAATGCGTCACTGATTGTCAGCTGATCTGCCTTGACAGCCTGCTCTTGCGCCGTGCGGTTCTGGACAACCCCGAGATCATCGGCCCGTTTCTTGCGTCGACTCTGGACCATATCACCCGCCTGAGCGGCGAGATCGCGCAGATCAAGGCGCAGACGGCGACGCAGCGGATTGCGAGCTACCTGCTTGACCTGACGCCGCCTGAAGCTGTGGCCTGCGATGTGGTGATCCCCGTCGACAAGTTTCTGCTGGCGGGGATGCTGGGGATGGGGCCGGAAAGCCTGAGCCGCGGCTTCTCACGCTTGCAGGCCTATGGCGTCTCGATCTCGGGCAGCATCGCGATGATCGCTGATGTGGCGAAATTACGCGCACATGCGGTGGGAGAAGAGGGCGTGAGGGAATAGCCCTTGAATTTATGCGCGCAAGCGACTAGGTAGGCCATGCTAAGCATCTTCTAAAGACTTCTGTTTCCTTGCGGCCTCAGTAGATCATATGACGACTCTAGGCCGGGCTATCGCGCTGTGTGGATAGCATAATTTAAGGAGACACCACGATGGCAAATGGCACCGTGAAATGGTTCAACTCGACCAAAGGTTTTGGCTTTATCGCACCGGAAACCGGCGGTAAGGACGTTTTCGTTCACATCTCGGCGCTCGAGCGTTCGGGCATCCGTCAGCTGAACGACGGTCAGGCTGTGACCTTTGATCTGGAAGCAGGCCGTGATGGCCGCGAGTCCGCGGTCAACATCGCTCTGGCCTAAGGCGTCACGCTTTCAGGCGACGATTTGGGGGTGGCTTCGGCCGCCCCCTTTGTTTTGTTGGGCAGGGCTATCAGCCTTCAGCGGGTTTCATCGGCGGGGATTTCTCGAAGGCTGGGATGTCATCGCGAAGCCGGTGCCATGCGGGCGCGGAGCCGGTATAGATCTGCATTTGCGGTTCAAGGCCAGAACTATCGTCCAGCGCCCCAAGCTTGACCGGCATGAAGGGCATCTCGGCAGGCTCGCTCCACAGGGGCGTCCCGCAATCGCCACAAAACAGCCGCGTGGCAGGCTGCCCGCTATCTCCGGCCTTCTGGAACCGCTTCGGTGTGCCGGACAAAAGCGTGATCGCGCCGCGCGGGGCAAGCGCCACATAGTTCGGCCCACCGCCCGAGGCCTTCTGGCAATCTGTGCAGTGGCAGACGCCGCTGCCGATAAAGGGGGCCGTGACCTTGAAACGAATGGCGCCACAGGCGCAGCTTCCGGTTCTCTCCATGTTGTTCTCCTGCGTGTTTACTCTTACCAGAGCTTGATAAATGTGCCCTGCTGACAGCGTTGTGTCAGCAGTCTGTAAGGGGTGAAAAATGCGCAGAACCGAGCGCTTGTTCCAGATTATCCAGATACTGCGGTCGCGGAAGGCTCCGGTAACAGGGCGGGCGCTGGCGGATGAGCTGGAGGTTTCCTTACGCACGCTTTACCGCGATATGGCGGAACTGGTGGCGCAGCGCGTGCCGATCCGCGGCGAGGCGGGGACGGGATATGTGCTGGATCAGGGATATGATCTGCCACCCCTGATGCTGACAATCGACGAGCTGGAGGTGGCGGCTCTTGGGGCTGCTTGGGTGGCCGGGCAAGGGGATGCTTCGCTTGCATCCGCCGCGCGCGACCTGGTGGCAAAGCTGGCCTCGGTGGCCCCGCCCGATTTGCGCCCCGTCGTGCTGGACGATGCGCTTCGCCCGATCTCTTTCAACAAGCGCGCGCCCGAAAGGTTTGACAGCCGCCCGCTGCGTTGTGCGATCCGGGAGCGCCGCAAGCTCTTGATCCACTATGCGGATCAGGCGGGCGATCCCTCGGAACGGGTGATCTGGCCGCTGTTTCTGGCGTTTTTCGATCAGGCGCGGGTTGTTGCCGCTTGGTGCGAATTACGAAATGATTTCCGTCACTTCCGCACTGACAGGATCAGCTCATTGACCGCTTTGGAGGAGACATACCCAAAGCGCCGCGACGACCTGATCCGTCGCTGGAAAGCGCAGATCGTTCCCGTTGCAGAAAGGACTTAAGCGATCAGCGGCGGACCGAGCGTGCGTTCGCGGCGCCCTCGACAACGATGCTGCGCACACCTTCGAGCTTGGTTCGGGTGATATAGGTCGCCACCGTTACTTCGCGCGATTGCGGCGTCGAGACGCGCGTCGCGGCAGGCGCAAGCGGGTCCGGCTCGGCTATCACGAAGCGATAGGTCAGGACGCCATCTTCGGGCGTGCCGCCGTTCTTCGCGATCAGTTCCGCATCCCACCAGCCCTGCGTCGGCTGAAGCCCCGTGGCCGAGATAATCGCCCCCGACAGCGTCTGCTTCACGTCCAGCGCCGTCACCTGCGCCACCGGAACGCGGAAATCGCCCTTCGCTTTGGCGTAGCCCTCTTCGGGTTCCAGCGTCGTGACCTCTTCGCTTTTGCCGAACCAGTTGAACGGGTTGAGCTTGGAGGAACTGAAGCCGCAGGCCGAAACAGAGGTAGCCAGAACAAGCGTCACAAGAAGGGGGCTGCGCATGGGGTCTCCGAGATCTGCGGGCGCACCATCACGCCCGCCTCTTGGGTAGCCTATCGGCGCGGTTTTGAAAAGCCGCGTCTGGACCCGCGCGCGCAGGAAGGCTAGGCAGGGGGCAAGATTGGCAAAGGAGACACCAATGGCCACCGAGGCTTTCGAGGAAATCGCCGAGACCTTCGAATTTCTGGAGGATTGGGAGGACCGCTACCGCCATGTGATCGAACTGGGAAAGGAACTGCCGCGTCTGGACGAGGCGGTGAAGGTGCCCGCGATCAAGGTTGAGGGTTGCGCAAGCCAGGTCTGGCTGTTGCCGCGGATCGAAGGGCAGGGTCCGGACGCGCGGTTTGATTTCGACGGTGAGTCGGATGCGATGATCGTGCAAGGCCTGATTGCGGTGCTGCACGCGCTTTATTCGGGGCTGCGCGTCACGGATGTCATCAAGGTCGATGCGGGGGCGGAACTTGCGCGCCTTGGCCTGAACGAGCACCTGTCGGCGCAGCGCTCGAACGGGTTGCGCGCGATGGTCGAACGCATCCGCAAGCTGGCCGGCGAAACCGCGGCGGCCTAAGCCGAAATAAGTCCCAGCCCCTTCGGGGCGGTGCAATTCGATAGATTTAAGGAAATCTGGAGCGGGTAGCGGGAATCGAACCCGCGCGTTCAGCTTGGGAAGCTGACAGGCTACCATTACATCATACCCGCCTGTGGCCGGACAGATAAGGCTCCCGCGCTCCGGCGTCAAGCGCCGGAATGCGGGTTTTTGTCAGCACTTCTCATGCGTGTTCCACCATGTGCCGTTTTGCTGGCACACGATCACGCGCCCACCGCCGCAAACGCGCGCGCCCTGAGTGAATTGCTGGCTGTTATACCAGCACGGCGCACGTTCCTGTGCTTCACCCGTGGCTTGCTCGTCAGTGATCGGCGAGGTCTGTTTTTCGGGGTCGATCGGTCCGAGTTGCACAATTTTGTCGGTCATACCTGCCTCCTGTATTCCACCGGAGGCAGGATAACCCTGCGGGCGCGAAATGTCGCTGCCCCTGCGCGAGGGGCGACGCTTAGCCGCGCCGCCGACGCCGCCGACCGCCATCATCGCCGCCGCCAGTGTTGAAGTTCACATCCGGCAAGGTGACGATTTTCGACAGCTCGGGGAAGGGGGCGGTCGCGTGGGGCAGGGCGTTCGCGGCCACGAAATGCTCTTGGAAACGCGGCTCGATCGCGGTCTCGATCTTGGTGATGCGGCGCACCTGCTGTTCGATGCCGCGCCGCGCCTTGACCGAGCACAGCGCCATGCGCGCGCCGGTGCCTGCTGCATTCCCCGCCGAGCTGACATTTGCCAGCGGCGCGTCGGGGATCATCCCCAGAACCATCGCGTGTTTCGCGCTGATATGCGCGCCAAAGGCGCCCGCCAGAACCACGCGGTCCACCGTCTCGACACCCATCTCGTCCATCAACAGGCGCGCGCCCGCGTAAAGCGCCGATTTCGCAAGCTGAATCGCACGGATGTCGCCCTGGGTCACGGTGATGCGCGGGCCATCGGGCGAGGCGTCGTGGATCACATATTCATGGGTGCGCCCCATCGGCTGGCAGCGCAGCGTGCCGGTCTGCTCGGCCGAGCCGATCAGGCCAGAGCCATCCAAAAGCCCTGCCATACGCATTTCCGCGACCGCCTCGATGATGCCCGAGCCGCAGATGCCGGTGATTTGCGGATCACCGAATTCCGGCTCATTCGACCAGTGCTCGTTGCCGATGATACGGAAGCGCGGGTCTTTCGTGACGGGGTCGATCTCGATGCGTTCAATCGCGCCGGGGGCAGCGCGCTGACCCGACGAGATTTGCGCGCCTTCAAACGCGGGGCCGGTCGGCGAAGAACAGGCCAGCACGCGCGAGCGGTTGCCCAGAAGGATCTCGGCGTTGGTGCCGACATCGACGATAAGCGACAGCTCGTCACGGGTTTCGGGCGCTTCCGACAGCGCCACACCGGCCGCATCCGCACCCACATGGCCCGCGATCAGCGGCAGGATGTAGCTGCGCGCGGCGGGGGCAAGGTTGCCCATGCCGATCTCGGTCGCGGCGATGTCCAGCGCGGTGCCGGTCGCCAGCGCAAACGGTGCCTGACCCAGCTCTACCGGATCAATCCCCAGCAAAAGGTGGTGCATCACAGGATTACACACGACGACCGCCTCGACGATCTCGTCAGGCCCAATGCTGCCTTCTTCGGCCAAAGATGCCGCCAGATCACCAAGGGCAGCCCGCACGGCGGCGGTCATTTCATCCGCACCGCCTGCGTTCATCATGGAATATGAGACGCGGCTCATCAGGTCTTCGCCAAAGCGGATCTGCGGGTTCATCACCCCGCCCGAGGCCAGCACACGCCCGTCGGTCAGATCGACCAGATGGCCCGCGATGGTGGTCGAGCCCAGATCAATCGCAAGGCCATACAGCGGCGCGTCGCGGTAGTCGGGCCAGATTTGCACGATACGCGGGCGGTTGCCGTCACGCGCGTCATTGACGGCCACGGTCACTTTCCAGCCGCCTTTGCGCAGCGCGGGCTGAAGCTTGCGCAGCACCGACAGATCGGCCTCGACCCCCTCGATGCCCCAGTCGTCCTCCAAGGCACGGGCGAGGCGTTCGAAATCGCCTTTCGGGTCGTCCATGCGGGGTTCGGGCACCTCGACAAAAAAGGCGCGGGTGGCCGGGTCCATCTCCATCGCGCGCTCGGTGGCGGATTTGCGGATCACCTGCTTGTGGACCTGGCTTTCGGGCGGCACGTCGATCACGATGTCGCCCTGCACACAGGCCTGACAGCCAAGGCGGCGGCCCGGTTTCAGGCCACGCACGCGGTCATAGCGTTCTTCAACGGCATTGATCGGGGACAGCGCATCTTCGGCAACCGTCAGCCCGTGTTTGGGGAATTCGCCCACACCCGGAGCGACCTGACATTTCGAGCAAATCCCGCGCCCGCCGCAGACCGAGTCGAGGTCGACCCCCAGCTTGCGTGCGGCCTCGAGGACCGAAGTGCCCTTGGCCACACGGCCCCGTTTGCCCGAAGGCGTGAAAATTACCAATGCGTCGTCGCTCATTGCGCTCTCCCGTTTCTTAGAGCTTTTCTAGGCTGAGTAGGCGACAAGTCAAAGCCTGCAAACGACACCCCGAATAGAGAATTCGTCATGCGGGATATTGCGCGGCCTTAGCCCTTCTTTGGAAAGACAAAACAGCGGTCGCGGCGGATCATCAGCCACATCGCCGTGCCGGGTTTGGGCAGAAAGACATTTGGCACGGTGGTGCGCAGTATCGAGCCGTCGAAATCCATGCGGAATTCCACAAGGCTTTCGCGCCCCATGAACCGCGCGCGCTCGACCACGCCGCGTGCGGGCGTGCCGTCTTGCGGGGTGGGGTTGGGGCCACGGCCCGCGCGATCAAAGTCGATTTTCAGGTGCTGCGGGCGGATCACGATGTCAACCGCCGTGCCATCAGGATGGCCCGGCATCAGAAAATCGCCAAAGGCGGTTTTCGTCAGCGCCCCCTCGACGCGGGCGGCAATCACGTTGACATCCGAGAAGAACGCCGCTGCCGCACGGTCGATGGGCGCGTTATACAGGTTATAGGGCGCGCCGCGCTGCACGATTTTTCCGCCGCGCATCAGCAAGATTTCGTCCGCCATCCGCATCGCCTCGTGCGGTTCATGCGTGACCAGAAGAACAGCGGTGCCTTCTTCTTTTAACAGCGCCAGCGTCTCGTCGCGGATACCGTCGCGCAGGCGTTCATCCAGCCCCGAGAAGGGCTCGTCCATCAACAGGATACGCGGGCTTGGTGCCAGCGCGCGGGCGAGTGCGACGCGCTGTTGCTCGCCGCCCGAGAGCGCATGTGGGAAGCTGTCGATGTGTTTCGACAGATGCACGCGCTCCAGCAATTCAGCCACGCGCGCGCGCTTTGCCGCCTTGTCGCCTTTCAGGCCAAACGCCACGTTATCCGCGACCGACAGATGCGGAAACAGCGCAAAATCCTGAAACATCAAGCCGATAGCGCGACGCTCTGGCGGGATTCGAAACACCGTGTCGCAGACCAGCGCGCCATCGACGAAAATCTTGCCCGAGTCCTGCATGTCAACGCCCGCGATCATCCGGAGCGTCGTCGATTTACCGCAGCCCGATGGCCCCAGAAGGCAGGTCACTTGCCCCGCAGGAATCGAGAATGAGACATCATCCACCACCATCTGCCCATCAAACAGGCGCTTGAGGTTGTGCACTTCTAGGCGGGGCGCCGGGGGCAGTCCGGATTGGGCAGGGCTGGACACGCGGTTTTCCGATCAAATTTCTCAGGATGAGGCTGGATAACAGGGTGAAGATGTTAGCGCAAGGCATCGGGGGCAGAGCCTTGACGCAGGGGGAATGACCTGATTAACCCCGTTTCAAACAGTTTCCTTCAATGTCGCCATTATCTGTAGCCCGCGAGGTCGTTTCGCCTATGTCCGATGATCGTGTCCTGCCGGCCCAGATCGTTCACGTCTATGACGCGGATCTGTTCTGGGTGACATCTGGCGCCAATCAGGGCGACGGGCTGGACGAGGCGGGGCTGTGCCTTCCGGGCGATGTTTATCAACTGGAACCCGATGCCGCGCCGGTCAGGCTGGTGCTGACACAGGGGGCGGGCAATCAGCATCTTGCGGCAGGGTCGGGCTTTGGTGCGGTGGGAGACCGGATAGCGCTTGTCGCGCGCCATGTGTTCATGGACCCGCAGGGCGATCAGGTGGACATCCTGCTGATCCGGCACGAGGCAAGTGCGGCGTTGTTCGCCTTGCCGCTGTCGCCGGTCGGCCATCGCATCGACTATACGTTGCTCGAGGCGCATGAAGACCCGGGCGAGGTGCGGCTCTCTGATCTGGTTTGTGTGGCTTTTACCACCGGCACGATGATTACCCTTGCGGGCGGGGCGCAGCGCCCGATCGAGACGCTTCAACCCGGGGACCGTGTGCTGACCCGCGATTCCGGCCCGCGCGAGTTGCGGATGGTCGCGAAGGCGACGATGCGCGCGCTTGGCTCTTTTGCGCCGGTGGTGATTTCGGCGGGCACCTTGGGTAATGAGGGCGACTTGGTCGTTTCGCCTCATCACCGGATTTTCCTTTACCGGCGCGGGGCAAAACGGCTGGCGGATACCTCGGAAATTCTGGTGCAGGCCAAGCATCTGGTCGATGGCGAGCATGTCTGGCGGCGTGAGGGCGGCTATGTCGATTATTACGCCTTGGTTTTTGACCAACACGAGATTGTCTATGCCGAGGGGATTCCGTGCGAAAGCCTGCTGGTCAGTGAGGCGACGCTGTCGCTTTTGCCGCAAGAACTGAGCGCCGCAATTTCCGAGCGTTTGCCGGACCTTGCACACCGCCCGCATTTCGGGACCGAGGCCGGAGCGGATTTGCTTGCGCGGGTCGGGCGCGATACGATCTTCCGCAAAAAGCGCGATTAAGCGTCCAGCCGGACCCAGACAGGCACGTGATCCGAGGGCTTTTCGCGGCCACGGATTTCCTTGTCGATGCCAACCTCGCGCAGCAGGTCCGCGGCTTGCGGGCTAAGCAGCAGGTGGTCGATGCGGATGCCGTTGTTTCGCTGCCATGCGCCCGCCTGATAATCCCAGAACGAATACTGCCCCGCCGCCGGTTCGCGGGTGCGGAAGGCCTCGGTGTAGCCAAGGTTCAGGATACGGCGAAAGGCCGCGCGGCTTTCGGGGAGCGCCAGCGCATCCTCGTGCCAGATCTCGGGCTTGGCGGCGTCTTCGTCTTGCGGGATGATGTTGTAATCGCCCGCCATCACCACCGGCTCTTCGCTCGCCAACAGATCGGCCGCGCGCAGGCGCATCCGCTCCATCCAGGCAAGTTTGTAGTCGTATTTCGGCCCCGGCACGGGGTTGCCGTTCGGCAAGTAGAGCCCGCAAACGCGCACGGCCCGGTCGCCCACAACCGTGGCCTCGATCCAGCGCGCCTGTTCGTCACTTTCGTCGCCCGGAAGGCCGCGGGTCACATCCTCCAGCGGGTAACGCGACAGGATGGCGACGCCGTTAAAGCTTTTTTGCCCATGGGTTTCAACGTGATAGCCCATGTTCTCAAAGATCTCGCGCGGGAAGCCCTCGTCCACCGACTTGATCTCCTGCAACAGCGCCACATCCGGCTCCGCCTCGCGCAGCCAGTCTTGCAGCGCCTCGAAGCGGGCCTTGATGCCGTTGATGTTGAAGGTCGCGATTTTCATGGGCGTCTCCCTTTGCGTCTTGATAGGGGGCGTGTCGCGCGAAGGGAAGTCACATCGAAAACGAGATGCCGCAACCGCAGGATGCGCTGGCGTTGGGGTTGTTCACCACAAACCGCGCGCCGATCAGCTCGTCCGAGAAATCAATCACCGCGTTTTCCAGAAATGGCAGCGAGATCGGGTCGATCAGCACGCGCTGGCCCGCGCCTTCGAGGATCAGGTCGGCGGGGTCGGCCTCGTCAATCAGTTGCATGTCATACTGGAACCCCGAGCAGCCGCCGCCCTCGACCGCGATGCGCAGCGCTTTGGGGGCGTCGGCACCGTCATTGATTTCGGCCAGCCGCGCAAAAGCGCGCTCGGTTACTTTGGGGGGCAGGGTCAGAGACATGGTTCACCTGTTCTTTGCGTCCCGATCCTATATAGAGGGGGAAAGAGGCGCAACAAGGCGCCCCCGACGATTTGGATGTGAGGACAGGTCCAGTGACGCTTAAACCCTATGCCTGCCACCCCGAGGCGAGCCGCGGGCGGCTTTGCCCCGAGAATTATTCGACTTTCCGCTCGCCGTTTCAGCGCGATCGCGACCGGATCATCCATTCCTCGGCCTTCCGGCGGCTCAAGCACAAGACGCAGGTTTTTGTCGAACACGAGGGCGATTATTACCGCACGCGGCTGACCCATACGATCGAGGTGGCGCAGGTCGCGCGCACGATCGCGGGGGCATTGGGGCTGAACACCGATCTGGCCGAGGCGGTGGCTTTGGCCCATGACCTTGGCCACCCGCCCTTTGGCCACACGGGCGAGGACGCGCTGCATGTGCTGATGGCGCCCTACGGAGGGTTTGACCACAACGCGCAGGCTTTGCGCATCGTGACGCGGCTGGAAAAGCATTACGCCGACTTTGACGGGTTGAACTTGACCTGGGAAACCCTTGAAGGGATTGCAAAACATAATGGCCCGGTGATCTCGGACAGCGGCGGATCGCATACCGCGCCCACGCGCGAATTGCTGCCTTATGCGCTGGCCGAGGTTGACGCGATGTGGGATCTGGAGCTGGAAACCAATGCGTCCGCCGAGGCGCAGGTGGCGGCGGTTGCGGATGATGTGGCCTATAATCACCACGATCTGCATGATGGTCTGCGCGCGGGCCTGTTCACCGAAGCCGACCTGTGCGAGCTGCCGACGATCGACGAATGTTTCGCCGCCGTTGACCGGATTTATACCAATATCGACCCGATGCGCCGCCGGCACGAGGCTTTGCGGCGTGTCTTTGGCGTGATGGTCGAGGATGTGATCCATGTGGCGACCAACCGGCTGATCTCGCTTAACCCGCAAAGCGTCGATGACATCCGCGCGATGGAGGGGCCGATCATCCGCTTCTCGAAGCCGCTTTACCAAAACATCAAGGCAATCAAGAGCTTCCTGTTTACCCGCATGTATCGCGCGCCCAGTGTGGTTGAGGAACGCAAGCGGGTGACCGGGATGGTGAATGCGCTTTTCCCGCTGTTTCTGGAACGCCCCGAGCTGTTGCCCGATGATTGGCAGGACGAAGTCACGCGCGCGCGCATGATGGGCGGCGATCTGACGACCGAATCCGGGCGCACAGCGCTGGCGCGGGTGGTGCTGGACTATGTGGCGGGGATGACCGACCGCTTCGCTATTCAGGAATATGGGCGGCTGATCGACCCACAGGCTTAGGCGGGCGGCAAGGGCGCGCCCGCGTCAAGCCCGCGATCCATCATCGGGGTGCGGGCGGCCTCGATCCGCGCCCAGACGTCGGGGGCGCAGTCTTCGGGCTGCCAAAGGCCGGTCAGCGCATAGGCGATGCGCGGCGCGCGGCGTGCCTGATCCTCGATCCGGGCGATGACGGCGGGGCCATGCGCGCCCAGGAGTTCCTCTAAGGGGCCGGCCGCAATCAGCCCGACCTGCCAACCGTTTTCGGCCTTGCGGATCGCGCGCAGGCAAAAGGCCAAAAGCTCTTCGGGGTGGGCGTCGAGTTCAAAGACACACAGGTCCGACCAGACCGGCTCGCCCGCATCCTCGCCCGGATCTTCGCGGTGGTCCGCCAGCCACAAATCGGCCAGCGCCTCGACCGAAGTGATCCCCTCGGGCGCGTTCGCCTGATGGCACAGAAGCGTGGTCAGATCGGATGGAAGCGGTGTCATGGGCGATCTCCTCGGGTTTGGCGCGACCCTAGCAGCGCTGGCGACCGCGCGCGAGTCCGAAGGCGATCAGGCCACCTCTGTCCCAAAATCGGGGCAGGGGTGGCCCAAAGCCGTCACTGCATCATCTCTTTCGTCGCGCTCAGCCGCACGCCTTCGTAGTCGCGCACGACGCGGTCGATGTCCCATTGCAGGCGGGTCAGGAAGACGATGTCGCCGTCGTGGTCGGTGCTGATGTGCTGCTTGTTGGCGTTCACCAGTTTTTCCACGATTGCCTTGTCGCCCTGCACCCAGCGGGCCGAAGTGAATTGCGACGGCTCAAACCGCACGGGGATGCCGTATTCGATCTCGATCCGGGAGGCGAGCACGTCGAATTGCAGCGCGCCGACGACGCCCACGATAAAGCCCGAGCCGATGGCGGGCTTGAACACTTTGGCCGCGCCTTCTTCGGCGAATTGCATCAGCGCCTTTTCAAGATGCTTGCCCTTCATCGGGTCGGTCGCGCGCACCGATTGCAGCAGTTCGGGCGCGAAGGACGGGATGCCTGTGAAGCGCAGCGTCTCGCCCTCGGTCAGCGCGTCGCCGATGCGCAATTGCCCGTGGTTCGGGATGCCGATGATGTCGCCGCCCCAGGCCTCTTCGGCCAGCTCGCGGTCAGCGGCGAGGAAAAGCACCGGGTTCGACACCGCCATCGGCTTTTTCGACCGCACATGCAAAAGCTTCATCCCGCGCTCGAAATGCCCCGAGACAAGGCGCACGAAGGCCACGCGGTCGCGGTGCTTGGGGTCCATATTGGCTTGCACCTTGAAGACAAAGCCCGTGACCTTTTTCTCTTCGGGGGCGACCTCGCGCTCAAGCGTTTTAAAGACTTCCGGTTCGGGGCCGAATTCGCCGATCCCGTCCATCAGTTCCTTCACGCCGAACGAGTTGATCGCCGAGCCAAACCAGATCGGCGTCATATGGCCTTCAAGGAAGGATTGGCGGTCGAAGGCGGGCAACAGTTCGCGCGCCATCTCCAGCTCTTCGCGCAGCTTGGCCAGTTGATCGGCGGGGATGTGATCGGCCAGCTTCGGATCGTCCAGACCGTCGATCTTGATCGATTCCGCCACGCGGTTGCGGTCCGCGCGGTCCATCAGTTCAAGGCGGTCATGCAAGATGTCGTAGCAGCCCAGAAAATCGCGGCCCATACCGATCGGCCACGAAGCAGGTGCCACGTCGATCGCCAGGTTTTCCTGAATCTCGTCGATGATCTCGAACGTATCGCGGCTTTCGCGGTCCATCTTGTTACAGAAAGTCAGGATCGGCAGGTCGCGCAGGCGGCACACCTCGAACAGTTTACGCGTCTGGCTTTCCACGCCCTTCGCCCCGTCGATCACCATGATGGCCGCGTCAACGGCAGTCAGCGTGCGATAGGTATCTTCCGAGAAATCCGAGTGGCCGGGGGTGTCGACCAGATTGTAACGGTAGTCGTGATATTCGAACGACATGGCCGAGGCCGAGACCGAAATCCCGCGATCCTGTTCGAGCTTCATAAAGTCCGAGCGCGTGCGGCGTGCCTCACCCTTGGCGCGGACCTGACCGGCCATCTGAATCGCGCCCCCGAAAAGCAGGAACTTTTCGGTCAGCGTGGTCTTGCCGGCGTCGGGGTGCGAGATGATCGCAAAAGTCCGGCGGCGGGCGATTTCGGGCGGGAGAGCGGCTCTGTTTGTCATGCGCGAGGCTTTATCCTGCCTTTGGGCGCCTTGCAATCGCTCTGAGGGGGGCGGGCTAGCCCTTGGTCACGTCGTGGTCATAGACCCAGTCGAACTGCCCCAGCAACTTGGCGGGCGCGAGGTGCGAAATCGCACGCAGGCCCAGATGGGCGACCATGCGCTTTACGCCCGAGAGGTGATAGTTTCGCGCGTTCTGGTTTGCTGCCTCGACGATGTCGCAGGTGCGCGGGCGGCGCGCGGCCTGATAGGCGGCGAGCGCCGTGGAGGTGCTGTCATGCGTTGCAAGGCTTTGTGCCAGCACCCATGCGTCCTCGATCGCCATGACAGCGCCCTGGGCAAGGAACGGCAGCGTCGGATGCGCGGCATCGCCCAGAATGACGGCATTGCGCCCGAACCAGTGCTGCGCGACCGGATGGCGGAACAGCCCCCAAAGCCACGGGTTCTCGACCTGATCCAGCCATGCCTGAACGGTGGGGCCGAAATGCTCGAACGCGGCCTGCACTGACAGCGCGTCGTCGTGCAGCGTCCAGCTTTCTTCGACCCAGCGGCGGCGCTCCTCGATGGCGACGATATTGCGCAGCCCATGGCCAAGCGGATAGCTGACCAGATGCCGCCCCGGTGCCATGAACACCTGCGCGATATTGGGTTCATCATCGCGGGCCGGCACCAGCGCGCGCCATGCGACCTGATTGGTGAAAAACGGTGTCGCATCGCCGTTCAGCGCCTTGCGCACCTTGGAATGAAGCCCATCCGCGCCGATCAGGAAATCGGTCTCAAGTTCGGCGCCCTGATGCGTGGTCAGGCGCGGCTTCGGCCCCGAAAGGTCAACCGCATCGACCTGCTGCAGCAACCGGATATGCACACCTGCGTCGCGCGCACCTTCGGCCAGAAAATCAATCAGGCGGGCGCGGTGGAGAAAGCGGTATTCGTCATTCGGCTTGTGGCGTGCCAGATCAAGACGCGCGACGCGGGTCTCGGTCTCGCCGTCCCACAGCTCGACCGCTTCGGCGCGCGGACCAGCCGCCGCAAACGCATCCCCAAGCCCGAGCGCATGGAGCACACGCGCGCCGTTCGGGGAAATCTGCAAACCGGCCCCCACTTCGCGGATTGCCTCGGCCTGTTCGAAAATCGTGACATCCGCCCCGCGCAGCGCCAAAGCCCGCGCTACCGTCAGCCCTGCAACGCCAGCCCCCAGAACGGTGATTTGTTTTCCGATCAGCACTTCGAGGTTCCTCCAAACGAAAACACCGGCACCTTGGCGGCGCCGGCGTTGTCCTGTCCTTGAGCGAAATCAACCAGACGGGTTGTTTCAGTCGTCGCGGTGGACCCGTTCCCGGCGCTCGTGGCGTTCTTGCGCCTCAAGCGTCATCGTCGCGATCGGGCGCGCATCCAGACGCTTGAGCGAGATCTGCTCGCCGGTCTTTTCGCAATAGCCGTATTCGCCGTTGTCGATGCGGCGCAGTGCTGCGTCGATCTTCGAGACCAGCTTGCGCTGGCGGTCACGGGTGCGCAGTTCCAGCGCACGGTCGGTTTCTTCCGATGCACGGTCGGCGATGTCAGGCACGTTGCGCGCCGATTCGGCCAGACCTTCAAGCGTCTCAGCGGATTGTTCCAGAAGCTCGTGCTTCCACGCCTGAAGCTTGCGGCGGAAATATTCGAGCTGACGATCGTTCATGAACGGTTCGTCCTCGGCGGGACGGTAATCGTCGGGAAGGAAAGATTCGGCTTTCATTACTGCCCTTTCTGACGTGCCACGAAATGAGCGGGGCCAGAACACGCCCCGTTGTGGCACTTTCTCGGGCGCTCACTTACCCCATGCGGGAAGGGATGTCACGCCCTGCTTTCACGCTGCGTCAAGGTTACCCCAAGGCAGGGCGCTGCTTGCGGCGGGTCTGGGGGGCGGCTAGGGTGGCGCCGCTACTTGAAAACGGAGGCTCCCTTGCGGTTCCAATCCACCAAAGATTACGTCGCTCCCCCTGATCTGACGCTGGCCGTCAATGCGGCGGTGGCGCTGGAGCGTCCGCTATTGGTCAAGGGCGAACCCGGCACCGGCAAGACCGAGCTGGCCCGTCAGGTGGCCGAGGTGCTAGGGCTGCGGATGGTCGAGTGGAACATCAAGTCCACCACCAAGGCGCAGCAGGGGCTTTATGAATACGATGCCGTCAGCCGTCTGCGTGACAGCCAGCTTGGCGACGAACGCGTGAATGACGTGAAAAACTACATCCGCAAGGGCAAGCTGTGGCAGGCCTTCGAGGCCGATGAAAAGGTTGTTCTGCTGATCGACGAGATCGACAAGGCGGACATCGAGTTTCCGAATGACCTGCTGCAAGAGCTTGATAAGATGGAGTTTTACGTCTACGAGACCGGCGAGACGATCCGCGCGCGCCACCGGCCCGTGGTCATCATCACCTCGAATAACGAGAAAGAACTCCCCGACGCGTTTTTGCGCCGTTGCTTCTTTCACTACATCAAATTCCCTGATGCCGAGGTGATGAAGCAGATCGTCGATGTGCATTTTCCGAGCCTCAAGCCCGCGCTTCTGACCGAGGCGCTGACGCAGTTCTATGAAATCCGCGAGACGCCGGGGCTGAAGAAAAAGCCCTCGACCTCGGAGGTGCTGGACTGGCTCAAACTGCTTCTGGCCGAAGACCTGAACCCCGAAGATCTGAAACGCGAAGGCGCGTCGCTTTTGCCGCGTCTGCATGGCGCGCTTTTGAAGAACGAGCAGGATGTGCACCTGTTCGAGCGGCTGGCCTTTATGGCGCGCCGTCAGGGGCGGTGATTATTCGCTGACGCGGGTCGAGTGCCCCCCGCGGCGCTTGCGCAGGCGGGGCGCGCGGGCGGGCAGGTCGGCCATGATCGCGCGGCGTGTCTCGGCGTCATACAGCGACCACTGGCCGATTTCCGGTCCGGTGCGATAGCAGCCGACGCAGATTTTCTCGACCGGATGGATGGCGCAAATCTTGATGCAGGGGCTTTCGATTTCCTGCCGCTTCCAGATGTCGTCGTTCATTGGCCTTGTCCCAGATAGCCCAGACGGTCGAGGGCGCCTTGCAAGATAAACCCGGCCGCGACGTGGTCAATGACCTCGGCGCGACGTTTGCGGCTCATGTCGGCCTCAAGCATGGCGCGTTCGGCCGCCACCGTCGAGAGGCGTTCGTCCCAGAAGGTGATCGGCAGGTCGGTCAGCTTTTCCAGATTGCGGGCGAAGGCGCGGGTCGATTGGCAGCGCGGGCCTTCGGAACCGTCCATGTTCAGGGGCAGACCAAGGACAAGCCCCTTAAGGTCACGCTCCGCCACGATTTTCAGCAATGCCTCGGCGTCTTGCGTGAACTTGGTGCGGCGGATTGTGGTCAGCGGCGTCGCGACCGAGCGCAGCGCATCCGAGACGGAAACGCCGACTGTTTTGGTGCCAAGGTCAAGCCCCGCCACCGCGCCCATACGCGGGATGGCTGCGGCGAAGCTTTCGATGTCAGGGCAGATCACTGCGACAGGCCGGCGTTTTGCGCCGCCTCTTCAAGGGCCGCAAGGGCGGCCGCGTCATCGGCCAGTGCGGTCTTGCCTTTGGCGTAAAGATCCGCCGCGCGGTCTGCCTGACCCAGCGTGGACAGCGACATCACCGCGCGCGCCCATTCCGCGCCCGAGCCGCCCTCGGTCTCAAGCCGGTCCACGAGGCCGTTGACCATGCCAAGGATCATCTCCTGACGGTCCGCGTCGCTCATTTCGGCGGCGTCCTGCATCTGCTCGGCGGTCGGGCCTTTCAACCCGTCGGTGCCGGGGATTTCGCCATCCGCCGCCCGTTGCAGCGCGTCCATCGCCTCGGGCGAGGTTTCGAAATGTCTTTGGGCTTCGGTGAAGAGGGCTGCGGCGCGGTCTTCCTCGCCCAGCAGTTTCAGCCCCGAGATCAGCACAACCCAATCGCCCACAGGGCCGCCCGAGCCAGCCATCTTGGCATTCAGCGCCTCTAGCTTGTCGCGCAGCATCATCTCGCGCGCTTGCGGCATCGGTGCGCGGGCGGCGGCCTGAATGTCGGCCAGCGTTGCCGGAATGCCTTTGGCGGCGGGTTGGGTATAGTTGCGCTCGCCCGCAAGCCAGGCCAGATCGTCGATATTGGCGCGGATCATCGGCACCCACGGCTCGTCCTCGGTCGAGAGGCGCAAAAGCGTATCCCAGATGTCAAAGGCGCGGTCGCCGCGGCCGTTTTGTGCCATCATCAGGCCAAGGTAATACATCGCTAGACCGTTGCGCGGGTCTTTCTCCATCGCGGTGGCGAAGGCGGTTTCGGCCTCTTGCGTCACAAGCCCGCCTGCCGCGATCACCTTCAACTCGCCCAGAGAGGCGTAATCATTCGCGCTCGCCGCATCGCCCTTGACGTCGATCAGGCGTTGCTGGGTTTCCCATCCGGCGCGGAAATTGCCCATAGCGGCCTCGTTGCGCGCCAGAAGCTCCAGTCCGCGCGGATCGTTCGGGCGGTCCTCGACGGCCTGGCGCAGGCGCGCCATAAGATCGGTGAATTGCGCGTCGGGTTCGGGCAGGGGGCCACGGGCCTCGGCGGCCTGTTCTTCGGCGGTGGGCTGGTCGGGGCGCTCGTTATAGATCTCGTCGGCCATGGCAAAACGCTCGGCCATCGGCATGTCCTGATAGCCGGGCGCGCCCAGTCGGGCATACAGGAAGAACGATCCACCAAGCGCCAAGGCGATCAGGCCAAGGCCAACCGCCAAAGCGCCTTTCGGCGGGCGGGTCGCGCCTTCGGTCGCTTTTGCTTCACGGTCGGCCTCAAGCATCCGGCGCGAAACCTCCAGCTTGGCGCGTTCGGCCTCTTCGGTGCCCATCACGCCGCGCGCCGCGTCTTTCTCGATGTCGCGAAGCTGGTCGCGATAGACCTGCATGTCATACGCGGCAGTCGGGGCGGCCTCGGGTTGGCGGCGGACAAGAGCCAGCACGAAAAGCGCGGCAACAAGCACCACAAGGGCGGCAATCAGGGTCCAGAACAGCATGACGTCTCCTATGTTCTGGCCCCGTTTAGGCGAGTTCGCGCGGCTGGGAAAGTCTCAAGGCCGTGAGCGGGCGCATTGTCGCGCCTCAATGTCGGTTTTTTCCGTGGTATGCCGCTTCGGGGTAGAATTCTGCGTGCGACAGGGTCCATCAACAAAGAGAACAGTTCCGTGGCGCGATAGGGTAGATTCGTGCACCGGACAGGACTTGCAGCAGAGGGCCAGACGATGGGCAATAGACGCTATTCGATGTTTGCGGTGGCGCGGGAGGCGATGCGCTTCCACGCCGGTTGGGAGCGCGCCTGGAAAAGCCCCGAGCCGAAGAAGCGCTACGATGTGGTTGTGGTCGGCGCGGGCGGGCACGGGCTTGCGACCGCCTATTACCTTGGCAAGGTCCACGGCATCACCAATGTCGCCGTGATCGAGAAGGGCTGGCTTGGCGGCGGCAACACGGGCCGTAACACCACGATCATCCGTTCGAACTATCTGCAAGACCCCTCGGCGGCGATCTATGAAAAGGCCCGTGGCCTTTATGAAGATCTGTCGCAGGATCTGAACTACAACGTCATGTTCAGCCCGCGCGGCCTTTTGATGCTGGCCCAGTCCGAGCACGAGATGCGCGGCTACAAGCGCACGGTTTACGCCAACAACCTGCAAGGCGTCGAAACCCGCTGGATCGAGCGCAACGAGGTCAAAGACCTTGTGCCGATCATCAATATCGACGGGCCGCGCTATCCGGTTCTGGGTGCGCTCTATCAGGAGCGCGGCGGCACCGCGCGTCACGATGCGGTGGCCTGGGGCTATGCGCGCGGCTGCTCGAACATGGGGATGGACATCATCCAGCAATGTGAAGTGACCGGCGTTCGCACCGAAAACGGCAAGGTTGTCGGCGTTGACACCTCCAAAGGTTCAATCGACTGCGGCAAGCTGGCGATGGTCGTTGCGGGGCATAGCTCGGTTCTGGCCGAAATGGCGGGCTTCCGCCTGCCGATCGAATCCGCAGCGCTTCAGGCGTGGGTGTCCGAGCCGATCAAGCCCTGCATGGACGTGGTCGTGATGGCGAACCTCGTGCACGGCTATATGTCGCAATCCGATAAGGGCGAGATGGTTATCGGTGGCGGCACCGACGGCTTCAACAACTACACGCAGCGCGGCTCCTGGCACCATGTCGAAGAGACCGTCCGCGCGCTGGTCGAGACCTTCCCGATGATCTCGCGCCTCAAGATGCTGCGCCAGTGGGGCGGCATCGTGGATATGACCGGCGACCGCTCGCCGATCCTGTCGAAAACGCCGGTTGAAAACATCTTTGTCAACTGCGGTTGGGGGACGGGTGGCTTCAAGTCGATCCCGGGGTCCGGCTGGGCGATGGCCGAGCTGGTCGCCAAGGGCGAACCGGGGCCGCTGGCTGCCGATTTCGGCCTGAACCGCTTTATCGAAGGCCGCTTCATCGACGAAAGCGTCGCGGCAGGGGTGGCGCACTGATGACCGCTCTTCGCTTGAACTGGACGAACCATTCCGAGGGACAGGGGCGCGTTGCCTCGATGCCCTCCAGCAAGAAGGCCCGCTGACATGCTGATACTCCATTGCCCCTATTGCGGCGTCGATTGTGAAGAAGCCGAACTGGCTCCGGGCGGCGAAGCGCATCTGAAACGCTTTGGTCCCGGCTCTTCGGACACCGACTTCGAAGGCTATATGTTCGCGCGCAAAAACCCCAAGGGCGTGCATTTCGAACGCTGGCGCCATGCCTATGGCTGCGGCAAGTGGTTCCTCGCCGCACGCTGCACCGCCACGCTTGAAGTGTTCGGCACCTACAAGGCGCAGAACTCCGTCCCGCATCCTGATGTCATTGCCGCCGTCAAGGCGCGCCGCCCCGATTGGGAGGGCTACAAATGAGCCACCGTCTTTCTACCGGCGGGCGTCTGATCGACCGCAAGAAACCGCTTTCCTTCAGCTTTAACGGCAAGTCCATGCAGGGCTTTGCGGGCGATACGCTGGCGGCGGCCCTTCTGGGCGCGGGCCAGACGATGGTCGGCCGCTCGTTTAAATACCACCGTCCGCGCGGCATCGTCGCCAGCGGTGTGGAAGAGCCGAACGCGCTTGTCGGTCTGGGGCAGGGCGACCGCTTTGAACCCGACCAGCGCACCACCACGACCGAGCTGTTCGAGGGCGCGGTGACCAAGTCGCAAAACCACTGGCCGAGCCTTGAGTTCGACGTCGGTGAGATCAACGACAAGTTCTACCGGCTGCTTCCGGCGGGCTTCTATTATAAGACCTTCATGTTCCCGCGCTTTGCGTGGAAACACCTGTTCGAGCCGATCGTGCGTCAGTCGGCGGGCCTTGGCGCCGTGCCGAAAGAGGCAGACCCGGACCGCTATGAACAGGCCTATGCCTTCTGTGACGTCGTCGTCGCGGGCGGCGGTGTGTCGGGTCTGGCCGCGGCGCTGCGCGAAGCCAAGGCTGGCAAGCGCGTGATCGTGATGGAGCAAACCGCCCATTGGGGTGGCCGCGCTGTTGTCGATGGCGGCCAGATTGACGGCCATGATGCCGAAGGCTGGGTGCGCGATGCTGTTGCGGCGCTGGAAGGTATGGACAACGTCACGCTGATGACCCGCACGATGATGTCGGGCCAGTATGACCACGGCTATATCGTCGGCTACCAAAGCGTTGCCGACACGACGCCCGGCGATGGCCGCCCGCGTCACCGCCTGTGGCGCATCCGCACCAAGATGACGATTGCGGCCAACGGCGCGATCGAACGCCCGCTGTCGTTCTATGGCAACGATATTCCGGGCGTGATGCTGGCCTCTGCCGTGCGCGACTATGTCGTGAACTGGGCTGTGGCTCCGGGCAAGCGCACGGTTATCGTCACGAACAACGACGACGCCTATCGCACGGCACTCGCGCTTTTGGATGCGGGGCTTGAGGTTCCGGCCGTTGTCGATGCGCGTGACAATGTGAACAGCGCATTGATCGCCGCCGTCAAGGCGCGTGGCGTCAAGGTGATGACCGGCCACGGCATCGCCAAGGTGAAGGGCCGCAAGTCGGTCACTGGGGTCGAAATCTGCCGTCAGGCGGGCGAGGGCACTGTCGTCAACGAGATCGCCTGCGATTGCGTCGCGATGTCGGGCGGTTGGTCCCCCATCGTTCACCTGTGGTCGCATTGCGGCGGCAAGCTGAACTGGGACGAGGCAAACGCGATGTTCCGCCCCGACCAGACCCGCCCGGCAACGGGTGCAGACGGTCAGGCGATGGTGCAGATCGTGGGCGCGGCCAATGGTGATCTGGGTCTGTCGCAGATCATGGGCAGCTTTGGCATCGGTGCCGCCTCGGAAGAGGAAGCCCCGATCGAGGCGGTCTGGGTTATGCCCGCAGGTGCTCCGCCCGCGCTGCGCTTCAAGAGCTTCCTTGATTACCAGAACGACGTGAAGGTTTCGGACGTGCAGCTGGCTGCGCGCGAGGGCTATGAATCGGTCGAACATACCAAGCGTTACACCACGCTCGGCATGGCTACCGATCAGGGTAAGTTGTCGAATATCAACGGCTTGGCGGTTCTTTCTGATGCGCTTGGCCGGGCCATTCCGGCAACCGGCACCACCACCTTCCGCCCGCCCTACACGCCGATCAGCTTTGGCGCGATCACCGGCGAGGCACGGGGCGAGCTGTTCCAGCCGCTGCGTCGCACGCCGATGCACGCATGGCACGAAGCCCGTGGCGCCCATTGGGAGCCGGTCGGCCAGTGGCGTCGCCCCTATTGCTATCCGCGTGGCAACGAAACCCACCGCGAGGCAGTCAACCGCGAGATCCTGAACGCGCGGACGAACGTGGGTCTGCTGGATGCCTCGACGCTGGGTAAGATCGTGGTGAAAGGGCCGGACGCGGGGAAATTCCTCGACATGCTCTACACCAACATGATGAGCACCCTTGGCATCGGCAAATGCCGCTACGGTCTGATGTGCAACGAAAACGGCTTCCTGTCGGACGACGGCGTGGTCGTGCGCATCGACGAGGATACCTGGCTGTGCCACACCACCTCGGGTGGGGCGGATCGTATCCACGGCTGGATGGAAGACTGGCTGCAATGCGAGTGGTGGGACTGGAAGGTCTATACTGCCAACCTGACCGAGCAATTCGCGCAGGTCGCCGTTGTCGGCCCGAAAGCCCGGATGCTGCTTGAAAAACTGGGCGGGATGGATGTCTCGAAAGAGGCGCTGCCGTTCATGACCTTCAAGGACGGCGTGCTTGGCGGCTTCAACGCGCGGATCTACCGGATTTCGTTCTCGGGCGAACTGAGCTACGAAATCGCGGTTCCGGCGAACGAAGGTGCGGCCTTCTGGGAGGCGCTCAACGCGGCCGGCGAAGAGTTCGGCGTGATGCCCTACGGCACCGAAGGTCTGCACGTGATGCGCGCCGAAAAGGGCTTCATCATGATCGGCGACGAAACCGACGGCACCGTGATCCCGCAGGATCTTGGCCTTGGCTGGGCGATCTCGAAGAAGAAAGAGGACTACCTTGGCAAGCGCGCTCAGGCCCGCAGCCACATGACCGATCCCGGCCGCTGGAAACTGGTGGGTCTGGAAACGCTTGATGGTTCGGTTCTGCCCGATGGCGTCTATGCGGTGGCCGAGGGGCATAACCCGAATGGCCAGCGCAATGTGCAAGGTCGCGTGACCTCGACCTACTATTCGCCGACGCTTGGCAAGGGGATCGCGATGGGTCTGGTCAAGCATGGTCCCGACCGGATGGGCGAGGTTCTCGACTTCCCCGCCGACGAGGGCAAGGTAATCAAGGCGCGCATCGTCGATGCGGTCTTCTATGACAAGGCAGGGGAGAAGCAGGATGTCTAACGCAGTCTCGCCGCTGAACGGCAAATCGGCTGAAGGTTTCGCCCGTGTGGCCGAAGCTGGCCTCAAAGGCATGATCACGATCCGCGCGGATCTGGCCTCGAAAGGGCTGGCAAAGGCGCTCAAGGCTCTGGGGCTTCCGGTTCCTGCGCTGCGCCGGATCGAAGAGGGGGAGGCCCGTGCGATCGCATGGATGAGCCCCGATGAACTGCTCTTGATCTGTGCCTATGACGAGGCTGCTGCGACCGCTGCAACCCTCGCCGAGGCACTGGCAAAAGAGCACGCGCTGGTGACGAATGTGTCCGATGCGCGGGCCATGTTTACCGTTTCGGGCGCGAAGGCGGATGAGGTTCTGATGAAGCTCAGCCCCGTCGATTTCCCGAAACTGGCCGCGGGCGAGATGCGTCGCACGCGGGCCGCACAGGTCGCCGCTGCATTGTGGCGTTCTGGTCCGGAGGAACTCTCGCTGGTCTGCTTCCGTTCGGTCGCAAGCTATATGTTCGGGTTGCTCGAGGTTTCTTCGCGCAAAGGCGGCGAGATTTCCTGACCGGACCACGGGGCTTCGGCCCCAAAGCCCCGAGGCCCTTATGGCCTGACCGAAGGATTTTCCAATCCCGCACTTCGGTCAGGTTTGGGCCTCGGGGTCTTTCTTTTGCGGATGGCTTGCCAATGGCAGGGCGCTCGGGCATCTCTTGGGCAAAGCAGGAGAATGCGACATGGTTGATTATTCCAAACACGGTGTGCCGAAAAAGGGCTCGAACGCGCCGCGCCACAGCGAACACAACGCCAAAGGCAGCGCGAAAAACCCCTTCGGCAAAAGCGAGACCAAGGCCGAGCTTCTGGCCCGGATGAAGGCCGCCGCCGAAGAGCGCAAGAAAAACTAGAAGATTTCTAAGGTTGTGGGGCTCGGCCCTTGACCTTGGCGCGCCGCGCCCTTCTATAGGATGTGAAAACGCGAACACCCATAAAAGGACATTTGATATGGCTTTCGAACTCCCCGATCTTCCTTATGCCCACGACGCTCTGGCCGATCTCGGCATGTCGAAAGAGACGCTCGAGTATCACCACGACCTGCACCACAAGGCCTATGTCGACAACGGCAACAAGCTGATCGCTGGCACCGAGTGGGAAGGCAAGTCGCTTGAGGACATCGTCAAGGGCACCTACCAGGCTGGCGCGGTTGCGCAAAACGGTATCTTCAACAATGCGTCCCAGCATTGGAACCACGCCCAGTTCTGGGAAATGATGGGTCCGGGCGGCAAGGTCATGCCGGGCGCGCTGGAAAAAGCCATTGTTGAAAGCTTCGGCTCGGTCGAGAAATTCAAGGACGATTTCGCCGCTGCGGGCGCGGGCCAGTTCGGCTCGGGCTGGTGCTGGCTGGTGAAAGACACCGACGGCGGCCTGAAGGTCACGAAAACCGAAAACGGCGTGAACCCGCTGTGCTTTGGCCAGACCGCGCTTCTGGGTTGCGACGTGTGGGAGCACTCCTACTACATCGATTTCCGCAACAAGCGTCCGGCTTACCTGACCAACTTCCTCGACAAGCTGGTCAACTGGGAAAACGTTGCGTCGCGCCTCTGATCCGAGCTGCGATAGAGATGATGAAGCCCGCCGTCAGGCGGGCTTTTTTTAGGGGCTGAGAAACAGGTCAGACGCGATGAGCGATGCAGCAAAAGGCTTTTGGGTGCTGGTCCTGTCCTGTGTGGTCTGGGGCCTGTCCGGGATCTACTACAAGGCTTTGTCGGGCGTCGCTCCGCTTGAGGTTCTGGCGCACCGGACGCTGTGGTCGATGGTCTTTATCGGTCTGGTGCAGCTGGCCAAAGGGCGGTTGGCGCTGACTGCGCAATTGCTGGGATCGCGGCTGGTTTTGCGCGTGTTCGCGGCGGCGGCGGTTATCTCGGCCAACTGGTTCGGCTTTATCTGGGCCGTTCATAATGGCCACGCGATCGAAGCAAGCTTTGGATACTACATCTTTCCGCTGCTGATGGTTTTGCTTGGGCGGGCTGCCTTTGGCGAAACCATGACCCGTGCGCAATGGCTGGCTGTCGGAATCGCTGCAGTCGGGGTTGCGGTGCTTGGGGTGGGGCTTGGCGTGACCCCGTGGATTTCGCTCGGGCTGGCGGTAACTTTCGGAACCTACGGGCTTTTCAAAAAGCGGCTCTCGGTTGGTTCGGCGACCTCGGTGCTGAGCGAGACCATTCTGCTGGCTCCGTTCGCACTTGGCGTGTTGTGGTATTACCACGGCGAGCCGGGGGTGCATTTCGGCGATGATCTGAAAAGCTCGGCGATGCTGGCGTTCGCGGGGGTGATGACCGGCGGGCCGTTGATGATGTTTTCTTACGCGGCGCAGCGGGTGCGGATGGCGACGGTGGGGCTGGTGCAATACCTCAACCCCACTTTGCAGTTTGCTGCCGCCTCGCTGGTGTTTCTGGAGCCTGTCACGACGTGGCATGTCGCGGCTTTGGTGCTGATCTGGCTGGCCATCGCGCTTTATACGGCTGTGACGCTGCGCTTTCGGCGTTAACCGAACGCGGTCTCGATCGCGGCTTCTAGGGCGGGGACGTCATCGGCCAGCACGACGATGTCACGCAGGCTGGCATCGGCAAAACCTTCGGCGATGATATGGTCCAGAAGTGACATGAGCGGTGCCCAGTAACCATCGGTATTCAAAAGGAAGATCGGTTTCTTGTGCAGGCCGATCTGGCGCCATGTCAGCACCTCGAAGAACTCGTCCAGCGACCCTGCGCCACCGGGCAGGACCACCGTCGCGTCAGAGTTCATGAACATCACCTTTTTCCGCTCGTGCATGTTTTCGGTGACGATAAAGGTCGACAGATCGCGCTTGCCGACCTCACGCGGGAACAGGTGGTCGGGGATAACGCCGAAGGTCGCGCCGCCGGCCGATTGCGCGGCGCGGGCCACTTCGCCCATCAGCCCGACATCGCCCGCGCCGTAAACCAGACGCCAGCCGCGCGTGGCCAGCATAGTGCCGGTTGCCCGCGCGGCTTCGGTATAGGCGGGGCGCTGGCCCGCCCGCGACCCGCAATACACACATACCGAACGAAGCACTTGGGTCATTGGGGGCATCCTTTTGTTCTATTCACAGGTTCTTGAGTGGTGATAGCTGCGTTGCTAGTGTGCCTCAAGGCGCGTGACGCGTATATGACATAAGGAACGAAGATGAACGAGGCATCGGGCGATACTGGGTCGCAAAAGACCAAGGTCTTGACGGGTGGGGTTGCGCTGGTCGCGGTCATCATTCTGGGCTGGTTTTTCATCGACCGCGATGGCGGGGGGGAGCCGGAGGCTCCGGCCCCTGTGGCGGCGCAAACCAAGGCAGAAGAAACGGCTCCGGCCCCCGAACCTGCTGCCGCCATCGCTGCGGTGGAGCCTGCGGTCGAGGCGGCTGCGGCAGAGGCCGGACAGGCGATTGGCGAAGCGGCCACGCCCGTTGCGGAGGCTGCCGCCGAGGTCGCCGCTGCGGTCGGGCAAGTGACCGAAACCGCAGTGGAGCCCGCGGAAGCTGCGGCGCAAGAGGTTGTGGCCGGGGTTTCGGAACAGGCCGAAGCGGTTGCTGAAATCGTTGCCGATCTGGCCCCCACGAAATTCGATCTGTTCCGCGCCGAGCAGGACGGCTCGATGGTGGTTGCAGGGCAGGCGACCCCGAATGCGCTGGTCGAGCTTTTGGTCGATGGCCAGAAGGTGGGCGAGGCGCGGGCCTCGTCGAGCGGCGAATACACAGCACTTCTGGATGCCGGTGCCGCAATCGTTGACCGGATGCTGACGCTGCGGGTGACGGGCGAGGATGGTGTTGCGCGCGAGGGCAGCGAAAGCATCGTCGTGGCGGCGTCGGATATTCAGGCGCCGGTCGTTGTGGCCGATGCCGAGGGCGCGCGGGTGCTGGAGGGCGCCTCGGAGCAGCTGGTGATCGACACGCTGGCCGAAGGGGCGCTGACGGACGGTGGCGTGATCTCGGGGCGTGGTGCGCCCGAAGGCGCGCTTGTGCGGGCCTATCTGGATAACGCCGAGGTCGGGCTGGCGGCGGCTGCGCCCGATGGAAGCTGGCGGATTGAGTTGCCGAAAATCGGCGCGGGTGCGCATGTCCTGCGCGTCGATGCGCTGGACGCGGCGGGCAAGGTGATCGCGCGGGCCGAAACGCAGGTGACGGGCGCGGCTGAAGAGCTGGCGCAGACCGCCCCCGCGCGGCAACCCGCACCCGAGGGGCAGGCCGGTGTCAGCGGTGCTGCAAGCGGTGCTATCACCGCGGTGGCCGTGCCTGCCGACCAGCAAGATCAACCGCCGCCCGCCGGTGTGCGCCGCATCACCATCGAGCGTGGCAACACGCTTTGGGCCATCGCCCGCGAGACCTACGGCGATGGCTTCCTCTACGTCCGTGTGTTCGAGGCTAACCGCAGCCAGATCCGCGACCCGGACCTGATCTATCCCGGGCAGGTGTTCGATTTACCCGAATAGGGCTGGCAGAGCACCGAAAGCACACCTATTTTAACCGCAGGCGCGAGGGGCTCTTCGCGCCTGTTTCCTATTGCGCGAATGATACGAAAGGGCGATGCATGGCCCCCTCCCAGATTACTGTCGGCGGAAAACCCGGCCCGGATGAGCGCGCGCGGGGTGCGCGCACGCTGCGTGCGGTGCTGCCTTACCTCTGGCCCTCGGAGGCGCCGTGGGTGAAGCGCCGCGTCGTGCTGGCGCTGTGCGCGCTGGTTGCGGCCAAGATCATCTCGGTCTCGACACCGTTTATCTACAAACAGGCGGTCGACGTGCTGGCGGGCGAGGCAAAGGGCGCGATGGCGCTGGCTTTGGGCGCGATTTTCCTGACGATCAGCTATGGCGTGGCGCGGCTGATGACGGTGGGTTTTGGCGAACTGCGTGATGCGCTTTTCGTGCGCGTGGCGCAACGCGCGCTGCGCTCGCTCGCGCTTGAGACCTTTACGCATATCCACCGCCTCAGCCTGCGCTACCATATCACCCGCAAGACCGGCGGGCTTAGCCGCATTATCGAACGCGGTGTGAAGGGGGTCGATTTCCTTTTGCGCTTTATGCTGTTCTCGGTCGGTCCGCTGATCCTGGAACTGTCGATGGTGGCGGTGATCTTTTTCGTCGCCTTCGACTGGCGCTATGCGCTGGCGGTGGTGCTGACGATCTGGGCCTATGTGGCCTTTACCTTCAAAGTGACCGAATGGCGCGTCGCGATCCGTCGCCAGATGAACGAGGCCGATACGCAGGCCAACCAAAAGGCCATCGACAGCCTTCTGAACTATGAAACCGTCAAGTATTTCAATGCCTCCGCCCGCGAGGCTGAACGCTATGATGCCTCGATGGTGGGCTACGAGGCGATGGCGGTGAAAACCGGCCAGTCGCTGGCCTTCCTGAACTTCGGGCAGGCGCTGATTATCTCGGCGGGGCTGATGACGGTGATGGTGATGGCGGCGATGGGGGTGCAGGCGGGGACGCTGACGGTCGGTGATTTCGTCATGGTGCAGGCCTTCATGATCCAGATCACCATGCCGCTTGGCTTCCTTGGCACGGTCTACCGCGAGATCCGGCAGGCGCTGGTCGATATGGGCGAGATGTTCGACCTGCTGCACCAGCCCGCCGAGATCAAGGATGCCCCCGATGCCCGCGATCTGGTCGTGACGGGCGGAGAGATCGCGTTCGACGCGACCGAGTTCCACTACGATGCGGCGCGTCCGATCCTGAAAGGCATTTCCATGACGGTTCCGGCGGGGCAGACGGTTGCGCTTGTCGGCCCGTCGGGGTCGGGCAAATCCACCATCGGGCGGCTGTTGTTCCGGTTCTACGATGTGACGGGCGGCGCCATTCGCATCGACGGGCAAGACCTGCGCGATGTGACGCAAAACAGCCTGCATGGCGTGATCGGCGTGGTGCCGCAAGATACCGTGCTGTTCAATGATACGATCCGCTACAACATCGCCTATGGCCGCGCGGATGCCTCCGAGGACGAGATCATCGCCGCCGCCAAGGCCGCCAAGATCCATGACTTCGTGATGAGCCTGCCCGAGGGCTATGAAACGGCGGTGGGTGAGCGCGGGCTGAAACTGTCGGGCGGTGAAAAGCAGCGTGTCGGCATTGCCCGCACGATCCTGAAGAACCCGCCGATCCTTCTGCTGGACGAGGCAACCTCGGCGCTGGATACCCAGACCGAGCGCGACATCCAGACCAGCCTGAAAGCGATGGGCAAGGGGCGCACGGTGATCACCATCGCGCACCGGCTGTCGACGATTGTGGATGCAGATTGCATCGTGGTGCTGGAGAAGGGCGAGGTGGTCGAAAGCGGGCGCCATGACGAGCTCTTGGCGCACCGCGGGCGCTATGCGCAGATGTGGGCGCGCCAATCCGCAGAAGAGGCCGAAGCCGTCGAGGCAGCCGAATAAAAGACCTGATCGCGCCGCTTATTCGGCGGCGCGATCAACCGTTTTCAGAGGGGCAGGCAGGTCGGCCTCGTCCATCCAGATCACTTCCGTTCCCGACATTTTGCGCGCCGCGCGCTCCAGCGCCAGATCACGCGAGGCTTGCGAATCCGTGCCCTGCATCAGTGCCGAAAGCGCCTTGATCGAGCGATAGGAGCCCGCGTTGAACCAGATGCGCAGCGCCAGAAGCGCGGGCGTCAGAACCAGCGTCAGCACCGTCGCCGTGCCAAGGCCAAAGACCACCGCCGTCGCAAGCTGCTTCCACCAAAGCGCGGTCGGGCTGTCGATCGAGAAGCCCCCGTTGATGAAGTCCAGCGACAGGCCGAACATCATCGGCGAGAGGCCCGCCATCGTGGTGATCGTAGTCAGCGCGACGGGGCGCAGGCGCGCTTCGGCGGTGCGGATCACGGCTTCGAGGCGCGGCATGTAGCGCTCGAACTCCTGATAGGTGTCGATCAGGATGATGTTGTTGTTCACCACAATCCCCGCCAGCGCGACGATGCCGACCCCCGTCATGATGATCGAGAAGGGCTGCGCCATCACCAGCATCCCGAAGAGCACACCCGCCGTTGACAGGATCACCGCCAGCAGCACCAGCACCGCGTTGTAAAAGCTGTTGAACTGCGCCAGCAGGATCACGAACATCAGCGCCAGCGCGCCCGCGAAAGCCTTGGCCAGAAAGTCCTGACTCTCGGCCTGTTCGACCATATCGCCCGACCACTCGAACTCGACCCCCGCAGGCAGAACGGCCTCGGTTTTCAGCCAGGTGTCGATGACGGCGATTCGTTCGTTCGCATTGATCGGCTGCCCGTCGTCATTGGTCAGCCCCTCCAGCACGCCCGCCTTCACATCGTAATAGCGTTTCTGGTCGATCCGGTCGATCCGGCCCAGCTTTTGCTCGGGCGTGCGGGTGACGAAATTCGCCAGCGGCACAAGGCCTTGCGCGGTGCGCACCTTCAGCGTGTCGAGGGTAGACAGCAGCCGGTCTTCCTCGGGCAGGCGGACGCGGATCTCGATTTCCTCGTCCGAGCTGTCGACCCGCATCGTGTCCAGCAAGATCCCGCGCGTGACCAGCTGCACCATGCCGCCCACAGTCGCCACATCGGCGCCGTAGCGACCCGCGCGGGTCACATCGACGTCGATCTTCCAGTCGATGCCGGGCAGGGGGCGCGTGTCCTCGATCGCGGTGACGCCCTTGAATTTCACTAGGTTCTCTTCAAGGTATTCGACCGCCTTGTCGAGCTGCACAAAGCTGTCCCCTTTCAGGCGAAGCTGGATCGGCTTGCCCGACGATGGTCCGCGGTCCTGTGCCAGAAACTCGGCCTTGATGCCGGGGATCTGGTGGATTTTCTCCATCACCCGATCCATCACCAACGCGCCTTTCAGATCGGGGCGGTCCTTGCGGTCCTCCCAGCGGACCATCTCGACCTGAACCTGACCGATGGTGTCGCGCGGGGCTACCGCGCCGCCGGTGTTCTGGTTCAGCCCGCCTTCGCCCGCAAAGGAAAACACCGCCGCTACGCCCTCGGTGCCGATCACCGCCGCTTCGGCGCGTTTGACCAAAGTATCCTTCTCGGCAAGGCTCAGGTTGCCGCGCGCGCGGATGTAGACGATGCCCTGCTCGACCTCGGAATCGGTGAAGAACTCGGTCCCGTAGTTGTTCTTGCCGTAATAGCCGAAGGTCGCGAACACGAGGCCGATGATCGCGGCAAAGGTAATCACGGGCATCACCGGATTACCGACGATGAAAGAAATGACATGGCCAAACGGGCGGCGCTTGTAGCCCGCGTCGATGGGGCGGGGCGCGCGTTTCGGTTTGGCGGCTGTCAGCGTGATTGAACTTAGCAGCGTCGCGATGAGAAACAGCACGGCACCGGGAACCGAGGCCGCAAAGCTGCCCGAGGGCAGGCGTTCGCCCGACAGATAGCCGGGGTTCAGCATCAGCATCGCGCCAAGGAACACCAGCGCCATCGAGACAACCGCAAGTGCTACGCGCAGCCAGTAGGGCCAATGCTCGATCACGCGCGCGCCTTGGTCCAGACGCCGCGACAGGCGGCCCGCGACGCCCCCCACGATCGGCACATAGATCAGCGCCACGATCAACGAGGCCGAGAGCACAAAGATGATCGTGACCGGCAGCATCCCCATGAACTCGCCCGGCACGCCCGGCCAGAACAGCATCGGCAAGAACGCGCAAAGCGTTGTTGCGGTTGAGGAAATCACTGGCCAGAACATGCGCTTGGCGGCCTCGGTATAGGCGTGCATCGGGCCGGAGCCTTCGGAGATGCGCTTGTCGGCGTATTCCACCACCACGATCGCGCCATCGACCAGCATCCCCACCGCAAGGATCAGGCCGAACATCACGATATTCGAGATCGCCACCCCCATTCCGCCCAAAAGCAGGAAGGTCAGCAGGAAGGATGTCGGGATCGAGAAGCCCACCAGCAGCGCCGAGCGCGTGCCAAGCGTCGCCAGAACGACGATCATCACCAGCGCGATGGCGGTCAGGACCGAGCCTTCTAGCTGGCTGACCATGGCGCCCACGGTCTTTGACTGATCCAGCGAGATGCCGACGTTGACGGCGTTGCGCAAAGGCTCGGGCCAGTCGGCTTGCCGCTTTGCCACGGTTTCACGCACAAGGTTGACCGTGTCGATGATGTTATAGCCCTTGCGCTTGACCACCTGCAGCGCGACCGTGCTTTCACCGTTGAACCGCGCGGTGCCGGTGCGGTCCTCGAAGGTCAGGCGGATGTCGGCCAGATCGCCAAGCGTCACCACGCGCTCGCCATTCACTTTGACGGGCAGGCGGTAGACATCCTCGGCGGTCTCGAACGACGCGGGGATTTTGACCGAGAACGCGCCCGCGTCGGTTTCGACCTCGCCCGCTGCAATAAGCTGGTTATTGGCCTGAACCACATTGATAAGCTCGCCTGCCGTGACATTATAGGCTTCCAGCTTGAGCGGGTCGATCTGGACCTCGAGCATCTCGTCGCGGTGGCCCGCAAGGGTCGCATCCAGAACCGGCTCCAGCCCCTCAAGATCGTCTTGCAAGGTCTTGGCAAGGTTAATCAAAGTCCGCTCTGGCGCATTGCCGGACAGGGCGACGATAACGACCGGAAACTCCGAGAAATTGATCTCGTTGATCGAGTATTTCTCGAAGCCCGACGGGAATTTCCCCTCGGCGGTATTCATCGCATCACGCACATCGGCGATGATCTTGGTCTTGTCCCAGCCGAAGTCGAATTCAAGCATAAGGCCCGCGTAATTCTCGCGCGCGATGCCCGACATCTTGTCCAACCCCTCAAGGTCCGACAGCTCGGTCTCCATTACCTGCACCAGCAGCTTTTCGGAATCCGCCGCCGAGATACCGGGGAAGGGGACCGAGACGAAGAGCATCGGGATTTCGATGTCCGGCTCACCCTCTTTCGGCAGGCCGATATAGGCGGTCATCCCTGCGATGATGGTCATGGCCACAAAGGCCAGAACCATCCGGGCGCGCTCGGCGGCCCAGTCGACGATAGCGATCATTGCGCGCTCTCCCCGAAGCCCGGAACATCTTGCGCGGGATGGGCGGTGACGGGGGTGCCGTCGGTCACATAGTCCTGCCCGACGACAATGACGTCGGCGGTGTCGGGCAGGCCGGTGATCCAGACGCCCTGGCGGGTGTCACGCAGCAGGGAAACAGGCGCGAAGCGGGCGACCCCGTCCACCGCAAGGCGCACCCCAAGCGTGCCGTCGTCATTCAGCGTCATTGCCGAGGCGGGCAGGAAATGCCCCATCGTGCCCTGCGCGCGGATAATCATCTCGACTGTCTGACCTTCGCGGATAGATAGGTCGGGGTTGGGCAGTTCCGCCTCGATACGGAAGGTGCGGGTCTGCGTATCGGCCGAGCGCGAAGCATAGGTCACTTGCCCCGCCACTTCGCGCCCCGTTGCCAGCCGCGCGCCAACCAGCGCGCCGATTTCGATCCGGTCCAGCTCGGTCTCGGGGACGAAGCCCACCAGCTTGATCGGGTCGAGCGCGATCACCGTGGCGCACAGGCTTCCTGCGGTCAGAAGCGCACCAAGCTCGGCACTGTCGTCATCCAGAATACCCGCGAAAGGCGCGCTCATCGTGGTGCGGTCGATTTCCTTTTGCGCGGCCAGCACGCCGGCTTCGGCCTCTTGCAGGCCGGCCTTGGCCGCTGCCGCCGCGCTGTCCGAGCGATACCCGCCCTGTTGCAACTTCTCGGCGGCGTTGGCGTTGATACGCGCCTCGACGAGTTTTGCCTCGGCCTCGGCCAGAGACGCGGCCCGCGTCCCCTGATCTATCTGGCACAGCGTATCGCCCGCTGCGACCGAGGTGCCTTTGCGCAAGGGCGCGGTGGTCACGCTGCCGGTGGTTTCGGCGCGCACTTCGACACGGCGCGCGGCCTCGGTCTGGCCACGGGCGAGAACGCCTTGATCGACGGCTTTCGCCTGCGAAGCCAGCACCTGCACTGCCACGGCGCCTTCGACGGCGGCGGGCGCGGCCTGCTCTTCGGGGGCGGGGGCGTCTTGTCCGGCAAAGCTCATCAGCCGGTCGCGCTCGAACACCAGCAGGTAAAGCGCACTCGTAACCAGAATGGCATTGACGACGGGAACAATCTTCATCGGGCGGCGACCTCTTGCAGCGATGGGCCGCGTGGACCCGCGTGGAAATAGAGTGAACGATGCGGTTCAAAATAGGGCGGGCATGTGGCGCACTCAAGGTATATCTTGTGAAATATTCTGTGCGCGCGCGAAGGGCGTGGTGTGCGGGCCTCGGCGGCCTTGGCACTGGGCCGCATCCCATGTAAGAGGTTCGCAAGACAATCGCGCCCCGAGGGGCCAGACGAAAGGTGCCACGCGTGAGCGAAACCGACAGCTTCATCGAGGAAGTCACCGAAGAGGTCCGCCGCGACCGCCTGTTTGCCCTGATGCGCCGCTATGGCTGGATCGGGGTTGTCGCGATTTTGGGGATCGTGGGGGGCGCGGCCTGGACCGAATGGACCAAAGCGCAGGAGCGCGCCAAGGCCGAAGGGTTCGGTGATGCGATGCTGGCGTCCATGAGCGCCGAAGATCCGCTGGCAGCGGTCGGGGCTATTGCCGCCGAGCCGGGTGCGCAAGAAGCCGTCCGCGCGATGATGGAAGCGGGCCGGATGCAGATGGCGGGCAACAGTGCCGGTGCGGTGGCTGCGCTGGCCCCTGTCGCGAATGACGCAAGCCTGCCCAAAAGCCTGTCGGATCTGGCCAAGCTGAAATCCGTTCTGGTTGGCGCAGACACGATGGATGCCGCTGCGCGCGCATCGCTTTTGGACGAGCTGGCCGTGCCCGGCGCGCCCTATCGCCCGCTGGCAATGGAGCAGCAGGCATTGGCAGAGCTATCGGCGGGCAATCAGGATGCGGCGATCGCGCTTTTGACGCAGATTCTGGCCGAGGCAGGCACCACGCCGGGCTTGCAACAACGCGCATCTGAGTTGATGGTGGCCCTTGGGGCCGATCCGTCGGCGCAATAATTGTGAAGGCGCGTTGAGCGTCGGAAGAAGGGCGGGGGACAAGAGCGGTGAAACTGATCCACGCGATTGCTGTTCTGGGCATGGCGGGCACGCTGGCGGCTTGCGAAAAAGAGATCATCCTGCAGGGCGAGCGGATCGACCCGCGCGATGTGCTTGCGGGCGAGGTCGCGGCAGAGGCTCCGGCGCGGGATGTCGCGCTGTCCTTGCCGGCGCAGGTCTCGAACGCTGATTGGGCGCAGCGTGCAGGCGGGGCCGATCATGCGCTGGTCAATGCCGCGATCGGGGCTGGCACCGCGCTTCAGTGGGCGACCGAGATCGGGCAGGGCGCGGATCGCCGCCACCGGATCACCGCGACGCCGGTCGTGGCCGGCGGGCGCATCTTTACCCTTGATAGCCGCGCGCGCGTCACCGCGACCGGCACCGACGGGCAGACGATTTGGCAGGCCGATCTGACGCCTGCGAGCGACAATGCCGACGATGCTTCGGGCGGTGGCCTGGCCTTCGCGAATGGCAAGATTTTTGTCACCACCGGCTTTGCCGAGCTGGTCGCGCTGGATGCGGCCTCGGGCAAGGTGGCGTGGCGGCAGAAGTTCGGCACCGCGGTCGGCGGTGCGCCGACGGTTTCGGACGGGATGGTCTATGTGGTTGCACGCGACAGCTCGTCCTGGGCGCTTCGCGAGAGCGACGGCAAAGTGATCTGGCAGCTTGACGCGGCCCCCGGACCCTCGGCAATGACCGGCGTTTCCGCGCCTGCGGTCAGCGGCAAGTCGGTGATCTTCCCCTATGCGGGCGGGCAATTGGTTGCGGCGCTGAAAAAAGGCGGGCTGCAACTGTGGCAATCCTCGGTTCCGGGGCAGCGCCCGGGGCGGGGCTATGCGTCTGTGCGCGACGTGACGGGCGATCCGGTGATTGTCGGTGACACGATCTATGCGGCGACCTCGGCGGGGAAGGTTTCGGCGATTGATCTGGCCTCGGGCGAACGCAAATGGACCGCGACCGAAGGCGCGACCGCGCCGGTGCAGGTTGCTGGCGGTTCGGTGTTCCTTGTTTCGGACGAGGCGCATCTGGTGCGGCTTGACGCGGCCACGGGCGAGGAAATCTGGTCGGTTGCTCTGCCCTATTATCTGAAAGACAAGATCAAGAAGCAGCAGGAAATCCACGCCCATCTTGGTCCGGTTCTGGCGGGGAACAAGCTGTTCGTGGCCTCGTCTGACGATCGGCTGCGGGTGTTCGACCCGAAGACCGGCGCGCTTTTGTCCGAGGTGGATTTGCCCGGTGGCGCCGCCACCAGCCCGGTTGTTGCGGGCGGGGTGCTGTATGTCCCGACCAATAACGGCAAGCTTCTGGCTTTCCGTTAAGGGAAAACCAGTGTAGAGGGGGCGGCTCGAATCTCTCGCCCGCACCCTATGGAGGCTGTCATGAGCTTTACTCTGGCCATTGTCGGCCGCCCGAATGTTGGCAAATCGACCCTGTTCAACCGTCTGGTTGGCAAGCGCCTTGCGCTGGTCGATGACACGCCGGGCGTGACGCGCGATCTGCGCGAGGGTGACGCGCGCCTTGGCGATCTGAAATTCATCGTGATCGACTCGGCGGGTCTGGAACTGGCCGAGGATGACAGCCTTCAGGGACGGATGCGCCGCCTGACCGAGCGCGCCGTGGAAGAGGCCGACATCTGCCTGTTTTTGGTGGATTCACGCGTCGGTATCACGCCCGCTGACGAGATTTTCGCCGATATTCTGCGCCGCAAGAACGCCCATGTGGTTCTGGCCGCCAACAAGGCCGAGGGCCGCGCGGGCGAGGCCGGTGCACTGGAGGCGTGGAGCCTTGGTCTGGGCGAGCCTTTGCGCATTTCGGCGGAACATGGTGAGGGTCTGGATGACCTGTATACGGTCCTGAAACCCCTGGCTGACGAGTTCGCGGAAAAGCGTGCGGCCGATATTCCCGAGGTCGATGTCGAGATCGAAGAGGATTCCGAGGAAGAGGGCGTCTATCAGGCACCCACCCTTGAAAAGCCGCTACAACTGGCTGTGATCGGCCGCCCGAATGCGGGGAAATCGACCCTTATCAATAAGATCCTTGGCGAAGACCGCCTGCTGACCGGCCCCGAGGCCGGGATTACCCGCGATGCGATCTCGGTAACGGCCGATTACATGGGCACGCCGATGCGGATCTGGGATACGGCGGGGATGCGCAAAAAGGGCCGCGTCAGTGACAAGCTTGAGAAGCTGTCGGTCGCGGACGGTCTGCGCGCGGTCCGCTTTGCCGAGGTCGTGGTCGTGCTGCTGGACGTGAACATCCCGTTCGAGACGCAAGACCTGCGGATCGCCGATTTCGCCGAGACCGAAGGCCGCGCGGTTGTCGTGGCGGCGAATAAATGGGATCTCGAAGAGGACAAGCCCGAGAAGCTGAAAGAGCTGCGCGAGTCGTTCGAGCGCCTGCTGCCGCAGCTTCGTGGTGCGCCGCTGGTGACGGTTTCGGCCAAGACGGGCAAGGGGCTGGACCGGCTCCATGCCGCGATTCTCAAGGCGCATGAGGTCTGGAACCGCCGTGTGCCGACCGCCAAGCTGAACAACTGGCTCTCGGCCATGACCGAGGCGCACCCGCCGCCCGCTCCCGGTGGCCGTCGGATCAAGCTGCGCTATATCACGCAGGCGAAAACGCGCCCGCCAGCCTTTGTGATCAAGGCAACGCACACGGATAAAATCCCCGAAAGCTATGAGCGTTACCTGATTAACGGGCTGCGCGCGGATTTCGATATGCCGGGCACGCCGATCCGCATCTATCTGCGCGATCAGGGCAAGGCAAACCCTTATAAAGACAAGAAAAAATCTATCCCGTCGCGTCTGAAAAAACACGTCGATGCCAAGAAGCACGCCGCGCGCAAAGATGCGGCCGCAGTGCGCAGAACCCGCAAAAGTAACGACGCGTAATCCGCGCGGCTTACGCGTCGCAGAGGAACCCCAGACGATCGAGCGCCGCGCTTGAGCGCAGGCGCCGGTCGTCATCGTCAGACAAAAGCCCGTCGTTCAGCCGCTCCATCATCGGAGACAGGCAGCGGTTGGCGCGCAGGGTGGTGATCAGATCAGGCAAGGCATCGCGCGGCATGGCAAGGATTTGCCGCGCATTCGGGATCTGGGTCCGGGGCATCGGAACCTCCTGGGTTGGGCGAGCAGCACCCGCAGAAGGTAACAGAAAATTAACCGCAAGTCATCGCCCCGCCGTCCGAAGTGCGGCAGGTGGGGATAATACCCCCGATGGTTGACGGAGGGATCGGGGCAGGGGCGCCCCGATACGCTGTGTCGCGCTTAGACCAGACGCCCTTCGACCAGGCGGGTCTTGCCGCCCAGATAGGGGTGAAGCGCCGTCGGCAGCGTGACCGAGCCGTCTTCTTCCTGACCGTTTTCCAGAACCGCGATCAGGCAGCGCCCGACCGCAAGCCCCGAACCGTTCAGCGTCGCCACAAACTCGGGCTTGCCGCCATCTGCCGGCTTGAAGCGCGCATTCATGCGGCGCGCCTGAAACTGGCCGCAGGTCGAGACCGAGGAAATCTCGCGGTATTTGTCCTGTCCGGGCAGCCAGACCTCAAGGTCATAGGTCTTTTGCGCGCCAAAGCCCATGTCGCCGGTGCACAGCACGATGCGGCGGAAGGGCAGGTCCAGACCTTTGAGCACGGCTTCGGCGCAATCGGTCATGCGCTCGTGTTCCGCGATGTGGTCTTCGGGGCGGCAGATGGTGACCATCTCGACCTTCTCGAACTGGTGCTGGCGCAGCATCCCCGAGGTATCCTTGCCCGCAGACCCTGCCTCGGAGCGGAAGCAGTTGGTATGTGCGCACATGCGCAGGGGCAGGGCGGCATCATCCAGAACCGCGCCCGAGGCAAAGTTCGTCAGCGTCACTTCGGCGGTGGGGATCAGCCACCAGCCATTCGTGGTCTGATAGCTGTCCTCGGCGAATTTCGGCAGTTGGCCGGTGCCAAGCATCGCCTCGTCGCGCACCAGAACGGGGGTGATATTCTCGGTCAGCCCGTGCTGGTCGACGTGCAGGTCGAGCATATATTGCGCCAGCGCGCGGTGCACCCGCGCCACGCCATTGCGCAGCACCACGAAACGCGAGCCGGACAGCTTGGCCGCCGTTTCGAAATCCATTTCGGAGCCGACGCCCGAAAGCTCGAAATGCTCTTTCGGTTTGTAGTTGAACGCGCGCGGCTCGCCCCAACGCGAAATCTCGACGTTCTCGTCCTCGTCCGCGCCTTGCGGGACTTCGGTCAGCGGGCTGTTGGGAATCATCAGCAGAATGTCGCGCAATTCGACATCCTTGGCCGATGCTTCAGCCTGCATGGTCGCCACCTCGGCCTTTTTCTCGGCCACCAGCGCGCGCAGGCGTTCAAACTCGGCCTCGTCACCCGAGGCTTTGGCCGCGCCCACCTGCTTGGAGGCGGCGTTCTGTGCGGCTTGCGCGGTTTCGGCTGCGTGGATCGCGGCACGGCGGGCCTCGTCAAGCGCAAGCACTTGCGACGACAGCGGTTCCGCGCCCCGACGCGTCAGGGCCGTGTCAAATTCCTGGGGGTTTTCGCGGATCGCGCGGATATCGTGCATCTTGGAACCTCGTCTCTTGTATCTGACGCTTTAACGCATCACCATCCGCCATGAAAGCCCCGCGCGCGCTCTGATGCAAATCAAGGCGGAAAGGCTTGCTAGTGGGTTGAATTTTGAGTAGATGTGCACACATTCAAAAAGCGGAATGTTACTCCCGACACTTCGCCGGAAGGAAGGAACGAGACAGATGAAATCCACGATCCTGCCGCTCGCGCTGATTGCGCTTGGCTTGCCGTTCGCGGCCTTGGCCCAGGAGAGCTATCAGGTGGCCAAAACCGAGGTCACTGACTGGAAATCCGTCTTCGGGACGGTCGAGGCGAAGGATACCATCGCGGCGCGTGCGCGCTTGGGCGGAACGCTGGTTGATCTGGTTGTTGCCGAGGGCGTGCAGGTGCAGTCGGGCCAAGTTCTCGGTCAGATCGTGGATGAAAAAATTGCGTTTCAGTTGAATGCGATAGATGCCCAACTTGAAGCGCTGAACGCACAGCTTTCCAATGCGAATACCGAGCTGACGCGCGGCGAGGAATTGCTGAAACGCGGCGTGACGACGACGCAGCGGCTGGATCAGTTGCGCACGCAGGTCGATGTTGTGACCGGCCAGATCGAGGCGCAAAAGGCGCAGCGTCGCGTGGTCGAACAACAGGCGGCCGAGGGGCAGGTTCTGGCGCCGATCTCGGGGCGGGTGCTGTCGGTTCCGGTGGCGAAAGGTGCCGTCGTGATGATGGGAGAGCCGGTCGCGACCGTGGGCGGTGGCGGGTTTTTCCTGACGCTCGCGGTGCCGGAACGCCACGCAGGCGCGCTCCATGAAGGCGACACGATCACCATCGAGACGCCTAAAGGGGACAAACAAGGCACGCTGGCCAAGGTTTATCCGACGATCGAGAATGGGCGTGTTGTCGCAGATGTTGAGGTCGCAGAACTGGATTCAAGCTTTGTGAACGCCCGCGTTCTGGTGCGCCTGCCGATGGCTTCGCGCGAGGCGGTCGAAGTTCCGGCGGCTTTGGTTCGCCAGCATTCGGGGCTTGATTTCGTGCTGGTCGAGGAAAACGGCACCCGTGTCGAACGCGCGGTTATTCCGGGCGGGCATCGCGTGGTTGATGGCACCGATATGGTCGAGATTCTGACGGGGCTGCAAGGCGGCGAGACGGTGGTTTCCCATGAGCACTGAACACGGCACCCCCGATGCGAAACTCGGGATCGCGGGGAAACTGACGCGCGCCTTTATCCAATCGGCGCTGACGCCGCTGATGATCTTTGCGGCGCTCGCCGTGGGTCTTGTGGCGCTGGTCTCGCTTCCGCGTGAAGAAGAGCCGCAAATCTCGGTTCCGATGGTGGATATTCACATTCAGGCGCCGGGGCTGAAGGCCGAAGACGCGATGAAGCTTGTGACCGAGCCGATGGAGACGATCGTCACCTCGATCAACGAGGTCGAGCACGTCTATTCGCAAACCTCGGACGATTACGCGCTGGTGATGGCGCGGTTTATCGTGGGCACCTCGTCGGATGCGGCGATCCTGCGCGTGCATGAAAAGGTGCGCGCGAATATGGACCGTATCCCGCGGGGCATCCCCGAGCCGATGATCGTGGGCCGTGGCATTGATGACGTGGCGATTGTGTCGCTGACGCTGTCGGGCAAGGAGGGGATGGATATTCCCGCCAATGACCTGACGCGGATTGCGCGTGAATTGCAGACCGAAGTCACCAAGATCGAGAACGTCGGCCTGACCTATCTGGTGGGCGAGGCGCGTGAGGTGATCCGGATTGAGCCGGACCCCGAAAAGCTCGCGCTCTATGGCATTACGCTGCAACAGCTCAGCTATAAGGTGCAACAGGCGAACCGGTCTTTCTCGACCGGCAAGCTGCGCGACAAGGGTGAGCAGATTGATCTGGTGGCGGGGGAAACCCTGACCGCTCCGGCCGAGATCGCGGGGCTGTTGTTGACCGCGCGCGATGGCCGCCCGGTCTATGTGGCCGATGTCGCGACGGTGTCCTATGTGCCGGATACAACGGAACATATCGTGGCGAATGTCGCGCGCGATGCTGACCTGAACCTGCACCGCGCGCCCGCCGTTACGCTGGCGATTGCCAAGCGGGCAGGGGCGAACGCTGTGGTCGTGGCCGAGCAGATCCTCCACCGCGTCGAAGAGTTGCATGGCTCGCTGATCCCCGAAAGCATCGAGGTGCAGATCACCCGCGACTACGGCGAGACTGCCAACGAAAAGGCCAACGAACTGCTGTTCCACCTTGGTCTGGCGACGGTGTCGATCATCGCGCTGGTTCTGTTTGCAATCGGCTGGCGCGAATCCATCGTGGTGGCGATTGTGATTCCGGTGACGATCCTGCTGACGCTCTTTGCGGCGCATGTGATGGGCTACACGCTCAACCGTGTGTCGCTGTTTGCGCTGATCTTCTCGATCGGTATTCTGGTGGATGATGCGATTGTGGTGATCGAAAATATCGCGCGGCACTGGGGGATGAAAGGGCCGGGGAGCCGCGTCGACAAGGCGATTGCCGCTGTGGCCGAGGTCGGTAACCCGACGATTGTTGCAACGCTGACGGTTGTGGCGGCCCTGCTGCCGATGCTTTTCGTGTCGGGGCTGATGGGGCCCTATATGTCGCCGATTCCGGCGAATGCTTCGGCGGCGATGATCTTTTCGTTCTTCGTGGCGGTAATTATCACGCCGTGGCTGATGGTAAAGATCGCGGGCCGCGCGGATATGTCGGCGCATGGTCATGACGATACCTATGGTTCGCATGAACACGGCGGCAAGCTGGGGGCGATTTATGCGAAGGTTGCCCGTCCGGTGCTGCGTTCGAAATGGTCGGCGGGGATGTTCTTGCTGATCACGGCGGGGCTGTCGTTCGGCTCGCTCGGGCTTTTGTATACCAAGGACGTGACGGTTAAGCTCTTGCCCTTCGATAACAAATCGGAACTGGCGGTGGTGATTGACCTGCCCGAAGGCGCCGCTGTCGAGACCACCGATATGGTCGCGCAGCGTGTGGCCCAGGTGGTCACGCGCCTGCCCGAGGTGGTGAGCGTGCAGACCCATGCGGGCACGGCCTCGCCCTTCAATTTCAACGGTCTGGTGCGCCACTACTATCTGCGCGCCTATCCGTGGCAGGGCGAAGTTTCGATCAACCTGTCGCCCAAGAGCGAACGCGAGCGCAGCTCGCACGAGATTGCGCTGGAGGTTCGCGACCTGATCAACCAGATCGAGATGCCCGAGGGCACCTCGCTGAAAACGGTCGAACCGCCGCCCGGCCCACCGGTGATCGCGACCCTTCTGGCCGAGGTCTATGGTCCCGACGCGGAAACCCGTCGTGCCTCGGCCGCGAAGATCCGCGAAGCCTTTGAAAGCGTGCCGTTCATCGTGGATGTGGACGACAGCTTTGGCCAGCAGGCACGCCGCCTGCGCGCCACGACCAATTCGGATGACCTTGATTTCTTTCAGGTTTCCGAGGGTGATGTATTCGATACGCTTGGCCTGTTGAACGGCTCGACCACCGTTGGTTACTCGCATCGTGGCGAGGGGCGTGCGCCTTTGCCGATCGTGATGGAGCGGGCCAAAGGCGCGAAGGTGATGGATGAGGCGACGCTCTCGACCCCGATCCCTGCAAACCTTTTGCCCGGCGCGCGTGGCGTGGTTGAACTTGGCGACGTGGTAAGCGTGCGCGAAGAGAAAGCCTCCTTCCCGATCTTCCGCCACAACGGGCGCGAAGCCGAGATGGTCACGGCTGAACTGGCCGGAGCTTATGAGGCGCCGCTTTACGGTATGATCGCCGTGGGTGACGCGATTGACGGCATCGACTGGGCCGAGGGCCAAAAGCCCGAAATCAGCCTGCATGGTCAGCCCGCCGACGAGGGCAAGGTCACTCTGCTATGGGACGGTGAATGGGAGGTGACCTGGGTCACGTTCCGCGACATGGGCGCGGCCTTCGGTGTGGCGCTTCTGGGCATCTACATCCTTGTGGTGGCGCAGTTCGGCTCGTTCCGCCTGCCGCTGGTGATCCTGACGCCGATCCCGCTGACCTTCCTTGGCATCATGCTGGGCCATATGATCTTTGACGCGCCGTTCTCGGCGACTTCGATGATCGGCTTCATCGCGCTGGCAGGGATTATCGTGCGCAACTCGATCCTGCTGGTCGATTTCATCCGCCACGCGGACGAGACCGGCAAGACCAAGATCGACATCCTGATCGAGGCTGGCGCCATCCGTTTCAAGCCGATCCTGCTGACGGCAGTCGCGGCGATGATCGGCGCGGTGGTCATTCTGGCCGACCCGATCTTCCAGGGGCTTGCGATCTCGCTTTTGTTCGGGCTGTTGACCTCGACGCTGCTGACGGTGCTGGTGATCCCTGCGATTTATCGGATATTCAAAACCTGATCAGCCGATCCGCGCAAACAAAAACGCCCCCGGTTTCGGGGCGTTTTCTTTTGTATCCGTTGCTGGATCAGTTTGGCAGATAGCCGTGGATCATATGGCGTAGGCCCAGAAGGCCGCCGACGATGATCGCCGCCAGCGTGACGGGGGCCGAGAAGGCCAGAACCGACATGGCCGACACGCCTTGCCCGACCGAGCAGCCAAGAGCCACCGTGCCGCCGATGCCCATCAGCGCCGCCCCCGTGACCTGGCGGCCAAGCTCGCGCGGGTCGTCGCAGGCTTCCCACTGGAACAGGCCGCGGATCGCCGAGCCAAGGAACGACCCTGCCAGCACGCCGCCAACCAGACCGACCGAGAAGGTCAGCCCGCCTGCGGTCGATGTCATGAAATAGAGGATTGTGCGGCCCAGAGGTGCGGTGAAGCTTGGGGCTTCGATCGCGACAGTGCCAAGACTTTCGGCGTTCAGATAGCTGGTCGCAACAAGGCACCAGACGACCGCCAGACCCGCGGCCACACCCCAGACAACGCGGCGCAGGTCGGTGCGCAGCGGGCGATAGGACAGCGCCCAGATCAGCAAAAGTGCGGCGATTGGCAGGGCGATCATCAGCGGCGAGACCCCCATTCTGGCCGAAAGCCAATGCGCGATGCCCTGTGCGCCGGATGCAGGTTCTTGCGCGAACAGCATCGCGCGCAGCGGGGCCAGCGGGCCGGACAGGGTGACGAAGGCGAAAATCCCCATCACCACGACCACCACCATCGAGCGCAGATCTCCGCCGCCAAAGCGCACCAGCGCGCCAAAGCCGCAATTCCCTGCAAGCGCCATGCCATAGCCGAACACAAGCCCGCCGACGATCGACGCCAAGGGCATCCATTCGATCGAGTGATAATAGGTCTGCGTCAGATCGGCGTAGCCCAAAGCCTCGGCCCCGAAAGCCCCCGCAATCGCGACCGACAGAACCACGCCCCAGAGCCTCAAGCGGCGTTGGTCGCGCCCGTAGGCTGCGCTTTCCAGGGCGCCAAGCGTGCAGAAATCACCCAGCCTCGCGGCGAGGCCCAACACAAGACCACCGATCAGCCCGACGAGTGTGGCGATCAGCTCAACCGGCACAGTCTCCATGCGGTTTCCCCCCTATGGGCGCCCCGTTCTCCCTGAGGGCGCAAAAAATCAATCCTGAGAACAAAACATCTCGTAGACGAGTTGCACAACCCTGCGTGCGCGTGGGTCGCTGAGCGAATAGTAGATCGCTTTGCCGTCGCGGCGATGGCTGACCAGCCCTTCAAGGCGCAGCCGCGCGAGTTGCTGGCTGACCGCAGCCTGACGCGATTCGAGCAGGTTTTCCAGCTCGGTCACCGATTTTTCGCCCGAAGTCAGATGGCACAGGATCATCAGCCGGCCTTCGTGTGCCAGCGCCTTGAGCAGGTTCGACGCATCGCGCGCGCGCCCCAAAAGCTCCTCCGCGTCGATCGTCGCGCAGTTTGCCTGATCGGGTGCTCCGCTTTCCATCGGCGCTTCTCTGCCGTCGGGTGACATCGAACCTGTGTATCCCTTGTGCCGCATCGGTCAGGCCTTCAGCCCGACTGTTAAAGTCCTGTTGCAATAGCATGTCCGATTCGAAAGGCAAAGCCTATCGCGCCCCTGTCGGACTATTGGACGAGGGGAAGCAGGGCACCTGCGTCGCGTAGCGCCATCCCCAGCAATCCCCAGAAGAAATCCTCGCCCGGATAGCCTTCGATCCGGCCGACCTCGTGCCCCTCCGAGATCAGCACGAAGGTCGGGGTGAAGACCGGCGCGGGGCCGATTTCAAGCCCTTCGTGCCAGTCCGAGCGCAGGTGCACGCGCTCCAGCGGCGCCAGCAATCCTTCGGGTGTTTTGGGATAAATCGGGCCGATCTGTTTGTTCCAGAGCGCGCAATAGGCGCAGCCGTCCTGCTCGACCATCACAAGGCGGAAGGGGGCGGGCGAGGGCGCCTCGGTAGCCTGCGCGATTGCGCCACCCAGTCCAATGACAAAGGCGAGGATGACTGCGATGCGCGAAAGAAAGACCAAGCTCATGATTGACGGACCCGCTATTACATATAAAGATCGTAATATGTTCAGGGGTGCGGATCAAGGAATCGATCCGCTTAGGGAGCCCCGAGGGAGGACAAATGATCTTGGACCCGACATTCGGGGGCGCGCTGCTGGCGGGCCTTCTGTCTTTTTTGACGCCGTGCATCTTGCCGATGGTGCCGTTCTACCTGTCCTATATGGCGGGGATTTCGATGGCCGAACTGCGCGGAGACGGGCAGATCGCGCCCGGCGCGCAGCGGCGCCTGTTCGTCTCGGCGGTGGCCTTTGCCCTGGGTGTGACGACGATCTTCATGCTGATGGGGATGGGCGCGACGGCGCTAGGGCAGACTTTCCGCGCCTGGATGGGCCCGCTGTCCTATGTGGCGGCGGCGGTGCTGGCAATCTTTGCGCTGCATTTTCTGGGCATCATGCGTATCCCGTTCCTTTACCGCGAGGCGCGGATCGAGGCGAAAACCGACCCTAGCACGCTGTTCGGCGCCTATGTCATGGGGCTGGCCTTCGGCTTTGGCTGGACGCCCTGCGTCGGACCGGCGCTGGCGGCGATTCTGATGGTTGCGTCGGGGATGGGGGATATTTCGCGGGGCGGGCTGCTACTGTTCTTCTATGGCGTTGGCATGACCGCGCCCTTCGTGCTGGCGGCCCTGTTCGCGCGGCCCTTCCTTGCCCTGATGGCGCGCCACCGTGCCAAGCTTGCCTATGTCGAAAAGGCGATGGGGGTCATGCTGCTGATTTTTGCCATTCTCATCGCAACCGGTGGAATGGGTTATCTGGCCGATCTCATGATCCGGCTTTTCCCGAATATTACGTCGCTCGGGTGATGATGAAGGAGTTTGGAAATGCGTAAATTCATTCTGTCGGCGCTGACCGTTCTTGGTCTTGCGCTGCCGCTCTCGGCCTCTGAACTTGGTGAGGACGGCCTGCACAAGGAACCGTGGTTCCGCGAGACCTTCCGCGACATGAAAGAGGATCTGGCCGAGGCGAATGCCGAAGGTAAACGCCTCATGCTGATCTGGGAACAGCGCGGCTGCATCTACTGCACCAAGATGCACGAAGAGGTCTATTCCGACCCCGCCATCCGGCAGCAGATCGAGGAGGGCTACTTCGTCGTGCAGATGAACCTGTTCGGCGATATCGAGGTGACGGACTTCGACGGCGAGACCCTGCGCGAAAAAGAGATGGCGATGAAATGGGGGGTGATGTTCACGCCTACGATGATGTTTTTCCCCGAGTCCGTCGAAGAGGGCACCCCCGCCAATCGCGCTGCCGTCGCCCAGATGCCCGGAGCTTTCGGGAAAGGGACGACGGGGGCTTTGCTGACCTGGGTGCAAGAGCATGGCTATGAAAGCGGTGTGAACTTCCAGAAATATGTCGCTGACAGAATGAACGCGAAATAGAAGCTAAAACAAACATATACTTGATAAAGTTAATCTACTTTTCCGCCGCGCGCCCGACTTTTTCCTGAAGGTCTGACGTAGGGTCTCTTCTGCGCTGCAGCATAGGTATTCGAATATTTGAATTTATCTATTGCGCCAATCTGTCGCACTCGCTTACAAATGGATTCGGGAGAAGAAGAGGGAGGTCTTCTATGAAAAGCCATATTGCGGTGGCCTGTTCCGCCATATTCGTCGCGAGCGCGGCATTCGCCGAAATCGCCCCCACGGCGGTCAGTTTCGCAGACGACGGCTCTGTCGCAGAGTCGCTGACCGGTGTCGCCGGAAATGCCGAAGAGGGGGCAAAGGTCGCCTCGACCCGCCCGCTCGGGAATTGCGTTGCCTGCCATGCGGTCTCGGCGCTCAAAGCGGATTTTCAGGGCAATGTCGGCCCCGAACTTAACGGCGCCGCTGACCGCTGGTCGGAAGCGCAGCTGCGCGGGATCGTTGTCGATGCCAAGCACACGTTCGAGGGCACGGTGATGCCGGGCATGTATAAGACCGGCCCCTATATCCGCCCCGGTGACGCCTATACCGGCAAAGCCCCCAAGGCCGAGCTTTCGCCCATTCTGACCGCACAGCAGGTCGAAGATGTGGTCGCCTTCCTGATGACGCTCAAAGAGTGATCACAGGCGCGACAAGAGAAACCCGAGAGGAGACAAGGATGAACCTTTCAAGACGTGACGCGCTGGTGCTTGCGATGGGTGGCGTAGCCGCCTCGATGGTGCCTTTCGCGGCCATGGCAAGCGCTGCGGACGATGCGATCGCGGCCTTCACCGGCGGTGCCGAAACCTCGGCGGATGGTATCAAGCTGGACGCGCCCGAGATCGCTGAAAACGGCAACGGCGTTCCGGTTGGCGTGGATGCGCCCGGTGCCGTGTCGATCGTGATTTTCGCAACCGGCAACCCGACGCCCGCGGTTGTGACCTTCAACTTCGGCCCTGCGGCTGGCTCGCAATCCGCGTCCACCCGCATCCGTCTGTCGAAAACGCAAGATGTCGTCGCGGTCGCCAAAATGGCTGACGGCAGCTTCAAGCGCGCATCGGCAACCGTCAAAGTGACCATCGGCGGCTGCGGCGGCTGATCTGAGGATTTCGAGGAGAATATATCATGGCAGATAATGTCAAACCGCGCGTGAAAGTGCCGAAATCCGCAAAGTCGGGCGAGGTCATCACCATCAAATGTCTGATCACGCACCCGATGGAATCGGGCCAGCGCAAGGACAAGGACGGCAACGTCATCCCGCGCTCGATCATCAACCGGCTGACCTGCGATCTGAACGGTCAGAATGTGATCGACGTGACGCTGGAAGCTGCGATCTCGACCAACCCGTATTTCGAATTCACCGCCAAGGTGGACGCTGCGGGCGATTTCCAGTTCACCTGGTATGACGACGACGGCTCTGTCTACAAAGAGACCAAAGCCATCGCCGTGGCCTGAGGCCATTCCCCCGATTGAGGGGGGTGCGTGGGAGCGCACCATCCAAGACAGACCTGCGCCCTTGGGGAGAGACTGGGGCGCGGGGGACACTCAGGGAGGATTTCAATGATGCAGCGCATGAGCCGCACAACATTTGCCGCGATGGCCGCTCTGGCTATCGGTTTCGGCGCCGCTTCGGCCGATCCGGTCGAGGACGAACTCGTCGTCAATGACGAGGTGACTATCGTCACCAAAGCCCCCGCCGCCGCCCATCTGGAAGGGCATCTGGACACGGTCTATTCGGGCTGGCTGTTCCGCACCCCCGAAACCCGCGCCATGCAGATGGACGATTTCGACAACCCGATGCTGCTGTTTGCGGAAGCGGGCGAAGAGGCGTGGGCCACTGCCGATGGCTCCGAGGGAAAATCCTGCGCCGATTGTCACGGCGATATGGCCGAAGGCATGAAGGGCGTGCGCGCCGCGATGCCGAAGGTCAACGAGGCGGGGCAGCTCTGGTCGCTTGAGGATTACATCGACAATTGCCGCACCACCCGCATGGGCGCCGACGCCTGGGGCTTTGATAAGAAGCCGATGAACAACATGATCACGGCGATCTCGATGCAATCGCGCGGCATGCCGGTTGCGGTGCAGATCGACGGCCCGGCCGAAGAATTCTGGAAGCGTGGCAAAGAGATGTACTACACCCGCTATGGCCAGCTTGAGCTGAGCTGCGCGAATTGCCACGAAGAGAACTACGGCAACAATATCCGCGCCGACCACCTGAGCCAGGGGCAGATCTCGGGCTTCCCGACCTATCGCCTGAAAACCGCAGGCGTTGTGTCGATCCACAACCGCTTCAAGGGCTGTATCCGCGACACGCGCGCCGAGACCTTTAGCCCCGGCAGCCAGGAGTTCCGCGAGCTGGAGCTTTACGTCGCCTCGCGCGGTCTGGGCCTTGAGATCGAAGGCGCGGGCGTCCGTCCGTAACCACTTTCGCGGGGGCTGGTTTGTCCGGCTCCCGTTTTTTCGGTCCTGTCGCATTCATATATCGCTATGTGTCAGGATTTATCAGGCAATACATCGGCTTACGAAGCGCTGTTCAGGCGTGAAAAGGAGAAGTTGGCATGATTTCCCGGCGGGAATTTATTCAGGCAAGCCTTGCGGCTTCGACCATTCTGGGGGGCACGGGGCTGTCGCGCTGGTCGCGGGCCATGGCGCAGCAATCGCTGACGCAAGACCAGTTGCTCGAGTTTGATACCTTCGGCAATGTCACGCTGATCCACATCACCGATATTCACGCGCAGGCCAAGCCGATCTATTTCCGCGAACCCGAGATCAACCTTGGCGTTGGCGATGCCAAAGGCCGCCCGCCGCATGTGGTCGGCAAAGAGTTCCTTGATATGTTCAATCTCAAGACGAACTCGCCCGAGGCCTATGCGCTGACGTATGATAATTTCGTCGATCTGGCGAAATCCTACGGCAAGATGGGCGGCATGGACCGCGTCGCGACGGTGGTGAAATCCATCCGTGCGGATCGCCCTGATGCGCTGCTTCTGGATGGTGGCGATACGTGGCATGGCTCGATGACCTCGTTGCTGACCAAGGGGCAGGACATGGTCAACATCATGAACCAGCTTGGCACCGAGGCGATGACTTCGCACTGGGAATGGACCTTCGGTCAGGACCGCGTGAAAGAGATCGTCGACGCGCTGCCCTTCCCGTTCCTTGGCGCGAATATCTTTGACGTCGAATGGGATGAGCCGGCCTTCGAACCCTACAAGATTTTCGAACGTGGCGGCGTGCGTATCGCCGTGATCGGGCAGGCCTTCCCCTATATGCCGATCGCGAACCCGAAATGGATGTTCCCCGACTATTCCTTCGGAATCCGCGAAGATCGTATGCAGGAAGTCGTCGACGAGGTCCGTGCCGAGGGTGTCGATCTGGTCGTGTGCCTGTCGCACAATGGCTTTGACGTGGATCGCCAGATGATCGCACGCGTAAAAGGGATCGACGTGATCCTGACCGGCCACACCCACGATGCTGTGCCCGAGCCGGTGATCGTGGGTGATACCATTCTGATTGCATCCGGTTCGAATGGCAAATTCGTCAGCCGCCTTGATCTGGATGTGCGCGACGGGCGGATGATGGGCTTCCGGCACAAGCTGATCCCGATCTTCTCGGATGTGATTGCGCCCGACGCCGATATGGCAGCGCTGATCGACAATGACCGCGCGCCCTATAAGGAGCAACTCGAAGAGGTGGTGGGCCAGACCGAGAGCCTGCTGTATCGCCGGGGCAACTTCAACGGCACCTGGGATGACCTGATCTGCGAGGCGATGCTCTCCGAGCGCGACGCCGAAATCGCGATGTCGCCGGGTGTCCGCTGGGGCACGACCCTTCTGCCGGGCGACAACATCACCCGCGAGGATATTCTGAACGTCACCTCGATGACCTATGGTGCTTGCTATCGCACCGAGATGACCGGCGAGACGATCAAGACGATCCTTGAAGATGTGGCCGACAACATCTTCAACACCGACCCCTATTATCAGCAGGGCGGGGACATGGTGCGCATCGGCGGCATGGGCTACCATATCGACGTCTCGAAACCGATCGGGCAGCGTGTATCGAACATGACGCTTCTGAAGGACGGCTCCGGTATCGACCCCGCGCGCAGCTATGTCGTGGCGGGATGGGCCTCGGTCAACGAGGGCACGGAAGGGCCGGAGATCTGGGATGTGATCGAGGATCATGTGCGCAAGATCGGCACCGTCAAGCTGACCCCGAATAACTCGGTTGTGGTGAGCGGCGTCTGACGCCGGTCACATCAGAAGTTTCTCGCAAGAGATTGAAGTTCAAGGAGAAGACAATGAACGAGAAGGACCGCGCAACACCGCCCGATCACTCGCTCGACCTCGCGCTGAACCGCCGTGGCTTTCTGCGCGCGGGCGCGGCTGCGGGGGCGCTGGCGGCTGGCGCCGGGGCAGCGAAAGCCGCTGGCACCCCCGACCCGCTGATTACCGACGTGCAGCCCTGGGCGCAGGGCTGGGGCGACGGGGTGGATGCCACGCCCTACGGCCTGCCGATCCGGTTCGAGGACGACGTCGTGCGCCGCAATGTCGGCTGGCTGACGGCGGATGTGATTTCCTCGATCAACTTTACGCCGATCCACGCGCTTGATGGAACGATTACGCCGGCTGGCTGCGCGTTCGAGCGCCACCACTCGGGCGCGATCGAGCTGGCGAAAGAGGACTACCGCCTGATGATCCACGGCCTCGTCGACAAGCCGCTGGTGTTTACCTACGAAGATCTTGAGCGGTTCCCGCGTGTGAACCGCACCTATTTCCTTGAATGCGCGGCGAATACGGGCATGGAATGGGCGGGCGCGCAGCTGAACGGCGCGCAGTTCACCCACGGCATGATCCATAACATGGAATACTCGGGCGTCACGCTGCGCACGCTTCTGGAGGAGGCCGGCGTCAAGCCCGAGGGCAAGTGGGTCTATGTCGAAGGCGCAGATGCCTCGTCGAACGGGCGCTCGATGCCGTTGGAAAAGGCGATGGACGACGTGCTTGTCGCGTTCAAGGCCAATGGCGAAGCGCTGCGCAAAGAGCACGGCTATCCGGTGCGTTTGTGTGTGCCCGGCTGGGAAGGCAATATGTGGGTAAAGTGGCTGCGCCGCGTCGAGGTCATGGAAGGCCCGGTGGAGAGCCGCGAGGAGACCTCGAAATACACCGACACGCTGGCTGATGGCACGGCGCGCAAGTGGACATGGGTGATGGATGCGAAATCCGTTGTCACCTCGCCCTCGCCGCAATCGCCGATCAAACACGGGCCGGGGCCGCTGGTCATCACCGGTCTGGCATGGTCGGGGCGCGGTGCGATCGCGGCGGTTGATGTGTCGATTGATGGTGGCAAAACATGGCGCGAGGCCCGTCTGGCCAACCCCGGACAGGACAAGGCTCTCACGCGGTTCTATCTGGATGTCGAGTGGGACGGCTCCGAGATGCTGCTGCAATCGCGCGCGGTCGATGACACCGGCTACGTCCAGCCGACCAAGAACAGCCTGCGCGAAATTCGCGGCGAGAACTCGGTCTATCACAACAACTGCATCCAGACCTGGTGGGTCAAATCGAACGGGGAGGCAGAGAATGTCGAAGTTTCGTAATCTTCTGATCGCATCGGCACTTATTGCGCCGCTGGCGAGCCCTGCCTTCGCCGAAAAGACCGGCCTTGGCCGCGAGGCGCTGCCCGAGGAAATCGCGGCATGGAACTGGGATGTCTCGCCCGATGGCACCGGGTTGCCGCCCGGGGCCGGCTCGGTCGAGGATGGCGAGATGCTGTTCTCGGATAATTGCGCGGTTTGCCACGGTGAATTTGCGGAAGGCGTTGATAACTGGCCGAAACTTGCTGGCGGTGATGGCACACTGGCAAACAAGGACCCGGTCAAGACGGTGGGCTCCTACTGGCCCCATCTCTCGACGGTGTGGGATTACGCGCACCGCTCGATGCCGTTTGGCAATGCGCAGTCGCTCTCGGTCGATGATACCTACGCAATCGTCGCCTACATCCTGTATTCGAACAACCTCGTCGAAGATGACTTTGTTCTGTCGAACGAGAACTTCCTTGAGGTCGAGATGCCGAATGCCGGTGGCTTCATCGTCGATGACCGCGCGGAAAGCGAATATCCGGTCTTCACCACCCGCTGCATGGAGAATTGCAAGGAAACGGTCGAGATCACCATGCGCGCGGCGGTTCTGGATGTGACGCCCGATCTGGGCGAGGGCGATGTGCCTGCCGAAGAGGCGACTGCTGCTGAACCTGCGGCAGAACCGGTGGCCGAGGCTGCTCCGGCGGTCGATCCCGCGCTGGTTGCGGCGGGCGAAAAGGTCTTCAAGAAGTGCAAGGCCTGCCATCAGGTCGGTGAAGGCGCGGTCAACAAGGTCGGCCCGGTGCTGAACGGTCTGGTCGGGCGCGCGGCTGGCTCGGAAGAGGGCTTCAAGTATTCGCCTGCATTCAAGGACAAGGCCGCCGAAGGTCTGGTCTGGGACGAGGCGAATATTGCGGCTTATCTGCAAGATCCGAAAAACTTTATCCCGAAGAACAAGATGTCCTTCGCGGGGCTGAAGAAGGACGAGGATATTGCTGCCGTGATCGCTTATATCGAGGCGCAGTCGAACTAACCCTGACCGGGGCGGCAAGCCCCGGACCTCTGGCGCTTTTTGGCTCTCCACCCGAAGCGTCGAACTGGCGCCCGCGTTCGCCTCGCGGGCGCTTTTTCATGCCCGCACGCCGGACGGCTTGCGCAGAAACGCGCCCGCGTGGATAGTCAAAGTGCCAGCAAGGGGGAGGCGGGCGTGGATAAATTGAGAAAACGGGCGGAAACCTTGTTTCGGGCGGGGGTCGCAGCGGCGGACCCCGCGCGGGGTGTGCGTGCTGCGCTGCCGGAGGTTTTGACCGATCCGCCGGGGGCTGGCGGGCGGTGGCAGATTGTCGCGCTTGGCAAGGCCGCTTTGGCGATGACGCAGGCTGCGCGCGAGGCTCTGCCCGAGGCGGCGATTCTGGTGGTGACCAATCCCGAGAATATGCCCGCATCGGCGCCCGACGGGATAAGGGTCATCGCGGGCGATCATCCTGTTCCGGCCGAGGGAAGCCTTGCGGCGGGACGCGCGATTATTGAAACGCTTGAGGCACTTACGCCCGCAGACAGGCTATTGGCGCTGATCTCGGGGGGTGGTTCGGCGCTGGCGGTCGCGCCGGTCGGGGGCGTGACGCTTGCCGACAAGGCCGAGGTCGCGCGCGCGTTGCTGGGGTCGGGGGCCGATATTGTGCAGATGAACCTTGTGCGCCAGCATCTGTCGCGGCTCAAGGGCGGGGGGTGGTGCGCACACACTGCGGCCCCTGTGACGGCGTTGATCCTGTCGGATGTGCCAGGCGATGATCTGCGGGTGATCGCCTCGGGGCCGACGGTCGGGCGGATCGGCAGTGTGGACGAGGCGGCAGATCTGTGCCGCTATTTCGACATCTGGACAAAACTGCCAGCCGCTGTGCAGGCCCGCCTGTCCGGTGCCGAGGCCGTGCGACCCACCGCGCCCGCACAAAATGTGCTGATCGGCGGCAACGCGCTTTCGGTTGCGGCGATGCTACGGGCGGGGGCGCAAGAAGGGCCGTTTGCGCTTGCTGGCCGGGTGGACAATCTGGCCCCGCGGATCGCCGCGTTACTTGCGGAAATGGCTTCTGGCGAGGTGCTGGTTTTCGGAGGCGAAACCACGGTTGCGCTGCGTGGCAAGGGGCGAGGCGGGCGCAATCAGGAACTTGCGCTACGGGTCGCCTGCGCGGCCGAGGCGGCGGGCATTTCCGGTGACTGGGTGTTCTTGTCGGGCGGGACCGACGGGCGCGACGGGCCGACAGATGCGGCGGGCGGTGTGGTCGGGCCGGATAGCCTTGAGAGGATGCGTCTGGCGGGACTTTCCCCCGAGGCGGCTTTGGCCGAGAATGATTCCTATCCCGCGCTTATGGCCGCTGATGCGCTGCTGATGACGGGCGGCACGGGCACGAATGTGGCGGATCTGGCGGTGCTGATCCGCGGCTGACGGGTCTCAGGTGTTTTGCGTATCGCGCGCGGGGGCGAGGAGCCGGACGGCTTCGCGGATGGCGACAAAGGCGATGATCGCAAGGGCGATAGTGTCGAAGCTCGGCATGGGAAACCTCCTGTTTACGAAGGTTAACTAACTTTCCAATTGGGGCGGAAAAAAGGCGGCCTCGCGGCAATGCCAAGACCTAGCGTTCAAGTTTGAGCCGATCGCGCGAGAGTTCCACCTTCGCAAACCGCGTCAGATAGCTCATCCCCAGAAGCGAGGTCTCCAGCGCGCCGCCGTTCACGATAGCGCGGATGTCGCGGTCATGGATCGGGCCAAGCACCAGCGTCTCAAGCCGCACCGGCGCGGTCTGCACCACACCGTTCGCGGTTTGCGCCTGCCCGAAGAAGCTCAGCGTGGCGGGGTTGATGCCGACGCGGGCCGCATCCTCGCGCGTGAGCACAATATCCGAGGCGCCGGTATCCACCATGAAGCGGATGTCCTCGCCGTTGATGGTTGCGGTCAGGTAGTAATGGCCATCCGGCGCCAGAGGGGTCTCGATCGTGCCGTTGTCCAGCACCGACTGGCGGGGCATCATCGTGTTGGAGACATCTTTCCACAGCCCGACCGCCCCCATGACCCCGATGAAAATGAACGCCCAGATCAGCAGATGCTGCGCCGAGCGGCGGGGGGAGCGGAACACCGCGTTGATGACATAGCCGCCAACCGCGATCAGCAGCAAGATCAGATAGATAAGCCGGCCAGTGTCGAAATTGTCCATGGTGCCTCCTTTCCCCGATATGGGTGGCGGCCCCCGTTTTGTCACGGGGAAAAAAGCCCGGCCCCCGCCATCCCGTCCAGAATGAACTGGATCGACAGCGCCGCCAGAAGCATCCCCAAAAGCCGCGTAACCACCATGATGCCGGTGCGTCCCAGCAGCTTTTCGGTGAAGGTCGCGAGGATGCACATGAAGAACACGCCGGCCAAAACGCCGAGCATCACCAGATGGATCGCCGCGATATGCATGGCGTCCGCGTCAGGCGCGCCTGCAAGCAGGATCATCGTGGCCATCGCGCCCGGGCCTGCGATCAGGGGCGTCGCCAGCGGAAAGACCGAGGGGTCGTGCTCGGGGTCGACCTGCTGGCCTTCGCGCCGCTGCGTGCGCCGTTCAAACAGCATGTCCAGCGCGGTCAGGAACAGCAAAACCCCACCCGCGATGCGGAAGGCGGGCATGGAAATGCCGATGGTCTGCAACAGCTTGTCGCCCAAGAGGCCAAACAGCGTCAGCAGCACCGCGCCGATCATGACCGCACGCAGGGCCACGCGGCGGCGCTCGGGGCGGCTCATGCCCTGGGTCAGCGCAAGGAAAAGCGGCGCCAGACCGATCGGGTCCACCACCACGAAAAGCGTCACAAACGCATTGAGATACTCGAGCCAGTTCATCTGACAGCTATCGCAACCGCCGCGCGCTGGCGCAAGGGCGAAGATGGTGCCGGGATCACGCGAAATTTCGGGTGGTTTTGTCGATTGGGGCTTTGAATGGGCCTCAGCTTTTCTTAAATGGTAAGGCAGAATAACCAACCGGCGGGGGAAACCCGCAACGGGGAGAGAAACATGCTTAACAACATCGGCCTTCCGGGGCTTCTTCTGATCGCTGTCGTGGTGCTGGTGCTTTTCGGGCGCGGCAAGATCTCGTCGCTGATGGGCGAGGTCGGCAAAGGCATCACCGCCTTCAAGAAGGGCGTGAAAGAAGAGACCAAGGAAATCGAGGAAGCGGCGAACGCGCGCGACGTGACGCCCGCGGACGAAAAAGACAAAGCCTGATCCGAACGGCGGATTGCGGGGGGCGCCCGGCCCCCTGAGGTGCCACGAAAGGCTGGACACTCATGTTCGATATCGGTTGGAGCGAGCTTCTGCTGATCGGCGTTGTGGCGCTGATCGTGGTGGGGCCAAAGGATTTGCCCGGCATGTTCCGCACGCTCGGGCGGCTGACCGCCAAGGCCCGTGCGATGGGGCGCGAGTTTTCGCGCGCGATGGAGGACGCGGCCAATGAAAGCGGTATCAAGGACGCGGCCAGCAACCTGAACGATCTCAAGGGGCTGGCGTCGAAAAAATCGCTCGGCCTTGATGCGCTGGAAAAGGCGACCGATAAGTTCGAGAAATGGGAGCCCAAGCTCGCCTCGGTCTCGCCGGCTTCGAATGCGCCTTCGGCTGACGAGCTTGCGGGCGAACCCGAGCCGCGCAAACCCGCAGCAAAGAAGGCTGTGGCCAAACCTGCGGCGAAGAAGGCTCCGGCGGCCAAACCGGCAGCGGCAAAGCCTGCCGCCCCGAAAAAGGCCGCCCCCAGGAAACCTGCCGCGAAAAAGGGTGACGTATGAGCGCCGAAGAGCATCTGGATGACAGCTCGGCCCCGTTGATCGAGCATCTGGCGGAACTCCGCACGCGGCTGTTGTATTCGCTCGCGGCTTTCGTGGTGGCGATGGTGATCTGCTACGGCTTCTGGAATCCGATCTTCAACATCCTGACCCAGCCGATCTGTCTGGCTTTGGCCGATCGCGGGCAGCAATGCGGGCTTTACCTGATCAAGCTTCAGGAAGGCTTCTTCGTCGCGATCAACATCTCTTTCCTTGGCGGTTTCGCGCTGTCTTTCCCGGTGATTGCCTATCAGCTTTGGCGCTTTGTCGCGCCGGGGCTGTATAAATCCGAAAAGAACGCGTTTCTGCCCTTCCTTCTGGCCTCGCCGGTGATGTTCTTCCTTGGTGCGGCGTTTGCCTATTTCATCATTCTGCCGATGGCGTTCAGCTTTTTCCTTGGCTTCCAGCAAGGCGGGCTTGATGCGGCGGATGCGGCGAATGAAATGGCGGCGATCGGGTTCCAGGGCTCGGTTCAGGAATACCTGTCGCTGACGATCAAATTCGTGATGGCCTTCGGGATATGTTTCCAGTTGCCCGTGCTGCTGTCGCTGATGGGCAAGGCGGGGCTGGTGTCCTCGGCCGGTCTGGCGGGCGTGCGCAAATATGCGGTGGTGGCGATTTTGGTCGTGGCCGCGGTCGCAACGCCCCCCGATGTTATTTCGCAGGTGATCCTGTTCACCGTCGTCTATGGTCTTTACGAGATTTCGATCCAGCTTGTCGCCCGCATCGAGGCGGCACGCAAAAAGCGGATGATCGCGGAAGGGACGTGGTTCGAGGATGAAGACCTTGAATCCGAATTCGACGAAGACGAGGACAAGGCATGAACGAGGCCGCATTGAACCGGATTGCCGCAGCGCTGGAGCGGATTGCCCCAGCACCCTTGCCCGCGCCCGATTTTGATGCGGCCGACGCCTATCTGTGGCAAACCGCGCCCGATCGTCTGGTGCCTGTCCCCGAGGTCTCGCGGGTGGATCTGTCGCTTCTGCAGGGCATCGACCGGTCGCGCGATACGCTTTTGGCCAATACGCTGCAATTCGCGCGGGGTGCTGCGGCGAATAATGCGCTGCTGTGGGGCGCGCGCGGGATGGGGAAATCCTCGCTTGTAAAGGCGGTCCATGCGGCGGCTTTGGCCGAAGGGGCGAACCTGAAACTGGTCGAGCTGTCGCGCGAGGATCTGCCGACGGTGTCGCGGTTGCTGGCGCATCTGCGCGCGGCGCCCAATACGCGGTTTATCCTGTTTTGCGATGACCTGTCGTTCAGCCATGATGACCAGCATTACAAATCGCTCAAGGCGGTTCTGGATGGCGGGATCGAGGGGCGGCCGCGCAATGTGATCTTCTACGCCACTTCGAACCGGCGCCACCTGATGCCGCGCGACATGATCGAGAACGAGCGCTCCACCGCGATCAACCCTGCCGAGGCGGTCGAGGAAAAGGTTTCTCTGTCGGATCGCTTCGGGCTGTGGCTGGGCTTCCACCCGTGTTCGCAAGACGAGTTCTTCGCGATGATCGAGGGCTATTGTCAAGCGCACGGTGTCGATATTTCGCCCGAAGACATGCGCGCCGAAGCGGTCGAGTGGTATCACACCCGCGGCAGTCGCTCGGGCCGGGTAGCGTGGCAGTATTTCACCGATCTGGCAGGGCGGCGTGGCATTAGCCTGTAAGCGATGAAAAAGGGGCCTTCGCGGCCCCTTTCCTTATTGCAGATACGGCATCGGATCGACGCTCTCGAAGCCTTGTCGCACCTCGAAGTGGATGAAGCCCGGCGAGCTGTTACGCACTTTCGCGATGCTCTGGCCGCGCTTGACGCTGTCGCCTTTCTTCACGGTGATCGCGTCGATATTGGCGTAGACCGTCAGCAACCCGTCCGCATGGCGCAGCACAAGGATCGGCACGTTCTCGGTGTCTTTGGTGATCGCGGCGACGGTCCCGGCCTCGGCGGCATGGACGGCCGCGCCCGGAGTGGCCGAAAGATCCACGCCATCGTTCTTGCCCTTGGAATAGGGGCGGATCACCGCGCCCGAGACCGGCATTTCCAGCTTGGACTTCGAGGCCGTGACCTGCTTGCCAAGATCCGGTGCTGCCGTCTTGTCGACGGGGGCCGAGGCTTTGGGCGGCACCTCGGCGGGCAGGGGTTTCGCGGCTGACGGCGGGGTGGGCGTGGTCGAACCGTCACCGGGGGCGGTGGCTGCAGCTTTCGGCGGGGTGGCATTGGCGACGGGGATCAGCAGGAACTGGCCCTCGCGCACGCTCAGATCGGCGGGCAGGCCGTTCCAGTCGGCCAGATTGCGCACCGGCACATTGTAATAGCGCGCGATGGAATAGGCGGTCTCGCCGCGTGCGACCTTGTGGCGGATCGGTTCGGGGCCAGAGGGTTTGCCCTGCACAGGCGTGGGCTTCGGCGCGGTGGTCGAGGCTTTCGGCTGGCTCGTCTCCGCGCGGTCAATCGCGGCCCCTGCGAGCGAGGTAATATCGACCTCGCCCGACTGGATCGCGCCAGCGTTGGTTGCGGGCTCGGCGACACGCACGGGCAGGGCCAGAACCTCGTCCTTGTTCAGCGTCGCATTCGGGGCGACCGCGTTATAGCTTGCCAGCGTTTGCGCATCGACGCCCACGCGGGCAGCGACGGATTGCACAGTGTCGCCGCTGCGCGCGACCGCGACCTGATAGCCGGGATAGGAAATCACGCCGCGCGCATCTGGGGAGGGGCGGCTCGCGCTGGCTTGCCGCGCCGCATCGGTCGTATCAAAGCCGATCTGGCCCCAGTTGCGCAGATCCGCATCAAAGGTGCCGTCCGGGTCACAGGCTGCCAGTCCCATCAGGGCGCTGGAGGCGGCCAGCAGCCGCAATACGCTTGTCCGGTTCATCATCTCTCCGCTCGTCCTCTCGTTTTCTGGCCCTGTTTACCGGACCATTCGCTATGTGGTCAGTCGGCAGCCAGACCTTCAACCAAAGGAACGAAACGAACAGACCGCAACTCTTCGTAATCGAAACCCTCTTGGGTGCGTGTGACGCGGATCAGGCTTTGCACCGCGTCCGACTGCCCGACAGGCACAACCATGATACCGCCGATCTTGAGCTGCGACAACAGGGGGCCGGGCGGGTCTTCGGCGGCGGCGGTCACGATTATACGATCAAAGGGCGCCTGATCCGGGAGCCCGCGCGAGCCATCACCGGAAATCGCGGTGATATTGGGCAGGCCAAGGCGCGAAAACAGCGCCTCCGCCTCGCGCACAAGGCGGCGGTGGCGATCAACGGTGTAGACGCGGCGGCTGAGGCAAGACAGAACCGCCGCCTGATAGCCTGAGCCCGTGCCGACCTCCAGCACCGTGTCGCGCGGGCCAACTGCCAGCGCCTGCGTCATCAGTGCCACGACCGAGGGCTGCGAGATCGTCTGCCCGCAAGCAATGGGCAGCGGCATGTCCTCATAGGCGCGATCCGCGAAAAGCCCCTTCACGAATTGCCCGCGGTCTATCCGCTCCATCGCACCAAGCGTGCGCGCGTCGGTAATTCCCTTTGAGCGCAGGCTGAACAAAAAGCGCATCTTGCGCTCGGCCAGTTCCTCGGCGCTGAGCGGAATATCCGGCTCGTCCGTCATTCGATGCGATCCTTCAGCGCGCCAAGCAGGTCATGCGCGGTCAGATCGGCGCGCATCGGTGTGACCGAGATATATCCCTCAAGGTTCAGCGCTGCGTCGCTGCCCGCTGCGGTCGGTTCATGCTGCGGGCCGCCTTTGATCCACAAGAACCGCTTGCCTTGGGGCGAATGATGCGCCTCGACCGAGAAGAAGCTGTCGCGGCGATAGCCCTGCGGCCCGACGCGGGTGCCTTTGACATTCTGGGCCAGAACGGGGGGGAAGTTGACGTTGTAGAACACGCGGTAATCGCCATCGTCCCAGATGCCGTTCTCCCATATCTTGCGGACAAGGGTGGGGCCGTGGACGCGCGCGGCCTCGAACATATCGGGGGCGTGGACGATCTCGGGGCCGATGAATTGCGACAGGGCGATCGCGGGGACGCCTTGCAACGCGGCTTCCATCGCGCCGCCCAAGGTGCCCGAATAGAGCGCGTTTTCGGCGGCGTTGTTGCCGCGGTTCACGCCCGAAAGCACCAGATCGGGGCGCGCCTCGGCCATCACATCGTAAAGGCCGGCCAGCACGCAATCGGCAGGGCTGCCCTCGGCGGCGAAGCGGCGCTCGCCAAGGCGGGCGATCATCATCGGGTGGGTATAGCTGATGCAATGCGCCACCCCCGACTGTTCGAACGCGGGGGCGACGGTCCAGACCTCGCCCTCGGGGCCCGCCAGATCGGTCGCTATTTCGGTCAGAACCTCAAGCCCCGGTGCGTTGATACCATCGTCGTTCGTGATGAGAATGCGCATGAGACCCCCGAAAATTACGTTCCCTGCCTGATTAGCGCGGGCGGTCGGGGCGGGTAAAGCGCAAAGCTCATCGGGCGCGATTCGCGCCCGGTGCGAGTCTTGTCGGCAACAGGGTTACAGCGAGGCGACGATCCGCGCGGCCTCGACGCGGCAGTCGGTCAGGGCCGAGCGGTCCTCGCCGGGGAAAAAGCGCGCGCGCACAGCGGTCGGCATCGGCGCGGGGGAGTCGATGATGACACGCGGACCGATCTTTTCGCTCTCGCGCTGCCAGCTACGGGCAAGCGCAATTTGCGCGGCTTTGGTGGCGCCATAGGTGCCAAAGAATTTCTCGCCTGCGTGGTCGTCGTCAAAGAACATGGCGGTGCCGGATTTCGCGCGCAAAAGCGGCTCGATCAGCGGGATAAGTGTCGCTGTGGCCGCGATATTAAGCTTGATCGACGGCTCCATGTCGGATTTGTCGATATGGCCAGCGGGCGTCAGGGGGGCTGCGTGAATCGCCGTGTGCAGCCACAAATCGACGCCGCCCCAACGCGCGCCGACAGAACTCGCCAGATGCTCCATCTGCTCGCGCTCATTGATGTCCAGTGGCGCCAGCGTCGCTGTGCCGCCGGCCGCCTGAATCCGGTCGTCCAGCTCTTCCAAGGCGCCGACGGTGCGCGCGACCGCCATCACATGCCAGCCCGCCTTGGCCAGTTCCTCGGCCAAAGCCGATCCAAGCCCGCGCGACGCGCCGGTGATCAGGGCGATTTTCTTGGTGTCTTGCGGGGCGGGTGTGGTCACTGTGCTCATGAAAACGGTCTTTGGCAGAGCGTAAAGCCTCGCGCAAGAGGGCGCGTGCGGGTGCGACGAGACGCGCAGTCCGGCAGGTTTGCAAATTAGCGAAATACGACGCTAGGTAAGTTTGCAATATCGCGCATGACAAGGCGTCATAACGTTGACATACTGGGGCAAGCTGGCGCAAATAGCGCCTGACGGATTTACCAACGGACAGGTCCAAATCATGACTCTTTCGAAGGCTCTTGTGCCCTCCAACTCGATCGTTGCCCGCGCCGCCATGGTTCTGGGCGGGACGGCGGTTCTGGCGACCGCCTCGCAAATCTCGGTGCCGATGTTCCCGGTCCCGATGACGCTGCAAACGCTGGCTGTTCTGGCTATCGGCATGACCTTCGGCTCGCGCCTTGGTCTTGTGACCGTCGCTGCATGGCTGGCCGAGGCTTTTGCTGGCCTGCCGGTTCTGGCAAATGGCGGTTCGACCGCGTCGTTCTTTGGCCCGACCGCTGGCTTCCTGCTCGGCTTCCTGATGATGGTCGCAATCGCAGGCGCCGCCGCAGATCGCGGCATCAAGTCGATGATCGGCCTGACGCTGGTTGGCCTTGTCGCTTCGGTTGCACTTTATGTTCCGGGCCTTGCCTATCCGGCGGCGGTTATGGGCAAAACCATGCCCGAGCTGGTGTCGGGCTGGATGGCTCCGTTCCTCGTGGGCGACGCTGTGAAAGCGGTGCTGGCGGCTCTGCTGGTTTCGGGCGGCTGGTCGGTTCTGGCCAAGCGCTAAGTTAGCGACTTCAAAACGAAAACGCCGCTCCTTTGGGGGCGGCGTTTTTTGTTGCGCTACAGGCTTTTCAACCGTTTCAGGGCGGCCGTGCACATGCCAAATCCGCGCCACTGGCATGGGCCGCAGATGTCATCGAGGATCGTGTCGGGCAGGGCGCGCATCCGGTCAAGCGCCTCGCCCCAGCTTAGCTCATCGCCCTCGTTCAACCGCAAGGCTTTGGCATGGGCCGCGTCCAGCGCCTCGATCTTGCCCGCGCTCTCGCAGCTGTTTCCGCGCCGCGAGGGGCAGGGCGTGCAGATGTCGTCCGCCTCGGTCACGACCACGATCCGCGCCGATTCACCGTCTTGGACGCGCAGCCTGCCCATCACAATTGCCGTCATATTCGCCGTAAAATCGGGCGAGTAGCCCTTTCCCTCAAACCCGAGCGAACAGAGAAAATGATGCGGGCGATAGCGGATCGGTGCTTTCATTCTGGCGTGTAACCCGTTCTGTTAAAAGGAAAAGGCCGGGAAAAACCCGGCCTTTCGATCTTTTGTAGGCAGCCTTAGCGGGCGTCCACGTCGGTGTAGTCGCGCATGGTCTCGCCGGTATACAGCTGACGCGGACGGCCGATTTTGCCCGCCGGATCGCCAATCATTTCTTTCCACTGCGAAATCCAGCCGACGGTGCGCGAGAGCGCGAAGATTGGCGTGAACATCGAGGTGGGGAAGCCCATCGCCTCAAGGATGATGCCCGAGTAGAAATCGACGTTCGGATACAGCTTCTTCTCGACGAAGTAGGGGTCCGAAAGCGCGATTTTCTCAAGCTCTTTAGCGACTTGCAGCGTCTCGTTGTTGTGGACGCCAAGAAGCTCTAGCACCTCGTCTGCCGATTCCTTCATGACCTTCGCACGCGGGTCGAAGTTCTTGTAGACGCGGTGACCGAAGCCCATCAGGCGGAACGGATCGTTCTTGTCTTTCGCGCGGGCCACGAACTCGGGGATGCGATCGACGGTGCCAATCTCGCGCAGCATCTCAAGGCAAGCCTGGTTTGCGCCGCCGTGGGCCGGACCCCAGAGGCAGGCGATACCAGCCGCGATACAGGCGAACGGGTTGGCGCCCGACGAACCGGCCAGACGCACGGTCGAGGTCGAGGCGTTCTGCTCGTGATCGGCGTGGAGCGTGAAGATACGGTCCATCGCTTTGGCCAGCGCAGGCTCCACATGATAAGGCTCGGCCGGAACCGAGAAGCACATGTGCAGGAAGTTCGACGCATAATCGAGGTCGTTGCGCGGGTAAACGAAGGGCTGGCCGATCGAGTATTTATAGGCCATCGCCGCAATCGTCGGCAGTTTCGCGATCAGGCGCATCGAGGCAACCTCACGCTGCCACGGATCGTTGATGTCGAGGCTGTCGTGATAGAAGGCCGACATTGCGCCAACCACACCCACCATCGTTGCCATCGGGTGGCTGTCACGACGGAACCCACGGAAGAAGTTGTGGATTTGCTCGTGGATCATGGTGTGACGGGTGATGCGGAACTCGAAATCCTCCATCTGCTGGCGGTTCGGCAGTTCGCCGTTCAGCAGCAGATAGCAAACCTCAAGGTAATGCGACTTCTCGGCCAGTTGGTCGATCGGATAGCCGCGATACAGCAGCTCGCCCTTGTCGCCGTCGATATAGGTGATCGCCGAGTCGCAAGCCGCGGTCGAGGTAAAGCCCGGGTCGTAGGTGAATACGTCACCCTGAGCGTAAAGTTTGCGGATATCAAGCACATCCGGCCCGACGCTCGGCGACAGGATCGGAAGTTCGATCGTCTTGCCGTCAAACGTGAGCGTTGCGGTTCTGTTATCAGCCATGGCAGTCCCTCTCTCTAGTCCGGCGGGGCCGCGCCGGGAATGTCCGTCCGGGGCCATCCCCGGGTGGGCACCGGCGACCAGGCCTCAGGCCGCCTGCTCCTGGATCCGGGCGAGGCTTTCCTCTTTGCCCAGAACCAGCATCATATCGAAGACGCTGGGAGTTGCTGCACGCCCCGCAAGAGCGGCACGCAAGGGGCCAGCGAGCTTGCCGAAGCCAATTTCATGCGCCTCGGCGACACCATTCGCGGCCGCCTCCAACTCGTCTCGCGTCCAGCTAACATTTTGCAACTGCACAGTCAATTCTTTCAGTATACCACGGGATACTGGATCAAGGTTTTTGAGCGCCTTCTCTTCGATTTCCAAGGGGCGTTCCGCAAAGATAAAGTGAGCCTTTTCAAGGAGATCTGGGAAGGTCTTGGCGCGATCCTTCAGGCAAAACAGACTATCCGCCAACATACGACGCTGCGCCTCGGTCAAAGCGGGCCGTGCAGCCGCAGCAAGAAATGCCTCAATTTCAGGCAAAAGCGCGGAATCGTCTGTCGCGGCGATATGCTGGCCGCAGATATTCTCGAGTTTTTTGAAATCGAGACGCGCCGGAGAGCGACCGATTCCTTTCAGGTCAAACCATTCCGTCGCTTGCGCATCGGTGAAAAACTCGTCGTCTCCGTGGCTCCAGCCAAGGCGGCACAGATAGTTGCGCATGCCAGACGCCGGGTAGCCCATCGCCTGATATTCCTCAAGCCCGACCGCGCCGTGGCGTTTCGACAGCTTTTTGCCATCGGGGCCGTGGATCAGCGGGATATGCGCGAAAACGGGCACCGCCCAATCCATCGCGTTATAGATCTGGATCTGACGCGCGGCATTGGTCAGGTGGTCATCCCCGCGGATGACGTGGGTCACGCCCATATCGTGATCGTCGACAACAACAGCCAGCATATAGGTCGGCGTACCATCAGAGCGTAAACAAACCATGTCATCCAGCTGGTCATTGCGAATCGTGACCTCGCCCTGCACCTCGTCGCGGATCACGGTCTCGCCGTCGCGCGGGGCTTTCAGGCGCACGGCATAGGGTGCATCGGGGTGGGTAGAAGGATCTGCGTCGCGCCAGGGGCTTTGGTAAAGGGTCGAGCGCCCGTCGGCGCGGGCCTCATCGCGGAAGGCCTGAATTTCGTCTTGCGTGGCAAAGCATTTATAGGCGCGGCCAGCGGCCAGCATTGCCTCGGCCACTTCGCGGTGGCGGGGTGCGCGGGCGAACTGGCTTAGCGGCTCGCCATCGTAATCGAGACCCAGCCAGTCCAGCCCTTTCAGGATCGCTGCCGTCGCCTCGGGGGTCGAGCGTTCGCGGTCGGTATCCTCGATCCGCAGCAGGAACTTGCCGCCACGGCCACGGGCGTAAAGCCAGTTGAACAGCGCCGTGCGCGCGCCGCCGATATGCAGATAGCCGGTCGGCGAGGGGGCAAAGCGGGTGACGATCTGGTCGCTCATGGGGCAGCCTTTCTTAACGCCTCTTAGGGATTGCCAAGGCGCATTAACCTTTCGGAAACCATAAGCCCGTAGGCTTTCTCGGGTGGATGCATAAGCAGCCTTGCGCGGAGAAACAAGCGTGGGAACAGCGGGCGGAGGGCAGGTCGCGCCGTTACGGGCGGGAAATTCCCCTTTTCAGTGGATTTGGCGCGTGTCGGGTGCGCTGGCGGCGGCGCGCGCCGATCTGGTGCTGTGGCTGCCCATCGGGCTTGGCTGCGGAATCGGGGGGTATTTTGCACTGCCCGTCGAGCCGGAGATCGGGGCGCTTATGGCGTTGGCCTGTGTCGCGCTGCTTGCGCTTTGGGCTTGGGCGCGCGGCGCAGTTTGGGGGCAGCTTCCGGCGGCGGTTCTGGCGATGATGATGCTTGGGGTTTTGCTGGCCGCCTTGCGCGCGCAATCGGTAGCCGCGCCGGTGCTGGAGGGGCGGTATTACGGGCCGGTCGAGGGGCGGGTTGTCGCGATCGACCGCTCGGCCAAGGATGCGCCGCGCCTGACGCTGGACGGGGTCTATCTCCCCACAGTGGCGACGGAGGTTACGCCTGCACGGGTGCGCGTGGCGCTTTACGGAGATCAACCCGCGTTGCCCGACCCCGGACAACGCGTCATGCTGACCGCGCATTTGCAGCCCCCCAACGGTCCGGCCTCGCCCGAAGGGTTCGACTTCCGCCGTCTCGCATGGTTTCAGGAGCTTGGTGGTTTGGGCTACACCCGCGCGCCGGTTCTGATTACTGCGCCTGCGGCGGAGAATGACCGCTTGCTGGCGGGGTATCGGTTGCGCTTGCGCCTGTCTGCGGCGGTTCAGGCGCGGCTTGCAGGGCAGGAGGGCGCGGTCGCGGCGGCGCTTCTGACCGGAGACCGCTCGGGGATTTCCGAGCGAACCCGCCAGATCATGCGCGATTCGAACCTGTTTCATGTGATTGCTATTTCGGGGCTTCATATGGGGCTGGTGGTGGGCTTTGTCTTCGGGCTGGTGCGCTATGGGCTGGCGCTTGTGCCACCCATAGCGTTGCGCTGGCCGGTCAAGAAAATCGCGGCGGTTCTGGCGCTGATCGCGGCGGGTGTTTACCTTTGGGTCGCAGGGGCGCAGGTCGCGACGCAGCGCGCCTTTATCATGGCGGCGGTGATGCTGGTGGCGGTGATGCTGGATCGGCGCGCGATCAGCCTGCGGACGGTGGCTCTGGCAGCATTGCTGATCCTGCTCTGGCGTCCCGAAAGCCTTGTCGAGCCGGGGTTCCAGATGTCCTTTGCGGCGACTGTCGCGCTTATCGTGGCGTTTGAACATTGGTCGCGCGTCGCGCCCCATATCCCACGCGTGATCCGGCCAGTGGCGATGCTGGTGCTGACCTCGGTCGTGGCGGGGCTGGCGACCGCGCCGGTTACGGCGGCGCATTTCCATCGGGTTTCGGAATACGGGTTGCTGGCGAACCTTCTGGCGGTGCCCTTGATGGGGACGGTTGTGATGCCTGCGGGCGTTCTGGCGGGGTTGTTGGCGCCCCTTGGCCTGTCAGGGGCGGCGCTTTGGGTGATGGGCAAGGGCATCGCGTGGATGCTCTGGGTGGCCGAGATGGTCGCGGGGCTGGAAGGCGCGGTCTTTGCGGTGCCCGCGCCGCCGTGGTTTGTGCTGCCCGTGTTGGCTCTGGCGGCGGCAGGGGCAATTCTGGGCGGGCGTGTGCTGCGCGGGGGGGCGGTTGCCGCGCTGATTTTCGCTTTATTGAAATGGGGTTACGCCCCGCGCCCAGATTTGTTGCTCGCGCCCGAAGGAGAGCTTATCGCCCTGCGCGGGGCCGAGGGGTTAACGCTGTCGAAACCCGTGGCGCGATTTGTTGCGGGACGCTGGCTAGAGGCGGATGGCGATGCGACCGCGCCGGAAAGGGCTGCAAAGCGGGCGGGGTTCAGCGGAGAAAAGGCGCTGCGTCGGGCAAGCCTCAACGGGCGCACCGTGGTGCATCTGACAGGAAAAACCGCCGAGGATCACCTGCCCGAAACCTGCGCTGGCGGCGCGATTGTGGTGATGAACCGCTATGCGCCGCGCGGGGACTGGTCAGGTTGCGACCTGTGGGACAAGCGTCGGCTGGATAAGACCGGGGCGTCCGCCCTGATGCCCGACGGGCGCTGGCTGACCGCGACCGAGAGCGCGGGCGCGCGTCCTTGGGGGCGTCAATAGCTGCGGATCAGCCCGACTAGGCGGCCCTGAACCTTGACCTGATCGTCGCGCAGAAGGCGCGTTTCATAGGCGGGGTTTGCGGCCTCAAGTGCGATCATCCCGTTGCGGCGGTAGAAGCGCTTGAGCGTCGCCTCGTGCCCCTCGACCAAAGCCACAACAATATCGCCGTTATCAGCCGTGCCTTGCGAGCGGATCACGACAACATCGCCGTCATTGATCCCCGCCTCGATCATCGAGTCGCCCTTGACCTCTAGCGCGTAATGCTCGCTCCGGCCCGACACCATCGACCCCGGCACGGCGACGTGGTGTGACACCTCGGAAATCGCTTCGATTGGCACACCGGCGGCAATTCGCCCCATCACCGGCAGTTCAAGCGCGCCTGCGGCCTCGATCGTCATCGCGCCGCGCGGCGGGTCGGTCTTGTCGCCTTCGATCACCTTGGGCGCGAAGCCCGTGCGCGCCCCCTTGGCCTCCAGCGCCTCGGGGAGCTTCACAATCTCAATGGCGCGCGCGCGATGGGCGAGGCGGCGGATGAAGCCGCGTTCCTCCAGTGCCGTAATCAGCCGGTGGATGCCCGATTTCGAGCGCAGATCCAGCGCGTCCTTCATTTCGTCGAACGAAGGAGGAACGCCGTCTTTCGCCATCCGCTTTTGGATAAATTCCAGCAATTCCATCTGCTTGCGCGTCAACATGAGACTATCCTCGCGAAGAAAACCATCAAGAGTTCACTTGATGTTCTAATGCTGTTCCGCTTTCGTGTCAACTCGGGCTTAGCGTAACGGGATAAACTGCACCTCGTCACCTGCTTTGCGCGGACCATCGCCAAGCGGACGGATCAGAAGCGCGTCTGCCTCGGCCAGAACCGAGAGCATGGCGGAATCCTGATTGTCGAAGGGGGTGATCACCGGCAGGGCCGCGCCTTCGGTCAGCCGCGCGCGCATGTAGTGGGTGCGCGGGCCGGTGGGGCCGGTGTCGCGGCCCAAAACGGCGGCGCGCGTCTGGTGGCCCGCGTCCAGCCCCAGCATCCGGTGGATCATCGGGATCAGGAACAGATGCGCGCAAACGGCGGCAGAGACCGGATTGCCCGGCAGGCCGAGCATCGCGGCCTTGCCCATACGCCCCGCCATCAGGGGCTTTCCGGGGCGCATCGCAAGCTTCCAGAAGCTGCGCTCAAGGCCCAGTTCTGCCGCGACTTCGCCCACATGGTCATGCTCGCCAACCGAAGCCCCGCCCGAGGTCAGCACCAGATCGGCGCCCTCGGCCAGCGCGAAAACCGTGCGCAGGCTTTCATGCGTGTCTTGCGCGATCGGCAACATCCGCACGGTGGCACCTGCAGCTTCAGCAAGGGCGCCCACGATAAAGTTGTTCGAGCAGATGATCTGATCCGGCCCGGGGGCTTCTCCGGGCATCACCAGCTCGTCGCCGGTCGAGATGATCGCGATCTCGGGACGGCGGCGGACCTCGACGCTTGCGACATTCATCGCGGCCAGAAGCCCCAGATCGGCGGCAGTCAGCGGGCGAGCAGGGTGGAACTCTTGCCCTTCGGCAAAGTCCTGACCGCGCGGGCGGATGTTGTCGCGCGGATCAAGATCGGCGCCAAGGGTGATCGTCTCGCCCTCGCGGGTGACGTTTTCCTGCAGCACGACGATGCCGCCCTCGGCGGGCGCGGGCGCGCCGGTGAAGATGCGGACGCACTGACCCGCGCCAAGCGTTCCGCCAAAGCTGCGCCCGGCAGCGGATTCCCCGATAACCGCCAGCGTGGCATTCGGCTGGTGGTCCGCCGATGCCAGCCAGTAGCCATCCATCGCAGAGCCAGAAAACGGCGGCTGTGTCAGGCGAGCCTTGGCAGGCGCGGCCATCACGCGGCCCAAAGCGGCCCGCAACGGCACGCTTTCGGACCCGAGCGGCGCGACCAGATCCAGAACCAATGCCAGCGCCTCTTCCACCGAAATCATTGTTTTTCTACCTTCGTTATGCTTCGTAACGGCCTGATTTGCCGCCATCTTTCAGGGTTACGCGGATGCCGCCGATCTGCATCGACTTCTCGACCGCCTTGAGCATGTCATAGACGGTCAGCGCCGCTGCAGAGACCGCCGTCAACGCCTCCATCTCGACGCCGGTCTGACCCGAGGTTTTGACGGTCGCGGAAATCCGCACGCCGGGCAAATCGGGGTCAGGCGTCAGCTCAAGCGCGACTTTGGTGATCGGCAGGGGGTGGCACAGCGGGATCAGATCCGAGGTCTTTTTCGCCGCCATGATCCCCGCAATCCGCGCGATCCCCAGTACATCGCCCTTCTTGGCGGTGCCTTGCAGCACATAGTCCAGCGTCTCGGGGCGCATCATCACCGCGCCTTCGGCCACGGCCACGCGGTCGGTATGGGCTTTGTCCGAGACATCGACCATATGGGCCTGCCCCTGCGCGTCAAAATGGGTCAGGCTCATGCGACCTCCAGCAGGGTTCGGGTGGCGGTTTCAACATCCGTCTGGCGCATCAGGCTTTCGCCGATCAGGAAGCGGCGCGCGCCGACAGCGGCCATATCGGCCAGATCGGCGGGCGTGAATATCCCGCTTTCGCAAACCAGATCGCGACCCGCGTCAAGGATTGCGGGGGCCAGTTCGCGCGTAACATCCAGCGTTACCTCGAAGGTCTTGAGGTTACGGTTATTCACCCCCAGAAGCGGGGACTTCAGGCAGTTCAGCGCGCGGTCCAGCTCGGCGCGGTCATGGACCTCGATCAGCACATCCATGCCCCAACCGAAGGCCGCATCCTCAAGCTCGACCGCCAGCGCATCCTCGACCGACGCCATGATGATCAGAATGCAATCTGCCCCCCAGGCGCGGGCCTCGGCGACCTGATAGGTGTCATAGAGGAAATCCTTGCGCAGCGCGGGCAGAGAACAGGCGCTGCGGGCGGCACGCAGGAACTCGGGCGCGCCCTGGAACGAGGGCGTGTCGGTCAGCACGGACAGGCAGGCCGCTCCGCCTGCCTCATAGGCGCGCGCCAGCGCGGGCGGGTCGAAATCGGGACGGATCAACCCTTTGGAGGGCGAGGCTTTCTTGATCTCGGCGATCAGCCCGTAGCCGGTTTCTGCCTTTGCGGCCAAGGCCTTGGCAAAGCCCCGCGTGGGGTCTTGCGCGCGGGCCTCTGCCTCGACCCCGCCCAAGGGACGCGCGGCTTTGGCGGCGGCGATTTCCTCAAGCTTATAGGCTTTGATCTTGTCGAGGATATTGCTCATTGGGCCTCCTGCGAGATGCGAACCAGCGTATCGAGCGCGTGCAACGCCTTACCCGAAGCGATGCTTTCCGCAGCCAGTTCGACTCCCGATTTCAGGTCGGAAACCTTATCCGCCACGATCAGCGCAGCAGCGGCGTTGAACAGAACCGCATCGCGATACGCCCCCGTCGCGCCTTCCAGAAGAGCGCGCAGGGCAGCGGCGTTCTCGGCTGGTGCACCGCCCAGAATATCGCGCAAGGGGTGAACGGGCAGCCCCGCATCCTCGGGGTGGATGGTGCGCCCCTTGATCTTGCCATCTTCGAGCACCGCAACCGAGGTCGGGCCGGTGATGGAAATCTCGTCCATCCCGTCCTCGCCATGCACGAGCCACGCCTTTTCCGACCCCAGATCCTTCAGCGTCTCGGCCATCGGGTAAATCAGGTCAGGCGCGAAAGCGCCGGTCAGCTGCCGCTTGACGCCAGCAGGGTTGGTCAGCGGCCCGAGGATGTTGAAAATCGTTTTGCAACCAAGCTCTTGGCGCACGGGCATCACATGTTTCATCGCCGGATGGTGCATCGGCGCCATCATGAAACCGATCCCGGCTTCGGCGAGTGCGCGCTCAACGGTTTCTGCGCCCTTCATCACCTCGATCCCAAGCGCGCCAAGCGCATCCGCCGCACCCGATTTCGAGCTAAGATTGCGGTTGCCGTGCTTGGCGACCGGCACGCCTGCGCCCGCCACGACAAAGGCCGTCGCGGTCGAGATATTCAGCGTCCCCATCCCGTCGCCGCCGGTGCCGACAATATCCATCGCGCCTTCGGGGGCTTTGACGGGCACGCATTTCGCGCGCATCGTCGCGGCGGCGGCAGCGTATTCCGACACGGCCTCGCCGCGCGCGCGCATCGCCATCAGAAAGCCGCCCACTTGCGCGGGCGTCGCCTGACCCTCGAACAGCAACCCGAACGCCTCTTCCGCCTGCGAGCGGCTGAGCGGCCCTTCGGAGGCCGCGAAAATCAGGGGTTTCATCAAGTCGCTCATGCGCTCACCTTTACCTTGGCCTCTTCGAGGAAGTTGCGGATCATCTGATGGCCGTGTTCAGAGGCAATCGACTCGGGGTGGAATTGCACGCCCTCGATCAGAAGCGTCTTGTGACGCAGTCCCATGATCGTGCCATCCTCAAGCCAGGCGGTGACCTCAAGGCAGTCGGGCAGGGTCTCGCGTTCGACCACCAGCGAGTGGTAGCGCGTCGCAAGGAAGGGCGAGGGCAGGCCGCGGAACACGCCTTTGCCTTCGTGGATGATCTCGCCCATCTTGCCGTGCACGATCTCGCCCGCGCGCACGACCTTGCCGCCGAATGCCTGACCAATCGTCTGATGGCCAAGGCAGACCCCCAAAAGCGGCACACCCGCCTCGGCAGCCGCCAGCGTCAGCGGCAGGCAGATCCCCGCCTGCGCCGGATCGCAAGGCCCGGGCGAGAGCACAATCGCTTCGGCCCCCATGCCCATCGCTTCTTGCACATCAAGCGCATCATTGCGCACGACGTTCACATCCGCGCCAAGCTCGCCAAAGTAATGGACAAGGTTGTAGGTAAAGCTGTCATAGTTATCGATGAGCAGAAGCATGGCTCTCGGCTTTCGTCTTTGGCCCGGATGGGCTTTTCGGGGCTGTCTCCGGCATTTGGGGGTGAACCGGAAAATTCGTCGCGCTATAGATGGTCAGAGCCCTGCGTCGGGGTCAAGGGCTGAAAGCCCCGCGAAGGGCGCGGAAATGGGCAAAGAAACCGAGGGAGCAGGCAGAAGATGCGTGGTGTGATCGCTGGTTTTGGAACGGGGGGCGTGCTGGCTGCGCTTGGTCTGGGGGCGATGTCGCTGGTGCTGCCCTTGCCCGAGACCCCCGGTGCGCATCTGGCGGCGGCCTTGTCTGCCGCGCGGATGCCTGCGAAGGTTGAACCCGTTGCGGCAGCTCCGACGATTGTCGAGGTTCCGGCGGGGTCCGAGTTTGCCAAGGGACAGGGCGATACCGCACCCGCACGCCCCGCGCCGCCGCAGGCGCCGACACTTGCGGCCCCTTCGGCCCCCGGTGTTGCGCCGCCCGAGGATACGCCCGACCGGATTGCCATTGCCGATACCGCCCCCGCCGCGCGCCCCGAAGCCGTGCCAGAGCCCGCACCCCAGCCGATGACCGAGGCGCCCGCGCAAGCGATGGAGACCCCGCCCGAGGCAGAGGCTCCGGTGCCTGTGCCGCCCCCCGGTGAGGTAACGGTGCCGCAGCTTGGCGGGGTGGAAGAGAGTGCCAGCTCTGCCGAGGTCGAAGTCGTTACCCCAAACGAGCCGGACATCGCGCCTGCGCCGGATAGCCCTGACCAGATGCCGATTGTTCTGGGGGATGGATCGCAAATGCTGATGCCCGATGGCTCGGTCGTGTCCGCCGAGGAGGCTGCGCGTCAGATGGCGGGCGAAGTGACCGCACCCGAGCAGCCCGACCTGAATGAGACTGACGCGGCTGTGCTGGGGCTGCCGTCGGAGAAACCGCTCGAGCTGCCTGCCGGGCTGCCCGATGCTGCCGAAATGCCGCGCGTGTTCTCGGCGCAGGAGCCTAGCAAACCGATGGGCCAAGAGGTGGGCGGCTTAAGCGCCGACCCCGCGATTGTGACCAACCGCCTGCCGCGGATCGGGGATGCCACAGCGGAGGAGCCGGAAACGGAGCCGGTGTCGGAAACGGTATCGCCCTTGCAGCGCTATGCGACGGATTTCCTTTCGACGGATGGCGGGCCGCTTTTCTCGGTGGTGCTTGTGGATGTCGGCGTTGCGGCGGGCGGGCTTGATCCGCAGACCCTCAAAGCGCTTGGTGCGCCGGTGACCGTGGCGATTGATCCCTCGCGCCCCGATGCGCGCGAGGCGGCTGCTGATTATCGCCGCGCAGGGCTGGAGGTTGCAATTCTCGCCTCGGATCTGCCCGCCAATGCCGTCCCGACCGATGTAGAGGTCGCTGTCGAGGCGTGGCGCCAGCAAATCCCCGAGGCGATTGCGATCATGGACGGGCCGAAATCGGTGTTCCAGAACAAACGCCCGCTGGCGCAGGCGATGGTCGCGGTGCTCGCGCGCGAGGGGTTGGGGTTGATCACGCAGCAAAAGGGGCTGAATGCGGCGGCGCAACTGGCTGAAGGCGCGGGCGTGCCGCATATCGAATTGTGGCGTGAGATCGACGCCGCGCGCGACCGCGACACCGTGATCGAGCGGATGCTTGGGCGCGCCGCCTTTGAGGCGCAGCGTGACGGGCAGGTCGCGGTGATGCTTAGCGGCTGGCCCGAAAGCGTTTCGGGCTTGCAGAAATGGCTGCCCGCCGCCGAAGGGGTGGTGACCTTGGCGCCCGCCTCGGGGCTGGTTCTGGGCGACGAATAAGCCCGCGAAATGAAAAAAACGCCTGCCATGATCCGATCATGGCGGGCGTTTTCATGTCGCCTTAAGCGGGTCAGTTATTGCCGCGTGCAAACAGCCCCGCATCCTCGGCTGCTTTGCGCAAAGCTTTGGATTTGTTGACGGTTTCTTCGTATTCGCCTTCGGGGCTGGAGTCGAAGACAACCCCGCCACCGGCCTGGATGTAAAGCGTCTGGTCCTTTACCACCGCCGTGCGCAGCGCGATGCACATGTCCATTTCGCCATTGGCCGCGAAATAGCCGACGCCACCGCCATAGATGCCGCGCTTTTCGGGTTCCAGCTCGTCGATGATCTCCATCGCGCGGACCTTGGGCGCGCCCGAAACGGTGCCCGCTGGCAGACCTGCCAGCAGCGCCGACAGCCCATCCTGATCGTCGCGCAATTCGCCCACCACGTTCGAGACGATATGCATGACGTGCGAATACCGCTCGATGATGAACTTTTCGGTCGGGTGGACGGTGCCGATCCTGGCCACGCGCCCCACGTCGTTGCGCCCCAGATCCAGAAGCATCAGGTGTTCGGCCAGTTCCTTTTTGTCCGAGAGCAGGTCTTCTTCCAGCGCCTTGTCCTCGGCCGGTGTCGCGCCGCGCGGGCGGGTGCCTGCGATCGGGCGGATCGTCACCTCGTTCTCGCGCAGCCGCACGAGGATTTCCGGGCTGGCACCGACAATCTGGAAACCACCGAAATTGAGGAAGAACATAAACGGCGAGGGGTTCGTCCGGCGCAGGCTGCGGTAAAGCGCAAACGGCGGCAGCGGGAAATCTGCCGACCAGCGCTGCGCGGGGACGACCTGAAAAATATCGCCCGCACGGATGTAGTCCTTGGCCTTCTCCACCGCGGCCATATAGCCCTCTTTGGTGAAGTTCGAGCGCATCTCGCCCACTTGCGCAGCCTCGCCCAGATCGCGGCTTTGCGCGGGCGCGCGGTCCAGATCGCGCAGCGCATCCATCACGCGCTCGGCGGCCTGTGCATAGGCCGCGCGGGCCGACAGCCCCGAGCCCTGGAACGCGGGCGCACAAAGGATCACATCGCCCTTGACGCCATCCAGAACCGCCACGACGGAAGGCCGCATCAGCACCGCATCAGGCACGCCGATCGGATCGGGGTTCACATTTGGCAGATGCTCGACCAGACGGATCGTGTCGTAGCCCAGATAGCCGAAAAGCCCCGCCGCAGCCGAAGGCAGGTCGTCCGGCATCTCGATCCGGCTTTCAGCGATCAGGGCGCGCAGGCTTTCGAACGGATGGCCGGGCAGGTCTTCGTAGACCTCTTCGAAACGCGCATTGCGGTTGATCCGCGCGGCCTCGCCCCGGCATTCCCAGATCACATCGGGCTTCATGCCGATGATCGAGTAGCGTCCGCGCACCTCGCCGCCGGTGACGGATTCAAGCATGAACGAGTTTTTCTGCGCATCCGCGAGCTTGAGCATCAGCGAAACCGGCGTGTCCAGATCAGCGGCCAGACGCGCGTAGACAAGCTGGTTCTCGCCTTTGGTCCAGGCCGCCTCGAACGCCTCGAAGGAGGGGGACAGAGCTACCATACGCGGGCCTCCTTACTGCATCTGCGACAGCACAGCGTTGATCGCAGCCGTGTCGAGGCTCAGCCCCGCTTCGGCCTGAATGGCGCGTGCGTAATAATCAAGAACATCGCCGGCAAGCGATTGCGCAAGCTGCGTGTCGACCATGGTGCGGATCTGTGCGTTCTTCGGATCTGCTGCATCGACCGGATTGATCGAGACAAGCTGCGCGACAGCGATGGTCTCGCCATCCGACACAACGATTGCATCGCCAACAGCGGCCAGCGCGAAGACCTGCTCGCCAAAGCCCATCGGCGCGCCTTCGACAAAGCCACCACGATTGAGCGCGGTCACTTTGGTCACGATCATGCCGGTTGTGCCAAGCGCGGTCTCTGCCGACAGTCCGGCGGCAATCTCTTCGGCGCGGGCGGCTTTGCGTTGTGCAAGCTGATCGGCGCGCCAGGCTGCGGCCACCTGATCGCGCACCACGTCAAACGGGATCAGCGCGGCTGCGGTGACGCCGTCAAGGCGCAGCGCGAAAAGGCCGCCATCGGGCAGGTTGGCCAGCTCGGGGAAGTCCTCTTGCGTGACTTTCCGGGCCACCGAGCGGAATTCCTCGTAGCCCGCGATTTTCTCTTCGCTGTTCGGCCCAAGCGAAATCCAGCCAAGCTGCATGTCGGTTTCTTCGGCAATCTGTTCCAGCGTCGATCCACCCGCGACACGGTCCTCAAGGTCCGAGGTCATATCACCGATCATCCGGCGCGCGCGGTCGTTTCCGGCCTCGGCGGCCAGTTCGTCGCGGACTTCCTCGAAGGTGGTTTCTTGCGGCGCGATAATCACGTTCATCGAGAACAGCGCAGGGCCGAGATCGGTGTCGATCGGGCCAACGACGCCCGGCGCATCAAGACCGAACACAGCCGCGCCTGCCGCGCCAAGCTCGGCCTTCGAGACCTCGCCCATATCGGTATCGTCCAGCGTCAGGCCGCGCGCCTCGGCCAGATCGGCAAAGGTGGCTTCGCCTGCGTCAACGCGGGCTTTCGCGGCGGCGGCCTCTTCGGCCGAGGGATAGACCAAGCGATCAACGATGCGCTTTTCGGGCTGCACATAGTCGTCGATGCGGGCGTCATAGGTGGCGCGCAGCGTTGCCTCATCGGGGGATGCCTGATCCAGCAGCATCGCGGGTGTCAGCCAGACATAGGTGATCTGGCGCGTTTCGGGTGCGGTGAAGGCATCGGAATGTGCCTGATGGAAGGCGGTCAGCTCGTCCTCGGTCGGCTCGGGCAGAGCCTCGGTCAGATCGGCTTGCGTCACTTCGGCCCAGACCAGATCGCGGGTCTCACCGATAAAGCCAAGATAGGCGTCAGAGGCGGCGGAGGGCGCCGGAATGCCCGAAGCGACCGCGCCTTGCAGGATCGAGCGGCCGATGTCCTGACGCAGATTGGTTTCGAACTGTGCCTCGGTAAAGCCCTGTTGGCGCAGCGTCAGGCGATAGGTCTCGCGGTCGAATTTGCCGTCCAGCCCCTGAAACGCCTCAGCACTGGTGATTTCCTTGTGCAGCTCCTGATCGCCTGCGGAAATGCCGATGAGGCGCGCGGCCTCGTTCAGCGCGGCCTCACCAAACAAAGCAGCCTTCACCTGCTGGTCAAGACCCACCGCGCGGGCGTCGTCCAGCGTCATCGGGCGGCCCGTGTTCTGGGCGGCGGCGTTCATCTGGTTGCGCATCGCGCGGGCGAAATCGTTGACCGTCACATCGGTTTCCCCGATCGAGCCGATCGCCGCCAGACGCCCGCCGAAATTCGAGATGCCAAAGCCCCCGAGACCCAGAACCAGCATCGCCAGAAGAACCCAGACGATCGCGCTTTTGCCGTGGCTGCGCAGCTTATTGGACATAGGGGCTCCTCCCGCAATTTCAGGCCGTTTCGGGGTGTTTAGGGCTTTGGCAGGATGGCCGCAAGGCTTGGCGCGCGCGCCCCGCACGAAGGAGCATCAATTCTGCGCGGGGCAGGCCGCTTTCGCGGCCCCAAATGAATACGCCCCGAAGATCGGGGCGCATAAGACATTTTCTTAGGGTAGGGATCAATCCGTGCCGCGATAGGGCTGAACGTATTGCAGCGCCATGTCCCACGGGAAGAAGATCCAGGTATCCTGGCTGACCTCGGTGATGAAGGTGTCCACCTGCTCGCGGCCTTTGGGTTTGGCATAAACGGTGGCGAAATGCGCCTTCGGGAAGAGCTTGCGCACCAACTCCAGCGTTTTACCCGAGTCGACCAGATCGTCCACGACCAGAATACCGGTGCCGTCGCCCATCAGATCGGCCTGAGGCTGTTTGGTGACCATCGCCTCGCGTTGGGTCTGGTGCGAGTAGGATTTCACCGAGATCGTATCAACGACGCGGATGTCCAGCTCGCGCGCCACAATCGCCGCCGGAACAAGCCCGCCGCGTGTGATCCCGACAACGGCCTTCCACGCGCCATCATCCGGGCCTTTGCCATCCAGACGCCACGCCAGCGCGCGGGCGTCGCGGTGAAGCTGGTCCCAGCTGACGTGAAAGCCTTTTTCGTGGGGCAGGAATTCGGTCATCCCGTCTCTCCTCAGTCCAGTGCGAGTTTCAGGCCAAGCATCCCAAGAAGCCCGCCGAAAACCCGGTCGATCAGTGTTTTCAGGTTAAGATAGCCGCGCCGCGTGCGTTCGAGCGAGAAAATCCGCGCGACGATCACATTCCAGCCCGCATCGTTGAAGAAGATGATCCCGAGGATCACCAGATAGACCCAGACCGGCGCGGCAGGCGGCACGAAGGTCAAAAAGATCGTGCCGAAGAACACCGCCGGTTTCGGGTTGGCAAGCTGGGTCGCAATGCCAAGCCAGACCAGCTCAAGGCGCGAGCGCGCGGCATGGCCTTCGGGGATGTCCATCGACATCGGCTCGGGGGCGTGGCGCCACATCTTATAGGCCAGATAGAGCAGATAGGCCGCGCCCACATATTTCAGGCCGGTCAGCAGGGGCGGCGCAAGTTTGAACAGAACCGCCAGCCCGAAGAAGGCCGCGACCGCCCAGATGCAGGCGCCAAGCCCGATCCCCACCGCCAGCCATGCGCCGCGACCAAAGCCTTCACGCAGGCTGGTGCGCGCGGCCAGCAGAACGGCTGGCCCCGGCGAAATGGCCGCCGCCAGATGCACGAAATAGATCGCAGCAAAGGCGGCGAGGCTCATGATGGGTTACTCCTTGCGGCCCGTGACGACGTCGATGTCAGGCGCATCCACCGCCTTCATGCCGACAACGTGATAGCCCGCATCAACGTGCAGGTTTTCGCCCGTCGTGCCAGAGCCGAGATCCGACAAGAGGTAAAGCGCGGCCTTACCGACCTCTTCTTGCGTGACGTTGCGGCGCAGCGGCGAGTTCAGCTCGTTCCACTTCATGATATAGCGGAAGTCACCGATGCCCGACGCGGCAAGCGTCTTGATCGGGCCAGCCGAGATCGCGTTGCAGCGGATGCCGTCCTTGCCCAGATCCTCGGCGATATATTTCACCGACGCTTCAAGCGCCGCCTTGGCCACACCCATCACGTTATAATGCGGCATGACCTGCTCGGCGCCGTAATAGGTCAGCGTCAAAAGCGAGCCGCCCTCGGACATCAGGCGCGAGGCGCGCGCGCAAACTGCGGTGAAGGAATAGACAGAGATGTCCATCGTCATCGCGAAATTGCTGCGCGAGGTATCGACATAGCGCCCGCGAAGCTCGGCCTTGTCCGAGAAGCCGATCGCATGGACGAGGAAGTCGATCTTGCCCCAGCGTTTCTCGATTTCCGCAAACAGCGCATCCATCGACTCGCCGTCCGACACATCGCATTCGACCAGGAAATCCGATCCAAGCTGCGCAGCCAGCGGCTCGACGCGTTTTTTCAGCGCATCGCCCTGATACGAAAAGGCAAGCTCGGCGCCCGCATCGGCAAGCGTTTTCGCGATCCCCCAGGCAATAGATTTGTCATTCGCAAGGCCCATAATAAGGCCGCGTTTGCCCGCCATCAGGTTGTTCGACATGAAACTTCCCCGTTTCCCTAAAGTAAGTGCGAAAGCTTTAAGGGAAAGCGCGGGGCGCATCAAGACTTCGGTTCATGAGGCGCAGGCGTTCTTCGCTCTGGCCTGATCCGCGCGGGCGGCCTATCTATGGCACAACCAAGGAGGCACCAATGAGCGACAGAACCGGTATTTTCGCAGGCAGTGACCCGTTCCGCATCGCGCAAGACTGGCTGGATGCGGCCAGCGAGACCGAGATCAACGATCCGAACGCAATTGCGCTGGCCACGGTCGATGCGCAGGGGATGCCCAATGCGCGCATGGTTCTGCTGAAAGAGATCGAGCATATCGACGCACCCTCGGGCGGGGCGTTTGTCTTCTATACGAATTACGGTTCTGCCAAGGCGCAAGAGATCGACCACGCGGGCAAGGCCGCATTCGTGATGCATTGGAAAAGCCAGCGCCGTCAGCTGCGGGTGCGCGGGATTTGCGAAAAAGAGGAGGGGCCGCAGGCGGATGCCTATTATGCCTCCCGCTCGCTGAAATCACGTCTGGGGGCGTGGGCCTCGCATCAAAGCCAGCCGCTGTCTTCGCGCGCGTCACTGATGGCGGAGGTCGCGAAAGTCACCGCAAAGCAGGGGCCGAACCCGTCGCGCCCGCCGTTCTGGGGCGGCATCAGGATCACGCCCCTGGAAATCGAGTTCTGGGCAGACGGGGCGTTCCGGTTGCACGACCGCTTCCGCTGGAGCCGCGAAACGTCAACTGACCAATGGGTTATTTCGCGCCTGAACCCCTGACACTTTCCGGTTCTTTCGTATATTTCACGCTTCGTGAAACGAAGAGGTAAGGAAAACCTTACTTTTCCTCTTGATCCTTTCCGATATGGTGTGACACTGAAAGCGTAGTGATGTGAGCGCGGCCGGGGGGCGACGGACGGGCGCGCTGTTTGAATGGGAAATAGGCATGCAACAAGATTTGCATAAGCTCGTGAAAGTCGTCGGTCGGGTGAAATGGTTCGACCCGGTCAAAGGATTCGGATTTATCATCGACCCCGAAGGTGGGTCTGACATCCTGCTTCACGCAAATGTGCTACGCAACTTCGGCCAGTCGTCGGTTGCGGATAACTCTCTGATCGAAGTGATGTCTCAGGCGACTGCGCGTGGTGTGCAGGCGGTCGAGGTTCTGTCGATCGAACCGCCCGAGGCAGATCAGCTCGCGCCGATTGAATCGCTTGCGGAAACCGATCTCGAGGAAATTCTCGCGTTGCCGCTGGAGCCGGCGCGGGTGAAGTGGTTCGAGAAGAGCAAGGGCTTTGGCTTTGCCAATGTGTTCTCGCGCTCGGAAGATGTGTTCATTCATATGGAAGTGTTGCGCCGCTCCGGTTTTGCCGATCTGGCTCCGGGCGAGGCGGTGAGCCTTAGGGTTGTAGATGGTAAGCGCGGCCGCATGGCTGCACAGGTGTTGTCTTGGGATTCGGCGCTGCGCAGCGAAGACTAAGCGCGGTTGCCGCCGCTTTTGCGGTTGCAGTGGGGCTCTCCGTCGCCCCGCTTTGGGTTGCGAGCGCGGACCAGCTGTCCGTTGCTCCGCCCGCCATCTCTTGTCAGACAGATTATGTGACGCTGCGCTATCCGGCAGGGATAGCGCGCTTCCAGGTCGAACTTGCCCGCACCGAAGAAGAACGCGCACGCGGATTGATGCAGCGCGCGAAACTCCCGCGGCTGTCGGGAATGCTGTTTGTCTATCCGGACGAAAAGCCGCGCGCGTTCTGGATGAAGAACACGATCATCCCCCTCGACATCCTGTTTTTCGATGCGCGCGGTGTGCTGGTCGGGATGCAGGAAAACGCGCGCCCCTTCGATCTGACGCCGCTGCCGTCCGGGGCGCCGGCGCGGTTTGTGCTTGAGATCAACGGCGGTCTGGCGAAGCAATTGCGCATCACCAAGGGGGCCGCGTTTGCGCATCCAGAGGTCTCCGCCGAAACGGCTGCGATTGCGTGCGAATGAGGGCTTTCCCTTGCCCCGCTGTTTCGTATAGAGAGGGCGCACCGTCGGGGCGTAGCGCAGCCTGGTAGCGCGACTGTTTTGGGTACAGTAGGTCGTGAGTTCGAATCTCGCCGCCCCGACCATTCTCCTTCTATCGCTATATATAGTGTATCCGCGCGGCAAGTTTGCTGATCTGTGGTGCAGATTCGTCCCCGAGTCGCCGCGCATAGTGGGTGTGCCTAAAATTTGGGCATTCATGGCGGGTGTCTTAAGTATATCTCGGGTGCGCCCTTCGGTCACTCCTGCCAGATGCGGGTGTTTCGGGCTGTCTGTGGATAGTCTTGCGGAGAAAACAGGTCCGCAGCGCAGCAGTGCCTTGTAGATAAAGGGATTTGGGATGCGGCTGTGCAGCATCTATCCACAGGGCGCAATGTGGAGGAATCGAAGTGTTAATAAAGCCTTTTCAACCCCCGAAAGCGTCAACAAAAAAATCAGGGTTTCCGGCGTCAAAGATTTGTTGACCACGTTTGCAACCTACGTCAGGTTGTGTCTCGTCAGCCGTGAAGCCACCAGATATAGTGGCGATGGCGGGCGCGGGACATAGCCAGTCAAACAGCCGATTCCTCGATCACTCCGGCTCTCCTCGATTTTCGGGGCTGGTTTTCCTGTGCCTGCCGTCCACGGCCCAAGTTGATTTAAAGTTATGGGACTGGGCAGATGAAAATCGAACGCAAGTTCACCTCGGCAAAATCCGCAGCTTATGGCGAGATCGAATTTACCACCACCGTTTCGGAAATCCGCAATCCTGACGGCAAGATCGTCTTCCGCAACGAGGCCGTCGAGGTGCCGAAAGGCTGGAGCCAGGTGGCGTCCGATGTGCTCGCCCAGAAATACTTCCGCAAAGCGGGCATTCCGGCGGCGGTGAAGAAGGTGCGTGAAAAGGGCGTGCCCGAGTTCCTGTGGCGCTCGGTCCCTGACGAAGACATCCTGGCCAAACTTCCCGAGGACGAACGGTTCGGCGGCGAAACCTCGGCCAAGCAGGTGTTCGACCGTCTGGCGGGCGCTTGGGCCTATTGGGGCTGGAAGGGCGGCTATTTCTCCACCGAGACCGATGCGCGCGCCTATTATGACGAGATGCGCTTCATGCTGGCCGAGCAGATGGCCGCGCCGAACTCTCCGCAATGGTTCAACACCGGCCTGCACTGGGCCTATGGCATCGACGGCCCGTCGCAGGGGCATTACTACGTCGATTTCAAAACCGGCAAGCTGACGAAATCGGCCTCGGCCTATGAACACCCGCAGCCGCACGCCTGCTTTATCCAGTCGGTGCGCGATGATCTGGTGGGGCAGGGCGGCATCATGGACCTGTGGGTGCGTGAGGCACGCCTGTTCAAATATGGCTCGGGCACAGGCACCAACTTCTCGTCGCTGCGCGCGGATGGCGAGGCGCTCTCGGGGGGCGGTAAATCGTCGGGCCTGATGGGCTTTTTGAAAATCGGTGACCGTGCGGCGGGCGCGATCAAGTCGGGCGGCACCACGCGCCGGGCGGCCAAGATGGTGATCATTGACATGGATCACCCCGACATCGAGGAATTCGTCAACTGGAAGGTCATCGAAGAGCAGAAGGTCGCCTCACTGGTGGCTGGCTCGAAGATGCACGAGCGCGAGCTGAACAAGATTTTCGAGGCAATCCGCGCCTTTGACGGCTCGGACGAGGGCTCGGTCGATCCGGCAAAGAACCCTGCGCTGAAAGAGGCGATCCGTAGCGCAAAACGCTCGATGATCCCCGAGACCTATGTCAACCGTGTGCTGCAATACGCCCGCCAAGGCTATGCCAGCATCGAGTTTCCGACCTATGACACCGACTGGGATTCGAACGCTTATGTCACCGTGTCGGGCCAGAACTCGAACAACTCGGTGCGGGTGACCAATGCGTTCCTCAAGGCGGTCAAGGACGATGCCGATTGGGAGCTGATCCGCCGCACCGACGGCAAGGTCGCGAAAACCGTGAAGGCGCGCGAGCTGTGGGATCAGGTGGGCCATGCCGCCTGGGCCTGCGCCGATCCGGGCATCCAGTTCCACGATACCGTCAACCAGTGGCACACCTGCCCCGAGGATGGCGAGATCCGCGGCTCGAACCCGTGCTCGGAATATATGTTCCTTGATGACACGGCCTGTAACCTTGCCTCGATGAACCTGCTGACCTTCTTCAAGGACGGTAAGTTCGACGCCGAAAGCTATATGCATGCGACGCGGCTTTGGACGGTGACGCTGGAAATCTCGGTGACGATGGCGCAGTTCCCCTCCGAGGAAATCGCGCAGCGGTCCTATGATTTCCGCACGCTTGGCCTTGGCTATGCGAATATCGGCGGCCTGTTGATGAACATGGGGCTGGGGTATGACTCGGACGAGGGGCGCGCGTTGTGCGGCGCGCTGACTGCTCTCATGACGGGCGTGTCCTATGCGACATCGGCCGAGATGGCGGCAGAGCTTGGCGCCTTCCCGGGCTATGCGAAAAACGCCAACCACATGCTGCGCGTGATCCGCAACCACCGTGCCGCGGCCCTTGCGCAGACCTCGGGCTACGAGGGGCTGGACGTGCTGCCGGTGCCGCTTGACCACGAAAACTGCCCCGATCCGGCTCTGGTTGAACTGGCCAAGGACGCCTGGACCGAGGCGCTGGAGCTTGGCCAGAAGCACGGCTACCGCAACGCGCAGGTCTCGGTGATCGCGCCGACGGGCACCATCGGCCTTGTGATGGACTGCGACACCACCGGCATCGAGCCGGACTTCGCGCTGGTGAAGTTCAAGAAACTTGCTGGCGGCGGCTATTTCAAGATCATCAACCGCTCGGTTCCGGGCGCGCTTGAGGCGCTAGGCTATGGCTCGGCACAGATCGAAGAGATCATCTCCTATGCGGTCGGCCATGCCTCGATCGGCAATTGCCCCGCCATCAACACCACCGCGCTGATCGGCCACGGCTTCGGCCCGCGCGAGCTGGAGAAGATCGACGCGGCGCTGCCGACTGCCTTTGACATCCGCTTCGTGTTCAACCAGTGGACCTTGGGCGAGGAGTTCTGCACCAAAACGCTGGGAATTCCGGCCGAAAAGCTGAACGATCCGAGCTTCGACATGCTGCGCCATCTTGGCTTCACCAAGGCGCAGATCGACGCGGCCAACGACCATGTTTGCGGCACGATGACGCTGGAAGGCGCGCCGCATCTGGACCCCGCGCATCTGACCGTGTTCGATTGCGCCAACCCCTGCGGCAAGAAGGGCAAGCGTTACCTGTCGGTCAACAGCCACATCACCATGATGGCGGCGGCGCAAAGCTTCATCTCGGGCGCGATTTCCAAAACGATCAATATGCCGAACTCGGCCACGATCGAGGAAACGCTGGCGGCCTATGAGCTGTCGTGGTCGCTCGGCATCAAGGCGAATGCGCTGTATCGTGACGGCTCGAAGCTGTCGCAGCCGCTCGCTTCGGCACTGATCGAGGATGATGAAGAGGCCGAGGAAATCCTTGCCACCGGCACGCCGCAGGAAAAGGCGCAGGTGCTGGCCGAGAAGATCATCGAGAAGGTGATCGTCAAGGAATTCGTCCGCAGCCACCGCGAAAAGCTGCCCTCGCGCCGCAAGGGCTATACGCAAAAGGCGGTTGTGGGGGGGCACAAGGTCTATCTGCGCACCGGCGAATACGATGACGGCGCGCTTGGCGAGATCTTCATCGACATGCACAAAGAGGGCGCGGGCTTCCGTGCGATGATGAACAACTTCGCCATCGCAGTTTCGGTGGGCCTGCAATACGGCGTGCCGCTGGAAGAGTTCGTTGACGCTTTCACCTTCACCAAGTTCGAACCCGCCGGCATGGTGCAGGGCAATGACTCGGTCAAGAACGCGACCTCGATCCTTGACTATGTGTTCCGCGAGCTGGCGATTTCCTACCTCGATCGCACCGATCTGGCGCATGTCAAACCGCAAGGCGCGTCGTTCGACGATCTGGGCGGCGGCAAGGACGAGGGCAAGCGCAACGTCGAGGCGCCAAGCGAGGCGGCCGCGTCGAAGTCGCTTGAGGTGCTGCGTCAGATTTCCTCGACCGGCTATCTGCGCAAGCGCCTGCCGCAAGAGCTTGTGGTGCTGCAAGGCGGGGCAGGGGCTGTGGCCTTCGGGGGCGCGGCCGATCCGGTGACGGCGCTCAATACGCTGGTGCCCGAGACCGCGAAAGCGGCAGCGGCTTGCTCGACCTCGGTCGCCTCGGGGGCTGTGACGATGGACGCGCGCACCAAGGCCAAGATGCAGGGCTATGAGGGCGAGGCCTGCGGCGATTGCGGCAATTACACGCTGGTGCGCAACGGCACCTGCATGAAGTGCAACACCTGCGGCGCGACGTCTGGGTGCAGCTAAGGGATCGGGCCTGCGCGCAGACCCGCGGGCCATAAGGAAAGGAGGCTCCCGATGGAGCTTATTGTCGGAAACAAGCGCGTGCAGCCGATGGCGATGCAACGGATCCCCGGCGGGATCGAGGCAGAGCTTGCGGGCGAGGCGCTGGCCTCGGTGATTGACGCGACCTTCGGGGGCGCCTCGATCGAGGTCTGGGGCGGTGATCTGGATCGCCGTCCGCTGGATGTGACCGACATCCGGATGCAGGGCGCCAGCACCACGGTGACGCTGCTTTGCGCGGGCGAGCCCGTGCGCCTGAACTAAAGGGATCGGGGGCGGGTGCGCTCGTCCCGGACGTCGAGAAGGCCCAGGCAAAGAATGGCTCGGGCGGTCAATGAATGAGCCTGATCGACGAGACTGGCCCCCTTCTTTCCGAAGGGGGCCTTTTTCTTTAGCCGAAGACAGAGGTCAGGGCGCTATCGACGGCTTCGGTGATCTGGTCGATGTCGTCGGGCGTCGAGATCAGTGCGGGGCTGAAGCACAGCGTATTGTTGAACCCCGTAAGCGAGCGGTTGGTGATGCCGATCAGCACGCCGCGCGCGGCCGCCTCGGCCACGACCTTTTGGCCAAGCGCTTCGGGGATCGGCTCTTTGCTGGTGCGGTCGGTTACAAGCTCGGCGCCCGCAAACAGCCCCGCGCCCCGCACATCACCGATGACGCGGTGCTTTTCCATCAGCCCGCGCAGGTTGTCGGTGATCCGCGCACCCATCGCCTTGGTGTTTGCAAGCAACCCCTCGTCCTCGATGATGCGCATGTTCTCGATCGCGGCGGCGGGGCCGGCAGTGCAACCGCCAAAGGTCGAGATGTCGCGGAAGTAGCTCAGCCGGTCCGAGGCGTCCTTGAACTGCTCGAACACGGCTTCGGTTGTCACCGTGCACGAAATCGCCGCATAGCCCGAGGCCACGCCCTTGGCCATCGTCACGAAATCGGGTTTGATGCCGTAGTTCTGATAGCCGAACCATTCGCCCGTGCGCCCCATGCCGCAGACGACCTCGTCGATATGCAGCAGAATGTCATACTTGCGGCAGATCTCTTGCACGCGCTCCCAATAGCCCTTGGGCGGGGTGATCACGCCGCCGCCCGCAGTGACGGGTTCGAGGCACAAAAGGCCGACGGTATCCGGGCCTTCGCGCAGGATGACCTCTTCGATCGCATCCGCCGCGCGCTGACCGTAGTCTTCGACATCCCATTGCTTGCGATATTCCAGACAGTGCGGCACCTCGACAAAGCCATCGGTGAAGGGACCGTATTGCAGCGCGCGCTCGGGCTGGCCGCAGGCGGCAAGGGTGGCGATGGTCGCACCGTGGTAGTCGCGCTCGCGGAACAGGATTTTCGACTTCTTCCCGCCGTGCAGCCGCGCCGAAATCTGGCGCACCATCTTGAACACCTTCTCGTTCGCCTCGGACCCCGAGTTCGCATAGTAGACGCGGCTCAGCCCCGGCATTTTCTCCAACAGGCGCTCGGCAAAGATCGCGCCCGGAATGGAACCCGCGCTTTGCGCGAAATAGGGCAGCTCGATCAGCTGGTCGCGCACGGCGTTGGCGATACTCTCGCGCCCGTAGCCCACGTTTACCGTCCAGACCCCACCCGAAACCGCGTCCAGAAACTCTTTCCCATGCTGGTCCCAGACCCGCATCCCCTTGCCACGCACGATGATCCGCGGGTCGCTTGTCTCAAGCGATTTGTGTTGCAAAAGGTGATGCCAGACATGGGCGCGGTCGGCCTCGGTCACATGGCGCATATCGTTCGAAAGCATGGGCGAATTCCTTGGGTGATACCGGTTTTCGCTATTTCGCCCTATTCCCCTGAATCAAACAATCCTTTATCTTGTTGGCGTAATGGGTTGAAAAATAATGATGTGATGTTCAGTGTTGCGAATTACTGAACACCCCTAACGGAGGGCGCGATGGAGGTTGATGTTGGCGGGCGGCTGCGGTTGTTGCGGATTGCGCGCGGGGTCTCGCAGCGCGAACTGGCGCGTCGCGTGGGGTTGCCCAATTCGACGATCTCGCTGATTGAATCGGGGCGCACTAATCCGACGATCGGGGCGCTCAAGCGTATTCTGGACGGGCTGCCGGTCGGGCTGGCCGAGTTTTTCGCCTTCGAGCCAGAGGCGCCGCGACGCTATTTCTTTGCCGCCGAAGAGCTGCGCGAGATCGGCAAGGGACGGGTTTCCTATCGGCAGATCGGGGAAAGCGGGGCGGGGCGCGCGCTGCAAATGCTGGACGAGACCTATCAGCCGGGCGCCGACACGGGCCGCACGCCGCTCAGCCATACCGGCGAGGAGGTGGGGCTGGTGCTCTCGGGACGGCTTGAGGTGACGGTGGATGGCAGCCGCAAAGTGCTGGGGCCGGGTGATGCCTATGCGTTCGAAAGCCACCTGCCGCACAGGTTTCGCAATGCGGGCGCAGCCCCCTGCCGCGTGGTTAGCGCCTGCACACCGCCCAGTTTTTAGAACAGCATTCCCCAAAGCAGCGGCAACAAAAGCGCCGTCGCCAGCGCGTTCAGCCCCATCGCCAGCCCCGCAAAAGCGCCCGCCGTTTCGTTCACCTGCAAGGCGCGCGCGGTGCCGATGCCGTGGCTCGCTGTTCCGATGGCAAGACCCCGCGCGCTCCAGTCGGTCACGCCCGCAAGATTCAGCACCATCGGCCCGAACATCGCCCCCAAAATCCCTGTAACAATCACCAGAACGGCGGTGAGCGAGGGCAGCCCGCCCAGTTGTTCAGAGATCGCCATCGCGACGGGGGCAGTGACAGATTTCGGCGCGATGGAGGCAAGGATCTCGGGCGCGCCCCCTGTAACCCACGCCACCCCCACCGCCGAGAGGATCGCGGCCAGCGACCCGCCAAGGAGGCTCGCGATAATCGCCACGGCCGAGCGGCGCACGCGATGCCATTGCCGATAAAGCGGCACCGCCAGCGACACTGTTGCGGGGCCAAGCAGGAAATGCACGAATTGCGCGCCCTGGAAATAGGTGGCGTAATCGGTGCCCGTCAGCGTCAGCACCGCAACGACAACCAGCACGGCCCCGAGAACGGGGTTCAGCCACGGCTTGCGCCCGCCTTTCTCGAACAGCCAGTTCGCGGCCTGAAACGCCAAAAGCGTCAGCGTCAGGTGGAACAGCGGCGAGGCGCTGAGATAAACCCATGTGTCCTGAAGGTTATTCATCGGCATTCCCCTTCGTGAGCCACTGCATCATCTTCGCGGTCACCAGGATCGTCAGGAACGTGCTAACCACAAGCGCAAGCCCGAGGGGAACAAGCGCCTCTCCCAAGGCGCGAAAATGCAGCATGACCCCCGTTCCGGCCGGCACGAACAAAAGCGACATCGCCTTCAAAAGCCCACCCGAGGCCTGATCCAGCCCCTCGGGAACGGATTTACGCAGCAGCAAAAAGATGAATAGCAGCACCATCCCCACAACTGGGCCGGGCAGGGGCAGGCCCAACAGCCGGACCGTCAGTTCGCCAAGTAGCTGGCAGGTGAAAATCAGGGTCAGGTATCCGATCATCGGTTTTGTCCTTCGGTGGCTGTCGCGGAAGTGTCGGTTCTGGTGCGCCCCGATGCAAGGGGCTCTGGCATGATCGCGCTATCTTGCTCTGGTGCGTGGCTGCCACTACTAGGGGCGAGAGAATGACTGCGCGAGGAGGTTCGCTGGTGGAGATCCGCTTTGATCGCGGGCCGGAAGGGTCTGAAGCAGCGGCGTTTGCCGATCCGCTGCGGCTGATCGAGGCCCATCGCATCGAAGAGGTCGCGCCCGCGCTGGCCGCGCTGGATGGCGCGCGCGCCGAGGGGCATTGGGTCGCTGGATATGCCAGCTACGAACTTGGCTATGCGCTGGAGCCGCGTCTGCACGCGCGGATGCCCGAGGGCCGGCGTTTGCCGCTGATCCGCTTTGGGGTATATGCTGGGCCGTCGGTGGCGGCGCAGCTTCCCCCCGCGGGCGGTCATCTTGGTGCATTGGCGCCGCAATGGTTGGGCGAACGTTACGCGCAGGCGTTTGCTGCGGTGCATGATTACATCGGTGCGGGCGATATTTATCAGGCGAACCTCACCTTCCCTGTGACCTGTCAGGCCGAAGGCCCGGTCGAGGCGCTTTATGCGGCGCTTGTCGCGCATCAACCCGTGGGCCACGGCGCGCTGGTGCGTCAGGACGCGGGGCTGCCCGACATCCTTTGCCGCTCTCCCGAGCTGTTCTTTCGTGTGGCCGCGGACCGGATGATCGAGACCCGCCCGATGAAAGGCACGATGCCGCGCGGGCAGACGCCCTCCGAGGATCAGGCGCATCGAGACTGGCTGCAAAATGACGTGAAGAACCGCGCGGAAAACCTTATGATCGTTGATCTTTTGCGCAACGACATAAGCCGCGTGGCGGAAACCGGATCGGTGCATGTGCCCGAACTGTTCCACATTGAAAGCTATCGCACCGTGCACCAGATGACGAGCCTCGTGCGCGCGCGGCTGCGTCCCGACGCGGGGCTGGCGGAGATATTTCAGGCGCTGTTTCCCTGCGGTTCTATCACTGGCGCGCCGAAGCTGCGTGCGATGGAAATTCTGGCCGATCTCGAACCCTTCCCGCGCGAGGTCTATTGCGGCACAATCGGCTGGGCCGCGCCAGACGGGCGCGCCGAATTCAACGTGGCGATCCGCACGCTTCTGGTCGAGAACGGGCAGGGCGTGCTGAATGTGGGCGGCGGCGTGGTCTGGGACAGCACCGCCCCCGCAGAATATGAAGAGGCGCTATGGAAAAGCCGTTTTGCGCAACTATCCCCGACGGAACCCGTCTGATCGAGACCTTCGGCTGGTGGCCGGAGGAGGGCGCACGGCGCTGGCCGTTGCATCTGGCGCGGCTGCGCGCGTCGGCGGCTCGGCTTGGCTTTGCGCTGGATGGGGCGCGGGCAGAGGCGATTGTGGCGGGCATCGAGGCGGACCATCCCTTGCGCTGCCGCCTGACGCTGGATGCGGGCGGCGGGCTTGATCTGACCAGTGCTGCCTTGGGGGCGACGCCTGCGCGCTGGCGGGTGGGGCTGGCTGACGCGCGTCTGAACTCTGGCGACGACTGGCTTGGGGTCAAAACCACGCAGCGCGCGCTTTATGACGCGGCGCGGGCGGCGCTGCCTGCAGGCTTAGACGAGCTGTTTTTCCTCAATGAACGCGGCGAGATATGCGAGGGCACGATCACCTCGGTCTTTGCAGAATTGGCGGAGGGGCGGCGCGTGACGCCTGCGCTGGCGTGCGGGCTTTTGCCCGGTGTGCTGCGCGAAACCCTGCTTCGCGACGGTTGGCAGGAGGGCGTAATTACGCCCGCCGATCTTGCGACCGCGCGGGCGATTTTTGCGGGCAACAGCCTGCGCGGGCTGATTGCGGTGGACTGGCTGGCTTAGCGCGGTGTGCGCATCCGGTCCATCAGGTTGTCCTTCAGCACGAACTGGTGGAACAGCGCGCCGACCACATGCAGCGCCATCAGCGCAAGAAGTAGCACTTTCAGCACGTTATGGGCCGTGGCTGCGATGTCGACATTGCCAAACCACGCCAGCGAGCCGCTGATCGGCATGAGCAGCATCAGCCCGTAAAGCGCCAGTTTCGTCACTTTCGCGATCAGGTTTTGCAGGGCGTTGTCACCGATTTCAGCGGGGATACCCAGCTTGGCTTTCAGGCTGAGGCGCCACAGCGTCAGCAGCAAAACCACCGCGCCGCCCGCGACATGGGCAAGGATCAGCGGGTTGAAGGCGATCTCCTGACCGTCCTTGAAGCTGCGCCAGGCATGGCCGATGGCATCGCCGAAAACATATTGCTGCGCGATCAGCAGAACCGCGACCCAATGCAGAATGATCTGGGTGCGTGAATATCCGGTGGGGGTGGGCATCGGAGCGACTCCTTTTGGTAATACACTTTGGCTTGTGAGATAGCGCAGGTGATGATAGTTATCAATGGATAACTAAAGGGGCAACACATGGCCAAACGCATGTCAGCCGAAAACCGCAAGGCCAAGATTATCTCGGCGGTGCTGGCGCTTGCCGATGAGATCGGGCCGGACCGGCTGACGACGAATGACGTGGCGCATCGGGTCGGCATCACTCAGCCCGCGATTTTTCGCCACTTCCCGACGAAGGCCGATTTGTGGCTGGCGGTTGCGGCGGATGTCAGCGCGCGGCTCCATGCGGAGTGGGAGGCGGTAGCGGCGGCGCAGCCCGACCCGCAGGCGCGGTTGCGCGCCTTGGTCGAGGCGCAATTCCGTGTGATCCATGCCTCGCCCGCGCTGCCGCTGATCCTGCATTCGCGCGAGTTGAACGTCGAGAATCCGGGGCTGCGCGACGCGGTGCAGGGGGTGATGCACGCCTATCAGGCGCATCTGGTCGCGACCCTTTCAGCGCTGCGCGACGTTGGAGCGTTGCGCGCGGATCTGCCGGTCGAGGATGCGGCGGTTCTGCTGATTTCACTGGTGCAGGGGATGGCGATCCGCTGGAGCCTTGGTGGGCGGCGGGTGGATTTGCTGCCCGAGGGGATGCGGCTTTTCGATCAGCAATTGCGGCTGTTTGCCGCCTGACCGAGGCACAAAGGAAAACGCCTGCCGATTCTAGCGGCAGGCGTTTTTGATGTCAGGCGTCCGCACTGTCTTCACTTGGTGCGGGAGCCTCGTCGGCGCTGTCCTCCTCGGTCACTTTGACCGAGCGGAAGGTAATATTCAGGAAGTCCGGCACATGGTCGCCCATGCCGACGACAACCGGATCGCGCCCGTTGCCGCGCCCGCCACGGGGGCCGCGATCCCGGCGCGGTTGCGGCGCGGGGCGTTCTTCACGCTCGGGCGTCGCAACGAGGGTGGTTTCCGGCTCGGCCACGGCCACCACTTCGGTGACGGAGGGCGTTTCCTCGCGCTTCGAGGCGCGCTCGCGGTCGCGATCGCGGCCACGGCCCGAACGGCGGCCATCGCGCCCGCGCCCGTTTTTCTTGTCGTCATCGCGCTGGCGCGGGGCGTTTTTCGCCGCTTCCGACAGTTCGAACCCTTCGGGAGTTTCGCCGCGCGGGATCGGGTTGCCGACAAGGCTTTCGATAGCGGTCAGGTATTTTTCGTCCGAGGGCGTCGCGATCGAGAAAGCCGCGCCCTTGCGGCCTGCGCGCCCCGTGCGCCCGATGCGGTGGACGTAATCCTCGGCGTGGTTGGGCAGGTCGTAGTTGAACACATGGCTCACGGTCGGAATATCAAGCCCGCGCGCCGCCACATCCGAGGCGACCAGCACTTGCAGGCTGCCATCGCGGAAGGCGTCCAGCGTGCGCATCCGCTGCGACTGGTCCAGATCGCCGTGGATCGGGGCCGCGTTGAAACCGTGCGTTTTCAGCGATTTCGCCACGATGTCCACGTCAACCTTGCGATTGCAGAACACGATGGCGTTGGTGCAGGCCTCGCCCTCTTGCGCAATCAACGAGCGCAGCAACTCGCGCTTTGCCTTGGCGGTCTGGTCACGCCGCGCGGGCGTCACCTCGATCAGGCGCTGCGTGATGTTTTCCGAGGTCGTCGCCTGACGGGCCACTTCGATCCGGGTCGGCGTGTGCAGGAAGGTGTTGGTGATGCGCTCGATCTCGGGCGCCATCGTGGCCGAGAAGAACAATGTCTGGCGCGTAAACGGCGTGAGCTGGAAGATGCGCTCGATGTCGGGGATGAAGCCCATGTCGAGCATCCGGTCGGCCTCGTCCACGACCATGACTTTCACGTCGGTCAGGATCAGTTTGCCGCGCTCGAAATGGTCCAAGAGGCGGCCGGGCGTCGCGATCAGCACGTCGACACCCTTGTCGATCAGCTTGTCCTGCTCGCCAAATGACACACCGCCGATGAGCAGCGCCTTGGTCAGTTTGGTATGCTTGGCGTAGACGTCGAAGTTTTCCGCAACCTGAGCTGCCAGTTCGCGCGTCGGGCACAGGACCAGCGAGCGTGGCATCCGCGCGCGGGCGCGGCCACGGGCCAGAAGGGTAATCATCGGCAGCGTGAAAGAGGCCGTCTTGCCGGTGCCCGTCTGGGCAATCCCGAGCACGTCCTTGCCTTCGAGGGCAGGGGGGATGGCGCCCGCCTGAATCGGCGTCGGCGTCTCGTAACCCGCTTCTTCAATGGCTTTCAGAACCTTGGGATTAAGGTTGAGGTCGGAAAATTTGGTCATGTGCGTCCTGTGTGGCGGCGTCGGGCCGCGGGGGTTCCAAGGGACGCAAGGTTTCGGGCGCCCCGTTAAGCCGCCGGATTGCGGTGCGCGTGACCTACTGCATTGCGACAAAAACGTCAATAAACCCGTGCGTTCGCGCTTTTGGGGGCGCCATGTAGGGGTTGCGTCCGGGCGCGGATGCTGCCTTCCTGCGGGTGTGGTAACGAGGGGGCATGGATGATGGCGACAGTTCAAGCGCTTGATCCGGTGGCGGCATTTGCGTTTGTGGGGCTGTGCGGGGTGGGGGCGCAGTGGCTTGCGTGGCGTCTTAGGCTGCCTGCGATTGTGCTGATGCTGGCGGTGGGATTGCTGGTCGGGCCGGTGACGGGGCTGTTCGTTCCTGCGCGCGACATTGGGGCGCTGACGGGGCCGCTGATCTCGCTGGCGGTGGCGGTGATCCTGTTCGAGGGCGGGCTGTCGCTGGACCTGCACCGGCTGGGGGATGCGAAAGAGGGCGTGATGCGCCTTGTGGTGATTGGCGCGCCGCTTGGTTGGCTGACTTCGACGCTGGTGCTGGTTTATGTCGCGGGGCTAAGCTGGGCTTCGGCGGCGGTTTTTGGCGGCATTATGATTGTGACAGGGCCGACCGTGATTGCGCCTTTGCTGCGCTCGGCGCGGCTGGCGCGGCGGCCTGCGCAGCTGCTGCAATGGGAGGCAATCGTCAACGATCCGATTGGCGCCTTGGCCGCCGTGCTGGCCTTCGAGGTCGTGCTGGTTTTGCACGCGGGGCACACGCTTGGATCGGCGCTGCTGGATCTGGCGCTTGGGATCGGGTTTGCGGCGGTGCTTGGGCTGATAGCGGGGTTTGGCACGGCCTGGGCCTTCAGGCGCGCCCGCGTGCCCGAGTTCATGAAGGTGCCGGTTCTGTTTGTGGCGCTGCTGGTGGTCTTTGCGCTGGCCGATCATGTGCTGCATGAAAGCGGGCTTCTGGCGGTGACGGTGATGGGGCTGGTGATTGCTAATGCCGATCTGCCCTCGATGACCGAGCTGCGCCGGTTCAAGGAACATGCAACCGTGCTGCTGGTGTCGGGGGTGTTTATCCTGCTGGCGGCGGAGCTATCGGTTGCGCAATTGCGCACGCTCGACTGGCGCGCGCTTGGTTTTGTGGCGGCGATTGTTCTGATCGCGCGGCCTGTAACGGTGCTGGTGTCGCTGATGCGCTCCAGGCTGCCGATGCGCGAACGTCTGTTTATCGCGCTGACCGGCCCGCGGGGCGTTGTGCTGGTGGCGGTGGCGGGGCTGTTTGGCCAGCGTCTGGCCGAAGCTGGCATTGCGGATGGCGCGCGGATCGGGCCTTTGGCCTTTGCGCTGGTGCTGGTGACGGTGGTCTTGCACGGGTTCTCGCTGGCGCCGCTTGGGCGCGCGCTTGGGTTGGCGTCCAAGGCTGCGCCGGGGTTGCTGATCGTGGGTGGCTCGCGCTTCACCACGGGGCTGGGGGTCGCGCTGAAAGAGGCGGGTGTTCCCGTCTTGCTCAGCGACCCGAACCACGCGCATCTGATCCGCCCGCGCGCGGCGGGAGTAGATACGTTTTACGGCGACATTCTGGGCGAGGCGGCCGAGGATATGGTCGCGCTGATCACCTATGGCACCGTCCTCGCCGCGACCGATAATGACGCCTACAACACGCTGGTCGCCACCGATTTCGGCCCCGAAATCGGGCGCGAGGCCGTCTGGCAGGTTGCCCGCGCCCGCGACGACCGCCCGCGCCATGCTTTGCCCACGCAACTGGGCGGGCGTCCCTTTGGCGGCGGGCTGACCTTTGACCAGCTTGAGGCGCGGGTTGTCGAGGGCTGGCGCTTTGGGGTTACGGGCCTGTCCGGGGAATACACCGCCGAGACATGGGCCGCCGAACGCCCGCTGGCGGTCCCCGTTTTGCGGATCAAACCCGATGGCGCGCTGCGTTTCGTTCGCGACCGCGAGAGCCTGCGGGCCGAGGCTGGCGCGCGCATCGTCGCGCTTTTGCCGCCCAAAACGGCGGCGGGCTAGGGCGCGCCGCCATCCCTGTTGACGCCGCGCGCCCGCTCTGGCAGGGAGGCGGCAACAAAGGATCCTGACCTATGAACCTGTTTGCTGATATCCGCGACGCGGTCCTTACCGCTTTGAATGACCTTGTGGCCGAAGGCGCGCTGCCTGCGGGCCTCGACTATTCGAACGTGGCGGTTGAGCCTCCGCGCGACGCGCTGCACGGCGATATGGCCACCAATGCCGCGATGGTGCTGGCGAAGCCCGCAGGCGCCAAGCCGCGTGATATTGCCGAGGCACTGGCTGCGAAGCTGGCGGCTGACGCGCGCATCACCAGCGCCGAGGTGGCGGGGCCGGGGTTCCTCAACCTGCGTCTTGATCCGGCTGTCTGGGCCGATGTGACCCGTGCGGCGCTGGCTGCGGGCAAGGATTTTGGCCGTGCCGCGCTTGGCGCGGGCGTGAAGGTCAATGTGGAATATGTCTCGGCCAACCCGACGGGACCGATGCATGTCGGCCATACGCGCGGCGCGGTCTTTGGCGATGCGCTGGCGTCGCTTCTGGATTTCGCGGGCTACGATGTGACGCGCGAGTATTACATCAATGACGGTGGTGCGCAGGTCAACGTGCTGGCGCGCTCGGCGTTTGAGCGTTACCGCGAGGCCAACGGTCTGGAGCCGGAAATCCGCGAAGGGCTGTATCCCGGCGATTACCTGATCCCCGTGGGCGAGGCGCTGAAGGCGAAATACGGGCAAAGCCTCCTGGACAAGCCCGAAGAGGACTGGCTGGCCGATGTGCGCGAATTCGCGACCGAAGCCATGATGGACATGATCCGCGAGGATCTGGCGCTTCTGGGCGTGAAGATGGATGTCTTCTATTCCGAGAAGTCGCTTTATGGCACGGGCCAGATCGAGGCCGCGTTGAAGCGTCTTGAAGACCTTGGCCTGATCTACGAAGGTGTCCTTGAGCCGCCGAAAGGCAAGCTGCCCGAGGATTGGGAAGAGCGCGAGCAGACGCTGTTCAAATCGACCCAGTTTGGCGATGACGTCGATCGTCCGGTGAAGAAATCGGACGGTGCCTGGACCTATTTCGCACCCGACATCGCCTATCACTGGACCAAGGTCGAGCGCGGCTTTGACATGCTGATCGACGTTTTCGGCGCCGATCACGGTGGTTACGTCAAGCGGATGAAGGCCGCGGTTGCCGCGCTGTCCGAGAACCGCGTGCCGCTTGACATCAAGCTGATCCAGCTGGTCAAGCTGTTCAAGAACGGCGAGCCCTTCAAAATGTCGAAACGCGCGGGCACCTTTGTTACCCTGCGCGATGTGGTCGAGCAGGCGGGCGCCGATGTGACGCGCTTCCACATGCTGACGCGCAAGAACGACGCGCCGCTGGATTTCGACTTCGACAAGGTGCTTGAGCAATCCAAGGACAACCCCGTGTTCTATGTGCAATACGCACATGCGCGGGTGTGTTCGGTTCTGCGCAAGGCGACCGAGGCGGGCTGGGATATGTCGGATGCTCGTTTGGCCTCGGCGGATCTGTCGGGCAATACCCACGAGGCAGAGCTTGCGCTGGCCAAGAAGGTTGCCGAATGGCCGCGCCACGTCGAAATCGCGGCCCGCGCGAACGAGCCGCACCGGATCGCGTTCTTCCTCTATGAAATCGCGTCGGATCTGCACGCGCTGTGGAACCGTGGCAACGAGGAAACATCGCTGCGCTTCTACCAAGAGGGGGATGAGGCCGCCTCATCGGCGAAAATCGCCCTCGCACGCGCCTGCGCCGTTGTTATTTCCGCAGGTCTTGGTATTCTGGGCGTAACTCCGGCAGAAGAGATGCGCTAAAGCGCGCCGCGCCGGACCCGAGGCAGACAAGCCGGAGAACCGGCGGCGAGGCAGATATGGCGAGCATCAATTACCGCACCGGCGGGGGCTATGGCTATGAGGGCGCATCCGCGCCCCATCAGCATTTCGGTCATCCGCAATACGCAGAGCAGGCGCCCCATGGCGCGCCGCCTGTGCCGATGCAGCGCTGGATCAATCTTGCGGGCGCGGCAACGTCGGTCGCGCTGATGCTGGGGCTGGTGGTCTGGGGCTACAAGCTGGCTGTGCGCGATATTTCGGGGGTGCCGGTGGTGCGCGCCGCCGAAGGGCCGGCGCGGATTGCGCCTGCCGATCCGGGCGGTGAATTCGCGCAGCATGTGGGCTTTTCCGTCAATGATGTCGCCGGAACCGGAACGGCTGCGGCTGCGCCCGATCAGGTGGTGCTTGCGCCCGAAGCGATGGGGCTGAGTGACGAAGATCTGCCGATGGGTGTCATGGGGCTGATCGCAAATTCGCGTCCGGCTGTTGACGAGGCTTTGGTCGAGGCGGCAAGCGATGCGCCGATCGAGGTGGCCTATACCGTGCCTGCCACCGAAGAGGATGTGCTGACTGCCAAGGCCCCTGATGCGGGGGCGCCCAACGTTGTCGCGACCTCTGTGCCGGGTGTGACGGTCTCTCCCTTCCCGCTGCCGCATCCGCGCCGCGATCTGGCGGCCGAGGCGGCTGCGCTGGCGGTTGCTGCTGCAATGGGCGGCGGGTCGGTCGGCGGTTCGATCGACGTTGACCCGACCACGCTGGCGGCTGGCACGCGCCTTGTGCAGCTTGGCGCCTTCGATACGCCTGACGATGCCAAGGCCGAATGGACCCGTGTCGCCGCGCGCTTTGACGCGCTGATGAACGGCAAAAAACGGATCATCCAGGAGGCCGCTTCGGGTGGGCGCACCTTCTACCGGCTGCGCGTCGAGGGCTTTGCCGATGTCTCGGATGCGCGTCGTTTCTGTGCCGCGCTTCAGGCCGAGCGGACCAACTGTATTCCGGCTCAGGTGCGCTAAGCTATGGCGCAAGGGGCCGCGATTTTCGGCTGCGAGGGGCTGGAGCTGACCCCGCGAGAGGCCGCGTTTTTCCGCGAGGCGAACCCTTGGGGGTTTATCCTTTTTGCCAGAAATATCGATAATCCCCAACAGGTTGCGCGCCTTACTTCATCCTTACGTGAGGCTGTGGGGCGGGACGCGCCCGTTCTGATCGACCAAGAGGGTGGCCGCGTCCAGCGGATGCGCGCGCCCCATTGGCGCGAGTGGTTGCCGCCCTTGGAGCAACTGACCGCAGCGGGGGATCTGGGGACGCGGGCGCTTTGGCTGCGCTACCGGATTATTGCTGATGAGTTGCGCGCGGTCGGCATTGATGTGAACTGCGCACCCACCTGCGATATAGCGGGGCCGCTGACCCATCCGTTTTTGCAAAACCGCTGTTTCGGCACCAAGCCCGAGGTGGTGATTGACGCGGCCCGCGCCAGTGCCGAAGGATTACTGGCGGGCGGCGTTCTGCCCATCATCAAGCATATCCCCGGCCACGGGCGCGCCACCGCCGACAGCCACAAGAACCTGCCGGTGGTCGAGGCCACCCATGCCGAGCTGTCCGCCAGTGATTTCGCGCCCTTCAAGGCGTTGGCCGATCTGCCGATGGGCATGACCGCGCATATCCGCTTTACCGCACTGGATGATGCGCCCGCGACGCAAAGCGCGCGGATGATCGGGCTGATCCGCGACGAGATCGGCTTTGACGGGCTGTTGATGACCGATGACATCTCGATGGAGGCGCTCTCGGGCGATCTGACCTCGCGCACGCGGGCCTCGTTGGCGGCGGGCTGCGATCTGGTTTTGCACTGCAACGGTGAATTGCCCGAGATGGAGGCCATCGTGGCCGAGGCGGGCCAGATGGGGCAGGCGGCGCAAATCCGCGCGGATCGTGCGCTTGCCCTACGCAAACCGCCCGAAACCATTGACATAGCGGCGCTTGAGGCCGAACTTGGGGCCTGTCGCTAAGCGCGAGGAGCCATGGCCGAACCCGACACTCTTTTCCAGCCGCAAAGCGTTGCCGAACGGCTTGAGGCCGAGGCGCTGATTGTCGATGTGGACGGGTTCGAAGGTCCGCTCGATCTGCTGCTGACGCTGTCGCGCACGCAAAAGGTCGATCTACGGCGGATTTCGGTGCTGCAACTGGCCGAGCAATATCTGGGTTTCGTCGAACGCGCCAAGCAGTTGCGGATCGAATTGGCGGCTGACTATCTGGTGATGGCGGCCTGGCTGGCGTTCCTGAAATCGCGGCTTCTCTTGCCGCCCGACCCCGAGGCCGACGGCCCCTCGGCCGAGGATATGGCCGCGCACCTGGCGTTTCAGCTTGAGCGCCTGCAGGCGATGCGCGAGGCGGCGGCACAGCTTATGGCGCGCGACCGGCTGGGGCGCGATGTGTTCGTCCGTGGCCTCTCCGAAGAGGTGCAACGGGTGCGCAAGATCACCTATACTGCCTCGCTTCTGGACATCATGCAGGCCTATGCCCGCATTCGCACCCGTGACGAGTTCCGCCCCTATGCCTTTGACCGCACAAATGTTTTCACGATGGAAGAGGCGCTGGACCGGATGCGCGGGCTGATTGGTTTCGCGGGCGAATGGACCGACATCGTCAGCTATCTGCCCGAGGGCTGGGGCCGCGACCCGAAACGCCGCCGCTCGGCCACCGCAGCCACTTTTGCCGCCTCTCTGGAACTGGTCAAACAGGGCCAGATCGAGATCCGGCAAAGCGAAACCTTCTCACCGATCTCGATCCGCAGGAAGCAATGACCGACACGACCGACGACAAACCCGTGCGCGACAGCCTGTTCGAGGCGCCGCCTTTGGCCGAACAGGAACGGATGGTGGAGGCGATCCTCTTTGCCTCGGCCGAGCCTGTGACGCTGCGCGAGATGGAAGAACGTATGCCACATGGGTGCGATCCCAAAGCCGCGCTTGAACACTTGCGCAAACGCTATGACGGGCGCGGCGTGCGTGTGATGCAGATCAACGAGGCATGGGCGATCCGCACCGCGCCCGACCTTGGGTTTCTGATGCAAAAGGAAACGGTCGAAGAGAAAAAGCTTTCGCGCGCCGCGATCGAGACGCTGGCGATCATCGCCTATCACCAGCCCGTCACCCGCGCCGAGATCGAGGAAATCCGTGGCGTGGCGGTGTCGCGCGGCACCATCGACCAGTTGTTGGAGATGGAGTGGATCCGCTTTGGCCGCCGCCGCATGACACCAGGCCGTCCGGTGACATTTGTCGTGACGCAAGAGTTTCTGGACCACTTCAGCCTTGAAAGCGCGCGCGACCTGCCGGGGCTGAAAGAGCTGCGTCAGGCCGGGCTTCTGGATGCGCGCCTGATGCCGGGCCGCGAGGATGACGACGACGAGGCGGAGGCCGACGATCAGGCGCAACTGTTTGAAGAGTAAGGGGTAGGGGCGGATGAACCTTAATCAGATCATCAATATGGTGCTGCGGATATTGCTGCGGCGCGGGGTGAACTGGGGTGTGAACAAGGGCATCGACCTTGCCGCGGGCAAAGGCAAGGCACCCGCACAGATGACCGAGGCCGAACGGCAAGAGGCGCAAAACGCCCGCGAACTGGCCAAGCGCGCCCGCAAGGCCGCGCGTCTCACGCGCAGGCTTTAACCCGCTTCCGCCAGTTCCAGCTTCTCCAGCGCTTCCATCCAAAGCGCCTCGGCGCGGTCCATCGCCTCGCGCGCCTCGGCGTGTTTCTTCATCCACTTCTCGGCTTCAGCGGTTTTGCCGGCCTCGTAAAGCGCGCTATCAGCCAGAATTGCGTCAAGCTTTTCAATCATTTCCGAGAGCTTGTTCACGCGATCTTCGCATTTGCGGACCTCGGAGCGCAGCGCTTGCAGTGCCTCGCGTCCGGGCTTGGCGGGCTTGGGCTTGGCCTCGCTTTTCGGCTTGTCCTCGGGGTCGCCTGCCAGAAGCTCGGCGCGGTAGGCCTCAAGGTCGCCCGCATAGGGCGCGACCGCGCCGCCCTTGACCAGCCAAAGCCGGTCCGCCACCAGCCCCAGAAGGTGCATGTCGTGGCTGACAAGGATCACCGCGCCCGAATAGGCGGTCAGCGCCTCGACCAGCGCCTCGCGGCTTTCGATGTCAAGGTGGTTCGTCGGTTCGTCGAGGATCAACAGATGCGGCGCGTCATAGGTCGCCAGCAGCAAGGACAGCCGCGCCTTTTGCCCGCCCGAGAGCTTGCGCACCTCGGTTCCGGCCTGATCCGCACCAAGGCCAAACCCCGCCAGACGGGCGCGCAGCTTGACCTGGCCTTCCTCGGGGAGGACGCGCTGAAGGTGCAACAAGGGCGTTGCGTTCAGGTCCAGCTCGTCCACCTGATGCTGCGCGAAATAACCGATCCGCAGCTTGGTCGAGCGCGAGATTTTGCCATCCATTACTTCAAGTTTGGCGGCTAACAGCTTGGAAAGGGTGGATTTTCCTTCGCCATTGCGGCCCAGCAGGGCGATCCGGTCATCCTGGTCGATCCGCAGGTTCAACCGCCGCAGGATCACCCGCTCACCATAGCCGACCGATGCCCCATCGAGCGCGATGATCGGCGGCGAAAGCTGTTCCGGCTCAGGGAAGGTAAAGACCTGCTTTGCCGCCTCTTCGGGCGCGGTGATCGGCACCATCTTTTCCAGCATCTTCACGCGCGATTGCGCCTGCGCGGCCTTGGTTGCCTTGGCCTTGAAACGGTCCACAAAGCTTTGCAGATGGGCGCGCCGTGCCTCTTGCTTTTTCGCCGCTGCCGCCTGTGCCTCGCGTTTCAGGGCGCGGGTGCGGGCGAAGGTGTCATAACCGCCCTGATAGAGCGTCAGCTTGCGCTCTTCGAGATGCAGGATCGACCCCACCGCGCGGTTCAGCAGATCGCGGTCGTGCGAAATCACGATCACCGTATGGGGGTATTTCGCGAGATATTGCTCAAGCCAGAGCGCACCTTCGAGGTCCAGATAGTTGGTCGGTTCGTCCAGCAGCAGAAGGTCGGGCTGCGCGAACAGAACACCGGCAAGCGCCACCCGCATCCGCCAGCCGCCCGAGAAATCCGAACAGGGACGAAGCTGCGCCTCGGCGTCAAAGCCAAGCCCCTTGAGGATGGCGGATGCCCGCCCCTCGGCGGACCATGCGTCGATGTCGCTGAGCCGCGTCTGGATTTCCGCAATGCGGGCAGGGTCATGGGCGGTCTCAGCCTCGGCCAGAAGTGCCGCACGCTCGGTATCGGCGGCCAGAACCGTGTCCAGAAGGCTGGTGGCGGACGATGGCACCTCTTGCGCGACACCGCCGATGCGGGCGCGCATCGGCAGAGAAATCGCCCCGCTTTCGAGCGCGTATTCGCCACGGATCAGCTTGAATAGCGTGGTTTTTCCAGCCCCGTTCGCCCCCACAAGGCCAACCTTGTGGCCGTTGGGAATGGTGGCGGACGCGCCCTCGAACAGGGGGCGGCCTTCGATCGCGAATGTGATGTCGGTGATCCTGAGCATGGGCGTGGCTTGCCCGAGCGCGCGCGACGCGTCAAGCGGGGTTTCGCGTTTGTGCGCGGATGGTCCCGACACGGGGTCTTTTCTTCGTTACAGACCCGTGATAGCAGCGCGCCAGAATATAAAACGCGGGCGGCGGGGCCGCCCCTTTATGGAAAGGGCACTGACATGGCCACCGAACGCACGCTCTCGATCATCAAGCCGGACGCAACCAAGCGCAACCTCACCGGCAAGATCAACGCCAAATTCGAAGAAGCTGGTCTGCGCATCGTCGCACAAAAGCGCATCAAGCTGTCGATGGAACAGGCTGGCAAGTTCTACGAAGTCCACAAAGAGCGCCCCTTCTACGGCGAACTGTGCGAATTCATGGCGTCCGAGCCGGTCGTCGTGCAGGTTCTTGAGGGCGAAAACGCGATCCTGAAAAACCGTGAAGTCATGGGCGCGACCAACCCGGCCCAGGCTGACGAAGGCACCATCCGCAAAGAGTTCGCTCTGTCGGTTGGCGAAAACTCGGTCCACGGTTCGGATGCGCCGGAAACCGCTGCTCAGGAAATCGCGTTCTTCTTCTCGGGCCTCGAGCTCGTCGGCTAATCCTTCCGGATAAGCCCGATTTCAGAAAGGGCCGCCTCCAGCCGGAGGTGGCCCTTTTCCGTTTCAGACGGGCCGGCACCGGATGTGAGCGCGTCAAAGCGTTTGCGCAATGCGGCCTTCTCGGCGCCCTTGCAATCGTTCCACGGGCGCCCCTGAAGCGCCATGACGAGGGCGTAATAAGCGATGAAATGGGGGCGGATGCCCGCGCGCAACTTGGCCGCATAGGCCGCATCCGCGCCGATCTTGCGCAGCGTTTCGGCATCGGGGATGCCCGCGCGGATCAGCCCTTCGGCCATCGCAGGGCCAATGCCTTTGATTGTGGTCAATTCCGTCATGATGCTCCCGCTCTTTGGGGCATCATGACGCGTTGGTCAGGCCAAAAGCAAGTCTGTCTATTGCGCGGCCTCAAGCTGTGGTGGCCGCGCGCGCGCGCCGCAGATCGGGATCGACCGCGCCGAGGGAAGTTGCAGCAGTGCCTCCAGCGCCTCGTTGTTTTCCACAAGGTCTTTCAATGACTTGCGATCCAAAGTTGCATAGAATGCCTCAAGCGCGTCCATTAGCGCATCGCGGAACATGCACGCCTCGTGCAGCGGACAGGTATTGGTTTCCAGATCGAAACATTCGGCAAAAGGCAGGTCCGCCTCGAAGGCGCGCAGCACCTGACCTACGCAAATTTCAGAGGTTGGCCGCGAAAGCCGCAATCCGCCCGAGCGACCCCGCTGAGTCGCGATAAACCCGCGCTGCGCCAGCGTATTGACCACCTGCGCAAGGTGGTTTTCCGAGGCATTGCAGGCATCCGCAATCTCATGCTTTCGCACGGTTTTCTCGGGGTTAACTGCGCAGAACATCAGCACGCGCATGGCCAGATTTGTGCGGGTCGTCAATCGCATGGGGGCTGTCCTTTTTGTTGCGCCCTTTCTACAGCATAGCGGCGCGCGGGGATTTGACCCAGATCAGATATCCCAGATGCACAATTTGTCGCGTTTGCGTTTTCTGGAAATCAAATATATTCCGTGAATTGAATGTGAATTACAGGATCACCCAGATGACAAGCCTCGATCAGACGCCGGATGCGCCCGCGCATAGCCGGCTCGAACATTTCCCGATAACGTTTTTCGCCACCACAATGGGGCTTGGCGGGTTCACGCTTGCGCTACGCGCGGGGGAGGCAGTTCTGGGGCTGCCGAAAGGGCTGTATCTGGTTGGTTTCTGGATTACGGTTCTGGTTTTTTCTTTGGTGTCAATCGGATATGCGGCGAAAGCGATGCGGCAATGGCACGCGGTCAAGGCCGAGTGGAACCATCCGGTGCGGCTTAGCTTTTATCCGACGGCATCGGTCTCGATGCTCCTGTTGGCGACCGCTCTGCTGACGATATCAAAGCCTGCGGCGCTGGCGTTGTGGATGGTCGGAACGGGCTTGCAAGGGGCGTTGACGCTGGCGATTGTGTCGAACTGGATTGGCACCCGCAGCTTTCAGCACGGGGCGCTGAACCCCGCTTGGTTCATTCCGGCGGTGGGGAATGTGATTGTGCCTGTCGCGGGGGCGCAGCTTGGTTTTGTTGAGATCTCGTGGCTGTTCTTCTCGGCGGGGATGATGTTCTGGGTCGTTCTGCTGACGCTGGTGTTCAACCGGCTGGTGTTCCATGACCCGCTGCCCGGGCGCTTGCAGCCGACGCTGGTGATTATGGTTGCGCCGCCTGCGGTGGCCTTTGTCGCCTGGCTGCGGCTGGTGGGTGAGGTGGACGCTTTCGCCCATATCCTCTTGTCGCTTGGCTATCTGTTCGCCGCGCTGGTAGCCGTGCAATTGCCGCGCATCTTGCGGCTGCCGTTTGCGATGTCGTTCTGGGCGCTCAGCTTTCCCGTCGCCTCGCTGACGATTGCGACGCTGCTTTATGCGGAGAACGCCCATTCAGGCGTGCATCTTACGCTTGGGGCGGGGCTGCTTGTGGTGCTGGCGGTGCTGATCGCGGGGCTGGTCGGGCGCACGCTTCTGGCGATAGCACGCGGCGAGATCTGTCAGCCGGAATGAATGACAAAGGCGGGGTGCTGGCCCCGCCTTTGCCGTTTTCTTACATCGGTGCGGGCAGGGGCGTCGTGGAGGTCCGCACCGGAAGGGTCGGGTGCACGACCTCCGGCTGCTCGCCGGTCAGCGTCGTCAGGAAGGCGGTGATGTCATCGACTTCCGCCTCGCTCAGCTCTGCACCAAGCTGCGAGTTGGCCATGATCGACACGGCTTCTTTCAGATCCCAGACCTTGCCCGAGTGGAAATAGGGCGCGGTGATCGCGATGTTGCGAAGCGGGGCGGCACGGAAGACATATTCGTCATCCGCCGTTTCCGAGACCGCAAAGCGGCCCTTGTCACCTTCGGGCAGAACATTGGCGCCGGGTTTTTCGACCACGCCGAAGGGGTAGTAATCCTGCCCGCCGAAGTTGATCCCGCCGTGGCAAGACGCGCAGCCGGTATCGACGAAAAGCTGCAAGCCGTTCTTTTCCTGATCCGTAAGCGCGCCGTCTTCGCCCATCAGGAACTGGTCAAAGCGCGAGTTCGGCGTGATGAGGGTTGCTTCGAACGCCTCGATCGCAAGGGCGAAGTTGTCAAAGCTGATCGGGTCGGGCTGGCCGGGGAAGGCCGCATCGAACCCCTCGACATAGCCCGGCATGGATTTCAGCGTAGCCACGACGTTATCGGGCGTGTTGTTCATCTCGACGCCTGCCTGCACCGGCCCTTTGGCCTGTTCGGCAAGGTCGGGCGCGCGCCCATCCCAGAACTGGGCCACGTTGAACACCGCGTTCAGCATGGTCGGCGCGTTGCGCGGGCCTGCCTGCCAGCCGTGCCCGACCGAGGTTTCCAGCCCGTCCACACCGCCGATCCCGACGTTATGGCACGACTGGCACGAGAAAAGCCCCGATTTCGACATACGCGGATCGAAGAAGAGCTTGGCCCCAAGGTCGACGCGGTCGCGGGTGATGACGTTGTTTTCAAGCGTGGGGGCTTGAAGCGGGATCGGCTCAAAGAAATCTTTGGCCGTTTCCCGCAGGGCTGCATCATCTGCAAGGGCGGGGGTTACTAAGACCACCGATGCAAAAAGGGTCGCAGCGCTATACCGTTTCATGAGAAAATCCTCCGTTGGCTCCGAAAGGTAGAATCTTTCTAAAATCATGGGGGCGTGAGGAATTTGATCTGGATCAGAATTAGAATAATTCTAGATGTGGCGCGCTGTCGCATGTCTGGCTCTGCCGCCTCTTGACGCGGACGGGCGGGCAGGCCAGCAATCGGGAAAGCCTTTGGAAAGGGGAGTGCCCGATGGCGCTGGAAGATGCAAAGACGCAGGTCGATATGGCCTTTACCCGCGAGGATAAGCGCGGGCTGGCTTTTGAAAATGCGTTCGGTGGGGCGTTGAGTGCCTTCCGGCGGCGCTATACCAAGGATTTGACGGGCGTCGATCTGGCGCTGACGGGGCTTCCCTTCGATCAGGCGGTGACGAACCGGCCGGGTGCGCGCTTCGGGCCGCGCGCGATCCGCGAGGCGAGCGCGCTTCAGGCGTTCGATGCGCCTTACGGCTGGGGCTATGATCCGATGAGCACGCTCGACATCGTGGATTATGGCGATATGGCCTTTGACTACGCCAATGTGGCCGAGGTGCCCGCCCGCGTTCAGGCGCATATCGCGGGGATACTCGCCGCGGGCGCGGGTAGCGTGACCTTTGGCGGCGACCATTTCCTGACCCTGCCGATCCTGCGCGCCTATGCCGAAAAGTTCGGTCCCGTCGCGCTGATCCAGTTTGACGCGCATTCGGACACATGGGTCGATGACGACCCTGCGCGGATCGACCACGGAACGTTTCTGTATAAGGCGATCAAAGAGGGCGTCGTTCTGCCCGAGACGACCGTTTCCGTCGGCATCCGCACGGACAACCCCGATACGCTGGGGGTGACGATCCTCGACGCTCCCTCGGTCCATGCGCAGGGGGTCGAGGCGGCGCTTGCGCGCATCCGCGCGGTGGTGGGGGATCGACCGACCTATATCACCTTTGACATCGATTGCCTTGATCCGGCATTCGCGCCCGGCACCGGCACGCCGGTCTGGGGCGGTCTGGCAAGCTGGCAGGCGGCGGCCCTGATGCGCGGGCTTGCGGGGGTCAACCTTGTCGGCGGCGATGTGGTCGAGGTCTCGCCGCCCTATGACACGACGGGGGCCACGGCGATTGCGGGCGCCCATGTCGCGATGGAGCTGATCGCGCTTTACGGCTGGACGCGGCGCGGATGAGGGTGGTTCTGTTTATCATCGGCGTGCTGGCACTGGTTTCTCTGGTGCTGGTGGGCGAGGCATGGGTGCGGTTTGCGCCCTTGGACGCGGCGCAATTGCATCGCGTGTCCGGCCCAGAGACCGCGGGCGACTGGCCCGAAAAGGGCGGCTTTACCGCTGTTTTGGCCGTGCCTGATGCGCAAGCCGCGCTAACGTCTGTGGTTGCCATCGCGCAGGCAGCACCCCGCACCCGCGTTCTGGCGGGCGAGGTGGGCGCGGGACATATCAGCCTTGTCACCCGCACGCCGTTTTGGGGCTTTCCTGATGTCACGAATATCTGGGTTGCGGAGGAGCGCCTGCATGTCTCGGGGCATCTGGTTTACGGGCGCTCGGATTTCGGCGTGAACCGCGACCGCGTCGAGGGGTGGCTTCGCGCGGCGGGGCTGCGTGAGTGATGTTGCGCGAAGGTCACGGGCGCGCATGACGGGCGCGCGGGGCTTGTGGTGCGCGGGGTGCTTTCCTATCTCGGGCCGGTGTCGTGCTGGAAGGGGCGGGCCATGATCCATTATTTTCGCTGGCCGCTGATCTGGACGGTGCTTGGACTCGCGCTTGCTGCATGGCTGGGGTGGAGCTATTCCGGCACGCTTGGCGGCGCGCTGTCGTTCCTGTTTATCGCGGGCGTTCTGGCGGTGCTGGAGATCTCGCTCTCGTTCGATAACGCCATCGTCAACGCCAATAAGCTTAAGACGATGGACCCTTTGTGGCAGCGCCGCTTTCTGACATGGGGGATCGTGATCGCGGTCTTCGGGATGCGTGTGCTGTTCCCGCTTTTGATCGTGGTGATCGCGGCCCATATCGGCCCGTTCGAGGCGATTGATCTGGCGGTCTCGAAGCCCGCCGAATACGCGCGGATCATCGCGGGGGCGCATGTCTCGATCGCGGGGTTTGGCGGCGCCTTCCTGATGATGGTGGCGCTGACCTATTTCATCGACGAAGGCAAGGACGTGGACTGGATCAAGGCGCTGGAGCGGCGGCTGCGCGCCTGCGCCTCGGTGCGCGGGCTGGAGGTCGCCTTTGTGCTGGCGATTGTGATGGTGTTCACCGCCGTTCTGCCCGCGCATGAAAGTCACAGCTTCCTGTTTGCCTCGGTCGCGGGGCTGGTGACATTTCTGGGCGTCGAGGTTCTGGGCCAGATCCTTGACCGTGGCGTGCTGATGAAAGAGGCCGCGCGCGGCGGTTTCGGCGCGTTTCTCTACCTTGAGGTGCTGGATGCCTCGTTCAGCTTTGACGGGGTGATCGGGGCTTTCGCGCTGACGCCGAACCTGTTTTTGATCGCTATCGGTCTTGGCATCGGTGCCTTTTATGTGCGCGCGATGACAATCATGCTGGTCGAGCGCAACACGCTGGCCGAGTTCCGCTTTCTTGAAAACGGAGCGTTCTGGTCGATCCTGATCCTCTCGGTCGTGATGTTCGTGCAGACGCTCCAACCTGTGCACGAGCTGATTACGGGGCTTCTGGGGGCGGGGCTGATCCTGTTTGCGCTGATTTCCTCGATCCGGTTCAATCGCAAAAACAGGTGCAGCTAACCCCCCCTCGACATGAGCGTGTAGCGCGGTAAGCTGTTCATCTGATGTGAATAGTTTCCTGCCAGCATGACGGCGGGTTCGGCTGAGCGAAGAGGTGTCAGATGCTGCATCAATATTCCCGCTATCTTCCTTTGGTTCTCGCGGTGCTTCTGGCGCTGATTTCCGCTGTTTGCGTGGTTTTCAGCCCCTGGTTCTGGATGGGCGTTGTGATTTTTGGCGCGCTCGGGGTCTTGGGCGTTTCCGACATGCTCCAGACGCGCCATGCGGTGTTGCGCAACTATCCGGTGCTTGGCCACATGCGCTTTCTGTTCGAGGGGATCCGCCCCGAAATCCGCCAGTATCTGATCGAAAGCGATCAGGACGAGGAACCTTTCTCGCGCGAGGAACGCTCGATCGTCTATCAGCGCGCCAAAAATGTGGAAGACGCGCGCCCCTTCGGCACGCGGCAGCGGGTGTATGACTCGGGCTATCAGTGGATCACCCATTCGGTGCAGCCCAAGCATATCACGAACCACGATTTCCGCATCACTGTGGGCGGCCCGGATTGCACGCAACCCTATGATATTTCGTTGTATAATATCTCTGCGATGAGCTTTGGCGCTCTGTCTGCAAATGCAATTTCGGCGCTCAATATGGGCGCGGCCAAGGGTGGGTTCGCCCATGATACGGGCGAGGGGGGCGTGAGCCGCTATCACCGTCAGGGCGGCGATTTGATCTACGAGGTTGGCTCGGGCTATTTTGGCTGCCGGACCGAGGACGGGCAGTTCTCGCCCGAGAAATTTGCGCAAACCGCCAATGATCCGCAGATCAAGATGATCGAGATCAAGCTCAGCCAAGGGGCAAAGCCGGGGCATGGCGGGATGCTGCCGGGCGCCAAGGTCACGCCCGAAATTGCCGAGGCGCGGGGTGTTCCGGTGGGGACGGATTGTATTTCACCTGCGGCGCACAGCGCCTTTGATACGCCGCTTGGTCTGTGCCAGTTTATCGGCCAGCTGCGCGATCTGTCGGGCGGTAAGCCCGTGGGCTTCAAGCTTTGCGTCGGGCATCGGCGCGAATTTATGTGTATCGTCAAGGCGATGCTAGAAACCGGTATTCTGCCCGATTTCATTGTGGTGGATGGGAAAGAAGGCGGCACGGGCGCGGCGCCCTTGGAGTTTTCGAACCACATCGGGATGCCCTTGGTCGAGGGGCTGACCTTCGTTCATAACACGCTGCGCGGCGCGGCGATCCGTGACAAAATCCGTATCGGTGCCTCGGGCAAGCTGGTGACCGCATTCGATATTGCCCGCATCATCGCGCTTGGCGCGGATTGGGTGAACTCGGCGCGCGGGTTCATGTTCGCGATCGGCTGTATCCAGGGGCAGGCGTGCCACACCAACCGCTGCCCCGTGGGGGTCGCGACCCAAGATCCCGCCCGCCAGCGCGCGATTGTGGTCCCGGTCAAGGCCGAGCGGGTCTATAATTTCCACCGCAACACGCTAAAGGCGCTGGCCGAGATGACGGGGGCGGCGGGGCTGGACCACCCTGGCAAATTCCTGCCCCACCACCTGCTCGTGCGCGAGAAAGACCGCGATATGGTGGTCGGCTCCGAGGTCTATCCCTATCAACCTGTCGGGTTCTTGCTGCGCGGCGAGGATGTGGGCTTCGGGTTCCTCTCGCGCTGGAACCGTGCGGGGTCTGACAGCTTTGCGCCGCCCGACGACGGGGTCTGACGCATTGGCAGCGCGCCATTCCTGTGGCATAGCGCAGGCATCAGGCAGGTAGGAGCGTGAGATTATGAAGAAGGTTCTCGTCACCGGTTCGGCCGGGTTTATCGGCTATCACCTCAGCGCGCTCTTGCTGCGCGAGGGGTTCCGGGTGCATGGCTTCGACGGGATGACCGATTATTACGATGTCTCGCTGAAACAGCGCCGTCACCAGATGCTGATGCAATCGCCTAATTTCTCCGCGACCGAGGCGATGCTGGAGGATCTGGCCGCCTTTGACGCGATGGTCGATGAATTCGCGCCTGACATCATCGTGCACCTCGCGGCTCAGGCTGGCGTGCGCTATTCGCTGGAACAACCCCGCGCCTATATCGAGGCCAATGTGGTCGGCACCTTCAACGTGATGGAGGCCGCGCGCCGCCACGAGGTTGACCACCTTCTGATGGCCTCGACCTCGTCTGTCTACGGCGCGAACACCAAGATGCCCTATGCCGAAACCGACAAGGCCGACACGCAGCTAACCATTTATGCTGCCACTAAAAAAGCGACCGAGGCGATGGGCCATTCCTACGCCCATCTGTGGAATATCCCCACCACGATGTTCCGCTTCTTTACCGTCTACGGGCCTTGGGGGCGCCCCGATATGGCGCTGTACAAGTTTGTCGATGCGATCCTCGAAGGGCGCCCGATCGACGTTTATAACCACGGCGATATGTTCCGCGATTTCACCTATGTCGAAGACCTCGTGCGCGGTATTCGCCTGCTGATCGACACACCGCCCGTGCGCCCCGCCGAGGGCGAGGAGATCCCTGAAGGCGATAGCCTTTCGCCCGTCGCGCCCTACCGCGTGGTGAATATCGGCAACTCCGACAAGGTGCGGCTTCTGGATTTCGTCGATGCGATCGAGGATGCGGTCGGGGTAAAGGCCACGCGCAACTATATGGAGATGCAAAAGGGCGATGTTCCGGCAACCTGGGCGGATGCCTCGCTTCTGCAGCGCCTGACCGGCTATCGGCCGCAAACCGATGTGCGCGACGGGATCGCCAAATTCGTCGCCTGGTTCCGCGACTATTACGGCAAGTAACCCCCGCAGGATTGGACGCAGGCGCGTCAATGGTGTATGGCGCGCGGGCGAACAGGAAATGCCGCCCATGCGCGGCGCGAAGGGGGCTGCCATGAAAGACCAGATCACGCGCAAATCCGAATTGCTGATGCCGGCGGGCTCGCTTGAACGGCTCAAGGTCGCGGTGCTTTACGGGGCGGATGCGGTCTATCTTGGCACGCCCGATATGTCGCTGCGCACCAAGTCCAAGTTCTCGCTAGAAGATGTGAAAAAGGGCATCACATTCGCCCATGCGCATGGCGTGCGCGTCTATCTGACGCTGAACCTGTTCACCCATAACAAGGACATCGCGAAGCTGGCGGACTACGTTGAAACGCTGCGCGACATCCGCCCCGATGGTGTGATCGTGGCTGACCCCGGCGTCTTTAACTTCCTGCGCAAGCACGCGCCCGAGCTGAACCTGCATATCTCGACGCAGGCGAATGTCTGCTCGTGGCTGACGGTGGACTACTGGAAGGATCAGGGTGCCGAGCTGGTTGTTCTGGCGCGCGAAGTGACCTTCGCCGAGATGGCCGAAATCCGCGAGCATTGCCCGGACATTCGGCTTGAGAGCTTTGTGCATGGCGCGATGTGCATGACCTATTCGGGGCGCTGCCTGCTGTCCAATTTCATGGCCGAGCGCGGTGCGAACCAGGGCAACTGCGCCAACTCGTGCCGCTGGCAATACAAGGTGCACATGCGCCTCAAGGACGGCACGATCAAGGAACTGCCGCTGACCGAAGAAAACCTTGAACTCTTTGAATTTGTGCTCGAAGAGGGCGCCCGACCCGGCGAGCTGATGCCGATCGAGGAAGACGCGCGCGGCTCGTATATCCTGAACTCCAAGGATATGTGTCTGATGCCGAAGCTGGCCGATCTGCTGCGGATCGGGGTCGATAGCCTCAAGGTCGAGGGGCGAAACAAAAGCCCGTTCTATGTGGCGACGGTGGCGCGGGCCTATCGGCGCGCGATTGATGCATGGTATCGCGATCCGGAAAACTGGTCGGCCGAGCCGTATTTGCGTGAACTGGATGCCGTGTCGAACCGCGGCTACACTATCGCCTTCCACGAGGGGCGCTTGCAGAACTTCGCCCATAACTACGACCACACCAAGGCCATCGCGCCGTGGGAATTTGCGGGCGTGATCTCGGAAACCCGCGACGACGGCATGGTTCTGGCGCTCAAAAACCGGATGGATGCGGGCGATGTGATGGAGTTCCTGCCGCCCGATCCGAACGCCGAACCGGTGCTGCTGCGGCTTTATGAATTCTATCTTGATGGCAAACCTGAAGAAGCGCATGAAAGCGTTTTCGGCAGCCGGGGCGACAAGATTTTCATTCCCTATTCGGCCTTTGATCGCGAAGACCCCGAGGCCGTGAAGCGCGCCTTCCCGCCCTTCACCATCGTGCGCAAAGAGGCGATGCTGGCCGAGGACGAATGGCGCCGGCTTAAGCTGGACCGCACCGCGCAGAAGATCGAGATGGGCGAAGCGGGCCGCGAAACCGCCTACCGCCGTCAGGTCGAACAGCTGCAAGAGGCGATTGGCACCGAGGCGATGGAAACCCGCGGGCGCACCTCGCGCAAGGGCGTCGAAGGCTGCTGCGGGCGCGGCTGCAACGGCTGCCTGATGTTCTGGAACGACCCCGAATACGCCAAAGCGCGCGAGCTTCTAAGCCAAAGAAAACACGGCGAGATCCTGATGCACGACCGCGACATGCGCGAGATCGGCGCGAAGGGGTAGGGTGATGAACGCGAGATCGGAGGGTAAGGGCTGATAGAATAATGGCAGCTTCCCACCAATCCTGTTGAAAACGCGTGTTTGCGAGCGCAGAAACAGCTGTTCTGAATTTGGCGTAAGCGTCTTTCCTGTCACGCTTTTCGCGTTTGCTGCGGTGCTGGAAAGATCTTGGCCAGTTTGCGGAGGTTTTGGGCGGTTGCGGCAAGCAGAAATTCATCATTTGCACCGCATGGGCCACGTAATCGGAGGAGGCTGAGGCCGAGGATGCGTTGGGGGTGAGCAAAGAGCATCTCGACCTTTTTGCGCAGGCGCATTGAGATGACGTATTGCCTGGTCTTGGCGATGTCGCGGGCGACCTGGCGGGCAGCAGCGTGACTTTGCGGGGCAGACTTGGCAGGTGAGCTTCAGGCAACGATATTTTGCGATGCCCTTGCCCGTCGGCCCTCGGTTCGGGGCGGAATAGTTCCGGCGGAACTGCTTCAGCTCGTGTCTTTCGGGGCTGATGTATTGATCGTTTTCTGCATCCCACGCGAAGTCCGCCTATCCGACCAGAAGCATTCGGATCAGCAACTCGGGATCGACCGATGGGCGGCCGGTGTGACTGTAGAAATCAACAAGGTGGGCACGGACACTGCTCAACTCGACAAAACGGTCAATGGATCGCAGCAGGTGGCGATCCTCCAGCGAGAACTCGAAAACAGCGCCGGTTACGGTTCCTGCCTCGGCCCAGAGCTTTTAGCATCCGCGGCATTTTTAACTCCTGCGACATAGGACCGATTGCGTCGAGCATCCGCTATAGGAATTCTCCGATACGCCGCTTCCGCATCAAGTCCACATGGATCAACAGCGCCATCGAGAATGGGAGGATGGCAGTTACGGCAAGCAGGGCCATCGTCGTTTCGGCACCAACCTTGTCAATGAGCAATGCCCCAAGCGTCGGGGCGGCTGCGCCAGCCAACAGCATCGGACGCGCCAAACGCCCCATCAGTGCCGCATATTGCTCTGGACCGTAAAGCGCGAGAGGAAGAGCGCCGCGCGCGATGGACCAGAGTCCATTTCCGGCCCCGTATGCGACGAGAGCGGCGGCAGCCGGAAATCCCATCTGCAGGCCCAGGAAGCCGACGAAAACGAGCATGGTCGCTGCAAGCATGGTCCATAGCGGGTGATGTCGGCCCCCTCCCATCATTTCGACGACGCGGGCACCGACTTGGGATGGCCCGATCAGAGTCCCAACCGCGATCGCTGCGACCGTGGTGTAGCCCCCGGTCGTCAGGATCGTCACCATGTGAATGGACCAGATGGTCGTAAGAAGAGTCAGCGTGACGCCTGCGATGACGATACAGAGGAACCTGATATCAGCACGGCGAACGCCAACTTCCGATTGCCGCACCGGTTCATCCGCCCTTGCTGTGTGCGCCGCGGAAGCGTGCGGCAAGGCCCACCAGCAAAGGGGCAGTGTTCCGAAGATGTGGATGCCAGCATAGACCAGACAAGTTGAGCGCCAACCGATGCTTTCGACCAGCCAAGCCGAAAGCGGCCAGCAAACGGTGCTGGCAAAGCCGCCCCAGAGGGTCAGTTGCGTGATCGCCGATCGCGCATCACGTCCATAGGCTGCACCCAGGACGGAGAAGGCGGCGTCGTAGAGCCCGGCAGCCATCCCGAAACCGAGGATGCTCCAGGCGAGCAGATAGACCCAAGGGGCGTGCGCGATGCTGAGAAGGAACAGACCAATGGCCATGAGGGCGCAACCGAGGCTGAGGGCCGCTCTTCCGCTGCTCTGGCCGATCCAGTGGCCAACTTTTGGGGCGGCCAAGCCTGACATGAGCAAGGCAACCGATACCCCGGCAGAAATCAGGGCATGACCCCATCCGGTATCTTCTGCGATCTTACCAGCCAGAGGTGCCAGCAAGTAATAGCTGCTGCCCCAGGTAAAAATCTGGACGGTCCCGAGCGATGACACGACTTTTGCGCGTGACAGAGTCATTTGCCTGATGCGTCCTCATCCGTGCAGCACTCGTCGACCAGGAAACCCACCAATGCCTTCATCGCAGGATATTCGGCGTGGCAGTGGAGCGTGTTACCGCTGCGCTCCTGGCGGATCAGACCGACATCAAGCAGCTTTTTCAGATGATGCGACAGGGTCGATGCCGGAAGCCCAAGAGTGTCCTGCACGCGACCAACCGGAGCGCCGCTGTCCCCGGCGTGCACGAGTGTCCGGTAGATGCGCAGACGTGTCGCGTTGCCGAGGGCGTGGAGTTGGCAGGAAGCTGTTTCGATGTTCATGGAAATAGATGCGCGCCAAATCTCATGGGCGTCAACATCTATTTCTGCCACCGTCGCATTAGATTGTCTTGGGGTTCACCTGTGCCGACAGTTCGGGATGACTTTCTTTCTGCTCGGAATAGCGGTCGACCAGATGATTGCGGATGTCGCGCGTCAGAAGGGTGAACTTCACCAGCTCTTCCATCACGTCGACGATGCGGTCGTAATAGGGCGAGGGTTTCATCCGCCCGTTCTCTTCGAATTCGTTCCAAGCCTTGGCAACCGAGGACTGGTTCGGAATGGCGAGCAGCCCTGCCGCAGCGAATGGCGCCAGGAGTTGAGGGCGCGTCCAACCTTCTTTCAGATATTCGATGACGACCGGCTCTTCGCCTGTCGCCCGAAAAAATGCCAGGACATTGCGGGATGTGCCCAGTCCGGATTGTGAGGGATGGCGATGCTCATGCCGCAGAGGCGGGAAAGTGCGCGCGGGTGCGGTTGGCGAAGGCCACGAGCGACAGCATGACGGGCACCTCGACCAAGACGCCGACCACCGTGGCCAGCGCCGCGCCGGAGTTCAGGCCGAAAAGCGAGATGGCAACGGCAACCGCCAGCTCGAAGAAATTCGACGTCCCGATCAGGGCGCAGGGCGCGGCGATCCGGTGCGGCACCTTGAGAGCGAAGGCCGCCCCGTAGGCCAGGGCGAAGATGCCGTAGCTCTGAATGATGATCGGCACCGCGATCAGCAGGATCACCGTCGGCTTGGCGAGGATCGTTTCCCCCTGAAGCCCGAAGAGGATGGCGACGGTTGCGATCAATCCGACCACGGACCAAGGCTTCACGCGGGCCGAGAACGCATCGATCGCCGCTTTGGAACCAAGCTTGCGGCGGGTGATCAGACCGGCTGCGAGCGGCAGGACGACATAGAGTATGGTGGCCAGCACCAGCGTTTCCCAGGGCACTGAGAGGTCCGTCACGCCCAGAAGAAAGACCACGATCGGCGCGAAGGCCACGACCATGACCAGATCATTCACCGAGACCTGCACCAGCGTGTAGGTGGCATCGCCCTTGGTAAGTTGCGACCAGACGAAGACCATCGCCGTGCAGGGCGCTGCGCCCAGCAGGATCAGCCCTGCCGTATATTGAGCGGCATCCTCGGGTGAGATCAGCGGCGCGAAGACATGGTCGAAGAACAGAACGGCAAGAAGCGCCATGGTGAAGGGCTTGATCAGCCAGTTCACCGCCAGCGTCACCAGGAGCCCCTTTGGCTGGCGCGCGACACCGGCCACCGCGCCGAAGTCCACGCCGACCATCATCGGGTAGACCATGGCCCAGATCAGTACCGCCACGACGAGGTTCACGCTCGCGACCTCGGTCGCAGCAATGGCCTGCACCAGCCAGGGTGCGCTCTGGCCGATCAGGACGCCGGCAATCATTGCCAGCCCGACCCAGACGGTCAGGTAGCGTTCGAAAATACTCATGTAGTCGCCTCGTTTGTCTGATCGGTCAGGCGCCCCGAGGTCATGCCAGTGTCTCGGGGCTGATGCGGCCGATGTCATCGACGGCTTGTTGCAGTGCGATGCGGTTCAGGGTGTCGATCGGCAAGGCGACAAAGGCATCGATCCGGTGCTTGAGTGCCCCGTAAGCCTGTTGGAAGGCCAGCGCCTTTTCCGCATTGGAGCCTTCAACCTTAACCGGGTCCGACATACCCCAATGACCACTGACCGGTTGCCCCTCCCAAGCGGGGCATTCCTCATTCGCGGCCTGATCGCAGACCGTGAAGACGAAGTCGAAATGCGGCGCGTCGGGGCGGGAAAACTCGGACGCGCCCTTCGAGTGCAGGACGGAAACGTCATGCCCCTTGTCGTGCAGGACCTGCACCGCGAAGGGGTTGAGCTGCGATCCGGGGCGGGTTCCCGCCGAGTAAGCCTCGAACCGGTCGCCCGCAGCCTTGCGCAGGATCGACTCGGCAAAAATAGACCGCGCGGAATTGCCTACGCAGATGAAGAGAACGTTGTATTTGCGGTCAGACATGGGGGTGGTTCCTGTGCTGAAAGGCATGCAGATGTCGGGACGGCCACGGCAGCAGTCGCTGAACAGATAACCGAACAGCCGTTGCACAGTGGTCATGTTGATCGAGTAGAGAAGCGACGTGCCCGCCCGCTGCTGGTCCACCAATTGGTCCCGCGTCAGTGCGGACAGGTAGGTGGACATGGTGCTCGACTTGACGCAGAGCGCCGAAGCGATCTCCCCGGCCGGAACGCGATCGGGGTAGCGGCGCATCAGCAGCTGGAAAATCGCGAGTCGCTGCGGGTGGCCGAGGGTGGACAACTGGTCGGGAATCTCTTTTTCCATATTTCATGGAATAATAAATAATGTGACGCCCGCCAAGTGAAGGTTTTGTAACGGACGGCTCCCGTGGAGGCGGCGCTATGGGCGAGGGGTAGAGCTTCAGAAAACGCTATGGCAAAATAGGCTAAATTTTGTGAGTTCATTTTGGTGGGAGGTCTGACATTGGCTAGGAAAGACTGGTTCGATCACGGATATAAGATGACCGACGACCCCGCCTATAAAGAGATGCTCGAGATTGGAGAATGGCTTTCCGCGGGTGATCTGGAACAGCTCGAATTCGCATCTCAGGTTGTAGATAGTTTTCCGCAACACTGGGATGGATACTTCGGTACACCTTGGATAGTGCGGGCCATATATTGTGGGCGCGTTTCGGTGGTAAATTGGATGATCGAGAAAGGCGTAAATCTGCGGCCTGAGTCCACGGATGGATATCCGCCTGTTCTCGCCTGCATCGACAACCGGGACAGTGAGGAAAAGTATCAAATTTTGGGGGCGTTGATTGCTTCCGGTGCTGATATCAACGAAAGGGGCATCAATGGTTGGACGCCTCTGCATTTGGCTGCGCTAAATGATGATGAAAGATCAATGCATATGCTGTTGGTCGCAGGTGCAGATCGCAGCATTACGACCCTGTGTGATGATGATGCTACGGCCGAGGAAGAGGCCCGCAAGTTTGGTCACATACAGTCTGCGGAGTATATTGCCCGCTTCGCATCGGATTGAAAACTGACGTCGGTTTATCCGTAGAATAGGTCCGTCTCCATCAACAAATTCCTTGTAAAACAACCGCCCCACAGGACATCTGCGGGGCGGTTGTTTTTCTGCTGCAATTCGGCCGGTCAGGCCAGCATCGCGATCGGGTTTTCGAGGTTCTCGACGATCGCCGCCAGAAGCTGCGCGCCAAGCGCGCCGTCGATGACGCGGTGATCGACCGACATGGTCATCGACATCATCGTCGCCACGCCGACCGAGCCATCGGCCTTGACCACAGGCTTTTTCACGCCAGCGCCCACAGCCAGAATACCGGCATGCGGCGGGTTCACGATGGCGTCGAAATTGTCGATGCCGAACATGCCGAGGTTCGAAATCGCGAAGCTGCCGCCTTGGTATTCATGCGGGGCCAGCTTGCGGTCGCGGGCGCGTTTGGCGAGATCTTTCATCTCGTTCGACAGCGCGGAAAGCGACTTCGCCTCGGAGTCCTTCAGAACCGGCGTAAACAGCCCGCCCTCGATGGCCACGGCAACGGCCACGTCCGAGGCCTTCATCTTGAGCACACGGTCGCCCGCCCAGACGGCGTTGGCGTCCGGCACCTGTTGCAGCGCCAGTGCGCAGGCCTTGATGATGAAGTCGTTGACCGAAAGCTTGACGCCACGCCCTTCGAGCTGGCTGTTCAACTGCGCGCGGAAGGCGAGCAGGTTGTCGAGCGAAACCTCGCGGCGCAGGTAGAAGTGCGGGATCGTCTGTTTGGCCTCGGTCAGGCGCGCGGCAATCGTCTTGCGCATCCCGTCGAGGGTGACTTCCTCGTAGGTGCGGCCCTCATACATGCGCGCAACCATATCGGCCGAGGGGCCGGTCGCGGGTGCGGGGGCTGCTTTCGCGGCAGCTGCGGGGGCAGGAGCGGCGCTTGCGGTCTTACCCTCGACATCCGCTTTGACGATGCGGCCTTTCGGGCCAGAGCCAGCGATGCCCGCCAGATCAAGCCCTTTTTCAGCGGCGATGCGACGCGCGAGCGGCGAGGCGAAAATACGCTCTCCACCAGCGGCTTTGGGCGCTGCCGGTGCAGGGGCTGCGGACGGTGCGGGGGCAGGGGCCGCCGCTTCGGCTTTGGGCGCCGCAGCCGGAGCGACAGCGGGCGTCACCGCCGCCGAAGCGTCCTCGCCCTCTTCGAGCAGCACGGCGATTGCGGTGTTGACCTTCACGCCCGAGGTGCCCTCGGCGATCAGGATTTTGCCGATCACGCCTTCGTCCACCGCTTCGAACTCCATCGTCGCTTTGTCGGTCTCGATTTCAGCAATGATGTCGCCCGAGTTGACGGTATCGCCCTCTTTTACCAGCCACTTGGCCAGCGTGCCCTCTTCCATCGTGGGCGAGAGCGCGGGCATCAGAATTTCGGTTGCCATAAGACGTTCTCCCTTAACGATAGGTGACTTGCTTGACCGCGGCGACCACCTCGTCCGAGGTAATCAGCGCGAGCTTTTCAAGGTTGGCCGCGTAGGGCATCGGCACATCTTTGCCCGTGCAGTTGATGACCGGCGCGTCGAGGTAGTCAAAGGCGCGCTCCATGATGACCGCGCTCAGATGGTTCCCGATCGAGGCAACGGGGAACCCCTCTTCGACGGTGACACAGCGGTTGGTCTTCATCACCGAGGCCAGAACCGTGTCATAGTCGATGGGGCGTAGGGTGCGCAGGTCGATGACCTCGGCCGAAATCCCCTCGGCGGCAAGCTTGTCTGCCGCTTCAAGCGCGTGTGCCATGCCGATCCCGAAGGAGACAATCGTCACATCCGAGCCTTCGCGCCAGATACGGGCCTTGCCGAACGGAATGGTAAAATCGTCCAGAACCGGAACCTCGAACGAGCGACCGTAAAGGATTTCGTTCTCAAGGAAGATCACCGGGTTCGGATCGCGGATCGCGGTTTTCAGCAGACCCTTGCAGTCAGCAGCAGAATAGGGCTGCACGACCTTGAGGCCCGGAATTTGCGCATACCATGCAGCGTAGTCTTGCGAGTGCTGCGCACCCACGCGGGCTGCCGCGCCGTTCGCGCCACGGAACACAATCGGGCATCCCATCTGGCCGCCCGACATATAAAGCGTCTTGGCGGCAGAGTTGATGATGTGGTCGATCGCCTGCATCGCGAAGTTGAAGGTCATGAACTCGACGATGGGCTTGAGACCACCAAAGGCAGACCCCACGGCGATACCGGCAAAGCCGTGCTCGGTGATCGGGGTGTCGATCACGCGCTTCTCGCCGAATTCATCCAAAAGCCCTTGCGAGATTTTATAGGCGCCCTGGTATTCGCCAACCTCTTCCCCCATCAGGTAGACCTCGGGGGTGGAGCGCATCTCTTCGGCCATGGCCTCGCGCAGAGCCTCGCGCACGGTCATGGTTTTCATCTCGGTGCCTTCGGGCCAGTCGGGTGAGCGATCAACGGGGGCTGCGGCGGGTGCCGCCGCGACTGCCGGAGCGGCTGCCGGGGCTTCGGGGGCCGCTGTTGCCGCAGGGGCCGCAGCCACGCTATCGGCGCTTTCGCCCTCTTCCACCAGAACAGCGATCGGGGTGTTCACTTTCACACCGGCGGTGCCTTCGGCGATCAGGATCTTGCCAAGGACGCCTTCGTCCACAGCTTCGAATTCCATCGTCGCCTTATCGGTTTCGATTTCCGCGATGATGTCACCGGCCGAGACCGTATCACCTTCTTTTTTCAGCCATTTCGCCAGCGTGCCTTCTTCCATCGTGGGGGAGAGGGCGGGCATGAGAATTTCGGTAGCCATCTGTTTTGTCTCCCCCTCAGGCGTCTGCGTAAATGTCGGTCCAGAGCTCTTCAAGCGCGGGCTCGGGGCTCTCTTTCGAATATTCGGCGGCTTCGTTCACAATGGCCTTGATCTCTTTGTCGATGGCCTTGAGGTCGTCTTCGGTCGCGTGCTTTCCGGTCAGCAGAAGCTCGCGGACGTGTTCGATCGCGTCACGCTCGTCGCGCATCTTCTGCACTTCTTCGCGGGTGCGGTATTTCGCCGGGTCCGACATCGAGTGGCCACGGTAACGGTAGGTTTTGACCTCAAGAATATAGGGGCCATCGCCCGCGCGGCACTGGGCCACGGCGCGTTCGCTGGCGGCCTTGACGGCCAGAACGTCCATCCCGTCAACAACCTCGCCTTTGATGCCAAAGGCTTCGCCGCGCGTATACAGATCGGGGGTCGAGGTCGAGCGACGCTGCGCGGTGCCCATTGCATACTGGTTGTTCTCGATCACGAAGATCACCGGCAGCTTCCAAAGCGCGGCCATGTTGAAGGTCTCGTAGACCTGGCCCTGGTTGGCGGCGCCATCGCCGAAATAGGCAAAGGTCACGCGGCCGTTCTCGTTATACTTGTCTGCGAAGGCGAGGCCCGCACCAAGCGGAACCTGCGCGCCGACGATGCCGTGACCACCGTAGAAATGCTTCTCTTTCGAGAACATATGCATCGAGCCGCCCTTGCCCTTAGAGTAGCCCCCCTCGCGGCCGGTCAGTTCTGCCATCACGCCCTTGGCGTCCATGCCGCAGGCAAGCATATGCCCGTGGTCACGATACGAGGTGATGCGCTTGTCGCCTTCCTCGGCTGCGGCTTCAAGGCCCACCACAACGGCTTCCTGACCGATATACAGGTGGCAGAACCCCCCGATCAGCCCCATGCCGTAAAGCTGCCCTGCCTTCTCTTCAAAGCGGCGGATCAGCAGCATGTCGCGATAATAGGAAAGCAGTTCTTCCTTTGAAACATTGGGTTTTGCGGTCGATTTCGCCGCTTCTCCCTTCCGTGCAGCCATGGTGGCGCCCTCCCGGTCTGGCCAGATAGTTCAACGTTAAACCATCTAATAGCGCATCACGCGTTTTCTTGCAATCCAAAGGTTTCCGCAGCGTGTGAAACGACGAAAGCCGCCCATCGGGCGGCTGGCTGCGGCGGTGGCGCGGGGCTTAGCGGATAACGATTTCGTCAGAACGCAGCGTGCCCAGAACGTCGCGTGCGCGCTCGTCCAGAAGATCGAGGTCGAGGTAGCTGTCCGAGAGGCGATGCGTCAGATTGGCCATTTTCTCGACCTCTGCACGCAGGGCGTCGCGCTCGGCCGCGAGGGTTTCGATCTCGGCGTCGATCTGGACGCGGCGGAAAATCCCGTAAGATCCTTGGATCGCCGCGAAGGCGAAATATCCGCACAGCACGAGTGCCAGTGAGAAAAAAACCAGCGGTCCGAATTGGGGCCGTTTGCGCATGCCTGTCTGTCCTGCCTTTGCGCCTCTTGCGGGCGTCTAGCATGAATCATGCCACAGGTGATTCGAAATGTGAATCCCCGAAAAGGGCTATCTGGCCGATTTCTTTTGATAAAACGCCCGCGCGGGTTCGGCGCGGGCGTTCAAAGTTCAGGGCAGGGCGGATCAGCCCGCGATCGAGGCTGCGTGGATGCTGTCGATGGCCGAGCCGAGCATCGCATCGAATTCTGCATCGGTTTGTTGTGCCGACAGCCCTTCGGTCAGAGCGCGCGAGAACGACGCGATCATGCCGGAGTTCTGGGCCAGCATCGCGTTGGCGTCGTCGCGCGAATACCCGCCCGAAAGAGCCACAACCTTCATCACGCGCGGATGGTCCACGAGGGGCTTGTAGAAATTCGCCTCGCTCGGCAGCGAGAGCTTGAGCATCACTTGCTTATCCGCCGGAACAGTATCCAGTGCGGCAAGGATCGCATCGCGCAGAAGTGCCTCGGCTTCGGCCTTGTCGGTGATCGAGATTGTCACCTCGGGTTCGATGATCGGCACGAGGCCATGCGACAGAACCTGTGCGCCAACCTCGAACTGCTGGGCCACAACCGCCTTGATCCCGTCTGCATTCGCTGCCGAGATGACCGAACGCTCTTTGGTGCCGAAGATGCCAGCCTTAGCCGCGCGTGCAAGCAGAGCGTCCAGCTCGGGCATCGGTTTCATCAACTGGCAGCCGTTGACCTCGGCCTCAAGCCCCTTGTCGATTTTCAGGAAGGGCACAACGCCGCGGGTTTCCCAAAGGTAGGTCGCGGTGGGGGTGCCGTCGATCTCGCGGTCCATCGTCTGTTCGAACAGGATCGCGCCAACGACCTTATCACCAGTGAAGGCGGGGGATTTGATGATCCGCGCGCGCATCTGGTGAATCAGGTCGAACATCTCGACCTCGTTCGAATAGGCGCTCTCGTCTATGCCATAAAGGCGCAGAGCTTTCGGCGTCGAGCCGCCCGACTGGTCAAGGGCGGCAATGAAACCGGCGCCTTTTTGCATCTGTTCGGTCTGTTTGGCGTTCGACATGGAATGATCCTCGAAACTGTCTTGGGTCATGGGCGTTTTCGGCCCGCTCTTCCCCCCGATAGCCGTTCGCGCGCAGGCGTTCAATTGCGGTAACGCTAACAGGGCAAAGGAAAAAGGCGGCCCAAAGGCCGCCCATGCATCAGTTTTTCTCAAGCGCCGCGACGCCGGGAAGGGTTTTGCCCTCCATCCACTCAAGGAAGGCGCCCCCGGCGGTCGAGATATAGGTGAATTTCGCGCTTGCGCCCGCCTTGTTGAGCGCCGCGACCGTGTCACCTCCGCCTGCGACCGAGGTCAGCTTGCCCGCCTCGGTCAGATCGGCTGCTTTGGCGGCGGCGGCATTGGTGGCCGTATCAAAGGGCGCGATCTCGAAAGCCCCGAGCGGGCCGTTCCAGATCAGCGTTTTCGACGCCTCGAAGGTGCGCGCGATCTCGGCCACGGCCTCGGGACCAGCGTCCAGAATCATCGCATCCGACGGGCAGGCATCCGCCGCAACGGTTTCGTTTGCGGCATTCGCCTTGAACTCGCGCGCGACAACCACGTCCGAGGGCAGCACGATCTTGCAGCCCGCCGCATCGGCCTTGGCCAAAATCTCTTTGGCGGTGTCGGCCATGTCGTGTTCGGCCAGCGATTTTCCCACGTCCACGCCCTGCGCCACAAGGAAGGTGTTGGCCATGCCGCCACCGATCACAAGGTTATCGACCTTGGTCACGAGGTTGCCCAGAAGGTCCAGCTTGGTCGAGACCTTGGCCCCGCCGACGACAGCGGTCACCGGGCGCACGGGCGCCCCAAGTGCGGCCTCAAGCGCCTTGAGTTCCGCCTCCATCAGACGACCTGCGGCTGCGGGCAGGATATGCGCAATGCCCTCGGTCGATGCATGGGCGCGGTGCGCCGCCGAAAACGCGTCATTCACATAGACCTCGCCAAGCGCCCCCATCGAGGCCGCGAGTTCTGCGTCGTTCTTTTCTTCGCCCGCGTGGAAACGGGTGTTTTCCAAGAGCAGCACCTCGCCCTCGCCAAGCGCGGCAACCGCCTGCTTGGCCGGACCGCCGATGCAATCGGTGGCAAAGTTCACCGACACACCCAAAGCGGCCTCAAGCGCGGGAACCAGCGGCGCAAGGCTCATCTCGGGCACGACCTTGCCCTTCGGGCGGCCGAAATGCGCCAAAAGCACCGGCCTGCCGCCTTTTGCCAGAATATCCTTCACGGTGGGCACGATCTTGTCGATCCGCGTCGTGTCGGTCACTTTGCCGTCTTCGACGGGCACGTTGATGTCGACACGGGTCAGCACCACCTTGCCCGCAAGATCCATCTCGTCGAGCGTTTTCCAAGCCATTCGCATATCTCCTGAAGTTGGCAGCGCACGAGGGCAGGGCCGTCCGCCTCGCAGCTCACGCAAACTTGCCCCGATGCGAGGGGGGCGTCAACGTCAGATCGGGGTTTTCGGCTTTCGAATCCCGCGCGTCTTGCCTAATGTCCTCGCAATTCATCTGGAGGATACCCTATGTCCGAGATCAAGGACCCCGAAAACACCATCATCATCGAGCTGAAAGACGGCCCCGTGGTCATCGAACTGCTTTCTGACATCGCGCCCAAGCATTGCGAGCGGATGAAGCAACTGGCCCGCGATGGCGCCTATGACAACGTGGCTTTCCACCGCGTCATCGACGGCTTCATGGCCCAGACCGGCGACGTGGAAAACGCCAATATGGAAAAGGATTACAACCCGGGCCGCGCTGGCACGGGCGGCTCGCAATACCCCGATCTTCCGGCAGAGTTCTCGCGCATTCCGCATGATCGCGGCACGCTTGGCGCGGCGCGCTCGATGAACCCGAACTCGGCCAACTCGCAGTTCTTCATCAACTTCGCGGACAACCACTTCCTGAACGGCCAATACACCGTTTACGGTCGCGTCGTGTCGGGGATGGAGCATGTCGACAAAATCGTTCGCGGCGAGCCGCCGAAATCCCCCGATCGCATGGTCTCGGTCAAGGTGGCTGCCGATGCGTAAGTTTGTTGCCTCGGCGCTGATTGCGCTGGTCGGGACGGGGGCTTTGGCCGAAGGATCGGGCGTTGCGGATACTGCCGGTCCGAACCTGACGCTGGAAATCGGCGGGAGCGCCTCGGGCAAGGTCGTGATCGACCTTTTGCCCGACGTCGCCCCCAAGCATGTCGCGCGGATCGTGCAGCTTGCCAAGGAAGGCGCCTATGATGACGTGGTATTCCACCGCGTGATCGAGGGCTTCATGGCGCAAACCGGCGATGTGCAGTTCGGCAAGCGTAATGGTGGCCAGCTCCAGATGGCGGGTGTCGGGGCGTCGGATTATGACGACCTTCCGGCAGAGTTCTCGACCCGCTCGTTCGAGCGTGGCATGGTCGGGATGGCGCGGGCGATGGACCCGAATTCGGCCAACTCGCAGTTCTTCATCATGTATGAAGCGGCACCGCATCTGAACGGCCAATACACGATCGTCGGGCATGTTCTGGAGGGGCTTGAAGTGGTCGATCAGATCAAGAAAGGCCCGTCGGCAATGAACGGTGTCGTGCGCGATGACCCCGATTATATCGTTTCCGCGACGGTTGAAGAATAAGGGGTAACCCTTTGTCGGATAAAGGAAAGGCGCCCCAAGGGGCGCCTTTTTGTTAGGCCAGTTCCACCAGAGCGTGGCGTTTCTTGCCCGCGCTAAGCTTCAGCGGCGGGGACAGGTCTGCGGCGGTGAACATCCGGCCCGCATCGGCGCAGGTTTCGTCATTCACCTTGACCGCGTTTTCCCCGATCAGGCGCTTGGCGTCCTTGCCCGATTTCGCCAGCCCCGAGCGCACGACAAGCTGCGCAAAGGAAATCCCGTCACCGATTTCGTCCGCGCCAAGGCTCAGCGTTGGCAGGTCATCGCCCACGCCACCCTTTTCAAAGACTTCGCGCGCGGTGGCCTCGGCGGCCTCGGCGGCGGCGCGCCCGTGGCACAGCGCCGTCACCTCATTGGCGAGGATGATCTTGGCGGCATTGATCTCGGAGCCTTCCAGCGCGCCCAAACGCTCGCATTCATCCAGCGGCATCTCGGTGTAAAGCTTGAGGAACCGGCCAACATCGGCGTCGGTCGTATTGCGCCAGAACTGCCAGAACTCATAGGCCGAGAGCATATCTTCGTTCAGCCACACCGCGCCGTTTTGCGACTTGCCCATCTTCTTGCCGTCCGAGGTGGTCAGCAAAGGCGAGGTCAGGCCGTAAATCTCGTGGTCAAGCACACGGCGCGTCAGATCGATACCGTTGACGATATTGCCCCACTGGTCCGAGCCGCCCATCTGCAACAGACAGCCGTAGCGGCGGTTCAGCTCCAGGAAGTCATAGGCCTGCAAAATCATATAGTTGAATTCAAGGAAGCTGAGCGATTGCTCGCGATCAAGGCGCGATTTTACGCTTTCGAACGACAGCATCCGGTTGACGCTGAAATGCCGCCCGATATCGCGCAGGAAATCAAGGTAGTTCAGCCCGTCCAGCCATTCGGCATTGTTCAGCATCAGCGCCTTGTTCGGCGCCTCGGTGGTGTAATCAAGGTATTTCGCGAAGACCTGCTTGATGCCCGCGATATTCGCGTCGATTTGTTCCGGTCCCAGAAGCGGGCGTTCGTCCGAACGGAACGAGGGGTCACCCACCTTCGTGGTGCCGCCTCCCATGAGCGTAATCGGCTGGTGGCCGGTCTTTTGCAGCCAGCGCAGCATCATGATCTGGATCAGCGAGCCGACATGAAGCGACTTCGCCGTCGCGTCAAAGCCGATATAGGCGGGCACGGTGCCTTTGGCCAAAGCCTCGTCCAGCCCCTGATAGTCGGTGCAGTCGGCCAGAAAGCCCCGCTCGATCATCACGCGCATGAAGTCTGATTTCGGATGGTAGGTCATCGTGCTTGTCCCTTCTTGTCGCCCATGTCTATATCGGTCAGGCAGGGCAAGGGGAAGCCATGACGATGCGCAAATCTCAATGGGTGCTGGGAACGATGTCGGGAACCTCGCTGGACGGGGTGGATGCGGCGTTTGTGCTGACCGACGGGCACCGGATCGAAGGGTTCGGGCCGGTGGGCTATCGCGCCTATGACGAGGGTGAGCGGGCGGTCTTGCGCGCAGCCCTTGGGCGTTGGCCGGGCGAGGCGGGCGTTGACGAGGCGGCCGAGGTTATCGAGGCCGCCCATGCCGAGCTGCTGTCCCGCATGATCGCGGATCACCCCGATTTCCGCCCCGAATACATTGGCTTTCACGGGCAGACCCTTGCGCATGATCCGCGCGGGCGGGGCACGCATCAGGCGGGGAATGGCGCGGTGCTGGCGGCCTATTTGGGGGTGCCGGTGGTGTGGGATTTCCGCTCGTCCGACGTTGAACTGGGTGGGCAGGGCGCGCCGCTTGCGCCCTATTTCCATTTTGCCTGCGCGAAATATGCGGGTCTTTCCGATCCGGTGGTGTTTCTGAACCTTGGCGGCGTGGGGAATGTGACCTGGCTTGATCCCGCGCTGCCCGGTCCCGACACTGAGGGCGCGATTCTGGCGTTTGACACTGGTCCCGCCAATGCGCCGGTGAATGACCTGATGCAGGTGCGGCGCGGTAAGTCGCATGACGAGGGCGGCAAGCTGGCGGAAAAAGGGAGGGTGGACGAGGCGCTGGTCTCGCGCTTTCTGGATCATCCGTATTTCTTTAAAATGCCGCCCAAGTCACTGGACAGGAATGATTTTCACGCGGTCATGGAGTGGGTGGCAGGGATGGGCGATGCCGATGCGGCGGCGGTGCTGACGGCGTTTGCGGCGGCCTCGGTGGCGCGCGGGGCCGAGCATTTCCCGTACCCTCCGCAGGCGGTTTATGTTGCGGGCGGCGGGCGGCTGAATGCGGCGCTGATGGTTGAACTGGCTCGGCGGCTGCCCTGCGAGGTCGCGCCGGTCGAGGATCTTGGGCTGGATGGGGATATGCTTGAGGCGCAGGCCTTCGCCCATCTGGCGGCGCGTGTGGTGCGCGGCTTGCCGACCTCGGGGCCGATGACCACGGGGGTGGCGGCGCAAGTCGGCGGCGGGCAGGTCTCCCGCCCGGACTAGGCGCCCGGGCGGTTCCGGCCCAAACAGGGTAGCAAGAGGTTCGGGCCGGAAGCCTGGGCCTTAGGCTTCGGCGGTTTTTTGCGGCCTGGTCAGCACGCCCGCGCCTTTCTCCGAGGCAAACCCGAAGACGTTGCCCACGATCAGCGAGGCCAGAACCATGCCGGCAGCGGGCACCGATGCGGCCAGATCGCCGATGGCGACGCCGGTCAGCAGGCAGAAGGCCGCAGTCGAGGCGTAGCCGTAAACGGCGGCGGGGATCGTCGCCAGAAGCGGGATATGCGCGCCAAGCACCAGCCCCACGACCGAGACGCCAACGATAACCGAAGTCACCGCGACCGAGCCGCCAACGGTTGCGACAACGAAAAGCGCAATGGTCGCCACGACGGCACCCCAGGCGTGGTTGATGGCGCATTTCGTCAGGCTCTCGGCGCTGCCGCCGGTGTGGTAATAGGCGCCCCAGCCGATGAACAAGGCCCAAACCTGCAGGCCAAGCCCCGTTCCAAGGCAAAGATAGGTGGCGAGCGCGGCCAAAGTGCCGATGGAAATCGCCAATGCGGTAATCAGGTTCATGTTTCCCTCCCTTATATGCGCTCGTTGCGGCGCTGCGCAGGAGGGTAGGCGGCAGGCGTGCGCGCGCCTATCGGGACCAAGGTGGGTCGCGTCTTACGACCGACCCGACTTTGGGCGCAGATGCAGATGCGGCATGAAAAAGGGGCCCCGAAAGGCCCCTTTTTGTAACGCTTTGAAATCGGCTTATTTCAGGATCGAGCGGCCCGCGTAGATCGCGGTTTCGCCCAGCAGTTCCTCGATGCGGATAAGCTGGTTGTATTTCGCCAGACGGTCCGAGCGCGCCAGCGAGCCGGTCTTGATCTGGCCGCAGTTGGTGGCAACAGCAAGGTCCGCGATGGTCGCATCCTCGGTCTCGCCCGAGCGGTGCGACATGACGTTGGTGTAGCGCGCGCGGTGGGCCATATCGACGGCCTCCAGCGTTTCGGTCAGCGTGCCGATCTGGTTCACTTTCACCAGCATCGAGTTGGCCACGCCTTGCTTGATGCCATCGGCCAGACGGCGCGGGTTGGTCACGAACAGATCGTCACCCACCAGCTGAACCTTGTCGCCCAGTTTCTCGGTCAGGATTTTCCAGCCTTCCCAATCGTCTTCCGACATGCCGTCCTCGATCGAGATAATCGGGTAGGCGGCGCAAAGCTTGGCAAGGTATTCGGCGTTCTCTTCCGAGCTGAGCGAAAGGCCTTCGCCCTTCATCTCGTATTTGCCGTTCTTGAAATACTCGGTCGAGGCACAATCCAGCGCAAGGTAGATGTCTTCGCCCGGCTTGTAGCCAGCCTTTTCGATCGAGGCGAGGATCAGGTCCAGCGCGGCGGTGGTCGAAGAAAGGTTCGGCGCAAAGCCGCCTTCGTCGCCAAGCCCGGTCGACAGACCCTGCGCAGACAGCTCTTTCTTCAGCGTGTGGAAGACTTCAGACCCCATGCGCACCGCGTCGCGGATGTTGCCAGCGGACACCGGCATGATCATGAATTCCTGAATGTCGATCGGGTTGTCGGCATGTTCGCCGCCGTTGATGATGTTCATCATCGGAACCGGCAGAACGCGGGCCGAGGTGCCGCCGACATAGCGGTAAAGCGGCTGCGTGGTGTAGTCGGCGGCGGCTTTCGCGCAGGCCAGCGACACGCCAAGAATTGCGTTCGCGCCGAGGCGGCCTTTGTTCTCGGTGCCGTCCAGCTCGATCATCATGCGGTCGATCTCGACCTGCTCGGTGACGTCTTCGCCGACAAGGTTCTCTGCGATCTCGCCGTTCACGGCCATCACGGCGTCCAGAACGCCCTTGCCCATGTAACGCGATTTGTCGCCGTCGCGGCGCTCGACGGCCTCGTGTGCGCCGGTCGAGGCGCCCGAGGGCACCGCCGCGCGGCCCATGGTGCCGTCTTCGAGGATAACGTCGACCTCAACGGTCGGATTGCCGCGGCTGTCAAGAATTTCGCGGGCGTGAATGTCGATGATGGTGCTCATGGGCGTTCCCTTGGTTTCGCTAATTGCGTGGTTGGGCCGTGAGGGTCTATAGCCCGCGCGAACCCGCACGAAAAGAGGATTGTTAGCGCAAACACCTTTGTTAGCGCCGCAACTGCGCGAATTTTTTGTGTCGGGTTGTGCGCGCTTAGCTGCCTGGGCGTGAGAGGCTGTCTGGAATGACCGCACGGGCACGTCGTTTCAGCCGCGCCTCACGCAGAAGCGTGTAGATGCCGGACGCCACGATGACTGCGCCACCGATGAGCGTCGTGCTGTCCACCGGTTCCGCAAAGACGACCGCGCCAATGACAAGGGCGAACAACAGTCGCGTATAGCGGAACGGCGTGATGAACGAGACCTCGCCAATCCGCATCGCCGCGATCAGCGAATAATAGCCGCCCGTGCCGACAAGGATTGCGCCCAGAAGCTCCAGCCAGTCGCGCGAGGCGGGCATCAGGGCAGGGGTGCCATTGACCCAGACCAGAAATACGCCTGCGGGGACGACCGAGGCAAAGCCATAGGTCGCAAGCTGCATTGACGAGATGGTTTTCGGGATGCGCCGCGTCACCACATCGCGCGCCGCCAGCCCGACGACCGAAGCCACCGCCAGAAGCGACAGCACCGAAAACCCGTCAGTGCCGGGACGCACAACGATCATCACGCCGACGAAGCCCACGGTAATCGCAAGCCAGCGCCGCCAGCCGACCTGCTCTCCCAGAAACAGTGCCGCCCCCAGCGTCACCGCCAAGGGCGTCGCCTGCAAGATGGCCGAGGCCTGCGCCAGAGGCGTGAATGCAATCGCGCAGACAAAGAACATCGTGCCAATAAGCTCCGTCAGATTGCGCAGAAACACCGGCATTGCGATCAGATCGCGCGAGATCAGCCGATCCCCGCGCGCAATCGCAAAGGCGGCAAACAGCGTCGCGCCGCCCGCCCCCAAAAGCGCCAGAACTTCGCCCACGGGCAGGCGCGAGGACAAGGATTTGACGAACATATCCTCTAGCGCAAAGCCCGCCATCGCGAGCACCATCAATAGGCTTCCGCGCAGGTTTTCCATGTATTTACCCCGAATTGACGGCTCTCCCTACACGCGACCTAGACCGCGTGGCAGCTCGCGTAAAGGGGACGATTGTGCCAGTGACAATTACCCGCGCAAGGGGCGTGCGGGCGTGAGTATCCCCGCGCAATCGGCCCAGATCGGCAGGTGATCCGAGGCGCGCCGCGCCAGCGGGCTGTCAAACACGCCCATATGCACGATGCGCAGCCTCCCGCAGGTGACGATCCGGTCCAGTTTGCCAAAGGGCAGGCGGGCGGGATAGGTGGCGCCCGGCGAGTGGACGTGAAAGCCCGTCAGCGCTTCGAAGCCGCGCGCGTTTTGCCATTCGTTGAAATCCCCGATGGCCAGCGCGGGCGCGGGCGCCGCCGAGGCCAGTTCCGCCGCGATCTTGCGCCATTGTGCGCGCCGATCCATCCGTCGCAGCCCCAGATGCGCGCCGATCAGCGTGAAGGGCTGGCCGGTCTCGGCCGAGACCCGCGCGACAATTGCCCCGCGTGGCTCCAGCCCCGGCAAGGTCAGCCCGTCGATCGACAGCACGCGCATTCCGCGTTTGACCAGGATCGCCTGACCGTGCCACCCTAGGCTGTCGGGGCCAGTGCGCGGGTGCGCCTCAAGACGGATATAGTCGCTTTGCGCCGCAATCAGACTTGCGGGCAGGGCGGCAGGGCGCGCCCCAAGGCGCAGGTCCACCTCTTGCAGCGCGATGACATCCGCGCCGATCTGGTTGATGACCTCCAGCACGCGGGCCGGATCGCGCCGCCGATCCGTGCCCACGCATTTGTGCAGGTTATACGAGGCAATCCGCAGCGTCATTTCACGTCCCGCAGAAGGTGCGCGCGACGGCTTCGTCGGGGCGGGGGGCGGCCTCGAATGCGGCGAATTCGGGGGCGGGATCAAATGGGGCCGCCAGCGCGGCCATCAGGGTTTCGAACGGCGCGAAATCGTCCTCCACGGCGGAGGCGATCATCGCTTCGATCCGGTGATTGCGTGGAATGCGGACGGGGTTTGCGGTGGCCATCACCGCCTCAGGGTCTCTCTCTTCGGCAAGGCGGGTCTGCCAGCGTTCGGACCATTGGTCAAAGGCCAGAGGCTCGGTGAATTCGGCCCGCGCGGTGCCTGTTGAGAGGCCACGGAAGGTGCGGGTGAAATCGGCGCGCTCCACCGCCATGCGGTTCAGCAGATCCTCGATCAGGGCGCGATCCTCGGGGCGCGGGGCCGTAATCCCGATCTTACGCCCGAAAAGCGCCAGCCACTCGGCCTGAAACACCTCGGTAAAGCCTCCGATGGTGATGGTTGCAGCCTCGATCGCGGCCTCGCGCTCGCCCATCAGCGGCAACAGGCATGACGCAAACTGCGCCAGATTCCAGGCGGCAATCTGAGGCTGCGCGCCGTAAGCATAGCGACCATAGGCGTCGATCGAGGAGAACACCTTGGACGGGTGATAATGGTCCATAAAGGCGCAAGGCCCGTAGTCTATCGTCTCGCCAGAGATGGACATATTGTCGGTGTTCATCACGCCGTGGATAAAGCCGACCGAGAGCCAGCGCGCGATCAGCCGCGCCTGCGCCGCGACGACCGCGGTGAGCAATTCCAGCGGCGTTTCGGCCTGCGGGTAGTGGCGCGCAATCACATGATCGGTCAGCAATTGCAGCGCCTCGGTGTCTTCGCGCGCGGCGAAATACTGGAAGGTGCCGACGCGGATATGACTGCTGGCCACGCGGGTCAGAATGGCGCCGGGGCGGGCAAAGCCGTCGCGGTAGACCGCCTCGCCGGTCAGGACCGCCGCCAGGGCGCGCGTTGTCGGAATACCAAGCGCGGCCATCGCCTCGGAGACCACATATTCGCGTAAAACCGGCCCAAGCCACGCCTTGCCGTCGCCGCGCCGCGAAAACGGTGTCTGGCCAGACCCCTTGAGCTGAATGTCGAAGCGGGCACCATCGGGGGCAATGATCTCGCCCAGTAAAACCGCACGCCCGTCGCCAAGCTGCGGCACCCAACCGCCGAACTGGTGGCCCGCATAGGCCTGCGCCAGCGGCTCGGCACCCGAGGGCATAGCATTGCCCGAGGTCATCGCCAGCCCCTCGGGACCAGCGATCCAATCGCCGCCAAACCCCAGCCTCTCGGCCAGCGCCCCGTTCGCCGCTATCCGCTGCGGAGCGGGTGCGGCATCAGGCATCTGGCGGGCAAAGAAACGCGCGGGGAAACGGGCGTAGCTGTTATCGAATTTGGCGGTCATGCGCGCCTCCTGTTCCCGATATAGGGCGGACGACCCCGTGGCCCAAGGCTAAAGCCGCGCGATCCGTTCGGTCAGAAGCGCATAGAATCCGTCGGCGTCGATCTGCCCCATGAACATCGCATTTGCCGGGCGGTCGGTCACATACCACCAGTCCGCGACGGTCATCCCAAGGGTCAGCTCCGATCCGGTCTCAACGGTCACATTCACATGCCGCCCCGTGAAGAGCGCAGGCTGCAACAGATAGGCAATAACGCAGGGGTCATGCAAAGGCGCGCCGTCCGAGCCGTATTTCTCCATGTCGAAGCGTTCGTAGAAATCAGTCCAGCTTGCGACGGCTTGCCCCGCGCGGGTGCCAAGGGCGCGGAAGGCTTCGATCCGTGCACGGGTGGTCAGCGCCCGATGCGTCACATCCAGCGGCATCACGACCAGCGGAACCCTTGATCTGAACACAATATCAGCGGCTTGCGGGTCGACGTAGATGTTGAATTCCGCTGCCGGAGTGACATTGCCAACCTCGAAATACGCCCCGCCCATCAGAACGATCTCGGCAATCTTCGGCGCAATATCGGGGGCGCGCTGAAGCGCGGTTGCGATATTGGTGAGCGGCCCCAGGGGGCACAGCGTGACCGACCCGGCGGGGTGTTCGCGCAGCGTCTGAATGATGAATTCGACCGCGTTGGTGTCTTGCAGGGGCATCGTGGGCGCGGGCAACTCGATCCCGTCAAGGCCGGTCTTGCCATGCACATATTCCGCCGTGACAAGCGGGCGTTCCAGCGGGCGATCACAGCCCGCAAAGACCTTGATGTCAGGCCGCCCCGCCAGCTCGCAAACCTTGCGTGCGTTCAGCGCGGTCAGGGGCAGCGGCACGTTGCCCGCGACGCAGGTGATCCCCAGAACCTCTAACTCGGGGCTGGCCAGCGCCAGACAAATGGCCACCGCATCATCCTGGCCGGGGTCTGTGTCGATAATGATTTTGCGCGTCATGAAGCCTCCTGTCCGGGGCCGAGAGTGACAAGCCTGCGCGTCGATGTCCAGCCACACGCGCGCCCTAACTTGGCCACATTTGATTGTCAGAGTTTGGTTAAAGACACGGGCTAATCCCGGAAACAATTGGGGGCAAGGATGGGCAGATCCGAGCATCATATCTTTCTTTCGACGCCGATGACCGCGCCGCTGATGTCTGCGCTGGCGCGCAGCCTTTCCACGGGGCGCAAGGCGCTGCGGCGCGCAGGCCACGGCGAGCCGGTTTTAGGGCCGGGGGCGCATGGCGGACTGCATCTGGATGCGGCGGTTTTCGGCTCGGCCGAGCAGGGGCTGGAGCGGTTCTTCATCGGCTGTGGCGCGCGGGCGCGGGCCTTTAAAGAGCAGATCAACGGCCCCGTGGGGCGGCTGGTGATTCCGCTGCCGGGCTACGAGGCGATCTATCCGCATCTGTGGCGCGACCTCGCCGCTGCGCAATCTGTCGCGCCGTTTGCCGATTTGGCGCCCGCCTTGGCCGAGCGTCAACGCGGCTGGATCGAGGCAATTTCCGAGATCGTGGCGGCCTTCCAGCCGCGCGAGCTGATCTTGCTGACGGGCGAAGTGACGCTGGCCGAGGCTGCCGAGGCACTGGCTCCGGGGGCGGCGTTGGACCTTGCGCCGGTGCCGGTGCGCAAACTGCCCGAGACGGGGCTGGCGATGCTCCAGCGGCTATATGCAGATGGCGTTACGCCGCCCGCGCGCCAGATCCGCCGCCTGATGCAGTTCCACGCGCGCCTGCCGCAAACCGCTCCGGTGGCGGCGTTTGATCCGCTGGTCGCGGTGCGCCTCCAGCGCCGGTTCGCGCATGAAATTGAAAGGTTTGCCGCGCATCCGATGGTGCGGATCGGCGTGCCGCCCCGCCTGTCTGTCGTCGCGGCATGAAAAAAGCCCCGGATTTTTCCGGGGCTTTTGTTTGATACCAGATGTTTAGCCGTCGAAGTTCACTTCTTCGATCAGCTTCAGAGCTGCGGGACGCAATGCCGCCACATCGACAAGGCCAAGGCTGTCGGGCGCAAACTCGCCCCAGCTTGCCACCAGATCCGAGCGCTTCACGCCCTCGCGCACGGGGAATTCGTGGTTGGTTTCCGCGTAGATTTCCTGCGCCTCGGGGGAGACCAGAAACTCCAGCAACTTCAGTGCCTCGGCCTTGTTCGGCGCGGCCTTGGTCATCGCCACTCCCGAGATATTCATATGGGTGCCGTCGCCCTCGAAGGTCGGGAAGGTGATGCGCACCGAGTTGGCCCATTCGATCTGCTCGGGGTCGGCCATCATCTGGCCCATGTAATAGGTGTTGCCAAGCGAGATGTCACACTCGCCCGCCCAGATGGATTTCACCTGCGAGCGGTCGTTGCCTTCGGGCTTTTTCGCGAGGTTGGCTTTGACGCCTTCAAGCCATGCGCGGGTGGCCTCTTCACCGTGGTGGGCCAGATAGGCCGCCGTTAGCGCGACGTTATAATCCGAGGTGAAAGAGCGCGTGCAGATGCGGCCTTGCCACTTCGGATCGGTCAGATCTTCGTAGGTTGTCACTTCGCCATCCGCCACGCGCTCTTTCGAGGCGTAGACGATGCGCGCGCGGGTGGTCAGGCCGAACCACTGGTTGTTCGGGTCTCGGAAGGCGGGCGGAATGGTGGCCAGAAGGGCGGCATCCTCAACCGCTTGGGTCACGCCAGCCTCGACCACCTGATTGAGCCGCGCAATATCGACCGTCATCACAAGATCGGCAGGCGAGCGCGAGCCTTCGGCCACAAGGCGCTCGACAAGACCTTTGTCAACGAAAGCGACGTTAACAGCGATGCCGGTTTGCGCAGTGAAGGCGTTGAACAGCGGCTCGACCAGCTCGGGCTGGCGGTGCGAATAGACATTCACGTCGGCAAGGGCGGGGGTGGCGGCCAGAAGGGTAGAGGCCAGAAGAATGCGCGCAGTCATATTTGACTCCTTTACTCGGATATTGACGCGCTTAAACAGGATTCGCGGCGCGCGGTCAATACCTGAGTGAATAAATCGGTTATTATTTTAGGTGACAAAAAAGGCGCCCGAAGGCGCCTGATTGTGGCTTGCTCAGCCCGCTTTGAAATGTTTGCCCAGTTTTAGCCCCTGGCCCTGATAGTTGGACTTGAGGTCCGCGCCATACAGGCGCTCGGGGCGGTCGGCCATGCGTTCATAGACCAGACGCCCGACAACCTGCCCGTGTTCAAGCACAAACGGCGCCTCGTGGCAGCGCACCTCCAGCACGCCCCGCGAGCCATGCCCGCCCGCCGCGCCATGCCCGAAGCCGGGATCAAAGAAGCCTGCGTAATGCACGCGGAACTCGCCCACCATCGCCAGATAGGGGGCCATTTCGGCGGCGAAATCGGGGGGGATGGTTACAGCTTCGCGCGACACCAGAATATAGAACGCGCCCGGATCAAGGATGATGCGCCCGTCGGTGGTGCGAATCTCTTCCCAGAACTCCGAGGCCGGATAATGCGCGATCCGGTCAAGGTCGATCACGCCGGTATGGGGCTTCGCGCGGTAGCCGACAAGGTCGCCCTCGGCCGGTTTCAGATCGACCGAGAAGCCAAGACCGTGGTCGATCACCGCCTCGCCATCGACCAGCGGCTCGGCGGAATGGAGCGCCTTCAGTTCGGCATCCGTCAGCGCGGCTTGCCCTGCGCGGAAGCGGATCTGGTTCAGCCGCATCCCGGGGCGCACCAGCACCGAGAAACTGCGCGGGCAGATCTCGGCATACAGCGGGCCGACATAGCCTTCGGGGATACGGTCGAACTCGGTCCCGTCATCGGTGGTGACACGGGTCAAAAGGTCCAGCCGCCCGGTCGAGCTTTTGGCGTTCGCGACTGCGGTCAGACCGGGGGGGAGCGCCAAGCTCTCCATCAGCGGCACAAGGTAAACGCAGCCCTTTTCCAGCACCGCGCCATTCGACAGGTCCATCCGGTGCATCTCGAATTCCGCAAGACGGGCTTCGACGCGGCGGCCCTTGCCCGCAAGAAAGGAGGCGCGCACGCGGTAGGCCACGCGGCCAAGACGCAGGTCAAGGCTGGCGGGTTGGATCTGTTCGGGGATAACCGGCTCGCTGGCGGTAATCTCGTCCCGCGCGATCATCTCTTTCAGGGCGGAATCGGGCAGGACACCCAGCATCATGGCTCAGCTCTCCTTGGATATGCGAACGCCCACCCCGCGAAACGGGATGGGCGTTTTCGAGATGGTCGGGCCGGCGAGATTCGAACTCGCGACCTTCCGCCCCCCAGACGGACGCGCTAACCAGGCTGCGCCACGGCCCGACGAGGCGCATATAGGCGCAAGGCGGGGGCAGGTGCAAGCAACAAAACGCATTTTCCGTCCACTCGTTTCAGGGGCGTCAGTCTTGCAACTGCTGCGGCGGCGCAAGAAGCCTGTCGTGCAAGGCCGAAAGGCGCTTTTTCTGCGCGCGCAGGGTCTCGATCCCGGCGGCATCAAAGAGGTCCGGCGTCAGCGCGCGCAGACGGTTGCCCGTGGTGGGGGCGGCTTTTTCCTTCGGCGCTGGTTTTGTCAGTTTGAGACTCACCACCTCGGAGCGAGGCGCGGCCTCGTGAGACACATCCTCCGCCATCGGAGCTTCGGGCGCGTCCTCGCCAAAAAGCGAGGGCTGTGACCAGTTGCCCGCTGAAACCGGGGCGTCCTGTTCCGGCAGATCTTCGGGGTCGGGCGGGAAGGGGCTGTCCTGCGCGGTTTCCGGCTCGGGCGTGGCGGATTCGGGCCATTGCGGCGAAAGGTCTGGCGCGGGCATGGCGGGCGGCTCTGGCGTGGTGGCGGCAGGGGGTATCGCATCGCCCTCAAGGTTGCCAAGCGCCGCCACATGGCGCACGCCCTCGGCCTTAAGCAGCTTTTGCGCCTCGCGGATCGGCATCCCGTCCTCGTGCAGAAGCTTGCGGATACCGGCGATCAGCTCGACATCCGCCGGGCGGTAATAGCGCCGCCCGCCCGCCCGCTTCACGGGTTTGATCTGCGTGAACCGGCTTTCCCAGAACCGTAGCACATGGGTCGGCACGTCCAATAGCTCTGAAACTTCCGAAATCGTCCGGAAGGCGTCGGCAGATTTGGCCATGGGCCGCCTCCGTTACTTCGCGTTGCCCTCGACGACGCGGTCTTTCATGAGATGCGAAGGCCGGAACGACAGCACGCGGCGCGGGCTGATCGGCACTTCTTCGCCAGTCTTGGGGTTACGCCCCATGCGCGACGACTTCTCGCGCACGGAAAACGTGCCGAAAGAGCTGATTTTCACGGTTTCTCCGCGCACAAGCGCGTCCGACATATGCTGCAGAACGCTTTCGACAAGCTGCGCCGACTCGTTACGCGACAGACCCACTTCGCGGAACACAGCCTCGCTGAGGTCCATGCGGGTCAAGGTGTTGTTCGTCATATCATCCCCCCGGATTACACGCACCCACGATGGGGCATCGCAAATCCCGAGTCAATATCAATGGCTTGCAAGGCACTTTTGATATGTCAGATTGGTGAATTACCAGCGCAGAACGACCGCACCCCAGGCAAGCCCGCCGCCGATGGCCTCGGTCACAAGCAAATCACCCGGTTTGATCTGGCCGCGCTGCTTGCCCACCGACAGCGCCAGCGGGATCGAGGCCGCCGAGGTGTTGCCGTGGTCCTGCACGGTAACAACCACGCGCTCCATCGGCACCTGCATCCGTTCCGCCGTGGCCGAGATGATCCGCAGGTTCGCCTGATGCGGCACGATCCAATCGACATCTCCGCCCGACAGCCCGACCTTTTCCAGCGCGTGATGCGCGGTTTCGGCAAGCTTTTGCACGGCGTGTTTGAAGACCTGATTCCCCTGCATCCGCAGGTGGCCCGACTGGCCGTTGGTGGACACGCCGCCATCGACATAAAGCAACTCGCGGTAGCGCCCGTCCGAGTTCAGATCGGTCGCCAGAATGCCGCGATCTTCGGTCGATCCGGTGCCGTCCTGCGCCTCGAGGATCAGTGCCCCGGCGCCATCCCCGAACAGAACGCAGGTGCCGCGATCGGTCCAGTCCATGATGCGCGAAAACGTCTCGGCACCGATTACCATGACGCGCTTGGCTTGCCCCGAAAGGATCATCCCGTTCGCGTTCGCCAGCGCGAAGACAAAGCCCGCGCAAACCGCCTGCACATCGAAGGCGAAGCCGTTGCGCATGTTCAGACCGGCCTGAACCATCGTCGCGACAGAGGGGAAGGTGAAATCGGGCGTCGAGGTGCCCACGATCACCGCGTCAATATCCTCGGGCGTCAGCCCCGCATCGGCCAGAGCCGCCTCGGCGGCCTTGATCGCAAGCTGCGAGGTGGTCTCGCCCTCGGCGGCCAGATGGCGCCGTTCGATCCCCGAGCGCGAGCGAATCCACGCGTCCGACGTGTCGAGTGTGGCTTCGAATTCTGCGTTCTCGACCACGCGCTCGGGCAGGTAATGCCCGACGCCTCGGACCACGGCTCTGATTGTCATGCTTGCGTCTCGCCTGCGGTTTTGGTTTCCGTTGCGGCATCCTGCACCGGCTGTCTCGCCGAGGCAACCCGTGCTGCCATCCGCGCGCTAAAGCCGGATTTTGCCAGCTTTACCGCCAGATCAAGCGCCGCCGCAACACCCGTCGCATCGGCGCCGCCGTGCGATTTCACGACCGTGCCGTTCAGACCCAGAAACACCCCGCCATTCGCGCGGCGCGGGTCGATCTTGGCCTTGAGTTGCTTCAATGGCCCCATTGCGAGCAGCGCGCCAAGCTTGGACAAAAGCGTCGCGGTAAACGCCTCTTTCATCAGCTCGCCCGCGAATTTCGCGGTGCCTTCGCCGGTCTTCAGCGCGATATTTCCGGTGAACCCGTCGGTCACGATCACATCCACGCGGTCCGAGGGCAGATCGTTCCCTTCGACAAAGCCGACGAACTCAAACTCGCCTGTGCTCTGGTTGGCCTTGATCAGGTCGAAGGCGGCTTTCAGTTCCGAGCCGCCTTTGTGTTCCTCGGTGCCGACGTTCAGCAGTCCCACGCGCGGCAGGCCAAGGCCAAGCGCGTTGCGTGCGTAAGAGGTGCCCATCAGCGCATAGGTCAGAAGGTCAGGGGCGTCGGCTTTCACATCGGCGCCCATATCAAGCATCACGTTGAAGCCAGCGGGATTGCGCGACGGCCAGAACGAGGCGATCGCGGGGCGGTTCACGCCCGCCATCTTGCGCAGCCGCAGCATCGAAATAGCCATCAGCGCGCCGGTATTGCCGCACGAAACCGCCACCTCGGCCTCATGCGCGCGCACGGATTCGACCGCGGACCACATCGAGGTGTTTTTACCCGTGCGCATGACCTGCGAGGGTTTGTCCTGCATCGTCACCACGTCTTGCGCGTCGCGCAGGGTGCAGATGTCCGACAGGCGAGCCGCCGCGATCAGCGGCGCCAGCTCGGCCTCGCGGCCATGAACGATGAAATGAACGCCGGAGTTGTGCTTTGCGGCCTCGGCAATACCGCCAACAATCGCCGCAGGGCCGCGGTCGCCGCCCATCGCGTCAACTGATATGACAACGGCGCCGGCAAGCGCCGACGCCATGTCTTGATCGTTCGCAGTCTTATCCATGCCGGTGGTGCCTTTCGTGCGGTCCTTGCAGAAGCTCCTGCATAAGCGACGGTCCGTCAGGCAGCCTCCGGAACGAACTTATGCTGCGTCTTCGTCCAGGTCGACTTCTTCTGCGACTGCGACGATTTCACGATCGTCGTAGTGACCGCAAGCGCCACAAACGTGGTGGGGGCGCTTGAGTTCGCCGCAGGAGGGGCACTCGGCCGGGTTACCAGCGACGAGAGCGTCATGTGCACGGCGCATGTTGCGGCGCGACCGCGTGACTTTATTCTGAGGGACAGCCATGTCTCAACCTCGGTGTTCGGGGGTCATAAGACCCTGATTTCACGGGAGTATCGTCACTGGCGCCATAAGCGGGCCGGGTGCGAACCCAAAACTTCGAATGAGGCCGGGAACATAGCGAGATTCTGTCACGGCGCAAGGGGTTTCTTGAGTATATCTCGCATCCCCCCGGGAAATTCGTGTTAGTCGTTGTTATCGCTTTCATTTTTGCCGCCCGAGAGCAGGTTTTTAAGGTTCGCGAAGGGGCGGGTATCCTCGTCCGTCATCGGTTTGATGCCCGGCTCGGTGACCTGTGCCTCGCCAAGCTCGGCGCCCTCGGCGCGCGGAAACAGCGGCAGCGCCAGTTCCAGCGCCTCAAGCGCGACGGCGGCGGCGTCGATTACCACGGGCAGGGCTTCGATGCTTTCGTCCTCGGGCATCTCGGTCTCTTCGGCGGTCGGCATCTCGTAGCCCGCGATATAGTGCCGCGTGACGGCTTCGTTCAGATTGGTTGTAACTGGCGCAAGGGTGATCGCGCAGGGCTGCACGACGCGCGCCGAAAACGTGCCCGTCAGCGTGTAATCGCGTTTGCCTGCGGGGCGCAACTCGCCCTTGAACGACAGGCTTTTCAGCGCGTCGATCCCCGCCCATTCGGCAATCTGCGCCCGCGTTGCGGCATCGGGCGAGATGTCAAAGCGTGTCGCTTTGCGGCCGGGCAGGTCTGCCACGCGGAACGGGTGGCTCCAGGGCAGGTCATTGTTGGAAATCGGGGCGTCGCTCATATCGTTCCTTTCACGGATGGCGCATCGTGCTTGAGGGCGGGGCGCTCATGTTGTAATCGGGATAAAAGGCTGGAGGCAGCGAGGCAAGGGGGTCGGCTTGGGCAAGACTATGATGACACGGCGCGGCGCGATGATTGGCGCTGTAATTGGTGTGCTCGCCGTTTCGGGCTGCTCGGCGGTTTACACCAATCACGGCTATATCCCGAGCGACGAGGATCTGGCGCAGATCGAGGTCGGTGTGTCCACCCGTGAGGATGTTGGCACGGCGATCGGGCGGCCGTCCTCTTCGGGGATTCTGGAAGGCTCGGGCTGGTATTACGTCGGCTCGCGCTGGAAGCAGTTCGGCGCCCGCGCGCCGCAAGAGGTCGATCGTCAGGTTGTCGCCGTGTCCTTTGATGACAAGGGTAAGGTCGAAAATGTCGAGCGTTTCGGTCTTGAGAACGGGCAGGTTGTGGTGCTGTCGCGCCGCGTGACCGAGACCTCGATCAAGGGCGTGGGCTTCCTGCGTCAGTTCCTCGGCAGCTTCGGGCGCGTGGACGCGGCGCAAATCCTCAAACGCTGATCTGATGCCCGGTATGCGGGCGGGCAGGGGGCATGGAGTTCGGGTTCGAGAAAGGCCGTTACCGGGTGCGCCTGTCGCGCGCGCCCAAGGATATTGCGGCGGCGCAAGACCTGCGGGGGCGGTGCTTTCGGGGTGGTGCCTCGGATGCGGATGCGTTTGATGCGCGCTGTGACCACCTGCTGATCGAGGATATTGCCTCGGGCGACCTGCTGGCCTGTCTGCGGCTGTTGCAGGTGGCGGGAGCCGATCTGCAAACCACCTATTCCGGCGCGCGTTACGATCTGGCGGCCCTGGCGGGGCTTGAGGGGCCGTTTCTGGAGCTAGGCCGCTTCTGCGTGCTCCCCGATCTGCGCGACCCCGATATTTTGCGCCTTGCGTGGGCGGGCATCACGCGGCTTGTGGATGCGCGGGGCGTGCGGTTTCTGATCGGGTGCTCGTCGTTTTCTGGCACTGACTGGAGGCCCGTGCGCGATGCGCTGGCGGTGCTTGCCGCGCGCCATCTGCTGCCCAAGGCGCGGAGCGTTGGCAAGCGCGCGCCCGAGACGCTGGATTATCCGGCGCTGGTGGGGCCGGTGTCGGCGCCCGAGCGCGCCTTGCCGCAAATGCCGCCCCTGCTGCGGTCTTACCTCGGGATGGGCGGGCAGGTCAGCGACCACGCGGTGATCGACCGAGACCTGAACACGCTCCACGTCTTTACCCTGATCGAGACCGCCACCATCCCCGAAGCCCGCGCCCGCGCCCTGCGCGCTGTGGCGGGGTAACGGCCTCGCAAGCTGGGAGCTGCCCTGCCGCGGACGACAGCTAAGAGCCCAATTTGATTGATGCAGTAAAGTCTACGAATCACCGCTTCTGGAAACTTTCTCCCAGACTAGCGCCTCAAGATTGAGCAAGTAAGTCGCCCGATTATCTTGATAGCCGGGCTCGGTTTTGCCACCTATGACAACTATCCCCTTTTGCGTCAACTTGGCTTGGTGTCTATGTATCCAACCTGGAAACTCACCGGTGGTATCAATCTTGGTGATGCTAAAATCACTCAGGGCTAGGCAATACACCGGCGTTGTGTCCGATCGGCGTTCCCTCGAGTAGCCCAGCCCACCAACAATCCATATCGTATCGCCAACCAATGTCGCGGAGTGAAAGTCCGTTGGCGGAAAAATCGACGTTGGATAGAAGAAAATGCGTGGGGGCGCGTCTGGCGAATAGACGGTGACATCATTGAAAATGACGAATTCGCTCATGTAATGATCTTCGTGCTCACCGCCGATCTGAACCCAGCGACCGTCTTCAAGCTGCGTTGTCGATTGCCCGAAACGGTCTGCCGTCCAGATAACGTCTGGCAGTCCCGGAAACCGCTGTTGCATGTTATACGAGCTGTCTCCCGTGCGCAGCATCTCAAGGTAAAAGGGTCGGGTCCGTTCTTCGGGGTTGCTCTTGCCACGAACCTCTCCGGCCCCATCCCTGAAGCCAGGCGCTTTGACCGCTTGCTTCGGCAACAGGTAGGCCTCGGTGACAAAGCGGATCTGCTCACGTGCGAGGTCTTCGAGGTCATTCACAGTCCAACCTGCCTCTAGCAGCGCTGCGATATAGGCGCGGATTGCGGGATTGCCCTCGGCATCCCGTATGCGCTCCGGATTTTCGGTGAAAGGCGAAATATCAGTGATCTGGTGGACGTCAGCGCCCTGCCCGATGAGCAGTTTGAGCATTTCAACGTCGTATGTCTCAAGCGTCGCATCAAGGGCAATGTCGCGCCGAATACCATGTGTCAAATAATCCATAAAACAAGCCGGTGAATAATGAACACCTTTATCATTATGATAAATCTGGTATCATTATGATAAATCTGGCAGAAAAATGGCTTGTCTCAAACTGATCGACTGAATTCATGATCGTATTCGGATACGGCGGCTGGTCCGATCAACTTTATTTAGCTGAATGGTTTAGACTTGGCGGAAAAGCAGACGTTTGGGTTGCTGTATCAAGCGGCAGCAATGTCCCGCACTCCCGCCATTAGGGCCATCCGCGAGTGTTGTTGATGCCACCGCTCTGACCGGAGCAGGTTTTGCCTGCTCCGACCCGATTTAGGGTCCGGACTTACCTCGCCAGACGATCCAGAATACGCGCCCAGGACCGCATCCCTTTGTGGAAGCTTTGCTGGTCGTATTTCTCGTTGGGCGAATGGATCGCGTCGTCATCATTGGCGAAGCCGATCAACATCGCGTCCATTCCAAGGATTTCCTTGAAATAGCCCGCAATCGGGATCGAGCCACCCATGCCGACGATCACGGCCTCGCGGTTCCATTCATCTGACAGCGCCTGACGGGCGGCCTCGAACTCGGGCCGCGCGGTGTTCATCACCGCCGCCGGAGAGCCTTCGAGGTTGTTGTCCCATGTGATGCGGGCATCCGTGGGCAGGCGGGCCTCGATATGGGCGCGCAGCTTCCGGCGCACGTCGTCGGGGTCCATCGCACCGACAAGACGGCAGGTGATCTTGCAATGCGCCTCGGCCGGGATCACGGTTTTCGACCCCGCGCCCTGATAGCCGCCCCACAGGCCGTTGATCTCGATCGTCGGGCGCGCCCATTGCTGTTCCAGCGTGGAATAGCCCGCCTCGCCATGCGCGCGGCTCATACCGACACTGCCCAGATACTCGGCCTCGTCAAAGCCGCAATCCGCCCATTGAGCCTTTTGCGCGGGCGTCACCTCCGGCACACCGTCATAGAAGCCCTCGACCGTCACGCGACCCGCATCATCGTGGAGCGAGGCGATCAGCCGCGAGATCTCGCGCAGCGGGTTCAGGGCAGGGCCGCCGTAATGGCCCGAGTGCAGGTCGATGCGCGGCCCATGCAGGGTGAATTCATCTTTCAGCATCCCGCGCAACTGCCCCGCGATCGAGGGCACACCGAGCGAAACCATCGAGGTGTCGCAGATCAGCGCCAGATCGGCGGTCAGCTCGGCGGCATTCTCTTTCATGAAAGGCACAAGCGAGGGCGAGCCTGATTCTTCCTCGCCCTCAAGGAAAATGGTCAGATTGCCGGGCAGGGAGCCGTTCACGTCTTTGTAAGCGCGGCAGGCCTCGATGAAGGTCATCAACTGGCCCTTGTCGTCCGATGACCCGCGCCCGCGGATCACCTTGCCCTTGGCGGTGTCCTCGATCGCCGGGTCGAACGGATCGCGCGCCCATTGCGACAACGGATCGACCGGCTGCACGTCATAATGGCCATAGAACAGGATATGCGGCCCCGCGCCTTCATGGCGGGCCACAACCATCGGATGGCCCGGTGTCGGGCGTTTTTCTGATTTGAAACCAAGGGATTGCAGGTCACGCACCAGCCAGTCAGCCGCTTGCTCGGTGTCGGCGTCAAAGGCCGGATCGGTCGAGATGGAGGGGATGCGCAGAAGCTCCATCAGGCGGTCGGTTGCCTCGGGGAGGGCGGCGTCAATGCGGGCGAGAACTTGCTCAAGCGACATGGGGATACTCCTGAATTTGCGCCAGAGCCTAGCGTTCCGCGCGGCAGTGTCCAGCGCCCGAACCACGCGCAAACGTGGTAAAAGGTGATTTTTCGCGGCATTTTTGGCTTCCCTTGTGAAGTTTTTGACCTTTATCAAGGTGGCGCGTATGCAGGGCCGCTACGGCTCGTCCCAGCGAACAGGCAAGGAAACCGGCAATGAACTACGATCTCGCACTCGACCAGGCGCTGCAACGGCTGCATGACGAAGGCCGTTACCGGACCTTCATCGACATCGAGCGCGAGAAGGGCAATTTCCCGAATGCCATGTGGAACCGCCCCGACGGCAAGCGTCAGGAAATCGCGGTCTGGTGCGGGAACGACTATCTGGGCATGGGCCAGCATCCGGCGGTTCTGGCCGCGATGCACGAGGCGCTGGACGCGGTTGGCGCGGGCTCTGGCGGGACGCGGAATATCTCGGGGACGACCGCCTATCACAAGCGGCTTGAGGCCGAGATTGCGGATTTGCACGGCAAGGAGACCGCGCTGGTGTTCTCGTCGGCCTATATTGCCAATGACGCCACGCTTTCGACGCTGCGCATCCTGTTCCCCGGCCTGATTATCTATTCGGACGAGCTGAACCACGCTTCGATGATCGAGGGGATTCGCCGTGGCGCTGGCCAGAAGCGCATCTTCCGCCACAACGATCTGGACCATCTGCGCGAGCTTCTGGCAGCCGATGATCCGCAGGCACCCAAGCTGATCGCCTTTGAGTCGATCTATTCGATGGATGGCGATGTCGGTCCGATCGAAGGCTTCTGCGATCTGGCAGATGAATTCGGCGCGCTGACCTATCTCGACGAGGTCCACGCGGTCGGCATGTATGGCAAGCGCGGCGGCGGTATCTCTGAACGCGACGGGATCGCGCATCGCGTCGATATGATCAACGGCACGCTGGGTAAGGCCTTTGGTGTGTTCGGCGGCTATGTCGCAGCCTCGGCCAAGCTGGTCGATGCGATCCGCTCCTATGCGCCGGGCTTTATCTTCACCACCTCTCTGCCGCCTGCGATTGCGGCCGGTGCTGCGGCCTCGATTGCCTTCCTGAAGACGGAAGAGGGGCAAAAGCTGCGTGACGCGCAGCAGCTTCACGCAAAAATCCTGAAGACCCGCCTGCGCGGGCTTGGCCTGCCGATCATTGACCACGACACCCATATTGTGCCGGTTATCATCGGCGACCCGATCCATACCAAAGTGCTGTCGGATATGCTCTTGTCGGACTTCGGGGTCTATGTTCAGCCGATCAACTTCCCCACCGTTCCGCGCGGCACTGAACGGCTGCGGTTCACACCCTCGCCGGTGCATACCTCGGACCAGATCGACCATCTGGTGAAGTCGCTCGACAGCCTCTGGTCGCGCTGTGCGCTGAATCGTGCCGAAGAGAGCGCTTAAGCACTTTTCCGCGAGTGCAAAGCTCTCGGTCCTGTGGTAACTCTTTTGTAATGATGAGCGTATTCAGTTCGCGAATCGACATTTGTTCGCGAACGGGGCAGGAACGGGCAGCATGATCGGGCGGAAGAACCAGCCTCCTGCGAAGGAGGCGTTCAAACCCAAAGGGTTCGATGATTTCGAGCTTCGCTTAGGCGATCTGATGCGTGGCGAGCGGGCAACGCTTGCCAAATCGCTGCTTGATGTCCAGCGTGAACTCCGCATCAAAGCCTCGCATATCGCCGCGATCGAGGCGGCGGATGTTTCGGCCTTTGAAACCCCGTCTTTTGTCGCCGGATATGTGCGTTCTTACGCCCGCTATCTGGGGATGGAGCCTGACTGGGCGTTCGAGCGGTTCTGCATCGAGGCCGATTTTACCCCCACGCACGGTATGGCTGCTGCGGCTTCGGGGCCCAAGGCGCCGAAGCCCGTTATGGCCGAGCCTTTGGCAAACCCGAACGCCTCTTTCGTGCCGCGCACCGAGGCGATCTGGACCAGGATCGAGCCGCGTGCCGTTGGCTCGCTGCTGGTGCTGCTCGCGCTGGCGGGGGGGATTGGGTATGGCGGCTGGTCGGTCCTGCAAGAAGTGCAGCGCGTGCAGCTTGCCCCTGTCGATCAGGCGCCCGGCATCGTTGCCGAGCTGGACCCGTTGCAATCGGTGACGCCGATCGAGGTGGCAGACGCACAGGCGCTGGACATCCGCCCGCAGATCGAGACCACGGATCGCCTGTATCGTCCGCAAGCGCTTGATGTGCCCAAGTTTGTGTCGCGCGACGGCCCGATTTCCGCGATCGACCCGACTAACACGGGGCTTCTGGCGGCTGCGGATACGATGGCCTCGGACGATACGACGGCTGGGACCACTCTTGCCGCGATGCAGCCCGTGCGCACGCTGGCTGAGGATGCGCCTGCGGTCGAGATTCTGGCTGTGCGGCCCTCGTGGGTGAGCGTCGTGTCGGCGGATGGCTCGGTAATCCTTGAAAAGGTTCTTGATGCGGGCGAGCGGTTCGCTTTGCCCAAGCTGGAAAACGCCCCGGTCATGCGCACCGGCGAGTCGGGCGCGATCTATTTCGCGGTGAATGGCGTGGCGCATGGGCCTGTCGGTTCGCGCGGCCAGGTCACAAAGAATATCGAGCTTTCGCCCGAGTCGCTGGCCCAGACCTATGCGGTTGCCGACATCGCGAAGGATCAGGATCTGGCCACGATGATCGCCGTGGCCGACGCGTCGCGCTCGATCAAGGGGGCGATGGCGGGGCAATAACCCTTGCAATGTCAGGTAGAACAGCCGTTGCTCTTCCGGGGTGGCTGGCCTAGGGTCCGGCCGAGTTCCGAAGGAGTCTGTCCCATGTCGCACAATCCTATTCGTCCCTGGCGTAATATCTATCGTCGCAAGTCCCGTCAGATCATGGTGGGCAATGTGCCGGTCGGGGGGGATGCGCCGATCTCGGTGCAGACGATGACGAATACCGACACTTCGGACGTGCGTGCGACGCTGGATCAGATTTTGCGCGCGGCAGAAGTCGGGGCGGACATCGTGCGGGTATCGACCCCGGACGAGGCTTCGACGCGGGCGCTGCGCGAGATTTGCCGCGAAAGCCCTGTGCCGATCGTGGCGGATATTCATTTCCATTACAAACGCGCGATCGAGGCTGCCGAGGCGGGCGCCGCCTGCCTGCGGATCAATCCGGGCAATATCGGGGACGCTGCGCGCGTGAAAGAGGTCGTCCGCGCCGCGCGCGATCATGGCTGTTCGATCCGTATCGGCGTGAACGCGGGCTCGCTTGAAAAGCACCTGCTGGAGAAATATGGCGAGCCGTGCCCCGATGCGATGGTGGAATCCGGTCTCGACCATATCAAGCTGTTGCAGGACAATGATTTTCACGAGTTCAAAATCTCGGTGAAAGCGTCGGACGTGTTTCTGGCATCCGCCGCCTATCAGGCGCTGGCCGATGCCACGGACGCGCCGATCCACCTTGGCATTACCGAGGCTGGCGGGCTGATGGCAGGGACGGTGAAATCGGCCATCGGGATGGGCAACCTGCTTTGGGCGGGGATCGGTGACACGCTGCGCGTGTCGCTGTCGGCCGATCCGGTGGAAGAAGTGAAAATGGGCTTCGAGATCCTGAAATCTCTGGGGCTGCGCACGCGGGGTGTTCAGATCATCTCGTGTCCGTCCTGCGCGCGTCAGGGGTTTGACGTGATCAAAACGGTCGAAGCGTTGGAGAAGCGGCTGGAACACATCAAAACCCCGATGAGCCTGTCGATCATTGGCTGCGTGGTGAACGGGCCGGGCGAGGCGCTGATGACGGATATTGGCTTTACCGGCGGCGGGGCTGGCTCGGGGATGATCTATCTCGCGGGCAAGCAGAGCCACAAGATGAGCAACGAGCAGATGATCGACCATATTGTCGAGCTGGTTGAAAAGCGTGCCTCGGAGCTTGAGGCAGAGGCCGCAGAATAACCGATCCGCCATCAAGGGGATACGAAAACGGGGGGCATCGAGCCCCCCGTTTTCGTCGGGGGACTACGCCCCCGCTGTCTGCACCCGATCAGTCGCGCTGGCTGTCGACGATCGAGGCCATCGTCTCGTAGGGCGCGTAGCCGCGCATCATTTCCGTGCCGATCACAAAGGCGGGCGTCCCCGAGACCTTGAGGCGCGCGGCAAGCTGGTGGTTCTGGCGCAGAACCGCAGTGACGGGCTCTTCGTTCATCCGCTTGATGATAGCGTCGGCGTCCAGTGATTTGGTTTCGGCCAGACGCTTGAGGCTGTCCATCGTGATGTCGCCACGGAAGGTCATCAGCGTGTTGTGGACGTCCACGTAGGCGCCATCGCCCGCGATCTGCTGAACCGCAACAGCAAAGCGCGCAGCCAGATCGGACTGATCGCCCAGAATCGGGAACTCTTTGATGATAAAGCGGATATTTCCGTCTTCCTTCAGAAGTTTCTCGACCGCCTCATAGGCTTTCTTGCAATAGCCGCAGCGGTAATCGAGAAACTCGACCATCGTCACATCGCCCTCGGGATTGCCGCCGACCCACGAATAGCCATCCTCGAAGATGTCCTTCGCGTTTGTCTCGACCAGCGTCACATCGTCTTGGGCTTCCTGCGCTTGCTGGCGCTGTTCGAGCACGTTGATCGACTCGATCAAAACCTCGGGGTTTTCCATCAGATAGTCGCGCACGGCCTCACCGAAGGCGGCTTTTTCGCCCTCGGTCATGTCCGAAATGTCGAATGCCGAGGCGGGCAGGGCCAGCGCGGAGGAAAGGGCGAGTGCGGCAAAAATCTTGCGGGTCATAATTGTTCCTGTATCTGGCGCCCCGAGGGACTTTGGCTTGGTGCTTTGATGGCGCGTCCGGTCAGGCGATGCAAGCGAAAGCCAGGGGCTGCGACGGTGCGTCAGGGGTTGCCGCGCGGCGCGACACATCCTATCCGCGTATAAAAGCCCGCGCAGAATGGAGGCAAAACATGCGTTTCTCAAGCCGTGGTCAGGTCGATCCCTTTATTGTGATGGATGTGATGGAGGCCGCCCGCGCCGCCGAGGCGGCAGGCCGTGACATCGTGCATATGGAGGTAGGCCAGCCAGCAACCCCCGCGCCTAAAGCCGCGCGTGCGGTATTGGCCGAGCGGCTGGATGGAGAGGCGCTTGGCTATACAGTTGCGCTTGGTCTGCCCGAGTTGCGGGCAGGCATCGCGGCCCATTACAAGCGCTGCTACGGCGTCGATCTGGACCCCGCGCGGGTTGTGGTGACGGCGGGCTCGTCGGGGGCGTTTCTGCTGGCGTTTTCGGCGCTGTTCGACGCGGGCGACAAGGTGGCGCTTGGCGAGCCGGGCTATCCAAGCTACCGCCAGATCCTGCGCGCGATGTCGGTGGAGCCGGTCGGCATCCCGACCCGCCCCGAGAACCGCTATCAGCCGGTGCCGTCTGAAATTCCTGAGGGTATTCAGGGGCTTATTCTGGCGTCTCCCGGTAATCCGTCCGGCACGATGCTGGGTAGACCCGAGCTGGCCGCGCTGATGGCCGAGGCGGAGGCGCGCGATATTGCGGTAATCTCGGACGAGATTTATCACGGGCTGCATTACGAGGGGCGCGCGGTGTCCGCGCTTGAGGTCTCGGATCAGGCCTATGTCATCAACTCGTTCTCGAAATACTTCTCGATGACGGGCTGGCGGATCGGCTGGATGGTGGTGCCTGAGGCGCATATCCGCACGGTCGAGCGTCTGGCGCAGAATATGTTCATCTGCCCGCCACATGCCTCGCAGGTGGCGGCCCTTGGGGCGCTTGATGCCATTGACGAGCTAGAGGCCAACCGCGCGGTCTATGCCAAGAACCGCCAGTTGATGCTGGAGGGGCTGCCGAAGGCCGGTTTCACCAAAATCGCGCCGCCGGACGGGGCGTTTTATGTCTATGCCGATATCTCTGATCTTACCGACGACAGTCTGACATTCGCGCGGGATATTCTGGATCAGGCGGGGGTGGCGGTGACACCGGGGCTGGATTTCGATCCGCATCGCGGCGCGCAGACCTTACGTTTCTCTTACGCGCAATCGACCGCGCGGATCGAAGAAGGGTTGAAGCGGCTGCAAGCCTTTATGGCGGCACGGGGCTGACTTTCGTCTCCGCCCGAGGGGCGCTATACTGCGTGGAAAAGCAAAGGGCAGGGCATGAGGCGCATCGGAGTTTTGCACGCAATCGGGGCGGCGGTCGGGTTGTGGCTGGGGGCTGCGCAGGCGCAGGATCTGTCGGCGCTGGCCTATCTGGACGCGGGGCAAAGTCATATCGCGGAAACGGGCGGGCAGACGGAACTGAGCCTGAGCCTCACGCAGCCCGTGCCTTACCGCGCTTTCCTTCTGGATCAGCCGCCGCGCCTGGTAATGGACTTCCGCGAGGTGGATTTCTCGCGCGCGGCACCGCAGGATTTGCTGGGCGAAGGTCTGGTGCAGGATTTGCGGTGGGGGGCGTTTCGGCCCGGCTGGTCGCGGCTTGTGGCAGAGCTTTCGGGGCCAGCGATGATCGTTGAAACCGTCGAGTTGACCGAAGGGATGGACGGGGCTGCGCAGATTAATATTGCCTTGCAGCCAGTTGATAATAAAGAATTCAAGGCGCATTCTGGTGTGCCGGAGTCGGCGCTTTGGGATTTGCCGCAACCGGCGGCGGTCGAGCCGCCGAAGACCCGCCAGACAGGCGAAGGGCCGCTCCTGGTGGTGCTTGATCCGGGCCACGGCGGTATTGATCCGGGGGCCGAGGTAGAAGGGCGCCAAGAGGCGGTTCTGGTTCTGGGCTTCGCCCGCGAGCTGCGCGATACGCTCCGCCGTGCGGGCATCCGTGTGCTGATGACGCGCGAGGAAAACGTCTTTGTGCCGCTGGAGACGCGGATCACGGTCGCGCGTGCCTCGGGGGCGGATCTGTTTTTGTCGCTCCATGCCGATACGGTGCCTGAAACCAATGTGACGGGTGCGACGATCTATCTGCTCGATCAAGAGGCCAGCGATGCGGCGTCGCAAAAGCTGGCCGAGCGGCATGATCGGGCGGATTTGCTGGCAGGGGTCGATCTGTCGGGGCATGACGACGAGGTCGCGACGATCCTGATGGAGCTAGCCCGCGCTGAGACCCGTCCGCGCAGCCTGCGTCTGGCGCAAACCCTTGCGGGCGCGATGAAAACCGACGGCATCAAAATGCACCGCCATGCGATTCAGGCGGCGGATTTCTCGGTGCTGAAATCGCCGGATTTCCCTTCGGCGCTGCTGGAACTGGGCTTTATGTCCTCGGCTGCGGATCGCGCGCGGCTTCTGGATGCGGAGTGGCGCGCGCGGATGGCGGCGGCAATCCTGCGCGGGATCGAAACCTGGGCGCAGGCGGATGCCGCCGAGGCGCGTTTGTTGCGCCAATAGGGCAGGTTCTCGCCAAAGTGAGGCGGAGTTGTTTTGACCCGCCCGCGCGCGCGCGTTATAGCAGCCCTCAAATGGGGCGCGCTGCCCCGTGCTCGGGGGTTTATAGTGGTTCGGTTCCTTCTGTCTTCAATCGGCGGCCTGTTTTCGTGGCTGGTCACTGCGGCGTTCTTTGGGGCCGTGGTGGTGGGCGCGATTTTCTGGATGTATTCGCGCAACCTGCCGAGCCATGAACAGCTGTCGCAATACACCCCCAAGACGATCTCGCGCATCTATAATGGCGAGGGGCGCCTGATCGACGAATTCGCCTCGGAACGGCGCCTGTTCGTGCCGATCGACGAGATTCCCGATGTGGTGAAGGGGGCTTTTGTTTCGGCAGAGGACCAGAACTTCTATTTCCACAAGGGCTATGACGCGCGCGGCATGATTGGTGCGCTGAAGGATGCGGTGCTTTCGCGCGGCAGCAATGTGCGCGGCGCCTCGACGATCACGCAGCAGGTGATGAAGAACTTTCTGCTGTCCTCGGATCGTTCGGTCGAGCGCAAGATCAAGGAACTGATCCTGGCCGCCCGCGTTGAAGAGGCTCTGCCGAAAGACCGTATTCTGGAGCTTTACCTGAACGAGATTTACCTCGGGCAGAACTCGTATGGGGTGGCCGCCGCCGCGCAGACCTATTTCAACAAAACCCTGTCCGAGCTTGAATACGGCGAGGCGGCCTATCTGGCCGCGCTGCCGAAAAAGCCCGCCGCCCTTCATCCGGTGCGCGACTACGAGACCGCGCGCCTGCGCCGCAACTATGTGCTGCGCCGGATGTTCGAGGATGAGCGCATCGACGAGGCCACGATGAAGGCCGAGCAGGAGAAGCCGCTCCGCACCGTGCAAAACGGCGATTATGCACCCTTCCGCGAGCAGCTTCCGCCGCGCGACTATTTCACCGATGAAATCCGTCGCCAATTGTCGCGCACCTTTGGCGAGGATGAATTTTTCGGCGGCGGCCTGACGATCCGCGCGACCGTTGATCCCGCGATGCAGGCGCAGGCGGGTGACGCGCTGCGCGAGGCGCTGGAAAGCTATGACCGCGGGCGCGGTGTCTGGCGCGGAACCGGCGTGAAAATCGACGCGGATCGCCTTGGGTCCGAGGCCGACTGGCGCGCCGCGCTGGCCGAACTGCCCGATGACAAGGCGCCGCGCGATATTCCCGGCTGGCGTCCGGCGGTTGTCCTGAAACTGGGCGAGCAGGATGCGCGTATCGGGATTGAGGGTATCGCCGAAGAGGGCAACGGTCATTGGGTGCCCGCGAAAGACGTGCAATGGGCGCGTAAACTTCTGGATAGCGGCAAGCTTGGGCCGAAGGCCAGGGTCGCGGCTGACCTGCTTGAGGTCGGTGACGTGGTGCTGGTGCGCGCGATGACTTCGGATGCGGACGGCTCGTTCGTGCGCTGGACGCTGCGCCAAATCCCCGAGGTCGAAGGCGCCTTTATGGCGATGGACGTGAACACCGGCCGCGTGATCGCGATGCAGGGCGGATTCTCGTATCAGGCGACGGTCTATAACCGCGCGACGCAGGCGATGCGCCAGCCCGGTTCGTCGTTCAAGCCGTTTGTCTATGCGGCGGCGATGGATTCGGGGTTCAGCCCCGCGACGATTGTCGTGGACGCGCCGATCGAGATCGACACGCCGCAGGGGCTGTGGCGACCCAAGAACGCCTCGAACAAGTTTTACGGCCCGACGCCTGTGCGCACCGGGATCGAGCAATCGCGGAACCTGATGACGATCCGTATCGCGCAGGAAATCGGCATGGAGACCGTCGCGGGCTATGCGGAGCGCTTTGGCGTCTACAACCCGATGAAGCCGTTTCTGGCCAACGCGCTTGGTGCGCAGGAAACCACCATGTTCAAGATGGTCGCTGCCTATGCGATGTTCGCCAATGGCGGCGAGCGGGTCGAGCCTACGCTGGTTGACCGCGTGCAGGACCGCTATGGACGCACGATCTACCGCCACGACCAGCGCAGTTGCGAAACCTGCGCCGAGCCGAAGCTGCCGGACGGGCAGGGGCCGCGCATCGCCTCGAACCGCGAGCGTGTGATGGATGCGATCACCGCTTACCAGCTCACCTCGATGATGGAAGGCGTGGTCAAGCGTGGCTCGGGCAAGGGGGTGAACCTGCCGGTGCCGGTGGCGGGCAAGACCGGCACCACGAACGACGCGAAAGACGTCTGGTTCATCGGCTATACCTCGAACATCGTGGCGGGCTGCTACATGGGCTTTGATAACCCGCGCGGGCTGGGAGCGGGCGCTTATGGCGGGACGCTATGCGTGCCGGTGTTCAACGCCTTCATGAAGGAAGCGGTCAAGAAATTCGGTGGCTCCAGCTTCCGCGTGCCGCCGGGTGGCCACTGGGTCAAGATCAACCGCTTTAGCGGCGAGCATCTGCCCGAGGATGCCGAGGGCGATCACGTCGTCGTCGAATATCTGCGCGACGATCAGGAAATGGCCGGCATCGGCATCGTGATCGACGGTGGTTTTGCGATGGGGTCGAACCTGCCGCTGTTTGCGCAAGGCGAAACCGACGATCCGGGTCAGCAGATCACCACCTCGACGGGGCAGGTGAAGGTGATCCCGAAGAAGGCCGATTTCGGCACGCTCACCTCGGGCGGGCTTTATTAAGCACCTGTCTCGTGGCTTGCGGGACGGGGCGCTTTCTCGTATCACGCGGGCCAGCACTATTTTAAGGAAGTCCCATGCGCGCCGAGATGCAAAACATCGTTGAGCAGATCAAGAAATCCCTGACCCTTCTGGGGCAGCGGATGGACCTTGAGACCGCGCCTCACCGGATCGAGGAATTCAACGCGATGATCGAGGACCCGACGCTGTGGGACGATCAGGCGCGGGCGCAAAAGCTGATGCGTGAGCGTCAGACCTTGATGGATAAATACGAGACCTACCAGCGCATCTCGCGCGATCTGACCGACAATGTCGAGCTGATCGAACTGGGCGAGATGGAGGAAGACCCCGAGATCGTGAAAGAGGCCGAAACCTCGCTCAAGGCGCTGCGCGAGGACGCGGCGGCCAAAGAGCTTGAGGCGCTTCTGGATGGCGAGGCGGACGGCAACGATACCTATCTCGAAATTCACTCGGGCGCGGGTGGCACGGAAAGCTGTGACTGGGCCTCGATCCTCGCGCGTATGTATGTGCGTTGGGCCGAGAAGAAGGGCTACTCGGTCGAGCTTGAGGCCGAGACCGCGGGCGAAGAAGCGGGTATCAAATCCGCGACCTACAAGATCACTGGCCCCAATGCCTATGGCTGGCTGAAGTCGGAATCGGGTGTGCACCGCCTTGTGCGTATCTCGCCTTACGATTCGGCGGCGCGTCGGCATACCTCGTTCAGCTCGGTCTGGGTCTATCCGGTTGTGGACGACAATATCGAGATCGAGATCAACCCTTCCGACATCCGCATCGACACCTATCGGTCTTCGGGTGCGGGTGGTCAGCACGTCAACACCACTGACTCGGCGGTGCGGATTACCCACTTGCCGACGAATATCGTCGTGACCTCGTCGATGAAGTCGCAGCACCAGAACCGCGAAATCGCGATGAATGCGCTGAAATCGCGCCTTTACCAGATGGAGCTGGAGCGGCGCAACGCGGCGATCAACGAAGCCCATGAAAACAAGGGCGAGGCGGGTTGGGGCAACCAGATCCGCTCCTATGTTCTGCAGCCCTACCAGATGGTGAAAGACCTGCGCACGGGGTTTGAAACCTCGGACACCCAAGGGGTTCTGGACGGCGATCTTGACGGGCTGATGGCGGCGACCTTGGCGATGGGGGTTGATGGAAAATCCCGCGCCGACGCGCAGGGGCAGGACTAATAGCAATGGCGGCGCGGGTCTATATCACCGGCGCCGCAGGATCGGGGTGCTCGACCCTTGGTCGTGCTCTGGCCGAGGCACGCGGCCTTGCACATCTTGATATTGATGATTTCTACTGGCGTCCGTCCGAGCCGCCCTTCACCGACAAACACCCGCCTGCCGAGCGCGTTGCGATGATCGCAACGGCGCAGGCCAGCCATCCCGAAGGCTGGGTTCTGTCCGGCTCTGCCGATGGCTGGGGCGATACGATCCTTGGCGATCTCGATCTGATTGTGTTTCTTTCGATGCCTGCGGGGCTGCGCCTCGCACGGCTGCGCAGGCGCGAGGCTGCACGCTTTGGCGACCGGATCAAGCCGGGTGGGGACATGGTGCAGATCCATCAAAAGTTTCTGAAATGGGCGGCCTCTTATGACGATCCTTATTTCTCGGGGCGCTCGTGGCAGCGGCACCAAAGCTGGCTGGCGGGCCAGGAGGCGCCGGTGCTGCGCCTGAATACCGCCCTGCCGATGGTGTCTTTGTTGGACGAAGTTCTGGAGCAATTTTAACCTCTTATCTGGCGCAGTTGATGCTGCGCGCGCATTGCTGCTGCGCGGCTAGAGATTTTCTTGCAAGGCCCGCGCCCCCCGCGCATTCTGGCACAGCAGAGACTGCGCAGGGATCGTGAAGGGCAACGCCTTGGGAGGGCGCCCCTTCGGGAGAGCGGCCCCAACGCAGGTCTGCGCTTATACAGGTGATGCTTGGGAGGGTATCATGGGCGAAGCAGTCAATCGGTCGGCCGAGCCGTCCGAGCTGCCTAGAATCAAGGATATGAAGATTGGTTCGGTCCCCGAGGTCTTGCGGGCGGGCTTGCGTGATTTCATGCGCGCGCCAGCCTTCGGGATTTTCTTTTCGGGCTTCTATGTCTTTGGCGGGATTGTGCTTTGGGCGGTGTTTTCGTCGCGGGGCGAGGAATGGTGGTTGTTCCCCTTTATCCTCGGGTTTCCGCTGCTTGCGCCCTTTGCCGCGATCGGTCTTTACGAGGTGTCGCGCAGGCTTGAGGCGGGGGAACCCCTGATGTGGCGCGAGGTCATCGCCTGCTGCATGGCGCAAAAAGACCGGCAGTTGCCCTCGATGGCAATGGTGATCTTGCTGATGTTCATGTTCTGGGTCTTTGTCGCGCATACGACTTTTGCGCTGTTCATGGGGACGCAGGCGCTGACCAATATCTCGAACTCGTTTGAGACGTTGCTGATGCCGAACGGGTTTGTGATGCTGGCGGTTGGCTCGGCGATCGGGGGGCTGTTCGCGGTGGTTCTGTTCAGCTTTACCGTCGTTGGCCTGCCGCTTTTGCTGGACCGCGAGGTCGATTTCATCTCGGCGATTATTACCTCGGTGCAGGCGGTTCTGGCCAATCCGGCCTCGATGCTGATCTGGGCAGCGACGATTGCGGGGCTGTTGTTTTTGGGGATGGTGCCGCTGTTTCTGGGGCTGTTCGTGGTGTTGCCGCTGCTGGGACATGCGAGCTGGCATATGTATCGCGCGCTGACGGAATAACCTGTTGCGCAACGAAAAAGGCGGCCCCGAGGGACCGCCTTTTATTCAGTATCCGTCAACTCAGGCGTTGTCGGCGGCAGGTGCGGGGGCGGGGATGCGCGGAGCACCGGCGCCGCCAAGCGGGTCTTCCTGACGCTGCACCGAGCCCTCGAAATGGGCGCCCGATTCAATCGCGATGGTCTTGTGCACGATGTCGCCTTCGACACGAGCGGTCGAGGTGAGGCGGACCTTGAGACCGCGCACGCGACCGATCACACGGCCGTTGACCACCACGTCATCGGCGATGATCTCGCCCTTGATGGTCGCGGTCTCACCTACCGTCAGCAGATGCGCGCGAATGTCGCCCTCGAGCGTGCCTTCGATCTGCACATCGCCCGTGGTCTTGATGTTGCCTGTGACCGTCAGATCGGCGGACAGGACAGAGGCCGGAGCCTTGGAACGCGAAGTGCTTGCGAAATCCGATCCGGGGCGCGGCACCAGAGGAGCCTTCGCGTCGGTCGAGGTGTCTTTGGAGTCCTGAGCGGCTTTCGGGCCGGGTTCGTGGATTTTGCTCTTAGAAAACATCTTTTCCAGCCTTGATGAACTTCATCGGGTTTATCGGGGTATCGCCCATGCGGATCTCATAGTGAAGATGAGGTCCGGTCGAGCGGCCGGTGTTCCCCATATCACCGATCCTTTCCCCGCGCGAGACTTTTTGACCCGCCTTCACGCGGAATCGAGAAAGGTGGCCGTAAACCGTCTTGATCCCGTATTGGTGCTGGATCTTGATGACATTGCCATAGCCCGATTCACGCCCCGCCTTGATGACGACGCCATCGGCGGGCGCATAGATCGGCGTGCCGACAGGGCCAGCCATATCGGCGCCCGCGTGCAGCCGTCCCCAGCGATGCCCGAAGGGCGAGGTAAAGCGAAAGGTTCCTGCCTTGACCGGCAGGGCAAAAGGCAGCTTGTCGACCGCGATGCGGTACATGTTCATTTCGTCGAGCCGGTCGAGAATGCCTGCCGCGCGTTCGGTATCGAGCTCTGCGCCTTTCGACGACAGGGAGACGCGCGAAAGCGGACCGCCGGTTCCGGCATAACCGCGGCGAATTTGGGAAATGATGTCGTCGGGGCTCATACCGGCGTTGCGGAACATCTTGTCCAGCGGCTCCATCGACACTTTCACCGCGCCCTCAAGCGTCGAGAAAATCTCGTCGTTGCGCTCTTCGAGGAGGCGTTTTTCCAGCGCGATTTCTTCGGCCTCAAGTCGTGCCGTATCCGCGTCTTTGGCGGCGCTGTCGCGCTCTTTCGCGGTATTGCCAAGGGTGCTCGACAGAAGGGCAAGGGTCTGCTCCATCTCGTCGGCGCGTGCGGCAAGTGTCGGGCCAGAGGATTGCTGCCCGCCCGATGCAAGCCGTGCGGCTTCGGCGCGCGCGCTGTCGCGCTCGCCCATGGTGCGGCGCAGGGTGGTCTGGATCACGTCGATACCGGTTTCCAGCTCGCGGCGGCGCTCTTCCGAGTTCAGAAGCTGCGACTGCATCTGCGAGACCTGTTCCAGCGCGGTCTTGAAGCGCGCCTGTGCCTCGAGCGCCTCGGTCGTGCGCTGGTCGCGCTCTTTTGACAGCGCATCAAGGCGCGCCTCGAAGGCGGCGGTTGCGACGATCGCCTCGTTCTGGCTGCCGGCAGAAAGCCCCGAGATAAACAGCAGCGCGGTAGCGATCATCGACCAGGTGAACACGATCCCGCCCGTGGCCAATAGCCCCGCTTGTGTCAGCGGCTGCAGGCGGATGAACCGCGTCGCGTCGTCAGACTTCATGAACAGACGCTGCTCGGGGAGCCAGCGTTCGAGGCTCAGGTTCAGGCGGTTGATAACGCGTCTAGGCAAACGGTTCTTCCTGTCTTCGGGTCGTCCGTGTGGGCCGGTTGATCCGCAGGCAAGCTGCGGCGGTCCCAGAACTGGTAGAAAGGCTTTAGCAACCGCGCGCGCAGGGACGCAACCGAAAATGCCCCTGCCTGGTCAAGGCAAGGGCATGATCTCGTTGGGAAATGGGCGGGTATTTGCCGATCTGGCGCTTAGGCCAGATCGCGCGCGGCCTGCAAGACCTCGTCGGCGTGGCCCTTGACCTTCACCTTCGGCCAGAGGCGGGCAACCGCTCCGGTGCTGTCGATCAGCACCGTCGTGCGCTCGATCCCCATGTAGGTGCGCCCGTAATTCTGCTTCTCGCCCCATGTGCCGTAGCGCTCGCAGGTGTCGGCATCGGCATCCGAGACGAGCGTGATCCCCAGCCCGTGCTTGGTGCAGAACTTGTCATGGCGGGCCAGCGTATCTTTGGAAATTCCGATGACATGGGTTCCGGTGGCGGCGAATTCGGCGGCCAGACGGGTAAAATCCAGCGCTTCGGTCGTGCAGCCGGGTGTGTCGTCCTTGGGGTAGAAATACAAAACCACCTTTGCGGGGCGCAGCGACGACAGGGTCAGCACACCCTGCGTCGCGGCGGGGCCGGTGGCGGGCAGGGTGAACTCGGGCGCGGTTTCGCCGATTGCGATCATTTCTGGCTCCTTCTCTCTTGCCTGGACCCTATAAGTAATTCACCATATTGGCGAATAAAGGGGCGAAGGGAAAACTTCGCCAAGGCCGGGGTAGGATGTCCGACGAAACCGAGCGCAGCCCGCAAGAGGACGGGTCCGAGGCCAAGGCGCCCGTTGCCCGCCCGCGTCCGGCGGGGCGGCACCTTGGGTTGTGGATGCTCCTCAGTCTGCCTCTGGTCGTTGTTTTCATAGTGTTTCTTGGTCTCGCGGTCACGCATCGGGCGCTGGCCTTGCCCGAAGGGCTGGTCTCGCGGGTCGAGGATCGCGCGAACGAGGCGCTGGAAGGCAAGCTGCGCATTGCGATGACGGGTGGGGCAGATGTGATCGTCGATGAGGGGATCAAACCCCGCGTCCGCTTTCATGAGGTGCTGTTCACGCGCCCCGATGGCACCCCGATCGCGCGTCTGCCCGAGCTGCGTGCGACGCTTTGGGCGCAACCCCTTTTGCGCGGCAAGCTGCAGGCGCGCTCGTTCCGTATCCGCGGTGGCGAGCTGGCTCTCCAGCGTCTGCCGGACGGGCGGCTTGATCTTGATATTGGTCTGGGGGACGCGCGCACCGTCGCCCCTGAAAGCCCGAGCGCTGCCTTGGAGGCGGTCGAAGACGTTCTGCGCACCGCCGGTTTTGCCGCGCTCGAGCAGGTGCTGGCCGAGGATGTGCAGATCCGCCTTGTCGATCAGCGGATCGACAAGGTCTGGACCGTGCGCGATGGTCTGCTGTGGTTGACGCAAAGCCCGGAGGCGATCTCGCTGTCGCTGGGGTTCGGGATCGGCGGCGAGGGGGATACACCTGCGCGGGTGGACCTGAGCGCTAGCACGCAGAAGAACAGCCTCGCGGCGAGCTTCTCCGCGCGCGTCAGCAATGTGCGTTCGGGCGATCTTGCGGTGCAATCGCCCGCGCTGGCCGCGCTTCAGGTGATTGATGCGCCGATTTCGGGGGCGCTGCGCTCGGGGCTGGATACGAAGGGCGAGTTCGGCACGCTGAACGCGGTTCTGGAAATCGGGCGCGGCGTGGTGCGGCCTGCGCCCGACAGGGGCTCTGTCGCGATGAACGGGGGCAAGGTCTATCTGGAATACCTGCCCGCCGAGGGGAGGGTCTCCTTCTCGGAGCTGAGTTTCGACAGCCGCGCCATGCGCTTGCAGGCGAACGGGCAGGCGCTTTTGCGTGATCTCGAACGGGGGCTGCCCAAGTCGCTTCTGGCGCAGGTCCAGATCAAGGAGTTGCAGCTTGACCCCGAAGGGCTGTTTCAGGAGCCTGCGGTGTTTACCTCGGGGGCGGCGGATGTGCGGCTCCGGCTTGATCCGTTCACGCTTGATGTCGGGCAGTTGCAGCTTCAGGCCGAGGCCACGCGGCTAAGCGCCAGGGGGCAGGCGCGTGTTGCGCCTGAGGGCTGGAATGTGCGGATGGACGCCGCGATCAACGAGATCGGATCAGAGCACCTGTTGCGGCTTTGGCCGACGGGTCTGGTGCCCGACACGCGCGACTGGGTGGCCGAAAACGTCGCGACGGGGGCTTTGCATAATGTGACCTCGGCGCTGCGCCTCTTGCCGGGGCAGGAACCGCGTCTGGCGCTGAATTATGAATTTCGAGGCGCCGAGGTGCGCATCCTCAACACTTTGCCGAACGTGCGGCAGGGGCGGGGATTTGCCTCGATCGTGGGGGCGCGCCACGGGCTGATGGTGGAAGAGGGCCATGTGATTGCGCCGTCTGGCGGCATGGTCGAGGTGGCCGATACGGTTCTGGTCGTGCCTGATGTGCGCATCAAGCCCGCGCCTGCGGTGGTCCGGTTGCGCACCCGCTCGCCGATCCCCGCTGCGTTGTCGCTGCTCGATCAGCCGCCCTTCGAGTTTCTGAGCAAGGCCAACCGCCCGACTAACCTCGCGCAAGGCTGGGCCGATGCCCATACCGAGTTGCGGTTCGATCTGAAACCGAAGATCGAGGCCGGGGAGGTCGGGTTCAAGGTCGATGCGCGGCTGACCGACGTGACCTCGGAGAGTGTGGTGCCGGGGCGGGTTCTGGCTGCGCCCGAACTGATGCTGGCGGCGGACCGGAACGGGCTTGCGCTGTCAGGCGAGGGCACGCTTTCCGAGGTGCCGTTCAAGGCACGCTGGCAACAATCCTTCGCCAAGGAAGAAAAGGGAAAATCCTACGTCAACGGGCAGATCCGGCTCGATCAGGCGGCGCTGGACACGTTTGATATTCGCTTGCCGAAGGGCGCATTTTCGGGGGCCGGTTGGGCCGATCTGGAGCTGGATCTGATCGAGGGCAAGGAGACTGCTTACCGCCTGAACAGCAATCTTGCGGGGATCGGGTTGCGCGTGCCGCAGATCGGTTGGTCGCTTGGCGAGGCGCGAGAGGCATCGCTCTCGATGGCGGGGCATCTGGGCGAACCGGCGTCGGTCGAGGCGATGACGCTCGAGGCGCCGGGGTTGACGGCCGAAGGCTCGGTCAGCCTGCACAAAGATGGCGGGCTGGAGCGCGCGCGCTTTGGCAAGCTGGTTATCTCGAACTGGTTTAACGGCAGCGCCGATCTGATCGGGCACGGCGCGGCAGATCCCGATGTTGCGGTGACGGGCGGCGTCTTCGATCTGCGCCGCTATCCCGACACCGGATCAGGAGGCGGACGGTCGGGGGGCAGCCGGATTTCGGTGGCGCTTGATCGGGTGCAGGTATCCGATTCCCTCGCGCTGACCAAAGTGCGCGGCGATCTGAGCACGCGCGGCGGGCTGAATGGCAACTTCTCGGGGCATTTGAACGGGACGGCTGCGCTGACCGGAACTTTGGCACCCGCCAAGAACGGGCGCACGGCGGTGCGGGTTCTGTCCGATGATGCGGGCAAGGTGTTGGCGGCCTCGGGGGTATTCGAGCGCGCGCGCGGTGGCACGATGGATATGACGCTGATCCCCGAGGCAACCGCGACCTATGACGGATCGGTTGCGATCAAGAATATGCGGGTTAGTAACGCGCCGGTGCTGGCCTCGCTTCTGTCTGCTGCCTCGGTGATCGGGCTTTTGCAGCAATTGAACGGCGAGGGTATTCTGTTCTCGGATGTCGACGGCCGCTTCCGCTTGACCCCGCAAGGGGTGAGCGTCACAAGGGGCGAGGCTGTCGGCGCCTCGATGGGGGTGACGCTGACAGGGAATTACTATCCCGATAGCGGAAAGGTCGACATGCAGGGCGTGGTTTCCCCGTTCTACCTTGTAAACGGGATCGGGCAAATTTTCGCACGCAAGGGCGAAGGTTTGTTCGGGTTCAACTACTCATTGACCGGCACAAACGAAGCGCCGGTGGTTTCGGTCAACCCGTTCTCGATCCTGACGCCGGGGATGTTCCGCGACATCTTCCGGCGCGATCCGCCGGTGCTGGAGGCACAATGAAGCTTGAGGATTTCGACTTCGATCTGCCCGAGGGGCTGATCGCGACGCGGCCTGCGCGCCCGCGTGATCACGCACGGCTTTTGCTGGCCGAGGGCGGGCGGATCACGGACCTGCACGTTTACGATCTGGTCGATCTGTTCCGTCCGGGCGACCGGCTGGTGCTGAACAACACCAAGGTGATCCCCGCGCGGCTAAGCGGCACCCGCACGCGCCAGTCCGCGCAGGGCGAGGTGGTCGCAAAGGTAGAGGTGACGCTTCTGGAGCCTGCGCCGGGTGGCGAATGGGCGGCCTTGGCGAAACCTCTGCGCAAGGTGAAAGAGGGCGAGGAAATCCACTTTTCCGACCGGCTGTCGGCGCAGGTGCGCGCGGTTGCGGGCGGGCAGATGCGGATCGGTTTCAACCTGACGGGCGATGATTTCGACGCCGCGCTGGCCGAGGCAGGAGCGATGCCGCTGCCGCCCTATATCGCGGCGCAGCGCGCACCGGACGAGGCGGACAAGTCCGACTACCAAACGGTGTTTGCGCGCCATTCGGGCGCGGTTGCGGCCCCTACAGCCAGCCTTCACTTCACGCCGGAACTTCTTGAAAAGTTGCGACAAAAAGGCGTCGAGTTTACCGAGGTCACGCTCCATGTGGGCGCGGGCACCTTTCTGCCGGTCAAGGTCGTGGATGTCACCACCCACAAGATGCACGCCGAATGGGGCGAGGTCTCGGCCGAGGCCGCGGCCGAGATCGCTGCGACCAAAGCCGCGGGCGGGCGGATCATTCCGGTCGGCACCACCGCACTGCGCCTGATCGAAAGCGCGGCGAAAGGCGGGCAGATCGCGCCCTTCCTTGGCACCACCGATATTTTCATCTATCCCGGTTTCCGTTTTAACGTCGCTGACGCGCTGATGACGAATTTCCACCTGCCGAAATCGACGCTTCTGATGCTGGTCTCGGCCTTGATGGGGCAAGAGGTCATCCGGCAGATCTATGACCACGCAGTGCGGAACGGCTATCGCTTCTTTTCCTATGGCGATGCGTCGCTTCTGATCCCCGATAGTCGCAAATAACTCTGAACTCTGTCGCAGCAAGGGCTAGACGGGCTGTCTTGTCGCTGCAAAGGTATTTCGATGATTGATGTTCTGAAACAATCCTGGGCGCTTCTGCTTGGTATCCTTCTGCTGATGGTCGGCAACGGCATGCAGGGGACGCTTCTGGGTATTCGCGGCCAGATCGAAGGGATTCCGACCTTCCAGATGTCGGTGGTCATGTCCGCCTATTTCGCGGGCTTCCTGTTCGGCTCGCGGATGGTGCCGGGGCTGATCCGCAATGTCGGGCATGTGCGGGTCTTTGCGGCGCTTGGCTCGCTGATTTCCGCCGTGCTGATCCTTTATGCGACCGCGCCCAACTGGGTGGCGTGGACGGCGATGCGGGTGCTGATCGGGTTCTGTTTCTCGGGTGTTTATATCACCGCCGAAAGCTGGCTGAATGCGTCGTCCACGAATAAGACGCGCGGGCAGGCGCTCTCGGCCTATATGATCGTGCAGATGGTCGGGATCGTGGGGGCGCAGATGTTGCTGAACACGGCCGATCCGGCGGGCTATATGCTGTTCGTGATCCCCTCGGTTCTGGTGTCCATCGCCTTTACGCCGATCTTGCTGGCCGCGACCCCTGCGCCGCGCTTCGACGCGATCGAGCGGATGAGCTTTACCCGCCTCTTCAATGTCTCGCCGCTTGGCTGCGTCGGCATTTTCGTGATGGGCGGCGTGTTTTCGGCGCTGTTCGCGATGGCCTCGGTCTGGGGCACGAACGCAGGTCATACCGTGCGCGAGATTTCGTCTTTCGTCGCCGCGATCTATGTTGGCGGCCTGTTCGCGCAATACCCGATCGGCTGGCTCTCGGACCGGATGGACCGGCGCAAGCTGATTCTGGCTCTTTCGATCATCGGCGGGGTTGCGATGATGGGGGTGTTCCTGACCGATCCGCCCTTTGTCGTGCTGCTGATCGGCGGAGCGATTATTGGCGGCGTTGCGAACCCGCTTTATTCACTGCTGCTGGCCTATACCAATGACTTCCTCGACCTGTCGGATATGCCTGCGGCCTCGGCGGGGTTGATGTTCATCAACGGGGTCGGCGCGATTACCGGCCCGATTGTGACCGGCTGGTTGATGGCTTGGATCGGGCCGAACGGCTATTTCCTGTATCTTGCGGTTCTGTGCATCGGGCTGGCGGGCTATGCGGTCTGGCGTATGTCGCGCCGCCCGGCGATGGCGGTCGAGGATATGGGCGGGTTCGCCGTGCTTTCGCCCACCGCGACGCCGGTCGCCGTGGAGGCAGCGCTTGAGGTTGCCTATGAAGAGATGGAAGAGGCGCAGGCCGACACTTCAGCGGATTGATTGAAATCGGACCGCTCCGGACCTATGGTTAAGATATTGACTGGGTCAGGAGGGGACAGATGGACAGAATCTCCCCGGTATTGAGTTTCTGGCTGGACGAGGTCGGGCCGCAGGGCTGGTATCGTGTCGACCCCGAGCTGGACGTGCTTATCAGAACCCGCTTCGGCGGGCTTTGGCGTGGCGGATGCGCGAGCGGTTTGCCCGGTTGGGCCGGATCGGCAGAAGGGGCGCTTGCTCGGATTATCGTCTTCGACCAGTTTCCAAGGAATATGTTTCGCGGCTCGGGCGAGAGCTTTGCCTCGGATGCGCTGGCGCTTGCGGGCGCGGTCGATGCGATCGGGCGCGGGTTCGACCAGTCCGTCAACGGCCCGATGCGCCAGTTCTTTTATCTGCCATTCATGCATTCAGAAGACCTCGAGATGCAGGACCGCGGGATCGGGCTTTTCGCCAAATTCATGCCCGGCGAAAACGAACGCCATGCTCGCGCACATCGTTGGGTGATTGCCGAGTTCGGGCGGTTTCCGTGGCGGAATCAAGACCTTGGACGGGTGTCTACCGCTGCGGAAGAGGCATTTCTGGCACAGGGTGGATATGCTTTCGCGGTTAGAAATAACTGAGGCATTGATGCACGCAGAAAAATAGTTTAATGGCAAACTAGTTTTCAAACGGAGGAAGTAGAATGGCTGCCCAAAGCTTCGACATGATTGTGATCGGTGCCGGTCCCGGCGGCTATGTTGCTGCAATCCGTGGCGCGCAGCTTGGCCTGAAGGTCGCGATCGTCGAACGCGAGCATCTGGGGGGCATCTGCCTCAACTGGGGCTGCATCCCGACGAAGGCGCTTCTGCGCTCGGCCGAGGTGTTCCACCTGATGCACCGCGCCAAGGAATTCGGCCTCTCGGCGGACAAGATCGGCTATGATCTGGACGCGGTCGTGCAACGCTCGCGCGGGGTAGCGAAACAGCTTTCGGGCGGCATCGGCCATCTGATGAAAAAGAACAAAGTGACCGTGTTTATGGGCGAGGCGACGCTGCCCGCCAAAGACAAGGTTTCGGTCAAGACCGACAAGGGCGTCGAAGAGCTGACCGCAAAAGCCATCGTTCTGGCAACCGGCGCGCGCGCGCGCACCCTGCCGGGGCTGGAGGCTGACGGCGATCTGGTCTGGACCTATAAGCACGCGCTGCAACCCGTTCGGATGCCGAAGAAGCTTTTGGTCATCGGCTCGGGCGCTATCGGCATTGAATTCGCCAGCTTCTACAACACGCTTGGCGCCGACACGACGGTCGTCGAGGTGATGGACCGCGTGCTGCCCGTCGAGGACGCCGAGATTTCGGGCTTTGCGAAAAAGCAGTTCGAAAAGCAGGGCATGAAGATCCGCGAAAAGACCACCGTGACCAAGCTGGACCGCTCAAAAGGCAAGGTCGTCGCGCATCTGGAAAAAGACGGCAAGACCGAGACGATGGAATTCGACACGGTTATTTCGGCGGTCGGCATTGTCGGTAACGTCGAAGGGCTGGGGCTTGAGGCGCTTGGCGTCAAGATCGACCGCACCCATGTCGTTGTGGATGAATTCTGCCGCACCGGCGTCGAGGGGCTGTATGCGATTGGCGACATCGCGGGCGCACCGTGGCTTGCCCACAAAGCCAGCCATGAAGGCGTGATGGTGGCCGAGGTGATCGCGGGCAAGCACGCGCACCCGATCAAGCCCGGCTCGATTGCAGGCTGCACCTATTGCCATCCGCAGGTGGCCTCGGTCGGCATGACCGAAGCCAAGGCGAAAGAGGCGGGTTACGAGGTCAAGGTCGGCCGATTCCCCTTCATCGGCAACGGCAAGGCGATTGCCTTGGGTGAGGCCGAAGGCATGGTGAAAACCGTGTTCGACGCGAAAACGGGCGAACTGCTTGGCGCGCATATGGTGGGCGCCGAAGTGACCGAGATGATCCAGGGCTATGTGATCGGTCGGACGCTGGAAACCACCGAAGAAGAGCTGATGAACACCGTCTTCCCGCACCCGACTCTGTCGGAAATGATGCATGAATCGGTGCTGAACGCCTATGGCCGCGCACTTCACATTTGATCGGTAAGGCACTGACAGAAAATAAAAAGGGGGCCGTATGGCCCCCGATTTCATTTATGGGTTCGCTTAGCGCTCAATCGCGCCGCCCGCCTGATACCAGTGCATCAGCCCGCCCAAATTGTAGACCTCTTTGTAGCCCATCTGCATCAGCATCTGCCCCGCGCCCTGGCTGCGCGCGCCGGATGCACAGTAAAGCGCAATCGGCTTGTCAACCGACAGTTCGGGCAGGCACTCGGGGCTGGAGGGATCGCATTTCATTTTCAGCGCCATCAGCGGCACATGCAGAGCGCCCGCCGCTTTGCCCTGACGCAGTTCCATCGCGTCGCGCACGTCGATCACCAGCAGCTCGCCCTTGGCATGGCGCTCAACCGCGTCCTTCGGGTTGATGCGCTGAACCGAGGCACCGCTCGGGCGGAGAAAGTTGAACATATCCGTGTCCTTTGCCTGACAGCGTGGAAAAGCACCCTTGATCTGGGGAGGCGCAATTCGAATTCAAGAAGTTGCGCCCGCATTTATTCCAAATCCTGAATGAGTAAAAGAGATTTCGCGGTGCTGCCGGAAAAGCCGGTTGAACTTTATGAATGTTCGCTTAATGTTCGCAAAATTCAATTGGAGACTCATCCGCCTTCCCCTATCTAGGGTGGGACGAACAGGGGGCCCCGATGGCTGAGCAGAAATTCATCGAAGTGCGCGGCGCGCGCGAACACAACCTGAAGAACGTGGATCTGGATATTCCGCGCGATCAGTTCGTGGTGATTACCGGGCTTTCGGGGTCCGGCAAATCCTCGCTTGCGTTCGATACGATCTATGCCGAGGGCCAGCGGCGTTACGTCGAAAGCCTGTCCGCCTATGCGCGCCAGTTTCTGGACCAGATGGGCAAGCCTGATGTCGATCACATCTCGGGGCTTTCGCCTGCGATTTCCATTGAGCAGAAGACGACCTCGAAGAACCCGCGCTCGACCGTCGGCACGGTGACCGAGATTTACGACTACATGCGCCTTCTGTTTGCGCGCGCGGGCACGCCCTATAGCCCGGCGACCGGCCAGCCGATCGAGGCGCAGCAGGTGCAGGATATGGTCGACCGCGTGATGACAATGGAGGAGGGGACGCGCGGCTACCTTCTGGCGCCCATCGTGCGCGACCGCAAAGGCGAATACAAAAAAGAATTCATGGAGTTGCGCAAGCAGGGTTTCCAGCGCGTCAAGGTGACTGGCGCGTTCTACGAGCTTGAGGAGCCGCCGGTTCTGGACAAAAAATTCCGCCACAATATCGACGTGGTGGTGGACCGCGTTGTCGTGCGCGAGGGGATGGAGACGCGCCTTGCCGATAGTTTCCGCACCGCGCTCGACCTAGCCGACGGGATCGCGATTTTCGAAACCGCGCCCTCCGAGGGCGATCCCGAGCGGATCACATTCTCCGAGAATTTCGCCTGCCCGGTGTCGGGCTTTACCATTCCCGAGATCGAGCCGCGGCTGTTTTCGTTCAACGCGCCCTTTGGCGCCTGTCCGGTGTGCGACGGGCTGGGGCATGAGCTGTTCTTTGACGAACGGCTGGTTGTGCCGGATGTGACGCTTTCGCTGGCAACAGGGGCGATTGGTCCGTGGGCGCGCTCGAAATCTCCCTATATCACCCAGACGATCGAGGCACTGGCCGCGCATTACGGCTTCAACCGCAAGACGGCGTGGAAGGATCTTCCGCGCGCGGTGCAAGAGCTGTTCCTCTTTGGCTCGGGCGACGACGAGATCAAGTTCCGCTTCGACGAAGGCGGGCGGGTCTACGAGGTCGCGCGCAGTTTTGAGGGCGTGATCCCGAATATGGAGCGGCGCTACCGTGAGACCGACAGCGCATGGTCGCGCGAAGAGATGGAGCGCTATCAGAACAACCGCCCCTGCGGCGCCTGCTCGGGGTATCGCCTGAAGCCCGAGGCTTTGGCGGTAAAGATCGCTGGCCTGCATGTGGGGCAGGTCGTCGAGATGTCGATCAAAGAGGCCTATGCCTGGGTCGCGGATGCGCCCGCCTCGCTGAGCAAGCAAAAGAACGAAATCGCCCACGCGATCTTGAAAGAAATCCGCGAACGCCTTGGATTCCTTGTGAATGTCGGGCTTGATTACCTGACACTCAGCCGCGCGGCAGGCACGCTTTCGGGCGGCGAGAGCCAGCGTATCCGGCTGGCCAGCCAGATCGGGTCGGGGCTGACGGGCGTGCTGTATGTGCTTGATGAACCTTCAATCGGCCTCCATCAACGCGACAATGACAGGCTGCTGCAAACGCTGAAAAACCTGCGCGATCAGGGCAATACCGTGATCGTGGTCGAGCATGATGAAGACGCGATCCGCCACGCGGATTATGTGTTCGACATCGGGCCGGGCGCCGGCGTTCACGGCGGGCAGATCGTGGCGCGCGGTACTCCGGCCGAGATTTGCGCCGATCCGGCGAGCCTCACGGGGCAATATCTGTCCGGCGCGCGCGAGATTGCCGTGCCGCCGCTTCGGCGCGAGGGCAACGGCAAGGAGATCAAGGTCGAGGGCGCGTCGGGCAACAACCTGAAAAACGTGACCGCACATTTCCCGCTTGGCAAGTTTGTCTGCGTGACGGGTGTGTCGGGTGGGGGCAAATCGACGCTGACCATCGAGACTCTGTTCAAGACCGCCTCGATGCGCCTGAACGGGGCGCGCCAGACGCCAGCGCCTTGCGAGACGATCCGCGGGCTTGAGCATCTGGACAAGGTGATTGACATCGACCAGCGCCCGATCGGGCGCACGCCGCGCTCGAACCCTGCCACCTATACCGGTGCCTTCACGCCGATCCGAGACTGGTTTGCGGGCCTCCCCGAGGCGCAGGCGCGCGGCTATAAGCCCGGGCGGTTCTCGTTCAACGTGAAGGGCGGGCGGTGCGAGGCGTGCCAGGGCGACGGTGTCATCAAGATCGAGATGCACTTCCTGCCCGACGTCTATGTCACCTGCGAAACCTGCAAGGGGCACCGCTATAACCGCGAGACGCTGGAGATCAAATTCAAGGGCAAGTCTATCGCGGATGTTCTGGATATGACGGTCGAGGATGCGCAGGGGTTCTTCAAGGCCGTGCCCTCGATCCGCGAAAAGATGGATGCGCTTGTCGAGGTCGGGCTTGGCTATATCAAGGTGGGTCAGCAGGCGACGACCCTCTCGGGCGGCGAGGCGCAGCGGGTTAAGCTGTCGAAAGAGCTGTCGCGCCGTGCGACGGGCCGGACGCTTTATATCCTTGATGAGCCGACCACGGGGCTGCACTTCGAAGACGTGCGCAAGTTGTTGGAAGTGCTGCATTCCTTGGTCGAGCAGGGCAATACCGTTGTGGTGATCGAGCATAATCTCGATGTCATCAAAACTGCCGACTGGATCATCGACATCGGTCCCGAAGGCGGTGATGGCGGCGGTGAGATTGTCGCCTGCGGCACACCCGAAGAGGTTGCGAAAAACCCGCGCAGCCACACGGGCCGCTATCTGGCGCCGATGCTTGGGATTAAACTCGCGGCAGAGTAATCAGCGGGCAAAGTGACGCTTCACCACCTCGATCACGGTTTTCGAGGTGGGATCGACTTTGTAGATGACCCCTTCGACGATGTAATAGCGCCAATGACCGTCCACGGGCGGCAGGTCATAGCGGTTCAGATCCATCAACATCGAGTGGTCATAGATCGGGAAATCATCGCCCACCGCGAAGCGCGGCCCAAGCGCACGCTGCGGCACCCAACGCTTCACGCCATTCTCCTGCACAACGCAGAACGTGTCGCCCGTGGAGAGCGTCTTGCATTCGGGCTCTTGCGCGGCAAGGGGCAGGGGGAGGCATAACAGGATCACTAACCGACGCATGGGGCGCAGGTTAGCGGCGCGACGGGTAAAGGGAAACCCGCCAGCGCGAGGTTATTTCTTCATCGGGCAGGTGCTTTTGCCCAAAAGGGAGTAAAGCGGGCAGCTACCCAGAAGGCCGGTCGCCAGTGGGACGATCCCGATCAGGTAAAGCCAGCGCATCGACGCCTCGGTATTCAGAAAAAATCCCGCGATCAGCGCGAGTCCGACGATGATGCGCAGGATTTTATCAAGCCCGCCAACATTGGTTTTGAACATGGTCACTCTCCATCATGCGCCAAGGCGGAATACCCTCATAGCGCGTGTTAACCATGCGCCTTTGCGCGCAGACTGGCAAGCGCTGGTGCGTTCAAATCCTGATGAAAAGATGGTGCCGGGAAAGGCCCGGCACCTTCGCTATTAGCCGCGACCGCGTTTCTCGAAGCGCGGCAGCATGGCCGAGAAGTCCATGCCCTTTCCGTCTTCGGTTTCAACGAATTGCGTGTAAAGCGCGGCGGCCAGTTGCCCCATCGGGGTATCGGCGTCCGCCGATTCCGCCGCTTGCTGCGACAGGCGCAGGTCTTTCAGCATCAGCTCCGCCGCGAAACCCGGTTTGTAGCCGTTATCCGCAGGCGATTGCGGCCCGACACCCGGGGCGGGGCAATAGGCGTTCATCGTCCAGCTATAGCCCGACGAGGTCGAGACAACGTCGAACATCTTTTGCCGGTCGAGGCCCAGCTTGTCGGCAAGCGCGAAGGCTTCGCAGGTGGCGATCATGGTGACGCCGAGGATCATGTTATTGCAAATCTTGGCGGCCTGTCCGGCGCCTGCCTCGCCGCAATGCACGGCCTTCTGGCCCATGATGTCAAACAGGGGTTTGACGGTCTCGAAAGCGTCTGCCGAGCCGCCGACCATAAAGGTCAGCGTGCCGTTGGTTGCGCCGCCTACGCCGCCCGAAACCGGACCGTCAAGTGCGCCAAGACCGGCGGCGGTTGCCTGTTTCGCGACCGCGCGCGCGCTGTCCACATCGACGGTCGAGCAATCGCACAGCACCGCCGTCTTGGTCATCGCCGGGATCACCTCGGCTGCGACCGAGCGCAGGATCGCGCCATTGGGCAGCATGGTGATAACCACATCCGCGCCGGTGGCCGCCTCTGCCGCCGTGGCGGCTTTGGTGACGCCTGCGGGCATCGGTGCCGCAAGGTCAAAGCCCGTGACCTCATGGCCAGCGTTCACAAGGTTCGAGGCCATCGGCCCGCCCATGTTTCCAAGTCCGATAAAACCGATTTTCATGATTTCCTCCCAGTGTCTTACAGTGCGTTCTTCACGCGAATTCGATGCGGGCATCAGCGCCCAGAGGGGCCAGCATTACGGCGACATCCGCTTCGGGCAGGCTGTTCAAAGTATGCTTCCACTGCGGGTTGCGGTCCTTGTCGATGATCTGCGCGCGCACACCCTCGACGAAATCGCCCTGTTCGCAGGCGCGCCAGGTAAAGCGGAACTCGTTTTCCAATGCGCCGCGGATCGTGTTATCGGCGCGCGTCATCCGCACAAGGCGCAGCGTCGCTTCCATCGACAGGGGCGAGTTGCGCCCGATGGCCTTCAGCGCATCTTGGGCGAAATGGCTGCCCGATGCCTCAAGCGTAGCCTTGATCGTGTGGATGTCCGCGCCGCCAAAGCCGGTTTCGATTTCAGGGCGCAGATCGGCCAGACGGCCAGCCTCGGGTGGGGGGGCGCCGTGGGGCAGGGTGGCAATATCGCCGGTCTCGACAAGCGAGGCTTTCACGGAGCCCCAGTCAGCCTCGGGGATGAAACGGTCGGCAAATCCCGCGTAGATTGCGTCGGTTGCGTTGATCCGCGCGCCGGTCACGCCCAGATATTCGCCCACGCGCCCCGGAGCGCGCGCGAGGATCAGAGTGCCGCCCACGTCGGGGATCAGGCCAATGCCGCTTTCGGGCATGGCAACCTGTGTGCTTTCGCCCACCACGCGGTGCGAGGCATGACCGCCCACGCCGACGCCGCCGCCCATCACAAAGCCCTGCATGAAGGCGACGATGGGCTTGGGGTATTCGGCGATTTTCGCGTTCATCCGGTATTCGTCGGCCCAGAATTCGCGCCCGGGCCGCATGTCACCCTCAAGGGCCGCGCGGTAGACGGCGGCAATGTCGCCGCCCGCGCAGAAGGCACGATCCCCGACCGCGTCGATCACGACCAGCGATACCTCGGGGTCATCGCGCCAGGCATCCAGCGCGTGTTCAATCTCCATCGCCATCGGGTGACTGAGCGCGTTCAGCGCCGATGGGCGGTTAAAGGTCAGGCGCCCCGCGCGCCCCTCTTTGCGGGCGATCATCTCATCCATCAGCCGCGCTCCGCCAGAAGGGTGCGGCTGACGATCAACCGCATGATTTCATTGGTGCCTTCAAGGATCTGGTGCACGCGCAGGTCGCGCACGATTTTCTCGATCCCGTAGTCTGCGAGGTATCCATAGCCACCGTGGAGTTGCAGGCATTCGTTGGCTACCTCGAAGGCGGCGTCGGTCACGAAAAGCTTGGCCATCGCACAGAACTTGGTGGCGTCGGGCGTGCCATCGTCCAGCTTGCTGGCGGCTTGACGCAGGAAGGTGCGCGCGGCTTGCAGCTTGGTTTCCATCTCGGCCAGACGGAATTGCAGCGCCTGGAACTGGTCGATCGAGCGGCCAAACGCCTTGCGCTCGCCCATATACACAAGCGTCTGGTTCAGCGCCTGTTGCGCACCCCCAAGGGCCGAGGCCGCGATATTCAACCGCCCGCCATCAAGCCCCGCCATCGCATAGGTAAAGCCTTTGGCCTCTTGCCCGATCAGGTTTTCGGACGGGATTTCGCAATCATCGAACTGCACCTGTGCGGTCGGTTGCGCCTTCCAGCCCATCTTTTTCTCAAGCGCGCCAAACGACAGGCCCGCCGTGCCGTCCTCGATCACCATAGTCGAGATGCCCTTGGGACCATCCTCGCCGGTGCGCACCATTGTCAGGTAGCAATCCGAGTAGGACCCGCCCGAGATGAACGCCTTGGTGCCGTTCAGCTTCCAGCCGGCGTCGGTTTTCTCGGCGCGGGTGCGCAGCGCTGCGGCGTCAGAACCAGACCCCGGTTCGGTCAGGCAGTAGGAAAAGACCTTCTCCATCGAACACAGGTCGGGCAACCAGCGGGCTTTGTCGGCGTCGGTGCCGAATTTGTCGATCATACCGCCGCACATATTGTGGATCGAGAGGAACGAGCCGACGGCAGGGCAGGCCATCGCCAGCGCCTCGAACACGAGCGTCGCATCAAGGCGCGAAAGCCCCGATCCGCCGAAATCCTCGGACACATAAACCCCGCCAAGCCCGAGCGCGGCGACCTTGGCCCACAGCTCGCGCGGGATCGTGCCCGCCTCCTCCCATTCAAGCGCATGGGGCGCGATTTCATCCTGCCCGAAGGCATAGGCCATATCGAAAATAGCCTGCTGTTCTTCGCTGAGATTGAAATCCATCGGTATCCTCCCCGGCCCAAGTAAATTGAACGAATGTTTAATTGAGGATTCTTGCAAGAGTTTTGCAAGATCCCGGGGAGGCATTCGGTGCGCCAGAAATCGGGCCAGAAATCTGTCGCGGCCTTTTATAGAATACGGGCCGCCCTTTCAGGCGGCCCGTCGCTTTGCATCAGTCGAGCGCTTTGAAGTTCAGCGCGGCACCGTCCTTGATGCCCGAGAACCAGCGCGCGGTGACGGTTTTCGTCTTGGTGTAGAAGCGGAATGCGTCGGGGCCATACTGGTTCAGGTCGCCGAACGCCGACTTCTTCCAGCCGCCGAAGGTGTAGTAGCTCAGCGGCACCGGGATCGGGAAGTTGATGCCGACCATGCCCACGTTCACACGGCTTGCGAAGTCGCGCGCGGTGTCGCCATCGGCGGTGAAGATCGCCGTGCCGTTGCCGTAGGGGTTGTCGATGACAAGGTTGAGCGCTTCTTCGTAGCTGCCTGCGCGGACGGTCGAGAGCACCGGACCGAAGATCTCTTCCTTGTAGATGTCCATCTCGGGGGTGACGTCGTCAAACAGCGTCGGGCCGACATAATAGCCGTTCTCGTAGCCCTGGATCGAGAGGTCGCGCCCGTCGATCACCAGTTTCGCGCCCTGATCGGCACCCGAGGTGATAAGCCCCTTGATGCGGTTCATTGCAGCCTCGGTGATGACCGGCCCGAAGTCCACGTCGTCGCCGCCGGTGTAGGGGCCAACCTTGAGCGCTTCGATCTTCGGGATCAGCTTTTCGATCAGGCGGTCAGCGGTTTCCTTGCCGACCGGCACTGCGACCGAGATCGCCATGCAGCGTTCGCCAGCCGCGCCAAAGCCTGCACCCACCAGCGCGTCAGCGGCCTTATCAAGGTCTGCGTCGGGCATGATGATCATGTGGTTCTTGGCGCCGCCGAAGCACTGGGCGCGCTTGCCGTTATTGGCGGCGCGGCCATAGATGTATTGTGCGATCGGGGTCGAACCCACGAAGCCAACGGCTTGAACGGTCTCGTTGTCGAGGATCGCGTCCACAACCTCTTTGTCGCCGTTGACGACTTGCAGCACGCCATCGGGCAGGCCCGCTTCTTGCGCGAGTTCGGCCAGACGCATCGAGGTCGAGGGGCAGCGCTCGGACGGTTTCAGGATCATCGCGTTACCAGCCGTCAGCGCCGGACCCATTTTCCACAGCGGGATCATGGCGGGGAAGTTGAACGGCGTGATGCCGGCCACAACGCCAAGCGGCTGACGCATGGAATAGAGGTCGATCCCCGGACCAGCGCTGTCAGTGTATTCGCCCTTGAGCATCGCCGGCCCGCCCATGCAGACCTCGATCACCTCAAGGCCACGCTGCACATCGCCGCGCCCGTCGGGCAGGGTCTTGCCATGCTCGCGCGAGACCAGCTCGGCCAACTCGTCCATGTGCTGGTTGATCAGGTCGCCGAACTTCATCATGACGCGCGCGCGGCGCTGCGGGTTGGTGGCGCCCCAGACGAGTTGCGCCTTCGCGGCGGCTGCGACGGCGGCGTTCAGCTCTTCAACTGTCGCCAGCGCGACACGCGCCTGAATTTCGCCGGTGGCGGGGTTGTAAACGTCGGAAAAGCGGCCCGAAGTGCCCGCGACCATTTTCCCGTTAATCCAGTGACCGATCTCTTGCATGTGATCCTCCCAAAATTGGTATGGGCGCAGTTTAGGCTTGCGAAAATGCCCCGAAAAGAAGAAATCTGGCAAAAGTGTTTTGCAATTATGCAAAGGATGGTTCGGCTATGGATTGGGATGATTTGCGCGTGTTTCTTGCCGTTGCGCGGGCGGAAAGCCTGTCGGGCGCGGGGCGGGGGCTGAAATGCGATGCGGCGACGGTTGGGCGGCGGATCGCGCGGCTGGAAGAGGCGGTCGCGGCGCAGCTTTTCGTGAAATCGCCGCAGGGTTACGCGCTGACCGATGCGGGCATCCGCCTGATGCCCCATGCCGAACGCGCCGAGCAGGCCTTTGCGGGCGCCTCCGAAGAGCTGTCGGGCACGGCGGGGCAGTTGACCGGATCGCTGCGGATCGGGGCACCGGACGGGTGCGCGAACTATCTTTTGCCGCAGGTCTGCAAGACAATTTCGGATGCAAATCCGGGCCTTGAGATCCAGCTCGTCGCCCTGCCGCGCGTGTTCAACCTGTCCAAACGCGAGGCCGATATGGCGATTGCGGTGTCCCCGCCCTCGGCCGGGCGGCTGACGGTGCAACGCCTGACCGACTATCGGCTGCATCTGGCGGCGCATCGCGACTATCTGGCGAACAGCCCGCCGATAACCTCGCTCACGGAGCTCAAGGGTCACAGGATGATCGGCTATATCCCCGACATGATTTTCGACAAGGAACTGGACTATTTTGCGCAGACCGGATGCGAGACGGTCGCGCTCGGGTCGAACTCGGTTTCGGTGCAGATGCAGATGGTGCGCGCGGGCGCGGGGCTGGCGATCGTGCATGATTTCGCCATCCCGTTTACGCCCGGTGTGGTGCGGGTTCTGCCACAGGCGTTGTCTCTGAAGCGGTCGTTCTGGCTGATCCGTCATGCGGATGACCGGCGTTCAGAGCGGCTTAACCGGCTGGCCGAAGTGCTGGGGCAAGGAATGCGGGCCGAGGTCGCGCGGCTGGAAAATCTTGCACGCGAGGCCGCTTGACAGATTATCGCGCCTCGTGGGACGCTTGCACTCAGGGAGCGTTCACACGAAGCAATTGGGAGGTTGCGATGCAGGTTCAGCACATTCTGAAGGATAAAGGCGACGATGGCGTGGTAACGGTTCCGCCCGGGACCACGGTTGGCGATGCGGCCGCACTTTTGTCGGCGCGCCGGATCGGTGCGGTGATTGTCTCGCCCGATGGCAAGCGCGTCGCGGGCATCCTTTCAGAGCGTGACATCGTGCGCGAACTGGGGCGCAGTGGTTCGGGCTGCCTGTCAGGCGCGGTTGACGGGATCATGACCGCCAAGATCGAAAGCTGCACACGCTCGGATGACACCGATAGCGTAATGGAACGGATGACCTCGGGGCGGTTCCGCCATATGCCGGTTATGGAGGGCGACGAAATGATCGGCCTGATCTCGATTGGCGACGTGGTGAAAGCGCAGCTGTCCAAGCTGAACATGGAGAAAGAGGCGCTCACCGGCATGATCATGGGCAACTGACGCCGCGACGCGGCATCTGAGTGCTTGCAATTCGTTGCGCAATATTGTTGCGTGCGCGTAACGGAATTGCGCCCCTGATGCAAAGGAGTTGCCCATGCGTGTCGGCTTGTATCCCGGAACCTTCGATCCGGTCACTCTGGGTCATATCGACATTATCGAGCGCGGGCTGGCGCTGGTTGATCGCCTGGTAATTGGCGTGGCGATCAACCGTGACAAGGGGCCATTGTTTGATCTGGAAGAGCGGGTCGCGATGATCGAGCGCGAATGTGCCGCCATCACCGCGCGATGCGGCGGCGAGATTGTGGTGCATCCGTTCGAGAACCTGTTGATTGACTGCGCGCGCGAGGTTGGCGCGAATGTCATCGTGCGCGGGCTGCGCGCTGTGGCCGATTTTGAGTATGAATTCCAGATGGTCGGCATGAACCGCGCGCTGGATGCCTCGATCGAGACGGTGTTCCTGATGGCGGATGCGCGTCGGCAGGCGATTGCCTCGAAGCTGGTCAAGGAAATCGCGCGGCTTGGCGGGGATGTATCGAAATTCGTGCCGCCGATGGTCAAAAACGAGCTTCTTAAGAAATTCGCGTAACACGCTGATATAAATTGAAAAAGCCCCGGATTGTCCGGGGCTTTTCTTGTTTCGGAAGGGCCGCGATCAGATCAGCTTGCCCATCGCCACAGCGGTATCCGCCATGCGGTTCGAGAAGCCCCATTCGTTGTCATACCACGACAGAATGCGCACCATCCGCCCGTCAAGGATCTTGGTCTGATCCATGTGGAAGACCGAGGAATGCGGGTTGTGGTTGAAGTCTGTCGAGACATTCGGGCGGTCGGTATAGCCCAGAATACCTTTGAGCGGACCATCGGCGGCGGCGCGAATGGCGGCGTTCACCTCTTCGACGGTGGTATCGCGCGAGGCTTCGAACACAAGGTCAACGACCGAGACATTCGGGGTAGGCACGCGGATCGCGACGCCATCCAGTTTGCCGTTCAGCTCGGGCAGAACCAGACCCACAGCTTTCGCAGCACCCGTCGAGGTCGGGATCATGCTGAGCGCCGCCGCGCGGGCGCGGTAGAGGTCTTTGTGGTAAGTGTCCAGCGTCGGCTGGTCGCCGGTATAGCTGTGGATCGTGGTCATGAAGCCTTTGACGATACCAATCGCGTCATGCAGCGTTTTCGCAACCGGCGAGAGACAGTTCGTCGTGCAGGATGCGTTCGAAACGATCAGATCCTCGGCGGTCAGCGTGTCGTGGTTCACGCCGTAAACAATTGTTTTGTCAGCACCTTTCGATGGCGCCGAAACCAGAACGCGGCTTGCGCCGTTTTCCAGATGGATTTGCGCCTTTTCCTTGTCGGTGAAGATGCCGGTGCATTCCAGCGCGACGTCGATGTCGCCCCAGGGCAGTTCGGCGGGGTTGCGAATTGCCGTCACACGGATCGGCCCACGGCCGACGTCGATATGATCCTCGCCCCATTTCACCTCGACCGGGAAGCGGCCGTGAACGGAATCGAATTGCAGCAGATGCGCGTTGGTTTCGACCGATCCAAGGTCGTTGATAGCGACGACTTCGATGTCGGTTCGGCCCGACTCGATGATTGCACGCAGCACGTTGCGGCCGATGCGACCGAACCCGTTGATTGCGACTTTAACAGCCATGACTGTCTCCTTCGAACAAGAGTGGGCACGTCGGGCCGGGACGTGAATTTCGTGTTACCGCTAACACCACCAAACGAAGCAGAAGTCAACCGGGCAATTCGCCCGTCAGCGCCAGAAGGCGACGTAGTGGATCAATTCCACCGCTTTGCGCGCCAGAAAAAGGAAACCGCCCCAGTCGAAAGCAAAAGCATCGACCAGAGCGGCGATCAGAACCAGAGCTCCAAGCCAAAGGGCTATCGGATTGGTCATGGCAAAGCGCCCCCTCATACGAGGGCGCTTGCCCCCGGTTTGTTACAGCAGGCGCCCCATTGCGGCGGCCACATCGGCCATCCGGCAGGAGAAACCCCATTCGTTATCGTACCACGCCAGCACGCGCACCAGCTTGCCGCCGGTCACTTTGGTCTGGTCGGGGGCAAAGATAGAGGATTGCGTCGTGTGATTGAAGTCGATCGAGACCTTCGGCTCCGGATCATAGCCCAAAACCATGCCCATATGGCCTGCCGCGGCCTCGCGCACGACCTCGTTCACCTCGTCAACGGTTACCGATTTGTTTGCCACGAAGGTCAGGTCAACCGCCGAGACATTCGGCGTCGGCACACGGATTGCGGTGCCGTCCAGCTTGCCGATCAGTTCGGGCAGAACCTCGCCAAGTGCCTTTGCAGCGCCGGTCGAGGTCGGGATCATCGCCATTGCGGCGGCGCGGGCGCGATACAGGTCTTTGTGACGGCGGTCCAGCGTCGGCTGGTCGCCGGTGTAGCTGTGGATCGTGGTCATGATGCCCGATTCGATGCCGATAGCGTCGTTCAGAACCTTGGCCAGCGGCGCGAGGCAGTTCGTCGTGCACGAGCCGTTCGAGACAACCTCGTGCTGCGCCTGAAGCTCGCGGTGGTTGACGCCGTAGACGATGGTCTTGTCGGCGTTCTTGGCGGGGGCCGAGACCAGCACGCGCTTGGCGCCACGGCCAAGGTGCACGGCCGCCTTGTCGCGCGCGTTGAATTTGCCGGTGCATTCGAGCACAACATCGACGCCGTCCCAGTTCAGATCATCAGGGTTGTAGGTGGACATCACCTCGATCGGGCCTTGGCCCAGATCAAGGGTCTTGCCCTCGATCTTGACCGGTCCGCCAAAGCGGCCATGAACGGAGTCGTATTTCAGCAGGTGGGCGTTGGTCTCGATCGGGCCGGTGGCGTTGATCTTGACGACCTGCACGTCATTGCGCGCGGCCTCTGCGATATGGGCCAGCGTGCAGCGGCCGATGCGGCCAAATCCGTTGATACCGATGGTGACGGTCATAGCGCTCTCCTGAGGTCAGTCCCTGAGTTGAAGAGCGGATACCACGGGGACGGGGCAGGGGGAAAGCCGCTGAATCCCGATGGTAACGCAAACATCGGATGGTTGCGATAACGTTAGCGTTCGGAATCGAGGGCGCAACGCTGGGTGCGGGCCGATCCGGTATGGATCGGCTGTTGTGCGGGGCCATCGCGCGAATCCAGAGGCATGGCAAAGCTATCGGGTGCGGGGTGCTATTCCTCATCCTCGGCGACAAGGAAAATCTCGCCCGCTGCTTCAAGTTCGCGGATCGCATTAACCAACTCGCCTGCCGCATCCTCGGCATCCTTGTCTTTGACCTTGCCAAGATTTTGCATTTCCTCGCGCAGGTTTTGGGCCATGCGCTGCGACATATTCGCGAGGATGAACTCGACCGATTTTTGCCCTTCGCCCTTTGCCCCCGCCAGCGCCACCACAAGGCGCTGCTGATCGAGAGCGCGCAGGATTTTCGGGATGTCGCGCGGGTCGATGCGGGCGGGAATATTGGTGAATGTGAAAATTGCCTTCTTCACCTGTTCGGCGAAGGCCTGATCCTCCTCCTCCAGTCCCTTGAGCACATCGTCGCGGGTCGAGGAGGCGGAATAGTTGAGAATAGCGCCAACGCGTTCCACGGGACCGGTATCAAAAGCGCGCGCGGGTTGGGCATCAAGTTGCGCGGCCAATGCCAGCCCGATCCGATGCACGGTTTCAGGCGCGACATTTCCGGTAAGCGACACGGCATAGGCGATACGCCGCGCTTTTTCGCCGGGCATCCTGCCCAGCAGATCGGCGGCTTTGGCGACCGAGAGCTTGGACAGGACCACGGCACAAACCTCGCTGCTTTCGAACTCCAGCACGGGAGCCAGCGCCTCGGGTGCGAGGCCGGTCAGCCGCTCCCAGGGGTCCGCACGCGAGGTGCCCGACGCCATCCGGCGCAGCCGTGTCGCTGCCGAGGGGCTGAGCTGCCCGTCCAGAATCGAAAGCGCCCCGTCGATGCCACCCGGAAAGGCCAGGCCCACGGCCTCAAGCTGTTCGCAGAACTCGGCCACCACCGCGTGCAGCGTATCTCGGTCGATCAGGCGCAGATCGGCAATCTCTTGCGCCAGTTCCTCTTGCTGGTCGTCGGTCAGCGTATTAAGCGGGATTTTCACCCCTTCCGAAGACAAAAGCCGCACGATCACCGCTGCTTTTTGCTTGCGCGTCAGACGCATACGCGCGCTTGGCGCCTCGGTCGTGGCGGCACCGAACCCCGCATCGTCGAACGCCGACAAAGCGCTATTCATAGCTGGCAGCGGGGCAAGAGCATTCACCGGAAAAACCTCCGAATCCGTTACGAAACCGGAGGATCACATGAAATCGGTTAAGGGCACCTTACGCGCGGCCTGCCAACAGGTAAAAATGAATACGCCCGGAGCGCGGGCGGCACTCCGGGCGTTTCGTCAACTGCGCAGGGCTTATTCGCCAAACACCCGCTTGAAGATCGTGTCGACGTGTTTGGTGTGATATTCCATGTCGAATTTCGCGTTGATCGCGTCGACGCCAAGCGCCTTGACCACATCTTCATCGGCCAGAAGCTGTTCGCGGAAATCGACGCGGTCTTCCCAGACCTTGAGCGCATTGCGCTGCACCATCGAATAGGCGTCCTCGCGCGACACACCTGCCTGCGTCAGCGCCAGCAGCACGCGCTGGCTCATCACGAGGCCGGGGAATTTGTTCATGTTATCCAGCATGTTCTGCGGGAAGATCAGCATTTTCTCGACAACACCGGCCAGACGGTTCAGCGCGAAATCGAGGGTGATCGTCGCGTCGGGGCCAATGCCGCGCTCGACCGAGGAGTGCGAGATGTCGCGCTCATGCCACAGCGCCACGTTCTCCATCGCGGGCACCACAGTCATACGCACAAGGCGCGCAAGGCCGGTCAGGTTTTCGGTGAGAACCGGGTTCTTTTTATGCGGCATTGCCGACGAGCCCTTCTGGCCCATCGAGAAGAACTCGGCGCCTTCCAGAACCTCGGTGCGCTGCATGTGGCGGATCTCGATCGCGATGTTTTCGATCGACGAGGCGATGACGCCAAGGGTCGCAAAGAACATCGCGTGGCGGTCGCGCGGGATCACCTGGGTCGAGATCGGCTCGGGGCGCAGGCCCAGTTTCTCGCAGACGTGCTCTTCCACGGCCGGGTCGATGTTGGCGAAGGTGCCGACAGCGCCCGAAATTGCGCCGGTCGCAACCTCCCAACGTGCCTTTTCAAGACGGTTCTTGTTGCGGTCCATCTCGGCGTAGAAGCGCGCAAACGTCAGGCCCATCGTGGTGGGCTCTGCGTGGATGCCGTGCGAACGGCCAACGCGGACGGTGTTTTTATGCTCGTAAGCGCGGGTTTTCAGCGCGGCCAGAACCTTGTCGAGACCGGCCAGCAGAATGTCGGCGGCGCGCACCAACTGCACGTTCAGGCAGGTGTCCAGCACGTCCGACGAGGTCATGCCCTGATGCACGAAACGGGCCTCTTCCGAGCCGACATGCTCGGCCAGATGGGTCAGGAAGGCGATCACATCATGCTTGGTGATGGCTTCGATCTCGTCGATGCGGGCGACGTCGAAGTCCACGTCCTTGGCCTTCCAGACGGCCTCGGCGTTTTCCTTCGGGATCACACCCAAAGCGGCCTGCGCGTCGCAGGCATGGGCTTCGATTTCATACCAGATCTTGAACTTGGTCGCGGGTTCCCAGATATCGACCATTTCCTTGCGGGCATAACGCGGGATCATCGGCGGCGCCTTTCGGTTGTAGCGGAGTTGCAGGGCTTCTAGACTGCGCGCGCCCCGGGGGCAAGTTAAAGGCTAGAGAGTAATGGTTCCAAGATTGTCAGATTTCGAAGGCGCGTGGGTGATTGCGCGCCAGATCCGCCCGAACGGCGCCGCAGAGGGCTGGTTTTCGGGGCGGTGCAGCTTTGTCCGCGAGGGGGCGGCGCTGGTCTATCACGAGGTGGGAGAGCTGCACCTCGAAGGCCACGAGCCGATGAAGGCCGAGCGGCGTTATACATGGCGGCGCGGCGGGGCTGGGATCGCGGTGGATTACGCCGACGGTCGTCCGTTCCACAGCTTCGACCCTGCCGATCCGGTGGCTGAACACCTTTGCCCGCCAGACCTTTACAAGGTGTGCTATGATTTTTCCATTTGGCCCGAATGGCGCGCCGAATGGGTCGTCTCCGGCCCGCGCAAGGATTACACGATGCACACGGTCTATACGCGGGCGGAGGGTTAGAACCCTTCGCTGCCATCGCCCTGCCAGGGTTGCGCCAGATCCGAGAAACGGGTGAACCGGCCCTCAAAGGCGACCTCGACCGTGCCGATCGGCCCGTGACGCTGCTTGCCCAGAATGACCTCGGCCTTGCCGTGAACGCGCTCGGCCTTTTGCACCCATTCCGCGAAGTTCGGGTCGTCCTCTGGCGGCTTGAGGCGCTCGTGATAATATTCGTCACGATAGACGAACATCACCACGTCGGCGTCCTGCTCGATCGAGCCGGATTCGCGAAGGTCCGAAAGCTGCGGGCGTTTGTCTTCGCGGCTTTCGACTGTCCGGCTGAGCTGCGAGAGCGCCATCACGGGGATGTTCAGCTCTTTCGCGATGGCCTTTAACCCCATTGAAATCTCGGCAATTTCCTGAACGCGATTTTCGCCCCGACCAGTGCCGCGCAGCAGTTGCAGGTAGTCCACGATCACCACGTCCAGGCCATGCGTCCGCTTGAGCCTTCGGCACCGCGCGGCAACCTGCGAGATCGGCAGTGCGGGCGTGTCGTCGATATAAAGCGGGCAGGTCTCAAGCGCCTTTGCCGCCTCGACGAAGCGGCGGAATTCGGTTTCCGTCATGTCGCCGCGGCGGATCTGTTCCGATGGCACCTCGGCGGCCTCGGAGAGCACGCGGGCGGCCAGTTGCTCGGCCGACATTTCCAGCGAGAAGAAGCCCACGACGCCGCCCTCGACTGCGCCCTCTACGCCGTCATGGCGGATGCCGCGCTTATAGGCTTTGGCGATGTTGAAGGCGATGTTCGTCGCAAGCGAGGTTTTCCCCATCGAGGGGCGCCCTGCGAGGATCAGAAGGTCAGAGGGGTGAAGCCCCCCCAGTTTCTTGTCCAGATCGCGCAGGCCGGTTGAAACGCCAGCCAACCCGCCGTCACGCTGGTAGGCGGCGTTTGCTGATTGAACTGCTTCCGTTACGGCCTTGAGAAAGCTCACAAAACCCTTGTCGGCCTGACCCTGCTCGGCCAGTGTATACAGCTTTTGCTCGGCGGCGGTGATCTGCTCTTTCGGGTCGTCATCGACCGCGACTTCCTTGGCGCGCGCCGAGATGTCGCCGCCCAGACGGATCAACTCGCGACGGATCGCAAGCTCGTAGATCATCTGCGCGTAATCCTTGGCCGCATAGGCCGCGATAGCCGAGCCCGCCAGACGCGCCAGATAGGCCGGACCGCCCAGTTCCTTCAGCCCCGTGTCGTCTTCGAGGAACGCCTTTAGCGTCACCGGAGAGGCGAGAGCGTTCTTCTGGATACGCGCGATGGTGACTTCGTAGATGCGCTGGTGAACAGGCTCGAAAAAATGCTCGGGCTTCACGATGGCCGCGATCCGGTCGAAAATATCGTTATTCGTCAGGATCGCGCCAAGCAGCTGTTGCTCGGCCTCGATGTTATGGGGAAGCGTGTCCTGATTGGCCGGTTCAGCCGATTGCGGCAGGCTTGCGTCGTTCATAGGTGCCTCGATTCCCCCTCGTGTGGCTGTTCAATAGCCCAGTTCCGGCGGCGAAGGGTATCTGGAAATCTTTGTGGATAACTCGGGTTTGCCGATCAGGTTTGTCGCATTTTTGGTGGTTCAGGGCGCAGCATACCACAAGATATGGAGCGGGCGGAAACCGTTTCCGATTCCCGCCCGAAATCACCCCCAGATCGTCCACAAAACGATCCACAGAAAAATCAGCCCTTCTTGTGGGCCTCTTGCCAGGCACGCGGCGCCTTGAGGAAGGTTTCGACCTCGTCCAGCGTTTCTTTGGTAAAGGCACCCTGAGAGCGGGCTTCGGCCAGCACATCCCACCAGGTGCACAGGTGATGCAGCTTCACGCCATGATCGCCAAGGGTTTTCTCGGTCTCGGGGAAGATGTCGTAGTAGAAGATCACCGCCGTATGCCCACAGGTCGCGCCAGTGTCGCGGATCGCATCGACGAAGCTGAGTTTCGAGCCGCCGTCGGTGGTCAGATCCTCGACCAGAAGCACGCGCTGGCCTTCGGTCATGGCGCCTTCGATCCGCGCGTTGCGCCCGTAACCCTTTGGTTTTTTGCGCACATAGGTCATCGGCAGCGCCAGACGCTCGGCCACCATCGCGGCGAAGGGGATGCCTGCGGTCTCGCCGCCGGCGATGTTGTCGAATGCCTCAAAGCCCGCGTCACGCATCACGGTAACGGCCATGAAATCCATCAGCGTCGAGCGGATACGCGGGAACGAAATCAGCTTGCGGCAGTCGATATAGGACGGCGAGGGCAGGCCCGAGGCCAGCGTATACGGCTCATCGGTGTTAAAGTTCACCGCGCCGATTTCCAGCAACATGCGGGCGGTCAGGCGGGCGATTTCCTCGCGGGCGGGGTAGGAGCTGGGGATCATGGTCCGGTCCTTATTCTTTTGGTGTGGCGGCTTGGTCCTGCACGGTCCAATAGACCGGGAAACCGGGGTTGAAAACAGTCACGGGGCCAGCGCCCGAGAGGATTTTCTCGGGCCATTGGGCGGGAGTGTCGGATTTGGACAGCGTCAGTTTCGCCTCGTTCACCGGCAGGCGATAGAAGGCGGGGCCGTTGAGGCTTGCGAATTTCGCGAGGTTATCGAGCTTGCCGTCCTCTTCGAAGACATGGGCCAGCAGAGCCATCGTATTCGTTGCGGTAAAGCACCCCGCGCAGCCGCAGGCACTTTCCTTTGCCTCGTCGGCGTGGGGCGCCGAGTCGGTGCCAAGGAAAAACCGCGCCTCACCCGATGTCGCCGCATCGCGCAGCGCAAGCCGGTGGATTTCGCGTTTCGCGACCGGCAGGCAGTAGTAATGCGGCTTGATCCCGCCCACGAGGATGTGGTTGCGGTTGATAATCAGGTGATGCGTGGTGATCGTCGCGCCCAGATCATCGCCTTGCGAGCGCGCGTAATCAACGCCGTCCTTGGTAGTGATATGCTCCATCACCACACGCAGCCCCGGAGTCGCGCGGCGCACCGGATCAAGCACGGTCTCGATGAACACCGCCTCGCGGTCGAAGATGTCGACCTCGGGCGTCACCACCTCGCCATGCACACACAGCGGCAGGCCGATCTCGGCCATTTTTTCCAGAACAGGGCGCACCTTGTCAAAATCGCGCACACCCGAGGCCGAGTTGGTCGTCGCGCCCGCCGGATAGAGCTTGACCGCCTTGACCAGTCCCGAGGCATGGGCCGCAGCCACATCTGCCGGATCGGTCTCTTCGGTCAGATAAAGCGTCATCAGCGGTTCGAACGTGGCGCCCTCGGGCATCGCGGCCATGATCCGCTCGCGGTAGGCGGCGGCCTGTGCGGCGGTCACGACCGGCGGCACGAGGTTCGGCATCACGATCGCGCGGGCGAAATGGCGCGTGGTTTCGGGCAGCACCGCCTGAAGCATCGCGCCGTCGCGCAGATGGAGGTGCCAGTCGTCGGGGCGGGGGATGGTGATCTGGGTCATGATCCCCGCAGTTACACCGCCCGCGCGCGCGAATCCAGTCAGATTGCGCGTCTTAAGCGCTAACGCCGCACTGCAGAGATTGCATGGCGGGAATGCCGGATTGTCGGTGGTTAGGTCAGTCTTGGTGACGTATGTTGAATGCAAGGGAGGGAACAGCCTGACCACAATCCTCAGGAGGGTTCCAAATGGCTTTTACGACCGCTCACGCCGGACATGATTTCGGTATCGTCAAAACGCTTCGCGCTGTTGCACATGCTGTGGCCGAGGGGTTTGTCCTTTACGCAGAGCGCAATTCGCGTTCGGCCCAGATCGACCGGCTGAACCGCCTGAGTGATGCGGAGCTTGCGGAAATGGGGCTGACCCGCGACCGCATCGTTTTTCACGTCTTCCGTGACCGCTTTTATATGTAAGGATCCGGGGGGCAGCCTTTTCGGGGGTGGCCCTGCGCTGATCGGGCATCTTGCGCTGTGAGTTATGGCGCATGATACTAGGGTTGCTCCGCAGAAACGGAGAACAGGAGGCTCCATGTCCGATTCCAATCACGAAACCCTGACCGAAGTGCGTGGCGATCTGGTGCTGGCGGCCCTGTGTGTTGGCCAATTTCAAGCGCCGTGCCAGATCGAGGCCGACCGTATTCTGGTGCGCGCCGACGAGATGCTGATCCGCGCGCTCGAGGCGCTTGGGCTATCACTGGCCGCAACAGTCGAGAGTTTCACCCCTGCGCCGCTGTTCGTGCCGGAAACGGTGATTCTGGAACAGGTTTCGCGCTCGATCGAGACCCGCCGCGTCGCGACCCATGTCAGCCGCTTTCACGGGGACGAGCCTGAAGACGAAGACGAGGCGACGAGCGCTCAGGTCTAACCGACCCGTTTCGATGGTTCTAGCGCGTGGGACGGGGGCAGGGTGATCCCCTGGTCTTTCAGATGTGCCTCCAGCCGTTCGAACCGCTGCAAAAAGCGCGGCCCCTGCAGCCGCTCGACGACATTGCGGCACAAAATCGCCTCCAGCACACTGCGCCCGCGATCCTGCAGCGCATAGCCCATCCGGCGCAGATAGCGCGGGCTGTTGCGGCGTTCGCGATACATTTTCCAGAAGCTCTGCGCACTGAAGGTGCCGTTTCCGGCGGCGGTCAACAGCGGCTCGAGCTGTTGCATGAAACTGAGAATATCCTCGATCTGGTTGCCCATATTGCGGCACGGCATCAGCGTGATGCCCGGGCGCGCGAAAAGGGCCGCGTGCATCGCGTCCAAGGGTTCGAACGGGTCGAAGAAGATATATCCCTCGCCCACGCCCTCCATCATATCGGGGGCAAATCCGTAGCGATCCTCGAACGAGGTGCGGCGCATTTCGCGGAAGCGATCGTCCCAGCCCGCCAGTTTGGGGTCGAGCGTCGCTTGCGGCGACATCGCCAGGACCGTCGCGCCGGGGGCGGTGACCGAAAAGGCCGCCGCGGCATAGCCACAGGGACCGGCGCCGTAGAAAACAACTTTGTCGAAATCTTCGAAAAATGCATCGTCCACGAGGCGATCGAAATAGGCGAAAACGCGCGGTTCGCGGAACCATGTGTCGCGGTTACAGACAAGTGTAAGGCTGGACCAGCCGTTCGCGCGCGCCACCGTTGCACCAAGGGGAAGCTGGTTTTCGCGCAGCCGACGGATCGACTCGCGCGATTCGAACGAGACGAGAAGAACGGCCCCCTCGTCGGCGAACATGGCAAAATGATCTTCGCCCAAAGGTTCGAAATACCCCTCGGTTTCGGCGATTTCCTCGATCCGCTCCTGCCACTCGCTGTCGCTCAGCTCTCGCATCGTTTTATAAAAATCCCTTGCACCATCCATAACGCAGGGCTCCCCTGTCTGTTCAGACGATCAAGCCCCATAATGGTTAATCTAACATTACGACAATCTGGCGGGAATAAGGGGACAAGTTGAAATAACCGCGAATTGTCCGGCATTCGGGAACAGTCGCGGGATGTCAGGGGGATTGTTCACGAAATCAACCCGTTCGCGCGCTGACCATAGTGAACGATCCGGTCCTCGAGGGCTTTGGGCATCGGGCGAGAGGGGGGCGTCACCAGTAGCCTGCCAAAGAGCGCGCGGAATTCCTCGTTCAGCATCAGCGCCTCGAAACGGGCCTTGCGCCACGCGACGGCCTGTGCGTGCAAAGCGGCAAGTTCCGGATCCGCCAGAAGCGTCATGCGCGCCGCATCGGACGTGGCGGCGTAGCGCGCGATGCTCGTGTCTTCGGTGTCGCAGAAGTTCCGCTCGACCCAATAGGACATATCAAAGGCCGATGCCTCGCGGTTGGCGCGCCCACGATCGCATTTCACGATATAGCTTTCCATCGCGCCAAGTGCGTAGTGATTAAGCTGGGCAAGCTGGTAATTGTCTTCGCCGGTCACCGAAAACAGCCGGTTCTTGTGGAACACTTCGGGCAGTTCGCGCCCCGATCCGTCGAACCAGCGAGGGGTCGCGTCGGGCGCGGGCGCGCGGGGGCGATGCACGCCCAGTTTGCGGTAGCTGCCATCGTTGCGAAACAGCGTCTTGAACATCTGGAGCCGCCACGGCCAGCGGATGCGCGCGGGCGCGGCGCGGATGAATTGTTCGGTGACGGGGCGGTCCTCGAAGGCGACCTGACCGCAATTGCCAAACATCCGCCATGTCAGCGGGATCGCGGTCGCCTCGGGCAGGGCGGCGACCAGTGCCTGCACCGTGCCGTCGCCCACATGGATATTCGGGAACTCGTCGACATCGACGAACATGATCCATTCGGCCGCTTTCACCAACGGATGCCTGTCTGCTGCCTTGAGCGCATCCCATTGCGGCCCCTTGTCCCACGGGCCGGGGTTGCGCAGATGGGTGAGCCGCCCCATCGCCTGCAACCGGTCAAGCATCGCGTCCGTTCCGTCTTCGCAATCGTTTGAAAATACGAGGATATTATCGAAACCGATCACCCCAAGATGTGCGACCCATTCCAGAAGGAATGCGCCTTCGTTTTTCATTGCGGTGATGGCGGTAAAGCTCAATGTTCGGCCTCCCCGGCATGTTCGACGGTAAAGAAGAAATCGGGCGGCAGGTCGCGCGTATGCAGGTCTTCGGGGATCACCGAAGGCCCGACGTTGAAGACGTTCGACCCGAAGACATGCAGGATACGCGAGAGGCGTTCGAACTTCTCGGAACAAAGCTCGGCATAGAATTTCTCGTAGTTCTCGGTCGCGCGTAATTCCGCGATCTTGGCGCGGTGGGCGGCGACCGAATACTCGTGTGCGGCCCGGATTTCGGGGTCCGCCATCAAGCGGTCCCATTCGGCCTGCAACCTCGGGATCATCCGCTGGATCGAGCATTCCTCTTCGGCGTTGTGGTTCATGCGGAACCAGTAGTTCATGCCTTGGTCGCGATCGACGTGGTTCACGCGGCCACGGTCACGTTTGACAAGAAAGCTCTCGGCAGAGCGCACGGCGTAATGGTTCAGTTGCACCCAGTCATAGCCATAGGTCTCCAGCGTCGAGCGCCAGCCGTTGCGGAACATCTCGCGCGGCATCGGGCGGCCCGAGCCGTTGAGCCATTTCACCTGATCCCAAAGGTCGGGGATCAGTCCCTTCGGGCGGTGAACCCCCAGCTTCTTATAAAGATCAATGTTGCGAAACAGCGTCTTGAAGCCCCAAGCCTGATGCGGTTTGCGCGCGATCTCGGGGGCGCAGGTGGTGAACTGGTCCAGCAGATAGCGGTCTTCGTAGTCGTGCACGTCGCAATTGCCGAACAGCCGCCACGTCAGCGAGATCATGTTCGCCTCGCCCATCGCGGTATAAAGCGCCTTCAGCGTGCCATCGCCGATTTTCACATTGATGAACTCATCCACATCCATGCAGATCGCCCATCCGGCGTTCTGGATCACTGGCTCACCTTCGGCGGCTTGCAAGGCCGCATGCTGGGGTTTCAGCTCTCCGCCCGGCACCCAGGGGTTCGCGCGGTGCTGGCAGATACCCTTGCGTTCCAGCATATCCAGCATCTCGTCGGTGCCGTCGGTGCAATCGTTGGTGTAGATCAGGAAATCGTCCACCCCGATCGCGCGGTGATAGGCGATCCATTCCATGATGAACGGGCCTTCGTTCTTCATCGTGGTGACAATCGCGGTGCGGCCCGCTTCGATCGCGCGCTTAGGGGCGGGCTTGGCCTTTGAGACGGGGGGGCGGATCGGTTTGTGGCCCCAGATCTCGCGCGCCGCGTTCAGAAGTGCGGTGTCTTCGACCAACGAGGTTTTCGGTGCAAGTTCAGAGGCATTGCGCCCCGGCACCCGCAGCGCCATCGCACGCCAGAACGGATGCACGGCGCTCAGATCAGGGCGCGCATAAGCCACGCGCACCATGCGCCATGTGGCCTCCAGTCCCGCTTTTTCGGGCGCGCAGCCCCATTTCGCCATACCGCGGCGGGCATCGAACTGGCGGCAGATATGGTCGGCAAAGCGGGCTGGCTGCCCCTCGCGCACGCGCCACGGATAGACGCGCCGCCCGATCATCAGAACGACGCCGCTGTCAGAGGCAACGCAGGCATCGAAAATGTTTTCCCGCGCGCCTTGGGGCGCCAGAATATCGGTGACATCCAGCGTGACTATCGCGCGCGCTTTCGCCAGAAACCGCCATTTCACGATCTCGAAGACGATGCCTTGCCCCAAGGGCGCGCGCCATTCGTCGGGGGCGGGGATCTCCATCCGGTCCTTGCCGGGCGCGTCGGGGGCGAGGAACGGGTGGTTCTCGGGGCCGAAGCCCGGTTTGCCCAAGGGGCGGGGCGCGGAAAGCACGATCACACGCATGTCGATCTCGCGCGTCTCCAGCCCCTCGCGCAGCGCCGTATCAAAGTCGTCCTCGCGCGTGGCGTCGCTGTCTGGCGGGCAACGGTCAAGGATCACCGCACCCGTCGCGCCGTGCTGATCGAAGTGCCAGCTCAGCCAGTCAAGAACGGTCTCGACAGTCTCCTCAAGGCGCTGGCCAAACAGGCAATTTCGGCCTTCAAGGATGTCCCATTCGGGGGCGTCGGCGGTAATGCGCGTGGGCGCGAAATCCGGTGCGGGCTGATCGGGCAGGGCGGGCGCGGTGCTTAGGCCGATGGTAATTTCCTGCCCTATTGGTGCGTGGCCCACCACCATCACCGAGCCGGAAACATCCCGTAATTCGGCAATCGTGGTTCCTTCCACTTGCGCGATCTGTGCCGCAGAGGACGGGTTGGCAAAAAACGCGCGAAATGCGGTGCGTGGCTGTCCCTCGACCGTTTCGCTCCATGACAGCGCATCAAGCAGCGCAGGGGCATCGCCCGCGCTGGCCTCACACGCCATCTGCCGCCGGATCACCTGCGTCATGCTCACTTACACTCCTGCCTCACCATTATGTCGCTTTCCTAACACAACCTGCGCCCCACGCAAATCTTGCACGCATTTACCCAAGCTTAGGCATTGGAAATCCAAGATAACTCGGGCAAGTTAGCACAAATCTAACCGGAACGGCTTTTCCAAGGGGGCAGGGAAATGGCGCGGGAACGTGAAGTTGGCACGCTTTGGATTGGCGGGACTCTGTCGTGGATGGAGCAGCTTTGCCTGAAAAGCTTTGTCGATGCGGGACAGAAGATTACGCTGTTTTCCTACGAGGACATTCCGAATGTCCCCGAGGGGGTGATCCGTCGTGACGGGCGCGAGGTGCTCGATACCGACGATTTTATCAAATACGAAAAGAAGGACAGCTTCGCGCTGTTTGCCGATTATTTCCGCATCCATATGATCGCGCAGAATCCGGGGCTGATCTGGGTCGATACCGATGTCTATTGCTGGGCGCCGATGACCTATGAGAGCGACTATGTTTTCGGCTACGAACTGCCCAATTCGAAACGGGTGAACAATGCGGTGTTGGGGCTTCCGGCGGATAGCGAAATTCTGCGTGATATTATAGGCTTCATGGGCGATCGTTATGCAATTCCGCCATTCATCAAGCCCGCGCTTCAGAACGAATATCGCAACGCGGCCGCACGCGGGGAACCGGTGCATGTGACGCAGCAGCCCTGGGGTGTCTGGGGGCCGATGATGATCTCGCATTACGTCGAAAAGCACGGGCTTCACGACAAGGTGCAGCCGCTTGAGGCCTTTTACCCCGTGACCTTCCGCGAACGGACGATGATGATCCGCGATGCCGACAAGGTCGAGGCGAAGCTGACCGATCAGACCACGGCGCTGCATCTTTGGGCCTCGAACAAGCGAGAATTGGGCTTGCGATTCAACGGTATCCCACGCGAGGGATCGTTCTTTGACAAGCTGCTGAAAAAGCACGAAATACGGCCCGCATTCGCGCCGATCAAGGGGCGCGCGAAGCTGGTGTTCGAACAGAAAACCGCTGACCCGGCGCTGCTGGATAAGCTGGGGCTACGCGATCTGGCCTCGGTTGCGGATCTGGGCGGGACGTCGCCGCTTTTGACGCTTGCGGCACATGACAAATGGGATTGCGACATCACGCTGATTGATCTGAAACCGGATGGAAGCTGGCCCGAGGCGCCCTCGGACTGGGTGGCGGGCTATATCGCGCATCTGGAGGGCTGCGGGGTCGATCCGGCGCGCATCAAAGTGGTAACGCGCGCCGCCGATCTGCGGCCTGTGGATCTGTTGCTGAACCTTTCGGGTTTCGGAGATGTCAATAAAGTCAAATATCTGAAGCCCGTTCTTGATGCGGCGCTCCACTCTGATAGCCGGATGCTGATGGATATTCGCAAAGGCTCTGGCAGCTTTCCCTTCCTGCGTGATTTCGGCACCAATGAGCAGGTCGAGGCGGTAGCGGATGACGGCGGCAGCACGATCTCGCGTATTCTGTTCACGCCCAAGCCGCCCGAGGAGGTCGCCCCCGACGGGGATTGGGCGCGGATCGCCAAACAGCTTGCTGGCAAGGACGGGTTCTATACCGCCGAAGGGGTGCATAGCTTCCTTTATATCCCGCGCGGCAAGACGCTGGTCGTGACCTTCGACAACCTCGACATTGCGATGAACAAGCGTGACACGCGCCGCCCATGGGGGTTCGAGTTCATCGAAAAGCAGGGCTGGTCGATGCTGGGCGTGATGGCGGGGGGCTGGACATGGTATCGCGATGCTTGGGTCGAGACCGAGTTCGACCGGTTGGCAACCGAGGGTTTCTTTAATCAGTTCGAACGCGTGGTATTCTATGGCGCCTCGATGGGCGGCTATGCGGCGGCGGCGTTTTGTGCTGCGCATCCGGGTGCCGATGTGGTGGTAATCTCGCCGCAATCGACGCTGGATAAAGCGGTCGTGCCTTGGGAAACCCGCTATAAGGTCGCGTGGGACAAGGATTTTTCGGGGAAATACGGGGATGCGGCGGCCGCGTCGCGCACAGCGCGGCAGGTGACAATTCTCTATGATCCCTATGAACCCCTGGACGCAGGCCATGCCGACCGGTTCAAGGCCGGAAATGTCATCAAACTGCGCACGCCGCTGATGGGGCACCGGCTTGGCTCGTCCTTGCATCAGATGGGTATCCTGAACCCGATTATTCTGGGCGCGCTGGATGGTTCGCTGACCGAGGATCAGTTCTATGCGCGGCTGCGCGCGCGGCGTGCCTTCCCCCGCTATCAGCGTGAGTTGTTTTCGCGCGCGGTGGACAAGGGGCACAAGGTTCTGGCGAAGCGACTGGGGCAATGGGTCTTGCGTCAAAACGACAACCGTGCGGTGCGATTGGGGCTGCAAAAGCTGTAAAAAGCGGCCTGCCAAAATGTCGCAGCATCGGGTTTCGGAATTTGACTTAGGTCAAGGTTTCGGGGGCGGCGCGGGCGTATCTCAGGCTCATCAGGTTTCTGATCTCCCTGAAAGCGGTTTACCGCCGGAACCTGAACCGAGGATCGAGACGCTCTCCCTCGTCTGATCCCCATAATGCGCAGCGGGCCTCCCTCCCGCTGCGCTTAAATTTTTGGGGGAGGCGTTTTCCAAACCAACCGGCAGATACGAAAAAGCCCTCCCGAATGGGGAGGGCTTTGCATCTTGTGGATCGGGGCCGCTTATCGCGTCGGCGCGATCATCATGACCATCTGGCGGCCTTCGAGCTTGGGCATAGATTCGACTTTGCCCTCTTCGCCCACGTCCTCTTTCACGCGGTTCAAAAGCTCAAGTCCCAGATCCTGGTGCGCCATTTCGCGGCCACGAAAGCGCAGCGTCACCTTGACCTTGTCGCCATTGGCAAGGAATTTCAGCACGCTCTTCATTTTCACTTCGTAATCGTGGGTGTCGGTTCCGGGACGGAACTTCACCTCTTTGATCTCGATGATCTTCTGCTTCTTGCGGGCTTCGGCTTCGCGCTTTTGCTGTTCATACTTGAACTTGCCGAAGTCCATGATCTTGCACACGGGCGGCACGGCGTTCGGAGAAATCTCCACCAGATCAAGGCCAGCCTCTTCCGCCATTTCCATGGCACGCGCAGGGCTTACCACCCCGACGTTTTCCCCATCCGCGCCGATCAGGCGAATTTCTGGTGCGCGAATACGTCCGTTTACGCGAGGTCCGGTTTCGCGTTGCGGCGGGGCGTTATGCGGTCTGCGGGCTATGGCGGTGATCCTTCTGTAACCTTAGCGTGAATGGCCCGCAAAATAGGCTGCAATTACGGGGCTTTCAACCTCCAAAGCGCGTTTTAGCCGATAAGTCGGGCTTCGAGGGGCTTAGGGTTTTCAAACGGGGGGCGGGGTGCCATATAGCACTGGTTAACTGTGCACCCGAGTGAGTGAAAGGTGGGGAAATGAACAAGTTTGCTGGTTTAGCTGTGCTGGTGGCTGCGATTGCGGCCGGAGCCTATTTTTATCTGAATTCGCAAGAGGTTGAAGAAGCCGCATCCGGTATGGCCGATGTGGCGTCGGAGGCTGCTGCGACGGTTTCTGGCGCTGCTGAGACGGCGGCTGATACCGCTGCCGGCACCATGGCCGAGACCGCGGGCGCGGTAGCCGATGCCGCTGCAGGGGCCGTCGAAACCGCAACCGAGGCGGTGACCGAGGCTGCGTCGGAAGCCGCTGATGCGACCGCCGGGGCCGTCGAGGCTGCAACCGAGTCGGCTTCCGACATGGCAGCAACCGCGACCGAAGCCGCGGGTGATGTGGCACAAGCCGTGGGCGACGCTGCTGCGGACGCAGCAGGTGCTGCGGCAGAGGCAACCTCGCAAGCCGTGGACGGAGCGTCCTCGATGGGCGAGGCCGTGCTCGGGGCTGCGAAGACCCTGACGGTCGAGAACTTCGATCCGGTGAAAATCGGCGAGATGATCGACGGCTCCGCCTTGGGCGATGGCACCAAAGCCACGCTGAAAGCGGCGGTTGATCTTGCGGCAGAAAATGCCGATCAGATCCCGATGGTGCTGGAGCAGGTGAAAGCCGCGCTTGGCATGTAATAATGCCAGCCTGAAATGAAAAAGCCGCCCTTCGGGGCGGCTTTTGTTTTGGGTCGGCGATCTTAAACGCCGTCACCGACGAAGGCTTTTTCGACGACATATTCGCGCGGCTCGGAGTTTGCCCCCTCGCGCAGGCCAAAGCCTTCCAGCACCGCCATCACATCCTTGTTGAACGCGAGCGAGCCGCAGACCATCGCGCGGTCGTGCGCGGCGTCCATCGGCGCGATGCCAAGGTCTTCGAACACCTTGCCGGACGCCAGATTATCGGTGATCCGGCCCATGTGCGGGCTCTCTTCGCGGGTCGTCGTGGGGTAGTATTTCAGCTTCCCCTCGACCATCTCGCCGATCAGCTCGTCGTTCTTCAGATCCTCGACCAGACGGCGGCCGTATTCCAGTTCCTCGACCGTGCGGCAGGTGTGCATCATCACGACTTCGTCAAACTTTTCATAGACTTCCGGGTCTCGCATCAGGCTGGCAAAGGGCGCAATCCCAGTGCCGGTAGCCAGGAACCATACCCGTTTTCCGGGCAAAAGAGCGTCCACCACCAGCGTGCCCACAGGTTTCGGGCGCAGGATGATTTCCTCGCCCACCTGGATGTGCTGCAGCCGCGAGGTCAACGGCCCGTCCGGCACCTTGATCGAGTAAAACTCCAGCTCCTCGTCCCAGCTTGGCGAGGCGATCGAATAGGCGCGCAAGAGCGGTTTGCCGTTGTCGCCCAGAAGCCCGATCATCACAAACTCGCCCGAGCGGAACCGCAAAGACTGCGGCCGCGTCACCCGAAACGAGAACAAACGGTCCGTCCAATGCGTCACAGACGTCACCGTCTGCGCGTCGGGAAGGGTTTTCACGGGCGGAATGGCTGTATCGGTCACGGGGCGTCTCGTCTTTCTGGCTTGCCCCGAATGTCGGGGGCTTAAACATGTCTCGCAGATACCTGTTCAGTCGGGTGCGAGCCTTGATCTAACTCAAATCGGCACTCGGAATGGCAGATAGGCCAGAATACCGCGCGCGAAAAGCGTCTTTTCGCGGACAAGCTGCCGCAGGGGGCGCTTGATTTTCCGCTCCATGCGGTTGCATCAAGGGGCAGGAAACCCCGCGGGCGGATGGTGATGCTGACACGGTTTACAGTTCTGGCGATTGCGCTGGCCGCGATGGTGGCAGGTGCGGCCGAGGTGTGGATGCTGTCTGCGCGCGAAGGGCTTGGGCGGCTGGAGGACCGTGCGCAGGCCGATTTGCGGCTTGCAGCGGACCGGTTGGTCACGGCACTGGCGCAATATCGCGAGGTCGCGGTTCTGGCCGCCGAGCACCCCTATGTGGCCTCGCTTGCACGCGATGGTGGTGGCGCGATTGCGCCCGAGGCGGTCGCGGCGGTTCTGCGGCGCATGGCGGATCGGGCCGGTGCGCGCGATATTCTTTTGCTCGCGCCCGACGGGCGGGTTCTGGCTGGTCCCGAAGGCGCGCCCGAGCGCTTACCCCTTACGCCCGAGCTGGCGCGCGCGGCGCAGGGTGCAAGCGGAATGCACCACCATGTCGAACCCGAGACCGCGCGCCGGTTGTTCACCTTTTCGGCGCCGGTGTTCGAGATGGCCGGCCCTGTCGCGGGGATTGTGCTTTTGCGCATCGAGGCCGACCGCGTCGAGGCGCAGGGGCGCGGCGATCCGGTTCCGGTGTGGTTCAGCGATGCGCAAGGCGTGACCTTTCTGGCGAACCGGCTTGAGATGGTGTTCGAAGTCGACCGGCCTGTTGCCCTTCTGGCGGGGGACTATCCGTCTGCCACGCCTTTGCGCCGCGTCCATCGCCCCGTGCAAGAGGTCGCGGGGTTCGATCTGGTGACGGCGGGGGGCTATCTGCCCGAACTGGGGCTGCCGGTGACGCAGGATCTTCCGGTGATCGGGATGACGGGTCATGCGCTGGCCGATGCGCAAGGGGTTCTGAATACGGCGCGAACACTGGCGCTGGCGGCGGCGCTTGGCGGCGTGGGCATCGTTGCGGTAATCCTTGCGCTTTGGGAACGGCGGCGCACGCTGGCTGCGCGGCTTGAGGTCGAGGCGCGGGCGAATGCGGCGTTGGAAATGCGGGTGAGCGAGCGCACGGCAGAGCTTTCAACGGCGAATGAGCAGTTGAAACGCACGCAGGCGGAACTGGTGCAGGCGGGCAAGCTCTCGGCGCTCGGGCAGATGTCGGCGGGGATCAGCCACGAGCTGAACCAGCCCCTGATGGCGATCGGGTCTTATGCGGAAAACGCTGAACTGCTGCTGGAACGCGGGCGCAAGGAGGAGGCGGCAGAGAACCTCTCGCGGATTGCCGATCTGTCGCGCCGGATGGGGCGGATCATCCGCAACCTGCGCGCCTTTGCCCGGCAAGAGGCCGAACCGGCGACGCGGGTGGGGCTTGCTGCGGTGGTGGAAAGCGCGCTGGAGATTGCGCAGATGCGGCTGGAGCGCGCGGGCGTCACCGTGGACTGGAGGCGCCCCGATTTTCCGGCGATTGTGATGGCGGGCGAGGTGCGGCTCAGTCAGGTCGTCGTGAACCTCCTGGCGAATGCGGCCGATGCGATGGCGGATAGCCTGGTGAAGCGGGTGGACATCAGGATCACGCGGCCCGCCAAGGGCCGGATCGCCCTTGTCTTGCGTGACAGTGGTCCCGGTATCCGCGAGCCGGACCGCATTTTCGACCCGTTCTATTCGACAAAAGAGGTGGGTTCAGCCGAGGGGATGGGGCTTGGCCTGTCGATCTCTTACGGGTTGGTGCAGGGGTTCGGCGGTAGCCTGACGGGGGGGAATGCGCCGGATGGCGGGGCGGTGTTTACCGTCGAGCTGAATGAGGCGCCCGCGCCGATGGTGGATAAGGAGCACGCGGCATGAAGGTTCTGGTTGTCGATGACGATCGCGCGGTGCGCGAGGCACTTGGCCAGACGCTTGATCTGGCGGGGCTTACGCCGGTTCTGTGTGGCTCGTATATCGAGGCCAAGGACCACATCAGCCCCGAGTTTGACGGCATTGTGCTGACCGATATACGGATGCCGGGCAAAGACGGTTTTCAGCTATTGGAGTTCGCGCACGGGGCGGATGCGGAGCTGCCTGTGATCTTGCTGACCGGCGAGGGAGATGTGCCGATGGCGGTGAAAGCGATGGCGGGCGGGGCGTTTGATTTTCTTGAAAAACCATGTTCTGCCAAGGATTTGCTGGCCGTTGTTCAGAAGGCGCTCAAGACCCGCGCGCTTGTGATGGAGAACCGCCGCCTGCACCGCGAAATCCGGCGCGGGGATGCGGCAGCGCGGATGTTGGTGGGCGCGTCCCCTGTGGCCGAAGCCCTGCGCGAACAGGCGCGCAAGGCCGCGCGCTCGGGCGCCGAGGTGCTGATTTCCGGCGCGCCGGGGGCGGGCAATTCGAAGGTGGCCGAGGTGATCCATCTGTTGTCCGCAGCCGCCCCCCGCGCCTTTGTCAAACTCGCAGCCGCAGGGCTGTCGCCCGAGGACTTGGCCGCCGGATTTACCCGCGCCGAAGAGGGCACGCTGTATCTCGACGAGGTGGCCGACCTGCCGCAGCCCGCGCAATTCGCATTGATCGACCTGCTGGAAACCAGCCCTTCAACGCGCCTTATCGCGGGCACCTATCGCGATCTGGCGGCGGATGCGCGGGCAGGGCGCTTTCACCCCGATCTCTACTGGAAGCTCGAGGTGATGCGGGTGCGGATCCCCTCGCTCTCCGAGCGTCCCGAGGACATCCCGCTCTTGTTCCGCCATTATGTGCAGCTTGCCTGCGAACAATCGGGCCTGCCCTTGCCCGAGGTGCCGCCCGAGATGAACACCCATCTGATGGAGCGCGACTGGCCGGGCAATGCGCGCGCGCTGATGACCGAAGCGATGCGCTTTGCGATGGGCCTGGTGGCGGAAGGCGCGGATGACGCGGGGCAGGGCTTGGCCGAGCGGATGCACCGCGTCGAACGCTCGATGCTGGTCGAGGCGCTGAGCCACGCCAAGGGCAACGCGACCGAAGCCGCAGGGGCGCTCAAACTGCCGCGTAAAACCTTTTACGACAAGCTCGCGCGGCACGGGTTAAAGCCCGAATCTTTCCGCTAGGGCAGGCGCGACCCGTGCGGCATTTCGCCCGTCAGGCGCTAACATCTGTGTGAAATTCCGCACATGCCTTGCGGGCCCGCATGGGGTGAAAATTTATAAGTCATTAAAATACAACAAAAATCAGACTCTTTTCGCGAGCTATCACGAAACTGTTGATCGGCTATGCGTCTCGCGGTTGGCTTGCATCAGGCGTCGCCACAGCGGCGCGATACTTGTGCCGAATGGCATTCATGGGAGGAAATCATGAAAAAGTTTACCGCCGCGATGACGGCAATTGCTCTGGTCACCGTTGCAGCTCCGGCCTTCGCCCAGTGCGACTCGGGCGAGATGGTCATCAAGTTCAGCCACGTCACGAACACCGACAAGCATCCCAAAGGCATCGCAGCACAGCTGTTCGCAGACCGTGTCAACGCCGAGATGAACGGCAAGGCCTGTGTCGAGGTCTACCCGAACTCGACGCTTTATAATGACGATCAGGTGCTTGAAGCGATGCTTCAGGGCGATGTGCAGATGGCGGCTCCGTCGCTGTCGAAGTTCGAGACCTTCACCAAGGTGTTCCGCATTTTCGACCTGCCGTTCATGTTCAAGAACATGGAAGCCGTGGACGAGTTCCAGAACTCGGAAACCGGTCAGGCGATGAAAGAATCGATGACGCGCCGCGGCCTTCTGGGCCTTGGCTTCTGGCATAACGGCCTGAAGCAATTCTCGGCCAACAAACCGCTTGAGCTGCCGACCGATGCGGCTGGCCTGAAGTTCCGCGTGCAGCCGTCGGACGTTCTGGTCGCGCAGATGGAAGCGCTGAAGGCATCCGCTCAGCCGATGGCCTTCTCGGAGGTTTATGGCGCGCTGCAAACCGGCGTTGTCGATGGTCAGGAAAACACCTGGTCGAACATCTATGGCCAGAAGTTCTTTGAGGTTCAGGACGGCTCGACCGAAACCAACCACGGCGTTCTCGACTATATGGTCGTGACCAGCGTCGACTGGTGGGAAGGCCTGCCCGAAGACATCCGCACCCAACTCGGCACGATCATGGACGAAGTGACCGCATCGCGGAACGCCGCGATTGCCGAGGTCGACGCGAACAACCGTCAGGCCATTCTGGATGCTGGCGGCGTGATCCGCGAACTGACCCCCGAACAGCGTCAGGCATGGGTCGACGCGATGAAGCCGGTCTGGTCCAAGTTCGAAGCCGATGTTGGCACGGATAACATTGCCGCCGCGCAAGAGATCAACGCCAAGCACTGATCTGTCCCAAGGGGCCAGACACCAGCCCCGCGCGCAGGCCGCGCGGGGCTTTTTGCGAACACCCGCCAAAAAGGGGGACAGCATGTCCGCTCATGCCCACGGGCCGCGCCAAGGCGGCCATCTGATCGACCATTTCGAAGAAGGCGCTATCGCGCTGATCCTTGGTGCGATGACCGTGATTACCTTCATCAACGTTGTTCTGCGCTATCTGTTCAACTCCGCGCTGATATGGGGTCTGGAACTGACGTCGATCCTTTTTGCATGGCTGGTTATTCTGGGCGTGTCCTACGCGTTCAAAAAGACGGCCCATCTTGGGGTGGATGCGCTGATTAACATTGCGCCGCCGTCCAGCCGTCGCCTGCTGGCGATTATCTCGGCGCTGGCCTGTGTGATTTACGCGCTGTTGCTGATGAAGGGCGCATGGGACTACTGGGCGCCCTATGCCGCGCTCGAGCGGACCTCGGGCCACTGGTTCCCGACCGGATTCGAGAAGACCCGCGATCAGGCATGGTATGAAACCGATCAGGTGCCGATGCTGTGGATTTTCAGCTGGCTCGAGCCGCTGATCAATCAGGGCGAGGCCTATGACAAGCTGCCGCGCGTGATCCCCTATTTCATTCTTCCCTTCGGCGTGGCGCTGATCGTGCTGCGGGTCACGCAAGCGACGCTGCGCGTCATCTCTGGGCGTCAGGAAAGCCTGATCGTCAGCCACGAAGCCGAAGACGACGTCGAGCGCGTCGCAGCGGCCAATCAGGAGTAAGCGCTTATGGACGTCGTCCTTCTTTTCGCGATGATCGTGGGGCTTTTGCTGATCGGGGTTCCGATTGCGGTCTCGCTGGGGCTTAGCTCGATCATCTTTCTTCTGACCTTCTCGGAGACCTCGCTCGCCTCGGTGGCGCAGACGCTTTATCAGGCGATGGCGGGGCATCCAACGCTGCTGGCAATTCCGTTCTTCATCCTCGCTTCAAGCTTTATGTCGACGGGCGGCGTGGCCAAGCGGATCATCCGGTTTGCGATTGCCTGCGTCGGGCATTTGCCGGGCGGTCTGGCGATTGCAGGCGTGTTCGCCTGTATGCTGTTTGCCGCGCTTTCGGGGTCTTCGCCCGCAACTGTGGTGGCGATTGGCTCGATCGTCATCGCGGCGATGCGTCAGGTTGGCTATTCCAAGGATTTCGCGGCTGGCGTGATCTGTAACGCAGGCACGCTGGGTATCCTGATCCCGCCGTCGATCGTGATGGTGGTCTATGCCTCTGCCACCGATGTTTCGGTCGGTCGGATGTTCCTTGCGGGCGTTATTCCCGGCCTTCTGGCGGGCTTTATGCTGATGGCGACGATCCTGTTTATCGCGATCCGCAAGAACCTGCCCAAGGGCGAGTGGAAGGGCTGGGGCGAGATCTGGGCGAGCTTTGCCGACGCCTTCTGGGGGCTGATGCTGATCGTCATCATCATGGTCGGTCTTTACGGTATTCCGGGCATTCTGCCGGGCATCTTCACCCCGACCGAGGCGGCGGCAGTCGCGGCGGTCTATGCGTGGCTGGTGGCGAATTTCATTTACCGCGACATGGGGCCGCTCGATCAGGGCGAGGTGAAAATTCCGCTGTGGCAAAAGCCGCAGGCGCTTGTCACCGCGCTCATCCATCCGGCGACCCGCGCGACGCTGTTCGAGGCAGGCAAGCTGACGGTCACGCTGATGTTCATCATCGCCAACGCCCTGATCCTCAAGCACGTTCTGACAGATGAGCAGATCCCGCAGCAGATCACCGAGGCGCTTTTGGGCGCGGGGCTTGGCAAGATCATGTTCCTTGTGATCGTCAACGTGATCCTGCTGATCGGCGGGCAGTTCATGGAGCCGTCGGGGCTGATCCTGATCGTGGCGCCGCTGGTGTTCCCGATTGCGATCGAGCTAGGGGTGGACCCGATCCATCTGGGCATCATCATGGTGGTGAACATGGAAATCGGGATGATCACGCCGCCTGTTGGCCTGAACCTGTTTGTGACCTCGGGGGTTGCAGGGATGCCGATGATGCGGGTCGTGAAGGCAGCGCTGCCGTTCCTGGCTGTGCTCTTCGTCTTCCTGATCCTGATTACCTATATGCCTGTGCTTTCGACATGGTTGCCGACGATGGCGATGGGGCCAGAGATCATCACGAAATAACAGCAAAGGCCGCCCATCTGGGCGGCCTTTTCATTTGGATTGATTGTGCTGGATCAGGCTTGGGACAGTGCCTCGATAATCGCGCCGAAATCCGCAGCCTTCAGGCTTGCGCCGCCCACCAGCGCACCATCCACGTTCGGCACCGCAAAGATCTCGGTCGCGTTCGAGGGTTTGACCGAGCCGCCATAAAGCAGGCGGAAGGCCTCGCCCTCGGCCCCAAAGCGTTTGACCAGCTCTGCGCGCAGGAAATCATGCACCTCTGCGATCTGCTCCAGAGTGGGCGTGCGGCCCGTGCCGATGGCCCAGACGGGTTCGTAGGCGATGACGGTATTGGCGCCGGTGGCCGCCTCGGGGGTCGAGCCTGCAAGCTGTCCGCCGATCACATCGAGGGTGGTGCCCGCGTCACGCTCGGCCTCGGTCTCGCCGATGCAGATCACCGCGACCATCCCGTCAGTCAGCGCGGCTTCGGCCTTGGCCAGAACATCTGCGTTGCTTTCACCATGGTCCGCGCGGCGCTCCGAATGGCCTACGATCACATGGCTTGCGCCCGCGTCTTTCAGCATTGCGGCTGAAATGTCGCCCGTATGCGCGCCCGAGGCTTTCGCGTGGCAATCCTGCCCGCCAACCGCGATACGCCCCGCAGCCACCGCCGCCATCCCCGCGACCAGCGTCGCGGGCGGGCAGAGCAGCACCTCGCAGACCGGCGCGGGATGCGCTTCGATCAGGGCGGAGACCTCGGTCAGGCTGGCACTCAGGCCATTCATCTTCCAATTACCGGCGGCAAGCTTTTTGCGCATCAAATCCTCCGTTTGTTGCGACTGACGATAATTTGCGCGGGCCGGCGCAAGGGTGAAATCGGGGCGGGCGCGGTTAGCTGTCCGCGTCCTTGAACTTGATCGACTCGCCGCAGCCGCAGCTTTCGACGACATTAGGATTACGGAATTTGAAGCCGCTTTCCAGAAGGCCGCTCTCATAATCGATCTCGGTGCCGATCATGAACATCTGCGCCATCGGCGCGATGAGCACGCGGGCCGCGCCATCCTCGACAACAATATCCATCGGACCCGCCTCTTGGGCGACCTCCATCGTATATTCCATCCCCGCACAGCCGCCCTTTTTGACGCCGATACGGAAGCCCGCCGCGCCTTCGCGCGCCATCAGCCGCGCGATCTGCTGCGCGGCGGCGGGGGTCATGGTGACGGGGGGCTTGTCTCCGGGCAGCGCGAACATCCGCGGCTCTCCTTACATAAAGCCCAGTTCAAGGCGGGCTTCGTCGGACATCATATCCATGCCCCATTGCGGATCGAAGGTCATCTCGACATTGACCGAGCGGATTCCCTCGACGCAGGATACTGCGTTTTGCACCCATTCGGGCATCTCGCCCGCGACAGGGCAGCCCGGCGCGGTCAGCGTTATGGTGATATTCGCGTCGTCCTCGTCGTTGATCTCGATCGTATAGATCAGCCCGAGGTCGTAGATATTCACCGGGATTTCGGGGTCGAACACAGTCCGGCAGGCCTCGACGACCGAGTCATGCAGCGGGTGGTCGGTGGTCGAGGGGCGGATCAGCGGCGTGCCCTCAAGGGGCGGGGTCTCTTGTGTCATGGCGTTTCCTGCGATGCAATCGGGGGCTGTCATGCGTGCGTGCGCGCCCCGTGCCAATTGTCGAGTGAATATATAGGGAATAGAGGCGCGAGGGTAAAGGGCAGCAATGTCTCTGGCTTTGGGGTGCGTTGAAAGGGAGCCAAGCCCTTAAAATACGCGTCGGCTTGGCTAGGCCGTCGGGCCTCGACGCTTTGGCTATTAATTGTACATCGCTGATCCATCTTATGCGACGTCATGTCTCAGGGGGCGGTCGTGTGTGTCGCATCGGTGTTTCTTCATATTCGTGTTACGGAATGTGAGTCGTTCGGACATGTTTCGAACCGAGGGGGGAGCTATGCGATACAGAAACTCATGGGTGACCGCGTTCGTTTCGGTCGTGTTGATCGGAGGCGGGGCTTTGGCGCAGGACGCCCCGGCGACCGGCGCGATGTCCACGCCCGCGCATATGAGCGATCCGGTGAAGAAACTCACCGCCGATCACAAGAAATTCGAGATTCTGAAAGGGCCGTTCGCGTCGGGTCCAGAGGTCACTTCGGCCTGCCTTTCGTGCCATACCGAGGCGTCAAATCAGGTCATGCACTCGGTCCACTGGAAGTGGGAATATGAAAACGAGGCGACGGGCCAGACGCTTGGCAAATCGGTCGAGATGAACTCGTTTTGCGGCAATGTGGCCTCGAACGAGACGCGCTGCACCTCGTGCCATACCGGATATGGCTGGGAGGATGTGCGCGCGCCGATGCCCGACGATCCAAGCAAGGTCGATTGTCTGGTCTGCCATGATACCTCGGGGCAATATACCAAGCAGGACAATCTGGCAGGCAACCCGCCGCTGGAACCTGTCGCCGAAAAAGCCAAGACGATTACCGGCAAGGCGGCATGGGCCGTCGATCTGGCCAAGGCTGCGCAATCGGTCGGGCCGGAACCCGGACGCGAGAATTGTGGCAACTGCCATTTCTACGGCGGCGGCGGCGACAATGTGAAACACGGGGATTTGTCCTCGGCGCTGTTTGATCCAAGCGTCCATGTCGATGTGCACATGGCCAAAGAGGGCGCGGATTTCAAATGCTCGACCTGCCACGTCTCGGAAAAGCACGTCTTTGCAGGCTCGCGCTATGAAACCGATGTGGTTGATCCCCATGCCGACACGCGCAAACCCGGCGAGGCGCGCGATGTGGCAAGCTGCACGTCGTGCCACTCGGACGCGCCGCACGAAGGGCCAAACCCGGTTCTGGCGCTGAAGCTGAACGATCACACCGACCGCGTGGCCTGCCAGACCTGCCATATCCCCGAATATGCCAAGGGCGGCGTGGCCACGAAAACGAAATGGGACTGGTCGACAGCGGGCAAGCTCAAGGACGGGAAACCCTATTCCGAAGAGGGCTTTACCCAATCGGATGGCAAGCATCTGCACACCTATATGTCCACCAAAGGCGATTTCGAATGGGGCGAGGATGTAGCGCCTTTCTATGCCTGGTCGGACGGGGTGATGACCTACACGCTGCCCGAAACCGAGATCGACCCGACGCAGGTGGTCGAGCTGAACAAGATGGGCGGATCGGCGCTGGACCCGAACGCGCGCATCTTCCCCTTCAAGCAGATGATCGGGCGGCAAGCCTATGATTCCGTGCGCAATGTTCTGGCCTATAACAACGTCTACGGGCCGACGAATGGCACTGCTCTGTGGTCGAATTTTGACTGGGAGAAATCCCTCAAGGCCGGGATGGACTATGCGGGGGTCGAGTATTCGGGCGAGTTCGGCTTTGTCGATACGCATATGTATTGGCCGATCACCCATATGGTCGGACCGGCGGAGGAGGCGCTCAAATGCGATAGCTGCCACGCGAAGGACGGGCGGATGGCCAATATCGCGGGCGTCTATGTTCCGGGCGCGGGCGTCGGGACAGGCGGCAAGGCGGGGATGGTGCTCTTCCTGCTCGCGGCTTTGGGCGTGATCGGGCACGGGGTGCTGCGCCTCTTTGGCAAGAAAGGAAACCATCATGGCTGAGCGTTACGTCAAGGTTTACACGCGGTTCAACCGTGTCTGGCACTGGTCGCAGATGGTCTCGATTATGGCGCTGTTCTTCACCGGCGCGCGGCTTTTGGGGCTGCATCAGATCGGGCCGTTCGGGCTTGCGGTGACGGTGCATACGGTGGTGGCGCTGGCGCTTCTGGTGCTGTGGGTGTTCGCGACCTTCTGGCTGTTTACGACCGAAGGCTGGAAGCAGTTCATCCCGCGCCTCACCGGCTTTGTCGAGGTCGCCCGCTTTTACGCCTACGGTGTCTTCAAGGGCGAGGAGCACCCCTATGTAAAGCGCTTCGATCGTCGCCATAACCCGTTGCAGGCGGGCGCCTATTTCGCGCTCAAGATGGTGCTGTTTCCCGCGATCTGGATTTCGGGGATCGCCTATCTGACCTACGGGCTGTGGGGCGCGAATGACCTTGGGGCAGGGGCTTTGACGCTGGTCGCCAATATCCACATGCTCGCGGCCTTTGCGGTCGCCAGCTTTGTGGTGGTGCATATCTACCTGCTGACCATCGGCCACGGCTTCCGCCAGCATGTGCAGCCGATGGTGACGGGCTATGACAAGATCGACCTGTGCCCCGAGGGCGAAGCCTATTTCGAGAAACTGGGCAAGCTGAAACCCCTCGAAGAGTAAGGCACGGCTCCGGCAACGGGGCTGCACAAAACAAAAGCGCCGCATCACGCGGCGCTTTTTCATTCGATGCTGTGGCTGGGCTTAGCCGTTCCAGTGACGGATCGGGCCGCAATCCATATGCACAAAGTTCGAGCGCGAGTATTTGCCCACGCCGCCCGCATTGCACGCAATCGCGGCCTTGTAAATCTGCGGCACCGAGCGCGATTTCAGGCGAAGGTCGGCGGCCTGGCCCTGGATATGCAGCGAGTTTTTCGCCACCCCGCGCGAGCGCGAGCGCAGCATCGCATTGGTTTCGGGCGAGCGATAGCCCGACAGCATCATATAGGGCTCGTTCACATCCATCAGCCGATGCGAGGCGGCGGCGATGTCGATCGTGCGCGGGTCGATGGTCTTGAGCTTGTTGTTGCGCCAGTCGCGCATGAAATGGTTGATCTCTTTGAGGGCTTCTTTGACGTATTCGCCTTCGATCCAGTAAACGGTGTCAAGGCTCTCTCCGGTGCGCCCGCTATACATGCGGATGCGGCGAATATCGCCAGCGCCTCTCAGAATTCCGAACGCGTTCGACATGGTGGGCGCAGCCATGACTGCCGTAGCAGCAAAGGCGCCGAGTAGCCCGCGGCGGGAAATGGAGATGTTGCTCATATCAGTTTGCCTGTCCTGTCTCGTTCAGCCAGTTCTGCGATGGCTTGGTAAACACCCTGCAACCCTAGTTGGGCTTTTTTATGACCGAGGGGTGATTCTGTTTCAACTGCTCATTGTCCTGCACTATAGCGCAAAACCCTGAATCGGCAAAATTTCGCTTAGTTTTTCGGGTTGTGGCCTGAATGCATCGGTTTGAGGCGGGGAAAACGGCTTGAAATGCAAGGTGATCGCCCCACTCTGGACATAGGCGGAAAATTGCGAAAGTTTCGTCGGATGAGTATTTTGGGGCTTCTGGGGTGACTATGTCGGGTTTGTCGCGGGTGTTTGGTGGTGTTCTGGTGGCTTCCGGGCTTGCGCTGGCTTCGGCCGTGCCGGTGGCGGGGGCGGAGCTTGCGCTCTCGGGTTATACACAAAGCATTGCGGTTGCGGCCTCTGAGGATCGCGCGCTGGCCGAGTTTTACGCCGCGCGCGACTATCGCCCGATCTGGACCTCGGCCGAGGATGCCGAGAGGCGCGAGGCGCTGTTTCGCGCGCTGGACGGGGCGGGGGCGCATGGCCTTCCGGTCAAATCCTACGATCCCGACGGGTTGCGCCGCGCCTTCGCGCAGGTGAAATCCGAACGACAGCGTGGTGCGCTTGAAGTTGCCGTGTCGAAGGCTTTCCTTGCTTATGCCCATGATGTTTCCAGCGGTATTATCGACCCCGCGACGGTCGACAAAAGCATCGTGCGCGAGATCACGCGCCGGGATCCGGTCGAACTTCTGGCGGGGGTTTCCGGCGCGGCGCCACGTCTGTTCCTGCGCGAACTGGCTCCGCAGGCGCCGCAATATGCCCAGCTTCTGAAAACGCGTCTCGATCTGGAGGCGCAGATCGCGAAGGGCGGTTGGGGGCCGACAGTCGGGGGCGGCAAGCTTGAACCCGGCGATACTGGTGCACGCGTCGTGGCGCTGCGTGACCGGCTGCGCGCGATGGGGTATCTGGGTCGCTCGGCCAGTGCGCAGTATGACGCGGATATTCAGAAAGCCGTTCAGCAGTATCAAGTGGACCTTGGTCTGACGGCAGATGGCGTGGCGGGCGAGGGCACTTTGCGCGAGCTGAACCGCAGCCCTGAAGAGCGGATGCAGTCCATTCTGGTTGCGCTGGAGCGTCTGCGCTGGATGAACGGGATCGACCTTGGCAAGCGCCATATCTGGGTGAATATCCCCGATTTCCGCGTGCGTATCGTCGACCACGGCAAGACCAGTTTTGAATCGGTTGTGGTTGTCGGTCAGAACTCGAATGATCGCCGCACGCCAGAGTTCTCGGACCAGATGGAGATGATGGTCATCAATCCGAGCTGGCATGTGCCGCGCTCGATTGTCGTTAAAGAATACCTGCCGATGATGAAGAAAAACGCAGGTGCGGCGGGGCATATCCAGTTGATCGACGCGCGCGGGCGCACAGTGTCGCGCTCGGCGGTGGATTTCAGCCAGTATTCAGCCAAGAACTTCCCCTTCGCGATGAAGCAGGCGCCGTCGAACAGCAATGCGCTCGGGCTGGTGAAATTCCTGTTCCCGAACAAACACAACATCTACTTGCACGATACGCCCTCGAAATCGCTGTTCCAGCGCGAGAGCCGTGCGTTCAGCCACGGGTGCGTGCGCGTCGGGCGGCCCTTTGATCTGGCCTACGAGCTTCTGGCGGCGCAATCGAATACGCCGCAGGACGATTTCCAGCGGATCTTGCGCACGGGACAAGAGACGACAGTCGCGATCAAAGACCCCGTGCCGGTGCATCTGGTCTATTACACCGCATGGCCGACGGCGCGCGGCAAGGTCGAATACCGGCGCGATGTTTATGGCCGCGACGCCGCGATCTTTGCCGCTTTGTCGAAAGCCGGGGTAGAATTGCCGCTCTTGTCGAATTAAATCGGGGGGAAGGCGCGGCTGGCGCGCCCTTGCCCGAGGATGAAGATGATGGCCCAAAGCATTGAAGCAATTGCCAAAGCATTGAATGCGAGGGCAGAGGGCGATCTTGGCCTCTCGGTGGTGTCTGCGTCAGAACCGCGTGCGGCGGCAGCAGATCAGCTCGCTTTGGCGATGGACCCGAAATATCTTGATGGCATCCGCGAGGGCGCTGCGCGGGCGGCGATTGTGCCCGAGGGCACCGATTGGCGCGCGCTTGGGCTTGAGGCGGCGGTCTTTGTGACGCGCCCGCGTCTGGCGATGGCGGGGCTGTCGCGCGCTTTCGATCCCGGTCCCGAGATTGCGGCAGGTATTCATCCGATGGCAGTGGTTGATCCGACAGCGACGATCGGGACCGGCGCGGCAATCGGGCCGTTTGTGACGATCGGGCGGGGCGCGGTGATCGGGGCAAACGCGCGGATCGCGAGCCATGTCAGCATCGCGGAGGGCGCGCGTATCGGCGATGACGCGCTGATCTTGCAAGGCGCGCGGATCGGCGCGCGGGTGCGGATTGGGGATCGCTTCATCTGCCAGCCGGGTGCGGTGATCGGCGCGGACGGGTTTTCCTTTGTCACGCCGGAAAAATCGGGCGTCGAGGAAATCCGCGAGACCCTTGGCGCGCGCGCCGAGATCCACGAACAAAGCTGGACCCGTATCCACTCGCTCGGCACGGTCGAGATTGGTGACGACGTCGAAATCGGCGCGAATAGCGCGATTGACCGCGGCACGGTGCGCGCGACCTCCATCGGCACGGGCACCAAGCTCGATAACCTTGTTCATATCGGCCATAACGTGCAGGTCGGGCGCGATTGCCTGCTGTGCGGGCAGGTGGGCGTTGCGGGCTCGTCGAAAATCGGCGACCGCGTGGTGCTGGCGGGGCAATGCGGCGTGTCGGACAATATATTCGTGGGCGACGATGTGATCGCGGGCGGTGGCACCAAGATTTACACCAATGCGCCCAAGGGGCGGGTTTTGCTGGGCAGTCCCGCGACCAAGATGGAAACGCAGGTCGAGATGCAGAAAAATCTGCGTCGGCTTGGAAGACTCTTTACACAGGTGGCCGAACTTCGGGAAACTGTTACAAAGCTGGGGCAGAACAAAGGCACGGAGTAAACAGCCATATGAGGCCTGACGTGCAAGACCAGATTGTCGAGATCATCGCGCGCGAGGCGTTGCGAGAGCCTGCCGAGCTGACCCATGAGACCACGCTGGACGAGCTGGGGCTGGATAGCCTTGGGCTGGTCGAGGTGATTTTTGCCATCGAAGAGGCGTTTGGTATTTCCGTGCCCTTCAATGCGAATGAGCCGGGGCAGAGCAGCTTTGATATTTCCTCGGTCGGCGCGATTGCCCGCGCGGTCGAGGCGCTGATTGCCGGTGATACGCCCGCGACCGTCGTGGCCTGATATGCGGCGGGTGGTGATAACCGGAGCGGGCACGGTCAACGCGCTTGCTCTGGATGTTGCGGGAACCTTTGCCGCGATGCGCGAGGGTCGTTCGGGGATCGGCGCTTTGGACTTTCCCGATGTCGATCGTCTGTCTGTCGGGATCGGCGGGCAAGTCAAGGGCTTTGATCCGGCGCTGCATTTCACCCCGCAAAAACGCGCGCTTTATGACCCGTTCGCGCAATATGCGCTGGTGGCCGCGCGCGAGGCGATGCGGATGGCAGGGCTTGAGGCCGTTCCGGGTGCGCCTGATCGCTGGGGTTGCATTATGGGCACGGCGGGCGGTGGCAATGGCACGGTGAACGATGCCTTCCGCGCGGTCTATGCCGAGGGGCGCAGCCGCGTCCACCCCTTTACGGTGCCGCGCCTGATGAATAACGCGGCCTGTTCACATATCGCGATGGAATGGGGCTTGCAGGGGCCAAGCTTTTCGGTTGCGACCGCCTGCGCCAGTTCAAATCACGCGATCGGTCTTGCGTTCCAGATGGTGCGCGCAGGGATGATTGACGGGGCACTGGCGGGTGGCTCGGAAGCGATGCTGAATTTCGGCGGGCTGAAGGCGTGGGAGGGGTTGCGCGTCATGTCCCCCGATGCCTGCCGCCCGTTCTCGAAAAACCGCAATGGCATGGTGCAGGGCGAGGGCGCGGGCGTTTTCGTGATCGAAACGCTGGAGGGGGCGCTTGCACGCGGTGCGGTGCCTTTGGCGGAAATCCGCGGGTTTTCGATGACCTCGGATGCGGGCGATATCGTGATGCCCTCGGTCGACGGGGCGGCGCGTGCCATTCGGGGGGCGCTGGACGATGCGCAACTATCGCTGGACGAGATCGGCTATATCAACGCGCATGGCACCGGAACGGCGGCGAATGACCGGACGGAATGTCTGGCAATTTCGCAGGTGTTCGGCGCGCGCGCGCCCAAGGTTCCGGTCTCATCGACCAAGGCGATGCACGGCCATCTGATCGGCGCGACGGGCGCGGTCGAGTTGCTCGCCTGTCTTCTGGCGCTGAATGAGGGGGTGATCGCGCCGACGATCAACCATCAGGAAGATGACCCCGATTGCGCGCTCGATGTCGTGCCAAATCACGCGCGCGAGGTGCAGGTCGACGCGGCGCTGTCGAATGCGTTCGCCTTTGGCGGGCTGAACGCGGTTCTGGCGCTTTCGAAACTCTAAAGCCGCCCCGAAGGGCGGCTTTAACCTGGTCTGCAAGGATTACTGCGCGGCGGCTTTGTTGATCGCATCAAACGCGGCGGTGAACCCCTTGAGCGAGATCGTCAGATTGACCTTCTGATCGGGAGCCACAGCCGGAACGATGGTCAGCATCGCCTCTTTGCCGCGCTTGAAGGCCGCGATTTCTGCATCCGTCAGCGCAAGACGCGCCGCGCAGCCCTCGGTCGTGCAGAAGGTGTAGGGATAAACCATCGGCTGCCCTTCATCGACGCGGATCACAAGGTTCTGGTTCAACAGTGTGCCAAGCGGCGTCATCACGGTCGCACCCGCCTTGACCTTCTCGTCGTTCAGGATCGGGAAGATCGAGACATCGGCCACGGCGGTGCCGTTCTTGTCGGTCAGAAGCTGATAAAGCTGGCAGGGGTCGTTGCCGTCTTCGGTGCGCACGCAGCGCAGCGCCCATGCCTCGAAGGTTTCGGCCAGATAGGCGGACCCCACACCCTCGGTCGGCTCGCCCGGAGCGGCAGCGGACGGGGCATCGGTTGCGGGAGCCTCGGCGGCGGGAGCCGCATCAGTGGCCGGGGCGGCGGTGTCCTGCGCCTGCGCGAAGGTCGCAAAGCCAGCGAGCGCCGCGATCAGGAGGGGGGGCTTGAAATCTGCCATTTTTACTATCCCTGAGATTGGATTGGCCAAGGGTTATCACGGGCGCAAATCGGTGTCAGGCCCGAAATTTGGCGCCAGTTGTCACGCTTTGGTGGGCCGGAAATTTGAAAAGCGGCCCTGCATCGCAGAACCGCTTTCCGTTTTATCCTTCCCTGTCGGACTGGCCGACTTGTCATTGGGGGCGACGCTAAAACGAAGATTTTATTCCGTCAACTGGGTATTTTGACACAATCCTTTTGAGCAAGTCGCTGGCCACGCACAAAAAAACCGCGCCTCGTGTGGCGCGGCCAGTTTGACAGGGAGGAAGTATCCGCGCGGCCGCCGACAAAGCGGGGGCGGACAGATAGATGCTGGAACAAACAGGTTAAATTTGTATTGTAGCGGCGTGAACGAATATCAGTCTGTGGAGTGGGCGAATGGCAGGTGTGTTGACCGAAGCGGGTGTGTTTGTCGGTGGTGGTGGTGAGGGCTATGGCGCGCCGCAGGAGCTTTTGCTCAAATACGCCAACCGGCACGGGCTGATCGCGGGGGCGACGGGCACGGGCAAAACCGTCACGCTGCAAATTCTGGCCGAGGCCTTTTCCAGCGCGGGTGTGCCTGTGTTTATGGCCGATGTGAAGGGCGACCTGTCGGGGATCGCCAAGGCGGGCAGTGCGACGCACAAGCTCCACGAACCGTTTATGAAACGCGCGACCCAGATCGGGTTTGACCTAAGCTATGCGGCCTTTCCGGTGACTTTCTGGGATATGTTCGGCGAGCAGGGGCATCCGGTGCGCACGACGATCTCCGAGATGGGGCCGCTGTTGCTCTCGCGCCTGATGGGACTGAGCGAGGCTCAGGAAGGTGTGCTGAACATTGCCTTCCACATGGCCGACGAAGAGGGGCTGGCGCTTCTGGATCTGGATGATCTGCGCGCGATGCTTCTGTATCTGGCCGAGAACGCGGATGAGATCACCACGCGCTACGGCAATGTCGAGGCGCGTTCTGTCGGTGCGATCCAGCGGCAATTGCTGGTCCTGGAAAATCAGGGCGCGGACAAGTTTTTCGGAGAACCGGCGCTGGATCTGGCCGATATGATGACCTGCGACAGCGACGGGCGCGGGCGGGTGAATATTCTGGCGGCCGACAAGCTGATGAGCAGCCCGCAGCTATACGCGACCTTCCTGTTGTGGTTGCTGTCCGAGCTGTTCGAGGAACTCCCCGAAGTCGGCAACCCCGACAAGCCGAAGTTTGTTTTCTTCTTCGACGAGGCGCATCTGCTGTTCGATGACGCCCCCAAGGCACTGGTCGACAAGGTCGAGCAAGTGGCGCGCCTGATCCGCTCGAAAGGGGTTGGTGTCTATTTTATCACGCAAAATCCGGCAGATGTGCCCGATGGTATCCTCAGCCAGCTTGGCAACCGCGTGCAGCACGCGCTGCGCGCATTCACCGCGCGCGACCAGAAAGACCTTAAACGCGCCGCCGAGAATTACCGCCCGAACCCGCGGTTTTCGACCGAGGATGCGATCAAAGAGGTCGGCACTGGTGAGGCCGTGACCTCATTCCTTGAGGCGAAGGGCGTGCCCTCGGTAGTCGAGCGCACGCTGGTGCGCCCGCCGTGTTCGCAGCTTGGCCCGATCACGCCCGACGAGCGGCGTGCGATCTTGCAAAGCTCGCCCTTCGGGATGAAATACGACACCCCCGTCGATCGCGATTCGGCGCAGGAAGTTCTGGCGCGCCGCGCGGAGGTTGCGGCGAAAGAAGCGGCCGAGGCAGAGGCGCGTGAACTGGCCGATGAAGAGGCCGCAAAGCGCGCGCGCGAGTTCAACAAGGCGCGCCGCTTCGAGCCGATCAAGACCACGACCAAGACGCGAAAATCGTCGAGCCGGTCGGATTCGCTCGGGACCGCCTTTGCCAAGAGCTTCGCGCGCCAGCTTGGCACGAAATCGGGGCAGGCGCTGATCCGCGGGGTCTTGGGATCGTTGTTCAAGTCGCGCTAGGGCGGCAAAGCCCGAGTTCGGCCAGAAGCACGATCAACACTTCGATATGACGGCCGATGGAATAATCGGCGGCCCCTTCGACGCGGGCCGCCTCAAGCTGCGCCTCTTCCGATGCGAGGCTTGCCAGCGCAGACCCCGGTGCGGGCAGGGCGCTTTGACGCAGCACACGGCGCAGATCGCGTTTGCGGTTATACTCTCCTTGCCCGAGGCGCGCGGCGCGGATCAACAGGCGCGGGCGGCGGAGTCTGGTCAGGGTTTCGGGCAGGTTTGGCATATCGGTCTCCTGTAGCGATGTGCCAGAAATCTACTCAACCAAAGCGGGTGTTGCGGTTTGCGCCGCTCAATCGTTCGGAGCGTTCGGGTTTCTTTATCTTTTGTTAGGAATTCTTACTCCCGCCCCGTTTGTTAACGAACGGGTAACCATATCAACTCACGGTTGAACCGACTGAAACGCCCGGCGCTGCCAGTCCGGGGCTTTTGGGGGAGCAAATGATAGGGACCGCAACGGCGGAGGTGGGGCTACCTTCGTGGCTGCCCGACCATGCCCGTTTATACATTCGCCATGTCGAAGAGGGGATTCCGATCCGGCAATTGGCACGGGCCGAGGGCTGCCATGCCTCGACGATCTTGCGCCGCGTGCGCCGGATTGAATCACGCCGCGACGATCCTTTGGTGGATGAAGCCCTGCATCAATACGGGCAGGCCGCCACTCGTTTGCGCTCCTGTTCGGGCGGTTCAATCGTTCAGACAACAAAGGACGTGCCGATGACTGCGCCTGTTCGCAACATTAAGAGTGATCTCGAAGCATCTGATATTGAGTAAGAAAATATGCGCGTCTTGCGGCGTCTTGCCGAGCCGGGGGCGCTTATGGTGGTGGCCCCTGATATGGAGCGCGCGGTGATTTTGCGAGGCACTGTGCGCACAGCGGTGCTGGAACGCTCGGTTGCGCGGGATTTTGCCCTGCGTGACTGGATTCAGGTCGTTCACGAGAAGCGGGTCATCAGCTACGAGATCACGGGCCTCGGGCGGGCCGCGCTCAAACAGTTGCTCGACGATGAGGCAGCTGCGCGGGGGGGCTTTGATGACCGGAACCGCGATTGGGGCGAGCGCGAAATCAACGAGGATGGCCAGCGCCGCCGCTTGCGTGCGAACCTTGCCGAAAGCCCGCTCAGCATCCTGGCGCGACGCAAGGACAAGAACGGCGCGCCCTTCCTTTCGGTCGATCTTGTCGCCGCCGGAGAACGACTGCGCGAGGATTTCGAACTGGCGCAGATGGGGCCGCGGGTCGCACAGAACTGGGAGCGGTTCATGACAGGCGGCGCGCGGGGGCAGTATAACCCGCAAGGCTCGCTTGGGATCGGCTCGGAAAGCGCGCGCGAACGGGTTGCGGCAGCGCTGCGCGACCTTGGGCCGGGGCTTGGCGATATGGTGCTGCGCTGCTGCTGTTTCCTTGAGGGGCTGGAGGCGACAGAACGCCGGATGGGATGGTCGGCGCGTTCGGGCAAGATTGTGCTGCGGATCGCGCTGGAGCGCCTCAAGCGCCATTATGACGAGGTCTACGGCGGCAAATCGCCCCTGATTGGCTAAGAAAAATGGCCGGAGGTTTCCCTCCGGCCACTCACGCGCGCTTCCTGATGGTTCAGGCAGCCTGTTCCTTGTTCGCCTCGACCAGCCAGTTCAGAACGGTCTCGGGCGAGGAAACACCGTAGGGGTCGGCGCCGTGGTTGTCCGACAGGCCCGGCTCTTCGAACCAAGCCTCGACCACGCCGTCATTCACGACGGCAGCATAGCGCCACGAGCGCAGCCCGAACCCAAGGTTGTCCTTGCGCACAAGCATCCCCACGCGGCGGGTGAACTCGCCCGAGCCATCGGGGATAACCTGAACGTTTTTAAGGTCTTGCGACTTTGCCCACTGGTTCATGACAAAGCTGTCGTTGACCGAGAGGCAGTAGATCGCATCAACGCCTTGCGCGGCGAAATCGGCAAAGCCGTTCTCGAATCCGGGCAGTTGGTAGGTCGAGCAAGTGGGGGTAAAGGCGCCGGGCAGGGCGAACAGCACAACGCGCTTGCCCTTGAAATAATCCGAGGTGGTCATGTCCTGCCAACGGTAGGGGTTCGGGCCGCCGACGGCCTCGTCACGCACGCGGGTGTGGAAGGTCACTTCGGGAAGTTTTGCGCCGGTCTGCATTCGGTTTGTCTCCATGAGGTTTGCAAAGGGTGGGGAGGCCCGTATTCTTTAGAGGCGTTCTAAATGCATTTCATCCAGGTCACAACCGGTGACTTAGCATACGCAGAAAATTCGATTGGCGGCTGGTTTCAGGGCTGCAATGCACAGCCCTGGAAAAAGAACTCCGACGTTCATTGGAGATCTTTAGGAGGTCAGGCGTTCGCGCGGGTGAACCCGGCCAAATGTGCCACACCGGCAGCGGCGCCTCCGACAAGCGGAGCAAGGATAAACACCCAAAGCTGCGAAAGTGCGGTGCCACCGACAAACAGCGCGGGGCCGATGCTGCGCGCAGGGTTCACGGAAACACCGGTCACGTTGATGCCGACAAGGTGGATTGCGACAAGCGTCAGGCCGATTGCAAGCCCTGCAAAGCCCGCCGGAGCCGCCGCATCGGTGGCGCCCAGTATGACGGTCACGAAGATGAAGGTCGCGACGATTTCGAACAGCAGAGCCGATACGACACCATATTCACCCAGATAACCCGTGCCGAATCCGTTCTGCCCAAGGCCGTTTGCTGTCAGCGAGTAACCCTCTTTACCAGAAGCGATCAGATAGATGATCAGTGCTGCCAGAATGGCTCCGGCCAGTTGAGCAAGGACGTATTGCCCGAACTCGCGGGTGTTCATCCGCCCCGACACAAGGAAGCCAAGACTTACTGCGGGGTTCAGATGCGCCCCCGAAATCGCGCCCAGGCTATAGGCGGCAGCTACGATCGACAGACCAAAGGCCCATGCTATACCATGCAGGCCGATGGCGTCCCCCATGAACACCGCCGCACCGCAGCCGAAAAATACAAGAATGAATGTACCAAGCCCCTCGGCGATCATTTTTTTCATGATGTGCCCCTTCATTTTACCATTACACGTTCACTGGATTGTGCAGGGATTGCCCCTGCATCGCGAAAAGCGTATTGGAAAGTTCGTCGAAAGTTAGGGGGAAATTGCTGTGCGCGATCTCAAGATGCCCGGTCAGCGTCATCCGGAAAAGGCTCATCGCCCCGATCAGGAGCAGCCGAAAAAGCCAAGCTGGATCCGCGTGAAAGCGCCGGTGTCGCAAGGCTATAAGGAAACGCGCGACATCCTGAAGAATAACAAGCTCTCCACCGTCTGCGAGGAAGCAAGCTGCCCGAATGTGGGTGAATGCTGGGGCCACGGTCACGCGACGATGATGATCATGGGCGAGATCTGCACACGCGGGTGTTCGTTCTGCAACGTCGCGACGGGGCGGCCTGATGCGCTTGATGTGTTCGAGCCGGGTCGCGTGGCGGATGCGGTGCAAAAGCTGGGTCTCAAACATGTGGTGATTACCAGTGTGGACCGCGATGATCTGGACGATGGCGGCGCCGAGCATTTCGCCCAGACGATCCGCGCGATCCGCCACCGCGCGCCCGACACCACGATCGAGGTTCTGACGCCCGACTTTCTGAAATGCGGCCCCCGCGCGCTGGAGATTGTCGTTGAGGCAAAGCCGGATGTGTTCAACCATAATCTTGAAACCGTTCCGGGACTTTACCCGACGGTGCGCCCGGGCGCACGCTATTTCCACTCGCTGCGTCTGTTGCAGCGCGTGAAAGAGCTGGATCCGACGATGTTCACCAAATCCGGGATCATGGTCGGGCTTGGCGAAAACGCGCAGGAAGTGCGTCAGATCATGGACGATATGCGCGCTGCCGACATCGACTTTCTGACCATCGGCCAATACCTGCAACCGACGCCCAAGCACCACAAGGTTGACCGTTTCGTGACGCCCGAAGAGTTCAAGGATTACGAAAAGGCGGCCTTCGGCAAGGGCTTCCTGATGGTCTCGGCGACACCCTTGACGCGCTCGTCCTATCATGCGGGCGATGATTTCGCGCGGTTGCGTCAGGCGCGTCTGGATAAGCTCGGCCAAGCCTAAGCAGATGGCCACGCTGTCCCAGACTGTGCGCGACGCCGCGCGCCTGTCCGTCGCACCCATGATGGATTGGACGGACCGGCATTGTCGCGTGTTTCACCGGATAATCTCGGGGCGGGCGCTGCTTTATACCGAGATGGTGACGGCGCCTGCGGTTATTCATGGTAAGCGCCAGTTTTTGCTGGATTATTCCGAGGCCGAGCATCCGGTCGCGCTGCAACTGGGCGGGTCCGATCCGGCGGAACTGCGTGAGGCCGTGCAGATTGCCTCGGGTTGGGGCTATGACGAGATCAACCTCAATTGCGGCTGCCCTTCGGATCGGGTGCAATCGGGGGCTTTTGGCGCGGTCTTGATGAAATCGCCCGATCTGGTGGCCGATTGTGTCAGCGCGATGCAAGAGGCCACGGATGTCGAGGTGACGGTGAAATGCCGCATCGGCGTGGATGATGATGATCCGACTGATCGCCTGCCCGCGTTCCTTGAGGCCGTTTCCAAGGCAGGTGTGACGCGCTTCACGATCCACGCGCGCAAGGCCTGGCTTCAGGGGCTGTCGCCCAAGGATAACCGCGAAATTCCTCCGCTGGATTACCCGCTGGTGCACCGGATGAAGACGGAATTCCCGCATCTGCATCTGTCGATCAACGGCGGGATTGCGACGCTAGACGAGGCAAAATCGCAGCTTGACCAAGGGCTTGACGGGGTGATGATCGGGCGCGCGGCCTATCACGAGCCGATGAATGCGCTTGGCGCCGCGGATGCGCTGATCTGGGGGCAGGGCGGACCTGCCGACCCGTTCGACGTGGCCGCGCGCATGATACCCTATATCGAGGCGCATCTGGCCTCGGGCGGGCGTTTGCATCAGATCACGCGGCATATACTGGGGCTGTTCCACGGGCGTCCCGGCGCGCGGGGCTGGCGGCGCGTTTTGTCCGAAGGGGCGACGCGCGAGGGCGCAGGAATTCCGCTTTTTGAGGCAGCGCTTGCGCAGGTGAAAGGATAAATCATGCCAGAGCTTTCAATCCTTTTGCCGCTGGTCGCGATCCTGATGGCCACGGGGGCTTTTGCCGGCGTTCTGGCCGGACTTCTGGGCGTCGGCGGCGGGATCGTTCTGGTGCCGGCGTTCTTTTATCTGTTCGCGGGGCTTGGCTATGGCTCGGATGACCTGATGCAGATCTGCGTGGCGACTTCGCTGGCGACGATCATCATAACCTCGGCGCGCTCGGTCATGGCACATCATCGCAAAGGCGCGGTCGAGTGGGGGATTTTGCGGCAATGGGCGCCGTTGATTGCGCTTGGAGCGATTGTCGGCGTGCTGGTCGTGGCGCAGCTGCGCAGCGCGACCTTGCAGGTGATTTTCGGCGGCATGGTGCTCTTGATCGCGAGCTATATGCTGTTTGGAAAATCAAGCTGGCGGCTGTCGGATGAGCTGCCGGGGGGGCTGTTCCGCGCGTGGTTCGGGCCGTTGATGGGGCTGGTCTCGGTGCTGCTGGGGATCGGAGGCGGCTCGATCGGCACGCCGATGCTGACGCTGCACGGGGTGCCGATCCATCGCGCGGTGGCGACATCGGCGGGGTTTGGAATCACGATTGCGCTGCCCTCGGCGGTGGCGTTTTTGCTTACGGACGTGCCTCATGCGCCGCCCTTCACAGTGGGGGCGGTAAATATCCCCGCCTTCCTGATCGTGATCGCGATGACCACCTTCACGGCGCCTTGGGGGGCGGCGCTGGCGCATAAGCTGGATGCGAAGAAGCTCAAGCGTGTATTCGCGGTGTTTCTGATGCTGGTGGCGCTGAACATGCTGCGCAAGGCGCTGTTCTAGGCCAAGCTACGCAGCGAAGGGGCATCGAGCCCCTTGCGCTGCGTCGGGGGCTACGCCCCCGTCGGTCCTATTTGATTTTCAGCGCTTTTGCCTCGTTCCAAAGGGCGTCCATTTCGGTCAGATCGCTTTGGTGCGGTGTGCGGCCATTCGCTTCAAGTTTGTCTTCGATGTAATTGAAGCGCCGCGTGAATTTGGTGTTTGTTGCGCGCAGACATGCCTCGGGGTCAAGCCCCAGATGCCGCCCGAGGTTCACCATCACGAACAAGAGATCGCCGAATTCCTCGGCGAGTTCGTCGGGGCCGAGCGTATCGCGGGCTTCCTCCAGCTCTTTCGCCTCTTCGACGATCTTGGCGATCACCTCATCGGTCGAGGGCCAGTCAAACCCCACCCGTGCCGCGCGGGATTGCAATTTCAGCGCACGGGTCAGCGCGGGCAAGCCAAGGGCCACCCCATCCAGCACGCCGACGCGGGCCTGAGTTCCATTTGCCGCGCGCTCGACCGCCTTGATCTTTTCCCAATCGGCAGTTTGCTGTTCGGCCGACTTGTCGCGGCTTTCATCCCCGAATACATGCGGGTGGCGCGAGACCATTTTCCCGTTGATTGCGCGCAGCACGCGGGTCACATCGAACAGGCCTTTTTCGCGCGCCATCTGCGCGTGATAGACCACCTGCAGTGCCAGATCGCCCAGTTCGGCCTCCAACTCATCCCAGGCTTCGCGTTCAATCGCATCCGCGACCTCGTGGGCCTCTTCGATGGTGTAGGGGGCGATGGTTGCGAAATCCTGTTCGATGTCCCACGGGCAGCCGGTGTCGGGGTCGCGCAGGCATTCCATGATCGCGCAAAGCCGCGTGAATTGCGCCTCGGCCTTGCCGGTTTCGTCAAAGATGATCGCGTCTGTCGGTTTCGCCATTGCGCCGCCCGTCCTTCTGGGGTGTTCTTGCGCCCGAGTATCGCCACCACCGACAAAGAGTAAACCCATGCCCGTTCTCAATCGCATCGCAGCGCTTGCCCCCGAGATGACGGAATGGCGCCGCTGGCTGCATCAGCGCCCCGAGATCCAGTTCGATCTGCATCAGACGGCGGAGTTCGTGGCGGAGCGCCTGCGCGAGATCGGTGTGGACGAGTTGCACGAAGGGATCGCGCAGACGGGTATGGTCGCGATCATCAAAGGGCAGGGCGAGGGGCCGACGATCGGGCTGCGCGCCGATATGGATGCGCTGCCGATCACCGAGAAAACGGGGGCCGATTATGCCTCGCAAACTCCCGGAGCGATGCATGCCTGCGGCCACGACGGCCATACCGTGATGCTGTTGGGGGCAGCGAAATACCTGTGCGAGACGCGTAACTTCGCGGGCCGCGTGGCGCTGTTGTTCCAGCCCGCCGAGGAAGAGGGTGGCGGTGGTCAGGTGATGGTCGCGGAAGGCGTGATGGATCGCTTCGGTATCGAAGAGGTCTACGGCATCCACAACGCGCCCAATGTGCCCTTCGGGTTTTTCCGCACGACGCAGGGGGCGTTGATGGCCGCCGTTGACACCGCTTATGTCACGGCCACCGGGCGCGGCGGGCATGGCGCGACGCCGCAAGATACCATTGACCCGATCCCCGCGATTACCGCGATGGTGCAGGCGTTGCAAACCATCGTCAGCCGCAACGTCTCGGCGCAGGACGAGCTGGTTGTGTCGGTCACGCAGATCCATGTCGGCTCGGCCAATAATATCATCGCGGAAAGCGGCTGGTTCTGCGCCACGATCCGCAGCTTTGATCCGGCGATCCGCAACCTGGCCGAGGCGCGGTTTCGCGCGGTGGTTACAGGCGTGGCGGCGGCCTTTGGCGTGTCGGTCGAGATCAATTACGAACGCGGCTACCCGCCCACTGTGAACGATGCGGATCGCGCGCTGTTCGCGGCCTCGGTCGCGGCGGAAATCTCGGGCGGTGATATGGTCGATACGCAGGCCCGCCGCGAGATGGGGGGCGAGGATTTCTCCTATATGCTTGAGGCACGTCCGGGGGCTTATCTGTTTATGGGAACGGGCGCGGGGGCAGGGCTTCATCACCCGGCCTATGACTTCAACGACGAGGCCGCGCCCGTGGGGGCGTCGTTCTTTGCGCGCCTGATCGAACGACGCCTGCCGCTAAGATAGCGCACATCCTTGTGTCTGAGGTGCGAGTGCGCCTTGCCATCCCAAGGGGTCGGGGCTAGGGTGCGCGCCGAAAACATGGGGGGCGGAGCGGTCCGTGCCCCAAGAAGGCCCGCAAGAAAGGACCCTGTTTATGTTCGTAACTCCCGCATTCGCTCAGGCTGCCGGTGGCGACGCCGCCGCCTCGTTCGGCCAGTTTCTGCCGCTGATCCTGATCTTCGTGATCATGTATTTCCTGATTATCCGCCCGCAGCAGAAGCGCGCCAAAGAGCACCGTGCCATGGTTGACGGTCTGCGTCGCGGTGATCAGGTTGTGACCCAGGGCGGGATCATCGGCAAGGTGACCAAGGTCCGCGAAGACGGCGAGGTCGAGGTCGAGATCGCGCAGGGCGTGACCGTTCGCATGGTCAAGCAGACCATTACGCAGGTCGTGTCGAAGACCGAACCGGCCGCTGCCGCCAACTAAGAGGCTCGCGCCGCCATGCTGCAAATCCCGCTTTGGAAGCGTGTGCTGATTATTGCCCTGTGTCTTCTTGGGGTAGCAACGGCGGCGCCGAACCTGTTTTATCCGCGCGTCGAAGCGCATAACGATGCGATCGTCGCCTTCGAGAATTCGGGGGCGATGACGACCGAGCAGGCCGCCGCCCGCGATGGCTGGCCTGACTGGCTGCCCTCGGGGCTGGTGAACCTGGGCCTCGATCTGCGCGGTGGCGCGCATCTTCTGGCCGAGGTCCATGTCGGCGAGGTGTATAGCGCGCGTCTGAAATCCCTTTGGCCCGAAGCCCGCCGCCTGCTGGCGACCGAGCGCGCAACAATCGGTGCGGTGCGCCGGATCGACTCGCCCGAGGACGAGCTGCGCATCCAGATCGGTGAGCCGTCGCAGATCGCGAAAGCCGTTGAGATCGCGCGCACGCTGGCCTCGCCGGTGGTGACGCTGACGGGGGTTGGCCAGAACGACCTTGAAATCACGGGCGAGGGCGACGTTGTCACGATCCGCCTGTCCGAGGCCGAACGCGCCGCCACCGACGACCGCACCATGCAGCAATCGCTGGAGATCGTGCGCCGCCGCGTCGATGCGGCTGGCACGCGCGAGCCGACGATCATGCGTCAGGGCGCGGACCGTATTCTGATTCAGGTTCCGGGGATCGGCTCTGCCGCCGAACTGAAGGCGCTGATCGGCACGACCGCCAAGCTGACCTTCCATCAGGTTGTGGGGCGCGCGGGTGACGCCAATTCGCCCGCAGGTGTCGGCAAGATCATTCTGCCCGGTCAGGATGAAAAAGACGGCTATTACATTCTCGACGAGTTGTCGGTTGTATCGGGCGACGAGTTGACGGACGCCCGCCCCGATACCGACCAGAACGGCTATCCGGCGGTCTCGTTCCGCTTCAACCCGACGGGCGCGCGCGCGTTTGGCGATTTCACCGCCAACCACATCGGCGAGCCTTTCGCGATTGTCCTTGATAACGAGGTGATCTCGGCCCCTACGATCCAAAGCCATATCGCGGGCGGGTCGGGGATTATCACGGGGCGCTTCACCGTGCAGGAGGCGACCGATCTGGCGCTCTTGCTGCGCGCGGGTGCCCTGCCTGCGGGGATGACCTTCCTTGAAGAGCGCACCATCGGCCCCGAGCTTGGTCAGGATTCGATCGAAGCAGGCAAAATCGCCGCCATCGTCGGCCTTGGCGCGGTGATCGTGTTCATGGTGCTCAGCTACGGCCTGTTCGGCGCCTTTGCGGCCTTTGCGCTGATGGTCAACATCGCGCTTGTCTTTGGCACGATGTCGATGATCGGGGCGACGCTGACGCTGCCTGGTATCGCGGGGATCGTGCTGACCATCGGTATGGCGGTTGATGCCAACGTGCTGGTGTTTGAACGTATCCGCGAAGAGATGAAAAAGGTCCGTGGCCCTGCGCGCGCGATCGAGCTTGGCTATGAAAAGGCCATGTCCGCGATTGTGGATGCGAACGTCACCACCTTCATTACCGCGCTGATCCTGTTTGTTCTGGGTGCTGGCCCCGTGCGCGGCTTTGCGGTCACGCTGATCATCGGGATCATCACCTCGGTCTTTACCGCAATCTATGTCACGCGGCTTCTGGTCACGTTCTGGTTCGACCGGACACGCCCGAAGACGCTTGAGCTATAAGGAGGGAACATCATGGCATTCCGTCTTAAACTTGTTCCCGACGAAACCCGCTTCGACTTTTTCCGCCATCAGGTGCTGACCTTCGGGTTTTCGGTCTTCCTGGTGGTGGCCTCGGTTGTTCTGGTGCTGGTGCAGGGGCTGAACTTCGGCATCGACTTCAAGGGCGGCACCACCATCCGCACCGAGTCGACCGCTGCCCTTGATGTGGGCGCGTATCGCGACGCGCTGGCGCCGCTGAACCTTGGCGATGTCTCGATCACCGAGGTGTTCGACCCGACTTTTGCGGCCGATCAGCATGTGGCGATGATCCGTATTCAGGCGCAAGAGGGCGATGAGGCGATCACACCCGAGCAGATGACCGCGATCGAAGGCGCGCTCGTCGGTGCAGATGCTGCCGTCAAGATCGTCTCGACCGAGTCGGTTGGTCCCAAGGTCTCGGGTGAGCTGATCTGGACCGCGATCTGGTCGGTTCTGGCGGCAACCGTCGCGATCCTGTTCTACATCTGGCTGCGGTTCGAATGGCAGTTCTCGGTCGGCGCGGTGGCCGCGCTCATCCACGACATCGTGGTGACGGTGGGGATTTTCTCGCTCTTCCAGATCAAGTTCGACCTGACGATCATCGCGGCGCTTCTGACGATCCTTGGCTACTCGATCAACGATACGGTGGTTGTGTTCGACCGTCTGCGCGAGAACCTTGTGAAATACAAAACCATGCCGCTGCGCGAGGTGATGAACATCTCGGTCAACGAGACGCTGTCGCGCACGGTGATGACGTCGGGCACCACGCTTCTGGCGCTGATCGCGCTTTTGGTTCTGGGCGGCGACGTGATCCGCGGGTTCGTCTTTGCGATGACCTGGGGCGTGGTGGTTGGCACCTATTCCTCGGTCTTTGTGGCGAAAAACATCGTTCTGTTCCTTGGCGTTGATCGCAACAAGGAAAAGAAAGATCCGGCGGCGGAGTTCTTTACCGAAAAGGTGTCCGATGCCGATAACTGAGGCCGAATTCGGCTCCTCCCTGCCGGTTGACGGTTACGGGCCGGGGTTCTTCCGCATCGCGGGCGAGGTCTATCGCTCGGCGGTTGTGGTCGAGGCGGGATCGGTTGTCGAATGGGGCGGGCTGGACGACCTTGATCCGCTTTTTGCGCTCTCTGGCAAGGTGGATGTGCTGTTTATCGGCATGGGCGCGGATATTGCGATCCTGCCCAAGGCTTTCGTTCATGCGCTCGAAGCAAAGGGCGTGATGTGCGAGGCGATGAGCAGCCCGTCAGCCGCGCGCACCTATAATGTGCTCCTCTCCGAGGGGCGCAGGGTCGCGGTGGCGCTTTTGCCCGTGCCTGCGAAGGATTGAGCCGATGGAGATGCTCCGCGTTGACAATCTGGCGGTGACGCGTGGCGGTCTGCCGGTGCTTGAGGGCTTGAGCTTTACGCTGAACGCCGGTCACGCGCTGGTGCTGCGCGGGCCGAACGGTATTGGCAAGACAACGCTTCTGCGGACGCTCGCGGGGCTGCAACCGGCGCTGGCGGGCACAATTTCGATGCCGCCCGAAACGATGGCCTATGCGGCCCACTCCGACGGGTTGAAGGCGACGCTTTCGGTGGCGGAAAACCTGCACTTCTGGGCAAGCGTTTATGGCACCGGATCAATCGACGGCGCGCTGGATCAGATGAACCTGCGCCAGCTTGCCTCCCGCGCGGCGATGAGCCTGTCGGCGGGGCAAAAGCGCCGCCTTGGTCTTGCGCGGCTGTTGGTGACGGGGCGTCCGGTCTGGGTGCTGGACGAGCCGACGGTGTCGCTTGATGCGGCCTCGGTCGCGCTGTTTGGCGAGGCGGTGCGGGCGCATTTGCAATCCGGCGGTGCGGCGCTGATGGCCACCCATATCGACCTTGGTCTGGACGAGGCGAGCGTGCTTGATCTGGCACCCTTCAAGGCGCGCGCGCCCGAGGATGGCGGCATCACCGGTGCCTTTGACGAGGCCTTCGGGTAAGGAGAGAACGGATGTTGGCGCTTCTGTCCCGTGACCTGAAACTGGCGATCCGCGCCGGCGGCGGTTTTGGCCTTGGTCTTGCGTTCTTTCTGATCGTGGTGACGCTGGTGCCGTTCGGCGTTGGCCCCGAGGGGAAAATTCTGGCCCGCATTGCGCCAGGTATTCTGTGGCTCGGCGCGCTGCTGGCCTGCCTGCTCTCGCTCGACCGGATTTTCGCGCTCGATTTCGAGGATGGCTCGCTCGACCTTTTGGCCACTGCGCCGGTGCCGCTGGAAGGCGTGGTCACGATCAAGGCGATCGCGCATTGGATCACCACGGGGCTGCCGCTCGTGGTGGCGACGCCGGTATTCGGCCTGTTGATGCATCTTGAGGGCGCGGCCTATTACTGGATGGTGATTGCGCTGCTACTCGGGACGCCCGCGCTGTCGGTGCTTGGAACTTTTGGCGCGGCGATCACGGTGGGGCTGAAGCGCGGCGGGCTTCTGCTCTCGCTGCTGGTGCTGCCGCTTTATGTGCCGACGCTGATTTTCGGCGCCGAACTGGTGCGGCGCGGCGCGGACGGGATGGAAACGCAGGTGCCGCTTTTGATGCTGGCGGGGATCACGATGGCGACGATTGCCGTTGTGCCCTTTGCCTCGGCCGCCGCAATCCGCGTCAACTTACGATGATCTTGACCAGGGTCAAAACGCGATAGGGGAATTCGTGCCAAACGTGATAGTGATTTGAGCACGACCGAACAGGAAAGTAGCAAGAGACCCATGTCGATCTGGGAATACGCAAACCCCGTGAAATTCATGAAGACCTCGTCCATGGTTCTGCCCTGGGTGAGCATCCTCAGCGCGCTGTGCATCGTCACGGGGCTTGTCTGGGGTTTCTTCTTTACGCCCGAGGCGGCGAACTTCGGCTCTACCGTCAAGGTGCTGTTCGTCCATGTGCCTTCGGCGACGATGGCGATCAACATCTGGGTGATGATGCTTGTCACCTCGTTGATCTGGCTGATCCGGCGCCACCATGTGTCCGCGCTCGCCGCCAAGGCCGCGGCGCCGATCGGGGCGGTGATGACGATCATCGCGCTGGTCACCGGCGCGGTCTGGGGCCAGCCGATGTGGGGAACCTGGTGGGAGTGGGATCCGCGCCTGACCTCGTTCCTGATCCTGTTCCTGTTCTATCTGGGCTACATGGCACTTTGGGGCGCGATTGATAACCCCGACACGGCGGCCGATCTGACGGGTGTTCTGTGCCTTGTGGGGTCTGTCTTTGCGCTTTTGTCGCGCTACGCGGTGAAGTTCTGGAACCAGGGGCTGCATCAGGATTCGACGATCATGAAGGTCGGGCAGGATGACCCGCTGGACCCGTCCTATTATGTGCCGCTGGTGATCTCGATCGTGGGGTTCGTGCTGTTTTTCGTGACGCTGCTTTTGCTGCGCACCCGCACCGAAATCCGCGCCCGCCGCCTGAAAGCCCTTGAACAACGGGAGCGCATGGCATGATGCCAGAACTTGGAAAATACACCGCCACGGTTTTGCTGTCCTACGCAGGCACGCTTGGCCCGATGATCGTTCTGCTTGGCTGGTCGCTCTGGCGCGGGGCCAAGGTGAAAGCCGCGCTGGCTGCGCAAGAAGAACGGATGAAGAAGAATGGCTAAGCCTTTGATGATGCTGCCGCCCCTGATTTTTGCGGGGCTTGCGGGGATGTTCGTCTGGGGGATGGCGCGCGATAATCCCAAGCAACTGCCCTCGGCCTTTGCGGGCAAAGAGGCGCCTGCGGTGCAGCTTGAGCAACTGGCCGATTTCACGCCCTTTACGGACGCCGATCTGCGTTCGGGCGAGATCAAGCTGGTGAACTTCTGGGCGTCGTGGTGTGCGCCCTGCCGGGTCGAGCATCCAAACCTTGAGGCACTTGCCCAAGAGGGCGTGCAGGTTCTGGGCGTCAATTACAAAGACAAGCCCGAGCAGGCGCTTGGCTTCCTTGGCGAGCTTGGCAACCCTTACGCAAAACTGGGCGCCGATTCCAAGGGCCGGATGGCGCTGGATTGGGGCGTTTACGGCGTGCCGGAGACCTTTGTGGTTTCGGGCGATGGCAAGGTGCTGTTCCGCTTTGCCGGTCCCGTTACACAGCGCGTGATCGAGCAAAAGCTCCGCCCGCTGCTTGAGGGCAAGACCTCGGAATAATCAGCGGGGCGTGGGCAGCTTGAACGGCCTGCGCTCCATCTGCGCCCACTCGGGCCAAAGGCCCAGCTTGTCGATCCCGACAATCACCAAAGCAATCGCAATCACCGCAAACACAAGTTTCACGCGGGACGCAGACGGCGGCCTGCGCACCCATTTCGCCATGCGGATAAACCAGATCGGCTGCACTTAACCCTCTTCGGTAAAGCGCACCTTGCCGATATAGGGCAGGTTGCGGTTGCGTTGGGCAAAGTCGATGCCATAGCCGACGACAAATTCATCAGGGATGGTAAAGCCGATCCAGGTGGCCGAGACATCCGCTTCGCGCCGCGAGGGTTTGTCCAAAAGCGCGCAACTGGCCAGCCTGCGCGGATTGCGCGCCTGCAACAGCCCCATCACATGTTTCAGGGTAAAGCCCGTGTCGACAATATCCTCGACCACCAGCACATCGCGCCCCTCGATCCCGGCGCGCAGGTCTTTGAGGATACGCACCTCGCGCGAGCTTTCGGTCGAATCGCCGTAAGAGGACGCCTCAAGGAAATCCACCTCGACGGGCAGGGGGATCTCGCGCACGAGGTCGGCGATAAACACGAACGAACCGCGCAACAGCCCCACCACCACCAGCTTATCGGTATCGGCGTAATGGGCGCTGATCGTGGCGGCCAGTTCTTCGACCCGGGCCGCGATCTGTTTGGCGGAAATCAACTGGTCAATCACATGCGGACGGGTGGGCATTTTGGCCTCCGGTATTGCGTTTCTCCCCAGCTTTATCGCATCAAGGGCCGCAAGCAAATGAGAGACCCATGCCGACCCATTCGGAAAACCGCCACATGCCCTATAGCGCGCGCCAGATGTATGAGCTGGTGGCCGATGTTCAGCGCTACCCCGAGTTCCTGCCGTGGAACTCTGCCGCGCGCATCCGCCGCCGGACCGAGCGGCCCGATGGTGCGACCGTGCTTGAGGCCGATCTGGTGATTTCCTTCAAGGTGTTCCGCGAGAAATTCGGCTCGCGCGCGACTCTGTGGCCCGCGGAGAACCGTCTGGACATCGAATATCTGGACGGGCCGTTCAAATATCTCAAATCGTGGTGGCGGTTCGTGGATGCGCCGGGCGGCGGGTGCGAGGCCGAATTCCATGTGGATTTCGAATTCCGCAACGCGATTTTGCAAAAGGTCATCGGCGTCGTGTTCGATGAGGCGATGCGGCGGATCGTGCGCGCCTTTGAAGAGCGCGCCAAGGTGCTTTACGGCTGAGACATGCAAAAGCCGCCCCGTGGGGCGGCTTTCGTTTTTTACGAATTCACGTCGTAGGCGCGTTCGCCGTGGGTCGACAGGTCAAGCCCGTTGGTCTCGGCCTCTTTGTCAACGCGCATCGGGAAGATCAGCGCCACCAGCTTGGCCAGCGCGAAGGTCAGCGCCAGCGTATAAGCACCGACAATCGCCAGCGCCCCAAGCTGCGCGGTAAAGGTGCCATAGCCCAGAACCGCCACCATGATCGTGCCGAAGATGCCGCCCACGCCATGCACGGCGAATACGTCCAGCGTATCGTCGATGCGGATTTTCTCGCGGATCAGGATCACGGCTTCCTGGCAGAGGATACCCGCGACGGTGCCGATCAAAAGCGCCTCCAGCGGCCCGACATAGCCCGACGCGGGGGTGATCGAGGCAAGCCCTGCGATGGTGCCGGTGACCAGACCCACAAGCGAGGAACGCCCGAATTTCACGCGCTCCCAGAAGGCCCAGCTAAGCGAAGCGGCGGCGGCAGAGATATGCGTGACGGTGATCGCCATCGCGGCGCCGCCATCGGCGGCAAGCTGCGAGCCGCCGTTGAAGCCGAACCAGCCGACCCACAGTAGCCCCGCGCCCATTGCCACCATTCCGGGGTTATGGGGCGGCGTGGTGCGGTGACGGCGCGGGCCGATCATGATTGCCAGAAGAAGCGCCGCAAGGGCTGCGGTTTCGTGCACAACGATGCCGCCAGCGAAATCCTTGGTGCCGATGGCGCCGAAAATGCCGCCATCCGCCATCATACCACCGCCCCAGATCCAATGCGTCACCGGCGCGTAGACGAGGATCAGCCAAAGTGCCGAGAACGCCATCACGAAGGCATAGTTCACCCGCTCGACAAAGGCACCAAGGAAGAGCGCAGGCGTGATGATCGCGAAGGTCATCTGGAAGGCGAAAAACAGGATCTCGGGGATGGTTCCCCACAGGCTATCGGGTGTAACCCCCATCAGCCCGAGCTTGTCCAGCCCGCCCCAAAAGCCGTTCGCCGTGCCGAACGCGATGGAGTAGCCGCCCAACAGCCAGATCACGCTCATCAGCGCGGCGATCGAGAAACACTGCATAAAGATCGACAGCACGTTGCGCGCACGCACAAGCCCGCCATAAAACAGGGCAAGCCCCGGAAGCGTCATCATCAGGACCAGCGCGGTTGCCACGATGATCCAGGCGGTATCGGCGCCATTCATCCCAAGTTACCTCCTCAGATAGGTTTGACAGGGGCAAACCACCCGACGGGTGCGCAGCAAAGCATCACTTGTGCGCAAGGGTGCATAAAAAGCGCCCACTTGGCGAACTGCACAAAGTTTGAGCGAATTATTGAGCGTGTGGCGAAGAAATGCGCAGGGTGAGAACTAGGCGCCAAGCGCCCCAAGCAACAGCTCAAGCGCGTGATCGCGGGCGGAGGCGCGCACCTTGGCGCGGCCCAACGCGCCGAATTCCACCGTTTCCGTGCGGGTGGGATGGCCTTTTTCGGCCAGGCCAAAACAGACGCGCCCCTCGGGTTTGTGTTCAGAGCCGCCTGGCCCCGCGATGCCCGTGATCGCGACGGCCAGATCGGCACGAGAATGTGCCAGCGCGCCATCGGCCATTTCACGCGCGACCTGCTCGGACACTGCGCCCCAATCGGCAAGGGTTTGCGCGCGCACGCCCAGCATCTCGGTCTTGGCGGCGTTAGTATAGGTGACAAAGCCGCGCTCGACGACCGCCGACGACCCCGCGACATCGGTGAGTGCCGCCGCAACCATGCCGCCGGTGCAGCTTTCGGCTGTGGCGACCATCACGCCTTTCGCTTTCGCGGCGTCTAAAACCTGTGCGGCATGGCTCACATCAGCACCGCATGATAAAGACCTGCCAGAACCAGCGTGCAAAGTCCGGCAAACAGCCCCGCCCAAAGATCGTCCAGCATCACTCCCGCCGGATCGCCGCGCCGGTCCGCGCGGCCAACAAGCCACGGCTTGGTGATGTCAAACAGCCGGAACAGCGCGAAAGCCGCAATCGGGCCGGGCCAGACCATCGACATATCGCGCATCCAGAAGCCCGCAGCGGGGAACAGCAGCGCCAGCCACATGCCCGCGACCTCGTCGATCACGATTTCCGAGGGGTCTTCGTCGCCGGGACGCAGCGCCAGCTCGGCGGCGATGGTGACAAAGCCAAGCGCCGTTACCAGAACCGTCGCCACCACCAGCGGCCAGAAGCCCAGATACCGCTCGATCCCCCAGCCGACGACAAGCGCCGCGAGCGACCCCCATGTGCCCGGAGCGGGCTTCATCAGACCGGTGTAGAAGAAGGTGTTGATCAGCGTCAGGCTCTCGCGGTTCATGGGGCTTAGTCCTTGATAAGCGTGGCGGTCGCGATCGAGGCGATGCCCTCTTCGCGGCCGGTAAAGCCTAGCTGCTCGGAGGTGGTCGCCTTGACCGAGATGCGGGTTTCCTCGACCCCCATGATGCGGGCAAGCTCTGCCATCATCGCCCCCGCGTGCGGGCCGATTTTCGGGCGCTCGCAGATCAGGGTCACATCGGCATTGGCAAGGCGAAAGCCCTTTGCGCGCGCAAGATCAATCGCGTGTTTGAGGAATATCTCCGAGGCCGCGCCCTTCCACTGCGGATCGCTTGGCGGGAAGTGCCGCCCGATGTCGCCCTCGGCCAGCGCGCCGTAAATCGCATCCGTCAGCGCGTGCATCCCGACATCGGCGTCGGAATGGCCCTTGAGCTTTTTGATATGCGGGATGCGCACGCCGCAGAGGATGACGTGATCGCCCTCTTCGAATGCGTGCACATCATAGCCGTTGCCCAGTCGAATATCCATGTTTTGCCCCATCTTGGCGCGCGCGCGCGCGAAATCCTCTGCGAAGGTGATCTTCAGGTTGGTCTCGGAGCCGGTCACGATATGCACGTCCAGCCCCGCCGCGCGGGCGATTTCAACATCGTCGGCGGCATCTGCGGGATGGGCGCGATGCGCGGCGAGGATCGCGTCAAAGCGGAAGCCCTGCGGCGTCTGTGCCCGATAAAGCCCCTCGCGCGATTGCGTGCCCGCGACCAGCCCATTCTCTCCGCGCCACAGCGCATCGGTGACGGGCAGGGCGGGGGCGGCGGCCTGCGAATGATCCAGAGCCTCGACAACGCGCGCGATCAGATCCGCGCTGACCAGGGGGCGCGCGCCATCGTGGATCAGCACCTTGTCGATGCCCGCGCCCGCCAGAACCTCCAGCGCGTTGCGCACGGACCCCGCGCGAGATGCCCCGCCTGCGACCAGCGTGACGGCTCCGCCGAAGGTCTGCAATCCGCGCTCCATGTCTTCAGGATGCAGCACCACGACGACGCGATCCAGCCCCGCGAAAGCCGCGACCGTATGTGCCAGAACCGGCTTGCCGTTCAGGTCTTGCCATTGCTTCGGCGTATCCCCGCCTGCACGGGTGCCGCGACCGGCTGCGACGATAATGGCGGCTGTGCTCATGTCCACTCCTGCTTCTGGTATATGGATTTAGGCGATCCGGCCTTTGGGTGCAATCGCGGCGCGTGGTCATGCGATCGGCGGTGTTGCGATTAATAATTAGGCATTTGCTGTTTTGTGCCGCGTTTTGGGCGGGTTCTGTTTGTGATTCTGCGCGCAAGCGACTAATTCGGAGGCACCAACGAAGGAAATCACCGTGGCGATCACGCTTGGACAGTTGACTATCGACCCGCCGGTGCTGCTTGCGCCGATGGCGGGGATCACCGATTTGCCGTTCCGGCGGATGGTGGCGCGGTTCGGCGCGGGGCTGGTCGTCTCGGAGATGGTCGCAAGCGGCGAGATGCTGACGGCGAAGCCATCGGTGCGGGCCAAGGCGCGGACCGAGCTGGGGCTTGATCTGCCGTGCTCGGTGCAGCTTGCGGGGCGCGAGGCGCAGCCGATGGCCGAGGCCGCGAAGATCGTGGCGGATATGGGGGCGCGGATCATCGACATCAACATGGGGTGTCCCGCGAAAAAGGTGACAGGGGGCGCCTCGGGGGCGGCGCTGATGCGCACCCCCGACCATGCGCTGCGACTGATCGAGGCGGTGGTCGGCGCGGTTGACCTGCCGGTGACGCTGAAGATGCGGCTTGGCTGGGATGGGGCCAGCCTCAACGCGGCACAAATCGCGGCGCGGGCCGAGGCGGCTGGCGTGCAGATGATCGTCATTCACGGGCGCACGCGGATGCAGTTTTACAAGGGGCAGGCCGATTGGGCCGCGATCCGCGCGGTTAAGGATGCCGTGCGTGTGCCGGTGGTGGCAAATGGCGACATTACCGATGTGGCCAGCGCGCGTTTGGCGCGCGAGCTTTCGGGGGCGGATGGAGTGATGGTGGGGCGCGGCGCGCAAGGGGCGCCGTGGGTTCTGGCGGAAATCGCCAGTGCGCTGCATGGGGCAGAGGCACCGAAAATCCCGCAAACAAACGCACTTTGTGATTTTATTTCAGAGCATTACGAGTCGATCCTCGGGTTCTACGGGGCTGAGCTTGGCCTGCGCCTCGCGCGCAAGCATCTGGGCTGGTATGCCGAGCGCGTCGATGCGCCCCTGCGTGCAGAGTTGATGGTCTCGGACACGCCTGCAAAAACGCTTTCCCTGATCCGCGACGCCTTTTCGGAAAGGACCGCCGCATGAGCGCCTCGGATACGATCTGGACCTCACTTCCGGTGCCCGCGCTGATTATCGACGGGGCCGATTGCGTTGAGAAGGTAAACCCCGCCGCGGAGTTGTTCCTCAACCTGTCCGCACGGTCTTTGAACGGCAAGAATGTGCTGGAGCGGCTGTCGATTGCGGCGCCCTTGGAAGAGATTTTCCACCGCGTCCGGCATAACCGCTCGGACCTGTTTGTGAACGATGTCGATGTGACGACGGGCGAACGCGCGCCGGTGCAGTGCAACCTTCAGGCCGCGCCTGTTGGGGATGACCCTGACCGTGTGATGCTCTTGATTTCGCCGCGCGAGATTGCCGACCGTCTGGGCCGTGCCTCGATGGTGAAAACGGCGGCGCGGTCTGCAATTGGCATGGCCGAGATGCTGGCGCATGAAATTAAGAACCCTCTGGCGGGGATCGCGGGGGCGGCGCAGCTTTTGTCGATGAACCTGACGGGTGACGATCTGGAACTGACCGATCTGATCGTGGATGAGACGCGGCGCGTGGTGAAGCTGTTAGAGCAGGTCGAGCAGTTCGGAAACCTTCGCCTGCCCGAGCGTAAACCTGTGAACCTGCACGATATTCTGGATCGCGCGCGCAAATCGGCAGAGGTTGGTTTTGGCGCGCATATGCTGATCGAGGAAGATTACGACCCCTCGCTGCCGAACACATGGGGCGATCCAGACCAGTTGACGCAGGTGTTTCTGAACCTGCTGAAAAACGCCTCCGAGGCGGCCAGGGGGCAAGGGCGGATCAGGCTCCATACCTTTTATGATTACGCACTGCGTTTGCGGCGCGAGGATGGATCGGGGCAGGCGCTGCCGTTGCAAGTCGAGATCATCGACGATGGTCCGGGCCTGCCGCCCGACATTGCGGGATCGGTGTTCGAGCCCTTTGTCTCGGGGCGCGAGAATGGCACGGGGCTTGGCCTCGCGCTGGTCTCGAAAATCATCTCGGACCATGACGGCTGGATCAGCGTTGATTCCGCCCCCGGCCGCACGGTGTTCCGCGTTTCCCTTCCCATCGCTCCCAAGGAGGTTTGATCTATGGACGGCACCGTTCTTGTTGCTGATGACGACCGCACGATCCGCACGGTTCTGACGCAGGCGCTGACGCGGGCGGGGTGCAAGGTCCATGCGACGGCCTCGCTGGTGACGCTGATGCGATGGGTCGAAGAGGGCAAGGGCGATCTGGTGATCTCGGATGTGGTGATGCCGGACGGAAACGGGATCGAGGCGCTGCCGAAGATCACCGAGTTGCGCCCCGGTCTTCCGGTGATCGTGATCTCGGCGCAAAATACCATCATGACGGCGATTCAGGCGGCCGAGGCCGAGGCCTATGACTATCTGCCCAAGCCCTTTGACCTGCCCGACCTGATGAAACGTGCCTCTCGCGCGCTGGATATAAAGCGCCGCTCCCGCAGCGCGCCGCGCGAGGAGGGACCAACCGGCGGGATTGGTGACGATCTGCCTCTGGTCGGACGCACAACTGCAATGCAAGAGCTGTATCGCCTTGTCGCGCGGGTGATGAACGCCGATCTTCCGGTTCTGATCGCGGGCGAAAGCGGCACAGGAAAATCGCTTGTGGCCCGCGCGATCCACGATTTTTCTGATCGCCGGACGCTACCCTTTGTGGTGGCGCAGGCTAACGATCTACAAGGTGCCGAGGGGCCATCAATGTTGCTGTCGCGGGCCAAGGGTGGCTCGCTCGTCTTCGACGAGGTGGGCGATTACGACGACGATACGCAGGCGCGGGTGGTGCGGATGCTCGACTCGCTGCCCGAAAGCGCGCCGCGTATCCTTGCGACCACGCAGATCGACCTGACCGGCCCGATGGAGGCCGGGAAATTCCGCCAGGACCTGTATTATCGTCTCTGCGGTGTCACGCTGCATGTGCCTGCGCTACGCGAGCGGGTCGAGGATATTCCGCTTCTGGCCGAGCATTTCCTTGCGCGGGCCGAGCGCGAGGGGCTGGGGCTGCGCCGCCTCTCGAATGACGCCAAGCAACTGGTGCGCGCCTATCCGTGGCCCGGCAATGTGCGTCAGCTTGAAAATACCGTGCGCCGGTTGGTTGTCACCTCGGGCGAGCCAGAGATTACCCGCGCCGAGGTCGAATTCGTGCTTGGCAGCCAGCCCGCGATGGAGCCGTTGCGACAAGGGGGCGAGGGCGAAAAGCTGTCCGCCGCTATTGCGCGCCACCTGCGCCGCTACTTCGATCTGCATGGCGGCGCGCTGCCTGCACCGGGTCTTTATGATCGCATACTGAAGGAAATGGAGGCTCCGCTGATCGAGATCGCGCTGGATGCGACCGGCGGCAATCAGGCCAGATGTGCCGATTTGCTTGGCATCAACCGCAATACCTTGCGAAAAAAGATCACGGATCTCGATATTCAGGTGACTCGCCGTCGCAAACTGATGTAAACAGGCAACAGGGGGCTGTTGCGGATTTACATTACCGGATTCGCGCAAGGCAGCCCGTATTCGATGGGGGCATTCTTGCTGCGACGGCCGCAAACGGCAACTTGGGAGCGACTGGTTCGCCTGCGTCGGCAGCGGCGCGTGAAGAACCTGTTTACGCTGAGCCTTGTTGCGCTTGGGCCTGTGCTGGCGGTGCTGACCTTTACGGTGCTCGGGCCTTTGGGGCAGGGCGCGGATTCGACCGGATTGCGGCTGACTCTGCTGGCGGATTTCATCTATTTTCTGCTGCTCGCGGGGCTGATCGCGATCCGTCTGTTGCAGATGATCGCAGCGCGGCGCGCGAGATCAGCCGGCTCTCAATTGACGCTGCGGCTCACCGGGGTGTTCGCGGGGATCGCGCTTGTGCCGACGGTTCTGGTCGCGCTTTTTGCCGGCTTGACGGTGAATATCGGCCTTGAAGGCTGGTTTTCGGACCGTGTGCGCGAGGTCGTGGGCGCATCGCTCACCGCAGCCGAGGCTTATCAGGAAGAGCACCGGCGCGATCTCAAGGCCGACACGGATGCGCTTGCCTCGTTTCTGAACCTGCGGCGGCAGGCTGCGAATTTCATCTCGGATGGCGACCTGCGCGAATTGCTGACGATCGGGCAGGCAGGGGTTCAGCGTGGCCTGAAAGAGGCCTATGTCATTGATGGTGCCGGAGAAATAATCGCGCGCGGGGATCGTAGCTACCTGTTTGACTACGAACAGCCCACCGCCGATCAGATCAAGCAGGCGGACGGCGGCACCTTGCTGATCGAAGACTGGCCAAACTCCGAGTTCCGGTCGCTGCTCGAACTTGATGCCTATGTCGACCGCTATCTCTATATCTCGCGCGCGGTCGATGGCGAGGTGCTGTCGCTTCTGGATGATACGCGCGAAACTGTCGGGCTTTATCAACAGCTTGAGGCGACGCGCGGGCGGGTTCTGTTCGAATTCGGGCTGGTCTATTTCGGCTTTGCGCTTTTGCTTGTTCTGGCGGCGGTGTGGCTGGGGCTGTGGTTTGCCGAACGCCTTTCGCGCCCGATCGGGCGGCTGGCGCAGGCGGCTGAACGGGTCGGGGCGGGCGATCTTGACGCGCGGGTGATCGAGGAGCAAGGCGAAGATGAAATCGCCACCCTTGGTCAAAGCTTCAACCGGATGACGCGCCAGTTGAAACAGCAGCGCGACGAGCTTGTCGCCTCACATGCCACGACCGAGGAACGCCGCCGGATGTTCGACTCGGTGCTTGGCTCGGTGACGTCGGGGGTGATCGGGCTGGATGCCGAGGGGCGGATCGAGTTCCTGAACCGCTCGGCGATCAAAATCCTTGACCTGGAAAGCGCGCGCGACCATGGCCTTCCCCTAACCGATAGTGTTCCTGAATTCGGGTCTCTTTTCAATCGCTTGAGGGACGGAATTAATGAGGTCGCGCAAGAGGAGATCCGCGTTTCCCGCGGCGGGCGGCTTGAAAGTCTGCTTGTGCGGATGGCCGAGCGGCAGAATACCGAAGGCAGTGCAGAGGGCTATGTGATTGCCTTTGACGATGTAACCGAACTGGTTTCTGCGCAGCGTCTGGCGGCTTGGGGGGATGTCGCGCGGCGCATCGCGCATGAGATCAAGAACCCGCTGACGCCGATCCAGCTTTCGGCCGAGCGGCTGAAGCGCAAGTTCAGCAAAGTTGAGGGCGTCGATCAAGAGGCTCTGGATCAGTATACGGGCGTTATTGTGCGTCAAACCAATGATTTACGACGCATTGTTGACGAGTTTTCTCGCTTTGCGCGGATGCCCGAACCCGACCGGCGCGACTGCGATCTGGCGCAACTCATGCGCGATGCGGTGCTCTTGCAAGAGGGGGCGCTTCATGGGGCCGCGCTGGAGGCCAAACTTCCCACGGGCGAGGTGATCGTCGAGCTTGATGCCACAATGATTTCACAGGCGGTTACGAACCTTATCAAGAACGCCGGAGAAGCCATTGAAAGTCTTTGCGAAAAAGGCGTTCATGACGAATATAAACCGCGCGTTCAGGTTGAGATGGAGGCCGCTCCTGAGCAGATTACGATCCGGATCGCGGATAATGGGGTCGGGTTGCCTCAGGATCGCTCGCGCCTGTTCGAGCCCTATGTAACGACGCGGGCAAAGGGCACCGGGCTTGGCCTGTCGATTGTCAAAAAAATCATTGAAGAACATGGCGGTACGCTGGTTTTGACCGATGCGCCCGCCTTTGAAGAGGGTGCCCATCGTGGGGCGCTTGCTGAAATCCGGTTGCCACGAGCCCGCACGGGGCCGCGTGCAATCACCGAAAGAGCGGGGCTGCCCGCAACGGGGACGACATGAGTGATATTCTGATTGTTGATGATGAAAAAGACATCCGTGAGCTGATCGCGGATATTCTGGGCGACGAGGGCTATGAAACCCGCACGGCGGGCAGCTCGGACGAGTGCATGGACGAGCTGAACGCGAAAGAACCGTCGCTGATGGTTCTGGACATCTGGCTGAAAGACAGCCGGATGGATGGGATCGACATTCTCAAGCACGTCAAACGCGACAATCCCGACGTGCCGGTAATTATCATCTCGGGGCACGGGAACATCGAGATTGCGGTTGCTGCGATCAAGCAAGGCGCTTATGATTTCATCGAAAAACCATTTAATATCGACCAGTTACTTGTCGTTGTTGCCCGCGCGATGGAGACGGCCCGTCTGCGGCGTGAGAACTCTAGCCTGCGCCGTCAGGGCGGCGATCTGGGCGAGATGATTGGCCAGTCAGCCGGCTTTAAGAAGCTGCGTGAACAGCTTGATAAGGTTACAAAATCAAACGGCCGTGTGATGCTGACGGGCGAGCCGGGGTCTGGCAAGGAACTGGCGGCGCGGTTTATCCATGCCAATTCGGGGCGCGCGAATGCGCCTTTCGTCTCGGTGAGTTCGGCGTCCATTGAACCCGAGCGCGTGGAAGAGGTGCTGTTTGGCCGCGAGACGCCCGAGCGCGGGGTTGAAAAAGGGCTTCTGGAGCAGGCGCATGGCGGAGTTGTTTATTTCGACGAAGTGGCCGATATGCCCTTGGGAACACAGTCGAAAATCCTGCGCGTTCTGACCGAGCAACAGTTCACCCGCGTGGGCGGCGCCGATAAGGTGCGGGTCGATCTGCGGGTGATTTCCTCGACCACGCGGGATTTGCGCGGGCTGATCGAACAGGGCAGCTTCCGGCAAGAGCTTTATGACCGGCTGAACGTGGTGCCAATTGCTGTGCCCTCCTTAGCCGAACGGCGCGAGGATGTGCCGCTTCTGGCGCAGTATTTCATCGAAGGGTTCAACCGCTCGCAAGGCCTGCCGCTGCGCGAAATTTCGGAGGAGGCGGCGGCGGTGATCCAGACGATGGACTGGCCGGGCAATATCCGCCAGTTGCGCAATGTGATCGAGCGTATTCTAATCCTGGGTGAAGGCACAGGTCCGATTGAATCCAAGGACTTGCCGCAAGAAAGTGAAGCGTCTGGCGATGACGGTCGGCTGACGCTCAGCGGGCAGTTGGCGACGCTTCCCTTGCGTGAGGCGCGCGAGTTGTTCGAACGCGAATACCTGCTGACCCAGATCAACCGGTTCAGCGGAAATATCTCGCGCACCGCCAATTTCGTCGGCATGGAGCGTTCGGCTCTGCACCGCAAGCTGAAATCCCTTGGCGTTGTGACCAGCACCAAGGCGGGCGCGCGCGTGGCCCATGTCGAAGACGAGCTTGATTGACCGGCTGACCCTCTGGCAATAGACAGGAGGCGACCGAGCCTCGGAGGACTTGCCCATGAAGGTCATTATCTGCGGCGCTGGCCAGGTTGGCTGGCAGATCGCACGCCAGCTTGCCGGCGAGAGCAACGATGTGACAATCGTTGATTCCAACCCCGAGCTGGTGCGGCGCGCCTCTGACACGCTGGATGTGCGCGGCGTTGTGGGCTTTGCCTCGCACCCCGATGTGCTGGATCAGGCGGGGGCGGCGGATTGCGACCTGATTATCGCGGCGACCTATTCGGACGAAGTGAACATGGTCACCTGTCAGGTCGCGCAGTCGGTGTTCGGCGTCACGCGCAAGATCGCGCGGCTTCGGGCGCAATCCTATCTCGCGCCGCAATATTCCGATCTTTACCGGCGCGAGCATCTGCCGATCGACGTGATTATCAGCCCCGAGCGCGAGGTCGCCGAGGCAGCGTTGCAACGCCTTGCGGCCCCCGCGACCTTTGACACCGAGAACTTTCTTGGCGGTGAGGCGCAGCTTTTGGGGATCGCGCTGGATGGCGATTGCCCGGTGCTGAATACGCCCTTGACGCAGTTGACGGACTTGTTTTCCACGCTGCGCGCGATTGTAGTTGGCGTGCGCCGCGAGGGGCGTCTGTTCGCGCCAGAGCCGGGCGATCAGCTTTTCGAAGGCGACCAGATCTACGTCTTCTCTCATGCCAAGGACACTGACCGCACGCTGGAAATCTTCGGCAAGGCGACGCGCAAACAAGAGCGGATCGTGATTATCGGCGGCGGCAATGTCGGGCTTGGGGTGGCGCGCGCGCTTGAGGCGCGCAATGACAAAATCCGCGCCAAGGTGGTCGAGAAAAACCGTGCGATCGCTGAAAAGGCCGCCGATGCGCTGGAGCGCACGATTGTGCTGAATGGTGACGGGCTGAGCGCGGAGCTTCTGGAAGAGGCGAATATCTCGCGCGCGGATGCGGTGCTGGCGGTGACGGATGACGACAAGACGAATATCCTTGTCTCGGTGCGCGCCAAGCAGGCGGGCTGCAAGATGGCGATCACGCTGGTGAACGACCCGACGCTGGCCACGCTGATGGCACCCTTGGACATCGACGCCTATATCAACCCGCGCGCAACGACCGTGTCCTCGATCCTGCGCCATATCCGGCACGGGCGGGTGCAGGGCGTCTATTCGATTGGCGACGCCGAGGCCGAGGTGATCGAGGCGCAAGTCATGGGCACCTCTCCGATCACGGGCAAGCTGGTGCGCGAGGTCGATTTCCCCGAAGGCGTGCTGGTTGGTGCGCTGAAAAAGGGCAACGAGGTGGTCATCGCGCGCGGCACGACCCGCATCGAGGAAGGCGACACCATCGCCATGTTTGTGCTGGCGGCGGATGTGCCCGAGGTCGAGCGCCTGCTGCAAGTCACCATTGATTTCTTCTGATCTGTCATGGAGCGGTTCCTCCTGAGCGTGCAGCGTTTGCCATTGGCCGTCGTCCTGATGGGGATCGGCGCGCTGGCGATGTTCCTGCCCGCCTCTCATGCGCTGGTCTCAAGCGATTACGCCACGGGGCGGCCGTTTTTCTATATGGGTCTGCTGTTCTCGTTCATGACGCTGCTGGTCGGGCTGGCGACATACGGCAATCCGAAGGGGCATCCGGGGCGCGACAATCTGCTGTCACTGATCGCGGCGTTTTTGCTGCTGCCCTTGATGCTGGCAGTGCCGTTTAACGAGGCGGTGCCGGATACGGGGCTGTTCAATAGCTGGTGGGAGATGGTTTCGTCGTTCACCACGACAGGCGGGACGCTTTATGACGCGGGGCGGTTGGCCCCCAGCCTGCATCTGTGGCGCGCGACTGTGGGCTGGCTTGGCGGGTTCTTCATGCTGGTGGTGGCGATTGCGGTGCTGGCGCCTTTGCGGCTTGGCGGGTTTGAAGTGTTTGCCACGGGCGTTATGGGGGGCACGACGGGGGCCGCGCCAATGCGCACCGAACGCGTCGCTGATACCTCCGAGCGGCTGGTCTATTTCGTGATGCAGCTTGCGCCTGCCTATCTCGGGCTGACGGCTGCGCTGTGGATTTTGCTGATCCTCGCGGGCGATCCGGCGCTTGTCGGGCTGGTTCATGCGATGTCGGTGCTTTCGACCTCGGGGATTACGTCACTGCCTGTAGGTGCACATGCGCCCTCGGGGGTGGCGGGCGAGGCGCTGATGCTGGCGTTTTTCGTGCCGGCCTTGTCGCGCAGGCTCTGGCCTGGTGGGGGGGAGCTGCGGGCCTCGGCGCGGATCGGGGATGACCCGGAACTGCGTCTGGCGGCGGGGATCGTGCTTTCGGTGACGGCGCTTCTGGTGCTGCGTCACTGGATCGCGGCGATTGACGTGAAAAGCGCGGCCAATGCGGGATCGGTGTTTTCGGCGCTTTGGGGCGGGCTGTTCACAACGCTGTCCTTCCTGACGACGACGGGATTTGAATCGACCGAATGGAGCGAGGCGCGGCAATGGTCGGGGCTTGGCACCTCGGGGATGATTCTGGCGGGCGTCGCGATTGTGGGCGGGGGCGTTGCAACCACGGCGGGCGGTGTGCGCCTGTTGCGGGTCTATGCGATGATGCGCCACGGCGAGCGCGAACTGGAACGCCTGATCTATCCGGCCTCGGTTGCCGGAGGCGGCACGGTCGAGCGGCGTTTGCGCCGCGAAGGCGCCTATATCGCCTGGATCGTCTTTATGATGTTTGCTTTCGCGATTGCGCTGGTGATGACGGCACTCTCGATCCTTGGTATGTCCTTCGAACCCGCGACGGTGATGACAATCTCCGCCCTGACCAACACCGGCCCGCTGGTCGAGGTCGCGGCCGACAAGCCCCTCGACTGGGCTTTGCTCGATCAGGGGTCCAAGTTCGTTCTGGCGCTTGCGATGGTGCTGGGACGCCTTGAAACGCTTGCCTTTATCGCGCTCTTCAACCCCGAGTTCTGGCGCAACTGATCCCGATCTGCACATAATTCAGGCGGATTTTCGGGCGAATAGTTCTCTAACAGGCTGATTTTGGGTCTGGAATCTCCCCATAGAATACTCATACTGTGAATATGGGCAGGCGATCTGCCCCAATGCGCGACAATAATAAAAGGCAAGAACAATGGCTGCCGATAAACAAAACCTGCAGGACGCTTTTCTCAATCATGTCCGCAAGACCAAGATTCCGGTCACGATCTTCCTGATCAACGGGGTCAAGTTGCAAGGCGTGATTACGTGGTTTGACAACTTCTGTGTGCTGCTGCGTCGTGATGGCCAGAGCCAGCTTGTTTACAAACATGCGATCTCGACGATCATGCCGGGCCAGACGATCTCTCTGTATGAGGGCGAAGACTGAGCGACGCAATTGAATCGCGCGACGGCCCGACGCGGGCCTATGTGCTGCACCCCGCGCTGAAGGGTGCGGCCTCTCGGCGTTTGCCTGAACACGGGCTGGCCGAAGCTGTTTCGTTGGCGGCGGCCTTGCCGGATCTCGATGTTGTCGGCTCCGAAGTGGTGCCGCTGGCCAAGCTGCATCCCGGCCATCTGTTCGGCACGGGTAAGCTGGCCGAGTTGAAAGGCCGGCTGGAGGCGGCCGAGGTCGATCTGGTGCTGGTCGACGGGCCGGTTTCGCCAATCCAGCAGCGCAATCTGGAAAAGCAGTGGGGGGTCAAGCTCCTCGACCGGACGGGGCTGATCCTTGAGATTTTTGCCGACCGTGCGCGCACCCGCGAGGGTGTGTTGCAGGTTGAACTTGCGGCGCTCAGCTATCAGCGCACGCGGCTTGTGCGTGCCTGGACCCACCTTGAGCGCCAGCGCGGCGGACTTGGCTTTGTCGGCGGCCCCGGCGAAACCCAGATCGAGGCCGACCGGCGCGCCATTGACGAACAAGTTATCCGCATCCGTCGCCAGCTTGCGAAAGTCGTAAAAACGCGCGAGTTGCACCGCGCAGCGCGGCGCAAGGTGCCGTTCCCGATTGTCGCGCTGGTGGGCTATACCAACGCCGGAAAGTCGACGCTTTTCAACCGGATGACCGGTGCGGATGTGATGGCGAAGGATATGCTTTTCGCCACGCTCGACCCGACGATGCGGGGGGTGACGCTGCCGTCTGGGCGCAAGATCATTCTGTCCGATACGGTGGGCTTTATTTCTGACCTGCCGCACGAACTGGTTGCCGCTTTCCGCGCGACGCTCGAAGAGGTGCTTGAGGCCGATCTGATCTTGCATGTGCGCGACATTTCGCACCCCGAGACCGAGGAACAGGCCGAGGATGTGGCCGAAATTCTGGAAGGTCTTGGCGTGGACGAGGACGTCACCCTGATCGAGGTCTGGAACAAGATCGACGCGCTCTCGCCCGAAATTCGTGCAGCTCTTCTGGTGCAGGATGCGCGGCGCAGCGAGGTTCAGGCCGTGTCCGCGATCACGGGCGAGGGGCTGGATGCTCTCTTGGCCAATATCGAGGACCGGCTGGCCGAAGAGCGGATCGAAGAAGTGCTTAACCTGCCATTCTCGGCGGGGCGCGCGCGGGCGTGGCTGCATGAGCAGAACGTCGTGCGCGCGGAACGGCAGGGCAAGGACGGCTGGCGGATCAAGGTCAACTGGACCCCGACCCAGCAAAGCCGGTTCATGGCGCTTTAGGCGACAGGCGGGTGATCCCCGCCACCGCCGCGCGCGCGAGCGCGGGGTCAAGCGACATCGGGATATACTCGCCGCGCCGCCATAGCTCGGACAGGTCGTCGTAATGGCGCGAAAGCGGATGGCCCGACTGGCCGGTAGCTGTGATGAACACCGACGAATCCGGATCGGCAAAATCATAGACCCCGCGATAGCCCGCAGCGTGGACATTCGCAAAGGGCGTCTCTCCCGTGCCAGCGGTCACGCCGCGCAGCAGCGTGAAATCGCCGCCCGAGGTCGATTGCCGGATATTCACGATCCAGTTCAGGAAGGGCACACGCCCCAGCACCGGATGGTCGTGCTGCGCTTCATGCGCATCTCCCCACCGCCAGCTTTCGACATTTGGCCCGTAGGTAGCGCTTAGATCAAGCAGTGCCTCGTCCAGCGCGATTCGGGCGATGTCGGTGCAGGTCTCGACCGGCGCGGATTGTTTGACGTCGCACCAGCGAGACGCCCCTTGGGTGTTGCGGAACACGCGTTCAAGGAACAGCGGCTCGATATGGGTGAACTCTTCGGCCAGCGGCCCAAGCTCGTCGCGGATCAGCCGGTTTTGCAGCGCTTTCATCCAGGCCGCATAGATCAGGGGTTCGGGCAGGTGCTCGGACATATCGCCATCCCAGGCCGCCATCAGTTCCAGCGCACGCTGGCGCTGACGCTCGGGGGTGCCATTGGGCGCGGGCGTGCCGGTGAACCACAGATCCGCGCCCACCAGCGGCAGAAGACCCCGCGCGGCAGGGCTGACGCTGTCAAGTTGCGCGGCGATAAAGCTTTCGCGGGTATGCACCTCGCGCTCGCCCATCAGGCGGCTCAGGCGCTGGATGCGCTGGCTGTCGCCCCAGTCGAACGAGACATGCTGTGGGAAGGGGCGATCGACCAGCTTGTTATTCGTGTTCAAAACCAGTTGGCTGGCCGGATTGATAACCTGCGGGTTGTCACTGGCAGGCAGCGTGCCGCGCCAGCGGTTCTCGGGGTTCCAGCCGGGCGCGGGCATCCGGCCTTTTGTCTGGTGGCGCGGGTCACGGTCCGGCATGGCGCCGACCATCACAAGGGCAACGCCATGCGCGTCTGCCAATGTCAGGTTTTGCGCAGGCGCGGTGAAATCTTTTGTCGCAGCAACGGCTTGCGGGATGTTCTTTGCACGCATCAGGCGCATGGCCGCGCTGATCGAGCGATCACGGGCAGATAGCGCCGTCCAGCCAAGCGCTGCCACATGACCGGGCGGCGTCACCGTGGACAGCTTGAAATGGTTGCCGGGCAGGATCGGGCCGTTCGTGCTCCAGCGCAGGGTTACGGTGACGGGATCTGCGTCTTTCACCTCGATAATGGCGCGCCGCGTCTCGAAATCGGCCCAGCCGTCGGGGGTGCGGTATTGCTCGGTATTCTCGGGGTTGACCTGCTCAAGAAACACATCCTGATCGTCCATATAGGCCGAGGTCAGCCCCCAGCCCATTTCCGCGTTGCGCCCTGTCAGAACCAGGGGCAGCCCGGGAATAGTGCCGCCAATCACGCCGCCCGATTTCAGCTCCAGCCGCGCCAGATACCATTGCGACGGCGCGGTCAGCGGCAGGTGCGGGTCATTGGCGAGCAGCGACCCGCCAGCGGCCGAGCGCGTCGGCCCCGCGGCAAAGGCGTTCGAGGCGGCGGCCATCCCGCGTTTGGGAAACGGCATCAGGGGTGGCCATGTGTCGGCTGCATCGGCATGGCGCATGGCTTTCATGCCGGGGAAGAGGGCCGCATAATCGGGCAGGGCGGTAACGCCTGTTCCGGGCATATCGGGCATAATATCGCGCAGATAATCGCCCTTCAGCATGGAAATGCGCGCGCGCAGCACCTCGGTCTCGACCTGTGACGAAAGCTGCACGGCCATCAGCTTCAGGATCGCGATGGAATCGGCGGGGGTCCAATAGGCAACCTCGTTCTTGAACAGCCAGAACTCGGGGGCGCCACGGCCGCGCGCGCCAGAGTTCACCTGCTCGATCCACTGGTTGACCCCGTTGGCATATGCATTCAGCGCGGCAAGGGTTTGCGGGTCCTGCACCTCGACCGAGGTGCGGGCCGCGCCATAGAGGTCCAGCCGGCGCATGAGTTCATCTGTCTTCAGCGTCTCGGCGCCGAATACCTCGGAGAGGCGCCCCTGCACCGTGCGCCGCATCAGCGTCATCTGCCACAGCCGGTCCTGCGCATGGGCAAGGCCAAGCGCGAAGAACACATCATCGTCGGTCTGGCCAAAGATATGGGGAACATCCTCGGTCGAGCGCACAATCTCGACGGGCGCGGAGATGCCACTGACTGTGTAGCCCTCGTTGTAATCGGGCAGAGACCGGGCGGCAAAATAATACAGCCCCATCACGGCGAGGATCGTCGCAATCAGAACAAAAGACACCAGCCGGATCGTCCAGCGGAAAAAGGTGATCATCGCGCTTTTACCCTTTGTCGGCCCCGGCCTTTGGTTGACGGGCGGGGGTGAGCCGTTACTAAGTCACAGGAGAAGGATTTTCAACGCGCCTGCGCGCGCGGCAACGAAAGGGTGAACTATGGCGAAGGTTGCGTTTCTGGGGCTTGGCGTGATGGGCTATCCGATGGCGGGGCATCTGGCGGCAAAGGGCCATGAGGTCACGGTCTATAACCGCACGTTTGCCAAGGCCGAAAAATGGGTGGCCGAGCATGGCGGGGCTTGCGCCAAAACGCCCTCCGAGGCCGCAAAGGGCGCCGAGTTCGTGATGACCTGTGTCGGCAATGATGACGATCTGCGCGTGGTCTGTGCCGGTGCAGACGGGGCATTTGCGGGCATGGACAAGGGCGCGGTTCTGGTCGATCACACAACGGTTTCGGCGCAGGTTACGCGCGAGCTGTCATCGCTTGCCGCCGAGCGCGGGCTTGGCTTCGTCGATGCGCCGATCTCGGGCGGGCAGGCGGGGGCCGAAAACGGTGTGCTGTCTGTCATGTGTGGCGGCGACGCAGATGATTACGCCCGCGCCGAACCGGTGATCGCCGCCTATTCGAAAATCTGCCGCCGTCTGGGTGAAAGCGGGGCAGGGCAGTTGACCAAGATGTGTAACCAGATCGCGATTGCGGGGCTGGTGCAGGGGCTTTCCGAGAGCCTGCATTTCGCGGAAAAAGCCGGTCTGTCGATCTCGGATGTGGTCGAGGTTATTTCTCAGGGTGCCGCCGGAAGCTGGCAGATGTCGAACCGCTACAAGACGATGGAGGCCGACACGTTCGATTTCGGTTTCGCGGTCGACTGGATGCGCAAGGATCTGGATATTTGCCTGCGCACGGCCAATGAAAACGGCGCGAGCCTGCCGGCGACGGCCCTCATCGACCAGTTCTACAAGGACGTGCAAAAGATGGGCGGCGGGCGTTGGGATACCTCGTCGCTGATCGCGCGTCTGCGCAAGTTCGACTGATCGGGGCTGCGGCGCGCCGAACCTGCTTGACGGGGGACGCGCGCCGCGCCAAACCCATCCCCCATGTTACCCACTGAAAAACTTGCCCAGATTCTAGAGCGTTTCGAATATCTCGAGGCGCGTTTGTCTGCGGGCGCGGAGCCTGCGGAAATCGCGCGTATCTCGCGCGAGTATTCCGAGCTAAAGCCTGTCGTCGGTGAAATTCAGGCCTATAATCAGGCCCGCGATGACCTGCGCGAGGCCGAAGGCTGGCTGGCCGACCCCGAGATGCGCGACCTTGCCGAGGAGGAGCTTCCGCGCCTCAAGGCCCGCATTCCCGAAATGGAGCACGCGCTGCGCCTTGCTCTGTTGCCGAAAGACGCCGCCGATGCGCGCCCCGCAATTCTGGAAATCCGTCCCGGCACGGGCGGCGAGGAGGCCGCGCTTTTTGCCGGTGATTTGCTGCGGATGTATCAGCGCTATGCCGAAACCAAAGGCTGGCGGTTCGAGTTGATGGAGTTTTCCGCGACCGAACTTGGCGGCGTGAAAGAGGCCGTCGCGCGGATCGAGGGCGAGGGGGTCTTTGCGCGCCTCAAGTTCGAATCCGGTGTGCACCGCGTCCAGCGCGTCCCCGAGACCGAAGCGGGCGGGCGCATCCATACCTCGGCGGCGACCGTGGCGGTTCTGCCCGAGGCCGAAGAGGTCGACATCGACATTCCGGCAGGCGACATCCGTATCGACACGATGCGCTCTTCGGGCGCTGGCGGTCAGCACGTCAACACGACCGATTCCGCCGTGCGGATAACCCACTTGCCGACGGGGCTGGTGGTGACAAGCTCTGAAAAGTCGCAGCACCAGAACCGCGCCAATGCGATGGCTGTTCTGCGCGCGCGGCTGTATGAAATGGAGCGCGACCGCGCCGCCAAGGAACGCGCCGATAGCCGGAAGGCTCAGGTCGGGTCGGGCGACCGCTCGGAACGCATCCGCACCTATAATTTCCCGCAAGGCCGGATGACCGATCACCGGATCAACCTGACGCTCTATTCGCTGGGGCAGATTATCGAGGGCGATCTGGACGCGGTAATCAATGCGCTGATTGCCGACGATCAGGCAGCCAAGCTGGCGGAGATGTCGCAATGAAGGCGCAGGCAGCGCTTGTTCTGGCCTCGCGTCGGTTGGCCGAGGCGGGGCAGGCGGGCGCGGCAGGGGATGCGCGGCGCTTGCTGGCCTTTGCGATGGGGCTTGCGCCTGATCGCCTGACGCTCGCGCTGCAAGATGATCTTCCGCCCGAGGTCGAGGTTGCGTTCGAAGCCGCAATCACCGCGCGTCTGGCGCATCAGCCTGTCAGCCAGATCACCGGAAGCCGCCTGTTCTGGGGGCGCGAGTTTCGGGTCACGCAAGATACGCTCGACCCGCGCCCCGAGACCGAAATTCTGGTTGCCGCCGCGCTGGAACACCCGTTCACCAAGGTGCTTGATCTGGGCACAGGCACGGGCTGCATCCTGATTTCGCTGCTCAAAGACATGCCCTTTGCAGCCGGAACTGCCGCCGATCTGTCCGAGGCGGCGTTGGCCATCGCGCGCGAAAACGCAGCGCGGCACGGTGTCGATACCCGCGCAGGGGTCGTATGTTCGGATTGGTATTCGCGGATCGACGGGCGCTTCGATCTGATTGTCTCCAACCCGCCCTATATCGGGGCGGATGAAATGGCGGGCCTGTCGCGCGATGTCCACGACTGGGAGCCGCATCTGGCGCTGACGCCGGGCGGGGACGGGCTAGAGGCCTACCGCCAGATTACGCGCGGCGCAGGGGCGCGGCTGATGTCGGGCGGGCGGATCGTGCTGGAAATCGGGCCGACACAGGCAGAAGCCGTTTCGCACATGCTGCACGCCGAAGGGTTCACGCATATCGAGGTGCGCCAGGACCTTGACGGGCGCGACCGCGTGGTTCTGGCGCAAAAACCGCAAGATGACACCGGCTGCGGCTGTGCGTAGCCCGCACACAGGCGTATTTGACACAAAGCGGCGCTAAACTGGTCGCATAAGCAAGATTTTAGCTTGTAACTGCGCGCACATCATGCTTATCAGGATTTGCGCAGGGTGGAAGCTTGCTCCCCCGCGCGGCTCAGCTTCACATAGCCGTTCCTGATCTGCGCGAGATCGCGCATCCCGCAAAGACCGGCTCTGCAAGGGCTCTCGCAGCCAGATCCAAGGCCCGCAATCGGGCAGAATGAACAAACGCACATGAGATCTTCGAAATCCCGCTCGCGTAACAAATCGAACCGCCAACGGTCGATGGGCAACGTCGTCAACCGCGTCTTCGATTCCAACGGTCCCGAAGGCAAGGTCCGCGGCACGCCGCAGCAGATCATCGACAAATATCTTCAGCTTGCCCGTGATGCCCAACTTGGCAACGACCGCGTGGCCGAGCAGAACTTCTTGCAACACGCCGAGCATTACACGCGGATGCTGGGGGCTGCGCAGCGCGAGATGGCGCAGCAGCAAGAAGAGCGTCAGCGCCAGCAGCAGTTCCAGCGCGATCAGCGCCAGAACGGTGATAATGGTGACGTGAACAACCAGCGCGACGATGCGCGCCAAGGCGAGGATGACAGCGCTGGTCTGGTCGAGACGCCGGAATCGCGTGCGCCCCGTCAGGCGGTCGAACCCGTTGCGGCAGCCCCCGCAGCCGAAGCTCCGGCAACCGAGGAAGGCTCCGCTCCCCAAGCCCCCGCGGCAGAGGACGAAGCACCCGCGAAAAAGCCGCGCCGTCCGCGCGCGCCACGCAAACCCCGCGCGCAAAAGGGCGAGGGCGAAGCGCCCAAATCCGACGACGCCGCGTAAGGTGGATGAAATCAGGAAGCCGCGCCCGAAACGGCGCGGTTTTTCAGTTCTGGCGGGCGGCCTCGACGATGCGGGCCAGCCGGCAGAACGCCTCGATCGTCACGCGCTCGGCGCGCTCGGTCGGTTTGATGCCAGCTTCTTCCAAAAGCGTCTCGATTTGCGGATGCACGCCTTTAAGCGAGGCCCGCAGCATCTTGCGCCGCTGGTTGAAGCCTGCCGCGACAACCTCGGACAAGATTTTTGCATTCGCCGGATAGCGCGGTTCGGGCAGCGCCTTCAGATGCACAACCGCCGAATGAACCTTGGGGGCAGGGGTGAAGGCCTCGGGTGGCAGGCTCATCACGATACGCGCGGTTGTGCGCCATTGCGCAAGGATCGCAAGGCGCCCGTAATGGTTGTCGCCCGGCTGCGCCACGATCCGTTCGGCCACCTCGCGTTGGAACATCAGCGTCAGGCTGTCCCACACCGGCGGCCATTGCGCGGGCGTTAACCAGCGCACCAGAAGCTCGGTCCCCACATTATAGGGCAGGTTCGCGGCAATCTTGATCGGCGGCGTCAGGTGGCTCAGCACATCGACATCCAGCGCGTCACCGTTAATGACCTCAAGCCGACCGGGGTAATGCGCGGCAATCTCGGCCAGCGCGGGGATGCAGCGCGCATCCTTTTCCACCGCCAGCACGCGGCGCGCCCCCTCGGCCAAAAGCCCGCGCGTCAGACCGCCGGGGCCGGGGCCAACCTCGAACACATCGCAATTAGTCAGATCACCGGCCGAGCGCGCGATCTTGGCGGTCAGGTTCAGATCCAGCAGGAAGTTCTGGCCAAGCTGCTTTTTCGCGACCAGTTCATGCTCGCGGATTACCTCGCGCAGGGGCGGAAGCCCGTCGATTGCGGCCATGGGTCGAACTCCTGTCATTTCCGCGCGTTGATCGCACAGCCCCCTTCGCGGTTCAAGGCTTGGCATTTGAGCGCTTTGCACGCGCCTCCGGCCTTGCTACACCAGAGCGGACTATAAGGAGCAGAAACGATGACAGGCTTTTCCGAGACCCTGCAATTAATGCTGGACGATTTGGAGGAGGCTCCGCCCGAGTTTCGCCCGACGAATTTCTGGTCAACGGGGCTGCCTGCGATCATCCATGACATCGAGAAACTGGGGATCGAGGGGTTTCGCACGCACCCGTCTGCGACGTTCTTTTATGTGCCGGTTTACGGCTCGAAAACGCTGCGCCGCTATGGGTCGTGGCTGCTGCCGCTGGTCGATAAACTGCCCGCGCGCAAGCGTGCCCGCATGATGAAACGCCTGACGCATTCGGACCGCGCGGCGCTTGATTACCGGCTGTTCCGCGCGACCGAGGTTGAGGGTGGGCTGGCGCTGGATGTAGTCAGCGAAAGCGAAGTCGGCGCGGGCGAGCGGTTCATATTTGACGCGCGCCGCTACAGCCGCTCGATGCTGAACTACCTGCGCGGGCTGAACCTGTATAAGCGCCATGCGGACAGCGCGGCTTGGCAAAGCTGTCTGGAAATCGGCGGCGGATACGGCACGCTTGGCGAGATATTGCTCAAAGCGCAGCCCGAGGGGCTTTATGTGAACGTCGATATTCCGCCGGTCGCAGCCGTTTCGACTTGGTATCTGCAGCAGGTGTTCGGGGCGGAAAATGTGCTCGATTACGCGCAAAGCCGCCAGATGTCTGAGATCGACCTGACCGAGATCGCGACCCGCTACAAGGCTGCAGTGCTTTGCCCGTGGCAGTTGCCGCGCGTGAAAGGGCAGGTCGATCTGTTTGTGAACTTCATGTCCTTCCAGGAGATGGAGCCGGATGTCGTGCGCAACTACGTCCGCCTTGTGCAACCGCTGATCGGCAAGAACGTGCTGATGCGCAATAGCGCGGTGGGCAAGAAGGTCGCGCAGAAATCGGGGGAGGTCGGCGTGATAGATCAGGTGAAATCCGGATTTGTCCGCGAGTGCTTTGATCAGTTCGAGACCCTTGCCACCGACGCCTTTGTCTATGGCGAAACAAACGAGAGCGGGAGCTACCAGTCCGAGGTCTCGGTGATGGCGCGTATATCCTGAAATGAAAAAGGGGCCATCGCGGCCCCTTTAGGATCAGAACGGGATTTCGTCGTCGAAGTCCGACCGACCACCACCCGAGGAGGGCTGGCCGCCGCCTTGCGGGCCGCCGTAGCCGGGATCATCATAGCCGCCACCGTAGCCGCCGCCCGAGGATTGGCCGCCACCATAGTTGCCGCCACCCTGACCACCGCCTTGCGGGCCATCAAGCATTGTCAGCGTCCCGTCAAAGCCCTGCAGCACGATCTCGGTCGTGTAGCGGTCCTGGCCGGATTGGTCCTGCCATTTGCGCGTTTGCAGTTTGCCCTCGATATACACTTTCGAGCCTTTGCGCAGGTATTGTTCCGCGATTTTCACGAGACCTTCCTGAAAAATCGCGACCGAATGCCATTCCGTGCGCTCCTTACGCTCGCCCGAGTTACGGTCGCGCCAGGTTTCCGAGGTCGCGATGCGCAGGTTGCAGACCTTGCCGCCATTCGAGAAGGTCCGAACCTCGGGGTCGCGCCCCAGATTGCCGACCAGAATGACCTTGTTTACCGAGCCTGCCATATATCCCTCCGCGAAGCCTGCCGCAGGTTGATGCGGCGAATCTGTCAATGTCCCGAATGTATAGAGCATGGGCGCTGGCTTCGGAAGCGAACAACTCCGCGCCCGACGGGCAGGATATTGCCATCCGCTGGAAAAGAGGGTTTTGCGGCTCGGGTTTTCGATATAGGTTTGGCGCGCGAGATAACCGAAGAACAGGTCATTCATGCAGGTTAAACGCGCCCTTACGGGAGCACTGGTTGCGATTTTAATGGCTGGCGGGGCCGGTTCGGTCATGGCCGAGGGGCTGCGCCTTTCGGGGTCGTCCACCAAATCGAGCGCCGTGCTGTTGCAAAACAAGATGCGTGTGCTTGATGGCCGCGCCTCCGAGCAATACGGGTTTTCCTCGCGCCTGCGTCCGGGTGCCAAGGCGGGCAGCACCGATTACGCCAGTGCGATCCCGAGTTATAGCGGCAAATACAAGGGCCAATACCTGTCGGCGGCTAAGGCGGCAGCCGCGCGCCACGGCGTGCCCGAGGATCTGTTCTTGCGCCTCGTGCAGCAGGAAAGCGGCTGGAACCCGAATGCGAAGTCTCACGCAGGAGCGATGGGGCTGGCGCAGCTGATGCCCGGAACGGCGGCGCGGCTTGGCGTGAACCCGCGCGATCCGCATCAGAACCTTGATGGCGGCGCGCGCTACCTGCGGATGATGTATAATCGCTTCCGCAGCTGGCGGCTGGCGCTGGCGGCCTATAACGCGGGGCCGGAGGCGGTCGAGAAACACGGCGGCATTCCGCCTTACCGCGAGACGAAAAACTACGTCCGCGCCATTCTGGGTAGCTAAAATCCCAAACCTGACGCATGAAGTTTATGCGCCAGTGGATTGTTTTATCACGGAATAATGCGCGTGTATTTGGTGCCGGCCAGCGAGGCGCCCGCGATCAGACCCGCCTGGCCATAGACAAGCGCGACGATCGGCTTTTGCGTGCTGGTGGTGTCCGCCCCCAATGCGCCGCCACGATCGGGCAGTGCATAGCGGGCATCGGCCCCAAGCTCCCAGCCCTCTGCCGAACGGAAGTTGGCCAGCGCCTCTTGCGTCATGAAGAACAGCGCATGGGCAAACTGCTGCACACCGATCTGGAACCCGACCGAAGCCGACGCTGCCGAATAGTAATCGACCGAGACATTGTTGATCCGCAGCGCGCCGCGACCATAGCTGCCACCGATGCCAAAGCCAGCCTCAGTCATCAAGGGCATGTAAAGAACGCCAACGGCCTTTTGCTCAAGGTCGCGCGTGCCGGGGTATTTCGTCAGCAGGAAGTTGCGCGCCGCATCGACGCGCCCGTCAAGCTTGTTCGCGCCATTGCTGCCGACACCGTTGCCACAAGCCGCAAGGCCAAGCCCCGCACCGCCAAGCGCCAGAAGGGTTCGTCTGGAAAAATGGGTCATAAGATGCTCCGCTCATATGGTCGGGCCTTATGCTGGCCCGTTTTCAGAATTTATAGGTCAAACGCCTGCGTTTGTCACTTTATCTTGTGGCTACGTCGGCGAAAAAACGCCTTTGACCGCGGGGTTACAGCCCATCCGCCCGCAAGAGCCGCGCTGCTGCGGGCGCGAAATAGCTCAGCACCCCGTCGCAGCCCGCGCGGCGGAACGCCATCAGGCTTTCCAGCATCACCTTGTCGTGGTCAAGCCAGCCGTTCTGCACCGCCGCCATCAGCATCGCGTATTCGCCCGACACCTGATAGGCATAGGTCGGCACGCCGAACTCGGCCTTCACCCGCGTGCAAATGTCGAGATAGGGCATACCGGGTTTCACCATGACCATATCCGCGCCCTCGGTCAGGTCGCGCGCGATCAGGCGCAGCGCCTCGTTCGCGTTGGCAGGGTTCATCTGGTAGGTCTTTTTGTCGCCCTTGAGCGCGCCTGTCGCCCCCACCGCATCGCGGAACGGACCATAAAAGGCCGAGGCGTATTTGGCCGCATAAGACAGGATCGTCACGTTCTGGTGGCCAGCCGCCTCCATCGCGTCACGCAGCGCGCCGATCCGCCCGTCCATCATATCGGACGGCCCAAGGATGTCGGCGCCTGCCTCGGCCTGCGCCAGACCCATTTTTACAAGACATTCAACGGTTTCGTCGTTCAGGATAATCCCGTCACGCACCAGCCCGTCGTGGCCATTCGCGTTATAGGGATCAAGCGCGATGTCAGTCATGATCGCGACCTCGGGGGTGCGTTCCTTGATCGCGCGGATCACCTTGTTGGTGAAATTCTCGGGGTCCCAGGCGGCCTCGCAGCTTTCGGTTTTGACCGCCGGATCGGTGTAGGGAAACAGGCAGATCGCGGGAATACCCAGCTCGGCGGCCTCTTCCGCTGCCCGAAGTGCGCCGTCAAAATCGCGCCGCACCACGCCCGGCATCGAAGACACCTCGACATTCGCGCCCGCAACATCGGTCACGAAAATCGGCCAGATAAGGTCTTTGGTGCTAAGGCGATGTTCCTGCGCCAGATCTCGCAACGCGGCCGACGAGCGCATACGGCGCATACGGGTGCGGGGGAAGGGGGGCAGGATCGGGGTCATGGCGGTCTCCTTTAGGCTTGTCCTTTCGGTGCCACGGATCGCGCGCTGCTTCAAGTAGCAGCTTGCCCTCAAAGTGGCTTGCAACGCGGGCGCGAACGGGCGAAACCCTATGGAAACGATCCGCGGGGGCAACGTGAGCATCTTCAACACCATCCTTGACCTGATCGCGATGCGGTCTTTTTCAAACCTGTGGTATTGGATCGCTCTGGCGGTGACGTGGTCCTCGGCCTCGCATTGGGTGCTGGGAATTCCCTTCGACATGGTGTTGCGCGCAAACCGCAAAGGCGGGCAAGCAGAGGCCGACCTTTTGGCGCTGACGCGGATCAATGTCGCGCGGCTGATGACGATTGTGCGCGAAGCGGGGCTGGTGCTGGCGATCATGGTGCCCGCGCTGCATAGCTTTCTGCTGATTACCGGCTTTTTCTATGGCTCGGAGCTGGCGCAGGCGGTGTTTCTGATCCTGTTTCCGCTGACGCTTGTCTGGGCGCTCGGGTTGCGGCGCGCGGCTTTTCTGGAGCAGGCGTTGCGTGACGAGGTGCCGGTCGGGTTTATCATCGCGCAACTGACCAAGCATCGCATCACCGTGCAGGCGATCGGCATTCTTGCGATCACGCTGGCGGCCTTCTGGGGGATGTATATGAACCTGCGGTATTCTGTGCTCTGACGCTTGACACCGGCGCGCGCTTCGATACCTCGGGTGCCATGGAACATTATCTGCTCTCGGGTGCCCCGGAAGGGTTTGACGCGCGTCTTTTGGCGAAGGAACTTGCCAAGGGACAGCCGGTTATTCATGTCGCGCGCGATGATCGCCGGCTTGAGGCGATGCGGGCGGCACTTGGGTTTTTCGCGCCCGAGGCGGTGGTTCTGTCTTTTCCGGCGTGGGATTGTCTGCCCTATGACCGCGTTTCGCCGAACGCCGATATTTCCGCCACGCGGATGGCGACGCTGGCCGCGCTTCAGGGCGGTATTCCGGGGCCGGTGGTTATTCTGACGACGCTTGCGGCTGCGATGCAGCGGGTGCCCGCGCGCGAGGTTCTGGCGCGGTCTTCGTTTTCGGCGCGCGTGAGCGGGCGGATCGACGAGGCAAAGCTGCGCGATTTTCTGGTGCGGATGGGCTTTTCGATGGCCTCAACGGTGTCCGAGCCGGGCGATTACGCAATCCGTGGCGGCATCATCGACATCTATCCGCCGGGTGAGGGCGGGCCGGTGCGGCTTGACCTGTTTGGCGATGTGCTGGACGGGGCGCGCCGCTTTGATCCGGTGACGCAGCGCACGACCGAAAAGCTTAAGGCGATCGAGCTGGCGCCCGTGTCCGAGGTCATTCTGGATGATGCCTCGATCACGCGCTTCCGGCAGAATTACCGCGTCGAGTTTGGTGCGGGCGGGGCCGAGGACCCGCTTTACGAGGCGGTCTCGGCGGGGCGTAAGCACGCCGGGATGGAACACTGGCTGGGTTACTTCCACGAGCGGCTGGAGACCCTGTTCGACTATCTCCCCGATGCCAGCGTGATGCTGGACGACCAGATCGAGACGCAGCGGGATGCGCGGTGGGTTTCGATTGCTGATCAATACGATACCCGACTTGAGGCGATGAAACGCCGCGACCGCGTGGACAGCGTTTATAAACCTGCCGCGCCCGATCTGCTGTATCTGGATGAGGCCGCGTGGAAGGCAGTTCTGGCGCCCAAACGCGTGGTGCGGTTTCAGGTGCTCAATGCGCCACCCGGACCGAATGTTCTGGATGCCAGCGGGCGTTTGGGGCGCAATTTCGCGCCCGAGCGCAAAGTCGAAGATGTCAGCCTTTTCAGCGCTTTGAAGGATCATATTCAAGCGCGTCAGGCGGTTGGGCCTGTGGTTGTGGCCTCGTGGTCCGAAGGCGCGCGCGAGCGCCTTAAGGGGCTGCTAGAGGACGAAGGGCTGGACGGTGCCACCCAGATCCGAGATGCGCGCGACATCAAGCCGGGGGTCAATCTGGCAATCTGGGCGCTGGATCAGGGCTTCGAGGTGGCGGGCAAAGAACCGCTCACCGTGATCTCGGAACAGGACGTTCTGGGCGAACGGCTCGTGTCGCGCCCGCGCAAAAAGCGCAAGGCCGACAATTTCCTGACAGAGCATACCACGCTTAGCCCCGGTGATCTGGTGGTTCATGTCGATCACGGTGTCGGGCGCTATACGGGGCTGGAAACCATCACCGCGCTTGGCGCGCCGCATGATTGCGTCGCACTGGAATATGCGGGCGGGGACAGGCTTTATCTGCCGGTCGAGAATATCGAACTGCTCTCACGCTACGGCCATGACGAGGGGCTTCTGGACAAGCTCGGCGGCGGCGCGTGGCAGGCCAAGAAGGCCAAGCTGAAAGAGCGGATCCGCCAGATTGCCGATAAGCTGATGCGGATCGCGGCCGAGCGCCACCTGCGCAGCGCGTCCATTCTGGAGGCGCCGCATCACGAATGGGAGGCCTTTGCCGCGCGTTTCCCCTATACCGAGACCGACGACCAGATGACCGCGATCGAGGACGTTGTGAACGACCTTTCGTCCGGCACGCCGATGGACCGTCTGGTGGTGGGCGATGTGGGCTTTGGCAAGACCGAGGTCGCGATGCGCGCGGCCTTTGTTGCCGCGACAGCGGGGATGCAGGTCGCCGTGATTGCGCCCACGACGCTGCTTGCGCGCCAGCATTACAAGACCTTCGCCGAACGTTTCCGGGGAACGGCGATCAACGTGCGGCCCCTGTCGCGCTTTGTCTCGGCCAAGGAGGCCGCAAAGACCCGCGAGGGGCTTGCCGATGGCACGGTCGATGTTGTGATCGGCACCCATGCGGTGCTGGCGAAGGCAGTGAAATTCGCCAATCTCGGGCTTTTGGTGATTGATGAGGAACAGCATTTCGGCGTGAACCACAAAGAGCGGCTGAAAGAGATGCGCTCGGAAATCCATGTGCTGACGCTGACCGCGACGCCGATCCCGCGCACCTTGCAGCTGTCGCTGACGGGGGTGCGGGATCTCTCGATCATCGGCACACCGCCGGTGGACCGTCTGGCGATCCGCACCTATGTCTCCGAGTTCGATGCCGTCACCGTGCGCGAGGCGCTGTTGCGCGAACATTATCGCGGTGGCCAGAGCTTCTACGTTGTGCCGCGCATCAAGGATCTGCCCGAGGTCGAGGAGTTCCTGAAAACCCATGTCCCGGAAGTCAGCTATCTGGTGGCGCACGGGCAGATGGCGGCGGGCGATCTGGATGACCGGATGAATGCGTTTTACGATGGGAAATATGACGTGCTTTTGGCCACGACCATCGTTGAAAGCGGGCTGGATATTCCGACCGCGAACACGATGGTTATCCACCGCGCCGATATGTTTGGCCTGTCGCAGCTATACCAGATCCGCGGGCGCGTGGGGCGGTCGAAAGCGCGGGCCTATTGCTATTTGACGACCAAGCCGCGCCTGCCGTTGACGCCGCAAGCAACCAAGCGTCTACGGCTCTTGGGCAGCCTCGACAGCCTTGGTGCGGGCTTTAACCTCGCCTCGCAAGACCTTGATCTTAGGGGCGCAGGCAACCTTTTGGGTGAAGAGCAGTCCGGCCATATCAAAGAGGTCGGCTACGAGCTTTACCAGTCGATGCTGGAAGAGACGATTGCCAAGCTGAAGTCGGGCGAGTTGGGCGAGGTCGAAAGCGATGGCCAATGGGCGCCGCAGATCAATCTGGGCGTGCCGGTGATGATCCCCGAAAACTATGTGCCGGATCTGGATGTGCGACTGGGGCTGTATCGGCGCCTGTCGGGTCTATCGAAAAAGGTCGAGTTCGAAGGCTTTGCCGCCGAACTGATCGACCGCTTCGGCCCGCTGCCGAAAGAGGTCAACACGCTCTTGCTGGTCGTTCGGATCAAGGCGATGTGCAAACGCGCCCATATCGCGCGAATGGATGCGGGGCCGAAAGGCTGCACGGTGCAGTTCCACAAAGACAAATTCCCGAACCCCGAAGGGCTGGTCGAATTCCTCACCGCCGAGCGCGGGTTGGCCAAGATCACCGGCAACAAAGTCTCGATCCGCCGCGACTGGACGAAAGATGCGGACAAGATCAAAGGCGCGTTTTCGATTGCCCGCGATCTGGCGGCGCAGGTGGCGAAGGTTTCTTAAGGCGCCACGCGCTTCATCAGGAGCCATGCCGACCCCGAACACAGGAATGTCGCCGCCACCAGCGGGCGGGCGGTGCCGTCGAACATCAAGCCAACGGGGCCAGCGATCAGCACCGCGCAAAGAGTTGAAATCGCCGTAATAACCGAGGCCGCGATGCCCGCGATGTGGCCCATCTTCTCCATCGCGAGCGCGTTGATATTGCCGAAGGTGACGCCCGCCATAAAGAACACGCTCACCGCCCAAGCCCAGACAAAGATAAAGCCTTCGGGTCCCTCGCTTAAGCCCGAAAACGCCAGAATGCCCATAAACCCCGAGGCGATAATCTGCATCAGATACGACCCCGAAGCGATCTTGCGCATCCCGAGGCTCATCACGAATTTCGCGTTGAAAATGGTGCCAGTGCCCGCGACAAGCGCCATTGCGGCAAACCAGAGCGCGAATGTGTCGGTCACGCCATGCGCGGCGAAAAGCTGCTGCGAGGACGAGATCATCGCGAACATCTGTCCGAAGCCAAGGGACAGAACCACAACGTAAATCCGCACATCACGGTGCGAGAGGATTTCCTTGATCGCGCTCCAGAGCGTCGCCAGATGCAGCGGGCGGCGACGCTCGGGGGGCAGGGTCTCGGGCTGGCGGATCATCAGCCACCCCGCGCCGATCAGCCCGAAAACCGCAAACGACCAGAACACCCCGCGCCAGCCCGCAAACGAAATCACCAGCGCCCCGATCGAAGGCGCCACCGCCGGCACAAGAATAAACAGCATCATGATGAACGAGGTAACGCGGGCCATCTCTCGCCCCGCGTAAAGGTCACGCACCAGCGCCATCGAGACAATCCGCGCAGCCGAGGCGCCAAGTCCCTGAACCACGCGCGCAACCAGCAACGCCTCAAGGCTTTGCGCCTGAGCAGCCAGCATGGCTCCGACAAGATAAACCGCCGTTCCAGCCAAAATCACCCGCTTGCGCCCGAACGCATCCGACAGCGGCCCGACGAAAAACGTCCCCGCCCCGAGGCCCAGCATGAACGCCGTCAACACAAGCTGCGCGCGGTTCGGATCATCCAGCGCGAATGTCGCCGCGATCTGTGGGAAGGCGGGCAGCATCGCGTCGATCGAATAGGCAACCGTCGCCATCAAAAGTGCAAGCATGACGGTAAATTCGGTGCGGGAGAGGCGCCGCTCGGGTGCTTGAGCTTGGGTATCTTTCACGGGGGGACTACTTTTCATGGACTTCCGCGCCAGATTAGACCTGTGGATATGTGAAGGCCAGCACCCCGAAAGCGCAGTGCTCTGTGCAAATTTGCGCGGGTGTCTACTGCTTCGAAAGCGAGGGCGCCACGCCTTGCAGGTCTTCGATGACCTTCAGCCACAGTTCGGCAGGCTGCGCGCCCTCGACCGCGTGCTGGTTGCCGATCACGAAGGTCGGCACCGCCTTGATGCCGCGCTGGCGGGCGTATTGGTCGCGCGCGGTGATCTCGTCGATGTCCGAGTCCGAGGCCAAAAGCCGCTCGACCATCGCGCGCTCCATGCCGCAGCTTTGCGCGATTTCCGCCAGCACCGTTGCGTTGCCAATATCGCGGCCCTCGACCCAAAACGCACGCATGATCGCATCCACAACCGGACCCTGACGCTCCTCCAGCCCCGCCCAATGGATCAGGCGATGCGCGTCCAGCGTATTGGGCTGGCGGAGCACACCAAGGATATTCAGCTCGACCCCTTCGGCCTTGCAGATGTCCATGATCTGCTGCGTCATCTTCACCGCACCCGCCTGACCGAATTTCGCCTCAAGGTAATCGGCACGGCTTAGCCCCGCTTTCGGCATGGTCGGGTTAAGCTGGAACGGATGCCAGACGACCGAAAACCCGTGATCGGGCCGCACCGCCATCGCGCGCTCCAGCCGCGATTTGCCAATCAGGCAAAACGGGCAAACGGGATCAGAGAAAATGTCGAGCGTTGTCATCGGTCAGTCCTTGGTCTGCGGCCAGTTCTCGCGCAGCGCGCGGCGGTTGATCTTGCCATTCGGGTTGCGCGGGATGGCGGGCACGCGGGCGTAGATCCGCGGCTGCTTGTAGCGCGCAAGGTGTTCTGTTGCAAAGGCGGCAAGCGTGTCTTGCGTGGCCTCGCCCGTGTAGGCTAGTGCGATGACTGAGGCTTCGGCAGAGACGCTGATTTCAACGGCGGCAACATCGCCCGCGTCCGCGCAACGGGTCAGCGCGGCTTCAACCTCAAGCGGCGAGACCCGAAACCCACCCGCGTTCATCATATCGTCGTCGCGCCCCAGATAGGTAATCGCGCCATCCTCGGCCATCGACACCGTGTCGCCGGTGACGAACCACTCGCCCGTAAAGCGCGCGGCGGTTTCTTCGGGCGCGCCCCAGTATTCCAGAAACAGACCGGGGTCCGAACGATGCACCGCCAGCGTGCCGGGGGCATTGGCGGCAACCACTGCGCCTGCGTCATCCAGCACTGCAATGCGGCGGCCCGCTTGCGGGTAGCCTGCTGTGCCTTCGGGGGCAGGGCGCGCGGGCGATCCCGAGATAAAGGTCGAACATTCGGACATGCCAAGCGCTTCGTAAACCTCGGTTCCGGCGGCATCGCGCCAGTGCTGGAGGGTCAGCGCAGGCATCGCCTCTCCGGCGGTCAGCCCGTGGCGGAGCTTCGGCAAATCAAGCTTCTGGTGGTGCTTCAGGATTTGCCGGTAAACCCCTGGTGCCGCTGCAAAAATCGTCGCATCAAAGCGCTTCAGAAGCAACGGGATCTGTTCCGGCAGGACACCCGCGCCGGGGATCAAGGCCGAGGCGCCCACGCTCCACGGGTCCATCAGGCCGGTTCCCAGAGTATAGGTCCAGTTAAAGGCGCCCGCGTGCAAAAGGCGGTCGGCCTCGGTCAGACCATACCAGCCCTCATGCATCATCTGGCGCGCCCAGATCGCACGGTGGGCATGGGCGACCGCGCGCGGATTTCCCGAGGTGCCGGAGGTGAAAATCAGATAACCAAGCCGGTCCGGCGCACCCATGTCGTAATCGCAAGGCGGCAGGTCTTCGAAGCCGCGTAACTCGTCTTCGGTAATGACCTGCGTCACGTTGTCGGGCAGGGCAATACCGTGCCCCGCCACCACCAGCGCGGGCGAGACCTGCGCCGCCATCTTGGTAATCTCTTCGACGGTTAGCTGCGACGAGGTCGGCACAGGCACAAAGCCCGCTGCGATAGCCCCCAGAAACGCCACCGGAAATTCAGGCGTATTCCCCAGGCGCAGCAAAATCCGGTCCCCCGGCTGCAGCCCCAAGGCGCGAAAGCCGCTGCCCGCGCCGCGCACAGCCTTTTCCAGCCGCCCATAGGACCACCGTTCAGCCCCCGTCGGGCGCACGATTTGCAGCGCCATCTTTTCTTGCAGCCTTTCGGCATGGCGCAACACATGCGCCGCCATGTTGAAGGCGGAGGGCGGGGCGGGGATCGGGTCAGAAATATATTCAGCGCGCATGAGGCTAGCTACGCCCGCTGGCGCGCGCTTTCAAGACTAGGCGTCATCCCCGAAACGCGCATCGTCGGCATATTCGTCCTCGCCATCGGGAATATACTTGGCCGAATTGGTGATCGAGTGGTTGTCATGCGCGGGGTCCATCACCACATCGGCGGGCAATTCTCCCATGATCCAGTTGCGGATTTCCTCGCGCGCGTCTGCCGGAGTCTGATCGGTTATTTCGGCGATATAGGCGATGAACGCGCGTTGCTCGCCGTCGATTTCATCCAGAGAGTCCTCGTCGGCGTCTTCCCAGCGGTCCATGATCGCTTCGTAAAAGGCGTGCCAGTTTTCCTCGATGTGATGCCATTTCATCTGCGCCTCCTTGCGGGGATATGCGTCCCGCAAGGTCAAGTGTGCGCCGCGACAGGGCGCTTGGCAAAGGATTTTTTCGCTATGGTTTGCGAGGGCTTAACGCTTAGAACCATTCCTGCATCGTGCGCGCGCCGCCCGAGATGTCGTCACCGATCCCCGCGACCGTGTTGCAGCCCGCCAGCGCAAGGGTGAGCGCGCCAATTAGGATGAGTTTCTTCATATCAGTTTTCCTCAAACCACCAGACATCCGGCTGAAAGCCCGGCCAGTCCCCGTATAGCGGAAGTGCCGCCGGATAGTGAAGCCGCTTGTCATGCGCCAGCCGCGAGACTTGCGAATACCAGCCGGGAATGACATAGCGCCCCGCCGTCAGGATGCGGTCCAGCGCGCGGGTTGCGGCGATGAAATCGTCCTGATCGCGCGCGTTCAGCATCGCGTCGATCATCGCTTCGGCGGCGGGCACATCCATTCCCATCCAGTTGCGCGAACCCGGCTCGGTCACGCCGCGCTTGGACCAGTAAAGGTATTGCTCGTTCCCGGGGCTAAGGCTGAGCGCGCGCAGATACCACGCCATGTCGAAATCGTATTCGTTCGTGCGCGCCTGATATTGCGCGTCGTCAACGGTGGTGACTGTCGGGAAAATCCCAAGGCGGCTAAGTGCCTCGACGTAAATATCGACGACCGACTGGGTTTCGGAGGCGCCCTGTTGCAGCACGATCTCAAAGGTGAAAGGCGCGCCGCTGGCGTTTTTCAACACCCCGTCACCGGCAACCGTCCAGCCAGCATCCTCAAGCAATTTCATGGCCTTGCGGGTGTTCTGGCGGTTCAGTTCCGATCCATCCGAAACCGGCAGGGCGTAGCCTTCAATGACACCGGGGACAAGCTGATCGGCGAAGGGAGCCAAAAGCTCGGCCACCTTGCCTTCGGCGGCACCCGCGCGCATCCCCAGAACCGAGTTCGAGAAGAACGAGGTGATCCGCGGCTCGGTCCCGTCATTCAGCGTTTTGTTGATGAATTCAAAGTTGAAGGCCAGCGTCAGAGCCTCGCGCACGCGCCAGTCCTTGAACTGTTCGCGCCGCGTGTTGAACACCAGCCCCGAAATCCCCGAGGGGCGTTGGTGCGCGATCTCGGATTTCACCACATCGCCCGACTGGATCGAGGGAAAAACATAGTCGCGCGCCCATTTGGCCGAGTTGCCCTCGCGCCAGGTGTCCAGTTCGCCGCCTTTAAAGGCTTCGAACACCACGCCGCCATCGCCGAAATAGTCGTAGCGCATCTCGTCGAAGTTATGGCGCCCCGTGTTGAAGCCAAGGTCTTTGCCCCACCAGTTCGGGTCGCGCTCGAGGCTGATATATTTGCCCTGCTCGACCGTGCCGATCTTATAGGGGCCAGAGCCGATAGGGGCGGTCTGGGTCTCTTCGGCAAAATCCTTGCCCTGCCATTGCGCTTTCTCAAGGATCGGGCGCATCCCCATGATCAACGCCAGCTCGCGGTCAGGCGTGTTAAATGTGATGCGCAGGCTGCGCGGGCCGGTTTTCTCGATCTTCGCGACCTTGCGCCAGGCGTTCTGATAGCGCGGGTGGCCCTGGGTTCCGAGGGTTTCATAAGACCAGATCACGTCTTCAACCGTAACCGGATTACCGTCCGAAAACCGCGCTGCTTCGCGCAGCGTGAATTCCACCCAACTGCGCGCCTCATCGGTCTCGACGCTTTCGGCCAGAAGGCCGTAAAGCGTGAATGGCTCGTCATAGGATCGGCCCAGAAGCGTCTCGGCGGTGAACGAGGCGATCCCCTGCGCGGCGCGACCTTTCAGGATCCACGGGTTGAGCGAATCGAAGCTACCCGATTCGCCCATGCGAATCCGCCCGCCTTTGGGTGCGTCGGGGTTGGCATAGGGCAGGTGGGCAAAGTTTTCGGGCAGGGCAGGCGCCCCATACATCGCGATTCCATAAGAGGGTTCCGCGATGGCTCCACTGCCCGCAAAAACCGGTGTCAAAGCCAATGCAACAGGCGCGAAAGCCCTGAAAAACACCGATCCGCCCATGGAAACAATCCCCTGTTTGCCTGTAAATTCAGGCTTCAAGCTAGCGCCAGCGGCGGCGGGGTGCAAACTTTTCCCTTTCACCATGACGAGGAAGGGCTTATAACTAACTCACTGCTCGATAGGTTTCTTGCCTGTATGAAACCTGCCTCATGACTTAACGCCCGCTTCGTGCGGGCGTTTTTTTTCGCGAAGCGCGAATGTGGGCGCGTCCCGATTTTCCTTTATTTTGCGCGTGCAGCATCTACAGTCGCCCCCGGATCAAGGATTTACGGGAGGCCCACCTATGTCACTCAACGGAAAGACCGCTGTTATCACCGGCTCGAACTCGGGAATCGGTCTTGGTGTCGCGCGCGAGCTGGCGCGGGCAGGGGCCAATGTGGTTCTCAATTCCTTCACCGATCGCGACGAGGATCACAAGCTGGCCGCCGATCTGGGCGCGGAATTCGGCGTGAGCGCGCGCTATATCAAGGCGGATATGTCGAAGGGCGACGAATGCCGCGCGCTGGTCGAGCAAGCGGGGCGCTGCGATATTCTGGTGAATAACGCGGGCATCCAGCATGTGGCGCCAATCGATGAATTTCCGCCCGAGAAATGGGATGCGATCATTGCGATCAACCTCTCGTCCGCGTTTCATACCACTGCCGCCGCGCTGCCGATGATGCGCAAGGCGGGCTGGGGGCGGATCGTGAATATAGCCTCCGCGCACGGGCTGACCGCGTCGCCCTTCAAATCGGCCTATATCGCGGCCAAGCACGGGGTTGTGGGGTTCTCGAAAACGGTCGCGCTGGAGACCGCCGAAGAGCCGATCACCTGCAACGCGATTTGTCCGGGCTATGTGCTGACACCCCTCGTCGAGGCGCAGATCCCCGACCAGATGAAGGTGCATGGCATGGACCGCGAGACCGTGATCCGCGAGGTCATGCTGACGCGCCAGCCGTCGAAGCAATTCGCGACCGTCGAGCAACTGGGCGGCACCACGGTGTTCCTGTGCTCGGAAGCGGCGGCGCAAATCACCGGCACGACGATTTCCGTCGATGGCGGCTGGACCGCGCTGTAAGAAAAGGGAGCTTCGGCCCCTTTACTTTTTCACAGTAGAAGCAATAGCTTCGGCGGCGTGTTTCTCGTTAGGATAGACCAACCCGGCCGAAATAATCAGCTTGGCCGCATCTTCGACTGACATCTCCAGATAGGTGATCTGCGATTTTGGCACGAACAGCAGGAACCCCGAGGTCGGGTTCGGCGTCGTCGGCAAAAATACCGAGATCAGCGGGTCGCCATTTTCGGCCAATGCCGCCACCTCACCCTTGGCCGAGGACGACACAAAGGCAATCGCCTTCAGGCCGGGGCGCGGGTATTCGATGATGCAGGCCTTGTCGAATTTCTCTTCGCCCTGATTGAACACCGTCTCCGCGATCTGCTTGAGGCCGGAATAGACGGTGCGCACGACGGGCATCCGGTCGACGATGCTTTCGCCCAGACGGATCAGCGCGCGTCCGAAAAGACCTTTGGCCGACCAGCCCACAATCACGGTGAAGATCAGGAAGATCACCACTCCGATGCCGCGCAGGTTCACACCGATATAACGCTCGGGGCGGAATTCGGCCGGCACCAGCGGCAGCACCCAGCCATCGACCCAGCCCGCGACCGTCCACATCAGCCACAGCGTCAGCCCGACGGGGGCCACAACGACAAGCCCCGTCAAAAAGGACGATCGCAGCCCGCCAAGGCGGTTTTTCTTGCGGGGCGGGTGGTCTTCGGGGGAGTCGGTCATTTTGGGCTCGGGGCTTGGGTGCGGATTATTTAGGCACAGCGGCGGGGCTGTTCAACGATCCGCGCCGCGATTTCGGCGGCAAGGCGCGCGTTATTCAGAACAAGCGCGATATTCGACGCCAGCGAGCGCCCCTCGGTCAGTTCGAAAATCCGCTGCAACAGGAAGGGCGTCACGGCCTTGGCGGCGATGCCCGCAGCCTCGGCCTCTGCCAGTGCCTGTTCGATGACGGGGGTGATCTCGGCGCGGGGGATCTCGGCCTCAGGCGGGATCGGGTTCGCGACAAGCTGCCCGCCCGCCAGACCAAGGCGCGCGCGCATAAGATGGGCCTGCGCGATCTGAGCGGCACTATCGGCGCGCAAGGGCGCCGCCAGCCCCGAGGAGCGCGACCAGAAGGCGGGAAACTCGTCCTGCCCGTAGGCGATGACCGGCACGCCCTCGGTCTCAAGCACCTCAAGGGTTTTGGGCAGATCCAGAATGGCCTTGGCGCCGGCAGCGACGACGGTCACGGGCGTCTTGCCCAGTTCCGCCAGATCGGCCGATATGTCAAAGCTGGTTTCCGCGCCGCGATGCACGCCACCAATGCCGCCCGTTGCGAAAACCGCAATCCCCGCCAGATGCGCGCAGATCATCGTCGCGGCAACCGTGGTCGCCCCGGTGCGCCCCGTGGCAAGACACACGGCCAGATCGGCGCGCGAGAGCTTCATCACGCCTGTAGCCTGCGCAAGCGTTTCCAGCTCGGCGTCATCCAGACCGATATGGATATGCCCGCCCATCACCGCGATTGTCGCGGGAACGGCACCTGCGGCGCGCACTTCGGCCTCGACCGCGCGGGCGGTTTCAAGGTTCTGCGGATAGGGCATCCCATGCGTGATGATGGTGGATTCCAGCGCGACAATGGGGCGGCCATCGGCCCTGGCGCGGGTGACTTCGGCAGAGAAACGCAGGGGCAGGGGGATCATGAAACAAGCTCTCCGGAAACATAAAGGGCAGCAGCGGACAAGGCTTTGGCAAGGGCCGCATCGCGCGGGGTGCCACGCGACTCTGCCACGATATGCGCGGCCATAAACGTATCGCCCGCGCCGGTCACGCGCGTCACCATCACCGAAGGCGGGGCTTGCGTCACAACGCCCGCGCCCGCAACACCATCAGCCGCCGCGCGCCCGCCATCGGTTACCAGCACGCGGCGCGCGCCTTGGGTCAGAAGCCCCTCGGCGGCCTCGGTCGCGGTGGCAAACTCGGTATGGGCCAAAAGCGACGCCTCTTCGAGGTTGACATAAAGCGTCGCATTCGGAGCACGCAAAAGGGGCGTCAGGCGCTCGGCTTTGCCGGGGCTGGCGGGCGCCACGCGCAGATCGGCGGCGGCAAAAAGGGGCGAGCGCGCGATTTCCCCCAAAAGCGCCTCGGTCAGATTGCCGTCCAGCGCCACAAGGCCGCGCCAGGGCGCATCCGTGCTGCCCAAGCGACCATCGGCCAAGGGTCGCAGGATCTTGTCGCCCGCATGTTCCAGCGAATGCGCATCCGCCACCGCCGCGATCAGCCCGTTCGCGCCCTCGATCGCCATATAGCGGTCGGTCGGCAGATCGTCGGATTTGTAAAGATAGTCGCACCCGATCCCGAGCATCTGCGCGGTCTCGATCAGGTCGTCGCCCTGACGGTCGCGCCCGATCGCGGTCAGGATCGCCGGACGCATCCCCAGCCGCACCAGCGTCATCGCGATATTCATCGCTACGCCGCCCGGAACCCGCGAAATCCGCCCCGGCACATCCGAGCCCGCCCGCATATGCACAGGCGCGCGCCCGATGATGTCCCAAAGGACCGAACCAATGCAGAGAATATCGGGTGTTAGCGGTGTCATAGCCTTTCAGTGCCTGCGCGGATTGCCCTGCGCAAGCCCTTTCGTCGCACCAATTTGCGATTGCGGGCAGCTTTCCCTTAAATACAGGCGAATTTGCCGTATCTTGGGGTTGCAAGGGGCACAGATACGGGCTAAAGGGCGCGCACTTCACAGGCGGAGGCGGGCCTTCGGGGGAGACATCCCCGTCAGGTCCACCGGTTGGGGCATTGCTCTCAAATCCTCCGCTCAGGCGCAAACCGGAAAGGAAATGGACATGGCGCTTCCCGATTTCTCCATGCGTCAGCTGCTCGAAGCTGGCGTTCACTTTGGTCACCAGACTCAGCGTTGGAACCCCCGCATGGGCGAGTTCATCTACGGTGAGCGTAACGGCATCCACATTCTCGACCTGACCCAGACCGTCCCGATGCTGGACGCGGCTCTGAACGTCGTGCGTGAAACCGTTGCCAAAGGCGGCCGCGTTCTGTTCGTCGGCACCAAGCGTCAGGCTGCACAGCCGATCGCTGACGCTGCTGAAAAATGCGCGCAGTTCTACATGAACCACCGCTGGCTCGGCGGCACGCTGACCAACTGGAAAACCGTTTCGCAGTCGATCAACCGTCTGAAAGAAATCGACGAGCGCATGGCTTCGGGCGCTGAAGGCCTGACCAAGAAAGAGCGTCTCCACATGGAACGCGAGCAGATCAAACTGCAAGCCTCGCTCGGCGGCATCCGCGAAATGGGCGGCCTGCCGGACCTGCTGTTCGTCATCGACGTGAACAAAGAAGACCTCGCCATCGCGGAAGCCAAGAAGCTTGGTATCCCGGTTGTGGCTGTTGTCGATACCAACTGCTCGCCGGCTGGCGTTGACTACGTCATCCCGGGCAACGACGACGCAGCTCGTGCAATCGGCCTCTACTGCGACCTCGTCGCTCGCGCGGCTCTCTCGGGCATGGAAGCCCAGATGGGCGCAGCTGGCGTTGACCTCGGTGCTCTTGAAGAAGCTCCGGTCGAAGAAGAGATCGCCGAGTAATCGGACCGACGCTCTGGCGTCACACGGATGACATGAGGAGGCGGTGAAATCCGCCTCCGACACTGACAAATTCGAGGAGTTTCCCAATGGCGATTACCGCTGCAATGGTGAAAGAACTGCGCGAGTCGACTGGCGCAGGCATGATGGACGCAAAAAAAGCGCTGACCGAGACCGATGGCGACATGGACGCCGCGGTTGACTGGCTGCGCACCAAAGGCCTCGCGAAAGCTGCGAAAAAAGCTGGCCGCGTTGCTGCTGAAGGCCTTGTTGCCGTCGCAGTGAACGGTGGCGTTGGCGTCGCGGTTGAAGTGAACTCGGAAACCGACTTCGTTGGCAAAAACGCCGACTTCCAGAAGATGGTTTCGAGCATCGCAACCACCGCGCTTGGCGCGAACACCACCGAAGAGCTGGCTGCGGCTGCTCTGAATGGCAAATCGGTTGCTGAGGTTATCACCGACGCTATCGCCGTGATCGGTGAAAACATGACGCTGCGCCGCATGGCTCGTGTGGAAGGCGACGTTGTCGTTTCCTACGTCCATAACGCTGCTGCAACCGACATGGGCAAAATCGGCGTTCTCGTCGCGGTCAAAGGCGCTGACAACGGTATCGGCAAGCAAGTCGCGATGCACATTGCTGCGACCAACCCGGCTGCGCTGTCGGAAGCCGATCTTGACCCGTCCGTGGTCGAGAAAGAGCGCCAGATCCAGATCGACATCGCACGCGAGTCGGGCAAGCCCGAAGCTGTGATCGAGAAAATGATCGAAGGCCGCATGAAGAAATTCGTTGCCGAAGTGACCCTGCTGAACCAGCAGTTCGTCATGAACCCCGACATCACCGTCGGTCAGGCCGCGAAAGACGCTGGCGCCGAGATCACCGGCTTTATCCGTATGGAAGTCGGCGAAGGCATCGAGAAGAAAGAAGAAGATTTCGCCGCCGAGGTCGCCAAGACCATGGCTGGCGCCTGATCTTTCTTCGATCAGACGAACGGAACGCCGCCCCTTTGGGCGGCGTTTTCGTTTGGGTAGGTCAGGTTGTCTCGGTCGGGCGGCGGTTGAAAATCTGCTGCTGAACCGAGGCTTTCAGCACTGCCTGAGCCGTGGTTTCGACATCCAGAACCTCGCGCGCGCGGCGCAGGTGCTTCTCGATCGTCGGCACCGAAAGCCCCATCAATTCGGCAATTTCAACCAGCGTCTTGCCATTGGCCACCCCTTCAAGCGCCTCGCGCTGGCGGGCCGAAAGCGTGTTCTTCACATGCGGCATCGACGAGACCTGAAGGTGAAAAACGGTGTTCTGCAAGATGATCTCGCGCCCGTATTCCGCCCAGATTTCTTCGACGTCACGCTGGCTTATACCTTTTCTCGCGCAAAGTCCGATACCACCCTTGCGCGTGGTGGTGTCGGGAAAGGCGATGGAATAGCCCGCACGAACATCATGGTCGAGGTTGAACCGGATAGACTCCACCTCGCGCGGGGTCAGCTGCCCGCTCTGGCGCCGCTCTTCGACCCAGTTCCAGGAGCAGGCACCCTCATGGGCCGCAGCCCATTTGACCATCGGGGCGTCTTCGAAAATTCCGTCGCTGATATAGTGCTCCAGATAGTCAGGATCATGGTTGCTTAGTATAAGCATATCATCCAAATGCCCGAAGGCGGCCAGGCGGTGGAAGCGGGTGAAGGCGTATAAAAGACGATCAAAGCCATAATGGTCCATCCGCGCGCAATGCAGTTTCCATGCGCTCTCGACCTCTTTTTGCTGAACAATCTATTCTAAATATCTAATCATCGCACACCCTAAGCACGCGCGGAGGAACAAAAACTCTGCCCGTGTGCATTAACCTTAGGTCAGACATGGCCTGATTGGAAAGAGTTACGCAAGGGGAAACCTTAACGAGCGGTTTCTGTCCTGTTTTGACGCAGGGTTTGGGACGTCAGTTCAGGGGCGAGCCGTGCCAGGGCATCGACATGCGTCAGATAGACATTGCCGGTCATATGCGTAATCAGATCCGAGCGGACAAGGCGATCCATCACCGGCCCTTTGACCTCGGAGAGGTGCAGGTAGACGCCAGCGTCGCGTAAGCGCTCGTTGATCGCCTCAAGCGCCTCAAGCGCAGAGGCGTCGATAAAGTTGATCGCGGGGCAATTCAGCACGACATGGCGCAGATCGGGATTGGCCGCGACCTGATCGGAGATTGTATCCTCCAAAAACCGCGCGTTCGGAAACCAGAGGCTTTCATCCACCCGTATAGACAGGACTTCGGGCGTGGTCACGACGCGGTGGCGCAGGATATTTCGGAAATGCTCGGTCCCCGGAACTTGCCCCATAATCGCGTAATGCGGGCGCGATGAACGCCAAAGATGGAGCAGGATCGACAGCCCAACCCCCGCCGAAATGCCGGTCTCGACGCCGAAAAGAAGGGTCACGACAATCGTCGCGATCATCGCGGCCGCATCCGAGGGGGAATAGACATAGGTCCGCCGGATCGCACGCAGATCAACAAGCGAGAGCACCGCCACAACGATGGTCGCGGCGAGGGTCGCTTGCGGCAGGAAGTAAAGCGCGGGGGTCAGAACGAGCGTTGCTGTCGCCATGCCGATCGCGGTGAACGCGCCTGCCGCGGGGGTCTCGGCGCCGGCATCGAAATTCACCACCGAGCGCGCAAACCCGCCCGTCACCGGAAACCCGCCCGACAGTGCCGAGCCGATATTCGAGGCACCAAGCGCGACCAGCTCCTGATCTGGGTCGATGCGCTGGCGGCGCTTCGCGGCAAGTGTCTGCGCGACCGAGATCGTCTCGACATACCCCACGACGGAAATCAGCAAGGCGGGCAGGGCAAGTTCATGCCAGAGCCGAAGATCGAAGGGCGGGAGCGAGGGCACTGGCAGCCCGCGCGGCACTTCTCCCACGATCCGCACGCCAAGCCCCGCGAAATCAAACCCCCAGCTCAGCAGGATCGTCGCGACAACCGCCGTCACGGGCGCGGCCCGCAGCGCAAGACCGGAAAGCCGATCCGACACACCTTTTGCTTTAAGAAGCGGCTTTAAGCCTTTGCGTGACCAGAACAAAAATGCTGTCGCGCCGATGCCAGTCATCAGCGTCAACAGATTGATCTGATCGAGTGAGGCAATCAGGCTGGCGACAATGTCGGGCAGGGTCTTACCATTCGCCTGCACACCCAGGAGATGCTTGATCTGGCTCGCCGCAATCAGGATGCCCGACGCCGAAATAAAGCCTGAAATGACCGGATGGCTAAGAAACGACGAAATAAACCCGAGCCGTAACACCCCCATCGCCAAAAGAAAAATCCCCGACAGGAACGCCAGTACAATTGCCGCGCCCAGATACTCGGGCGTGCCTTTGGCGGCCAGTTCGCCCACACTCGCGGCTGTCATCAGCGAGACCACCGCCACGGGGCCAACCGCCAAAGCGCGTGAGGTGCCAAAGACAGCATAGGCGACAAGCGGGATGATTGAGGCGTAAAGCCCGACCTCGGGCGGCAATCCGGCCAAAAGCGCATAGGCCAAGGACTGCGGGATCAGCATGATCGTCACAATCACAGCCGCCACGAGATCGGCCTCGAATGTCGTGCGGCTATAGTTAGGCGCCCATGTCAGTATCGGGAAATACTTTTTCAAATCAGGCGCCTGTATGCTGTTGTTAATGTTGTCCGTGATGGATCAAAAGCGGCACCAGCGGCGCATGGTCATAGCCCCATTTCGCCGCGCGCTGCACAATTTCCTCGATCGGCATCTTGCCCGCCTGACTCATCGCCCAAAGGTGCGAGCTGCGCGTGCCAGAGCGGCAATAGGCCAGAACGGGGGCGGGACATTCTCCGACAGCCGCCTCAAAATCCGCGATCAGTTCAGCAGTCATTTCGCCCGGATAATAGGGCAGGTGGTAAAAGGCCATTCCCGCCGCCTCACAGGCCGCGCGCATCGCATCAGCCGAAAGATCAGGCGTGATCTCTTCGTCGGGCCGGTTGTCGATCAGGGTTTTGAAGCCCATCGCCGCAGCCTCGGCCACGTCCTCGGGGGTGATCTGGGGCGCGACCGCCATCTCTGGCGTCAGGTGCCGAAGGTCCATACTGCTCTCTCCTCACGCGGCCTGTTCCGGCGCGTCATTCCCTGCCACCATCGGGCAACAGAGACACAGAAAACCCTGCGCCGCGTGAGCGCGCAAGAGCGAAAAACGCCTCAAATCCCGTTCACGGGAATTTTCAGGTAGGTTTTGCCGTCATCCTCGGGCGGTGGCATCTGGCCAGCACGCATATTCACCTGAAGCGAAGGAATAATCAGCTTGGGCATATCGAGGGTCGCGTCGCGCGCGGTGCGCATCTTGACGAAATCCTCTTTCGAAGTGCCGCCGCCGATATGGATGTTGCGGGATTTTTCCTCGGCGACGGTGGTTTCCCATGCAAACTCCTCGCGCCCCGGTGCCTTGTAATCATGCGCCACGAAAATGCGGGTCTCGTCGGGCAGGGAAAGGATTTTCTGGATTGAATCGTAAAGCACCTCGGCAGAGCCGCCAGGGAAATCACACCGCGCCGTGCCGTAGTCGGGCATGAAGAGCGTGTCGCCAACAAAAGCCGCATCTTCAATGACATAGGTCAGGCAAGCGGGGGTATGGCCTGGGGTATGCAGCACACGGCCTTGCAGGGCGCCGACCTGAAAACGGTCGCCCTCGACGAAAAGCCTGTCGAATTGTGAGCCGTCACGCTGGAACTCGGTCCCCTCGTTGAAAATCTTGCCGAAGGTATCCTGCACGACCTTGATCCGGTCGCCGATGCCGATCTTGCCGCCGACCCGCTCTTGCAGATAGGGGGCGGCCGAGAGGTGATCGGCGTGGACATGGGTTTCCAAAATCCATGCGACCTCAAGCGCGTTTTCCTGCACATAGGCGATCACCGCATCAGCCGAGCGGGTATCCGTGCGCCCCGAGGCATAATCGAAATCCAGCACGCTATCGACAATCGCGCAGGCAGTCGAACCCGGATCGGTGACAACAAAGGTCACGGTGAAAGTCGCCTCGTCGAAAAAGGCTTTCACATCGGGTCGGGACATCGGAACCTCCGTTTCAATCACTCGTGCCAGTGCCAACGGGAGACGATCCCCGGCAGCATAGCGAAATTCGAGAACGCCACATCGTGATATAGGGCGTGGACATCGGTCTTGCGATAGCCCTCGGTATAAAGTGCGAAGGGCGCGCCAGCGGTTTTCGCGGTTTCGGCATCGACCTCGGAATCGCCGACATAGATTGCCCGCGTGCCACCAAGTTGGCGGATAGATTGGTGCAGCATTTCGGGGTTCGGTTTACGTGTCGCGAGGCTGTCACCCGCGATGACCGAAGAAAACAAGGGCGCAATATCCAGATGCTCCAGCACGGCGCGCGTGGGCGCCAGAGGCTTGTTGGTGCAAAGCCCAAGGCGGTGGCCAGCCTCTTTCAGCGCGTGCAGCGCATCCAGCGCGCGGGGGTAAAGCGTGTTGCCCTCAAGCTGGTGTTCGTAGCGCGCCAAAAGGCTCTCGCACACCTCGGCATGCAGCGGACCGTCAGGGTCTTGCCCCGAGGCTTCGAGCAAACAGCGCACCAGATGCGGCACCCCGCGCCCGACAAACCCGCGCACACGTTCTAGCGGCAAAAGCGGCAGCCCGCGCACACCAAGTTCAAGGTTGCTGACCGCGTGGATCGCAGGCGCGCTGTCGATCAGCGTGCCGTCCAGGTCAAAGATAATGGCAGGTTGGCTCATGCGTCTTTCCATTTGATCGAACAGCCCATCGAGGCGATCTGTTCGCGTGGGCCTTCGCCGGTTTCGGCGACTTGTATCATCGCCTCATACAGCTCGCGCCTGGCGTCCTCAGGTCCGGCTTGCCGCGCCGAGGCATCCAGACGCCCACGGTATTGTAGCTCACCTTTGGCGTTGAAGCCGTAAAAATCTGGCGTGCAAATCGCGTCATAGGCGCGCGCGACCTCTTGGGTGTCGTCGCACAGATAGGGGAAGGAAAACCGCTTTTCGCGCGCGATCCGCACCATATTCATAAAGCCGTCCTCGGGGTAGCTTTGGGCATCGTTCGAACAGATCGCTGCCACCCCGATGCCTGCAGCCTGAAGCGCCTCTGCGTCGCGCAATATCCGGTCGAGGATCGAGAGGACATAGGGACAATGGTTGCAGATGAACATGATCAGGGTGCCTTTTGGTCCCTGAATGTCGTTCAGGCTATAGATATTGCCATCCGTCGCCCCGAGCCTGAAATCAGGGGCTTTCCAGCCAAAATCACATACGGGCGGCGAGACAGCCATAGGCGTTTCCCTTTTTTGTTCCGGTGGCGATCCAAGGGTCAAGGATCGTCCGCGAGCATTCCGAACCTCGGCCAGTTTGGCACAAATGTCGATACGCTCGCGGCAATTTTTACCGGAGAGAGCAGGGCGGGGGTTACGCTTCGGGGATGAACCGGTAAGCGCCGTTCGCAGTATCAACACGCCCGATACCGCCCTCGCGCAGGTGATAGCCGATCAGAGGCATACCCGAGGTAGCGAGTTCGGCCAAAAGCCCCTTGCGCGTCGAAATCCCCATCTCGGCGTCCTGATCCGAGCCGGAAATCCATCCGGGCACGGCGAAGGCCAGATGGTCGTTGCCAATCGCGTCGCCAACCACCATCGCCGCAAGGCCGCCCTGACGGATTTCAAACGCCATATGTCCGGGCGTATGGCCGTGGCTTGCGCGCGCACCGACGCCCGGAATGATCTCTTCGCCGTCCTCGAAAGTTACGAGCATGTCGGCAAGGGTTTCAAGGCGGCGGAAGGCTCCGGCGGCAAAGGTTTTGCGGGCCTCGCCTATGGTGTTCGCGGTCTCGGGGTTTGCCCAATAGTCAAGTTCGGCGCGGCCAATCAAATGGGTCGCATTGGCAAACAGCGGCTCGTCGAAATCATCCAGCACGCCCCAAAGGTGATCGGGATGAGCATGGGTAAAGACGACGTGGGTAATCTCTTCGGGAGCAACCCCGATCGTATCGAGCGCCTCATGCAACTTGCCTGCGCTCGGCATGAAATCGGGACCGGCGCCAACGTCGAACAGAACCGTGTTCGTGCCGTCGCGATAGAGCGTGACGTTGCAGGGCGGCTCTACTTGCGGGCCGGTGATGCCAAGTTCCGCCAGCTTCGCTTCGACACCTGCCTCGGGCGAGACAAAGGCCAGCGGCAGAACAAGGTTGCCATCCGACAGCGTATCAAGACGCGCAGTGGCCGTTTCGAGCGATTGCGCCGCAAAGCTGCGCAGCGGCAGCAGGCTTGCCGCCCCCAATGCCAGAGAATTGCGCAGAATCGTCCGTCGCGTGAAGTGCATGGCCTGTCCTCCCTACAAGCATTCAATCATGCGAATATGAACGACGGTTCCGGGATGGGCAAGCGATGGTTCCGCTTGCCCGAAAGATTTCAGCGCTGCGCCGCCGTGGCCGCCTCGCGGATCGCACGGATATTGGCGCCATAAACCTCGGGAGAGGAGACCGAGCCGCCTTTGAAGACCGCAGAACCCGCCACAAGCACATCAGCGCCAGCAGCCGCAACCAAGGGCGCGGTCTCGACCGTCACGCCGCCGTCGATCTGGATATGAATCGGACGGTCACCGATCATTTCACGGCAGCGGCGGGTTTTCTGAACGCCCGAGTGGATGAACTTCTGCCCGCCAAACCCGGGGTTCACCGTCATGATCAGAACCATATCCACCAGGTCCATCACATGCTCGATCGCCTCAAGCGGTGTGCCGGGGTTAAGCGAAACACCCGCCTTCACGCCTTGCGCCTTGATCGCCTGAAGCGTGCGGTGGATATGCGGGCCAGCCTCGACATGGGCGGTGATCATATCGGCGCCAGCCTCGGCGTAAGCCTCGATATAGGGGTCGACCGGCGCGATCATCAGGTGCACGTCCATGAAGGTTTTGACGTGCGGGCGGAAGGCTTTGACCGCAGGCGGCCCGAAGGTCAGGTTCGGCACGAAATGCCCGTCCATCACATCGACATGAACCCAGTCCGCACCCTGCGCCTCGATCGCCTGAATTTCCTGGCCAAAGTTGGCGAAGTCGGCGCTCAGGATCGACGGGGCAATTTTGATGGAGCGGTTAAAGTCAGTCATGGCGTAGTGTCCGGGCGCTGGAGGTGGGCTTTTTCCTTCTTTCCCTCATTGTGCCGCGCTACGCAAGCCGGACGATTGACGAGGGCAGGGCGCCCTGACATCCTGACCGCGCCGAAGGAGGGCACCATGGCGACCGTTTCACCGCATCCCGATCCTGAATCCGATCCGCGTGTCAAAGCGGTTTTCGATGACATACGAGCGACCCGAGGCAGCGATTTCATCAACAATATCTGGCGCTATCTGGCCTTTGACGCGGCGCTTCTGGAAAGCACATGGCGCGAGGTCAAAGAGATCATGGCAACACCGTCAGCCCTTGATCCCAAGATCAAGGAAATGATTTATGTTGCTGTTTCCGTTGCAAATTCCTGCGAATATTGCACCCATTCCCATACTGCCGCCGCACGCGCCAAAGGCATGACCGAGGCGGAATACGCCGATCTTCTGCGCGTCGTGGCCTCGGCGGGAAAAACCAACCATCTGCTTAATGCGCTGCGCATCCCCGTCGATGATGCGTTCCGCCGTGAAAAGGACTGATCCAATGGCCTATGCAATCGTGATTTCCCAGCCCGGCGGCGTCGAGAAACTGCACCGGATAACGATTGATCCGCCCGAACCAAAAGTAGGTGAAGTTCTGATCCGTCACACCGCTATCGGTTTGAATTTCATTGATGTTTACTTCCGCACCGGTGCCTATCCGTGGCCCGTCGAGCGCGATCTGATCACCGGCTCCGAGGCGGCTGGCGTGATCGAAGCCGTGGGCGAGGGGGTTTCGCTGCGCGTTGGTCAGCGCGTCGCCTATGTCACGCCGAACGGAGCCTATGCAACGCACCGCGTGATTTCTGCTTCGCTCGTGGTGGAATTGCCTGATGATATTCCAGATGAGCTTGCAGCAGGCTCTATGCTAAAGGGTCTGACCGCGCATTATCTGATACATCACTCTTATCCCGCAAGTGTCGGAGAAACAGTTCTTTTCCATGCTGCCGCGGGAGGCGTCGGGCTGATCGCGGGGCAATGGCTCAAGGCGCGCGGCGTGCATACCATCGGCACGGCTGGAGGCCCGCAGAAATGCGCGCTCGCCAAGGATCACGGCTACGAGCACGCGATTGATTACCGTAACGAGGATTTCGTCGCGCGCGTAATGGAAATAACAAACGGTGCCGGAGTGGCCGCTGTCTATGATTCAGTTGGGAAAGATACAGTCTCCAAGTCTTTGAAGGTTCTGGAAAGATTTGGAACGATTGTGTGCTTCGGCCAAAGTTCCGGCCCGGCGGATGATTTCAAAATCAACGATCTCGCCATTGGTTCGTTGCGCCTGACGCGGCCGACGGTTTTTCAGCACATCGCGCGACCGGGGTGGTTGCAGCAGGCATCCTCGGATCTGTTCAAGGTCATTTCATCTGGCGAAGTGAAGATCGAACTCGGGGCACGTTTTGCGCTCGAAGACGTTGCTTCGGCGCATGTTGCTCTAGAGGGGCGCGCATCGACAGGAAGCACGGTTCTGGTTCCGTGAATGTATTCGTGCGTATTATCAGTTGCTTATGCGGTGAAAATTAAGCTCGATAGCACGTGACGGTGACATAATATTGATTATCGGACTTATGTTGGCGGTCGCGCCATTACCCAGTTGGCGCAAGAAACGGCAAATGATGAAACTGAGATAGCGGAAAACGTCGCTACGGGTCTTGGGCCATCAGTCCCTGCGGGATTTTAAGCGCGGCAAATTTGGCTGGTAGGATTTGGCGCCTGCAAGAACCGTCTCGCGCACAGATTTCCCGATTGCCTCGCCCAGTGCCGTGTGTAATCCCGCGTAGTCGTGCCGCTCGCCGTCGATAGCAGATGCGAGCGCTATACAGTCTGTTCCAGTGCCGGTCGCTCGCCCTTCAGGCAGTGTGATTTCCGTTTCCATTATAGCAGCGGTTCTGGCCTCCGCAATAATCGTAAGCGCCTCAATCTTTGCCATTTCACTCATGTTAACATGCACTTGCGTGGCGATATTGATGGTCCCGAAGCCGCTGCTCTTGCCGCGTCTTGAACCTACGGCCTCAACGTTCCCCAACCCGACGGTAGCCAGAGTGTCGACGCGTATTCCCTCGACTGTTGCGCTGGAAAAATGATGGAGTAACACATCCCTCGACGTCAGGAAACACACGCAATCCACGGGGTCGCAAGATGTAATTTCTGTTTTTAACCAATGGATTGCATCGAAATTTTCGGTCAGATCCTCGTTGCGCACTTCGCGCCACCAGATTTCAGACGCCTGAACAAAACCGGGACGATATGGCGCCCATGACAAGACCTCGAACAGCCCTCCCAAATCGGCTTTCAGCCACGGTTTATCACAGATGAACTTCATGCATCAATCACCGATAAAGGTTGGAAAATCACTCCGCTCGCATGCCATTCTACATGCGCGCGAAGATGGAAAACACGCGCAAGATTTTCTTCGGTCAACACCTCTTGAGGGGTGCCATTCGCGACGATCTGCCCCTTGAGCAGCAGGACGAGCCGCGTGCAATGGCGCGCCGCCAACCCAAGATCATGCAGCGAGGCCAGAACCGCGCCACCCTCTCCGGCATGCGCGCGAAACACATCCATAACAGCGATTTGCGCCGCCGGATCAAGCCCCGCCGTCGGCTCGTCTGCGATCAATAAAGGCGCTTCCTGAGCAAGCGCGCGCGCGATCAGCACCCGCGCTTTTTCTCCCCCCGAAAGCTGGGTTGCCGCACGCTCACGCAGCGCACCAAGCCCCATCCGTTCTATTGCATTTTCAATCGCTTGCCGGTTCTTCCGGGCTGAAGCCTGCGGATGAGCCATGCGCCCGAGCGCGACAACGTCCTGCGCAGGCATTGGCCAGGCGATCTCGCGCTCCTGCGGCAGAAAGGCGGCCATGCGGGCGCGCGCTTCAGGGGTATGCTCCATCAGCGAATTTCGCCCCGATGCCGGCACCAGCCCAAGCACGCCGCGCATCAAGGTTGTTTTTCCCGCACCATTCGGCCCCAGAAGGCCAACGAACTCCCCTGCCCCGACCTGCAGCGTGACACCGCTGACGACAGGACACGGGCCACGAAAAATACTAATGTTTTCCAGAGCCAGAAGCGCGTTCATGCAGTTTCCCTCCGTGTCCGCAGGATCAGGTTCAGGAAGAATGGCGCCCCGACAAGCGCGGTCAGCACACCCAGCTTCAGGTCACGATCGGGCGCTATGATCCGCACCGCTATATCGGCGGCCAATATCACCGCCGCGCCGCCAAGTGCCGAGGCCCATAGCAGCCGTGTCGGGTTCGCGCCGACCGCGCGGCGCAGCAGATGCGGCACAATCAGCCCGACAAAGCCGATGGCGCCCGCCACCGCCGTAGCCGCCCCCACCAGCGAGGCCGTCGCCACGACCAGCAAGATGCGCAGCCGCGTCACATTCACCCCCATCGAGGTAGCGGCATCCTCGCCCAGTGTCAGCGCCTTCAGCCCGCCGCCCGCGCGCGCCATGATGGCCGCGCCAAGCACCATGAAAGGCAGCGCCAGTTGCACATGCAGCATCGAGCGATCCGCCAGAGACCCCATCATCCAGAACATGATTTCACTGGCCGCAAAGGGGTTCGGAGAGAGGTTCAGAACCAGAGAGGTGAACGCAGTAGCCAGCGCCGAAAGCCCGATCCCCGCCAGAATAAGCGTCAGGATCGTGCCGCGCGGTCCCGCGAGCAACAGGATCAGCCCGACGGAAATCAGTGCGCCCGCCAGCGCCGCCAGTGGCAGCGCCAAAGCGAAGGCCGCAGACAGCCCCGTCTGGATCGTGATCACCGCGCCAAGCGCCGCTGCCGACGAGGTGCCGATCAGTCCCGGCTCGGCCAGAGGGTTGCGCAAAAGCCCCTGCAACGCGGCGCCGGACAACCCAAGCGCGCCGCCAACCAGTGCGCCCAGGATTGCACGCGGCAGGCGCACTTCGCGCATAACCAGCGTAACCATTTCGCCCTCGCCATGAAACAGCGCCGCAATCGAGGCATTCAGGCCAATCGCAGCGGGACCAATCAGCAGCGATCCTGCGAAAAGGCAGGCCACCAATATAAAAAGCAATGCAATCAGAATGCTATAGCGCATAGAGTTCATCTGATTTTCTCCAAGGCGCTGCGGGCCTCTGTCAGCCTTGAGACCACCTCAAGAATGCGCGGTGTGCCGCAAATCCAGTCGCGGTCTGCCAGAATGGGCGCTGCGGGCGACGCCCCCAAACGCGCCAGCGCCGGATGGTCCAGAATATCCTCAGAGCGTGACTGCCCCGGATAGCGGTTGCCGCGGATCACCATATCGGGCGCGGCCATAATCAGCACCTCAAGCGGCAGGTTGCCACCGCGCAACAGCCCTGCCTCGGCGGCAACATTGCGAAACCCCGCCGCATCCAGAACCTTGCCAGAGAGCGTATTCAGCCCCGTGCTATAGCCATTCGCGTAATACATTGCTGCCAGCGGGCGCAACTCGTCGCCCGTAGGAGCCAAAGCCGCGCGATCCGCGTTGAACGCCTCGATCATCGCTTGCGCCTCGGCCTCACGGCCAAGCGCCGCGCCCATCCGCTCCAGATGTGCGGGAATATCGTCCAGCGAGGTCGCAGGCGCGAATTTGACCACCGGAACGCCAAGCCGCTCCAGCAGGCTGGTGGTTGCGCGCGCGGTATATTCGCCTGCCAGAACCAGATCGGGTTTGAGCAAAAACACCTCTTCCGCCAACCCGTAATTCGCCCGATAAGCGGCGGCCTCCTCGGCCATAACAGAGCTATGCGGATCGGCAGCGAGGTTCGACACCGACACCAACTGCCCCGGCGCCGCAAGCTGCATCGCCAGCAAATCGGTGCACAGGTTGATCGAAACCACCCGCTGCGGCTGATCGGCCGCAGCAGGCAAAGCGAGGCCCGCGACAAGCGCCAGCCCCGCGATTATGCGCTTAGAACGACGCACGAACCCCAACATAGAAGGCGCGGTCCGAGGTGCCGTAGCTGTCGTTGAGTTGATATTCGGTATCGAACAGGTTTTCGACGCGCAGATAGGCCTCTTTGTCGGCGTCGATCGCATAGGTCAGCATCGCATTCGCCACGGCGAATTCCCTAAGAGCATCAGGTCGATCCGCAACATATTGCACCGAAAGCATACCCGACACATCATCGGACATCTGCGCCTTCGCGTAAACCGACAGGTTGTGGCGTTCAACCGCCGACCAGCCGGTCGAGACCGAGCTGTCGGTGTAGGTGTAGTTGCCGCCCAGTTCGATCCGCTGGCTTAGCGCGTAGCTGCCCGCAAGTTCCAGCCCGCTGCGCCGCGATTTGCCCGAGATTTGACCATAGCTGCCGGAAGAGCGGTTCCAGCCGATCAGGTTGGTTGCTTCCAGCCAGAAGGCCGTGGCGCTGATGCTGCCCTTGTCGCCAAAGCTCTTTTCGATGCCCAGATCGGCCGTTTTCGATTCTTCGGGGGCGAGGCTCGTGTCGCCATAGGGGCCGTAAAGCTCATAAAGCGAGGGGGCACGGAAGCCGTTGCCAGCGGAGGCGCGCACCAAGAGGTCATCCGAGAAGCGGTATACTGCCGCGAGACGGCCCGAGTTGAAGGCGCCGAAATCGCTGTGGTGGTCATAGCGGGCCGAGGCGGTCACGTCGAACTGCGGCGTGATCGCATAGGTCAGTTCACTAAACAGGCTGTTCAGCTGCGTCGAGGCTCCATGCGCCTTTTCGCGCTCTGTCTCGGCACCGAAGACCAGACGCCCGTTCGCGCCCAGATCGGTTGCACCTTGATAGCGTAGCTTGCCGCGGGTCGAGTGGAAATCGTCGCACCAGCCGTTCGAGCAGCTGTCGCGGTTCATCTGATAGCGGCTCAGTTCGATCTTGTGGTCGATCCCGCCCGCCGAAATGTCGGCAAATGCGCGCAGGCCGTTGCTGTCGCGGATGGTGTAATCGTCGCCCGTGGTGCCATCGACGGGAACATAAGAACCTTTAACAGAATCATAAGCAGATTCGTCAAACGCACCGCGGCTATCCTCGACAAAGCCGGTCAGACCTAGCGTTACGCCCGGTGCGATAGAATGTTCGCCGTAGAAGCTCAGGCGGTTGGCGCGGTAGCCATCGGCCTCAAAGTTGCCGTCGTTTTCATCCGCAGCCGAGAATCCGTCGGTCATCATATGCGAATAGGTCAGTGCCACCTCGCCGGTTTCGGTTTTGGTGGCGAGCGAATAGCTGAGCTTGCGGGTGCGGTAGCTGCCAAGCTCGGCGGCGACGGATTGTTCGGTGCCGATGTCTTTGGCGCGCTTGGTGGTGATGTTGATCACACCGGCGACAGCCTGCGAGCCATAAAGGGCCGCGTTCGAACCCTTGAGGACCTCGATCCGGCTGATGTCAGCGGTGGTCAACCCACCGAAGTCGAACGACCCCTGCCCCGCAGCCGCGTCGCCTACGTCGATCCCATCGACAAGAACTGCGACGTATTGGCTTGGCGTGCCGCGCACATAAAGCGACCCGGTGGTGCCGATCGGGCCCGAGCTTGCCATCGACACACCGGGAATGCGCGACAGGTAATCGGCCACGCGGGTATCGCCCGCCTCTTGCAGATCCTGCTCGGTCACGACAGTCACGGTCGCGCCGGAACGTGCTTTCGCGGTCTCTTCAAGGTTCGCGGAAACAGTGATTTCGTCGAGGTTATAGACCTCTTGCGCGAAGGCGGGTGCGGCCATCACAAGGCCGGTGGTCGCCAGAAGGGCGGCGGTCAGGGTTTTCATTTGTCTTCCCTCAGGATGGGCCGAACAAGGCCCGAAGTAACAGAAAATCCGAGAGGGAAATCCCCCGCAGATGGTGGCTGTCACCACTGCGGACGAACCGCTGCCCATGCGCGCCCCGCGCCGGACAAGGGTGATCGCTGCGGTAGGTCTCCTGACTCGCGGGTCGTCGATCTGGCGCGCCTTCCCGGGCCGAAACCCAGTGGCCAAAAACGCCATCTCTCGCCGCTTACAGTTGCGGGGGCAGTCCCGGAATTACCCTTGGGGGTGCACCGGAGTTCCCTTGAACCGGCGAAGCCGCCGGAACCGAAGCTGGGCTGTGAATACCGTTACGGGGGGCGAAGCGTCAAGCGCGAAGGGCGACACAAGTCGCGCAGAAAACGTCAGTGCGCGCTGGTGGCGAGGAAAATCCAGATCGCGGTTTCGCTTGCAAGCTGGATCGCGCCCAGAACATCGCCCGTTTGCCCGCCAATCCGGCGGGTGGCGCTGTGGCCGATCACGATCATCGCAAGCCCCGCACCGATCAGGGCAAATGCGCCTGTGGTGCCTGCCAATATGACCAGAACGGCGCAGACAAGGGTGCCTGCGATCAGGCTGGCCTCGCCCTTCCCGGCCGCCATCCGGCCAAGCCCGTCGGCGCGCGCGGGCGGCATAAAGACCAGCGCCAAAAGCATCGCAAGGCGACTGCCGACGCCCGCAAGCAGAAATGCAGTGGCGCTGGCGACCTCGGAGATGCCAGCCGCCAAAAGCGCCGAAAACAGAATCAGCGCCAGCACGCCATAGCTGCCGATCCGGCTGTCGCGCATGATCTCTAGCGTGCGGGCGCGGTCAGAGCCGCCACCCCAGCCATCGGCGAAATCCGCCAGCCCGTCGAAATGCATCCCGCCGGTGGCCAGAGCCGTGGCCAACAGCGCCAGAATCGCCGCGATCACTGACGAGAGGCCGAACGTGACCGCAGCCGCGAAAACGCCCCAGCCAATGCCCCCGATCACAAGCCCGACCAGCGGAAAGGCCCATCGCGCCTTATCCATCGCAGGCACCGCGCCCGAAATCCGCCCGACCGGCAGCCGCGTCAGCAGCATCATCGCCAGTCGAAACTGATCGAAACGGGCGCGGGGCAGGCTCATGCGTCGGACACTCCGGCTTCGGCAAAGGTCGCCATGCCGTTGTGACATTCCAAAGCCGCGCGCAGCACACCAAGTGCGAGCGCTGCGCCAGACCCTTCACCAAGCGCCATGCGCATCGACAGGATCGGCTCTTTCTCCATCGCCGACAGCAGCTTCGCGTGCCCCGGTTCGGTGCTGACATGGCCCACGACGCAGTGGTCCAGAAGCGCCGGGTCGATGGCATAAAGCGGCGCCACGGCGGCGGTGCAGATGAACCCGTCAAGGATCACCGGAATACGGTTCGCGCGCGCCTCAAGCACCGCGCCACAAATCGCCGCCTGCTCGCGCCCGCCAAGAGTCGCCAGAATCGCGCCGCCCTTTGCGCCTGCGTGAAGCGCCACGCCTTTCGCGATCACCTGCGCTTTCAGCGCCTTGCCCGCCGCATCCGATCCGGTGCCACGGCCAACCCATTCAGCGGCCTCGCCACCAAAGCACGCCAGCGCCAAGGCGGCAGCCACGGTCGAATTGCCGATGCCCATCTCGCCCAGAACCAGAACCTGCGCGTCGTGCTGCACGGCTTCGGCGCCGCGGCGCATCGCGTCCAGCGTCTCTGCCTCGGTCATCGCGGGCGCGGTTGTGAAATCGGCGGTGGGGGTGTCCAGATCAAGCGCCACGACCGAAAGATCAGCTCCCGATGCGCGGCAAAGCTGGTTGATCGCCGCCCCGCCTGCGCTGAAATTCGCGACCATCTGCACGGTGACTTCTTGCGGATAAGGATTCACACCTTGCGCGCAAATCCCGTGGTTTCCGGCGAAAACAACGGCTTGCGCCTTGGTGATCTGCGGCTTTTCCACGCCCTGCCAGCCCGCCATGAACACAGCCAGATCCTCCAGCCGCCCCAGCGACCCCGGCGGCTTGGTCAGCGTGTTTTGACGCTCTTTCGCGCCTTCGATCGCGGCGGCATCCGCCACCGGCAACAGCTTGGCCAGCGGCAAAAGATCGGAGAGGGATTTCAGATCGACGAGAATGCTCATTGTGGTTTCACCTTGATTGGGTAGCCCGCGACACAAAGGTAAACCTCGTCACAGGCCTCCGCGACGGCCTGATTGAGCCAGCCTGCCGCGTCGCGGAAATCGCGGGCCAGCCTGTTTTCGGGAACGATACCTGCACCCACTTCATTCGTAACAAAAATCACCGGCGCTTTTTGCACCTTGAGTGCCGCTGTCAGCCGTGCGGCCTCGGCGCGCCAGTCGTTTTCTGCAAGCATCAGATTAGTCAGCCAGAGGGTCAGGCAATCCACAAGACGCGGCAAATTCCCGTCACTTTCCGACAAGGCACCCACAAGATCGAAGGGTTCCTGGATCGTGCGCCATTCCGGACCTCGCCGCGCCTGATGCTCGGCGATGCGCTGTTCCATCTCGTCGTCAAAGGCCTGAGCGGTCGCGATATAGACCGCGCCCTGCCCGCCTTGCAGCGCCAGACGTTCGGCAAGCGTGGATTTCCCCGAGCGCGCGCCACCTGTGATGAGTATCGACTTTTTCATAACCCCGTGACAAAGCAAAATCCGTTCGCGAAGGGAAGCGCCTAAATGCCAAATGCGCAAATGCCAGTTTTCGAAGGGCCGGAGCTTGTGCTGATCCGCCATGCGCCTGCCGATCATGGCGGTCGTTTGTGCGGGCGCACGGATGTGGGCGCGCTGCTGGATGGATGCGGTATTTCTGCTGCACAAGAATGGCTTACGGTCGTTTCTTCAATCACCACAAGCCCCGCCCTGCGCTGCCGCCAAACCGCCGCCGCGATTTGGCCCGCGAGGGGCGAAATGCCGCATGATGCGCGCCTGTGGGAGCAGGATTTTGGCGCGCAGGAGGGGATGTTTTTTCGCGATCTCCCCGATTTGGGGCTTTTGACCAATGCCGAACTGGCATCGGTTCGCCCGCCCGAAGGCGAAAGTTTCGCCGATCTTTGCGCCCGAACCCACCCTGCTTTGGCTGATTACGCAGCCCGCTCTCTGGCCGAGAATAGCCCCGTTTGTCTGGTCGTGCACGCAGGCGTCATCCGCGCGGCCCTCGCGCTGGCTTTGGGCGATGTCGCGGCGGGCCTCGCCTTCGAGGTCGCGCCGTTTTCCATGACCCGCCTGCGCGTTTTGCCCACGGGCGGGTTCAGCATCATCTGCACGAACAGGGGCTTCGCGTGACGGTCCGCGTGGCAGGCCATTTCGGCGAGTGGCTTCAGGGGCGTATGGGGCCATCGGGGCCGGTAGCGCTTGTCACGCTCGCCTGCCCTGCCCTTTGCGCGCACGCGACGGCCGGGGACGAGTCGCCGGATCTTGACCCGTTCTTTGCCGCATTAGGGGTCGCTCCTGTCACCGCGTGCATCACCCTTGATATGCCGCTTGGCGCAGGTGCCGGAGCCTCGACCGCGACGCTGGTCGCGCTGGCGCGTCTGGCCGGATACGCTGGCCCGCCCGAGCGATTGGCGCGCGCATGTCTGGCGACTGAAGGGGCGAGCGACCCGCTGATGTTCGACGCGCCCGATAGCCTTTTGTGGGCCTCGCGCGAGGGGCGTATTCTGGACCACCTCTTGCCGCCGCCTGCCTGCGAAATCGTCGGTGGCTATTGGGGGTCGCCTGTCCCGACTGACCCGCGCAATACCGATTTCGACGACATTTCCGATCTCGCGGCCGCGTGGAAAACTGCCGTTGCGGCGCATGATCTGGTGAGTTGCGCGCGGGTCGCCACCGAATCCGCATCTCGCGCGGCGCGCCGCGATCACGCGCCTGATCCGATGGCGGCACTCTGCGCTGATCTTGGTGCCCTTGGCATCGTGCGCGCCCATACCGGATCGGCGCGCGGGCTTGTCTTTGCCAAAGGCGCCGCGCCCCCGCGCGCCATCGCCGCGCTGACCGACGCGGGGCTGACCGGCGTCCTGCAATTTAAGACCGGAGTTTCCCCATGAGTTTCGCCGCGATCATGTTGGGCGGGTTGCTGATCGACGCCGCAATCGGCTGGCCGGACGCGGTTTTCGCGCGGATCGGGCATCCGGTGACATGGCTTGGCCGACTGATTTCGGCGTGCGAGCGCAGGCTGAACAAAGGCACCCGCGCGCGTCGCCTGATCTCTGGCGCTGCGACGGTTGCCATTGTCGTTCTGGCCGCCGCCTTACCCGCGTGGGCGATCCAGTCGCTTTTGCCTGACGGTTGGGCGGGCCTTGTGCTGGCCTCTATTCTGGCGTGGCCACTGATTGCCGCGCGCGCGATGTATACCCATGTCGCCGCCGTCGCCCGCCCGCTCTCGCAGGGCGATCTGGAGAGCGCGCGGCTTGCGGTCTCGATGATCGTCGGGCGCGATCCGCAGCATTTACAAGAGCCGGGCGTAGCGCGCGCCGCGATCGAGAGCCTTGCCGAGAACACTTCGGACGGGATTATTGCACCCCTGTTCTGGGGGGGCGTCGCGGGGCTTCCGGGAATCGCGGCCTATAAGGCGATCAACACGATGGATTCGATGATCGGCCACCGGAACGACCGATACGAGGCATTCGGCAAAGCGGCTGCGCGACTGGACGATCTGGTAAACCTGCTGCCCGCGCGGGCAAGCGGGCTGCTTTTCGCGCTGGCTTCTGGCGTGGGCCTGCGCCGCGCGGTTCGCACGATTTTGCGCGACGCGCGCGCGCATCGCTCGCCCAATGCGGGATGGCCCGAAGGCGCGATGGCGGGGGCGCTGAATATCCGTCTTTCCGGCCCGCGCATCTACGACACCGGCATTTCGCCCGAACCTTGGCTGAACGAAGGCGCACCCGATCCCACGCCCGAAACCCTGACCGCCGCGCTGCGCCTGTATTTGCGTGCACTGGCGATAACTGCCCTTGCCTTGGCGGGGCTTGCACTGGTTTAACCCATCCCATGACAAACGCGTCTTCCCCTCGTGACCACGGCGGCAATCTGGATGCCGCAATCCTTCGCTTTGGCGGTGCGCCCGAAGATTGGGTGGACCTGTCCACGGGGATCAATGCGCAGCCCTACCCCGTGCCGGACATTCCCGCCGACCGCTGGAACGCCCTGCCTCGAAAATCGGATATGGCGGCGCTGTGTCAGGCGGCGCAGGTGGCTTATCGCACGAATGCACCGGTAGTTGCGCTTGCGGGAGCGCAAGGCGCAATCCAGATCGTCCCCTACCTGCGCCCGCTTGGTGAGGCGCGCGTTCTGACCCCGACCTATAACGAGCACGCAGGCGCACTGCGCGCGGCTGGCTGGCGCGTGACCGAGGTCTCGCATCCCGATGCCCTGCGCGGCGCGGATGTCGCGATTGTGGTGAACCCGAACAACCCCGACGGCGCCAGCTATCCGCCTGATTTCCTGGCGGATCTGGCGCAAGACGTTGGTCTATTGGTCGTGGATGAGAGCTTTGGCGACCCGACGCCCGAGCTTTCGCTTGCGCCGCGATTGGACCGCCTGCCCGAGAATGTCCTTTTGCTGCGCTCCTTTGGCAAGTTCTACGGGCTGGCGGGGCTACGCCTTGGCTTTGCGCTTGCTCATCCTGCACTGGCCGCGCGGATTGCGGCGATGGCGGGACCGTGGCCCGTCTGTGGCCCCGCGATCGAGATCGCGATTGCCGCGTTAAATGATCAGGATTGGCAGACGGAAACGATAGCCCGACTGAGCGCCGAGGCCGCGCGACTTGATGCTCTTGCTGCCCGCGCGGGGTGGCAGTTGGTTGGCGGCACGGTTCTGTTTCGCACCTATGCCGCGCCGGACGCGACGGAGGCGCAAAACCAACTCGCCCGCGCGCATATCTGGACGCGGATTTTTCCCTATTCGGCCAAGTGGATACGGCTTGGTCTGCCCGGCACGTCTGAGGCTTGGGCGCGGCTGGAGGCCGCGCTAGCGCGCTAGCCCCAGCATCCCCGCGACGTCGCAATGCGTCTCAAGATGTGCGGCGAGCGCATCCAGCGTCTCGTCAACGCCCGCCTCATAGCTGGTGCCGGAACTTTCAACACCAAGCCCATTCAGCCAGGCGCGGCGGAAGCTGTCATCCGCGAACATCCCGTGCAGATAGCTGCCCGCGACGCGCCCGTCACCCGAGATCGCACCTTCGGCCTCGCCCTTGATAAAGGCAAAGGGGCGCGCGCGGTCAGCCCCTTCCGAACGTCCGATGTGAATCTCATAGCCCGAAAACCCCGCGCCTGTGGCGGCATGGGTCGCGCGCACCTCGGTCAGGCGCTTGTCGCCGGTCATCACGGTTTCAACCTGCAAAAGCCCTAGGCCCTCGGTCGTTCCGGCCGGCCCTTCAATCCCGTCCGGGTCGGAAATACGGGTGCCAAGCATTTGATAACCACCGCAAATCCCCAAGATCCGCCCGCCGCGCCGATGATGTGACAAAAGGTCGATGTCCCAGCCCTGTTCGCGCAGGAACGCCAGATCGCCACGCGTGGATTTGGTGCCAGGGATTACCACAAGGTCAGCATCCGCCGGGATCGCTCGCCCCGGCCCGAGCATGGTCACGCGCACGTCCGGCTCTTGGCCAAGCGGGTCCAGATCGTCGAAATTCGCAATCCGCGACAGGCACAGGCACACGATATGGAACCCCGCCTCCTTGCGCGGCGTGCCCAGATCGACGGCATCCTCGGCGGGCAGTTTCCATGCATCGCGAAACCAAGGCGCAATCCCGAAACCCTGCCAGCCCGTGTGATCCGCGATCATCTGATAACCGTCTTCGAACAGACGAACATCGCCTCGGAACTTATTGACCAAGAACCCTTTTATCATTTCGGTGTCGTCATGGTCGAGCACTGCCTGCGAGCCGACAATCTGCGCAATCACGCCACCCCGATCAATATCGCCCACCAGAATAACGGGGCAATCAACCGCACGGGCAAAGCCCATATTGGCAATATCGTTCTTGCGCAGGTTGACCTCGGCGGGGCTTCCGGCGCCCTCGACAATCACCAGATCATAGGTCGAAGCCAGCCGGTGATAGCTTTCCAGAACCGCCTCCATCAGACGCGGCTTCAGCGCGGCATAATCTGCCGCCGCGGTCGAGGTCAGCCGCCGCCCCTGCACCACGACCTGCGCGCCGATGTCTGTTTCGGGCTTTAGAAGAACGGGGTTCATATCCGTGTGCGGGCGCAGGCCACAGGCCCAAGCCTGCAAGGCCTGCGCGCGGCCAATCTCGCCCCCGTCTTCGGTGACGGCTGCGTTATTCGACATATTCTGCGGCTTGAACGGCGCGACCTTTAACCCGCGCCGGAGTGCTGCACGGCACAGGCCCGCCACCAGCATCGACTTGCCGACATTCGAGCCCGTCCCTTGCAGCATGATCGCTGGCATCAGAATTCGACCCCGCGCTGCGCCTTGACGCCATCGCTGAACGGATGCTTGACCAGCGTCATCTCGGTGACCAGATCGGCCGCCTCAAGCAGTTCCGGCTTGGCGTTGCGCCCGGTCAGGCAGACATGGGTCATGTAGGGTTTCTCGGCCAGCAGGAAGCCGACCACCTCGTCAATATCCAGATAGTCGTAGCGCAGCGCGATATTGATCTCGTCCAGCAGCACAAACTGGTATTTCGGATCACGGATGATCACTTTCGCCTGCTCCCATCCGGCGCGGGCGGCAGCGATGTCGCGCTCGCGGTCCTGCGTCTCCCAGGTGAAGCCTTCGCCCGAAATCACAAAGCGGCACTCCTCGGCAAACCGCTCTTTCAAAAAGCGCGCCTCGCCGGTGATCCAGTTGCCCTTGATGAACTGCACAACCGCGCAGGGCATCCCGTGCCCGATGCAGCGCATCACCATGCCAAAGCCCGACGAGGATTTGCCCTTACCGTTGCCGGTATGGACCATAATCAGGCCTTTTTCCTCGGTCTTGGTGGCCATGATCTTGTCGCGCGCCGCTTTGATCTTCTTCATCTTTTCGCGGTGGCGCTCGTTGATGTCGGTCATCTGGACATTCCTGTTCTGCGGTTTCCCGCAGAGATTTGGCACGGGTTCTGCGGGCTGTAAACGCTTGGCGCGACAGATTGCGCACAATCAGCGGCGCGGGCCGAACAGAAAGGCGGCAAGGGCGGCGGGCGGGATCGGTTTGGCCATGATCTCGACCTTGGCGGCCTTGGCGCGGATGCCGGTTTCCTCGGAGCGATCCGCCGTGACCAGACGCAGCGGCAGATCGGCGCCAAGCCGCTCGCGCAGCGCATAAATCAGGTCAAGCCCGTCCATCCCTTCGCCCAGTTGATAGTCGATCAGGCAGATGTCGGGTTCGACGCCGGTCGCCTCCAGCAACTCGATCGCTTCTTCGCCCGAGCCGACATCGAGCACCGTCACCCCCCATTTTTCAAGAAGTTGTGTCATGGCTCGGGACAGTTCGGCGTCGTTTTCGACCAGCAGCACAAGCAGGTCGCGCGCTGTGTCGATATAATGGCGTTCGCCGCTTTGGATGTCCTCGGCGCTGCTGGTGGCCTCGATCGCAGGTCGCAGCCCGACGGCAAAGGTCGTGCCCCTCCCCGGTTTGGAACGCAGCTCAAGCGGATGTCCCAGAAGCGAGGCCGCGCGTTCCACAATCGCCAGCCCCAGCCCCATCCCCTCCGAGGCCGAAGCCTTCGCGTGCAGCCGGTGAAACTCGCGGAAGATTGCCTCCTGGTCGTCTTCGGCAATCCCCGGACCCGAGTCGCGCACCTCGACCACCCAAAGCGCACCGCGCCGCCGTAACCCCACGAAAACGCGGCCCGTATCAGTGTAGCGGATCGCGTTCGAGATCAGGTTTTGCAAGATCCGTCGCAGATAGGCACTATCGGAAAACACCACCGCCGAAACGGGCCGGATAATCAGCTCGATCCCCTTGCGGTTGGCCATTGGGCTGAACTCGTCGCGCAGCCGCTCGAACAACGGGCCAAGCGGAACCGGCCCCATATTCACCGTCGCATTGCCGGATTCGAGGCGCGAAATATCCAGAAGCGCGCCAAGGATGCCCTCGACCGAGCCAAGCGCGCTTTGCACCTTGTCAAGCGTGCGCAGTGCCAGATCGCTCTGGCTCTCGTCAAACAGCGAGGCGAGATAGAGCTTTGCCGCAGACAGCGGTTGCAGCAGGTCGTGGCTCGCCGCCGCGACAAAGCGCGAGCGAGACGCATTCGCACGTTCGGCCCGAGTCAGCGCGTCCTCAAGCTCCAGCGTGCGCTCCATCACCCGCGCTTCCAGCGTTTCGTTCGTGCGGCTGAGTTCCGCCAGCATCTGGCGCTCGGCCGAGACATCATCAAGCGACATCACGAAGCCCCCGTCGGGCAATTCCTGCGCAAAAAGTTCGATGATCTGTGCGCCGCCCTCGCGCGTCACCTCCATCGTGAAGCTGTCGACACGCCGGACCGAGCGCACCCAATCGGCCAGCCGATAGGCGCTCAGCCCGTGGGGAAAGACGAACTGGTCGCGGATCTGTTCGAGCAGGTGATCGAAATGCATCCCGTGGCGCAGGCGCGTGCGTGGAAGCGTCAGAAACTCCCCCAACCGTTCGTTCCAGCCCAAGAGCTGCAATCGCGCGTCAAAGATGCAGACCCCAAGGCGCAGATGTTCCAGCGTCGCGCGCAATATCTGCGCCTGATCGTGCAACATCCGCCCGCGTTCCTCGCGTTCGGCGCGGATCAGATCGGTGACCTCGGTTTGCAAGATCACCGTGCCGCCGTCGCGGGTGCGGTGTTCAGAGACCTGAACCCAGCGATCCTCGCCCATGCGTTGCGTCAGGATGAAATGGTGCTCTTTGTGGCGGCGCAGACGCATCTCCATCCAGTCCGCCGGAGCCATCCCCTGCGCCATCCCCAGATAGGCCGAATGGCTGGCGAGTTTCAGATAGTCCACGAATTCGAGGCCCGGCTGGAGGTGGCTGCGAATGTCGGGCAACAGCGCGTTGAAGCGCGAATTGCACATCACCAGCACGTCGTTGGCGTCAAAAAGCGCAAACCCCTCTTGCACGGTCTCGATGGCGGAGGCGAGGTTTTGCCGTGCGGTCTCGATCTCGCGGTTGGCATCCGCCAGCCGCGCGTTCGAGATGTTCAGCAGGTCCAGCGCGCGTTCCAGATCGCGGGTGCGGGCGCGGACCTGATCTTCCAGCATCGCGGCGCGCTGGAATTGGGCATAGGCCGCGCCACGATCCTCGGTGGTTTCCTCGGAGTGGCGGATCAGCACCTCGGCGATGCGCAACAACTTGGCGTTCTGGCGCTCCAGCGTGTCCTCGCGACCAATCAGCGCTTGCAGGCTTGGCGGCAGGGTGTTCGGGCGATCTGGCTCCATCAATTGCCCTCCGGCGGGAAGAAGGCGACGCCGGTCATCGTCTGGTTTACATGCATCGCGCCGATCTGCTCGCCAAAGGTCGAGAAACCGGCAACGTTGTGGCGGGCAAGGATGCGCGAGACTTCAGATACCTTCTGGCGACCCTCGGCCTCGATCCGGCGGAAGAAGCAGTCAAACCCCAGAATGGCGCTCGGGTTGCGGCGGCGAGCCAGCTCGGCCAGTTCCTGTTCCAGATGCCCCGCGATGTCCTCGGTCGCGCCAAGCGTCAGCACCAGCCCCTCGGTGATCGCGCCAAAGAACACGAGCGAATTGTCCGGTCCGACGCCCTGAATCGCGCGCACATAATAGCGCCCGCCCACCCGCACCAGCACAGGATGCGCGGCAAAGACATAGGGCGAGAGGTCATCGGGCGTCAGCCCCAGAAGGCGCGCGTATTCCACGGCTGCCGGTTCGTCGTTGATCTCAAGCACCATCCGGTGTTCGGGGTCGGCACGCGTGACAACCATGCGGGCCTCGGTCGGGCGGCTGTGATCAAGCGAGAAGGTGCGAAACTCGCATACCCCGCGTAAAAGGCATAAAACGGCGGCCTTTTCCAGCAAGCGCCCTTCGGCAAAGAGAACGGTTTCGGTGGCGCCCGTCACCACGCCCGCCGAGCCCCCGACTATCGGCACGGCACCAAGCCCGCCCGAAAGCGCCGCGACCAGCGCGTCCTCTTGCCCTGACAGCCCGTCGACCATCAGCACCGCAAGTTCGTTGATGCGCGCTTCGGCACGCCGCGACAGAGACTGGCGCGCGCGCAGCAACTCGCCAATCACGCTGCGGGTATCAAGCTGGTCGATATGTTCGAAGACCAGAACTTCGGCATCGAAGCCACGGTTTGGAAAAGCAAAAGCGACGACCTTTCCCATGTCATAGCCGGTCGCGGTGATCTCTCCGGCGGTCGAACAGCCGCAGATCGGCGTGCGCGGGAAGGCCTGCCCGAGTGTCGCGACAAGCGCGGGCAGATCGGCCTCGAGGCTGGCAAATACAAGGATCAGCGCGTGCGGCCCCTGCCCCAAGGCCTTGGCCAGCGCTTCCGCGGGCGCGGTCACATGGGCCGAAACCGAAGCTGACACAGGGCACCCTTGTGTGCGCCCGTTGCTTGCCATACCTGTTTGGTCTGTCTGTGTCATGCGCGCCTCCCCCTTTGCCAGAGGTTAGCCGTCCCGCCAGCTTTCTGGCAATGGCCCCATCGCCTGCGCCTCGCGCGCGATCAGAACGGCCTGCGTGCGCGAATAGACGCCGAGCTTGCGCATGATCGCGGTGACATGGGCTTTGACCGTGGTCTCGGCAATCGACAGGTCATAGGCGATCTGCTTGTTCATCTTGCCTTCGCAGATCTGCTCAAGGATTTTTGCCTGCTGGCGGGTCAGTTGCGACAGGCGCCGGATCGCCTCGTCCTGCGGCGTCATGCCGTTGCCCTCGGCCAGCGTATCGCCATTGGATTCAGGCACGAAAATCTCGCCGCGCGCGATGGCGGCGAATGCGGTGCGGAACAGCTCGCGGCGCGAATGTTTGGGCACGAAACCGGCGGCACCCGCAAGAATGGCCGAGCGGATCACGCGCGGCTCGTCGATCGAGGAGACCACGACGATCGGCAGCGCGGGCGCGGTCTGTTTCAGCCGGATCAGCCCCTCCAGCCCGTTCACATCGGGCAGGTTCAGATCGAGAATAATCACATCTGGTGCTGCGCCCTCTTCGATCAGCTCGATCGCGCGGCCCAGACGGTCGGCATGATCCACCTGCTCGATCCCTGCGACCACCTGAAGCGTCATCGCCAACGCGTCACAAAACAGCGGGTGATCCTCGACGATCATCGCCCGGTTGAATTCCGCTTTCGCGCCCTTGACGGGGAAATGATCCTGCATGGTTTCCCTCCTGTTCGACCTTATCCCAAACCTATCAAGCGCGGGCGGGTTGGGTAACTGTCCAAAGGTCTAATCCCCTTGCGGGCAAGTCTGACGCGAAAACGCGTGCCGATCAAGAAATGCGAAAGGCGCGAGGGTTTCCCCCCGCGCCTTTTGTGCGTTGTGTCGATTGCTTAGTTCGAGGCCAGCTTGCGCGGCAGGCGGAAGGTCCAGACGGTCGCGCCCTGATTGAGGTAGTTGACCTTTTTGGCCACTTCGCCACCCCAAAGCGGAACCGCGCCGCCCCAGCCCGAAATCACCGAGACATATTGCTCGCCGTCCTGTTCCCAGGTGACGGGCTGGCCGACGATCCCCGAGCCGGTCTGGAACGACCAGAGCTTTTCGCCCGTTTCGTCGTCAAAGGCGATGAATTCGCCCTCGGGGGTGCCGGTGAAGACCAGACCGCCCGCGGTGCTCATCACGCCGCCCCAGAGCGGTGCTTCGTTCTTGAACTCCCATTTCACCTCGCCGGTGGTGGGTTCGATCGCCTTCAGAGAGCCAATGTAATCTTCGAACAGCGGCTTGATGGTAAAGCCCGCGCCAAGGTAGGCCGCGCCCTTCTTGTAGCTGATCGGCTCGTTCCAGATGTCCATGCCCCATTCGTTCGAAGGCACATAGAAAAGGCCGGTCTTCTGGCTATGCGCCATCGGCATCCAGTTCTTGCCACCAAGGAACGAGGGCACCGCAAAGACCTGCTGGCCTTTGCCGCCTTCGGCCGCTGCGTCGGGCGCGCCGGGACGGTTGTCCTCGTTATAGATCGGGCGGCCGTTTTCGTCGATGCCCGAGGCCCAGCTGATGTTCTTCACGAAAGGATGGGCGGTGACAAATTTGCCGTCCTCGCGGTTGAGAACATAGAAGAAGCCGTTGCGGTCGGCGGTGGCGAAACGCTTGTTGCCGTCTTTGTCGACGTAGGCCACAACCTCGTTCACGCCGTCAAAGTCCCAGCCTTCGCGGGGCGTGGTCTGGAAATGCCATTTGATCTCGCCGGTGGCTGGGTCGATGCCAAGGCGCGAGGCGGCATAAAGGTTGTCGCCTTTGTTGCCTTCGACCGGCGTGCCTGCGTTGCGCAGGTGGCTGTTCCACGGTGCCGGGTTGCCCGCGCCAAAGACCAGCGTATCGGTGTCGGCGTCATAGGAGCCACCAAGCCAGGTCGCCCCGCCGCCCGTCTTCCACAAATCCCCCGGCCAGGTCGCGTTCAGCGTGCCGGTCATTGTGCTTTCCTGACCGTTGAGCGTGCCCATGTGGCCCTCGATCACCGGACGCGTCCAGACCAGATCGCCGGTTTCCGCGTTGCGCGCCTGAACCTCGCCCACGATGCCGAATTCACCACCCGAGTTGCCGGTGATGACAAGCCCGTTCACGATCAAAGGCGCCGCCGTGTAGGAATAGCCCTCTTTGTAATTGGCGATCTTCTTGTTCCATTTTACGTCGCCAGTCTTCAGGTCGAGCGCGACGATACGCGCGTCCAGCGTGCCGAAATAGATGTTGTCGCCATAGATCGCGCCGCCGCGGTTGATCACGTCACAGCACGGCAGGATGCCTTCGGGCAGACGCGCGTCGTACTGCCACAGCTCTTTGCCGGTTTTCAGGTCGATCGCGAACAGGCGCGAATAAGAACCGGTGATATACATCACGCCATCATAGACGAGCGGCTGGCTTTCCTGCCCGCGCTGCTTTTCGCCCCCAAGCGAGAAGGCCCATGCCGGCACGAGGTTCTCGACGTTGTCCTTGTTCAGGATGTCCAGCGGGCTGAAACGCTGCAAATTGCGGCCCATGCCGTTGGTCAGAATATTGTCGGTGCTTTGCTGATCGTTGAGCAGATCCTGCTCGGTCACACCCGCCTGAGCCGAGCCCAGACAAGTCAGCGCCACCACGGTGGCAAGGATGAATCGGTTCATCAGTTAGTCCTCCCCTTAACTGCCGCCCTTCGCATCGCGCATCGGCCTGCGGGGCGTCACGAACAAGTATCGACGGGGAAGTTGCGGCGTATATTGTCCATTGGTCTTACGACCCTGCCGCAAAAAGAACGGGCGCGAAAAACCGCGCCCGCCCAATAAGTTACTTTGCCAGCGTTGAGAGATATTCGATAATGAAGTCCTGCACCGTCGGGTCGGTGATGCCGACATGGCGCATTTTTGTGCCCGGCACGAAAGCGTCGTTTTCCTCCATCCAGGCGCGCAGCGCCCCCGCGGTCCAGACAAAGCCCGCACCCTTCAGCGCCTCCGAGAACTCGTATCCCTCATAGGTGCCCGCCTTGCGCCCGAGAATGCCGTCCAGCAGCGGGCCATAGCTCGGGTCGGTCGCGTCGACTGCGTGGCAGCGGTGGCATTCTGTGCGAAACAGGGTCTCCCCCGCCTCGACCTTTACACGGTCAAACACATTGGCCGAGGCCGTCCCCGCCAGCACAAACCCCAGTGCAATCGCCATAATCATCTTGTTCATCGCTCGGTCTCCTGTCGCAATCCGATCTGCCCCAGCCATGCCGCAGCGGGTTTGCGAAGGTGTTGACCTGCATCAAACGCGGTATTGGACATTGGTCGTAGACGGGGCTCAGAACATCGGCTGATAGCGCCATTCGTCGGCGTCCGGCGTGACTTCGGCGGGGTCATAACCCGCGCTTTGCAATCGCCGCGCAACCTCTAACCCGTCACGCGCGGCCTCGTCGATCAGGGCGCGTCCGGCATCACGATCATACCCCACACCATGCCCGCGCAGCAGGTCAAGCCCAAGGTTGAACTTGCCGACCGGATCGCCCGCCTCGGCGGCCATCCGGTCCCAATTGGCGGCAGCGGTCGAATCCCGACGCGTGCCCAGACCGTTTTCATCAAGCTGGCTCATCCATGTCATCGCCCCGGTCCAGCCATCTTCCGCGCAGCGCTCAAACAGGCGCCTTGCCTCGACGTGGCGCCCCGATTTCGTGATGAAATAGCCTGTCGCGCAAACTGTCATCGAGGTCGCTCCCCGCTCGACATCGCGCATCACCCGCCCGATCGACAGCTCTTCGGGATTCGTATCGCCATATCGCGACAGATCCTCGGCCCAGGCAGGCGCGCCGAATATCAGGGTAGCCAGCAACCAGAACCGTTTCATCTCCCTCTCCTTTGCAACCACCCAAAAGGTAACACCCGGGCATTGGTTCCCTGCCCTAGACCTTGGTCGTATTGCGACTAAGACCCTCCTCCGGTCTCATCCGACTCAGGGGAGAAACGCATGTTCGGTCGGGTAGTCTGCATCATCTGGGGGATAGCCTGCCTTGCGCAAACGGCCGGTGCCGAAGGGCTGCGCATCGACTGGCTGGAACGCCAGACCGTGCCGCCGCCGATCCTCTCGAACATGCAAGCGCTGCCCGATGATCTGGGTCGCGCAGGGGCCGGGCTTGGGCTTGCCGACGTGCGAACCACCGGCAAGTTCACGGGCCAAAGCTATGATCTGCATGAAACCATTGTGCCGCCCGATGCGGAGTTCCTGCCGGCGGCCTCGGCGCTGCTGAAAAGCGGCGTCAAGGTCGTGCTGGTCAAAGCGCCGCATGACGATCTGCTGGCGCTGGCCGATCTGCCCGAGGCGCAAGGCGCGCTGATCGTGAATATCTCTGCCGCCGAAACGGATCTGCGCGGGGAGAACTGCCGCGCGAACCTGCTTCATACCGTGCCAAGCCTTGCGATGCGAACCGACGCGCTGGCGCAGTTCATCTTGAAAAAACGCTGGGACGATCTGGCGCTGATTGCGGGCAGCACGCCGGAAGATACGGCCTTTGCCACTGCGCTCAGGGCGTCGCTGGCGAAGTTCGGGCTGACGCTCAGTGCCGAAAAAACATGGGCGTTTGACGCGAATATGCGTCGCGCGGCCGCTGCCGAGGTGCCTCTGTTCACGCAGGATCTGCCCGCGCATGACCTGTTGCTTGTGGCGGACGAGCGCGGCGATTTCGCCCGCTACATCGCCTATAATACATGGGCGCCGCGCCCTCTTGCCGGCAGCGAGGGGCTAAGCCCGCGCGGCTGGTCGGGCGTTGTCGAACAGCATGGGGCCGCGCAGCTCCAGAACCGGTTCCGCGCCACAACTGGCCGCGAAATGCGCCCCGAGGATTTCAGTGCCTGGGTCGCGATTGCCGCCCTTGGCGAGGCCGCGACCCGCACTGCCTCGACCGATCCGGCCTCGCTACGCAGCTATCTTCTGTCTGATGAATTCCGTCTGGGCGGATTTCTGGGCACGCCCTTGTCGTTTCGCCCCTGGAACGGCCAGCTGCGTCAACCGATCCCCCTTGTGACAGAGCGCGCGGTTGTTGCGCTCGCCCCGATCGAAGGCTTCCTGCACGCGCGCTCCGAGCTGGACACGCTTGGTCAGGACGCCCCCGAAACCACCTGCGCCGCCTTCGGAGACTGACATGATACGCGCCCTTTTGCTGACCACTGCCCTTGCCCTGCCCGCGCAGGCGGACGAGATTTGGGTCTCCAACGAGATGGACGACACCGTGAGCGTGATCGACGTGGCCTCGCTTGAGGTGATCGCGACCTACCCGACCGGCGAACGTCCGCGCGGCGTGATTTTCTCGCGTGATTTCAGCCGCTTGTATGTCTGCGCCTCGGATAGCGACGCGGTGCAGGTGATCGACCCCGACACAGGCACAATCCTGCATGACCTGCCGTCTGGCGAAGACCCCGAGCAATTCGTCCTCGCCCCCGATGACCGCCACCTTTACATCGCGAACGAGGATGACGCGATCACCACTGTCGTCGATACGCAAACCCGGAAGGTGGTCGCCCAGATCGACGTCGGCGTCGAGCCTGAAGGGATGGGCATTTCGCCCGATGGCACGCTTCAGGTCACGACCTCGGAAACCACGAATATGGCGCATTGGATCGACACCTCGACCCATCAGGTTGTGGCAAATTCGCTGGTGGATGCGCGCCCGCGCCATGCAGAGTTCAGCCCTGACGGGCGTGAGCTGTGGGTCAGCTCCGAGATCGGCGGCACGGTTACAATCTTCGACACCGCCACCAAGGCCGAGGTTGCAAAGGTCCGCTTCGCGCTGCCCAATATCCGCCCCGAGAAAATCCAGCCCGTGGGCATGCGGTTTTCCCCCGATGGTGAGCGGATTTTTGTGGCGCTTGGTCCGTCAAACCATATTGCGGTGATCGACCGGCGGAGTTTCGAGGTCAGCGACTATATCCTTGTCGGGCGGCGTGTCTGGCATATGGAGTTCTCACCTGATCATACAAAGCTGTTTACAACCAATGGGGTATCCGGCGATGTTACAGTGATTGATGTGGCAAGCCTGACGCCGCTCAAGACGATCAAGGTCGGCCGCTTCCCATGGGGCGCAGCCGCGCGCCCGACGCCTTGATACCTGCCATGACGGAAGCGCTTTGCGTCAAGAACCTGTCGCATAGCTGGGGCGCAAAACGCGCCCTCGATGAGGTGACATTTACGCTTCCGCGCGGGAGCTTTTGCGCGCTTCTGGGTCAAAACGGCGCCGGGAAATCAACCCTTATCTCGGTGCTGACGGGGCTGATCCGCCCGCCACGCGGTGCGGTCCATGTGGCGGGGCACGATATGGCGCGCGCGCCGACGGCAGCTTTGGGCAAGATTGGCGTGGTTTTTCAACAGCCTACACTAGACCTTGATCTGAGCGTCCAGGCGAACCTGCGCTATTTCGCGGCGCTCCACGGGATTCCACGGAGGATCGCGGACGACCGGATTGTCGAGGCGCTTGGACGGCTGGGAATGGCCGAGCGCGGACACGAGCGGTTGCGGTCGCTCAATGGCGGGCACCGGCGCCGGATGGAGATTGCGCGCGCGCTGCTGCATCGCCCCGATCTGCTGATCCTTGACGAACCGACCGTCGGGCTGGATGCCGGCACTCGCGCGGCGATCACCGAGCACGTCCATGCGCTGACAAAAACGGGACTTTCGGTGCTTTGGGCAACGCATCTGAGCGACGAAATCCGGCCTGACGATGCGGTCATCTTGCTGGATAAAGGCCGGATCCGCGCCGACGGAGAGGCCAGAACCCTTTCTGGCCTCGAGGATATTCCAGTTTGGTTCAAGCGTGTTACAGGGGGAAGCTTATGTCCGGCCTGAGCCACCTTGCCCGCGCAAGCCGCGCGATCCTCTGGCGTGAACTGATGCGGTTCTTGCTCCAGCGCGAGCGGTTTCTGGCCGCTCTTGTGCGCCCTTTGGTCTGGCTTTTTGTCTTTGCGTCCGGTTTTCGCGCGGCGCTTGGGCTGTCGATCATTCCGCCTTATCAGACCTATATCAGCTACGAGACCTACATTCTTCCCGGCCTGTGCGGCATGATTTTGCTCTTCTCGGGGATGCAAAGCTCGCTCTCTCTGGTGCATGAGCGTGAGAACGGTGCGATGCGCCTGATGCTTACCGCGCCTTTGCCGCGCTGGTTTCTACTGATGGCGAAACTAGCGGCAAGCGCGCTGGTCGGTATTTTGCAAGTTTTTGTTTTCCTCGCTATAGCATACACTTACGGGATAAAGCTAAAGATCTCAGGATATGCGCTTGCTCTGCCGGCACTGATTTTGGCCGCGCTGATGCTTGGCGCGCTCGGGTTGTTTCTTTCGGCCAGTGTGCGGCGGCTCGAAAACTTTGCCGGCGTGATGAATTTCGTCATCTTCCCGATGTTTTTCTGCTCATCGGCGCTTTATCCGATCTGGAAAATGCAGGAAAGCTCGCCGCTTCTGGCGCAGATCTGCCGCCTGAACCCCTTCACTCACGCAGTCGAATTGGTGCGGTTTGCGCTTTACGGCCAGTCGAGCCTGCCCGCGCTGCTCTGGTGTCTTGGCTCGTTCGGGGTGTTTTTCGCACTCGCCATCCGTGGCTACGAACCCGCGCAGACCCGCGTGCCTGCCAAAGGATAAAGCTGCGCGGGTGTTCCTTGCATCACCATGCGTTCGGTCGCAAGCGCTTCCAGCTCGGTCTCGGAATGCGAGGCCAGAACCACTGCCGGCCGGAATTCTGTGATCAGCGCTTTGGTCAGCTCCAGCAGATCCCCGACCCGCGCGGTATCAAGCGAGGCGAATGGTTCGTCCAGCAGCAGCATCGCCGGGCGCCCGACAAAGGCCCGGGCAATCGCCACACGACGTGCCTGCCCGAGCGAGAGCTGTCCCGGCCAGCTTTCGGCCTTGTCGCCAAGCCCCACGCGCTCCAGCATCGCAAGCGCCTCATCGCGGCGGCAATGGGTCGGGATGGTGATATTGTCGATCACCTTGCGCCACGGCATCAGGGTCGGCGACTGGAACACCATCGCGCGTGATTGCGGCGCGTCGATCCGGCCCTCGAACCGCTGGTCAAGCCCCGCCAACAAGCGCAACAACGTGCTTTTTCCAACCCCCGAGCTGCCGGATATTCCCAGCACATCGCCCGCCCCGATCCGAAACCGGATCGGCCCTAAAACGGGTTGAGGGCCGAAGCTCTTGGAGGTTATATCAACGGAAATCATGGGCCTCTCCAACGGGAAACGCGCGCGGAAAGCGGGGCGAAAATCCCCAATTCGACGGCCAGCATAATCAGCGCGAAGGCCAGCGCATTGGCCAGCACTCCCGCTATATCAAACATCTGGAAATCCAGATGAATTCTGAACCCTATCCCATTGGGACGGCCTAAAAATTCAACCACAAGAACGATTTTCCAAATCAAAGCGATCCCTGCCCGTGCTGCCGCCAGAAGATGCGGCGCAAGCTGCGGCAGGATGATATGGCGCAGGCGCTCGGTGCGCGACATGCCATGCAGCCGCGCCATCGCCATTAGATCGGGGTCGAGAACACGCACGCCTTCGCGCAGCATCACCGCAACCAGCGGAATCTTGTTCAGCGCGACCGCCATCACCGCCGCCCATTCGTTCAGGCCGATCCAGAGGTAGCACAGCACAATCGTCACCAGCGCGGGAATATTCAGCGCCATCGTCAGCCACGGCCCGAACCAGAGATCGGCGCGTGACCAGCGGCCCAGGGCAAGGCCAATCGCCAGCCCTCCTGCCATCGAGATCGCGAAAGTCAGCCCGACGCGCCGCAGCGTGACCGCCAGATCGGCGCGCAGATCGCCCTGCACCAGCAGATGCCACATCTCGGGCAGAACGACCCAAGGCGCGGGCGCGCGCAGCGGGTCGGCCAGGATCAGGCTGAGCGCGGCCCAGACCGAACCAAGAGCCAGAACCGAGCCGACACCGCGCCACAGCCCAGCAGAAAGCAGCCCTCTCGCGGGCGGCCCACCGGGCGGCAGGGTCACGCGCGAGCGCGTGATCCGCCGTCGGCCCTGTCCCAACCCGCTCAGCCCCATCTCAGAACGACAGGAAGGTTCCGGCGGGCAACTCTGTAACCGGCCCGACCAGCTTTTCGCCACCAAGTTTCGCCATCAATTCCAGCATCCGCCCCGCAGCCTCGGCATCAACGGGCGCATTTGCCGGAATCCCCTCGACGAAGCCTTTCTTCAGCGCCTCGAATTGCGCGTCCGATTTGGCATTCATGACCGGGCGCAGGCGCGCGAATGCCTCGGGGTCGGCGCTAAGCTTATCTTTCGCGGCACGCGACGCATCGGCCAGACCTTTCGCGATCTCGGGGTGTTCATCCACCGTTTCACCCCGCAGGACATAGCCCAGAAGCGGCGTTTCGGGATCAAGTCCAAGATCCTTGGCGGCCTGTGCGACGGGCAGAAGCGTCGTCATCCCGCCCGCTTCCATCTTGGCCATGAAGTGCCAGAAGTTGATCGCAGCATCGACATCCCCCGACAGCCCCGCCTGCATGATCAGGGGCGGCGCGCCGAAAACCTGCTCGGTCTCTGCGGCGAGATCGAAGCCGCCCTGCTGCGCGGCCCATGCGCGAAGGATCAGCCAGCTTTTATCCAGCGGCCCGCCCGCAATGCCGATCTTCTTGCCCTTAAGATCGGCGAGCGAGATAATCCCGCTTTCGGGGTGCACCATCAGCCCGCCAACGGCCTTGGAATAGGGGATGAAGCGAAAGTCCTGCCCCTCGGCCCGCATCCGCGCAACCCAGAACCAATCGGTGACGATACCGTCGACCTCGCCCGCAAGAAGGGCGACTGCCGAGGCATCCTTGCCCGCGACCGGCATCACCTCAAGGCTGAACCCATGGGCCTCATCCAGCCCGTAATGGGTGATGGTGTCCAGCTCCCAGCTGACCGTGCCGCCTTCAAGCGTCGCCAGCTTCAGCGCAGGCTCGGCCGCAGCAATCCCCGCCGAAAGAGCCAGAACCGCCGCCCCGACCCAAAGACCGAATTTCGTGTGTTTCATCGTATCCTCCCCAACACGAGATGGCGCGGGTGTCCCCGCCGCCGCTAAAGACAGCCTACGACCGACCCCTTGACCCCGCCTATTCGACCAAAGGCCAATACCCGCGCCCCCCCGATCAAGACCAAGGTCGAATGGAAGCATCAAACCTTCATCGGTAATCCAGAATAAAAGCTACGATCGAATGGGAGGAGATCATGCTCAAGGACCACCCCCGCACGTTTATCGCCGCGCTTGTTCTGGCGGGCGCTGTTGCACCGCTTCAGGCGCTCGCACATGGCGATGTGTCGCCGCAACCGATCAACACCGATGTCCTGCCCGAGGTGGGCGAGGAATGGCTGACCGAAAACCCCTATCGCGCCTCGGCTGCGGGCGACGAGGTCTGGGCGCAGGCGGTTCAGATCGGAGATTCCGGTTTCAACCAGAACTGCGCGCGCTGTCACGGGCTTGGTGCGGTTTCGGGCGGGCTTGCGCCTGATCTGCGCTATCTCGAGGCCGAAGAAGCGGGCGACGAATGGTTTGTCGAGCGCTTCCAGTTCGGCATGACACAGAACGGGATTACCAAGATGCCCGCCTTTGGCGAAGTGCTGGGGCAAAAGGCGGCGTGGGCGATCCGCACCTATATCGAGACCCGCCCCGAAGATGGCGCGCTGGACGACTATTCGGTCCGGCTCAAGCAGATCCGCGACGAGATGATGGCAGGCACGGCGGATGGTGCTGCGGTCAAGGCGGAACTCCTCGAGATCGGCGCAAAGGTTGTGACCGCCTCTGGTGCGCCAGTGGCCGATAGCGCGGTTTCGCGCGCGGCTCATGCGCTTGGCGACGATCCGGCAACGCAGAAACACGCGGCCGAATTGCTGACTATCGGCCTTTCTGCGGCGGAATAAGCCCATGCCCGGAGCAACGGCAAAGGGTGTTCGGGCGATTGTCACCGCGACTGTTCTGGGCGCGGGCGGGCTGGCAGGGTTTGGCGCCCTGCCAGCCTTTGCCGCTTGCGAGGGGCTGGCACCCGAACAGAAGATGCAAAACACTTTTGCGCAGGACATCGGGCGGACGCTCGACCGGATCCGCGAGGATGGCTGGATCGAGATCGCGGTCTACGAGGATTACGCGCCCTGGTCATGGCAGGAGAACGGCAAGGCCAGAGGCGTCGATGTCGAGATAGCAAAGCTGGTCGCTGAAACCCTTGGGGTGAAGGCGACGATCCGCTTTGTGCAGGCGGATGAAACTCTGGACGCGGATTTGCGCAACTATGTCTATAAAGGCGCGGTCGTGGGCGGGCATGTGTCGGACCTGTTCATGCATGTGCCCTATGATGTGGATTATGCCTGCCGCTTCGATCAGGTCGTGTTCACCGGTCTTTATGGCGAAGAGCATCTGGCGATTGCCTATTCCGAAGCCGCCTACCCCGAGGATAAACCGACGCCCGCGTTCTTCCGCTTTGATACGGTGGGCGTCGAGAATGACTCGATTTCCGATTTCTATCTGGGGTCGGTCGCGCATGGCGCGGGGGCGGACAAGGTGCATCGCTACAAAACCACGCTTGAGGCGATGGAGGGGCTGCGCACAGGCGAGGTGATGGCCGTCATGGGTCCGCGCGCCGAGCTTGAGGCTGGAGCGACCGAAGGGATCGGCCTGCATGAGCCGCCGCTTCTGGGGCTGCAGCGCTCGAAATGGACGCTGGGACTGGCGCTGTCGTTCCAGCATCGTCCGCTTGGCTATGCAGTCGATGACGCTATTGCCGAAGCCTTGGCGGACGGCCGGATCGCCGCAATTTTCGCGGAGTATGGGCTGAGTTTCACCCCGCCCCTGCGCTAGATCCGGCTCAGGTCACCTGTCTGGTCGGTCAGAAAAATCCGGTGCAGCCCAAGACGGCGCGCCGCCACCTCGATCCGCGCGCGCTCCATCAGCACGAAAGCCGTCGAGGCGGCATCGGCAATTGCGGCGCTATCGGCTTCGACGGTGACGCTGGACCAGACGGGCGGTTGCCCTTGCGGCCCGATGATATGGCTTGAGCCATCCGCGAACCTCAGCGCGGCGGGTGAAGACGTCGCCAGCGCGCGCCCGGCTTTCAGCGTCACCTGCCCCACGACCCCCGCCGCCGGATCACCGATCCCGACACGGAAATCGCCCCCCAAGGCACGCATCTCGCCCATGTCGATCAGCACATCGGAAAACCCCGCCGCCTGCAAAAGCGCCGCAATCCGGTCGGTCGCATAGCCCTGCGCGATACCGTTGAACGTAAGCCGCGCGCCCTCGGGCAGGTGAATTTCCCTGCGGATTTCGATGTCCTGCACACCCGAGGCCAGTTTACCCCCGCGCCCTGCGATCCGCGCGGCCCAAAGGCTTTGGACGCAGGGATCGAACAGGCCATCGGTCACGCGGTTGACCCTGCGCGACAGGCCAAGCACCTCGCGCATCATCCTCGAGCCTGTCACCCTGCCCGTCCGGTTCAGTTCGGTCAGTTCGGAGGCGCGATGCAGCGAAAAGCACCCCTCGATCCGGTCAAGCTCGGTGCGAAGCGCGTTTATCAGGGGCCGTGTCGCGCTTTGTCCGCGCAAGCTCAGGCTGACATCCGCGCCAAGCGCCTGCCCCTGCCAAAGGGCCGCGCGCGCCGAACTTCCCGCGAAAGCCGCACTGGCCGAGATCGTCAGAAAACGGCGTCGGGTCAGGCTCATTTAGGATTCCTCTCGCGTTTTGCGGCCAGCACAAGCGGCACGCACTGGCTCGGGTCGTCATGGATCACGACGCAGTCAAGACATTGAAAACAGGCGGGATAGTCGATTGCACCCTCACGCGAAATTGCGCCATAGCGGCATTTGACGCGACAAAGCTGGCACGGGCGCCCGCAGTCCTCGCGCCGCGCGATCCAGTCGCGCAGCCGCAGATATCCGCCGATCCGCATCAAAGCCCCAAGCGGGCAGATCGTGCGGCAAAACCCCTTGAACCAGACCATCGCCAGAACCAGCCAGCCACCCGCCCACAGCACATAGGGCAAGGGGCGCGCAAACTGCATGGTGATCGCGGTCTTGAAGGGTTCGATCTCGGCCACGGTTTCCGCGTGGTCCGGCGCAATCACCGCCACGGTCAGAACACCCGCAAGCGCCAGTGGTCCCGTCGCGGCCAGTGCCGTGGCATAGGTTCGGGGCGGTTCCCATTCCGGCAAGTGCAGCCAGCGCCCTAGGTGATGGGCGAACTCTTGCAGCGCGCCAAACGGGCAGAGCCAGCCGCAAAACAGCCCCCGCCCCCAAAGCACGAACCCAACAATCGCCGCCCCCCAGATCATCAGCGAAAACGGATCGTAAAGCAGCACCTCAAGCCCGCCGCCTTGCGTGATGCCGCGCAAAACCGCCAAGGGGGTGACGATCGACAATTGCCCCTGCCCCCAGAAGCCGACAAACGCGACCATCGCAGCCAGAAACCCCAGACGTATCGGGGTGAACACGGCGCGACGCACCAGCCAGTCCTGCTGCCAGAGCACGCCAAACAGGATCACCAGCCCTCCCCCCAGAGCCATCAGTTCCCACTTGCGCGCGATCAGCGCATCCAGCCACGGCGGGCGCGGCGCGGGCAGATCGGGGCGCAGAAAGAACCGCTCGGGCAGACCCATCGTCAGGTTGAAATGCGCGGAGCGGGCCTCGGGCTGGAAATTGCCATGCAGACGCAAAGCCTGAAGCGACAGCTCCCATTCGCGCGCCGGATCAAAGCCAAGCCGCCGGTCGAGGCGCAGCACCATCAGCGTCGCATCCTGCAAGGCGTCGGGCAGGTCCGCGTGCAACTCGGGCAGAATATCCGCATCGCGCAGCGCCAGCGGCAGAGCGTCTTGCGTGGCCGCGATCCGGTCGGGCGCGGTGTTGCGCACGAAATCATCCGAGACCAGCCCGTGCCGCCCCGCCTCGATCAGCAAGATCAACTCGTCATCGGGCGCGCGGGCGCGGACAGCGGCTACCTCGGCCAGAGTGCCGGACGCCAATACGGCCCGTGCGATGGCAGGCGGGCCGATGTCGATAGCGTAAAGGTCGATATAGGCGTCATCGGGCGCGGCCTGCGCGAGCGGGTCGTCGCTCGCCCATTTCGTGCCAGCAAACGCCGCATCCAGCGCGCCGTTGCTTACGCGCAGATGCCGGACAAGCCCTTGATCCAGAGCCGTTTCCCAGTCCAGCGCCTCGTCATGGTCAAGGTCCGGGCGCGGCGGCGGCCCCGCCTGCACGCCCTGCATCTTTTCGCGTGCCACCGCCAAAGCCGCCGCCAGAATGCTTTCATGTGCGATCCGCACGCTTGCCGTCGCCTTGGTTACGCCGTCAAGATAGACCAGATCCGAGGCTCCGCCCCCACCACCATAAGGTGTGCCAACCACCATCGGCTCGTTGATCGAGCGTCCCTGATACTGACCAAGGAAATCCCGCAAAGGCGCCTCGCCCAGACCCGAGACAAAGATCGGCTCGCGCTGTGAAATCAGGCGCGTGTCGATGAACCGCCCCTCAAGATCCAGCACCACGAGAATATTGATCGGCTGCCCCGAAAAGCCGGGCAAAGGCGCCAGCGCGCCGGTCTCGAACACAAAGCCCGCATCCCCCCCGCCGGAATTGAGCAGCCCCCAGACGCCCTTGTCATTGATCTGCTCGCCAAGCGCATAGGGCGCGATAATCAGGTCCGACAGATCCGCGCGCGACAAAGGGGCCGCGAAAAGCGGCGCCGACAAAAGCACCCAAAGAAAAAACGCGCGGATCATAGGGCCAGCCTATCCGCGCGTCCTGGTTTGGAAATTCGACCTAAGTCTTAGGTGATGACATCCGGTCTGGCCCGTCCGGTGCGCGCCTTGAGACCGGTGATCTCTTCGGTCGCGGCAATGATCGGGGCCAGCGCCTCTTGCGGATCGGCGTCAAGCCCGTCCGGCCCTGCAACGTAACGCTCAAGATAGACCCGCAGCGTCGCGCCCTCGGTCCCTGTCCCCGACAGCCGCAGCACCACGCGCGAGCCACCCTCGAACAAAATACGCACACCCTGATGCGCCGAGACCGACCCATCTACCGGATCCGAATACGAAAACTCGTCCGCGCCGGACACCGTAAGCCCTTGGAACGACTGCCCATTCAGGCCATCGAGCCGGTCAACAAGATCGCGCAACAGCGCCTCCGCCTGATCTTTCGGCAACGCCTCGTAATCGTGGCGCGAGTAATAGTTGCGACCAAAGCGCGCCCAGTGGTCGGCCAAAATCTCGGCGACACCTTGCCCGCGAACAGTAATGATATTGAGCCACATCAGAATGGCCCAAAGCCCGTCTTTCTCGCGCACATGGTCCGATCCGGTGCCGAAGCTCTCTTCACCGCAGAGGTTCACCCGCCCCGCATCCATCAGATTGCCAAAGAACTTCCAGCCGGTGGGCGTCTCATAGTAGTCGATCCCGAGGCTTGCGGCCACACGGTCCACCGCCGCCGAAGTCGGCATCGAGCGCGCCACACCTTTCAGCCCCGCAGCATAGCCCGGCACCAGATGCGCATTCGCGGCAATCACCGCAAGGCTATCCGAAGGCGAGACATAGCACTGCCGCCCCACAATCATGTTCCGATCCCCGTCCCCATCCGAGGCCGCGCCAAAATCAGGACCGCTCTCGCCGATCATTTCGGCCATCAGCTCATGCGCCCAGGTCGGGTTCGGGTCCGGGTGCATACCGCCGAAATCGGGCAACGGGGTTTTATGGGTCACCGTGCCTTTCGGCGCCCCGAGGCGGTTCTCGAAAATCTCGACCGCATAGGGGCCGGTGATCGCGCACATTGCATCCATGCGCATCGTGAAACCTTCATGAAAAAGGCCGCGCAATGATTTGAAATCAAACAGGCTTTCGATCATGTCCGCATAGGCCATGACGGGATCGACAACCTCGACGACCATCTCGCCCAGATGGCTTTCACCGATGGCGGTCAGGTTCACATCGGGCGCTTCGAGTTTAAGATAGCGCGTCAGTTCCAGCGTTTTCGCATAGATTGCATCGGTCAGCACCTCGGGCGCGGGGCCGCCATTGGCCGCGTTGAACTTGACACCGAAATCGCCGTCAGGGCCACCCGGATTATGGCTTGCCGAGAGAATGATCCCGCCATCCGTGCCGCGCGTGCGGATCAGATGCGAGGCCGCCGGCGTGGACAGCCACGCGCCCTGCCCGACGATCACCCGTGCGGCGCCATTTGCAGCCGCCATCTTCAGGATTACCTGCGCAGCCTCTTCGCCGAAAAAGCGCCCGTCTCCGCCCAGAACAAGGGTTTTGCCCGCAGCGCCACCGATAGCATCAAGGATCGACTGCACGAAATTCTCAAGGAAAGCGGGGGCCATGAACTCTCGGGTTTTCTTGCGCAACCCCGAAGTGCCGGGTTTCTGGCCTTGGATCGGGGCGGTTACAATACTTGCCATAGGGACTCCTGCGCGATGTTGGCGCGATACTGGTTCGGGCTGATATGCCGATACTTCAATAAGTTACACAAGGGGCACACGCTCAACAATCCGTCAGCGGGTCGCCGCAGGCAGGCTGACGGTAAAGCACGACCCCTTGCCGATGCCGCTTTCGATCTTCAACCGCCCGCGATGACGGTTGATAATATGCTTCACAATCGCCAGCCCCAACCCCGTGCCGCCTTGCTCGCGCGAGCGATGCGTGTCGATCCGGTAAAAGCGCTCGGTCAGGCGCGGAATATGGATCGGGTCGATCCCTTCTCCGTGGTCGCGCACAGCTATGCGGATCGCGGGGCCACGCAGGGCAGGCTCATGCGCAACGCCCGAAATGTCCACCTCGACAAGCCCGCCGGAACCGCCATATTTTATAGCGTTTTCAACGAGGTTTGTGAAAACCTGAGTCAGCTCGTCCAGCTCCCCCTGCACTGTTGCAGGATCGGCGGAACAGGTTTTGCGCAGCTCAACATTATTGGCCTCGGCCACGCTGGAGAGCGCCTGAAACACCCCTGCAATCATCCGCGCGGCATCAACCGACCCAGACGGACGACGACGCTCGTTCACCTCGACGCGGCTTAGTGACAGCAGGTCCGCGACAAGCCGGTTCATCCGGTTGGCCTCGCGGCCCATGATCGAGAGGAACCGCTCGCGCGCGACAGGGTCATCCTTGGCCGAGGCGCGCAGGGTCTCGATAAAACCGATCAGCGCGGTCAGCGGCGTGCGCAATTCATGGCTGACATTGGCGACGAAATCACGCCGCATTTCGTCGGCCGCAACCTTGGCGGTAATATCCTCGATCGAAACCATCGCGCCCCCTGACGCGGCCAGATGCGGTGAGGTCGGCGTTACATGCACGATGGCGGTAATCTCGCGCGTCTGGCCGGTGATAGTCACCGTCACGGGGTCTGGCACGTCGCCCCGCAGCGCCGCATCGACCGCAGCGCCGATCGCGGGCTGGCGCAATTTCGTGACCAGCGCACGCCCTTCGGCATCCTCCCCCAAGAGGAGCATCATCGCGGCATTGGCCGCCTCGATCCGCTCGTTCCTGTCGATCAACATGACCGGCAGGGGCATCGCTCCGATCAGATCTCGGGTCATCTGGGACAGCATGGGCGGGGCTCCTGAACGTTGCGCGCCACACTCGCCCAGATACGCAATCGAGTAAACCCGCCAATCTCCTGAACAGCCAATAGAACCAAATAGATAAAAGTCGCGATTATCCCTTGAGAGGACGCTTGCCTGCGGCTAAACCGGAACGTGTATCTTTAGTGTAGCTGTATAACCTTTAGTGCAATGACAAACTTCTACCGAGCACGAGATGTCGAAACCTCCATCGCCATTCAGCAAGGCCACTGCAAGGCAGGCCATACGCACGAGCCTTGAGGGGCGACATATTCTTGTTCTGGATCCGACCCAGACAATTCCGCAGGTGCTTCAAGGCGTTGGCGGCGTTTCTATTTCGGTAAGGCGTTTTGCAGAGCTTGATGCCGATACGCTTAACCATGAAAATCCAGACGTGATTCTGGCGCCGCTGGTCTCGGCCCATTATGATATTCTCGATCTGATCCGGCACTTGCAGGATCTGGGCTACGAAGGCGCGGTGCGGGCCTATTGCCACCCCCTGCCCGATCTCAAGCTGGTCCACGCCGAGGTCGCGCAGATCTGGCCGCGGTGCGATTTCGATCTGTTTGTCGTGCCCTCTGTGCCACCGGTGCGACACTAACGGCTTATGGCAGGAACAGACGGCTGAAGGCAAAACCACCCAGCAGCCCGAAGACAACGCCCACGGTGACCGATCCCTGATCGAACCCCGCTGCCGCGAGAACCAGCGGCACCGCCACAATCAGGATGCGCACCCACAAGGGTTTCAGGCGCGGGTTTTGCGGATCAAGTAGCATCTCAGCCCACCTTTACCAGGCCACGCGCGAACCGCGCGGCGTTTTCACGGTAATGCGCCGCCGAAGCCAGAAGCTTGGCCCGCGCGGCTTCGTCCAGCACACGCACGACCTTTCCCGGCGCACCCATCACCAGCGAGCCATCGGGAATCTCCTTGCCTTCGGTAATCAGCGCCCCCGCCCCGATCAGGCAGCCCTTGCCGATTTTGGCACCGTTCAGAACGGTTGCCCCCATCCCGATCAGAGAGCCCTCCCCGATCGTGCAGCCGTGCAGCATCGCCTTGTGCCCGATCGTGCAATTCGCGCCGATCACCAGCGGATAGCCCATATCGGTGTGGCAGATCACATTCTCCTGCACGTTCGAGCCACGACCGACGCGGATTTCTTCGTTGTCGCCGCGCAGGGTGCAGCCGAACCAGACCGAAGCCTCATCCTCCAGCACCACCTTACCAATCAGATTGGCATCGGGGGCGACCCATGCCGTCGGCGCAACCTGCGGCGCGGCACCATCCAGTTCGTAGATCATCTCTCGTCAAACTCCTTGTTCAGGCCGCGCACGAACTCATTGAGGCCGGGTTGGCGGTCGGCGCGGGCGCGCTCGGCCTGCAGGATTGTTTTCAGCTCGGTCTCGGCCGTGTCCAGATCGCGGTTGATGATAACATAATCATACTCGCCCCAATGGCTGATTTCATCGCGTGATTTGGCCATCCGCCCCGCGATCACCTCGGCGCTGTCCTGCGCGCGGCCTGTCAGGCGGCTTTCAAGATCGGCAATCGAGGGCGGCAGGATGAAAATCGAGACCACATCCTTGCCAAGCGCCGAACGGCGGATCTGCTGGCCGCCCTGCCAGTCGATGTCGAAAAGCGTGTCGCGGCCCGCGTGCATTGCCGCCTCGACCGGACCTTGGGGCGTGCCGTAGAAGTTGCCAAACACCTCGGCATGTTCCAGCATCTCGCCCGCGGCGACCATCGCCTCAAACTCGGCGCGGGTCTTGAAGTAGTATTCCACCCCATCGGCTTCGCCAGGGCGCGGCGCGCGCGTGGTGGCAGAGACCGAGAATTTCAGCGTCGGGTCCCATGCCATCAGACGCTTTGCCAGCGTCGATTTGCCCGCCCCCGAAGGCGAGGACAGAATTATCAAGAGGCCGCGGCGGTTCAGCTCGGTCATGGCTTACTCCACATTCATAATTTGTTCGCGCATCTGGTCGATGACGTGTTTGAGGTCAAGGCCAATGGCGGTCAGCGCCGCATTGCCCGATTTCGAGCACAGCGTATTGGCCTCGCGCACAAACTCCTGCGCCAGAAACTCGAACTTGCGCCCGACCGCGCCCTCGTCCGACAAAAGCGCGCGCGCGGCCTTGATATGGGCGCGTAGGCGGTCAAGCTCTTCGGTGACATCCGCTTTCACCGCAAGCAGAGCCAGTTCCTGCGCCACACGGGCCGCGTCGGCCCCCGGTGCGGCTTCCATCACCCGAGCAAGCGCCGCTTTCAAAGCATCGGCAACTTCGGGGCGGCGCGCCTCGGCGGTTTCGGCCGCCGAGGCTGTCAGCGACTCGATTCTGTCGATTTGCGCGGCCAGAGTTGCCCCAATTTCGCCACCTTCTGCCCGCCGCATCGCGGAAAAATCGGTCAGCCCCGCCACAAGATCGCCCAGGATATGCTTAACAAGCCCCTCCGGATTCTCGGCTTCTGGTAAGGTTTGATCAACCACTCCACGCATCGCCAGCACCTCGGCGGCCGAGGTTTTCGCAATCTCAAGACCACTCGCCAAAGCAGAGTTCTGCACCTGAGCCAGCGCTGCCAGCGCAGTTTGCAGACCTACGGCGTTCACCCGGAAACAGTTTTCGGCAGCATCCCGCGAAAGCCTTACATTCAAAGTGATATTTCCACGTGACGCGACCTCGCCAACGGCTTTTCGCACCGCTTGCTCCAGCCCAGCCAACTCTGGCAGGCGCAACCGCAGGTCAAGGTTCTTGCCATTGACCGAGCGGATGTCCCAGCTCCATTGGTGGCCTTCTCCGGCACCCTGGCCAGAGGCGAAACCGGTCATCGAGACCGTGCGGATTGGGGGGGCGGCTTTAACCATTTAAGACTTTAGTTCTCACTTTGGCAGAAAAAAGGCGTATTAAGAGTTCAGTAAGCATTTCGCTCCCGGGGTCAACAGAAAGACCCGGATCCGCAGAAAGCAGGAGGAGCGCTTTTTGGCACATCGCGGCGCAGGGGCCGCATCGGATCGAACAGGTGAGAGTATGGAACGCGACACGGAACAGCAGGGAAATGTTATCGCGCTTGGGCAGCCGGCAACAACCGGCGCTCGCGTAGCAAATGAGATGCGCGCCTATTGGGAGGCGCTGCGCGGCGGGCGTCTGGTGCCCTCGCGTGCCGATGTCGATCCGCGCGGGATCGACCGGGCGCTTGAATGCGCCTTTATTCTTGAGCGTGTGGCGCCGGGCATGGGCCGCTTCCGTCTGGCGGGGATGCATCTGAACGATCTGATGGGGATGGAAGTGCGCGGTATGCCGCTGACGGCATTCTTTGCCCCCGTCGGTCGCAAGCAGATTGCGGAAATCATCGAAGCGATGTTCCAGCAACCCGCGATCGTCGAGATCGACCTGCGTGCGGAAACCGCCATCGGCAAGCCGGAGCTGAAAGCCAAGCTGTTGATCCTGCCGCTGAAATCCGATCTGGGCGATGTGACGCGCGCGCTTGGCTGCCTTGTGGCAGAAGGCGACATCGGGCGCACGCCGCGCCGCTTTGAAGTGGTCGCATCCACCGTCACCCCGATCATTCAGGGCACCCCGACGCCGCGAGAAGAGCCCGCGCCCGTCCGTCCCGAAGCGCTGAACCTGATCGACGGCTGGACGCCCTTTATACCGAAAAAACGCGCGCCCGCGCCGGAAATGGCCGTGCCGCGCGTATCCAAGGAAATGACCCCAGAGGAGCGTCGCGCGATGTTCCGGGTGGTCCCCGCCGTTTGTGACGAGTGACTATGTGAGGTGGGGTAGTGAGTGGACATGTCTGTTAAAAAAAGGCCCGTGACAGAACGTCCGGGCCTTTTCGTTTTGACTGTAGAACGCCTTACAGATTGGCGACTTTCTGCATCTGGCGACGGTCGCGCAGCTCTTCAGCCACAAGGAAGGCCAGTTCCAGCGACTGCGAGGCATTGAGGCGCGGGTCGCAGGCAGTGTGATACCGCGAGGACAGATCCTCGTCCGTCACGGCGCGCACGCCGCCGGTGCATTCGGTCACATCCTTGCCGGTCATCTCGAAATGCACGCCCGCCGGAACGGTGCCTTCGGCTTTATGGACGCCGAAGAATTCGCGCACCTCTTGCAGGATTGAATCGAACTGGCGGGTTTTGTAGCCGGTCGAAGATTTGATGACGTTGCCGTGCATAGGATCGCAGGACCAGACGACATTCGCGCCCTCTTCCTTGACCGCCTTGATCAGGCGCGGAAGGTGCTCGCTCACCTTGCCCGCCCCGAAGCGCGCGATCAGTGTAAGCCGCCCCGCCTCGTTGTCGGGGTTCAGTTTCGCCATCAGCACCTTGAGGTCGTCGGCAGTCGTGCTCGGCCCGCATTTCAGGCCGATCGGGTTTTGCACACCGCGGCAGAATTCCACATGCGCGCCGTCGGGCTGGCGCGTGCGGTCGCCGATCCAGATCATGTGGCCCGACCCCGCGACCGGAAGACCCGAGGTGGTATCGGTGCGGCACATTGCCTCTTCGTATTCCAGCAGCAGCGCTTCGTGCGAGGTGTAGAAATCAACCGTTGCCAGTTCATGCGCGGTGCTTGAGGTCACGCCCGCGGCGGCCATGAAATCCATCGCATCCGAGATCTGCTCGGCAATCGCACGATAGCGCTGTGCCTCTTCGACATCGGTGAAGTTTGCGATCCACGACTGGACATGGTGAATATCGGCATAACCGCCGGTCGAGAACGCCCGCAGAAGGTTCAGCGACGCCGCCGCTTGCGTGTATGCCTGCAACATGCGCGACGGATCGGGCACGCGCGCATCAGCGGTGAAATCAAACCCGTTGATGATGTCGCCGCGATAGCTCGGCAGCTCAACGCCGCCAATGGTTTCGGTGCCGGCCGAGCGCGGCTTTGCAAACTGCCCCGCCATCCGGCCAACCTTGATAACCGGCACTTTCGCGCCCCAGGTCAGCACGATCGCCATTTGCAGCATCACCTTGAAGGTGTCGCGAATGTTATCGGCGGAAAACTCGGCAAAGCTCTCGGCGCAGTCACCGCCTTGCAGCAAGAACGCCTCGCCGCGCCCCGCTTTCGCCAGTTCGGCCTTAAGGCGGCGTGCCTCGCCCGCAAAGACCAGCGGCGGCATTTTCGCAAGCGTCGCCTCGACGGCATTCAGCGCGCCCTGATCGGGATAGTCCGGCATCTGCACCCGCGGTTTTGCGCGCCAGTCCGACTTATTCCAACCCTTAGCCATAGTCCCCTCCGAGAGCCGTTTGATGCATCAGGCTGCGCTTATACGCGCGAGTGCGAGCGATAACAAACCCGAAATTGGTCTTGCCGATGCAGGTGCAGCAAAAATCATTCCTCTTGCGGCGGCGCTAAATCCGTGACTACGTCAATAAAAAACGTCAGAAGAGTGTCGCAAATGCGCTCCGCACAACCAGCCCGAAAATCCCCCCGCCCCGCGCCTTCGCTGGGGTCCGTTCGTTTGCCCGCGACCGAGCGCACGCGCCGCTTTGTGTTCTTGCTGCTCGAACGGTTTACGATGATGGCGTTCACAAGTGCCATTGAACCTTTGCGTCTGGCCAATCAGGTCTCGGGGCAAAAACTTTATGACTGGAAACTCGCCTCGGAAACCGGCGGGCCTGCGATGGCTTCGAACGGGGTGACGCTTCAGGTTGATATGGGGCTGGACGAGGTCGCGCGCGACGACACGGTTCTGGTGTGCGGCGGCATTGATGTGACCGAAGCAACGACGAAACCGATTCTGAACTGGCTTCGGCGCGAGGCGCGGCGCGGCGCTGGCATCGGCGGGCTGTGCACGGGCGCATGGGCGGTCGCGAAGGCCGGGCTTCTGGATGGTAAGCGCGCGACGATCCACTGGGAAAACCAGGACAGCTTCACCGAGGAATTCGACGAGGTTCTGCTGACCAAATCGGTCTTTGTGATCGACGGAAATCGCCTGACCACGGCGGGTGGCACGGCGGCGCTTGACCTGATGCTGCGGCTTGTCGCGCGCGATCATGGCGAGGCGCTGGCGAATACGGTCGCAGATCAGTTGATCTATAACTCGATCCGCACCGACCAAGATACGCAGCGTCTGTCTATTCCCACCCGCATCGGCGTGCGCCACCCCAAGCTGGCCCAAGTCATCAGCCGGATGGAAGCCAATATCGAAGAGCCGATCAGCCCCTCGAAACTGGCCGAAGATGCGGGCATGTCCACGCGTCAGCTTGAGCGCCTGTTCCGCCGTTATCTGAACCGCTCTCCCAAGCGCTATTATATGGAAATCCGGCTGCAAAAGGCGCGCAACCTCTTGATGCAGACCGAGATGAGCGTGATCAACGTGGCGCTGGCCTGCGGCTTTTCCAGCCCGTCGCATTTCTCGAAATGCTACCGCGCGCATTATCACACGACGCCTTACCGCGAGCGCGGAACCTCGGGCAGCCGCGAGGGTGAAATCGACCCGCAGGCATTGATCGAGGAAATGGCCGAGGACTTCGAAATCGGCTTTCCCGCGGAAATGCCGGGCTTCGAGGATGAACCGGACGGTGCGGCGTAACGTCAACCTGTTTCCGGCAGAAACTTCGGCGTATGAAGCAATCTGTGCAATTCTGTTGCAAGTGAACGCGTAAACCATCGAAATCTTGCAAGAGTGTGATCTTTTCTTTTGGATAGCCTCACACTAGTCTTGCGCGTCAGGACAATGATCCAACACGGGAGTGAACCTATGAAAAAACTGATGCTTGCCACCGCTGCCGCCGCTCTGTTCGCGGGCGTGGCCTCTGCGGAAGACGTGAAACTGGGCATTTCGCTTGGCTTTACCGGCCCGCTGGAATCGATGTCGCCCAATATGGCTGGCGGCGCCGAGCTGGCGATGAAAGAGGTCTCGGACTCGGGCAAGTTCATGGGCGGCGCGAAAGTGACCGCTGTGCGCGGCGACTCGACCTGCATCGACGCAGCCGCAGCTACCGCGACCGTCGAGCGCCTGATCACCGTTGAGGGCGTGAAAGGAATCGTCGGCGGCATGTGCTCGGGCGAAACCACCGCCTCGCTGACCAACGTCGGCGTGCCGAACGGTATCGTTATGATCTCGCCCTCGGCCACCTCGCCGGCACTTTCGACCGTCGAAGACAACGGCCTGTTCTTCCGCACCGCACCTTCGGATGCACGTCAGTCGGAAGTCATGGCCGACATCATCCTCGAGCATGGCGCGAAGTCGGTTGCTGTGACCTACACCAATAACGACTACGGCAAAGGTCTGGCCGATGCGTTCGAGGCTGCCTTCAAGGCCAAGGGCGGCACCGTAACCATCAACGCACCGCACGAAGACGGCAAGGCTGACTACGCAGCCGAGGTTGGCGCACTGGCTTCGGCCGGTGGCGACGCGCTCGTCGTTGCAGGCTACGTTGACCAGGGCGGCTCGGCCATCATCCGTGGCGCGATCGACCAGGGCGCGTTCGACTCGTTCGTCCTGCCCGACGGCATGGTCGGTTCGGCCATCGAAGCGAACTTCGGTTCGGAAATCGACGGCTCCTACGGCCAGCTTCCGGATTCGCAAGGCGACGGCAAGGCCCGCTTTACCGAAATGGCAGACGGCTTCGATCCGACCGGCGCCTATTCGGGCGAGGCTTATGACGCGGCCGCTCTGATCATGCTGGCAATGCAGGCAGCCGGTTCGACCGATGCCTCGGTCTACAAAGAAAAGATCATGGACGTTGCGAACGCTCCGGGCGAGCCGATCCTGCCGGGTGAACTGGGCAAAGCGATGGAACTGCTCGCGGCAGGCCAGGACATCGACTATCAGGGCGCCTCTTCGGTTGAGCTGATCGGCGCAGGTGAATCCGCCGGCACCTTCCGCGAGATCGTCATGAAAGACGGCAAAGTCACCACGGTCGGCTACCGTTAATCGGAAATGACAATAAGAACAGCCCGGGGAAACTCGGGCTGTTCTTTAATTATAACAAAGCCGTAAACGGCAAACTTCACGCAACTGCGTGAGCATATAACACTTGGGGACTGCATGATCCGGGTCGAGAATCTGCACAAGCTCTTCGGCGGCTTTCGGGCTGTTGATGGGGCTTCGCTTGAGATAGCGACTGGCTCCATTACCGGGCTGATCGGCCCGAACGGGGCCGGAAAATCAACATTGTTCAACGTCATTGCCGGGGTCCATACGCCGTCTGCGGGCAAGGTGACGATGGATGGCGAGGACATCACGGGGCTGCCACCGCACGCGCTGTTTCACAAGGGACTGCTGCGCACCTTCCAGATCGCGCATGAGTTCCCCTCGATGACGGTGCGCGAGAACCTGATGATGGTTCCGGGCAAGCAGTCGGGCGAGACGCTGTGGAACGCCTGGGTGAACCGTGCAGCCATCGCGCGCGAGGAAGAAGACCTGCGCCAGAAAGCCGACGATGTGCTTGATTTCCTGACGATTTCGCATCTTGCCGATGAAAAGGCGGGCAACCTGTCTGGCGGCCAGAAGAAGCTCTTGGAGCTTGGCCGCACGATGATGGTTGACGCCAAGATCGTGTTTCTGGACGAGGTCGGCGCCGGCGTGAACCGCACGCTTCTTAATACCATTGGCGACGCGATCGTGCGCCTGAACAAAGAGCGCGGCTATACGTTTTGCGTGATCGAACACGACATGGATTTCATCGGACGCCTGTGCAATCCGGTGATCGTGATGGCCGAGGGCAAGGTTCTGGCCGAAGGCTCTCCCGAAGAGGTGATGGCCAACGAGGCGGTGATCGAGGCTTATCTCGGCACCGGTCTCAAGAACAAGGTCAAGGCCGAGATGGCCGCCGAGACCTCTCATCACGAGACCCACGGCGCGCAGCCGGGACTGGGCGACGAAGCAGGCCACGGGGGTGACGCATGAGCTTTCTCGACGCATCCGATATGACCGGCGGCTATGGCGGCGCGGATATTCTGCACGGCTGCACGCTGAAGGTCGCCAAGGGCGAAATCGCCGTGATTGTCGGCCCCAATGGCGCGGGCAAATCGACCGCGATGAAGGCGGTGTTCGGGATGCTGAACCTGCGCGAAGGTTCGGTCACGCTGGATGGTGAGGACATCACCGCCCTTTCGCCGCAAGAGCGTGTGCGCAAGGGCATGGGCTTTGTGCCGCAGGTGAATAACGTCTTCCCGACGATGTCGGTTGAAGAAAACCTCGAAATGGGCGCCTTCATCCGCACCGACGATTTCCGCGATACGATGGAGCAGGTCTACACCCTCTTCCCGATCCTGCGCGACAAGCGCCACCAGAACGCGGGCGAGTTGTCGGGCGGCCAGCGTCAGCAGGTCGCCGTGGGCCGCGCGCTGATGACCCAGCCCAAGCTTCTGATGCTGGACGAGCCGACCGCGGGCGTGTCCCCGATCGTCATGGACGAGCTGTTCGACCGCATCATCGAGGTCGCCCGCACGGGGATCTCGATCCTGATGGTCGAACAAAACGCCCGTCAGGCGCTGGAGATTGCCGATCAGGGCTATGTTCTGGTGCAGGGTGCCAACCGTTACACCGACACCGGCGCGGCCCTTCTGGCCGATCCGGACGTCCGCCGCACCTTCCTTGGGGGCTGAGACATGGATCTTCTCAACGCCCTTGTGGCGATCACCAACTATATCATCATCCCCGCCTCGACCTATGGCGCGCAGCTTGCGCTTGGCGCGCTTGGGGTGACGCTGATCTACGGCATCTTGCGGTTCTCGAACTTTGCGCATGGCGACACGATGGCCTTTGGCACCGCGATCACCATCATGGTGACATGGGCGCTGCAGGCGGGGGGCGTCTCGCTCGGGCCGCTGCCGACCGCGCTTCTGGCCCTGCCCTTCGGCATTCTGGCAACCGCCTTGCTGATGCTGGGCACGGACCGTGTGATCTACGCCTATTACCGCAAGGTGAAGGCCAAGCCCGTGACGCTGGTCATGGTTTCGGTCGGGGTGATGTTTATGATGAACGCGGTCACGCGCTTCCTGATCGGTGTCGATGACATCAAGTTCACCGATGGCGAGCGGTTCGTCATCACCGCGCGCGGCTTCAAAGAGTTCACGGGCCTGGCGGAACCTTTGGCGCTGCGCACGACGCAGGTTCTGACGCTGGTGATGGCGGCACTGATCGTGGCGGCGCTGTTCTGGTTCCTGAACAACACCCGCACGGGCAAGTCGATGCGCGCGTTCTCGGATAACGAGGATCTGGCGCTTCTGTCGGGGATCAACCCGAACCGTGTGGTCGCGGTGACGTGGATCATCGCGGGTGCGCTGGCGACGACGGCGGGTGTGCTCTATGGTCTTGATAAATCTTTCAAGGCTTTCAACTACTTCCATCTGCTTCTGCCGATCTTTGCCTCGGCCATTCTGGGCGGTCTTGGCAACCCGCTTGGCGCGATTGCGGGCGGGTTTGTCATTGCTTTTTCCGAGGTCGGTGTCACCTATGCGTGGAAAAAGGTTGCGACCTATGTCCTGCCGATCGAGCCGGACGGCCTGCTGCAACTGCTGTCGACCGAATATAAATTCGCGGTCAGCTTTATCATTCTGATCGTCGTGCTCCTGTTCAAACCGACGGGGCTGTTCAAGGGGAAATCGGTATGAGCGGGAACAGAACTTCGGCACCCGAAAACATGGCGCTGCGTCGGATGGCGCTGACGCTGATCCTGCCCGCGCTGTTTTTGTTCGAGGGCTTTACCAGCGGCTGGAACGCCTCGCTTGGTATCCTGAATATGGGGCTGATCTCGGCGGTGCTGGCGCTTGGCGTGAACCTGCAATGGGGCTACGCGGGGCTGTTCAACGTCGGTATCGTGGGCTTCGTGGCGCTTGGCGGTCTGGCGCCGGTGCTGATCTCGATGCCCGCGACCGAGGGCGCGTTCGGCGCGGGCGGGTTGCAAATTCTGGCGGCCCTTGCCGTGGCCGTGATGGGTATTCTGGCGGCGATCTGGCTGCATAAAACCCAAAGCCGAAAGACACGGATGATCGCTATTCCGGCGGTGCTGGTGGTGGGCTTCTTCCTGTTCCGCGCGATCTTTGACCCTGCCGTTGCCGCGATCGAGGCGATCAACCCGTCCGCTGCGGGCTATCTTGGCGGGCTTGGCCTGCCGACGCTGGTTGCCTGGCCTGTGGGCGCGGTGATGGCGGCGGCGGCGGCCTGGGCGATTGGCAAGACCGCGCTCGGGCTTCGCTCGGACTATCTGGCGATTGCGACGCTTGGCATTGGCGAGATCATCGTCGCGGTCCTGAAGAACGAGGAATGGCTCTCGCGCGGCGTGATGAACGTGAACGGCATCCCCCGCGCCTGGCCCGTCCCCTACGAGATCGACCTGCAGGAAAGCGCAGCCTTCGTCGAGCGCGCAGCCAGCCTTGGGCTTGATCCGGTGACGGCCTCGACGATCCTTGTAAAGCTGCTCTACACGGCGCTTTTTGCCGCCGTGTTGCTGGCGCTGATCTGGCTGTCGCAAAAGGCGCTCAACAGCCCGTGGGGCCGGATGATGCGCGCGATCCGCGATAACGAGGTCTCCGCCGCCGCGATGGGCAAGGATGTCACCCGGCGTCACCTGCAAATCTTCATCCTCGGCTCGGCCATCTGCGGGCTTGCCGGCGCGATGATGATTACGCTGGACGGCCAGATGATCCCCTCGGGCTATAACCCTTTGCGCTATACCTTCCTGATCTGGGTGATGGTGATCGTGGGCGGCTCGGGCAACAACTGGGGCTCGGTCGTGGGCGGCGTTCTGATCTGGTATCTCTGGATCAAGGCCGAGATCTGGGGACCGGACATGATGGACCTCGTGACCTCGCAAATGGCTGATGGCGGGCTGAAAACCCACCTGATCGATTCGGCGGCGCATATGCGGCTGTTCGTGATGGGGCTGATCCTCGTGCTGGTGCTGCGCTTCTCTCCGCGCGGCCTTCTGCCCGAGACATAACGCACCCCGATCCGCGCGCGCAAAAAACACAAGGTCCGGCAGGCAACCCCCGCCGGACCTCTTGCATTAAAGCCCCTGCCCGCCTATTCCCCGCACATGACCCAGCATCAACGCCTTCTCATCATCGACTTCGGCTCGCAGGTTACGCAGCTTATCGCGCGTCGTCTGCGGGAGTTGAACGTCTATTGCGAAATCCATCCCTATCAGAACGTGACCGACGCGTTCCTGGCCGATTTCGCCCCTCAAGCGATCATCTTCTCGGGCGGCCCGGACAGCGTCACCCGTGAGGGCTCTCCCCGCCCGCCGAAATCGGCCTATACGCTAGGCGTTCCGATCCTTGGCATCTGCTATGGCCAGCAGGTCATGATGCATGACCTCGGCGGCCTTGTCGAAGCGGGCCAAAGCCACACGGCCGAGTTCGGCCGCGCCTATGTGACGCCGGCTGATGCCAAGCTCTCGATCCTTGAGGGCTGGTTTGCAGGCGAAGCGGGCCGCGAGCAGGTCTGGATGAGCCACGGCGACCACGTCAGCAAAATCGCTCCCGGGTTTGAGGTCTTCGGCACATCGCCCGGCGCGCCCTTTGCGATCACGGCGGATGTCGCGCGCAACTTCTACGCGGTGCAGTTCCACCCCGAGGTGCACCACACCCCGAACGGCGCCAAGCTTTATGAAAACTTCGTCCGCCTTGCCGGTTTCACCGGCGACTGGACGATGGCGGGCTACCGCGCGCAGGCGATCGAACAGATCCGCGCGCAGGTCGGCTCCAGCCATGTGATCTGCGGGCTTTCGGGCGGCGTTGACAGCTCGGTCACGGCGATCCTTTTGCACGAGGCCATCGGCGATCAGCTGACCTGCGTTTTCGTTGACCACGGCCTTCTGCGTCAGGGCGAGGCCGAGCAGGTCGTCGCCATGTTCCGCGACAATTACAACATCAAGCTGATTGCCGCGGATGAGAGCGACCTCTTCCTGGGCGAGCTTGAGGGCGTCTCGGACCCCGAGGTCAAGCGCAAGACAATCGGCAAGCTGTTCATCGACGTGTTCCAGAAATACGCCAATGAGATCGAGGATGCCGAGTTCCTAGCCCAGGGCACGCTGTATCCTGATGTGATCGAAAGCGTCAGCTTCTCGGGCGGTCCTTCGGTGACGATCAAATCGCACCATAACGTTGGCGGGCTGCCCGAAAAGATGGGTCTCAAGCTGGTCGAGCCGCTGCGCGAGCTGTTCAAAGACGAGGTCCGCGCCCTTGGCCGCGAGCTTGGCCTGCCCGACAGCTTCATCGGCCGCCACCCCTTCCCGGGGCCGGGTCTTGCGATCCGCTGCCCCGGCGAGATCACCCGCGAAAAGCTGGCGATCCTGCGCAAAGCAGATGCGGTCTATATCGACCAGATTCGCAAGCACGGGCTCTATGATGAAATCTGGCAAGCCTTCGTCGCGATCCTGCCGGTGCGCACGGTTGGTGTGATGGGCGACGGGCGGACCTATGATTACGCCTGTGCGCTGCGCGCGGTGACGAGCGTAGACGGCATGACCGCCGACTATTACCCCTTTACCCATGAATTTCTTGGCGAAACCGCCACGCGGATCATCAACGAGGTCAAGGGCATCAACCGCGTCACCTACGACATCACCTCGAAGCCGCCAGGCACGATCGAGTGGGAATAAGATCTTTGGAAAACCCGCGCCCGTCGCGGGTTTTTCTTTTCCGGGTAAACGCTCCAATCCAGGCTAACTGTTTCCAGCACGGAAACCGTTAGAATTGAACCTTCGACCAGATTTCGATATGTGGGCTATTATGGGCCGCGTGAGGATTGGCTCTGGCGTATGAGTTTTGTTTGTTATCGGTAGGGAGAGGTCGTCTCGCATGGCATTGATGCAGCTGACAGGTCAACTGATCTGCCGGACCGCTGAGGAGCGGCGGGTGATCCTGACCCATTTGCCCGAGCATATCCGCCGCACGGTGCGTGAACCGGGGTGTCTCTATTTCCATGTTGGCCAGACACCGGACCCGATGGTCTGGACGGTTTCCGAAGGCTTTGCCAGCCAGCAAGCGTTCGATTTCCATCAAACCCGCACCGCACGGTCGAAATGGATGGCCGCAACCCGCCGCATCCGGCGCGAGTATCAGTTGCGCGAGGCATTGCCCGAAATCCGCCCCGAGTTCCCAGATGACGCCAAGGCGATTTTTCTGTTAAATCGCGATAACTTCGAGCGCGAAGATGAAGCGCAATTCATTGACGATCTGCGGGCGGATGGGGCTTTGGCGCTTTCGGTCGTGGCCAAGCTGGAGCGCGCCTATCTGGGTCATGTCGCCTTTGCGCCGATGATCGGAAATCCGAAAATCTGGGCGCTGGCGCCGGTTGTCGTGCGCAAACCCTGCCGCAATCAGGGGATCGGCACTGCGCTTGTGAAAGCCGCGCTGGAAATCGTGCGTGAAAAGGGCGTCGACGGGATCATCTGCCCCTCGGAACAGCCGTTTTTCAAGCGTTTCGGCTTTACCCGTGAGGACGCGGCCAGCTTTACCAGCCCGTCGCAGAAGACCGGCTTGATCGGGCTGAACTTGCGCGCCGCACCAATGGACGGTCGCGCATTGAAATGGCACGGGGCGTTCGAGAAGCTCGCGTAAGATCAGCTTCGCTCTGCAAGCGCCTCTACCAAAACAGTTTTCAACACATCGCGCGGCACATCCGAGGTAACAAACGCCTCACCGATCCCGCGCGCCAGGATAAAGCGCAGCTTGCCGTCGAGCACCTTTTTATCCTGCGCCATCAGCTCGATCAGCGCATCCGCATCGGGGAGATCTCCCGGAATATCACGCAGACTGACCTTCATCCCCATCTGCGCAAGATGCGCCCGCACGCGGCTTGGCGCCTCTTGCGAACACAGCCCCAACCGCTGCGAGAGTTCAAACGCCAGCGCGCAGCCGATCGCCACGCCCTCCCCATGCAACAGCCGCGCGGAATAGCCCGTCGCGGATTCGAGCGCGTGGCAGAAGGTATGGCCAAGGTTCAGAAGCGCGCGATCGCCCTCTTCTGTTTCGTCGCGGGCAACAATCTCGGCCTTCATCTGAACCGAGCGCGTCACCGCATAAAGCCGCGCATCCATATCACCCGATTTCAGCGCAGGACCATTGGCCTCAAGCCAGTCAAAAAACGCCACGTCCCCCAGAAGCCCGTATTTCACCACTTCGCCATAGCCTGCCAGAAAATCGCGCTCGGGCAGGCTAGAAAGAATGCCGATGTCAGCAAGCACCAGCGCGGGCTGGTGGAAGGCGCCGATCAGGTTCTTGCCCTGCGGCGCATTGATCCCCGTCTTGCCGCCGACCGAGCTGTCAACCTGCGCCAGAAGCGAGGTCGGGATCTGCACGAAGCGGACGCCACGACGCAGAACAGCCGCCGCAAACCCCACCAGATCGCCAATCACCCCGCCCCCAAAGGCAACCACAATATCCTTGCGCTCGACCTTTTGCTCCAAGAGCCATTCGACCGTGCGGGTGAACTGCGGCCAGCCTTTCGTCGCCTCGCCTGCGGGCAGCGACAAAGACACCATCTCGATCTCGCCAAGACCCGCTTTCAGCGCCGCCAGATGATGCGCGCCGACCGTTTCATCGGTCACGACAGCGACACGCGGGCGGCGCAGCAAGGGCGCGATCTGCGCGCCAGCATCGCCAATCAACCCCGTGCCGATGCGCACCTCATAGGCCCGTTCGCCAAGCTCCACCCGGACCGTATTGCGCATCAGACGTTCTCCTTGAATAGCTCTGGCACCTCGTGCAACGCACGGGCGACCTTGGCCGCCATTTCCTGCACCGAAAGCCCCTCTTCCGCCTCGACCGCAATTTGCGCCTTCGAATAGGCGGGCACCCGGCCCTCCAGCAGCGTCGCGAGCGTTTTCTTCGGGTCGGCCGTGCGCAGCAGGGGCCGCGTATTTTTGTGACGCACGCGGTTCCACAAAAGCTCCAGATCGACCTTGAGCCAGACCGACACCCCAAGCCGCGCGATCATCTCCCGGTTGGTCTCGGAGACAAACGCACCGCCCCCCGTCGAAACGATGCCAGGCGGGCCGGACAACAGCCGCTCGATCACCTCTGATTCGCGGGCACGAAAGAACGGTTCGCCATCGCGGGCGAAAATCTCGGCGACGGTCATCTGGGCGGCGCGTTCGATCTCTTCGTCGCTATCGACAAACGGCACGCCAAGCTGATGGGCAAGCGCAGTTCCGACGGCGGTCTTTCCCGACCCCATCATACCAACAAGAACGACGGTCTTACCCAATCGCGCGCTATTGCCTGTCTTGCCTGTCACCCGGCCTTGCCTCGCTCCCCTGCTCTTGCGCCCCTTTTGCCAGATTGGCGGACGCTTGCGCAATCGTGAACTCCGGCGTCTTCAATGGCGTGAACTTCGGGGAATTGCCATATATAATCGCGAACACTACATCTAAAACCACATAAGACCCCTGACGGGCCAAACAGAGCAGATAACGAAAGAGAGACCATGGGGCGTATCTTCAAAGCACTCTTCCTTCTTTTGATCCTCGCAGCGCTTGCCGTAGTAGGCTATGCCTATTTCGGTGACATGGACGCCGAACGCGGCGAACAGCGCATCGAGATCAATCTGAACGCTGCGGGGAATGGTGGCTGAAACCAGTGCGATAGCGCGGATCGTTTCCGCAACGGTGGTTTTCGGGGTGCTTGGTGCTGTGGCACAGGCGCAGGAGCGGCCGCTGTCTGCGATCGACTGGCTGTCCCGCTCGACGCTGAGCGAGGCGACCTACCGTGCCCAGCCCGATGCGTCGCGCCCGATCCTGCCGCCGCTGGCGAACGAACCGCCTGTCAGCAACGGTGTTTCACTTGGCGATGTGGCAATCCACTCGCTTGATGCGCCAAGCACCAATTCGCTGGGGCTGTTGCCGTCTTCGCGCACGGGGTTGCCTGCGGATCTTTGGGGGGCGACCCCCGAGACCGAGCTGGCGCGCGCAATCGGCAAAGAGCGTTTCGATACCCTGCCCGCAATGCAGGGGCTTTTGCTCAAGATCATCCTGACCGAGCTGGACCCGCCGAAATTCGCCTCCGTCACCCCGCGTGACGCGCTGTTTCTGGCGCGGATCGACGCGCTTTTGACCATTGGCGCGCTCGACCCCGCGCTGGTGATGCTTGAGGCTGCGCCTGTCGCCTCGTCCGAGGTGTTCCGCCGTCGTTTCGATGTGGCGCTTCTGCTGGGCGAGGAAGAGCGCGCCTGCGACACGCTGCGCGACATGCCGCTGATTTCCCCCTCATTGCCTGCGCGGGTGTTTTGTCTGGCCCGCACGGGGGATTGGGAGAATGCGGTTCTGACCTTCGGCTCGGGGCGCGCGCTTGAGCAAATGAACCCCGAAATGCAAGAGCTACTCGAACGGTTTCTGGATGCTGAATATGCCGACGGGGCCGATGATATGGCGCCGCCGTCGCACCCCTCGCCTTTGATATTCCGCCTGATGGAGGCGATCGGGCAACCCCTGCCCACCACGACCCTGCCGCTGGCCTTTGCGCAGGCCGACCTGCGCTCGAACACCGGCTGGAAGGCACGGGTCGAGGCCGGAGAGCGTCTGGCCCGTGTCAGTATCGTCGATCCGAACCGCCTGCTCGGGCTTTATACCGAGAACGCGCGCGCACCCGCGGGCGCTTTGTGGGACCGTGTGCGGCTGATCGGGGCACTGGACCGCGCGATTGCGGCAGGGGATGCGGACGGGGTTTCCGGTCTGCTGCCCGATGCCTATGCCGCCATGCAAGGTGTGGAACTCGAATATGTTCTGGGGGCGCTTTGGGGCGCGGAACTGGCGAAGATGGCGCTGCCCCCCGAGGCCGCCACGCTCGCCTTCCGTATCGGGATGAGCTCGCCCGCTTACGAGCCAATCGCCCGCGCCCGCCAGACCGGCGACCCCGATGAACGCCTGCTGATCGGCATTGCGACAGGCAGCACCGCGGGCATCCCCGCGCAAGACCAGCTCGGGCTGATGCTGAAACAGGCCTTCGATGCGCCGCCGCAAGAGGTGCCGCCCGCCTATGCGCCGCTTTTGCCCGACCAGCTTGGCCTCGCGATCCTGACAGCGATCGACGATATTACCGAAGGTGCCAAGGGCGATTACACCCGCGTCGCGTCTGGCTTGCGGTTATTGCGGCTTGTGGGGTTGGAGGATGACGCGCGTCGCACCGCGCTGGAACTGGTGGTGTTGGAGCGGCGCGGATGAATGCCCCCCCAAACCTGCGCTGGATCGAGACATTTCTTGAGGCCAAGGCCGCCGAAGCGGGGGCCGCAAAGAACACGATCCTTGGATATGGACGTGATCTCAATGACTTCCTCGTGTTTCTTGAAGCTAAAACCCTCTCCTTCGCGACGCTGCAACAATCCGAAATCGAGACCTATCTGATCCGCTGCGAGGCCGAGGGGCTGGCCAAATCCACCCGCGCGCGCAGGCTCTCGGCGATCAAACAGCTTTACCGTTTCGCCTATGAGGAAGGCTGGCGCGAGGATAATCCGGCCACGCGGATTTCTGGCCCGGGCAAGTCGCAATCGCTGCCGAAAACCCTTGAAATCCCCGAGGTCGAACGCCTGCTAGAGGCCGCCTGCGATCAGGGGCAATCGGTCACTGAACAGGTCCGCAACCGCTGTCTGATCGAACTGCTTTATGCCACAGGGATGCGTGTGACGGAACTCGTCTCGCTGCCCGTGGCCTCCGCGCGGGGCAATCCGGCGATGCTTTTGATCCGCGGCAAGGGCGGCAAGGAACGGATGGTGCCGCTGTCGCCGCCTGCGCGCGAGGCGCTGGCGGCGTGGCTGAGCGTGCGCGACGCCGCCGAAGAGGATGCGCGGATCAAGCGCAAAACCCCGCCCTCGCGCTTTCTGTTCCCCTCGAACGCGAAAGAAGGCCATTTCACGCGGCAGGCATTTCACCGGTTGCTCAAGGATATTGCCGTGCAGGCGGGCGTCTCTCCCGCCCGCGTCACCCCCCACGTCCTGCGCCACGCCTTCGCGACGCATCTTCTGCAAGGCGGCGCGGATCTGCGTGCGATCCAGACGCTTCTGGGGCACGCGGACCTTTCAACGACCGAAATTTACACCCATGTTCTGGATGAGCGCTTGAAATCGCTGGTGCTTGAGCATCATCCTTTGGCCAAGCGCTCTTGAACGCGCGCCCTCACGCACCCATAACGACATCATGACCGCTGATCCTGTTTCCCTTGATACCGCCTTCTGGCTGACGGCTGCGGCCATCGCCGCCCTTCTGGTTCTGTCCGCCTTCTTCTCGGGGTCGGAAACCGCGCTGACGGCGGCAAGCCGCGCGAAGCTGCGCGCGCGCGCCGACAAGGGCGATCCGGGTGCCGACAAGGCGCTGCAAGTGACCGAGGACAGCGAACGCCTGATCGGCGCGATCCTTCTGGGCAATAACGTGGTGAATATCCTCTCGGCCTCGCTGGCGACGGCGCTGCTGACGCGGATTTTCGGGGATTCAGGCGTGGCGTTTGCAACGCTTGGCATGACTGCGCTGGTCCTGATCTTTGCCGAGGTTCTGCCCAAGACCTACGCGATCACCAGCCCCGAAACGGTGGCGACCCGCGTCGCGCGCCCGATCCGTATGGTGACCTTCATCCTTGCCCCCATCGTCAGCATCGTGCGCCAGATCGTGCGCGGCATCCTCTTTGCCTTTGGGGTGCGCACGCAGGCCGACCAGCATATGTTCTCGATCCACGAGGAAATCGCGGGCGCGCTGGCAATCGGCGCCTCCGAGGGCAATATCGACAAGGAAGACCGCAACCGCCTGCTTGGCGCGCTTGATCTGGGTGAACGCACGGTCGAAGAGATCATGCTCCACCGCAGCCAGATCGAGATGATCGACGCCGAGGCGGAACCCGACCAGATCCTCAGCACGGTTCTGGCCTCGTCGCACACCCGCCTGCCGCTGTATAAGGGCGAGCGCGAGAATGTCGTCGGTATCGTTCACGCCAAAGACCTGCTGCGAGCGGTTGAAAAATTCGTCCGTCGCGGGGATGGCACGCTGGAAAGCATCAGCGATCTGGATGTGATGAAAGTGGCGATGAAGCCCTATTTCATCCCCGAGACCACGCCTCTGGACGAACAGATGCGCGAGTTCCTCAAACGCCAGACGCATTTCGCGCTGGTGGTAGACGAATACGGCGATCTGCGCGGGCTTCTGACGCTGGAAGACATCCTTGAGGAAATCGTGGGCGAAATTGCCGACGAGTTCGACCCCAAAGCCGAAATCCGCCTCCGGCCCACTGATCAGGGCGATTATATCGTTGAAGGCGCGATGACGATCCGCGACCTGAACCGCGAGGCCGACTGGACCCTGCCCGATGACGAGGCGAACACAATCGCGGGCCTCGTGATCCACGAGGCGCAGTCGATCCCGAGCGAGGGACAGGTCTTCTCGTTCCACGGGTTCCGGTTCGAGGTGATGCAGCGCAAGGAAAACCGTATCACCAAGCTGAAAATCCGCCCCCTGAAGGCCAGCGATTAATCGTGCGAAACCATCGGCAGATAAAAAAACGGCGCGAGGGTCTCTCGCGCCGTCTGTCTTACATGAAGCTGTCAGGCTCTGCCGCCTTTTTGCGGGCGACATAGTCCGCCAGAGCCTCGGCAATGCCGGGGTCCATCGCGGGAGCCTGATACTCGGCCAGCATCTTTTGCACACGGGCATGGGCAAGCTGCACGGTGTCGCGCGCGCCCTCTTCTTCCCAGGTCTCGTAGGGCTTGTAGTCAAGCACTTCGGTCTTCCAGAACGCCGATTTGAAGTTCGCCTGCGTGTGATCGCACCCAAGGTAGTGACCGCCCGGGCCAACCTCGCGGATAGCCTCCATCGCCTGACCGTTCGCGCTCATGTCGACGCCCGCTGCAAAGCGATGCAGCACGCCAAGCTGGTCCGCGTCCATCACGAATTTCTCGTAAGAGGACACAAGCCCACCCTCAAGCCAGCCGCAGGAGTGAAGCATGAAGTTCACACCCGACAGAAGGCCGTTATTGAGCGAGTTCGCGGTCTCATAGGCCGCCTGCGCATCGGGAAGTTTGGAGCCGTTGAACGACCCGGCCGAGCGATACGGCAGGTTCAGACGGCGGGCCAGCTGCCCTGCGCCCGCGGTGATCTGCGAGGCTTCGGGGGTGCCGAAGGTCGGCGCGCCCGAGTTCATGTCGATCGAGGTCACGAAGGCGCCGAAAATCACCGGCGCGCCCTTACGGATCAGCTGGCTATAGGCGACACCGGCCAGAACCTCGGCCAGAACCTGCGTGAGCGTCCCTGCCACCGAAACCGGCGCCATTGCGCCGCCCACGATAAAGGGCGAGATGATGCAGGCCTGATTTGCGGCGGCGTAAACCTCCAGCGCGCCCATCATGGTGGCGTCAAAGGTCAGCGGCGAGTTGATGTTGACCAGCGAGGTCATCACCGTGTTCTCGTCCACGAACTTGTCGCCAAACAGGATTTTCGACATCTCGACGCTGTCTGCGGCGCGCGACGGCTCGGTCACAGACCCCATGTAGGGCTTGTCCGAAAGCGTCATATGGGCGTGCAGCATGTCGAGGTGACGCTTGTTCACCGGCACGTCGGTCGGTTCGCAAACCGTGCCGCCCGAGTGGTGCAGCCACTTCGACATATAGCCGAGCTTCACGAAGTTGCGGAAATCCTCGATCGTGGCGTAGCGGCGACCGCCGTTGATGTCGCGCACGAAGGGAGGGCCGTAAACCGGCGCCAGCACAAGGTTTTTCCCGCCGATGACCACGTTGCGATCGGGGTTGCGGGCGTGCTGGGTAAAGCTTGACGGCGCGGTCTTGCACAGCTCGCGCGCAAGGCCACGCGGGATGCGCACGCGCTCTCCGGTGACATCGGCCCCCGCGTCGCGCCACCGCTGCAACGCTGCCGGATTTTCAACGAAATTGACGCCGATTTCTTCGAGAACGGTCTCGGCGTTATACTCGATGATCTCGAGCGCCTCTTCATTGAGGATCTCAAGGTTGGGAATTTTACGCTCGATAAACCGCTCGAACTCGATCTTCGGTGCGGTCCGCTCGGCCCGACGGGCCGAACCACCACCACCGCGCCGACCCCGACGCTCTGCCACTTCTTCCATAGCGCCCTCCGCATATTCTGGCTCGATTCTGTTTTTAAACCGGGCCAGAGCGAGTTCGTGCGCGTTTTGCGACCTTACCGGTAAAGAAGCGACCGGCCATTCGCGAAGAGATGCACCTTTTCGGGCGCAGCGCTTAGCCCCACGCTCTTGTGGCGTAGTGTCGCATGGATGCCGGGCAGTTTGCCGATCACCGCCGCATCGTCGCCCTGCGGCTTGAAGTAAAGCAGCGTCACCTCGCCAAGCGCTTCGGTAATCTCGACCTCTCCGGTGAACAGCGCCTCGGCGTCGGTCGGCACCAGATCCTCGGGGCGAACGCCCACGTTGACCTGAAGCCCAAGGTCGGCTTCGGTCGTCGGAACGGTCGAAACCGCTACGCCGCCACCCGCCAGTCGCACCGTCGTTTGTGCGCCTGTCGCGATCACCTCGCCCTTCAGCAGGTTCATCGCAGGCGAGCCGATGAACTGCGCGACAAACTCATTTTCGGGACGTTCATAAAGCTCAAGCGGCGTGCCGACCTGCGCAATCCCCTTGTTCGCCAGAACCACAATGCGCGAGGCCAGCGTCATCGCCTCGACCTGATCGTGGGTCACATAGATCATCGTGCGCTCGGGCATCGCCTCTTTCAGTTGCGCAATCTCGATCCGGGTTGCAACGCGCAACGCCGCATCAAGGTTCGAAAGCGGCTCGTCGAACAGATAGACCTTCGGGTCACGCACAATCGCGCGCCCGATAGCCACCCGCTGACGCTGACCGCCCGAAAGCGCCTTGGGCAAACGGTCGAGGTATGGCTCAAGCTGCAGGATACGCGCGGCGTTCTGCACCGCCGCTTCGATCTCGTCAGCCGATTTGCGCGCAATTTTCAGCGCAAAGGCCATGTTCTCGCGCACCGTCATATGCGGATAAAGCGCGTAGGACTGGAACACCATCGCAATGCCGCGCTGCGCGGGCGGCACGTCGTTCATCTGCTGTCCGTCGATGGTCAACGTGCCGCCCGTGATCTGCTCCAGCCCCGCGATCATGCGCAGGAGCGTGGACTTGCCGCAGCCAGAAGGCCCAACGAAAACAATCAGTTCACCCGCCTTGATGTCAAGGTTGATGCCCTTAAGAACATCGACCTTGCCGTAGCTCTTGGCGACATTTTCAAGCTTGAGATCAGCCATTTTGGCCTCCTTTATCAAGTGCCAGCAGGGTGAACTGCCAAGGCGCCAGCACGATCATGCCCGCGGCATCCGGCGCAGAAAGCCCCGCCTCAAGCGGCGTTGCGCCATCAGCGGAGAACGACGCAGGCGCGTCCGAGAGGTTGAACACGCAAAGCACCGCCCCTTCGGCTCCGACACGCTGGAAAGACAGCACCCCGCCATCAGCCTTCATCGCGGCAAGATCACCGCCCCGAAGCGCGGGCTGGTTTTGACGCAGCGCAATTGCGCGGCGGTAAGCGTGCAGCAAAGAGCCTTCGTCTTTTTCGGCCTCGGCAACGCTTAGGGGCAGATGCGCAGGCGCAACCGGAAGCCACGCCTTCGGCCCGTCTGTAAACCCGCCGTTCGGCGCATTCTCCCACGCCATCGGCGTGCGGCAGCCATCGCGGCCCTTGAACTCGGGCCAGAACTCGATGCCATAGGGGTCTTGCAAATCCTCATAGGCGATCTCGGACTCGGCCAAGCCCAATTCCTCGCCCTGATAGATGCAGACAGACCCTTTGAGGCACATCAACAACGCAATGTAAGTCCTTGCTGATGCATCTGAAAGACCCCACCGCGAGATATGGCGCACGACATCGTGGTTTGAATAGGCCCAACAGGCCCAACCGTTCGGCGCGGCCTGTTGCAGCCGGTCGAAAACCTCGACGAAATAGCTTGCAGGCAAAGGCTCGTGCCCCGACAACAGCTCGAACGCATAGGACATCTGCATCTTGTCGGTGCCCGAGGTGTATTCGCCCAGAATTTCCAGCCCGCGCTGGCTATCACCGATTTCGCCCACGGCAGCGGCGTTATAGCCATCCATCAGCGCACGGAGTTTCTTAAGAAACTCAATGTTTTGCGGATGATTTTTATCGTAAAGATGGTGCTGGTGATTATAGGGGTTCACCTTCGGCGCGATCGAGTCATTGCGCTCTTCGACCGGCAGCGGCGGGTTATCGCGCAGCTCGGCGTCGTGCATGTAGAAGTTGATCGTATCAAGGCGGAACCCGTCCACCCCGCGCTCCAGCCAGAACTTGCTCACGCCCAGCAACTCTTGCTGAACATCCGCGTTGTGGAAATTCAGATCGGGTTGCGAAACAAGGAAGTTGTGCAGGTAATACTGCTCGCGCCGCGCATCCCAATGCCACGCCGGACCACCGAAAATCGACAGCCAGTTGTTGGGCGGCGTGCCATCGGGCTTTGGATCGGCCCAGACATACCAGTCCGATTTATCATTCGTGCGGCTATGGCGGCTTTCAGCAAACCACGGATGCTGATCAGAGGTATGCGACAGCACAAGGTCGATCATCACCTTCAGCCCCAGCCCATGCGCCGCCGAGATCATCGCATCGAAATCGCCAAGCGAGCCGAACATCGGATCAACGTCGCAATAATTGCTGACGTCATAGCCAAAGTCCTTCATCGGCGAGGTGAAGAAGGGCGAAATCCAGATCGCATCCACGCCAAGCGAGGCGATATAGGGCAAGCGCCGCGTGATACCGGCCAGATCACCGATCCCGTCGCCGTTGCTGTCCTGATAGCTGCGCGGGTAAATCTGATAGATCACCGCACCACGCCACCAATCGGGATTTTTATCGAGAAGTTTCATTAGCCACCTTTGACGGAACCCGCGAGAAGCCCGCGGACGAGGAATTTCTGCATCGAGAAGAAGACAAGGAGCGGCACCGCGATCGACACAAAGGCCGAGGCCGCAAGGATTTCCCAATCGCCACCGCGCGAGCCAAGTAGTTCGCGCAAGACGCCGGTCATCACCAGTTGATCGGGCGCGTTGCCAAGGAACACGGTCGCAACCAGAAGGTCATTCCAGACCCAGAGGAACTGAAAGATCGCAAAGCTGGCGAGCGCGGGGAATGACAGCGGCAGGATGATCCGGCGGAAGATCTGGAACTCGGTCGCGCCATCGACGCGCGCGCTTTCGATGATCTCGCGCGGCAGACCCACCATATAGTTGCGCAAAAGGTAAATCGCGAGCGGCAGGCCAAAACCCGTATGCGCCAGCCAAATCCCCATATAGCCCTTCCCAAGCCCGATGTCGTTATGCAGCTTTAGCAGAGGGATCAGCGCAAGCTGCAAGGGCACAACCAAAAGCCCCACCACAGCCGCCACCAGAAGCGCGCGCCCCGGAAACTCCATCCACGCCAGCGCATAGGCCGCGAAAGCCGCGATCAGGATCGGGATAACCGTCGCGGGGATCGTGACGGTGAATGTGTTCAGGAACGCCTGCCCCAGCCCCTCGGCCCCCATAACCCGCGCGTAGTTGTCGGTCGTAAAGGCTGGCGGGCTAAGCACAGTCGTGAAAATCCGCATCCCGCGCGTCTGGGTAAACTCAGAGGGAGAGGTCAGGCGATACTGGCCGTCCGCCGCCACGCTCAGGCGCTGACCGTCTTTCAGCTCGGCCACATCACCGGGCGCAAAGGCGGCAGGGTCTTTCGAGGAAACGCCCCACGCGCTAATCCCCTGCCCGGCCTCCGTAACATCGCCCTCGATGACATAAAGCCCGTCGATGAACACCTGATCCTCAGCCGTCCCCGCGCGCACAAAGCCCGAGCTTTCCGACGAGAACGCCGAGCGCCACCAGCCCGAGGTCGAAATCTGATCTCGGTCGCGGAAGGACGACACCAAAAGCCCGAGTGTCGGGATCGTCCAAAGCAGAACCAGCAAAAGTGCTGCGATATTTACGGCCCAGACAAGGCGGGCCTTGGTTCCTGCGATATTGGTCATTGGTTTATTACCTCATCTCGCGGCGAACGTTACGGATGTTCCAGACCATGATCGGCGTCACCAGCGCCATAATCACCAGCGCAATCGCCGAACCCCGCCCGTAATCGGGCGCGCCACGGAACATCCAGTCATACATAAAGTTCGCCAGAACCTGCGTGCCCCATTGCCCGTTAGACATGACGAACACGATGTCAAAGACCTTGAGCACGGTGATCGTGATCGTGGTCCAGACGACGGCAATCGTTCCCCAGATTTGCGGAACCTTGATTTTAAAGAACAACTGCCACGGATTAGCGCCGTCGATGATCGCGGCCTCGATGGTCTCTTCGGGGATACCGCGCAGCGCCGCCGACAGGATCACCATCGCAAAGCCGGTCTGGATCCAGATCAACACCGCCATCAGCAGAAAACTGTTCCAGAACGGGATCGTCAGCCATGTCTGCGGCTCGCCTCCGAAAAACACGTTGATCGCGTTCAGAAGGCCGATCTGGTCCTGACTGGCATCGCGGTAATCATAGATGAATTTCCAGATGACGCCCGCGCCAACGAAGGAAATCGCCATCGGCATGAAAATCAGCGATTTTGCCAGATTGCCCCAGCGGATGCGGTCGGTCACCTGCGCGGCCAGAAGGCCGAACAGCGTCGACAGCGCCGGAACGACAAGGAGCCAAAGCAGGTTATTGAAGATCGACTCGCGGAATTTCGGGTCGCCCACCAGCCAGCGGAAGTTATCGAGGCCCACCCAGTTCTGCCCCGCCGCGTCATGCAGCGAGCGCCAGATCGAGTTGAACACCGGATAGACCAGATAGGCTGCAAGGCACAGCACGGCTGGTGCCAGAAACAGCCACGGGCGGATCATATTGGTGCGCAGGATGTTGCGCCCCGCATTCTCGCCCCGCGGCGGGTAGATCGTATCCAGGAGCCAGTTCGACCCCCAGAACCACGCGACACAGCCGAATACTCCGGCAACAATCGTCGCGCCAGCAAACCCGAGTTGCTCCATTGCCTCCCCCCGAAGATAAGAAAACCCGCCCGCAAGACATCTCACGGGCGGGCGAATGTTGCGATTACTTCAGCGTGTTCCAGGTCGACTGGATCGACGCGGCCACATCTGCGGCAGGCTTGCCGCCAGCGTAATCAACCATGCCGGTCCAGAAGGCGCCTGCGCCAATTGCGCCCGGCATCAGGTCGGACCCGTCAAAGCGGAAGGTCGAGGCACCCAGCAGGATGTCGCCCATTTTCTTCAGCGTCGGGTCGCCGTAGACATCGGTGTTCACGCCTTTGAACGGGGTGATAAAGCCGGTCTGCGCCATCCAGATTTCATGCGCGATGGGCGATTGGAGGAAGCTGATGAACGCATCGCCCGCCGGATTGTCGGTGAGTTTGGCAAACATCGTGCCCGCGCCCAGAACCGGCTGGCCAAGGTCTTTCCCGGCGTAGGCGGGGAAGTAGAAGAAGTCGGCATCCTGCCCGATCACAGTGCCTTCGGGGAAGAAGGACGGGATGAACGAGGCCTGACGGTGCATGTAGCACTGCGGCGGCGAGGCAAAGAGACCCAGCGGGCTTTCACGGAAGTCGATCGTTGCAACCGCACCAGCGCCGCCCTGAACGAAGGCGTCGTTGCGGGCGAACCAGCCGAATTCCTCGATCGCGCCGACAACTTTCGGATCGTCGAAGGCCATCGCGTTCGAGACCCATTTGTCATAGTCCTCGGGCGACTGGGTGCGCAGCATCATGTCTTCGACCCAGTCGGTCGCGGGCCAGCCCGTCGCACCGCCCGACCCCAGACCGATACACCACGGCGTGCCGCCATCCGCGACGATCTGCTCGGTCAGAGCCTTGAGATCCTCCATCGAGGCCGGCACTTCATAGCCTGCATCCTCGAAGTTCTCGGGCACGAACCAGACCAGCGATTTCACGTCTGCCTTGAAGGGGAATGCGTAGTGATGCTTGGCGCCATCGGGGCCGGTATAGGTGCCCAGATCGGCCCAGCTTTGACCGGCGGCGTAGTTCTCGGCCAACCAGGCATCGGTGCCAGCGGCGAGCGGCTTGAGCAGCCCTTTTTTGGCAAGATCAGCGGCCAGACCCGGCTGCGGGAAGACAGCAACATCGGGCGGCGAGCCTGCTTCGGCGTCGATCACGATCTGCTGTTCAAAGCTGTCAGAGCCTGCATATTGCACATCAGCGCCAGTAGCGGCTTCGAAATAGGCGATCACGCTCTCGACCAGATCCTTGTCTGCCGAAAGCCACGGCCCCGAAACGGTCAGCTTCTGTCCGTTCAGGTCCATCGACTTGAGCGCCTCATAGGAGGCCCAGTTGAAGCGGGCATCCTCGCCCGGCGCGAATTTCAGCTCTTGCGCGGAAGCCAGCCCGGCGCTCAGCGCCAGCGTCGCCGCGCTGATATAAAGCATATGTTTCATTTCATTCCTCCCGAACGGGGTATCTGCCCCAAAGTCTAGCAACTTTAGCCAGCGAGCGGCTTTCAAAGCGCTTTGGCTCCCAAACACTCGCAAGAGTCGCGCAATTTGTCAATCATTCTGAATCCGAGCAATTTCAGTGAATTGCTCTAATCATTACGCAAATGCGGAAATTTTCTGCGCCTGCGAACCATGCGCACGGCTCCGAATGGCCTTCTTGACGCGGGCGGCCTATCTCCATAACCTGCCCTGGATTTAAAGCGGTTTGAACGGATGAACCTGAAAGAACTCTCGGATATTCTTGGCCTGTCGCAAACGACAGTCTCCCGCGCGCTGAACGGATACCCCGAAGTGTCCGAGGCGACGCGGCGGCGCGTGGCCGAGGCCGCCCGCGCGCATAACTACCACCCGAATACACAGGCCAAACGCCTGGCCACCGGGCGCGCGATGGCAATCGGCCATGTGATCCCGATCTCGACCCAGCATGAGATCGTGAACCCGGTTTTTGCCGATTTCATCGCCGGTGCGGGCGAGATCTATTCACGCTCGGGCTATGATATGGTTCTGACGATCGTCCCCGATGACGAGGAAGAGGCCGCCTATCGCGCCTTCCATTCCAAGCGCAATATCGACGGGGTGATCATTCACGGCCCCAAACTCAAGGATAACCGACTGAAACTGCTTGATTCTCTTGGGTTGCCCTATGTGGTGCACGGGCGCTCGTCGGGGATACTCGACCCCTATTCCTGGGTCGACGTGAACAATGCGCGCGCCTTTGAGCGCGCGACGACGTTCCTTCTGGACCTTGGCCATCGCGACATTGCGCTGATCAACGGGATCGAGACGATGGATTTCGCCTATCGCCGCCGCAAAGGGTTCGAGCGCGCGATGGTGCTACGCAACACCCCCGTGCGCGACGACCTGATCTATTCGGGCGAGATGACCGAGGGTCAGGGCTATGCCGCAATGAACCGGATGCTTGCCCTGCCCGTCCCGCCAAGCGCGGTTCTGACCTCGTCTTTGCTGGGGGCTATGGGGGCGCGGCGCGCGATCGAGGATAAAGGGCTTCAGATGGGGCGCGACATCTCGGTTCTGACCTTCGACGACGAGTTGGGCTATCTGAGCAACGGCGGCGACGAGCCGATCTTCACGGCCGCGCGGTCTTCGGTGCGTGAGGCGGGGCGGCTTTGCGCGCGCACCCTTCTGAACCGGATCAAAGAGCCGGATCTGCCGCCCGAAACCACGCTGCTGGAGGCCGTGCTTGTCGTCGGCCACTCCACCGGCCCCGCCCCCTTCCGGTGATCTTATGACCAGTCTTCCCTCGCGCGCAGAGTTTCCCGACGGCTTTCTGTTCGGCGCCGCGACATCGGCCTATCAGATCGAGGGGCACGCCTTTGGTGGCGCAGGCAGCACGCATTGGGACAGTTTTGCCGCAACGCCCGGCAATGTGACCCGCGCGGAGAATGGCGCCATCGCCTGCGATCATTATCACCGATGGGCGGAAGACCTTGATCTGATGGCCGAGGCGGGGTTCGACCTGTATCGCTTTTCGACCTCGTGGGCGCGGGTTTTGCCCGAGGGGCGTGGGGCGGTGAACCCTGAGGGGCTGGATTTCTACGACCGGCTGATCGACGGGATGCTGGAGCGCGGGCTGAGGCCGGCGCTCACGCTTTACCATTGGGAACTGCCCTCACCGCTCGCCGATCTGGGCGGCTGGCGCAACCGCGATATTGCGGGCTGGTTTGGCGACTATACCCAGATCGTCGCGCGCCGCCTGGGCGACCGGATTTTTTCCGCAGCCCCCATTAACGAGCCGTGGTGCGTGGGGTGGCTGTCGCATTTTCTGGGCCAGCACGCGCCGGGGCTGCGCGACATCCGCGCGACCGCGCGCGCGATGCATCATATTCTTCTGGCGCATGGCACCGCGATCAATGCGATGCGGGCCGAGGGGATGGGCAACCTTGGCGCGGTGTGTAACCTCGAATACGCCCTGCCCGCCGATGAGACGCCTCAGGCCGCGCAGGCCGCTGCCCTTTATGACGCCTATTACAACCGCTTCTTCGTCGAGGCGATCTTCAAGGGCCGCTATCCGGCAGAGGTGCTTGAGGCTTTCGCGCCGCATCTGCCCGAGGCTTGGCAGGACGATTTCACGACAATACAGGCGCCTCTCGACTGGCTTGGGGTGAATTACTACACCTGCAAGCGGATAGCGCCCTGCGGCGGCCCCTGGCCCGCCCATCACGAGGTTCCCGGCCCCTTGCCGAAAACCGTGATGGGCTGGGAGATTTACCCCGAGGGGCTGGAGAAATTCCTGCTCTGGCTCGCGCGCGACATCACCGGCGATCTGCCGCTATATGTTACCGAAAACGGCATGGCCTCGGAGAGCGGGCAGCGCGACACCGACCGCATCACCTATTTCCGCGCGCATCTAGAGGCCGCCCTTCGCGCGATCAAGGCGGGTGTGCCGCTGAGGGGCTACATCGCGTGGTCGCTTCTGGACAATTATGAATGGGCGCTTGGCTATGGCAAACGCTTCGGGCTGGTCGGGGTGGAGTTCGAAACGCTTGAACGTCAGCCCAAAGCCTCTTATGAGGCGTGGAAACTGGCATTGTGAGCGCTAACATGGCAAACCCCGAGACATATGATCTGGTCGTCGATATTGGCGGCACCAATACGCGCGTTGCTTTGGCGCACGAGGGGCAGATCATCGACGCCTCGATCAAGCGCTACCGCAACGCCGATCACGCGGGGCTGGACCTTGTGCTGCGCGACTATCTGGCGCAATCGGGCGACGTCGCGGTCAACGGGGCTTGCGTCGCAGTTGCGGGGCCGGTGGCGGTTGATGGCACCAGCGCGGCAATGACCAATCTGGCATGGGCGATCGAGACCGAAACGATCCGCGCGGCAACAGGCGCGGCCCGCGTTGCGCTGCTCAATGACCTACAGGCGCAGGGCCATGCAATTGGCCATTTGCCCGAAGGCTCGGTCAGGGTGCTGTTTCAGGGGCGGCCCGCGCCCGCGCGTGCATCGGCGCTGGTGGTGGGCGTTGGCACCGGCTTTAACGCGGCCCCAGTGCATGAAACGGCGCATGGGCGCATCGTCCTGCCCTCGGAATGTGGCCACGTCACCCTGCCCGCCGTGACCGAGGATGACATCGCCCTTCTGCGCCATATCGAGGAAAAGCATGTCTTTGCCAGCGTTGAACACGCGCTCTCGGGACGCGGCTTCGAGCGCATCCACGCCTATGTCACCGATAAAACCGAAATCGAGGAAGACGCCGCCACGATCATGGCCGCGCTTGAGGCGGGCGACGCGAGCGCGCGCCGCACGGGCCGGATTTTTGCCCGCGTTCTGGGGATGGTCGTCGGCGATCTCGCACTGACCCACCTACCCTTCGGCGGCATCTTCCTGTGCGGCGGTGTCGCGCGCGCTTTCGCGCCGTGGCTTGAAGGGTTGGGCTTCCGCTCGGCCTTTACCGATAAGGGGCGTTTTGCAGGCTTCATGGAGCAATTCTCGGTGGCAACCATCGAGGACGACTATGCCGCGCTCACCGGATCGGCCCGCTTTTTACACGGCATGAGCCACTGATAACGGTCCGTCCGGCGTCAAAACTATCTTAACGGCTTCGCGCTAAAGCTCTTTCATCGAACCATGAAAGGGAAGCGCCCGTGCCGATTATCCATCCTGCTTTTTGCGAGGTCGTCCCATGGCGGATCTGACCCTCGCAGCCAAGCTCGACCTGAGCCACGTCGCCGAGCTTACCAGTTCAATCCGCGCCAATTCCGGGCAGGATCTGGCAATTGATGCCAGTCGGGTGACACATCTGGGGGCACTGGCTCTTCAGGTGCTTGTCTCTGCCGCCCGCAATTGGGGCGAGGCTGGTTTCGATCTTATCATCTCACCACGATCCGATTCTTTTGACGAGGCGTTAACCGTTTTCGGCGTCTCCTTGACCGATGTGCAATCCGGGGAATCCGCATGACCCTCAAAGTCCTTGCTGTCGACGACAGCCGTACCATTCGCGACATGCTCAAACTTGCTCTGAGCGAGGCAGGCATCGAACTCTATCTCGCCGAAGACGGGGTCCACGGGCTCGAAGTGCTCGACGGGATCGAGCCTGACGCGATCATTTCCGACATCAACATGCCCCGGCTCGACGGCTTCGGCTTCATCGAGGCGGTGCGTGGACAAGACCGGCATCGGGCGACGCCAATCCTTGTTCTCACAACCGAATCCGCCCCCGAACTGAAGGCGCGCGCGCGTGCCGCCGGGGCGACCGGCTGGATCGTAAAACCGTTCGATCCGCCAAAACTTGTCAAAGCTCTTCAGATGGTTACAGGCTAAAGGAGGCAGCGATGACCAACGATCCAATGGCCGAAATCCGCGCCTCGTTCTTTGTCGAATGCGAGGAGCTTCTGGAAAGCCTTCATGACGCGCTTGGCATCATGGATGCGGGTGAGCACGACAACGAGACGATCAACGTCGTCTTCCGTGCGGTGCACTCGATCAAAGGCGGCGCCGGCGCGTTCGGGCTTGATGCGTTGGTCGCGTTTGCGCATCGTTTCGAGACCGTGATGGACGAGGTGCGCTCGGGGCGTCTGGACATTTCCCCTGACGCGCTCAAACTCTTTTACCATGCGGCGGATCTGCTTTCTGACGAGGTGCGCGCCGCGCGAGACGGCACCGATGAGCCGGCAGAAGCCGAAAGCTGCCTGCAAGAGCTTGAGGCGCTTATGGGGCTGGATCCGGGCGCGGTCGTCGAAGAAGAGGAAGCCGATTTCCAGCCGATGGGTCTCGCCTTCGATTTCGACGACTTCGCCCCCCCCCCCGAGGTCGAAGCAGCAACGGTCTTTGACATCCGTATCAAGCCGACGGATGCGCTATACGCCTCCGGCAATGAACCCTTGCATCTCTTGCGCGCCTTGTCCGGCCTGGGCTCAGTCGAGACGCGTTGTGATATTGACACCATTCCCGATTTCGCTGCGCTGAAACCCGAGACATCTTATCTTAGCTGGAACATCGTCTTGACCGGAGACACTTCGGAAGACGAGATCCGCGAGGTTTTCGATTTCGTCGAGGACGTTTGCGAGATTGATATTTCGACCCGGCCCGAAGTCGACAGCTTCACTCCTGGTGACTTCGGCACAGACCTGCCCCCACTCACAGATATCGGCGCGGATGCCACGCTCGACTCGGAACCGGCAATAGGCGCGGAAGATACCGGCACGCCACCCGAGCCAGTCACCCCGTCGGTGCAGACAAATATCTCTTTGGGCGCAGCCGTCCCGCGTGATGCGAATTCGTCGGCAGGCAATGAGGTCTCTCCCACCGTGCGCGTAGATCTCGATCGGATCGACCGCCTTGTGAACTTGGTCGGCGAGCTTGTGATCAATCAGGCGATGCTTGCGCAAAGCGTTGCCGAAGCGGGGCTCCCTCCGAATTCTGCCGTGATGACGGGACTCGAAGCCTTCATGATGTTGACGCGCGACATACAGGACAGCGTCATGATGATCCGCGCCCAACCAGTCAAACCGTTGTTCCAGCGTATGGCGCGGATCGTGCGCGAGGCTGCGGCGGCAACCGGCAAAGAGGTCCGGTTCAAAACCGAAGGCGAAACGACCGAGGTTGACAAAACCGTCATCGAGCGCCTGGCCGACCCTTTGACCCATATGATCCGAAACGCAGTCGATCACGGGCTTGAAACTCCGGACAAACGCACTGGAAACGGCAAAACGTCGGAAGGCACCATCACCCTTTCCGCCCAGCATCGCTCGGGGCGCGTCGTCATAGAGATTACGGATGACGGCGCCGGCATCAACCGGCCGAAAGTGCGTGAGATCGCGGTCAACAAGGGGCTAATTCCGGGGGACGCCAATCTCAGCGACAGCGAAATCGACAATTTACTCTTTTTGCCCGGCTTTTCAACGGCGACAGAGGTATCGGCGCTTTCCGGTCGCGGTGTTGGCATGGATGTTGTCCGTCAGGCAATTCAGGCTCTCGGAGGACGGATCAGCATTGCCTCCACTCCGGGCAAAGGCACGATCTTCTCGATCTCGCTTCCACTCACACTGGCAGTTCTGGACGGCATGGTCATCTCGGTCGCCGACGAGACAATGGTGGTTCCTCTCTCCTCGATTCTCGAAACGGCAACTCTCACCAAAGAGGATATTCGGTCTCTCGGGCCGGAGACCAATGTCGTGCATGTCCGTGGCGCCTTCGTGCCTTTGTATGACCTTGGCGCGGAACTTGGCTATCGTTCTCCGAAGGCCTGCTACGAGGGAGATATTGTTCTTCTGACCGCCCATGAGAATGGCGCGCGCAGTGCCTTGGTGGTCGATTCGATCATGGAGCAGCGTCAGGTCGTCATCAAAGGCCTGCAACGCAGCTATGGGCACATCCCCGGCGTCGCGGCCGCGACAATCCTTGGCGACGGTCAGATCGCCCTGATCCTTGATCCCGCCGACCTGGTCAGCACTGCGTCGGGCAGGACACGCGTAACCGACTTCTCACTTGCAGGATAACAAGATGACCGAAGACACACTGAAAAGCACTAATACCGAAGTCGAGCTTCTCTCTTTCCGCCTTGGCGGCGAAGAATACAGTGTCGACATCATGTCCGTCCGCGAAATCCGTGGCTGGACGCGCGCAACCCCTCTGCCGCACGCCCCGCCCTATGTCCGAGGCGTTATCAATCTGCGCGGCACCGTTTTGCCCGTGGTCGACCTTTCGGTTCGCCTCGGCATGCCGCCCGTCAAGGGGGATGCCCGAAATGTTATCATCGTGGTTCAGCTAGGCCAACAGACTGCCGGGCTGCTCGTCGACGCTGTTTCCGACATCCTGGCGCTTCCGCTGACCGAACTTCAACCCCCGCCGGACCTCGCCGCCGATACAGCGCATAGCTATATCTCGGCGCTCACCATTGTCGAAGAGCGTATGATCCGCGTTCTCGATCTTGCTGCCGTCCTGCCCGATGAGTCCTCCGAGGCCGCATGAACCAAGCTGCATTCCATGTCCAAGGGTTTTCGGCGTTGACGAGCACCGAGCTCAAGGCAATTGCCGACATACTCTATGCCCACGCCGGCATTGTCATCGCGCCAACAAAAGGGTCGATGGTACAGTCCCGCTTGGGCAAGCGGTTGCGCGCCCTGGGGATGTCGTCTTTCGCAGAATATATAGCTCATCTCGCCTCCGGGGACGGGGAAGGCGAAATGCGTCAGATGGTTTCGGCACTAACGACAAACGTGACGCATTTCTTCCGCGAGAACCATCACTTCGAAACCCTCAGGACGCAGGCGCTCCCTCCATTACTTCAGGCCGCGCGAAATGGCCGACGTGTACGGATTTGGTCAGCAGGATGTTCCACCGGACAGGAGGCTTATTCAATTGCCATTACGCTGGCGGAGATGGTCCCTGACATCGCACGCCTCGACATCAGGATACTCGCAACCGATATTGATCCGATGATGATTCAACGCGGAAGTAGCGGAGTTTACAACGCGCTGAGCGTAGAGGCGGTGCCCGAGCATCTGCGAAAAAAATACCTACAGCCGTCGGGTGCGGATCTTCAGGTGATCCCGACCATACGACAACTCGTCACCTTCCGTGAACTCAACCTTCACGATCCCTGGCCGATGCACGGACACTTCGACATCATTTTCTGCCGGAACGTCGTAATCTATTTTTCGCCGGCGGATCAGATGAAGCTCTGGAAGCGTTTTGAGAACATCCTCACACCTGAAGGCTGGTTATTCGTCGGCCACTCCGAGCGGGTTCCTATCGAAGATGGAAGCAATCTCAAGGCCAGCGGCGTCACGACCTATCGGCTTCCCCCGCAAGGCCACACAAAAGGAGGCCACGAATGGCACTAAGAGACCAACTTCGAGTATTGGTCGTCGATGACATGTCAACCAGCCGCGGCCTTATCATGCAGGCATTGGATGCAATGGGGATCCGGCAAATCGGTTACGCAACAGACGGCCCCGGGGCATTGAAAACTCTAGAGAAAACGCCGGTCCATCTTGTGATCTCTGATTACAACATGCCTGGCATGGACGGGTTGCAACTGCTCCATGCGCTGCGCACCAACCAAAGAACGCGCGGTTTGGGCTTCATTTTGATCACCGGTCGCGCAGATAAGAACATTATTGATACCGGTCGCAAACTCGGCATGAATAATTTTATAAAAAAACCGTTCACCCCGCAGGAGTTACGCACTTGTATCGAGGCAGTGGTGGGGCGCCTATGACCATCCAATATTCACACCACGCAGCCGAACCGGAGCGACGCGACCTTCCTCTTGATGCCCTAGCATCACGGATCGGAGAAGAGCTGGAAACTCTAGCCCGCTTGTCAGCGGACGTGCAGAAGGCTTTATCGCTGTGCGAATTCGCACAACACACTGATGCCAACGCAATCAGAGGATTGCAGGGGATCGATCGCATCACTCAGGCACTCGAAGATCTTGGCCGCCTTATGTCAGCAGTTTCAGGTGAGATTTCAACCGATGTAAAGCTACATTCCGTCCCGCTTCTGTCTCGTCTACGGTTGCATGAGCTGATCATCAATCTGGATCCGAGCCACGAACGAGAGGTCGCCTCTCGAGATGACGACGGAGAGGTTTGCTGGTTCTAGCGTTCCTTCGCGGAACTGCCCCGCCATGCTACATGCTTCGGAATTATCGCAAGCGGACGCCCTCATCGCTGTAATCGCCGAGTTATGGTCGAAAGTTGGTGACGTGTGATAAGGCGGCGGTTCAAAGTTGACGGCGCCCTGTTGTGTCTTCCAATGCCACGGCAGCAATTCTGGGAGACGTGAGACGGGCAAGTCCGGCAACCGCACCAGGACATCTGCCATCCATGGCTGCGGGTCGATTTCGTTCATCTTTGCCGAGATGATGAGGGTGCCGCCCTGTCGCCGCCGCGCTCACGCGCCAGAAGCGGCACGGTCGTGTCATCACCATGCAGACACCCGTCGTCCAGCATATAGCGTTCGATTAGTGGATGGATCGGGGCAAGCGTAGAAAGGCTGAGATCAATGCCTTCTCGTGCAATGCGCTCGGCCTGGCGGTTCAGTGGTTGGTGCGGCCCATACTTGTCTAAAGCTATCATGGCGAACAGCCGCGGCTCCACCCTACCGCGCGGAATGGCGTGGATCCTCACGCGTGGATGAGCGGGGCCACAGCTGATCGCCATGGTGGCCTTTGACAAGTGAGCGGGTGACCGCGACGCGTCCGAGAGAACCCGCGAACGGGCAGCATCAACCGTTGAACAGGCAGGCAGAGCGCATCGCGCGGGAGGGGATCGAGCTCAGCCTGTCCACTCTGGCTGATCTGATCGGTCATGCCTGTGTGGCGCTGGCCCCGATGGGCGGTTTTGCCTGACGAATAATGCCGCCGAGCGCGCTCTGCGCGGCATCGCATTGGGCAGAAAGGCGTGGCTGTTTGCAGGGTCTGAGCGCGGCGGCGACAGGGCGGCCTTCATGTATACCCTCATCGTCCCGGCAAAGATGAACGACATCGACCCGCAAGCATGGATGGCAGACGTCCTGGCGCGGCTGCCGGACTTGCCCGTCTCGCGCCTCCCCGAATTGCTGCCATGGCACTGGAAAACACAACAGGACGCCCTCAACGCACCCTGACCGTGGCCTTCGCCGGATGTTTACGTTTAGATCACGCAGGAAACTGTCCAAACATTGGGGAATAACTCTCTTCGATGAAAACAGCCCCCACAATGTGCAGACCGATCAGAATGCACGAGCAAGTTCAATCTGTCAAAATAGCTCCACGCCATTTCCTGAGGCCTCTTTGATCGGGCGTTCGAACAGTTCCGCCTGACCGACCATTTTCTGGCGCGCGCGTCCAGTATCTGGCCAAAACTCGACGCGGCGCGCCTGGGTGCCGCCCAAACTCTGGCCAGTACACTCGATCATTTCACGCTGCAAAAAGCCAAGGACAAATTCCGAGTTCTTTTGGCCTATATCTGAAAGCCCCGCTATCATTCGAGCCCCTCCGAACACTTTGGCTTTCAGTCTGTTCCGGTGCGCACCATGTTTTATCAGGTCGTTGATCAATAACTCCATCGCGTTAACACCAAAGCTGGCGGCTTGAATTGTCGTATTCGAGCTTTCCGGAAGTAGAAAATGGTTCATACCTCCAATTTTTGCGTCTTCATCGTAAAGACATGTCGCAATGCATGACCCGAGAATTGTGGTAATTGACCTTTCCCCAAGTCCTCCAAACGCGTACTCACCTTGTGAAATATGGCGCGGTCTTTGCTCCGCTGTCGATTGATACGACATTATCTACTCCCCATCATGCGCCGAGATCCGCTGGCCCCGCACAAATCCAGGATAACTTTCGGAATATCCGACAGAGCTAAGGCCGCTTCGGCAGCGCCCTCCTCAAGGGCCACTCTTGGCATGCCGAATACAACAGAAGACTCCGCGTCTTGTGCGAAACACCGCGCCCCCGCCTTACGCAACACTCCCATTCCGGCTGCCCCGTCTCGGCCCATGCCCGTCAGGATGAATGCGCAGGTATCTTGTGCAACCGGGACCGCAGACTTGAACAACACATCGACGGACGGTCGGTGGCCGGAGACTTTTGCGCCATCAATCAGACGACAGCGCAATGTATCCCCCGTTGAAATTGCCAAATGATGTTCTCCCCCCGGGGCGACATATATATTACCCTGCTGCAAAGGCTGGCCGTCTTGAGCGACCTGGATGGTCGGTCCGATTTTTCCATTCAGGCGGCGGGCAAAACTCGCGAGAAAGCTCTCTGGCATATGCTGGGCGATAAGCGTTGGTGGGCAGTTCTCTGGATAGGACTTCAGAATATGCTCCAGTGCAGTGACCCCGCCAGTCGACGACCCGATGAGAACATAGCGACCGTTCCAAGTGAAATCGGTTGAGGGCGTTAAATGCGAGATTCCGCGTCCATTATGGATATGGGCGTCTGCCGCCGCGACCAGTAGATCGGCCAGTTCCTCAAACGCACTGATCAGGTCACCGTTTGACGGCTTGCCCACACAATCAACTGCCCCCAGCGACAAAGCTTCCAACGCCGCCGCCGATCCTTTCTGTGTCTCGGTCGAGATCATGATGACAGGAAGGGGGTGCAGGCGCATTAGGCGTTCAAGAAAGTCAAGACCGCTCATTCTGGGCATTTCGACATCAAGCGTCAGAACATCAGGCTTCAAAGCCTTGATCTGTGCCCTGGCTTCAAAGGCGTCCGAAGCTTCTCCGACGACAACAAGCCGCGGATCTCGTGCCAATCGGGCGCGGATAATTCTTCTTAGTGTCGCCGAGTCATCAACAATCAGAACGCGTTTGGGAACTTGCGCCATCATCTCAGGAGACCTCCAAAAGTCAAAAATCTTCCCATTCGTCAACATCGCGGGCGGCACTTAAGGCAAGGTTCCCCGTGATCGTTGACGATTGGGAGAAACTTGCGCTCCCGAAACTCATTGTATCCCCGGACGGAGAGTCATCCGAACGTATTTCCACCAAACTTCCCTCCACGTCAGAGGTCTTGAACTGACGCGTTATCGCCCGCAATGTCTCTGCTCCACGGCTTAACGAATGGCTGGCGGCTGTTGTCTCTTCGAACATGGCTGCGTTTTGCTGCGTCCCCTGATCCAACTGGTTCATCGCACTGTTGATTTCGGTCAGTCCCGCCGCTTGCTCACGCGAACTTGCAGCGATTTCCGAAACACGCGAGGCTACATCCAGAACAGAGTGCAAAATTCCCTTAAGCGCCTGCCCCGTCTCCCCGACAAGCTCTACCCCACGCTTCACATGCCCGGACGAGGCCGTAATCAATCCGTCAATTTCCCGCGCTGCCTCGGACGATCTCTGCGCAAGAGCACGCACTTCGGAAGCGACGACAGCGAAACCACGCCCGGCATCGCCAGCGCGCGCGGCTTCGACGCCCGCGTTCAGCGCCAATAGATTGGTCTGGAAAGCGATCTCGTCTATGACGCCGATGATCTTCGAAATCTGAGACGACGATTCTTCAATCTCGCTCATGGCCGAAACGGCTTGGGCCACGATCTCGCCAGAGGCCTCTGCACTGTCGCGCGCTTCTTTTACAACGCGGTCGGCCTCTGTCACCCCCTCGGTCGCGGATTTCACGGATGCCGTCAATTCATCAAGAGCTGCAGCGGTTTCTTCAAGCGTGGCAGCCTGCTGCTCTGTCCGGCGGCTCAGGTCTTCTGCTGCATTGGTGATTTCCTGCGCCTCACCATCAATCGAGGTCGCATTGTCGATCACAACCTGCATCGCAGATCCGAGTTTGGTCACGGCGGCGTTGAAATTGTAACGCAGCCCCTCGTATTCATCCGGGAACGCGGTTTCGATGCTGGAGGACAGATCACCATCGGACAGCAGGTCCAGACCGGTCTTCAGCGCCTCGACAACAGCATTCTGGCTTTCCATCATAATGCGATTGCGTTCCTGCGCCTCCATCAGCGTCTGGCGTGCTTTGGTAACATTGTTGCCGATCAGCAGAATTTTGAAGACGTGACCATTGCGATCTGGCACCGGGGTCAAAGACCCCTCGGCAAGAAGGATCGCGCCATTCTTTCCGACAAAACGCATCACACCCTGAATAGGCGTTCCCGCGCGCAAAACCTGGCAAATATCATCGCCAAAATCGTCAATCGTCATGAACTCCATCAGATCAGCACCGCGCAGTGCATCCGTCGCGCAGTCAAGCGCATCGCAGAAATTACTGTTCGCGCGCAACACATGCATATCGGGATCCACCTCACAGACCACCTGCGCTTCGTCGATCGCGTCAAGAAGCGCACGCTGCAGACGCAGTTCGGTTACATCGCGCCATTCGACAACATAGCCGACCTGCTCGCCTGCCTGGTCGTGGATGGCACTTACATCTATCCCGTATCTCCCAAGCCCGATCACAATATCCGCATGGAACGGCAGGTTCGCCGGTTCAGACAGAACTCCTCGGATACGTTCCGGGTTATGGTGGAACACATCCATGCTCGTGCCGATCAGGTTGGTGAAATCCTGCTCGGGATTGATCGCGCGGAAATCTGCAAGGTTCTTGCTGATCAGGCTGGTCTGTGCGGGGTTGCAGTGCAGGATATTGAAATCCTTGTCGACCATCATCATCGACGCCGAGGATGCGTCAAAAGCCGCGCCTTGCAAAAGGGCGTGGAACTGCGCGGCATCGGCCGTTGCCAGTTCGAAACGCAACTGTTCAAGCGCACCGGCGATCTGACCGACCTCGTCCTTACGACCGGCTAGCGGAATATCTGTTTCCCGATCCCCTTTGGCCAGGCGGTCGATCGCAGCCCCCAGCCCGGACAGAGGCCGGGCAACAGACCGCGCCATCAACCACGCCATAACGGCCAGAACCGCAATATTCCAGCTTGCGTGAAACAGCATTGATCCAGCCAGAACAGCCGCAGGAGCATACATCTCTTCCGCAGTCTGCTCGGCCTGAACCGCCCAGAACCGCCCGTAGAGCATAAACGGCTGATAGGCTATCACAGCCTGCTTCCCTGAAACCCCGATCGACTCGATCGTGCCGCTTTCATCGTCTAGCGCCATTTCAGTCGTGGTGCTATTTGCCTTCAGGCTCATGACTGTCGGCTCATCGAAGCCGCGCAGCTGATTGAGAATGGTTCCGGCTTCGTCGACGAGATATGCCATGCCGGTTTCCCCAAGCCCCCCCTCGCGCGACAGGATCATATTGAGTTTATGCGTCGGAACTTTCGCGACCACCGCGCCAATCGGCTCTTGTTTGCGGTCCATCACCGCCGAGGCCACATAGTATTCCGCCGAACGTCCATCAGCCGATGCGATGAACGGTGAAACTGCGAGATCTGTCCCCCCCGTCTCGAGCACCGCACCGGCAACCCGTGCCAGTTGCGTGTCTGCGAATTCGGGCGTGTTGAGATTTGCTGCGAACTCCGGCCCTTTCCAGAGCGAATACAGAACCTGCCCCGAAGCATCCACCAGATACAGATCGTTGAAGTCCCATTGCTCCGCCTGAATAACGAACCCTTTGTGCAGGCGCGCGTGATGGACCGAGTATTCCATCAGAAAATTCGGAGATTCCGTCTTTGCCCGCGCCTCCTCGCTAAACGGGTTTTCCGTCGGGTAGAGATTACGCACCTGATCGGCCGCGCTATCCCCCATCACATGCAACGCGATGCGGAAATCCTGCAATGCCCTGACAGTCGTCTGGTTCGTTGCCAGCGTGCGCATGTTCGCGTCGATCTGGTTCGCCCAATCATCTATATCTGTCAAACGGTTAGCCAGCGTTAGCTCAAGCTGTTGCGAGCCGCTTTCTTCCAGCAGAACTTTTGCCGACCGATAGGCCGACACCCCCATGATCGACAGCGCCACCATTGCGATAGCAACAAGCATGATGGGCAGTTTGATCGAAAGGTTGAGGTTGTTGAACCACTTCATACCGGCCTCCGGTGCAAGAATCACGCGCGGCCGGAAATGCACCAGACCGCCTTCAAGGGGGAACCTTGGCCGGAAGTCTTGAAGATTCTTTTAAATCGAAAATTGTTCAGATACGCCCGAAAGCCGCGAGCAACAGCGACAGACGCTTTCGCAGCTCGGAACCTTCTAGCGCACCTGCCGCAACGCGAGCCGGATCCAGCTGCGCCAACCGCAGAACGTGGCGCGCCTGCCAGCCCGCCAGAAGCGCAGGCTTCAGCCCTGCGCGAACGCGTGCACGAGAGAGCCGCGCAAGCCCCGCTGCGGCCAGTTTCCGCACAGCCTCGGGGCGGCCATCGGGCAAGGGCACGCACCCGCGCTCCTCCAAGGCAGGGATCGCGCGCAAATAGTTTGCCAACCCCGCCGCCACACCGAAGTCGCGCAAGCCTGCCTCGTCGGCATCATCCGCGCCGAGCACCCGCGCCGCCGCCCAATAGAGGTTCCCCGCTGTCGCATCAAGATAGGCCCACAGCGCGGCTTCGTCCGCAAACGGCTCGCGCCAGCAATCCCAGCGACGTGCCTCGGCAATGCCTGCCAAAAGCCCCGCCTGCGCGCGTAAGGGGGCCAGTGCCGGCCCCAGCTCATGCGGCACCTCGACCCCGGCCTGCGCAAGATTGTCCAGCGCATCGACCCACCATTGCAGGCGCATTTCCGCAACCATCGGCTCGGTCGAGGCCCAGGGCGCGCGTGCAATCTCAAGGTTCACGGCATAAAGCGGCCAAAGTTGCGGGCGCAGCGCGGCGGGTGCGGCCATAACGGCGGCAAACCTTTCGGGATCGCCGCGTTCAACCATCTGCGCTGCAATCAGCGCCGCGCTCATACCGGCTGGACCCCTTCACTCACCAGCTTCCACTGGACCGCCTCAAGCAGCGCCTCGAAGGAGGCATCGACTATATTGGCCGACACCCCCACCGTCGACCAGCGCTGCCCCGCGCCGTCTTCGCTGTCGATAATCACCCGCGTCACGGCCTCGGTCCCGCCTTGAGTGATCCGCACGCGGAAATCGACCAGCTTCACATCGTCGATATAGCGCTGATACGGCCCCAGATCCTTGGCCAGCGCTTTGGAGAGCGCGTTCACCGGCCCCCGGTCACAGCCCTGCTCGTCAAAGCTTTCCGAGACCGAGAGCGTCTTTTGCCCGCCGATCTTCACCACCACCACCGCCTCGGAGGAGTTCACCATCTGGTCATAGCGGTTCTTGCGGCGCTCCACGGTCACACGGTAGCGCTTGACCTCGAAGAAACGCGGCAACAGCCCCAGCTCACGCCGCGCCACCAGCTCGAACGAGGCTTGCGCGCCGTCATAGGCATATCCCTGATCCTCGCGCTCCTTGATAACCTCAAGAATGCGGCCAAGGCGCGGGTCTTTCGGGTCAACCTCGATCCCCATATCGGCCAGACGCGCGCGCAGATTGGACTGCCCTGCCTGATTGGACATCGGGATCAGCCGCGTATTGCCTACCACGCTCGGGTCGATGTGTTCGTAGGTGGAGGGGTCCTTCAGAATGGCGCTGGCGTGCAGCCCCGCCTTATGCGCAAAGGCCGACGCGCCGACATAGGGGGCCGAGCGCAGCGGCACGCGGTTCAGAATATCGTCCAGCCTGCGCGAGAGTTTCGTCATCCCCGACAGCGCCTCGGGCGGCACCCCTGTTTCCAGCGTCGAGCGGAACGGCTCTTTCAGCAAAAGCGTCGGGATCAGCGTCGTGAGGTTCGCATTGCCACACCGCTCGCCCAGACCGTTCAGCGTGCCCTGCACATGGCGCACCCCCGCCTCGATCGCCGCCAAAGACGCCGCAACCGCATTGCCCGTGTCATCGTGGCAATGGATGCCCAGACGGTCGCCAGGGAGACCCGCATCAATCACCGCGCGGGTGATCTCGGCCACCTCGGCAGGCAGCGTGCCGCCGTTCGTGTCGCACAGCACCACCCACCGCGCGCCGGCACGGTAAGCCGCCAGAACTGCCTCCAAAGCATAGGGCGCATTGGCCTTATAGCCGTCAAAGAAATGCTCGGCATCGAACAGCGCCTCACGCCCCTCCGCCACGATATGCGCGACCGAGGCGCGGATATTCTCAAGGTTTTCCTCAAGCGTGATCCCAAGCGCGGTGGTCACATGGTAATCATGCGTCTTGCCGACCAGACAGACGGCGGGCGTGCCTGCGTTCATCACGCCAGCCAGCACCTCGTCATTCGCGGCCGAGCGCCCTGCCCGCTTGGTCATGCCAAAGGCGGTGAAGGTCGCGCGGGTATCGGGGCGGGCCTCGAAAAAATCGCTGTCCGTCGGGTTTGCGCCCGGCCAGCCGCCCTCGATATAATCAATGCCAATCGCATCCAGCCCCTTGGCGATTGCGATCTTTTCCGGAACCGAGAACTGCACGCCCTGCGTCTGCTGCCCGTCGCGCAGCGTGGTGTCGTAAAGGTAAAGGCGGTCTTTGGTCATTTTGAATTTCCTCCCGCGACCCTTAGGTCACAGCCCCTCCAGCTTGGCAGCGTCGAACCCGGAACCGGGGACAAGCTCGACCCCCGCCTTCGACATGCGCACCTCGACGCCCGCAGCAACAAGCGCGGATTTAAGGGCATCGACAGGAGCAAAGTCCTTGGTTTCCATTGCGGTGGCGCGCAACGCCGCCAGCTTGTCGGCCAAGGCGCTCAGATCGACATCGGGTGTGGCGGCCCAAGCTGGAATATCTGTCCCCATCAATCCCAAAAACTGCAGTGTTGCACGCAAGGTAGATACGTCATCCGCATGCGCGAGCTGATGGCATTGTGCGATTGCTTCAGCCGTATTCAGATCATTAGCAAGGGCTGAAATGACCGCAACATATGGTTTCGACGCATTATCAACGCCTTGCGCCGCGATCTTATACCACTTGCGCAGCGTCGCCCCGGCCTGCGTGGCCTTCTCGGCGGTCCAGTCCATCGGCTTGGCGTAATGCGTTTGCAAGAACACGAACCGGATCACCTCACCCGGAATGCCCTGATCCAGCAAGTCGCGCACGGTGAAGAAGTTGCCAAGCGACTTGGACATCTTCTTACCCTCGACCTGCAACATCTCGTTATGCAGCCAATAACGCGCGAAACCCGCCTCGGGGTGCGCGCAGCAGCTTTGCGCGATCTCGTTTTCGTGGTGCGGGAATTGCAGGTCGATCCCGCCCGCGTGAATGTCAAAGCTCGCGCCCAAGAGTTCATAGCTCATCGCGGAACATTCGATATGCCAACCCGGACGCCCCTTGCCCCAGGGGCTGTCCCACCCCGGAAGCCCCGCATCTGACGGTTTCCAAAGCACAAAATCCATCGGGTCTTCTTTGAAAGGCGCCACCTCGACCCGCGCGCCTGCGATCATATCGTCGACCGAGCGGCCAGACAGCGCGCCGTAAGCCTGATACGAGCGCACACGGAACAGCACATGGCCCTCTTTCGCATAAGCATGGCCCTTGGTGATCAGATCCTCGATCATCGCGATCATCGCGCCGATGTAATCGGTCGCGCGCGGCTCGTGATCGGGGCGGAGCGCGCCAAGCGCATCCATATCAGCGTGATACCAGCCGATCGTCTCTTCGGTGCGCTGGCGGATCAGATCTTCCAGCGTTCCCTCCGCACCCGTCTCTTTGCGGGCCAGCGCGGTCGCGTTGATCTTGTCATCCACGTCGGTGAAATTGCGCACATAGGTCACATGATCCGTGCCGTAGACATGGCGCAGCAGCCGGTAAAGCATATCAATCACCACCACAGGCCGCGCATTCCCCAGATGCGCCCGGTCATAGACCGTCGGGCCGCACAGATAAATCCGCACGTTTTGCGGGTCGATCGGGGTGAAATCCTCTTCTTTGCGGGACTTCGAATTGCGCAAACGGATCTGGGTCATCATGGCCTCGCGGGTATCGTCCCGGCGGGGCTTAGCAGCTTCGAGATTTTTGGGAAACCGAAGAACCGACCCGCCGGACCTATGTCAGCAGATAATGCAAATAATCTGGGTGCGGATCGTGTTCATGGCGCCTTGATAGCAAGGGGCGCGGGCCGTGCCAAGCGGCAAGGCCCGCGCGCGACTTATTCCGTCAGTTCGACGATCACCAGTTCGCGCTCAGAGGCACCGCGCGCGTGGGACAGCGCCTCCTGATACTCGGGGCTGTGATAGCAGGCCTCTGCCGCCTCGAGCGAGGGGAAGCGCGCCACGACATTGCGCGGGCGCTCCTTGCCCTCAAGCTGCACGAAACGCCCGCCGCGCGCCAGAAACGCGCCGCCGTGGGCGGCAATCGCGGGACCGGCAAGCGTCGCATAGCGGCCATAGGCTTCGGGGTCGGTCACGGTGACGTGGGCAATCCAAAGGGCTGCGGGCATCAGGCTTCTCCTGCGATAACGGCTTTGACGGCGGCAACCGCCTCGTCTGCCTTCGAAAAATCGGCCCCGCCGGCCTGCGCCATATCGGGGCGGCCACCGCCGCCCTTGCCACCAAGCGCCGCTGCCGCTGCCTTGACCAGATCGACCGCGCTGATGACCTCGGTCTTGTCCGCGGTCACACCCGCAGCCACCGCGGCCTTGCCGCCAGTATCAGCCACGACCAGCACAGCCCCCGAGCCGATTTTGGCTTTCAGATCGTCCACCAAGGGCGGAAGGTCTTTGCCCGTCACGCCCGAAACAACCTGAGCAATGAACTTCAAGCCATTGATCTCAATTGCTTCCGGACCACCAGAGGCACCGCCACCCATCGCCAGTTCGCGGCGCAGTTGCGCCACTTCGTTAGCCAGCGCCTTGCGCTCTTCGGCCAGCGCCTTGACACGATCCGCCACCTCATTGGTCGAGGTTTTCAGCGACGCCGCGATTTCGGACAGCTTAGTGTTCTGCGCGTTCAGATAATCCAGCGCGGCCTGACCGGTCAGCGCCTCGAACCGGCGCACACCAGCGGACGACGCGCTATCGCCCATCGCGACAAAGGCACCAATATCGCCCGTGCGCTTGACATGCGTGCCGCCGCACAGCTCCAGCGAATAGGTTTTGCCATCCGCGCCCTTGCCCGAGCCAAGCAGTTCGCCCATCGAAACAACGCGCACTTCGTCGCCGTATTTCTCGCCAAACAGCGCCTGCGCCCCTAGCGCGCGGGCGTCATCGGGCGTCATGATGCGGGTATCGACGGCAGTGTTCTGGCGGATGAACTCGTTCACCTCGGCCTCGACCTGCGTGATTTCCTCGGCGCTCATCGCCTTGGCATGACTAAAGTCGAAGCGCAGACGGTCTTCGGCATTGAGCGAGCCTTTCTGCGCCACATGGTCCCCAAGCGCGCGGCGCAGAGCCTCGTGCAGCAGGTGCGTGGCCGAGTGGTTCGCGCGGATCGCCGAGCGGCGTGCGTGATCGACCACCAGACGCGCAGGCTGGCCGCGCGAAATCTCGCCCTCGACGACTTCGCCGAAGTGGATAAACACGCCCGCAACCTTTTTGGTGTCGGTGATTTTGGCCTCGCCGGTTTCGGTGCGGATGCGGCCTGTGTCGCCTACCTGACCACCGGATTCGCCATAGAACGGCGTCTGGTTAACGACAATCTGGACGGTGCCCTTGGCGTTTTCGACCTTGGCACCATCGGCCACCAGCGCAAGGATCTGGCCCTCGGCAACCTCGGTGTCGTAGCCCAGAAACTCGGTCACGCCCTTCTCTTCGGCCAGTTCGAACCAGATGGTGCTATCCGCCGCCTCGCCCGAGCCAGCCCAGGACGCGCGCGCCTTGGCTTTCTGCTCGGCCATTGCGCTGTCAAAGCCGTCCGTGTCCACCGCGCGATCCTTTTCGCGCAGCGCATCTTGGGTCAGGTCCAGCGGGAAGCCGTAGGTGTCATAAAGCTTGAACGCGGCCTCACCCGGAAGGTTCGCGCCATCGGGAAGTTTTGCCAGCTCGTCGTCCAGCAGCTTCAAGCCGCGGTCGAGCGTCACCTTGAAGCGGGTTTCCTCCAGCTTCAGCGTCTCTTCAATCAGCGCCTGTGCACGCCCCAGTTCGGGGTAAGCCGCGCCCATCTGGCGCACGAGCGCCGGAACCAGCTTGTGCATGACCGGATCTTTCGCCCCCAGAAGGTGCGCATGTCGCATCGCGCGACGCATGATCCGGCGCAGAACATAGCCGCGCCCGTCGTTCGAGGGCATCACGCCGTCCGCAATCAGGAACGAGGTCGAACGCAGGTGGTCGGCGATCACGCGGTGATGCACATTGCCCGGACCATCCGGGTCCTGGCTGGTCGCATGGGCCGACGCCTCGATCAGCGAGCGCATCAGGTCGGTGTCGTAGTTGTCATGCTTGCCCTGCAACAGCGCGCCGATCCGCTCCAGCCCCATGCCGGTGTCGATCGACTGCATGTCGAGCGCTTTCATCGAGCCGTCCTCGAACTGCTCGTTTTGCATGAACACGACGTTCCAGATTTCGATAAAGCGGTCGCCGTCTTCCTCGGCCGAGCCGGGCGGGCCACCCCAGATATGATCGCCGTGGTCGTAGAAAATCTCGGTGCAGGGACCGCACGGGCCGGTCGGCCCCATCTGCCAGAAGTTATCCGACGTCGCGATGCGGATAATCCGATCCTCCGGCACGCCGACTTTTTTCCAGATTTCAAAGGCTTCGTCGTCGGTATGATAGACCGTCGTCACAAGGCGCTTCGGATCGATGTCGAAATCCCGGGTGATCAGCTCCCACGCGAAGGGGATCGCCTCGTGTTTGAAATAATCCCCGAAGGAGAAGTTCCCGAGCATCTCGAAGAAGGTGTGATGGCGCGCGGTATAGCCGACGTTATCAAGATCGTTATGCTTGCCGCCCGCGCGGACGCATTTCTGCGCGGTGGTGGCGCGGACATAGTCGCGCTTCTCGACACCGGTAAAGCAGTTCTTGAACTGCACCATACCGGAGTTGGTAAACATCAGCGTCGGGTCGTTGCGCGGCACAAGCGGCGAGCTTTCGACGATGCGGTGACCGTTGCGCTCGAAATAGTTGAGGAACGTGGAGCGAATATCGTTCAAGCTGGGCATGAGGTTTTCGGCCTTTTTGGGCAGGGTTTGCCCTCGTTTAGCGCCCTCGCCCTGCCCTGTCCAGAAACCAAACGGAACTTACCGCAATCCGGCGCAAAAAGCAGAAAGGCCGGGCGTTTTGCCCGGCCCTCCAGCGGCGCGTTTTACGCCTGTCGCGTTCTTACTCTTCGGTAAGCGCGTCATCCTCTTCATTTGCCCCGAAATCGAGCCCGTGCGAGGCGCGGATTTTATCCTCGATTTCATAGGCCATATCAGGGTTATCCCGCAGGAACTGCTTTGCGTTCTCGCGGCCCTGGCCGATGCGCTCATCCCCGTAGGAATACCAGGCGCCCGATTTATCCACGACTCCAGCCTTCACGCCGAGGTCGATCAGCTCACCAACCTTCGAGATGCCTTCGCCATACATGATGTCGAATTCGACCTGCTTGAAGGGCGGCGCCACCTTGTTTTTCACGACTTTTACGCGGGTCTGGTTGCCAACAACCTCGTCGCGGTCCTTAATCGCGCCAATCCGCCGAATATCCAGGCGCACCGAGGCATAAAATTTCAGCGCGTTCCCCCCAGACGTGGTTTCAGGCGAACCGAACATCACGCCGATCTTCATCCGAATCTGGTTGATGAAGATCACCATACAATTGCTGCGCCCGATCGAGGCGGTCAGCTTGCGCATTGCCTGGCTCATCAGACGGGCCTGCGCGCCGACGGTATGGTCTCCCATATCGCCTTCGATTTCCGCTTTCGGGGTCAGGGCCGCCACCGAGTCGACCACGACAAGGTTAACCGCGCCCGAACGCACCAGCGTATCGACGATTTCCAGCGCCTGCTCGCCCGTATCGGGTTGCGAAATTAGCAATTCATCAAGGTTAACACCCAGCTTGCGCGCATAGCTTGGATCAAGCGCGTGTTCCGCGTCCACAAAGGCGCAAACGCCACCCTTTTTCTGCTCTTCCGCGATTGCATGCAGCGTCAGCGTGGTCTTACCCGAGCTTTCCGGCCCGTAAATTTCGATAATCCGGCCTTTCGGCAAACCGCCGATCCCGAGCGCAATATCAAGGCCCAACGACCCCGTGGATGTCGATTCGATCTCTGCCGCCGGATTGTCGGCGCCAAGCTTCATGATCGAGCCTTTCCCGAATTGCCGCTCGATCTGCGCTAACGCCGATTCCAGCGCGCGCTGCTTGTCTGCACTCTGTTTGTCTTTCATCTCGAAAAGGCCCGTCATTGCCATGGTTGCCACCTTATTCCACGAAGCCCGCCCGATATGCAATCGGTTCGCCCCATGATGTGTTAGCTTTTTGTTCCTCTTCGCAGTTATGAGCACAAAAAGAGAACATTTCAACTAAAAACTATGGATTAACCATGCGGGACATTGATTAACGAAAGGTTTAGATGCATTGGCTGCGTATTCTTTCTTTGGCCGCGAGCGTAAAATGTTGATTTTCTGGGATCAGAGACTTGTTTTCCTGGCGACCCCGAAGGCCGGATCGACAGCGGTCGAGATGGCCCTTGACCCGCTGGCGGCAGTCTCCATGCCGCGCCCTGATCCACTGAAACATATGGCCGCGCGCGATTATGCAGCCCATCTCGCGCCCTATCTGCATTCGGCGTCTGGCGAACACTTCACGACTGTCGCACTGATGCGTCACCCGCTTGACTGGCTGCGCTCGTGGTATCGGTTTATGCATCGCGATGAACTTGATACCACGCAGATCGACAGTCCGAACCAAAGTTTCGAACAGTTCATCGAGACCTGTCTGTCGGATCAAACGCACCGGTTTGCCGGTATCGGAAAACAAACCGACTATCTGACAGACGAGAACGGTGGATTGCTGATCGACCGGTTATTTCGCTATGAGGACATGGACTCGCTGGTGCGGTTTCTTGAAGACCGGCTCGACTGTGCGATCACGCTGCCGCGGGTCAATGTGCCGCCCTCCGTCGAGACGAAACTCCGCCCCGAGACCGAAATCCGTCTGCGGGAGTTTCTGGCGGATGATTTCCGGCTTTACGGGACGATCGGACCAGAGCACCCGCCTCAGGATAGCTGATTTTGCACGGTTGCGGTTAGCTCGCTCAGCGAAAACGGCTTGGGCAGGAACACAGCGTTCTGAACCGGTGCGCGACCTTCCGAGAAAACGTCTTCGGCATAGCCCGACACAAAAACGACAGCCGTTCCAGGGCGTTGCTCCAGCGCCTTGGCGACCCAGGTCGGTCCATCCATTCCAGGCATAATGACATCGGTCACGAATATATCAACATGAACGGCGGGATCTTCGATCATCTCGAGCGCCTCCTCGCCGCAATCGGCCTCGAGGACCGTATAGCCACGCAGTTGCAGGGCACGAGCAGCGAAAGCGCGCACGGGCGCCTCATCCTCGACAAGAAGAACTGTGGCCTGACGAGGTTCGGCGGGCGTATCTTCGGATATTTGCGCGATTTCGACCGGATCAGACGCTCCGGCCAGATGCGCGTAGGAGGGCAGATAGATCGAAAAACTGGTCCCCGACCCGACGACGGAGTCACAGAAAATATATCCACCCGTCTGCTTGACGATACCGTATGCCGTCGAAAGCCCTAGCCCCGTTCCCTCACCTACACGTTTGGTGGTGAAAAACGGCTCGAAAATCTTGCCGATCTTGTCGGCCGCAATTCCCGTGCCTTCATCCGAAACGCGAACGACCACATAAGCACCTTTCGGAACAGAAACGCGATCGCGGGCATAATCCTCTTCCAGAAACTCGTTGAAGGTACTGACCTCGATCGCGCCACCACCCGGCATCGCATCGCGGGCATTCACAACGAGATTCATAATCACCTGTTCCAATTGACGCTTGTCCGCGCGGACAGGTTTCAGCGCAGGGTCGTGGCTGAATGACAGCGTAACCTTTTCCCCCACCAGCCGATTGAGCAGATGCGTCAGGTCGGATAGCGTATCGCGCAAATCTATGGTCTGCGGCTTGAGCGTCTGTTTGCGGGAAAACGCCAACAATTGCCCAACAAGCGAGGCTGCCCGGTTGGTATTCTGACTGATCTGATCGAGATCGGCATAGTCCGGATCCCCCTTGTCATGTCGCAGCATCAAAAGGTCGCAGTGGCCAGAAATTGCTGTCAGCAAGTTGTTGAAATCATGCGCCACACCACCAGCAAGTTGGCCGATAGCCTGCATTTTTTGCGACTGAACGAACTGCGCCTCGAGTGTCTTGAGCTGCGTTGCATCGGAAAGCACCCCGATCAGATGCGTCCGTCCGCCATCGACAACGCGCGACAGGGTGACTTGCAAGAACACCTCACTATCACCACGACGGACACGCAAAACCTCGGGGCGGCGTTCTGCGCGACCGGCGAGCGCATCGGCCACCCAGTCATTCACGGGACGCCCCAGACCTTCAAGCAGATCCGAGAGCATGGTTTCAGGCTCGACCTTGCCCAGTATCGCGCGCCCTGCCCGGTTGATGGCAATGACGCGCCCGTCGCCTGTCATCCGCAAAAGCGCAACGGGAAGGGTTTCGAACGAGGCCGACTCTTTCGGGCGCTCCGGTGTGTCGGTTGCGGGCAGCAGGTAGATCTCGCTCCGCCCCGCCGAGCCTTCCAGCTCGACCACCAGCGCGCGCACCGGTCCGACAGGCGTCGCAATCTCCCGCTCCTCGCCACTGCGCAGCGGCAGTTCGGTGAATATCCGGTCGAGCGTTGGAACGCGCTCACCAATCAGGCGGCGCAGCGCCTCGTTCATAAAGAGCACAGTCCCGTTTTTCGAAGCAGTCAGCATGGGCAGGCTGATAGCATCAGCCCCGCGGCCGCCCGACGGACGTTCGACCATATCCTCAAGCCGCCACAGATAGCGGTCCTGCCCGATCGCATGAACCGAAAGCCGGACATGTCCGCGCCGCGTCACCAGATCATCGCGCGCGGACCCCAATGTCTCGGCGCGCGATTGAAGGCGTTTCACCACCGACCCCGGATTGGCGAACAACTCCCCCAGGGCGCGGGTCATCGTTTGCCCCCCGCGTGAGCCAAAGCGTTCAAGCGCAACGTGGTTCTGGAAATGAATTGCCCCGTCTGCATCGGCGGTAAAGCTGGGCGAGGCATCATGGGCGACGAAACGCGCGATCTGATCGAGCAGTTTCTGGCGGCTGCGCGCGCGAAGGGCAGAAATGGCGCGGATCGCCCCCGCGAGCACCAGCAGGCTGCCACCGACGGACAGAAGAATGAGCATAAGCATATGATCGGACACAGCGAATCCCGCGCCGCCGACAATCACCCCCAGCAGAACCAGATAGATCACCCCCGGAGCAAGCAACTCAGCAGTGCGCCCCAAGGGCTGAGTGGGCAGGTCCGGATGGGCCAAGTCATCGCTCCTCTTCAGAATCGGCCCCCTATTTGCGCGTGAAAAGACTTAAATCTTGATTAACACCCACCCGATTATCAACTTAGGGCTGTGGCATTCGTCTGGCAAGATTATCCATTAGGCCAGCTTGCGCAGCGTCGCATAGTAAAACCCGTCGCCCTGCGGGTCGGGCAACCAGCGTTGCGCGGCCTCCAAAGACCACCGACCATCCGCAGCCAGATGGGCAATGCGGTCATGGTTCTCGCAGGGCAGAACCGAGCAGGTCATGTAGACAAGGGCGCCCCCACTGGAAACAAGTTTGGAAGCATTATCAAGAACTTGCGACTGGATCCTCACAAGCCCATCGAGCCGTTCCGGCGTCAGGCGCCATTTCGCTTCGGGAGAGCGCCGCCAAGTGCCGGACCCGGAGCACGGCGCGTCGACCAGCACGACATCATAGGACTTCTCCGGCTTTCCGGGCGGTAAAACATGCAGGTTCACCCCCGCGCGTTCGGCCCGAACCGGAATATCGCGCATCCGGCCCGCGTCAATATCATGGGTAAAAATCTGTGAATCAGGAAACCGCGCCGCCAAAGCCAAGGCCTTCCCCCCGCCGCCCGCGCAATAGTCCAGAACCCGCGCGCGATCCGGCACAGGGATCAGCCCCACCGCAGCCTGCGACGAGGCATCCTGCACCTCGACCAGCCCCGTCAGATAGGCCTGTGAAGTCTGCACCCTGCGCGCGCCGTCAGTCACGATCAGTGCGGTTTCGACGGTCTCGTGCGGGAGCGTCTGTATGCCCTCAGCCGCCAACGCCTCGATCATCTCGGGGCGGGTGGCCCGCGCGATATTCACCCGCAACGTCACGGGTGCGCGTTGGCGCATGACCTCGGAAACCGTGCCGAAATCATCCCCCAATGCCTCGCGCAATTGCGGCAGCATCCACGCGGGCCAGTCAAACTGCGCAAGATCGTCGGGAGCAGGCGCGTCCAGCGCTGCAGCCTCACTCTCGGTCACGACTGCGGGCGCAAAGCGCTCGCCGCTGAACAGCGCCGCCACATCCTGCCCGCTGGCCCGCAGCGCGCCCAGCATCACCCCACGCCCTGTGCGCGCCCCGCCAAGCGCCGCGAACGAGCCAAGGCAGCGCAGCGCATCGAACACATGGTCGCGGATCGCGGCGCGGTCCTTGGACCCCGCGAACCGATTTGCGCGGCCCCAATTGGTCAGTTCACGTTCCGCCGGAGCACCGGCCAGAACGCGGTCCAGAATCTCGATAGCGGCGGATATACGGGCGGCTGGGGTCATGCGCGCTTCCTAGCGCTCTGCCCGCGCGCAGGCAAACAAAGATTGCGGGCGCGCAAAACAAAACCCCGACCGCTAAGGCCGGGGTCTGTCGTTCCGAAATCAGCCGATCCGGTAGTTCGGGCTTTCGCGCGTGATCTGCACGTCGTGAACGTGGCTTTCCTTCAGCCCCGCGCCGGTAATACGCACGAAATTGCAGTTCTTGCGCATCTCGGCCACGGTCGCGTTGCCCGTGTAGCCCATCGAGGCGCGCAGACCGCCCACCATCTGGTGCAGAACGGTCGAGACCGGCCCCTTATACGGCACCTGCCCCTCGATCCCCTCGGGAACGAGTTTGTCCGACGCCGCATCCTTCTGGAAATAGCGATCCGCCGAGCCGCGCGCCATCGCGCCAAGCGAGCCCATCCCGCGATAGGATTTGAACGAGCGCCCCTGATACAGGATCACCTCGCCCGGGGATTCATCGGTCCCCGCGATCATCGAGCCGACCATCGCAACCGAAGCCCCCGCCGCAATCGCCTTCGAGAAATCGCCCGAGAACTTGATGCCGCCATCCGCGATGACCGGAACGTCGCCTGCTGCGCCTGCGCAATCCATGATCGCGGTCAACTGCGGCACGCCAACGCCCGCCACCATCCGCGTGGTGCAGATCGAGCCGGGGCCAATCCCCACCTTCACCGCGTCGACGCCCGCGTCGATCAGCGCTTTGGTCGCTGCCGCCGTCGCCACGTTGCCCGCGATCACCTGAACCTTATCGCCAAATTCCTTCTTGGCGCGGCTCACGGCCTCCAGCACACCGGCGCTATGGCCATGCGCCGTGTCGATGACGATAATGTCGACGCCCGCATCAACCAGCGCAGCCGAGCGTTCAAATCCTGCCTCACCCACGCCGGTAGCCGCCGCCACACGCAGGCGCCCCAGCTCGTCCTTGCAGGCCGAAGGGTTCAGCACCGCCATCTCGGTATCTTTCAGCGTCAGAAGGCCGGTCAGGTGGCCTTGGTTATCGGTGACCAGCAGCTTCTCGATCCGGCGCGCCTTCATCAGCGAGATCGCCTCGTCACGGTCGGCAGGCTCGCGCAGGATCGCAAGGTTGTCCGAGGTCATCACCGCAGACACCGGCGTATCATCAGAGGTCGCAAAGCGCATATCGCGGTTGGTCACAATACCCACAACGCGACGCTCGGCATCAACCACGGGGAAGCCGGTGAAATTATAGGTCGCGCACAGCGCGCGCGCATCCGCGATGGTCTGATCGGCTGTCAGCGTGACAGGGTTATAAACGATACCGGATTCAAAACGCTTCACACGGGCGACCTCGGCGGCCTGCGCGGCAACATCAAGGTTCTTGTGGATCACGCCCACGCCGCCCGCCTGCGCCATCGCGATCGCCATACGCGCCTCGGTCACCGTATCCATCGCCGAGGACATCAGCGGAATCTTCAGCTTGATCTTGCGGGTGACAAAGGTCGATGTTTCAGCGGTCGAGGGAAGCACAGAGCTTGCCGCCGGAACCAGCAAAACGTCGTCGAAAGTGAGAGCCTCACGAATCTGCATTGGGGGTACTCCGTGGCAGGGAACGATTGGCACGTCCCCATTCCACGCATAGCCCCGGAAAGCAACCCCTCAGGCGGCAGCCGCGTTGGTTTTTATCGCAAGCGACCCGCTGGCCCAGTCTTTCAGGATGCGAAACGCGATCCAGGGGATCACCAGCGTCGCCAGCACCAGCACCAGCCCGCCCGGCACCCGCCAGATGCCGCCCATCGCCAGCCAGAACCCTGCAAGAGAGGCCAGCGGGAAGGTCAGCGCCCCCCACATCGGCGAGAACCCCGCCGCCAGAAGCCAGCGCACACCGCCAATCATCGCGACCAAAATCGCCGCGCAAAGCACCGCGAAGATGGTTGCCATCGCTTCGGAGTTAAACCCCTGCGCAACCGTTCCCAAAAGAGCGGCGGGGGCCAGATGGATTGCCAGCAGAGGACGAAGGGGCGCGGGCACGCTGGCCGCTCCGAATTGCTGCATCTGCACCGTCCAGATTACAACGACCGAGACCATCGCGACCCAAAACAGCGGAAAGGCCACAGAGGTCTTCCCCATGCCCGTAGCAACCACCGAAGCCACGATCCAGCCCGAGAAGATGAGCTGGAACACGGGGCTGACGCGGCGCTGCTCTTTCGGACCCGTAGCGAACACATAAAGCACAACCAGCGTGAGAACTCCGTGCAGCCCCAGCCCCGCATAAAGCACCATTGCCGCCATCTGTGGCACGAACGGCACCAGAAGCCCCGCGATCAGATACACGCTTAACACCGAGGCCGCCGCCCCCGCCCGCCCCGGCAGGATGCGCAGATCCTCGGCCAGAACCTTGGGACGGCGCACGATCTTGCCCGCGAAAGCAACCAATGCGAAAGCGGCCAGCAGGGTCACCGCCCCGCCCAGAACCTGCGCAAATTCAACCGGCACGCCGAACTCGGGCGCGCCGCGGCGCCACGCCATCGAAAGCCCCAACAGCCCAAGGATCGGCGGGAACACCGCCGGAGGAACACGCCGCCACAAGCCCTTGGGCGTGGGGTTCGGAGCCTTGAAATGCATCGGACACCTGCCTCGTCAACCTTAATACGGAGGGCAATCTGCACCATTTGCGCGCCCGAGGAAAGAGCCGCTGTCTACCCCGGCAGGCTCCAGAGTGTCGGGCCAAGTTCGCGGACCCGCGCCCCCGTCCCGAGCTTGAAATGCATCAGCCCCGCGCCGCGCTCGGAGTTGACATCCCCCAGATCGAACCAGCGCACCCCCCGCGCCCGCAGCGCCAAAGCCGCCCTCCACAGCAGCAGGTTATGCGCGCCGGTCTCGCGCCCCTCGGGGCCGCTCCAGCCCGCGTGATAGGTCGCGCTGTCACCGTGGAGCAGGACCACCACCCCTGCCAGCGGCGCCTCCCCGCACCCCATCGCCTCCAGCGTCAGAACCCCTTTGGACCCCGCAACGGCTTGCCATGCCAAGACAAACCCCGGCGGCAGGCTGCGATAGCCGCGCAGCACCTGCTGGCTGGCCTCCTGCGCCAAAATCCATGCGGGGTCACGCGCCGGCCTGACCTGCGCAATCTCGCGCTCTGCACGCCCCAGACGATTGCGCCATTTCCCCTGCAATCCCGCCCGAAGCGCGGGTTCATCCGCCTCAAGCGCCCATATCGCCTGATGGCGCGGGGTAATCAGCGGCACCAGCCCCCTGCCCGAAACCGGCTCCTCCGGCATCGCCAGAAGCACGCCGGGAACCTCGCGCGCCAGCCCGCGCAACACCCTGCGGTGGTCCGGGGGCTGAAGGGCGCCGCAGATCACCAGCGCGCGGGCGCAGCTCCACACCCCCTTGCGCCCGACGATCTGCGCCATGGCGACAGGCCGCCCATTGAGCAGGGCAACCATCCGCCGCAGCCCGCGACCGGCCCCGCGCGCGATCTCGCCATAGGTGAAATCGGCCTGCATCGCCGTGCTCCGATGCGGCGACAGCGCCCGCAAGGCCGTGTCCCACCCGCGCCCGTTCCCCGTCCAATGCTGAAAAACGATATTTTTCATGAGAGGTGTTAAAACAAAATTTACCTAATGAACGATTAATGGGGACAACAACCACGAGGCCGACATGGCAAGCGACGAAAACCCCATCCCCGAACCCCGCCTGACACTATGGGTGGCTCTGATCGCCGCGACGGTGTTCTCGGCACTCTGGCTTGCAAGTTTCGCCATGCTGCGACTCGTTGGATGGGTTTGAAAAACCAATGCAAAATGAACCGTTCAGTGCAAGATGACGATAAAAATGCGAAAACCGTGTCGCCCTCGCAACAAGCTGCGCCGCAGCATCACAACAGCTTGTCAATCGACGCCACGTCACCCCATCGTGCAAATTGATTCACAATCGTGTCATGGTAGCGTTGACGTGAAGGGAAAGTATTCTTTCAGGGAAGAGGAACAACAATGAAAAACGTACTCATGACGGCAAGCGTGCTGGCTTTTGCTGCCGGGTCCGCCGTCGCAGGGGGGATCGAACGCTCCACGCAATCGACCGCAATTCTATTCGAGAATGCGGACAACTATCTTGAATTCAACTTCGGCGCGGTAAACCCAAGCGTGTCCGGCACGGCGATCCCGGCCCTTGGCGGCTTCGGGTCGGGCGACATGGCTGGAAACTACAAGTCGCTGTCCTTCGGCTACAAAAAAGCCCTGACTGACAAGCTTGATCTGGCGATCATCTACGATCAGCCGCTTGGAGCCGATGTCAATTACGCAGCCGGCACGAACTATGTGATTCAAGGCTCCACCGCCGAAATCAAAAGCGACTCGCTGACCGCGCTGATGCGCTACAAAATGCCCCAGAACGTCTCGCTCATTGGCGGGGTGCGGGCCCTGCGCACATCTGGTGTGGCAGATTTGAACGTATTTGTTCCCGGCATAGGCCCTACCCCATATGCGCTACAGTCGACGAAAGAGACCGATTTTGGCTATGTTCTGGGCGTCGCCTGGGAAAAGCCGGAAATTGCAGCCCGCGTTTCGCTGACCTATAACTCGGCTATCACGCACAACTTCACGGCGCTGTCCGAGTCCTCCCTGGTTCCGGGCGCCGATGATCAGTTTGAGACCGAAGTGCCGCAATCGGTGAACCTTGATTTCCAGACTGGCATCGCCGCAAACACCTTGCTCTTCGGTTCGGTGCGTTGGGTGGATTGGTCAGCTTTCAAGCTTGACCCCAAAGGCTACTCGGCGACTTACGGCGATCCGCTCGTCTACTATGACAACGATGTTGTCACCTACAGCCTCGGGCTTGGCCGCAAGTTCAATGAGAACTGGTCGGGCGCGATCATGTACGGTTACGAGAAATCGGCAGGCGATCCGACCGGCAACCTCGGCCCGACGGACGGCTTCAAATCCTACGGAATCGCGGCCACCTACACCCAGGAAAACGTCAAAATCACGGGCGGTGTTCGCTACGTCGATATCGGCGATGCGACCACTCGCGTCTACAACAGCTCGTTTACCGACAACAAAGGCTGGGGCGCGGGTATCCGCATCGGCTACAGCTTCTAAGCGAGACGCTTGAAATCAGCATCGAAACCCCGCTGGAAACGGCGGGGTTTTTTCTGTTCTTGTATCGGGCACAAGTTCCGGGTGGCGAGCGGTCTTTTGGATCGTTAAAAACCTCGCATGAGCCAACCGATCCCAGCCCTTCAATCCCGCATGGCGCCCCTGACTTGGGGCTTGCTCCTGATCCTTGCAATGATCTGGGGCAGCTCGTTTCTGGCCAATCGCGCGGCCCTTGAGGGCGTGGGCGTCCTGACCACTGTTGCCTTTCGAGTAGCGGGTGGCGCCTTTTTCCTTTGGGTTTATGTGTTCGCACGCGGCATCAAACGCCCAACAGGCCTGCGCCCCGTACTTGCCTTTTTGCTGATGGGGGCCTTTGGCAACGCCCTTCCCTTTTCGCTGATCGTCTGGGGGCAGCAGCATATCAACGCTGGCCTTGCCTCCATCCTGAACGCCTCGGCGGCGGTCTTTGGCGTTGTTATCGCCGCCGTTGTCTTTTCTGATGAGCGCCTGACGCGCCATAAAGCCCTTGGTGTCGCGGTTGGCTTTGCCGGGGTCATCATCGCCATTGGCTGGGAATCACTGACCACCATTGACCCAAGCGCCTTAGGCCAATGGGCAATTGTGGCTGCCTCGTTTTCCTATGGCGTTGGCGCGGCCCTCGCGCGCGTTTTGATGCGGGGTTTCGCCCCCGAGGTTTCGGCCGCTGGCGCGCTGACCGGTGCGGCCGTATGGATGATCCCGATGATGCTGATGGTCGAGGGTGTCCCGGATTTCAATTGGCCGATCCAAAGCCTGACCGGCGTCGTCTGGCTGGCCTTTGTCTGCTCGGCGCTGGCCTATCTGCTGTATTTCCACATCCTGCAAGTCGCGGGTATGGCGAATATTTCGCTTGTCGGGCTGCTCATCCCGCCCTTTGCCATCGTCGCGGGTGCCGTTGTTTATGGCGAACGCCTGGGCATGAACGAAATCACGGGCTTCGTGGTGCTGACCCTTGGCCTTCTGATCCTGCGCTCCGAGAAAAGCTGACGCAAATCCTGCGTGACGGGCGCCTTGGTTTTGCGCTAAGTCCTTGGGCAAGCATGAGGTGAGCGAATGATCTACAAGACCCGCGCAGACTGGACCGCTGCAACGCGCAAGCGTGTGCTTGTGTTTGGCATGTCCGGACTGGGCAAGACCTATGTCAGCGCGATGCTGCGTGAGCGGGCCTGGTTCCACTACTCGATCGATTACCGCATCGGAACGCGCTACATGGGCGAATATATCGCGGACAACTTCAAACGCGAGGCGATGAAGGTGCCGCTTCTGCGCGAGCTGTTGTTGACGGATTCGGTCTATATCGCGTCGAACATCACCTTTGAGAACCTTGCGCCTTTGTCCACCTATCTGGGCAAACCCGGCTCGCCTGCGCGGGGCGGCCTGCCCTTTGACGAATATACCCACCGCCAGAACCAGCACCGCGTGGCCGAGACCTCGGCGCTCCTGGATACCGGCCATTTCATCAACCGCGCGGACGAGATCTACCGGATCGGCAATTTCATCTGCGATACGGGGGGGTCGATCTGCGAGGTGGTCGATCCGAACGATCCGAACGATCCGATTATGACGCATCTGTCGAAAAACCTGCTGATGGTCTGGATCGAAGGCTCTGACGCGCATACCGAAGAGCTTGTGCGCCGTTTCGATCGCGCGCCGAAGCCGATGTATTACCAGCCCGAGTTTCTGGAACGCAAATGGGTCGAATACCGCGTGCAGCGCGGGCTGAAAGAGGACGAGGTCGATCCCGATGACTTCGTGCGCTGGACCTATCGTCAGGCGCTCGAACACCGCCAGCCGCGCTATCGCGCGATGGCGCAAAACTGGGGGATCACGGTCAAGGCCGAAGAGGTTGCCCTTGTCCGCGACGAAAAAGACTTTAGATCGCTTGTTGAAAGCAAGTTGCCTGCGTAACGAGTTACCTTAATAACGCCTTGTAGAGGACTGAAACCAATGCCTATCACGCTCCCGGAAACGCTCCCTGCCTTCGACATTCTGTCGCAGGAAGGCGTGATGGTGATGTCGCCGGGGCGTGCCGCTACGCAGGATATTCGTCCTTTGCGCTTTGGTCTTTTGAACCTGATGCCGAAGAAAATCCAGACCGAGAACCAGTTCGCGCGTCTGATCGGGGCGACGCCCTTGCAGATTGATTTCCAACTGATCCGCATGAGCGAGCACCAGACCAAGAACACCGCCGCCGAGCATATGGAGGCCTTCTACCGCCCCTTCGCAGAGGTCGAAGCCTCGGGCGAGCGGTTTGACGGGCTGATCATCACCGGCGCGCCGATCGAGCAGATCCCCTTCGAGGAGGTCACCTACTGGGACGAGCTGCGCCGCGTGTTCGACTGGACACAAACCCATGTGTTCTCGACCTTTGGCGTGTGCTGGGGCGGCATGGCGATGGCCTATCACTTCCACGGCGTCAATAAACACGCGCTGGACCACAAGGCGTTCGGCTGCTTCCGTCACCACAATTGTGCGCCCGCCTCACCCTATCTGCGCGGGTTCTCGGACGACCTTCTGGTGCCGGTCAGCCGCTGGACCGAGATGCGTGGCGACGAGATCAAGGCGGCAGGGATGAAAATTCTTCTGGATTCAGATGAAACCGGCCCCTGTCTGGTTGAGGACGCAGCGCACCGCGCGCTCTATGTGTTCAACCATTTCGAGTATGACTCGGGCACGCTGAAGGAAGAGTATGACCGCGACGTCTCGGTCGGGAAGCCGATCAACGTGCCGCTGAACTACTACCCCGATGACGACCCCTCGCAGACACCCAGTAACCGCTGGAAATCGCACGCACATTTGCTTTACGGCAACTGGGTGAACGAGGTCTATCAGGGGACGCCTTACGATCTGGCCGACATCGGACGCTAGGCGCCCCTTGCGGGGTATTCGTCCGCCGCTATAGTCAACTCCGTTAACATTTCCGATGGGCAGACGGAGACAGGCCATGAGCAAAGCGCAGGACATCCCCTTCGTGGGCGACATCACCCGCTTTTTGAAAGACGAGGCGCCAAAGGAGATCCGCAAAGCCATTGAACATGCGGGCAAGGACGACATCCTCTCGCAAAGCTACCCTTACCGCGAGGAGCTGAAATCCAAAGCCTATGAACGCCAGATGGAGGCGCTCCAGATCGAACTGGTCAAGATGCTCTGGGATCTGAAAGCGACCGGCAAGCGCCTTGTCGTTCTGTTCGAGGGGCGCGATGCCGCCGGAAAAGGCGGCACGATCGAGCGGATGCGCGAGAACCTGAACCCACGCTCGGCCTATGTCGTGGCGCTGCCAAAACCCACCGAGACCGAGGCGACCCAATGGTATTTCCAGCGCTACGTCGATTGGCTGCCTGCTGCCGGTGAAATCGCGCTTTTCGATCGCAGCTGGTATAACCGCGGTGTGGTCGAGCATGTCTTTGGTTTTTGCACCCCCGAACAGCGCGAGCATTTCTTCGCGCAACTTCCGAGTTTCGAGAAAATGCTGGTCGATGAGGGGATTGTGCTGGTCAAGCTCTGGCTTAACGTCGGGCGCGCCGAGCAGTTGAAACGCTTTCTCGACCGCGAGAATGACCCGCTCAAACAGTGGAAGCTCTCATGGATCGACGTCGAGGGGCTCAAGAGATGGGACGCCTATTCGGCAGCAATTCAGGACACGCTTGAGCGGTCTTCGACCGAGCATGCACCCTGGACTGTGGTCCGATCGGACGACAAAAAACGCGCCCGCATCGCCGCAATCCAGACCGTTCTGACTGCCGTGGACTACGCGAAGAAAGACACCCAAGCTATTGGTACAATTGACGCTTCGATCTGCGGCGGGGTTGACCTTCTGAATGTCTAAGCGCGGCTATCATCACGGCAATCTGCGTCAGGCGTTGGTTGAGGCGGCACTCGACCTGATCGAGGAAAAGGGTCCGACCGGCTTTACCCTTTCCGAGGCCGCCAAGACCGCAGGCGTCACCCCCGCCGCCGTCTACCGCCATTTCGACGGGCGCGAGGCGCTGATCATCGAATGCGCGCGTCAGGGCTATTCGATTTTCGCGGATCTGATGGAGCACGCCTGGAATGACGGCAAGCCCTCGCCGCTGGCCGCCTTTGGCGCAACCGGGCGGGCCTATCTGGCCTTCGCACGCAAGTATCCGGGGCATTATATGGCGATGTTCGAGAGTGGCCTGTCGCCGAACCGCGTCCCCCTGCTGGCGCCGCTTGCCGCGCGGGCCTTGGGCGTGATGGAGCGCGCGACCGCCTCGATCACCGACCACCTACCCGCAGACCGCCGTCCGCCCGCGGCGATGGTCGCCGCCCACATCTGGTCGATGAGTCACGGCGTGGTCGAGCTTTATGCCCGAGGCGAGCCAGGCGCCCGCGCGCCTTTCCCGCCCGAAGAGCTTTTGGAAAGCGGAATCGGCGTATATCTGCGCGGACTTGGGATCATTGCTCCTGACCACTAGCACACACCCAGCACCTAACTACATGTTTTTCATCTGTTTTTCACCGACAAAGCGGCTCACGAACCGATGTGACCCAATCTTTCTGTCGCGCGAGTGATTTTTTCGCAAATCGGGGGTTGCAAGCCAACGCGCCTCACTATAAATCCCCCTCTACCAAGAAGACCACCGATGCGGAGAGGTGCCGGAGCGGTCGAACGGGGCGGTCTCGAAAACCGTTGTGGGTGTGAGCCCACCCAGGGTTCGAATCCCTGTCTCTCCGCCACTTGCCTTTGATTTCATTTAGAAATTCGGCAAGTCGCCAAAACCTACTAACGCTCTACTACTCTTTCTCAGCCGGTGTTTTCGCCGGTTTGAAAGCGTAAGTTGCGCGTTGGTATTCGGCCTCGCTCTACATATAGTTAGTCGCAAGAGTTCACGCACAATGCGAGTTTATTATACGACGCTACAGTTCAACGCCAGAAGACCACCTTTTTAACAAAGGCGATTGGTTCGCCACGCAGGAAGCTTGGAAACAGAAGCTAGTGGCATCTATTGAGGCCATGAACGGCGACGAATTGCTGAACACTTCAACGTCAGACTTGGCAAACTACTATGCTTGTGAGTTTGAATTTGACGTTCCTACGATCCTCGACACCCGCAGCGGCGCAGACTTCGCGCAGGATCAAACGTCGCAACGCGCGCTCTGGAAACTCTGCCCCGGCATCGCCTGACCACGGCCAGCATTCATCTACGGCAAAGGTCAACCTGCCCTATTTCGTCGCGTCAGAAAACCAGTCCTCAAAGCTGGGCAATGTGTGGGCGTAGTGAGTGAAACGATCCCGCATATAGCCAATCATCCCTCGGTCTGTCGAAACAAAGTAACTTCCGAAAGGATATGTGATCGCAATCCGATCATTCAGAATAAGGATCGGGTCTGTGCTTTGCGTGGTTTCGTCGGCAACAACGATCTTCGCCTGATCGTGGCAATTCTGTGCAAACTTCTTAATGTTCTCCAGCATTTTCAGGGCGGTAATTCCTGATACTCGAGAAAACACATTCCGCCGCTCGATAAGGTCTCTTAGAACCGAGGCGCGCAGCAAGATAACGCCCGGCACATTCAGGTAGCTCGCCTGATTGTATATCCCGATTTGTGCCTGCGCCGCCTCGAGCGGAATCCGGTTTTCGATCGCCAGAAACTCGGGCGTTTTGCAGAAGTCAGGGATGTTATAGGGGCACCACTGAGCGCTGCTCCATGGTTGCAGCTCTTGCAGGATCTCGAACAGTTTCGGCGTGGAAATCTGCTTGGGGTGCAAAAATGCCCCCTTCAGATCGCCCAAATACCGGGTGCGGGCATTCACAAGCGGGAAGAAGTCGGCAATATCAAGATGCAAGGCATAGGCCAGCTTGAGGCAGTTCATCAAGCTGGGCAGCCGGTCATTCTTGTCCGACAGGATCATCGAGAGGGTGGACTTCGGAATCTCCGCCTGCTCCGCCAGCTGTGCTGGCGATAGATCCAGTTGCGAAGCTGCTTTTTGCACCACCTTCCGGAACATCTCGGCCACTTCGGGAACCGAGATATTAAGGCTGCCCGAACTATGTTCAGGGGATGTCAGGCTGTCTTTCATGCCAAGTCATTCATCGGGATATTCGGCAAAGACAGGGGCGCCATGATGGCCTTGAAGTCAACGGGACCGAACGGATAATCGACCCATCTTTGGTATACGCCTTGTTCACAAATGCGAACGAATTTAGGCAACAGACGCCGACGAGTTCCGACATGTGAACGGGTTTAGTTATTTCTTGTCAATGACTTCCCCGTTGCTAGAAAACGCCGCTCATGAGGCGCGAGCTTCAGAAAATTCAGCAAATGGCGGCGTTCGCGACCGGAGAATGATCCGGCGCGGAGCTATCTTCACCCACAGCCTCCCATCAGGTCGCATGAGCATTCTGGGGGGCTTACAAAAGGCGCTTGGTCGCCCGGGCCTCGGGGGGGCTAAAAGAATGAGAAGTTGGATACGAGTGGTAGCTCTCGCAGCGGGAGTTACCACGATCGGCGGGCCCGGATTTGCCCTAACGGAATCTTCGCCCACGAGCTCGGTTTCGAGCATCGGGACTTGCGCGGTTACATATAGCAATGTGGCGCCTGTCAGCAATTTTCCCGATAGTTCTGACGGGGAAACTTACATAATAGTCGACACTGGCTTTCCGCGCAGCATAGGAAGCAAATGGTCCTCCGACGGGCAAGCTTCGTTCGTGACAAACTTGACTGATGCATCCAAAGACTGGCTGGCAACCTGCCTTGGCGTAACGGCGGACGCCATCAAGATTTCTGGGACGATGCCGGACGCCTCCACGAGCTACTACGCTACGACCGAGGTCGTTGGTTTTAAGTATAGCGTTAACGGTGCGGATGCAGTCTCTCTATTCATCGGCGACAGCACGAAGCTAAATGATATTCCAACGAACTCGGCGCCGACGCTTTCGGGTGTGCCGACGAGCGTGAACGTCGCGGAAGATGTTCAAAGCAACGTAGATCTGAGCGCAGCAACATTCGCGGATGCGGATGACAACAGCCTGACTGTGACGATTTCAACGACTTTGGGCAAACTGTACGCCACCTCAAGCGGCAATGTAACGGTGTCGGGCAGTGCCAGCACTTCGCTGTCGCTGACGGGCCTGGCAGCCGATATCAACACATATCTCGATACGGCAAGTAATATAACTTACACCACAGCCACCGATGGATCGGGGAATGGATACGCGACGCTGACGATACAGGCCTCGGACGGGACAGAAAGCCTTGCCAGCGACCCAACGGTAACAATCAATGCCACATCTACGCCTGATGTGACGGGAGTCACCTCCAGCACGGCGAACGGCTATTACAACGCGGGGGATGCGGTCAGTATTCAGGTGACCTTTGACGAGGCGGTGACGGTGAGCGGGACACCAACGCTGACGCTGGAAACGGGCGCCACGGATCGTGCGGCCAGCTATACCAGCGGCAGCACCTCAAATACGCTGAACTTCACCTATACCGTTCAGGCCGGCGACACCTCGGCGGACCTGGATTATACCGCGACCACGGCGCTTGCAGGAACGATCAAGAACAGTGGCAACTATGCCGCCGATCTGACGCTGGCATCGCCGGGCGCGACCGGGTCTTTGGGGGCCAACAAGGCCATCGTGATCGACACGACCAACCCCGTCGTAACCGACGCGCAAATCTCGCTGAGCGGGGCCACAGGCACAGGCGGCGTGTTCAAGGTGGGTGACACGGTCAAAGCCTCATGGAACGCGAGCAGCGGCAACGGCGACACCAACCTTTCGGCAACCCTTGGGTCGGTGAGTGTGAACTTCTCGGCCTTTGGCGGCGGCTCTGCCGTTGCGGCTTCGCTCAGCAGCAGCACCTGGAGCGCGACTTACACCATTGCCTCCACCAGCACCACAGGCGCAAACCTGAATGTCTCGGTCAAGGCGACCGATGCGGCGGGCAATACCACGACAACAACAGATACGAGCAACGCAACCGTCGACGCCATCGTCCCGATCGTAACAGATGCCAATATCTCCATAAGCGGCGCGACAGGCACCGAAGGCACCTTCAAGATTGGCGATACAGTCACCGCGACGTGGAACAACACTGAGGGAGGCGACAACAATACCGATCTCGCCTCGGTAACTGTCGATTTCTCGCAGTTTGGTGGAGGAATTGCGGTTTCGGCAAGTAACAGCAGCGGCACATGGACAGCGACCTATATCATCGCAGCGGGCGCAATTGACGCCACCAGCCGCAATGTGAGCGTGACGGCCGTTGATACAGCGGGCAACGCAACCTCCTCCGCCGATGCGACGAATGCCATTGTGGATAACGTCGCACCCTCCGTCGTTGATGGGGATATTGCTGTCACTGGTGGCACCGGGCCATCCGACGCTTTCAAGGCTGGCGACACCGTCACCGTGGCATGGACGGCAAACAATACCGATACGATTGATGTCGTGAAGGTCGATTTCTCTGATTTCGGAGGCGGAGCTTCCGTGACTGCGACCGAAAGCAACGGCGTGTGGACCGCGACATTCGATCTTTCCGCCGGCTCTTTGAAGAGTAGTAGCCTGGAACTCTCCGTCACAGCCTATGACGATGCGGGCAACCTTTTGGTGACGACCAAAGCGACGGTATATACAGCCAACACCCTAATTCCGACGGTGGAGGTCAGCGGTCCCACTGAGGTGGTAACTACGCGTTTCTCCGTTGCTATCGAGTTCAACGAGGATGTTTCCAGCGATCTGATTGCGTCCGAGTTGCGCATTGAGAATGGTTCTGTGGTCTCTGTAAGCGCAGTTGCCGGGTCTTCCTCGAAGTTTACAGCGGATATTGACCCTGTGTTGGGGCAAACCGTTCTCGTGCAGGTTCTTGCAGGAGCCGTCACGAACTCCGGGGGCAACCCCAATACGGCTTCGAACGAATTTACCGTGCTGGCGGGTTCACCTGCGGATGAATTCGAGAAGCACAAAGCCGAAATCAAGCGAGTGATCACCGATGATGCGACGCGTTCGCTGCGCAGTGCACTGGCCTCCAACCGCCGCATGGTGACGGGCGCGCGGGGGCGGTTTATCTCGCAACAGGCAGGCGGAGACACCGCGTCGATGAGCCAAATTGTGCCCTTCGACATTTCGGGCAAGTTTGACCTGGGCGCTGGTCGCCTCAGCACAAGCGGCACATTCTTTGGTCAAACGGGTGACTTCGAGGGCCGCTCGCGCCGCCTCGTCTTTGGCGACTTCGACGTCCAGCACGACAGTGCCACGGGTTCCACCACGGCCACTGTGAATGGCAAGGTCGCGTGGGAGCGCAAGACCTCGGACAAGACGATGCTGGGCTATTTCATCGGTGGTGAACTGGCGCATTCCAGCCTCGATGGCAGCTTCACGGGCGAGCAGGACCGCGTGGGCGTTTCGGTCGGCGGCTATGCGGTGCATCAACTGGCCGCGAACATCTACGCAGATGGTTTTGTCTCGATTGGTGCGGGCCGCAACAACCTCGATATGGCCAATGACGTGCTGGCTCTGACCAGCGATTACACCACGCGCACGGCCACGCTCGGGGGCGCTTTGTCGGGGGTTTATACGTTTGCGAAGTATGAGTTCCGTCCCGAACTGGCGTTCAGTTATGGCAAGACCTGGATTGGCAACGTGGGCTTTACAGGTCAGGCCTACGGGCTGGTGGATGACACGCTGAGCCTCGATGCGGGCAATGTGACGATCGCCAATCTGACACTTCGGCCCGAGGTGATCTGGGCGCTGGATGCGACGCGGGTGGCCAACAGCAACGCACAACTGAGCTTCGCGCCACGCCTTGTGTGCGAACGCGCGACGGCCACGACCACCACGCAAGATTGCGGCGCCGGTGCCGAGCTTGGCCTTACGGGCCACTCCGCAGACGGGCTGAGAAATGCCGCTATCCGCGTGATCGTGGACCGTGTCGGAGGCAGCACGCGCTCCAGCGTGGCGGTGAACCTCCAGCACAGGTTCTGAGCACCGCACAGATACCACGACCGAGGGCGGCCCCAGGGCCGCCCTTTTCCGTCGGCAGCGGTGCAGTATGAGCGGAGCCTTAACGCGACACAGGCTTGCCCTGCGTCCACGCAAATTCCTTGGCCGCCGGGGCCGCGTTCGTGACAGGTTCGTAACCGCGCCAAGGCTGGCCTCACGCCCGTTTCGATTACACGGGCGCTGCAAGGCGGTGCAGACAGCTGGTCCCCTTCCCAACCAGAATCAAGCTGATCTAGCAGGTCTATGGACACCACTCAGTCGCGCATATGATATTTATCCAAGGATGCGCCGGACCTCATGTCAGGCGAGGCAAAGCGTTACAAGCACCGGATACACCGCTTGCACAAGCCGCCCCAAAACAACGTTATCCATTGGAAATATTGGCGCACCCGACAGGATTCGAACCTGTGGCCTCTGCCTTCGGAGGGCAGCGCTCTATCCAGCTGAGCTACGGGTGCCTGAGGTTGCTCTTACCCGACTCGGGCGGCAGGGGCAACGGGTGAAAATCAGCCAAAGAACTCGTGGCAAAGTTCCAGCCCAGAGACCAGTGCATCGACCTCGGCGCGGGTGTTATACATCGCGAACGAGGCCCGCGCGGTTGCCGAAACCCCCATGTGCTGCATCAGTGGCATCGCGCAATGGGTGCCTGCGCGCACCGCAATTCCACGCTTATCAAGGATCGTCGAGATGTCATGGGCGTGCGCGCCCCCCTCGACCGTCAGCGAAAAGATCGCCCCCTTGCCGGCGGCCGTGCCTTGCACATGCAGCCAGTTCAGGCCTTCAAACCGAGACTGCGCATAGGCCGCCAGATCGGCCTCGTGGGCTGCGATATTGTCCATCCCGATCCCCATCAGGTAATCGAGCGCAACCCCCATCCCGATCTGCTGCACAATGCCCGGTGTGCCGGCCTCAAAGCGCATCGGCGGCGTATTATAGGTCACGGCGTCGCGCGTAACCGTGTCGATCATATCGCCGCCGCCAAGGAAGGGGCGCATCTCGGCCTGACGCTCGGGGCGGATATAGATCGCGCCCGACCCCGAAGGCCCGTAAAGCTTATGCCCCGTAATCGCGTAGAAATCGCACCCGATGTCGGCCACATCGACGGGTCCATGCACCGCCCCTTGCGAGCCATCAACCAGAACCGGCACGCCTTGCGCATGGGCGGCTTGCGTGATCGCTTTCACATCGACGCGGGTGCCGGTGACGTTCGACATCTGCGTGATCGCGACAAGGCGGGTTTTCGGGCCGATCGCCTCGATCACCTTTTCGGGCGGCAGCGATCCGTCGGCCTCGCATTCCACCCATTTCAGCACAACGCCCTGACGTTCACGCAAAAAGTGCCACGGCACGATATTCGCGTGGTGTTCAAGGATCGACAGAACGATCTCGTCACCCGGTTGCAGGCGCGGCGCGGCCCAGGCGTAAGAGACCAGATTGATCCCTTCGGTCGAGCCGGTGGTGAAGACGATGTCGCTCTCGTTCGGGGCATTCAAAAAGCGCTGAACGATCTGGCGCACGCCTTCGTATTTCTCGGTCGCAACATTAGAAAGGAAGTGCAAGCCACGGTGAACGTTGGAGTATTCCTCTTCATACATGCGCGTCATCGCGTCGATCACAACCCGAGGCTTCTGCGCCGAAGCCCCGTTATCGAGATAAACCAGCGGCTTGCCGTTCACCTTGCGCGAGAGGATCGGAAAATCGGCACGGATCTTTTCGACATCGAACATGCGAAGGGACTCCTCAGGAAGGCAGGGCGTCGACCGGAACAAATCCGGCCGATGACAGGAAGGCGCCCAGTATGAGGGCAGTCAGGAAAATCACTATAATCGCAGTGAATACGACGCCAGCGGCAACGCTGATGAGGTTGGTGAACCCGTGCAGCGCGGCGGTGAAATTCACCAGCAAATGCATCAGCAGCGCGATGATCGCGAAGCTTAGCGCGACAAGGGCGGTCATCGGGAAAAAGATCATCACGACGATCTGGATCGCCTGAATGACCGTCATCACGCCCTGCATCCATGCGCTCAGCAACAGCGCGTCGCGGAACTGCCCCGTGCCGCCAAAACGTCGCCCCATGAATGCCATCAGGAAGGCGATCACGACCGGCATCACAAATTGCATCGGCCCGAGCGTAAACGCCATATTGCTAAAGGGCACCCCCCCGCGCGAAAGGACCGTCAGAAGCCCCTCACCCACCGTGCCCAGAATGACCGAGGCGACAGCCACCAGCGCAACGCCGATCCAGCGCGCCTCGTTCGGCGGGTTCCACGCAATCAGCGCGCGCGCCACCTCTTGCGGCGCGACAACCGTCCGAAACACCAGTTTGCGCAGATCGAAGGGCATCATCAGAGAGTCTCCGGTTCGAACTCGGCCACGCGCAGGTTGGCGCCCCAGATCACCACGAACATGACGCCCGCGATGGCGCTTACCAACGATTGAGATAGCGGGTTATCGACGAAACCACCCACCAGCCCGTTCAAAAGCATAAACGGCCCGACCGCCAGAAGCGCCCAGAACAGCGCCATGCGCGCGCGGTAATGGCTCCCCTGCCCGCCAAGACTGCCGCAAACCCAATGGCTGATCGCGGCCAGCAGGTAGGCCAGCGGCATCAAGAGAAACACCGCCCCCATCAGCGCCCCCCCGATCCGCGCGTCCAGCGGGATCGACGGGTCCAGATGCGCCGCGCGGGCATGGATCGGCCATTGCGCGATGAACAGCAAAATCGCCGCCCCCACGAGCGTCGCCAGCGCCCGATCCTCGCGCGTGCCAGCGGCAAGGATCTCGCGCATGACCACGCGGGGGCTGCGCCAAGTGCGTAGGATGCGGGGGAAAATGCCCATTCTGCCCTCAGTCGCGGTGCCGGTTCAGCCAGGCCTCAAGCCGCGAGACGATCTCGTCGCGCAGCTCTTCGGCCTCGATCTCTTCAATCGCGTCGGCAAGGAACGAGAGCACCAAAAGCCCCTGCGCCTCGTCCAGCGGAACCCCGCGCGAACGCAGGTAAAACAGCGCCGTTTCGTCGATCGCGCCGGTGGTTGAACCATGCGAGCATTTCACGTCGTCGGCGTAGATTTCGAGTTCCGGCTTGGCAAGAAACTGGCTGTCGTCATCCAGCAAAAGCGACTGGCTGATCTGATAGCCATCGGTTTTTTGCGCGCCCTGCTTCACAAGGATCTTGCCCTGGAAGGTGCCGATCGCGCCGTGCTTGAGCACCTTTTTGAACACCTGACGGCTTTCGCCGCGCTCGGCCCCGTGGGTCACGAACACCGTGTCGTCGTGAAGGAAATCACCTGTCGCGCCATCGCCAAGCGCAGCGCCTGCGACGTGGGCTACCGCATCGTCGCCCACAATGTCGATCACGCATTCGTTGCGCGTCAGCGCGCCGTTCACCGTCAGGGTAAAGCTTTTGAACAGCGCACCTTCCGCGACGCGGGCGAAAATGCCGGTCACTGCGCGGCGCTCGTGGTCGCGGCCCTGCGCGCGGATATGGTGGAAGCGCGCGCCCTTACCGACATCAACCTCCATCACCTTGTTAAAGCGCGCACCCGCAGGCCCGTTCTCCAGAATGGTGATCTCGGCACCCTCTTCCAGCTTGATAACATGGTGGAGGATCGGGTCAGAAACCTCTGATTTATGGACATAAACCAGATTTACAGGCTTCGCGGCCTGACCCGTCACACGGATCAGAACGCCATCCGTCGCCGCCGCAGTATTGAGCACCGAAAAGGGGCGCGCGACGGGCGTCTGCCCTGCCGCCTCAAGCGCTCCATAAAGGCCGCTTGCCCAGTTCACCTCAGGCGCATCGGCCAGTCGCGAGATTTCAACCCCCGCCAATGCCAGATCGTCCGAAGCCTCTGCATCGAACACACCATCGACAAAGACCACCTTGAGCCGCTCCACCGCACCGAACAACGGCGCCTCATCGGTGATCTCGAACGCCTTGGCCGGAACCGGCGCGGGCGCGTTCAGCTCTGCCGGATTGGTCCAGCGCCAGTATTCATCGCGCCGCCCCGGCAGCCCCATCGCAGACAGCCGCGCCAGCGCATCCTTGCGCGCCGCGCCAAAGCCAGAAGCCGGAATGGCCAGCGCCTCAAGCCGCGTTTCCAGCGGCGATTTCTTTTCGAGAGCGGACATCAAGCGACCCCCTCGATGCCGTGTTCTTTCAGGATGTCGGCATAGCCGTTCTCTTCGACCTCAAGCGCAAGTTCCGGGCCGCCGGTCTTGATGATCCGGCCATCGGCCATGATATGCACCACGTCCGGTTTGATGTGGTCCAGAAGGCGCTGGTAGTGCGTAATTACAAGGAAGGACCGCCCCGCATCGCGCAGCGCATTCACGCCCTCGGCCACAAGCCGCATCGCGTCAACGTCCAGCCCCGAGTCGGTTTCATCAAGGATGCACATCTTCGGCTCCAGCATCGCCATTTGCAGGATCTCGTTGCGCTTTTTCTCGCCGCCCGAGAAGCCCACGTTGACCGGACGCTTCAGCATGTCCGCGTCGATTTTCAGCGTTTTGGCCTTTTCACGCACGATTTTCAGGAACTCGCCCGCCGAAAGCTCATCCTGCCCGCGCGCTTTGCGTTGCGCATTCACGGCAGTCCGCAGGAAGGTCATATTGCCGACGCCCGGGATCTCGACCGGATACTGGAACGCCAGGAACAGGCCCGCCGCCGCGCGCTCTTCCGGCTCCATTTCAAGGATTTCTTCGCCATCAAGCTCGGCCGAGCCATCCGTCACCTCATAGCCATCACGACCCGAAAGCACATAGGACAGCGTCGATTTCCCCGACCCGTTCGGCCCCATGATCGCATGGACCTTGCCGGTTTCGACGCTCAGGTTGACGCCCTTGAGGATGACCTTGTCATGTTCTTCAAGTTTGACGTGCAGGTTTTTGATTTCAAGCATCTTTTCGTCCTTCGGATCGGTCTTGCCCATTACAGCGGGCGCAAGAAGAGATTGATGATCTGTGCCAGCCGCTCGGGCGGCACGGGGGTTGGTTTCAGGTCGAACACAGCCATCCGCCCGACCATCTCGGTCGGGGCGCAGAACTCTTCAACCTCGTGATAGCGGTCGCGGCCCAGATAGTCGTCCCACAAGACGCGCACGGGCGCCTGAGTGCGAAACAGGGTCGCCATGAAACAGGCCGCGCGAAAGCGTCCGTCGATCAGCACGACATCGGGCTGCACGAACTCCTTGCGGTCCCAGATCGCCAGCGGATAGGCGGGCCAGCGGCGGAATTTGCTCTCGTCCACCGGATGCCCCCACTCGCGCGTGGGGCCGATGTCTCCGTGATGCAGGATCACCCGCGCGCGCGGCGGATGCGCCACGAAATAGCGCCCCATCGCATCGTGCCACGCCTTGTCGCTTTCGACGGAAAACACCGTCTTCCCAGCCATCTCGGCGGCCAGCACGGTCGAGCCACCCATGCCATATTCCAGAATACGGGTGGCTTGGGTATATTGCGCGCGCAAAAGCGCCGCCTCGGCCTCGGGCATGGTCAGCACGGGGCGCTCGGGCACCTCGGCGGCGGCCCAACCCGCACCTTCGGCGGCGTAGACAGGCAGGCGGTCCATCAGCACGACGCACCGCCTTTCGCGCGCGTCAGTTCTGACGGGTCGGCAGAGCAATCACCAATTCGCGGAACTTGAAGGTGTCCGGCTCGGTGTTGAGCAGTTGCATCTGCACCCAGCCCTCCCCGAAGAGGATGGTCGAGGTGACCGGAAACCACCACGCAAGGTTGTGGATCAGCGAAATCGCGATGAAAATCCCGATGGTCTGCGCGGTTTTGTGCACGCCCTTGGTGATGCGGAACATCTCGGCCAGAACGAAGGCGATCACCAGCGAAATCACACCGCTGAGCGCCAGATAGCCCAGATCGAACTCCGCATCCGCGCCCATCGGCGCAAGCGTGTTGCGCACGAACAGCCCGACCACAAGCGCAATCCCGCCAAGCGCAAAGGCGCCCACGATGCCCATCAGATAGGCAAAATTCCCCGCGATTTCGCGACTGCGCGTGATCCGCTTGCGCGGGGCGCGCGCGCCCGCGTCTACCTCTTGGTTGCCCACATGGAAGACAAGCCGCGTTTCGTGCAGATCCTTGCGCTGATCGAGGCGTTGCAGGCGTTCGGCAAAGCTTGTGTTGGAAATCGCCATCGGAAAATCCGTCCAGTTCTTGAGACTGAACCGATCCAACCCCCGAAACTTGCCCGAAATACGGCAAGAGCGAGGAAAATTGGCGATATGCAACCCGTGCGTGCATCAGCCGACCGAGCCCTCCAGCGAGATCGCTACAAGGCTTTGAGCTTCCATCGCAAATTCCATCGGCAGCGCTTGCAGCACCTCGCGGCAGAAACCGTTAACAACCAGCGCCACGGCCTCTTCCTCGTCCATCCCGCGCGAGCGGCAGTAGAAGAGCTGATCGTCATCGACCTTCGAGGTGGTTGCCTCGTGCTCGACGCGGCTCGAGTTATTCTTCACCTCGATATAGGGCACGGTATGGGCGCCACATTTGTCGCCAATCAGCAAGCTGTCGCATTGGGTATAGTTGCGCGAGTTCTTGGCCTTCGGGTGCATCGAGACAAGGCCGCGATAGGTATTTTGCGCCTGCCCCGCCGAGATCCCCTTCGAGACGATCCGCGATTTCGAGTTCTTGCCCAGATGGATCATCTTGGTGCCGGTATCTGCCTGCTGCCAGTTGTTGGTGATCGCGATCGAGTAGAACTCGCCCTGGCTGTCATCGCCGCGCAGAATGCACGACGGGTATTTCCAGGTGATCGCCGAGCCGGTCTCGACCTGCGTCCACATCACCTTGGCGCGGTCGCCACGGCAATCGGCGCGTTTGGTCACAAAGTTATAGATCCCGCCCTTGCCGTTCTCGTCGCCCGGGAACCAGTTCTGGACGGTCGAGTATTTCACCTCGGCGTCCTCAAGGATCACGATCTCGACCACTGCGGCGTGAAGCTGTGCGGTATCGCGCTTGGGCGCGGTGCAGCCCTCAAGATAGGACACATAGGCGCGCTCATCGCAGATGATCAGCGTGCGCTCGAACTGTCCGGTGTTTTCGGCGTTGATGCGGAAATAGGTCGACAGCTCCATCGGGCAACGCACACCGGGTGGCACATAAACGAACGAGCCATCCGAGAACACCGCCGAATTCAGCGTCGCGAAAAAGTTGTCCGACTGCGGCACGACCGAGCCGAGGTATTTCTTCACCAGCTCGGGGTGGGTCTTGATCGCCTCGGAGATCGGGCAGAAGATCACCCCCGCCTCGGCCAGCTTTTCCTTGAAGGTGGTGCCGACGGAAACGGAATCGAACACCGCATCCACCGCGACCTGACGCTCGCCTTCGACCATATCCTCGGCGCCTTCGACGCCTGCAAGAATAAGCTGTTCTTTCAGCGGGATACCCAGCTTTTCATAGGTCGCCAGCAGCTTCGGGTCCACCTCGTCCAGCGACTTCGGCTTCGTCTCCATGCTTTTCGGGCGCGCGTAGTAATAGATGTCCTGATAGTCGATCGGCGGGATGTTCAGGAGCGCCCAGTCAGGCTCGGTCAGCTCTTTCCAGCGGCGAAAGGCCGCCAGACGCCATTCAGTCATCCACTCGGGCTCTTCATTCTTGGCCGAGATCAGACGCACGATGTCTTCGTTCACGCCCTTGGGCGCGAATTCCATCTCGATCTCGGTCTCCCAGCCATATTTGTAGGAGCCCATATTCTGGACAGTTTCAACCGTTTCGCGGTCTACGCCGTCACGAACTTCCAGATCAGATGCCACGTCGTCTTCCTTCATCTCTCGGGGCCGTTACCCATGCCCCACGTCAATCTCATTTGCGCGCCAGCGCCTTGGCATGGGCCTTGCCCCAGCTCTCGGCGAACCGCAAGACCTGCTCGCGCGTGATCCCCGGTCCCAGCGACACGCGCATCGCGCAGGCCGCCTGGTCTTCGGGCCAGCCCATCGCGCGCAGCACACGGCTGGCGCGCACCTTGCCCGACGAACAGGCAGAGCCAGCCGACACAGCGAATCCCATCAGATCCATCCGCATCACCTGCGTCTCGCCCTTCCATCCCGGAGCTATCACCGAAAGCGTATTGGGTAGGATGGACGGGCCTTCGCCCCCATCGCCTGCCTGTATCCCCGATGTCTCCCACCCCGGAAAATAGAGCCTTTGCCCCGCCTCTTCCAGTGCTGTTTTTAGAATATTTCTAATTTCAGCGATTTCTTCCCAAAGCCCTGCCTCCAGATCGCGCATCGCGGCTTTGGCGGCAGCGGCAAACCCGACCGCGCCCAACAGGTTTTCGGTGCCCGCGCGGCGCCCCATCTCCTGCCCGCCGCCCTTAAGCTGCGCCGAAATATCGGTGCCGCGGCGCAGGACCAGCGCACCCACACCCTTTGGCCCGCCAAGCTTATGCGCAGACACTATGCCGCAGGTCGCCCCCATCCAGTTAAAGGCGAAAGGCACCTTTCCGAAGGCTTGCGTCAGATCCGAAAGCCACAATCCCTGCGGCAAATCCTGAATCACGCCGGTTTCGGAATTGGCCAGTTGCAGCGCCGATTGCGCCGGATCAGGCGCCGAAACACGGCCAAACCCGTCCACCGCCAGATCGGTTTCGCACCATGACGACACCGCATCATGTTCGATTTCGGCCGCATGAATCCCGCGCCCCGACAACGCCAAAGCCGCCGCCTCGGTCGCGCCGGAGGTGAACACGATGTCCTGCCCGTCCGCGCCCAAAGCCTCGGCCAGATCGGCGCGCGCGCGTTCCAGCGCGGACTTGGCCGCGCGCCCTTCGGCATGAACCGAGGACGGGTTGCCGACAATATCCATGGCCGCAACCATTGCCGCCCTGGCCTCGGGCCGCAGCGGGGTCGTCGCGTTCCAGTCAAGATAAAGCCGCTCCATCGCGTGCCTTTCACTCACGGGGCCGCAGCCCTTAGTCATCCACAACCGAGAACAGGCTCGGCACTGCCGGACAGGGCTTCAGCCCGTTTTTCACGACATCCTGAAGCGTCGTTTGATGAAGAAAAACAAAAACCTGCGCGGACAAGCTCTCCCACAGGCGGTTCGCGAGGGATTGCGCGCGCGAGCCGGAAATCCCGCCCGACGCCCCCGCCCCCACATGCAGCGCAGAAACGGTTTCATCGACCGCCTCGAAGACCTCGGAGATGCGGATGTCCTCGGGCTGGCGCGCGAGCTTATAGCCGCCCCCCGGACCGCGCACCGAATTGACCAGCCCCGCACGCCGCAGGCGCACGAAAAGCTGTTCGAGATAGGGCAGCGAAATCTGCTGGCGCTCGGATATAGCCGCCAGCGAGGTGCGCTCTTTCGGGCCAACGGTGGCCAGATCGACCAGCGCCACGATCGCGTAACGCCCCTTCGTCGAAAGTTTCATGCCCGCACTCCCTTGTTTCGGGTGCATTTCCATAGCCCAAGCATTGACGCCGCGCCTCGGGCCGCTTAACTCAATTCGGATCGAATTCCGGCATGGTGCCGGGTCCGGCCCTGTCCTACGGTCTCTGAGTGAAAGCGTCAAGTTTCGCGCGACACCGGGCCACCGACGACGGGGCAGCGTAAGAAGCGAGAGACGATGCCCGAAGTCATTTTCCCCGGCCCCGAAGGTCGCCTTGAAGGCCGCTACCATCCGCAGGCCGCGCCCGACGCGCCGATCGCGATCATCCTGCACCCCGATCCGCAGTTCGGCGGCACGATGAACAACCGCGTCGTCTATAACCTGCATTACGCCTTCCACAAGCTTGGCTTCACGGTGCTACGCTTCAACTTCCGTGGCGTGGGCCGGTCGCAGGGCGAATACGATCAGGGCATTGGCGAATTGTCGGATGCCGCATCGGCGCTGGACTATCTGCAAGCGATGAACCCGAACTCCAAGCACTGCTGGGTCGCGGGCCATTCGTTTGGTGCGTGGATCGGGATGCAGCTTTTGATGCGCCGCCCCGAGATCACCGGTTTCGTTTCTGTTGCGCCGCCCGGCCCCTCGTCGCCCGGCCCCGGCAACTATGATTACAGCTTCCTGGCGCCCTGCCCCTCGTCGGGGCTGATTATCAACGGCACAGCCGACCGGATCGCGCAGCCTTCGGAAACCAACTCGCTGGTGTCGAAACTGCACGAGCAAAAGGGCATCACCATCACCCACACCGAGGTTGACGGCGCGGACCACTTCTTCAAGGACGAAGAAGCCCATATGAAGCCGATGATCGAAACGGTGCAGGCCTATGTGAAGCGCCGCCTGACCGAAGGCACGCGCTAAGACGATTGCAAAGGGGGGCGCATGTCTCTGATCGAGGATCTGGCCGAGAAACTGGCGGCCGATACGATGGCAGCGATGGACGAGCACGGTGACGACCGGCTCTGGGTCGATGTCGGGAACTATATCGGGACATCCTCCCCTTCGCTGCAAGAAGCCTATAACGCCGCCTGCCGGATCTTTCTGGCCGAACGGCGTGGCCGCAAATACCTTGAGGACAAGATCGCGCGCCTGCGGGACAAACCCGCGTGAGTGCGCGGTTAGACCAACAATTTGCCTTTCTGCTTGAGGCAGAGAAGCTGAAAACTGTCTACCGCGCGACCTCGGTGCATGACCTGTCGCGGCAGGAAAATTCGGGCGAGCATAGCTGGTCTTTGGCGCTTTATGCGCTGGTGATGGCCGATCACGCCACCCCCGAGGTGGACCCGATCCGCGCCATCAAGATGCTGCTTCTGCACGATCTGGTCGAAATCGACGTGGGCGATGTGCCAATCCACTCGCAAGGCGGAGCCGCGCATGGCGCGCCCGAGATCATCGCCGCCGAACACGCTGCGGCAGAGCGGATTTTTGGACTTCTTCCCCGTGACTTGCGCGATGAATTTCATGCAATATGGCACGAGTTCGAAGCCGCCGAAACCCCGACCGCAATTTATGCAAAATCATTGGACCGCGTGCAGCCGGTTCTGCTGAACAAGCTTGGCGGCGGCGGATCGTGGGACGACTACGACGTCACCTTCGCGCAGGTCGAAGAGCGTGTGGGCAACAAAGTCGCACGCGGCCTGCCCCACGTCTGGGATTGGGTCAAGGCCCGCATCCACCCGTGGTTCGAAGCGCGCGGGCGCGGCTGACTCTTTTCGGTATACATTCGCATACAAATGCTGGAGTTCACCCCAATCCTAGGCTAAGGAAGGTGTCATCATCGACTCATTCCCGCCATGGAGGGGCCCCCATGTCCAAGATCAAAGTCGCAAATCCGGTCGTCGAGCTCGACGGCGACGAGATGACCCGCATCATCTGGGATTTCATCAAGCAGAAACTCATTCTGCCCTATCTCGACATCGACCTGAAATATTACGATCTGAGCATTCAGGAGCGCGACCGCACCGACGACCAGATCACCATCGACTCCGCCCTTGCGATCAAAGAGCATGGCGTCGGCGTGAAATGCGCCACCATCACTCCCGATGAGGCGCGCGTCGAGGAATTCGGCCTGAAACAGATGTGGAAGTCGCCCAACGGCACGATCCGCAACATCCTTGGCGGTGTCGTGTTCCGCCAGCCGATCATCTGCCGCAACGTGCCGCGCCTTGTGCCGGGCTGGACCAAGCCGATCGTTGTGGGGCGTCACGCCTTTGGCGATCAGTATAAGGCCACCGATTTCCACTTCCCCGGCAAGGGCAAGCTGACGATGAAATACGAGGGCGAAGACGGCACCGTCATCGAGAAGCTTGTCTATGACGCACCCTCGGCCGGTGTATTTCAGGGGATGTATAACCTCGACGACTCCATCATAGATTTCGCCCGCGCCTCGCTGAACTATGGGTTGTCGATCAAATGGCCGGTTTACCTTTCGACCAAGAACACCATCCTCAAAGCCTATGACGGGCGCTTCAAAGACCTGTTCCAGAAGGTCTATGAAGAGGAATTCGAGGCCGAGTTCAAAAAGGCCGGCATCTGGTATGAGCACCGCCTGATCGACGATATGGTCGCCTGCGCGCTGAAATGGAACGGCGGCTTTGTCTGGGCGTGCAAGAACTACGATGGCGACGTGCAATCCGACACGGTCGCGCAGGGGTTCGGCTCGCTTGGCCTTATGGCCTCGAAGTTGATGACACCCGACGGCAAGATCGTCGAGGCCGAGGCCGCGCACGGCACCGTTACGCGCCATTACCGCCAACACCAGAAGGGCGAGGCGACCTCGACCAACTCGATCGCGTCGATCTATGCGTGGACCGGCGGGCTTAAGCACCGCGCGAAACTGGACGATAACGCACAGCTTATGAATTTTGCCGAAACGCTGGAGCGCGTCACCGTGCAATGCGTGGAAGACGGCAATATGACCAAGGATCTGGCGCTTCTGGTTGGCCCAGATCAGCGCTGGCTGACGACGATGGGCTTCCTTGAAAAGGTCGACGAGTATCTGAACGAGGCGATGTGACGCCTAGCGGGTATTCCCCTGACTGGCCGGGCCTTGTGCCCGGCTTTTCTTTGCGGCCCACCTGCCCTCTTGCCGCCGCCTGCGCGCCGTGAGAGAAGTTTCACATGACCGAGATTATTGCAGAAAACCCCGCGCGCCATTCGGTGCTGGATGATGCTCAGGGCATCGGCTACGGCGCCCTGATGGCCGCGCTGAGCATCGTCATCATGACCCATCTGGGCTTTGTCACGGGCCAGACGGCGGGGCTTGCGCTCTTGATTTCCTATGCAACCGGCTGGAGCTTTGGCGCGGTGTTCTTTGCGGTGAACCTGCCGTTTTACTGGCTGGGTTACAAACGCATGGGCGGGCTGTTCGTCGTCAAGACGCTGATCTCCGTGACACTTCTGTCCGTGGGCACCATGATCCTGCCCCATTACATCAGCTTCGAGAACCTGCACCCCGCACTGGGGGCCGTGCTGATCGGTGTGATCTCGGGCTCGGCGCTTTTGGCGCTGTTCCGCCACGGGGCCAGTTTGGGCGGCGTCGGCATTCTTGCATTATATCTGCAAGATAAGACGGGTTTTCGGGCCGGAATGACGCAATTAATGTTCGACGTCTGCATCTTTGCGGTTGCGGCCGTGATGTTGGAGCCGTCGGTCGTAGCCTGGTCCTTCCTTGGTGCGATTGTCCTGAACATCGTGATCGCGATGAACCACCGTCGCGACCGCTATATCGTCTGAGGGGCACATGCCGAAAACCTATCTGTTCCTGCTGATCGCGGTCATGTTCGAGACCTTCGGCTCGTCCTGCCTGCAAGCCAGCCATCAATTCACAAGGTTCTGGCCGTCGGTCGGGGTTATCATCGGCTTTGCGGGGGCGTTCTACTTCTTTACGATGGTTCTTAAGGTGCTGCCCCTTGGTATCACCTATGCGCTTTGGTCGGGCATCGGAATTATCCTGATTACCATCTCGGGGCGGCTTTTGTTCGGGCAAAAACTTGATCTTCCGGCCCTTCTGGGGCTTGGCCTGATTATCTCGGGGATACTGGTCATCAATCTCTTTTCCAAAGCACAGGTTCATTAGGCTGGCCATTCGGTCGGTTTGCCTGTATGGCCGCCTCAAACCACGTACAGGCGGACACTCATGGACCTTCGCAACATCGCGATTATTGCGCACGTCGACCACGGCAAAACGACCCTCGTTGACCAGCTTCTCAAGCAATCCGGCGCGTTCCGGGAAAATCAGGCCGTCGCGGAACGCGCGATGGATAGCAACGATATCGAGCGCGAGCGCGGCATCACCATTCTGGCCAAGGCAACCTCGGTCGAATGGAAAGGCACGCGCATCAACATCGTCGACACCCCCGGCCACGCCGATTTCGGCGGCGAGGTGGAGCGCATCCTGAGCATGGTTGACGGCGTTTGCCTGCTGGTTGACGCCGCCGAAGGCCCGATGCCGCAAACCAAATTCGTGACGCAAAAGGCGCTGGCCCTTGGCCTGAAGCCCATCGTCGTGCTGAACAAGGTCGATAAACCCGCAGCCGAGCCGGACCGCGCGCTGGACGAGGTGTTCGACCTGTTTGCCAACCTTGGCGCCAATGACGAGCAACTGGACTTCCCGCATGTCTACGCGTCGGGCATCGGTGGCTGGGCTGATCTTGAACTTGACGGCCCGCGCAAAGACCTGAGCGCCCTGTTCGACCTGATCCTCGAACATGTGGAGCCGCCGAAGCAGGAATTCCAGGCCGACCAGCCGTTCAAGATGCTGGCCACCACCCTAGGCGCCGACCCGTTCATCGGGCGCATCCTCACGGGCCGCGTCGAGGCCGGCACGCTCAAAGTCGGCGACCCCCTCAAGGCGCTGTCGCGCAACGGCGACCGGATTGAACAATTCCGCTGCACCAAGATCCTCGCTTTCCGCGGCCTTTCGCAACAGCCGATCGACGAAGCCGTTGCAGGCGACATCGTCACCATCGCAGGCATGACCAAGGCGACCGTGGCGGATACGCTCTGCGCGCTTGACGTTGACACTGCCATCCCCGCGCAACCGATCGACCCGCCGACGATCTCGGTCACTTTCGGCATCAACGACAGCCCGCTGGCGGGCAAGGACGGCAGCAAGGTCCAGTCGCGCGTGATCCGCGAGCGCCTGATGAAAGAGGCCGAAACCAACGTCGCCATCCGCGTCGAAGACACCCCCGGCGGCGACGCGTTCATCGTGTCGGGTCGTGGCGAACTTCAGATGGGCGTTCTGATCGAGAACATGCGCCGCGAAGGGTTCGAACTGTCGATCTCGCGCCCGAGGGTGATCTTCCGCGAGGAAGACGGCCAACGCGTTGAGCCGATTGAAGAAGTCATCGTGGACGTGGATGACGAATACTCCGGCGTCGTGATCGAGAAACTGACCAGCACCCGCAAGGGCGAACTGACCGAGATGCGCCCCGCCGAAGGCGGCAAGACGCGCATCGTGGCGCTTGTCCCCTCGCGCGGGCTGATCGGCTATCAGGGCGAATTCATGACCGACACGCGCGGCAACGGCGTGCTGAACCGCATCTTCCATTCGTGGGCACCCTATAAAGGCGCCATCGAAGGACGTCGTCAGGGCGTTCTGATCTCGATGGAGAACGGCGTTTCGGTGGCCTATGCGCTGTGGAACCTCGAAGAGCGCGGCAAGCTGTTCATCGGCGCGCAAGAGCAGGTCTACACCGGCATGATCATCGGTGAGCATTCGCGCGACAACGATCTCGAGGTCAACCCGCTCAAGGGCAAGAAGCTGACCAACGTGCGCGCATCGGGCACCGATGAAGCCGTGCGCCTGACGCCGCCGGTGCGGATGTCGCTGGAAGAGGCCATCGCCTATATCAACGACGACGAACTGGTCGAAGTCACACCGAAGATCGTGCGTCTGCGCAAGCGTCACCTTGACCCGCACGAGCGCAAACGCGCCGCCCGCGCGGACGCCTAAAAGACAAAACGGCGGTCAGAAATGGCCGCCGTTTTTATTTCTCCCAAGTCTTTCCAAAATCTCGCCACAACTTATTGGTGAACTACTCCTGAATTGGTTTATTTGGAGTGGTTTCATGTTTCGTCGATTTTTCAACCAATGGCCCCGATTTCTGTTCGGCTGGATCACGCTGACGCTCAGTCTGTTCGGCTATATACTTGCCTTTGATCTGGTAGAGTTTTTTCTGATCGCCCCGTCCAGCTTTGTGATGATTGCGATCACCTCTGCCGTGTTGGTCGGGCTGCCCATGCTGTTCCTGACGCTGTTCATCCCGCGCTTTCTGACGATGATCGAGGTTGTCAGCCTTACCCTGCTGCTTACAGCCCCAGTGACCTACGTCGTGCATCAGGCAATGCTGCCGGATTTTATCGTAACGGTAATCGCGATTGCGATACTCTGGCTGCTTGAGAGCATCCTTTACGGACCGCTGTCCAGATTCGCGCCGAAGGTCAAATACGGGCCGTGCAAGGCGCGTATCCACACGCGGCTTACCCCCGAAGAGGTCTGGAAACGCGTCGTGCCGGACCCTCAGACCGTGCGCCAGTATTATCAGCCCGGTGCGATGACGATGCCCGCGCCCGCCGGAACAGATGCCGAGTTCATCCTGTGTATCCCGCGCCGTTGGGGCTATCCCGATACCAGCTCGCTGGTGCGCCGCACCGAGATCACCCCCAACCGGCGTATCCGCATCGAGAAGCGGCCGGTTCATGCAGACAAGACCAATATCCCCGAGATCATCGAATACCGGATCGAACCTGCTCCCTACGGCTCGGACCTCAGCGTGATCGTGCGCTACGAGAATATTCCCGTCGGGTACTGGCTGTTTCTGAATTTCTATTCGATGCCGCGTGATCTGGCGATGTGCCTCAGGGCGCGGCTGAACGGCACGCGCGACTGGTCGCTCCTTGGCACGCAGATACGCAAGCAAGAGAGACCAGCCACGGCGGCACCTCTACCCGCGTAACGGTTAGAGCGGCTCTATGTCACCTTCGGCGCGCAGGGCGTGGAAATCCGCCACGAACTGCGCCAGCCGCCCCGCCGCGATAGAGTCGCGCAGCCCCTGCATAAGCTCTTGATAGTAATGCAGGTTATGCCATGTCAGCAGCATCCCCGAGATCATCTCTCCGGCGCGGAAAACGTGGTGCAGATAGGCGCGCGAATAGTTGCGGCAGGCCGGGCAGGTGCAGGCCTCGTCCAGGGGGCGCGGGTCGTCCTGATGGCGGGCGTTCTTGATATTGACCTGCCCGCGGCGCGTCCACGCCTGCCCCGTCCGCCCCGAGCGCGACGGCAGCACGCAATCCATCATGTCGATGCCGCGCTCAACCGCGCCGACGATGTCGTCTGGCTTGCCAACCCCCATCAGATAGCGCGGTTTGTCCTCTGGCAAAAAGCCCGGCGCATAGTCCAGAACGCCGAACATCGCCTCTTGCCCCTCGCCCACGGCAAGACCGCCGACAGCATAACCTTCGAACCCGATTTCCTTGAGTTTTCCGGCGCTTTCCTCGCGAAGCTCAGGTGTCACGCCGCCTTGCATGATGCCGAACAGCGCGTGGCCCGGACGGTCGCCGAACGCCTCGCGCGAGCGCAACGCCCACCGCATCGACAGGCGCATGGATTTCGCGACCTCTTCTTCGGTGGCGGGCAGCGCGGGGCATTCGTCGAACGCCATCACGATGTCCGAGCCAAGCAAGCGCTGGATCTCCATCGAGCGTTCGGGCGTCAGCATGTGCTTCGAGCCGTCGATATGCGAGGAAAACCGCACCCCCTCCTCGGTCAGTTTGCGCAAGGAGGCGAGGCTCATCACCTGAAAACCGCCCGAATCCGTCAAGATCGGCTTGTCCCAGTTCATGAATTTGTGCAGACCGCCAAGCCGGTCGATCCTCTCGGCGGTCGGACGCAGCATCAGGTGGTAGGTGTTGCCGAGCAGAATATCCGCCCCCGTCGCGGCCACGCATTCGGGCATCATCGCCTTGACCGTCGCCGCCGTGCCAACGGGCATGAAGGCGGGTGTGCGGATCTCGCCGCGCGGCGTGGAAATGACGCCTGTGCGGGCTTTGCCATCGGTGGCGTGCAGGGCAAACTGGAAGCGTTGGGTCATCGGCGGGCTCCTTTGGCGCCTCTCTAGGGGCAAATGCGCGCGAAGGGAAGTCAGCCGCCGCTTTCGACCTTCATCTGCCAGCGCCCGCTTTCTTCGGACCAGTATTGCGCCGCGACGCCCGCGCCCGTCAGCGCCCGCCACTGGCCGCGCGCCACATCAAGCGCCATCGGGTCATTGCCATCAAAGAGTATCCAGACCCGCTCGCGCGCTTCGATCTCGGCGGGCGCCACCTCGGCCCCGTCAATCGCCATCAGCGCGTCGAACCGGCCCTCTGCCGGCGCGGTCGTCAAAAGCACGGGTTGGAGCGCGTCGTGCGGCCCGCCCGCGATCCCGTGCGGCAAGAACCCGTCATCGCGGCCAAGCCAGAGCTTCTGGTCGAACCAGTCCATCCGGCCCACCTCGCGCCCGCGCACTTCCACCCGCCACCCCTGCCCAAGCGCGCGCCCGAGCAGGTTCTCGACAACGCTTTCCAGCGGTGACTGGGTGACGTGGTAGAAATTGGCAGCACCCAAGGGATCAGCCCTCGAACTTGTCGCGGATCAGCCGGTCGAGCGTCAGAACACCCCAGCCGGTCGCGCCTTTGGGGGCCAGCGTGGTTTCACCGGGCGGCAGCGCCACGCCTGCAATGTCGATATGACACCACGGCACCTCATCCTTGACGAAACGCTTGAGGAACGCCGCCGCCGTGATCGAGCCCGCAGGCCGCCCGCCGGTGTTCTTGATGTCGGCCAGACGCGATTTGATGAGCGGGTCATAGGCGGGTTGGAGCGGCATGTGCCAGGCGCCCTCGCCTTCGGCTTTAGCCGCTTTAAGAATATCGCCTACCAGGTTGTCATCATTCGCAAAAAGACCTGCGTTTTCGTGGCCAAGAGCGATGATGACCGCCCCCGTCAGGGTCGCCAGATTGACCATCGCCTTGGGCGCAAACCGCTCTTGCGCATACCACAGCACATCGGCCAGAACGAGGCGCCCCTCGGCGTCGGTGTTGATCACCTCGATCGTGTCGCCCTTCATGGATTTCACAATATCACCGGGGCGCTGTGCGTTGCCGTCAGGCATGTTTTCCACCAGCCCGACGATACCCACGACATTGGCCTTGGCCTTGCGCAGCGCCAGCGTGCGCATCACACCCGACACCACGCCCGCGCCGCCCATATCCATGGTCATTTCTTCCATGCCAGTAGCCGGTTTGATCGAAATACCGCCGGTGTCGAAACACACGCCCTTGCCGACCAGCGCGAACGGAGCCTCCCCCTTGGGGCCGCCATTCCATTGCATCACCACAACCTTCGAGGGGCTGGTCGAGCCTTGCCCAACGCCCAATAGCGCGCGCATCCCCAGTTTTTCCAGATCGGCCTCTTCAAGGATTTCGACCTCAAGGCCAAGTTCCTGCATCGCCGCCAAACGAGCCGCGAAATCGTCTGTTGTCAAAATGTTAGCCGGTTCATTGACCAGATCGCGGGTGAAAAACACGCCTTCTGCCAGCGCGGCATGGGGCGCGGCCTTGGCAGCAACCTCTTCGGGTTTACCCACCATCACCTCGACAGCACCAAACACGGGCTTTTCATCCGTGTGATAGTCGAAACGATAGGCCCGCAATGCCAGACCGAAGGCCAGCTCGTCCGCACGCGGATGGTTGCCCGCCAGCACAAGAACGCCGCTTTCGCCCAAGGCCTTGCCAAGGGCCGCGCCCGCCTTGCGCAGATCCTCTTGCGGCGCGCGGCGGTCGAGCTTGACCAGATGCAGCGCCTCGGCCTCAAGCCCCGTGGGCCAGCCAAGCACCAGCGCCTCGGCGGATTTCAGCTTGCCAAAAGCCTCCGAGGCCACCGCCCGCGCAACCGCACCTTTGGTCAGGCGGTTCAGGCGGCGCGCCTCGGGGCCCATTTTGCCCTCGGCGCCGATAAGAACCGCGATCCGCCCCGCCCGCGAGGCCAGCGTTTCAATGTCGGTCTCAGAAAAGCGGATAGCAACGGGATGGGTCATTTTTCTCTCCGGTCGAGGCAATTTCATACTGGCGCGGCGGAGCAATCCCTGCCCCGCGTTCCCACCGATTTCGGGGCCAGACTAGCCGCCGCCTGAAAAAATGAAAAGCTGCCTTGCCACAGATGTCGCGCGGGGCTTTCCCATTGCCCGCAAGCCCGCTAAAGAGAGACAAAGTCCGGGGGGATTTTGTGGTTTTGAAACGGCTCGACAGATACTTGCTGTCCCAATTCATGGTGCTGTTCGGGTTTTTTGCGCTCGTTCTGGTCTCTGTGTATTGGATCAATCGGGCTGTCTTGTTGTTCGATCGGCTGATTTCCGACGGGCAGACCGCCTGGGTCGTCATCGAATTCACCGCGCTGTCCCTGCCGAATGTGATCCGGCTTGTGCTTCCGGCGGCAGCTTTTGCCGCGACGATTGCCACGATCAACCGCCTTAATCAGGATTCGGAATTCGTGGTGATGCGCGCGCTTGGCATTTCGCCCAGCCGTCTTGCGGTTCCGGCGATGTTTCTGGGGCTGATCGTCGCGCTGATGATGACGGCGCTGGTGCATCATCTGGTGCCGGTCTCACGCGCGCGCCTTGCCGACCGCGAGACCGAGGTCGCCAACGATCTGGCGGCGCAGTTTCTCGTCGAGGGCGCCTTGCAGACGCCGGTCGAAGGGCTGACGATGTATATCCGCGCGATTTCGGACCGGGGCGAGCTGGAGGACGTGTTCATCTCGGATACACGTTCGACAGCAAATTCCGTCACCTATACCGCCGAGCGCGCCTTTGTTGTCGGCTCGGACACCGGACCGAAACTGATCTTGATGAACGGCATGTCCGAGATGCTGCGCCATTCGGATCAGCGGCTTTCGGTGGTGCGGTTCTCGACCTTCACCTTCGATCTGGCCAGCCGCATCGCGCCCAATGCCTACCGCAAGCTGAAACCCGATGATCTGACGACGCTGGAACTGCTTGATCTGGAAACCGCAAGCCAGAAACTCCCGCCCGAGCGACTGCCGCTGATCGTGCCGCGCATCCATGAGAGGATCGCGGCAACCCTGCTGGCACCTGCGGCGATCCTGATGGGGGTTGGCATCATGATGCTGGGCGGGTTCACGCGCTTTGGCCTGTGGCGCCAGATCGTGCTGGCGACCTTTATCATGGTGCTATTGAACGTGGCGCAAAACGCGTTTGGCCGTGTGGTTCAGGGCAACCTCGGGCTTTGGGGGCTGCACTATCTGCCCCCCCTTGCGCTGACGGCCGTCGGGTTGGGGGCGCTCTGGATGGCCTCTGCGCCGCGCCGCCGTCCGCGTGCAAAACCGATCAGCGAAGGGGCCGCCGGATGACCCTTTCGCTTTATATCGCGCGGATGTTCCTGAAGGCCTATCTGATCGTGACCTTCGCCTTCACGACGATCCTGTTTCTGGTCAATCTGGCCGAGGAATCGCGGCGTTTCGTGCAAAGCGAGGCAAATGCCGCGATGCTTTCGGTCATTTCACTGCTGAAGCTGCCCAAGACGCTGTATGAAATCATGCCGCTGATCATGGTGCTCTCGGCGGTGGTTCTGTTTGTGGGCCTGTCGCGGCGGTCGGAACTGGTGATCGTGCGGGCATCGGGACGCTCGGCGCTGCGGATGCTGGTGTCACCGGTGCTGGTAGCCTTCCTGATTGGCCTCTTTGCCATCGCGGCGGGCAACCCGATCGTGGCGGCGACCCAAAACCGTTACGAGCAATTGCGTGCCGCGCTGCGCGCCGATGCTTCCGACGGGTCGATCTCGATCAACAAATCGGGCGTCTGGATGCGGCAAAGCGCACGCCTGCCCGACTATCCTCTGGCACAGGCCGTGATCCATGCGCGGCAAGCCAATGGCGAGGCGACGCAGCTTTTTGATGTGAGCTTCCAGATTTCCACGCCCGACAAAGGCCCGGTGCAGCGCCTGATCGCCGATGAGGCACTTCTGGTGCCCGGCGCGTGGCAGTTGACGGGCGTAAAGCAATGGCCGCTGGACGGTGTCTCCAATCCCGAGACTGCGGCCAAGCGCTATGACACGCTCGACCTGCCGACCGATCTGACCGCCGCGCGTATCCGAGAAAGCTTCGGCAAGCCCTCGGATGTGCCGCTGTGGCAGTTGCCCGCCTTCATCGCCTCGCTGGAAGAGGCCGGATTTTCGACGCGGCGCCATCAGGTCTGGATGCTGTCCGAGCTGGCGCTTCCGGCATTTCTGGCGGCGATGGTGCTGATCGCGGCCGCGTTCACCATGCGCCACGCGCGCCAGGGCCGGACCGAGGTGATGGTTCTTCTGGCCTTTGGTGCGGGGCTGGGGTTGTTTTTCCTGCGCAATGTGGCGCAGGTGCTTGGAGAAAGCGGTCAGGTGCCGGTGATGCTGGCGGCCTTCGCGCCGCCGGTGATCGCGCTGATCCTGCCGCTCGCGCTTGTGTTGCATCTGGAGGAAGGCTGATGGCGCCCCGTTTCAATTCCCGCCTCCTCCTTTCGGTTTCGGCGCTGGCGTTCGGACTGATGGTCGGGATCCCCGCACTTCGGGCGCAAGACACCGCGCCGGCCTCGCTTCTGGCGGATCGCGTGATCCTGACGGGCGCGGATACGCTTGTGGCCGAGGGCAATGTCGAGGTGATCTATCAGGATCAGCGCCTGAGCGCCTCGCGCGTGAGCTTTGACCCGAAGACCGAAAAACTGACCATCGAAGGCCCGCTCAGGCTTGTTGATCCGGCAACAGATGGCACCGTTCTTGTGGCCGATCAGGCCGAGCTGTCGCAAGACCTGCAAAACGGCATCCTGACCGGCGCGCGGGCGGTTCTGTCGCGCGAATTGCAGCTTGCTGCGGCCCGGATCGAACGGCGCGAAGGCAAAATCCTCGAGCTGAGCAATGTTACGGCGTCGTCGTGCGAGGTCTGCGTCGGCGAGCCGCATCCCTTGTGGGAAATCCGCTCACGCAAGGTGACGCATAACACCGAGACCAAGCAGATCATCTTTGAGAGTGCCCAGTTCCGCGCGATGGGCGTGCCGCTTTTGTATCTGCCGCGCCTGCGGATGCCCGACCCGACGGTCGAACGCATGTCGGGCTTCCTGCAGCCCGAGTTCCGCTCGACCTCGAACCTCGGGACGGGCGTCAAGATCCCGTATTTCTTTGCGATCGACCCCTCCTCCGATCTGACGCTCGCGCCCTATCTTTCCAGCGGGCGCACGACGACGCTTGAGGCGCGCTATCGCCGTGCGCTGAACTGGGGCAGCTACGAGCTGACCGGCGCGCTGTCGGATGACTCGATCCGTCCGGGCGCGACACGCGGCTATCTGTTTGGCGATCTGAGCGCCGATCTGCCTGCCGATTTCAAACTGACCGCCGATTTGCGGCTGGTCTCGGATGACAGCTATCTGCTGGATTACGGCATTACCGATGACGACCGGCTCTGGTCCGGCGTCGAGATCGAGCGCATCCGCCGCGACCAGATGATCCACGCGCGCATCGGCAATACCCACTCGATCCGAGAAGGCGAGAGCAACTCCAGCCAACCGATGCAGGCCGTCACGGGCGAATGGGTGCAGATCTACCGCCCCGCCTCGATCGGCGGCGAGATCACGCTGGACTGGACCATCGCGGGTGCGCGGCGCGCCTCGACAAGCTGGGCTGACGGGGCTGACGACGATCTGGTGCCCGACGGCCGCGACCGTATGCGCGCCTCGATGGACGCAAGCTGGCGGCGCAACTGGCAGTTTGGCCCCGGCATTCTGGCGCGCACCGATCTGGGTGTGGGGGTCGACGCGATTTCGGTTTCTTCCGATCCGGCCTATGACCCGACGATCCTGCGCGCCCTGCCCCATGCGGCGGCCGAGTTCCGCTGGCCGTGGGTCGCAGCCACGCCTACCGCGTCCTATGTGCTCGAACCCGTGGCACAGCTCGTCTGGACGCCCGACAACTTCACTACCGCCCCCAACGAAGACAGCCTGCTGACCGAATTCGACGAAGGCAACCTGTTCTCGCTGACCCGTTTTCCGGGGCTGGACGCGCGCGAACGCGGGCTGCGCGCCAATCTGGGCGTAAGCTGGACCCGCATCGACGCGAACGGCTGGTCGGCCACAGCAACACTCGGGCGGGTGTTCCGGCAAAAAGACCTTGGCCAGTTCACTTCGGCCTCGTCGCTGCAAGGGATGCGCTCGGACTGGCTGTTGTCGGCGCAGCTTAGCTTCGGCAACGGCTACTCGCTGGCCAATCGCGCGCTGATCGACGACGGGTTCTCGATTTCCAGCGACGAACTGCATCTGGCCTATGCCAACACCAAATACGAGCTGAACGCGCGCTACCTCTGGCTTGAGGCAGATCCGCTACAAGGGCGCAACACCGATTTCTCGACGCTTCTTTTTGACGGCGCGGTGAATTTCGCCGAAGGCTGGTCCGGCACCTTCGAGACGCATTACGATCTGCAGGCCGAAAGCGCGCGCAAAGCTGCGCTTGGCCTGCAATATGCCAACGAATGTGTGACGGTCGATCTTTCCCTCTCGCGCCGCTTCACTTCCTCCTCTAGTGTGGAGGCGGAAACCGGCTTCGGTATCTCTGTAGCCCTTGCGGGGTTCGGGGCCGGATCGGATACCGCGCGCAACCCCAAACGCCGCACCTGCCTGCGCTAGGCCAAGACAAACGGACGACGACAATGATGCGATTTCCCTCTCTTCTTGCGAGCCTTCTGGCCCTCACGCTTGGCACCGGCCAACCGGCCCTGGCCCAAAGCTCACAGTTCGCGCCGCAGATTACGGTGAACGGTCAGGGGATTACCGGCTTCGAGATTTCACAGCGGATGGAACTGATGCGGGTTCTGCGCGCACCGGGCGATTTGCGCGAGGTGGCGGAAAACGGGCTGATCGAGGATCGTCTGCGCCTTGATATTGCCAAGCGGATGGGGATTTCGCTTAACACGGATGCGATCAACGAAGGCATGGGCGAATTTGCCGCGCGCGCCAATATGAAGACCGAGGATTTGCTCAAGGCGCTCGCGCAAGAGGGGATCGAACCGCAGACCTTCCGCGATTTCGTCTCGGCGGGGCTTTTGTGGCGCGCTGTCGTGCGCGAGAAATTCCGCGGCCAGATCAATATCTCCGAGGCCGATGTCGACCGCGCGATGATGCCTGAATCCGAGCTTGGCAAAGGCACGCAGGTTCTGCTGTCCGAGATCATCATTCCCGCCCCCGTCGGACAAGAGGCCGATGCGATGGCGCTGGCGCGGCGCGCCTCGGCGATGACCGATCCGGGCGCTTTCGCCGCGATGGCGCGCGATGTCTCGGCCAGCCAGTCGAAGGGCCGTGGCGGGCGTCTGGACTGGATGCCGCTTGAAAATCTCCCGCCCGCGCTGCGTCCGGCGATCCTGTCGCTCGCCCCCAATCAGGCGACCCAGCCGATGCCGCTTCCGAATGCGGTGGCGGTGTTCATGCTGCGCGACATCAATGACGGCGCCAAGGTGAAAGACGCGCCGCAAATGCTTGATTATGCAGCGCTTGTTTTGGGTCCAGCGGGATCTGAAACGGTGGCGAAAGAGGCCGTTCGGATCGCCGATCGCGCCGACCGCTGCAAGGATCTGTATGGCGTTGCCAAGGACTATCCGGCCGAGCAGCTTGAGATGATCTCGGCTCCGCAATCCGAGATCGCGCAAGATATTGCCGTGCAACTGGCCTCGATGGATGTGAACGAGTCCCGCCTGATGAACCGCGCGGGCACCGAGACTTTGGTGATGCTGTGCAACCGCCAGACGATCCTTGGCGAAGGGGCCGAAGCTCCCAGCCGTGACGCGGTGCGCGAGCGGCTGCTCAACCAGCGCCTGACGGGCTTTGCGGACCGCTTCTACACCGACCAGTTCGAAGCGGCGGTCATCACGCGCCAATGACCCGCCCTGTCGTTCTGAGCTGCGGCGACCCTTCGGGCATCGGCCCCGAAATCGCCGCCAAAGCCTGGGAGCATCTGGGCACGTCGCTGCCCTTCGTCTGGATCGGCGACCCCGCGCATCTGCCCAAAGGCACGACCTACCGCGAGGTCGCCTCGCCTGCCGAGGCGATGCAGATCGCGGGCCGTGCGATGCCGGTTCTGCCCCACCCCTTCCCCGAGGCGGCCATTCCCGGCCAACCGACGCCTGCCAATGCCCATGCGGTGATCGACGTGATCGCGCGCGGGGTTGACCTTGTGATGCGCGGCGAGGCTTCGGCCATCTGCACCGCGCCGATCAATAAAAAGGTGCTGAAGGATGGCGCGAATTTCGCCTTTCCGGGGCATACCGAATATCTGGCGCATCTCGCGGGTGGCGCGCGCGTGGTGATGATGCTGGCGTGTGACCAGCTTCGCGTCGTGCCTGCCACCATCCACATCGCGCTCTCAGAGGTGCCCGCCGCCTTCACACCCGCGCTTTTGCGCGAAACCGTCGAGATCACCGCCGAAGGTCTGCGCCGCGATTTCGGGCTGGAAAACCCGCGTCTGGTGATTGCCGGCCTGAACCCGCACGCGGGCGAAGGTGGCGCGATGGGACACGAGGAAACCCGCTGGATCAACAACCTTGTCAAAGACTTGCAGACCGAAGGCTATGCGGTTTCCGGCCCTCATCCCGCCGATACCATGTTCCACGCCGCTGCGCGGAGCCGCTATGATGCGGCGATCTGCGCCTATCACGACCAAGCGCTGATCCCGATCAAGACGCTCGCCTTTGATGACGGGGTGAACGTGACGCTCGGGCTGCCGTTCGTGCGCACCTCGCCCGATCACGGCACCGCCTTTGACATTGCTGGCACAGGGCGCGCCTCACCCGCCAGCCTGATCGCCGCCCTCACTATGGCTGCCCGCATGGGCGCCGCGCGCACGGGCGGTTAGCGCCTTACCAAACACCTGCGGCGGTTTCTTCTTGACCTTGCCGCGCCTGCACTGAAAGAACTCGCGCATGGCAAACGCAACACTCCGTATCGACCTTGACGCCGTGCTCGCCAACTGGCGCGCACTTGATGCAAAATCCTCTGCCGCGACCACCACGGGCGCGGTGGTCAAAGCCGATTCCTACGGGCTTGGCGCCGGACGGGTGGCGCGCGCGCTATACCGCAACGGGGTGCGTAAATTCTTTGTCGCGGTCGCCTCGGAAGGCGCGATCCTGCGGCAAGAGCTTGGCGATGCCGCGGAAATCCACGTCTTTTCCGGCCATATGGCGGGCGACACCGATATTATCGGCGATCTGGGGCTGATCCCGATGCTGAACTCGATAGATCAGGTGACGCGCCATTTCGAGGCTCTGCCCGCCGCGCCCTTTGGTGTGCAGCTTGATACCGGCATGAACCGGCTTGGCATGGAAGCGGGCGAATGGGAGGCCGTGGCCCCGATCGTCCTGCCCGCCGGTCCGCGCCTGATCATGAGCCACCTTGCCTGCGCCGACGAACCCGATCATCCGATGAACGCGCAGCAGCTTGCGCAGTTCCACTATATGACCGACGGGCTGCCTGTGCCGCGCTCGCTCTCGGCGACGGGCGGTATTCTGCTTGGCCCCGAGTATCATTTCGACATCACGCGCCCCGGTATCGGCCTGTATGGCGGCCTGCCGTTTGAAGAGGCCCAACCGGTCGCGCGCCTCTCGCTGCCGGTCATCCAGACGCGCGAGGTCGCGGCTGGCGAAACCGTGGGCTATGGCAACTCGTGGGAGGCCGAGATCGACTCGCTCGTTGCCACCGTTGCCGCGGGCTATGCGGACGGGTTGCACCGCGCACTGTCCGGCAAGGCGACGCTTTGGGCCGATGGCACGCCCTGCCCTGTGGTCGGCCGCGTCTCGATGGACCTGATTACCGTCGACGTGACCCATCTGCACGAGATCCCGAAGACGCTGGATATTCTTTGCCCCGATCAGGGCGTGGACGATCTGGCGGATGTAGCGGGCACCATCGGCTACGAGATCCTGACCAGCCTCGGGAACCGTTATCAGCGCGTTTATAGCGGGGGCGACAGGTGAGTGTGCTCACCACACCGCTGGCCGCCCTCGGGCGCACGGTGATTGCAAGCCTCGCCTCGATCGGGCGCGTGGCGATTTTCGCGGGTGAGGCCGTATCGCACCTGATCCGCCCGCCGTTCTACCTGCGTGAATTCTGGATTGCGTGCCTGCAAATCGGCTGGCTGTCGCTGCCGGTTGTCGGGCTGACCTCGCTCTTCACGGGGGCCGCGTTGGCCTTGCAAATCTACGCTGGCGGCGCGCGGTTTTCGGCCGAGGCCGTGGTGCCCTCGATCACCGCCATCGGCATGGTGCGCGAACTTGGCCCCGTGCTTGGAGGGTTGATGGTGGCGGCGCGCGTGGCCTCGTCCATCGCTGCCGAAATCGGCACGATGAAAGTGACCGAGCAGATCGACGCGCTTGTGACCCTGTCCACCAACCCGATGAAATACCTCACTGTTCCGCGGATGCTGGCGGCGACGCTGTCGGTGCCGATACTGGTTGGCATTGGCGACATAATCGGCATCATGGGCGGCTGGCTGGTCGGCACGGGGCGGCTTGGCTTCAACTCGGCCACCTATCTGAAAAACACATGGGATTTCCTTGAGCCTTGGGACGTGGGATCGGGCCTTGTGAAGGGTGCGGCCTTTGGCTTTATCGTCGCGATCATGGGGTGCTATTTCGGCATGAACTCGGGGCGTGGCGCGCAAGGCGTGGGGGCTGCCACGAAATCAGCCGTGGTCGCGGCCTCGGTCGCGATTCTGGCCGCGAACTACCTGCTGACGGAGGTGTTCTTCTCGGCATGATCGAACTCCAGGGCGTCACCAAATCCTTCGGCTCGAACCACGTTTTGCGCGGCGTTGATCTGACGATCCCGCGCGGGCAAAGCATGGTGGTGATCGGCGGCTCGGGCACAGGGAAATCCGTTCTTTTAAAGTGCATCCTCGGGCTGGTGCATCACGACGGCGGGACGATCACGCTGGATGGTGCCGATGTGACCCAAGGCGACCGCGACGCGTTTCTGGCGCGCTTCGGGATGCTGTTTCAGGGCGGCGCGCTGTTCGACTCGCTCACCATCTGGCAAAACGTCGCCTTTCGCCTGATGCGCGGGGCATTGAAGCGCCCGAAAGACGAGGCCCGCGCCATCGCGATTGAAAAGCTGCGCCGTGTGGGGCTGTCGCCCGATGTGGCCGACCTGTTTCCGGCGGAATTGTCGGGCGGGATGCAAAAGCGCGTGGGCCTTGCCCGCGCTATCGCCGCCGAGCCCGAGATCATCTTTTTCGACGAACCCACCACGGGGCTTGATCCGATCATGGCGGGTGTCATCAACGATCTGATCCGTGAGATTGTGACCGAGATGGGGGCGACCGCGATCGCCATTACCCACGATATGACCTCGGTCCGCGCCATTGCCGACCGCGTTGCGATGATCCACGGGGGCAAGGTGCGCTGGACGGGGAAGATCGGGGAATTGGACACAACGCCAGACCCTTATGTGCAACAGTTCATCCACGGACGCGCCGAAGGACCGATTGAGGCGCTGCGGTAATCTCGCGGGCAAGTGACAAAGGAGCCGATGCTGAAATATCTCAACCTTGCTTTACTGGTGCTGTTTCCCGTGGCCTGGGTCGCGCCCCTGTTGCGTGCGGGGCTTTTGCCGTTCTTCGATCTGGACGAGATCACCGTGCTTTCGGGGCTTCAGGCGCTGTGGGCAAAAGATGTGTTTCTTGCGCTGATCGTCACCTTCTTTGCCCTCTTCGCGCCCTATCTGAAGACCATCGGGCTTGCGCTGGTGCAGTTCCGCCTTGCCTCGCCGCGCCTGTTGCCGGCGCTGAGTTTTCTGGGCAAGCTGGCGATGGCCGATATTTTCCTGATCGCAGTCTATATCGTGCTGGCAAAGGGCACCGGCATCGGGCGGGTCGAGACCGGCTGGGGGCTGTATCTGTTCACCGGCTGCGTGATTGCGTCCTTGCTGATTTCGCTTGCGTCAAAGCGGCGCTAAACGCGTATTTACGCTTGATGTTCATGAAAAGTTCTGCATTATACCGGCATGGCCAAGACCCCTTTTGCATTCACCTGCTACTCCTGCGGCGCCTCTCATAAAAAGTGGGGCGGCAAGTGCGATGCCTGCGGCGAATGGAACACCATCATCGAAGAGGCGCCCTTGTCGAAAGGTCCGGCGGGCAAGTCGCTTGGCGCGCATAAGGGGCGCGTCATTCCGCTGAGCACCCTTGCGTCGCGCGAAGAGCCGCCGCCCCGCACCTGTTCGGGCATGGTAGAATTCGACCGTGTTCTGGGCGGTGGTCTGGTCCCTGCGTCCGCAATCCTTGTGGGCGGCGATCCGGGGATCGGGAAGTCCACGCTTCTGTTGCAGGCGACGGCACGGTTCGCGCGCGCGGGTCTCAAGACGATGTATATCTCGGGCGAAGAGGCGTCCGCTCAGGTGCGGATGCGCGCGCATCGGCTGGATCTGGCCGATGCCCCCGTCAGCCTTGCGACCGAAACCAACCTGCGCGACATTCTGACCACGCTGGATGCCGAACGCCCCGATCTGGTTGTGATCGACTCGATCCAGACGATGTGGGCCGACAATGTCGAAAGCGCGCCGGGGTCGGTCTCGCAGGTGCGCGCGGCGGCGCACGAGCTGGTGACATTCGCCAAGGCGCGTGGCTCGGCGGTGGTGATTGTGGGCCACGTCACGAAAGAGGGGCAGATCGCCGGTCCCCGCGTGGTCGAACACATGGTCGATACCGTGCTTTATTTCGAAGGCGAGCGCGGCCACCAGTTCCGCATCCTGCGCGCCGTGAAAAACCGCTTTGGTCCGGCGGGCGAAATCGGCGTGTTCGAGATGACGGGCGAAGGGCTGGCCGAAGTCGCCAACCCCTCGGCGCTGTTCCTGTCCGAGCGCGGTCAGGCCGCGCCGGGATCGGCGGTGTTTGCCGGGATCGAGGGCACGCGCCCTGTTCTGACCGAGGTTCAGGCGCTGGTCGCCCCCTCCTCGCTTGCCTCGCCCCGCCGCACCGTTGTCGGGCTGGATGCGGGCCGCGTCTCGACCATTCTGGCGGTGCTCGAAAGCCGCTGCGGCATTCCGTTCGCGGGGCTTGATGTGTTTTTGAACGTCGCGGGCGGGATGAAGGTGCAAGAACCGGCGGTTGACCTTGCGGTAGCCGCAGCGCTTCTAAGCGCCCGCGAAGATGTAGCTTTGCCCGCTGACCTTGTGATTTTTGGCGAAATCAGCCTCTCGGGCGCCCTTCGCCCCGTGGGTCAGGCGGAAAACAGGTTGAAAGAAGCGCAAAAACTTGGTTTCTCACAAGCCATCGCTCCTGAACGCACCAAAGCGGGCGGGGACGAGGGAATGCGAATGCGCCGATTGCCTGATCTGGTGACATTCGTCGGGGACATGTTCGGGGCTGGCTGATCGCCTGGCCCCAAGGGGTAAAGGGACAGGCTGGCGTATGGATAGTTTTACCATCATCGACGGCATCGCAGCCGCTGTGATTATTTTTTCGGCCATTCTGGCCTATAGCCGTGGCCTCGTGCGCGAGGTTCTTGCGATCATTGGCTGGATCGCGGCGGCAGTCGTTGCCTATAAATTCGCCGAAGTGGCGCGCCCGCTGATCGCGCAGGTGCCGGTTCTGGACCGGTTTATCGCAGATAGCTGCGAATTGGGCACAATCGCGGGGTTTGCAACCGTGTTCGCGGTGGCGCTGGTGGTGTTTTCGCTGCTCACGCCCTTGTTCGCCTCGATGGTGCAGCGCTCGGCGCTTGGCGGGCTGGATCAGGGGCTTGGCTTCCTGTTCGGCGCACTGCGGGGCGCGGTGCTCGTCGCGATCGCCTTTGTCGTCTATAAGGAAATCGGTATCCGCGAAGGCGTGCCGATGGTCGACAATTCGCGCTCGATCCAGGTGTTCAGCTCGCTCAGCGGCGAGATGAACTCGACCATGCCCGATGACGCGCCGGGCTGGGTTGTGGCGCGCTATGAAGAACTGGTTTCGACCTGCACTGGCCCGCGCACGATAAGCGCGCCGCAATAAATCGTGACGATCGGATGACAAATCCGCGCGGGAGGGCTTAACAGCCCTCCCGTTTCGCTTTAAATGGGCGCCAAAGCCACAAGCGACCGGAGTCCGCTGCCATGACCCAACCGGAAAAGACATTCCTCGCGCATCCGTTCGACGATGACAAACTGAAAGAGGAATGCGGCGTCTTCGGCGTTGTCGGCGTGGCGGATGCCGCGAACTTCGTCGCCCTTGGCCTGCACGCGCTGCAACACCGTGGACAAGAGGCGGGCGGGATCATCACCTACGACCCCGAGATCGGTTTCAACTCGGCCCACCGTTTCGGCTATGTGCGCGACAATTTCACCAAAGCCTCCGTGATGGAGACCCTGCCCGGCTCGCTTGGCATCGGGCATGTGCGCTATTCGACCGCGGGCTCCAAGGCCGCCGCGATCCGCGATGTGCAGCCCTTCTTCGGCGAGTTCTCGATGGGCGGCGCGGCGATTGCGCATAACGGCAACCTGACAAACGCCAATGCGCTGCGCCGCGAGCTGATTGAACATGGCGCGATTTTCCAGTCGTCGTCGGATTCGGAATGCATCATTCACCTGATGGCGCGCTCGATCCAGAAGCACCACGCCGACCGCATCGCAGATGCTCTGCGCCGCGTGGAAGGTGCATTTTCAATCGTTGCGATGACGCGGACCAAGCTGATCGGTGTGCGCGACCCGCTGGGTGTGCGCCCGCTGGTTCTGGGGCGTGTGGGCGACAACGGCTATGTGCTCTCTTCCGAGACCTGCGCGCTGGACATCATCGGCGCCGAGTTCGTGCGCGAGGTTGATCCAGGCGAGATGGTCGTCATTCAGGACGGCAAGATCGAAAGCACCCGCCCCTTCGGCCAGACGAAGCCGCGCTTTTGTATCTTTGAGCACGTCTATTTCTCGCGTCCCGACAGCTTTATCGACGGGCGCTCGGTCTATGAAACCCGCCTGCAAATCGGTGTGGAACTCGCCCGCGAAGCCCCCGTTGACGCAGACCTCGTGTGCCCCGTGCCGGATTCGGGCACGCCTGCGGCCATCGGTTTCAGTCAGGCCAGCGGTATTCCCTTTGCGCTTGGCATCGTGCGCAACCAGTATATGGGCCGCACCTTTATCGAGCCGACCGACCACATCCGCAACATGGGCGTGCGCCTGAAGCTCAACGTCAACAAGACGCTGATCAAGGGTAAGCGCGTGATCCTCGTGGACGACTCGGTCGTGCGCGGCACCACGTCTCGCAAGATCAAGGAGATGATCCTTGATGCAGGCGCCGCCGAGGTGCATTTCCGGATCGCCTCCCCGCCGACCGCGTGGCCGTGCTTCTACGGCGTCGATACGCCGGACCGCGAAAAGCTTCTGGCTGCGAAAATGACCGAAGAGGAAATGCGCCAGTGGATCGGGGTGGACAGCCTTAAATTCATCTCGCTTGACGGGCTTTATCGCGCGACCGGCGCGAAGGACGGGCGCGACAATTCCTGCCCGCAATACTGTGACGCCTGTTTCTCGGGCGAATATCCGGTGGCACCGGCGGACCAACTGGCCAAGGGCTTCAAAATGGCCAACGCGGCCGAATAACCCGCGACAACCCCAAAAGCGCGCCGGATCTGGCGCGCTTTATTGTTCCCGGGCTTCGCACGCGCTCAGAAGTGGCCTCTCGACCGCCACCCCGTCGCGCCAAAACAGCGTCGCGGCATCCCCTTTGGTTATCCAGAAATAGCCCGTGCCGGTCTCGCCGCCCTCGGCGTAAAACGCGCCCGACCCCGAGCGGACCTGTTCGAGCAACACCTGACGCCCCTCGATCTGGGCGATGGCAAATCCTGCGCCCGCATCGTCGAAATAAGTCAGAGGGATTTCAACACCGCGCTCACACGCATAGATCGTCTGAACAGGTCCCGCCTCGACGGCAGCACCCATCAAAACACATGCGAGCGCGAGCAACCTCACGCGCTTTCTTCAACCTTATCGGCAAGGCTCTCGGCGCGGGCCGCCAGCTCGGCCAGCGTTTCCGTCACCTCGTTCGGCACGACGGGAACCTCAAGGCGCGGCGCATTCTCGCGCGCATCGCGCAGCGCGGCCTCAAGTTCGGCGATCCGCGCATTGGCGACACGGATCTGATCCTCGACGCCCGCGGTTTTATCAGCCAACATCAGCCCCGCCATCAGCAGCATCTTGGACTCGGGCAGACGTCCGGCCTGCTGCACCAGTGGGCCAGCCTCGGCATCCAGCATCGCGGCGGCCGTATGAAGGAAATGCTCCTCGCCCGACTGACACGAGACCTGAAAGCCGCGCCCGCCAATCATGATCGTAATATCAGGCATCGGAGGTCTCCTCATTGGCGCGGGTTTCGGCGGCGGCAAGCACGGGTTCAAGCGCGGCAAGAATGTCCTGCACCTCGGCCTCTTCGGCGGTGCGCGCGGCGCGCAGGGCTTCAAGCTCGGCCTGCATCACGCGGTTGACCAGCGCGCCCGCCCCTTCGGAGCCAGCCGCGACCAGCGTTTCATTCGCCGCGATCAGATCGGCATTGGCGCGTTTGAGGCGCGCATTTTCGGCCTGCGCGGCATCCAGAGCGCGCGTGGCCGAGCCGAGTTTTTTCTCTAGCGCGGACAGCGTGGTTTCCTGCTTTTCACGGATCGCGCGGACGCGCTCGGAAAGCTGCGCATTTGCCGCGCGCTCCGCCTCGAGCGCGTCTTTCAGCTCGGCCAGCTCTGCACGATCAGCGGCAGAAACGGTCTCTGGCGGCGTCGGTTCCTGCACCGGCGCGGCCCCTTCGGGCACAGGCGCGGCTCGCAACCGCTCCACCCCTTTTTCGATCCGCTCCAGTGCGAAACTGATCCGGCGCTCCAGCTCGGAAATATCACCCATACGCTCGCCCTCGGTTTGCCTTTGTCATTATCGCTTTTGGCCCCCTTTGCGGCAAATCCGCACGAATCGCGTGCGAAACGGCCTGCTGGGGGCAAGTTTAACCAAAACAAAGCGCCCTAGCCCACCCTTTTGCATCAAAGGTTTGGTGCATCCGCTTGATCTTGGGCGAGAGCCTGCTATCAGAGCGCAACGTTATCGCCAACAGCCCGAACCGAGAGGACTGCAGATGGACATCGCCGCGCTGCGTGAAAAGAACCCCGAACACTGGAAACTCGCCTCTGCGATCCGCGCGCTTGCGATGGATGCGGTTCAGGCCGCGAACTCGGGCCACCCCGGTATGCCGATGGGCATGGCCGATGTGGCCACGGTTCTGTTCCAGAACCACCTCAAGTTCGATGCGAAAGCGCCGAAATGGGCTGACCGCGACCGTTTCGTGCTGTCGGCTGGTCACGGCTCGATGCTGATCTACGCGCTGCTTTACCTTTGCGGCGACGAGCAGGTCACGCTCGAGCAGATCAAGAACTTCCGCCAGATGGGCGCCCTGACCGCTGGCCACCCCGAGAACTTCCTGCTGGATGCTGTTGAAACCACCACCGGCCCGCTGGGTCAGGGTATCTCGACCGCGGTCGGCATGGCCATCGCCGAGGCACATCTGCAAGCCAAGTTCGGCAAAAAGATCGTCGATCACCGCACCTGGGTTATCGCTGGCGACGGCTGCCTGATGGAAGGCATCAGCCAAGAGGCCATCGGCCTTGCCGGTATGCAGGAACTCAACAACCTGATCGTGCTGTGGGACAACAACGACATCACCATCGACGGCCGCGTTTCGATGTCGGACAAGACTGACCAGCGCAAGCGTTTCGAGGCGTCGGGCTGGACCGTGTTCTCGTGCGACGGCCATGACGCTGCCGATATCGACCGCGCGCTGAGCGCCGCCAAAAACGCCAAAGGGCCGGTTCTGGTCGATTGCAAAACCATCATCGGTTTCGGTTCGCCCAACAAGGCCGACAGCTACTCGGCCCACGGCGCACCGCTTGGCGACGCGGAAATCGCCGCGACCAAGGAAATCTACGGCTGGAGCCACGGCGCGTTTGACATCCCCGCCGACATCAAGGCTGCATGGGAAGCCATCGGCACCCGTGGCAGCGCCGAGCGCGCCGCATGGGAAGACCGCTTCGCCAAACTGTCCGAAACCAAGCAGGCCGAATTCACCCGCCAGATGACCCTTGGCGTGTCGAAGAAATTTGCGGGCGCTATCCGCAAGTTCAAGAAAGAGCAATCGGAAGCCGCCCCCAAGGTCGCAACCCGCAAGGCATCCGAAATGGTGCTGGCCGCGATCAACCCGGTGATCCCGGAAACGATGGGCGGCTCGGCTGACCTGACCGGCTCGAACCTGACGAAATCGGGCGATATGACCGTATTCAACCCGCAAAACCGTGGTGGTCGCTACATGCACTACGGCATCCGCGAGCATGCGATGGCGGCAGCGATGAACGGCATGGCGCTGCATGGCGGGTTGCGTCCCTATGGCGGCACGTTCTTCTGCTTTACCGATTACGCCCGTGGCGCGATGCGCTTGTCGGCACTGATGCGGGTTCCGGCAGTTTATGTCATGACGCACGACTCGATCGGCCTTGGCGAAGACGGCCCGACCCACCAGCCGGTCGAGCATCTGGCGATCTGCCGCGCGACGCCGAACACGCTGACCTTCCGTCCGGCCGACGTGATCGAAACGGCTGAAGCCTGGGAAATCGCCCTGACGCAAGAGGGTACGCCCTCGGTGCTGGCGCTCTCGCGTCAGAACCTGCCGACGCTGCGCAAAGAGCATAAGTCGCAGAACCTGACCGCTCGCGGCGCCTATGTCATCGAAGAGGCCGCCGGCAAGCGTCAGGCGATCATCATGGCAACCGGTTCCGAGGTCGAAATCGCGATGAAGGCCCGCGACATCCTGCAAGCCGAAGCCATCGGCACGCGTGTTGTCTCGATGCCCTGCATGGAGCTGTTCGCGCAGCAGGACGAGGCTTACCGCCGCCGCATCCTGCCGCCGGGCGCTGTGCGCGTGGCCGTCGAGGCCGCGATCCAGCAGCCGTGGGATCGCTGGCTTCTGGGCGAGCGAGGCCGCGAGTCGAAGGCCGGTTTCGTTGGGATGAACCGTTTCGGTGCCTCGGCTCCGGCGGATCAGCTTTACGCGAAATTCGGCATCACGCCCGAAGGCGTCGCTGCCAAAGTCAAATCGCTGCTGTGAGCGCGAAAGACACCGATCTGAACCAAGGGGGGGCCGGCATGGCCCCCCTTTCTCGTTCCGGTTTCGGGGCGGGGATCGCCTATCTTCTGGCCGCGCTCGTGCTGTTTACGCTGATGGATGCGGTGGCAAAAGGACTGTCGGCGCAATATCACGTCGCGCAGATCGTCTGGTCGCGCTTTATCGTGAATGCTCTGCTTCTGGCGCTGGTCTATCGCGCCCGCGTGCCGCGCCTTCTGCGCACGCGCCGCCTTGGGGTGCAGGTCTTGCGCGCTTTGACACAGGTGGTCACGGGCGGGCTGTATTTCGTGGCGCTGAGCAAAATCGGCATGGCCGAGGCGGCCGCACTGTTCGACATCAACCCGATCCTGATTACCCTAGGTGCTGCGCTGTTTCTGGGCGAGCGTCTGGGGCCGCACCGGATCGGCGGCATTGTCGTGGCCTTCGTCGGCGCGCTGATCGTGCTGCGTCCGGGGGTTTCGGCGTTTGATCCGGCGGGGCTGTTTGCGATTGCGGGGGCGACGACCTACGCGGCGGGGGCACTCCTGACCCGCTCGGTCCGGGACGAGCCTTTTGCGACCTCGCTTCTGTGGTCGGGCGTGGTGGGACTGGCGCTGAGTTCAGCGCTTCTGCCGCTTGTCTGGGTGCCGCTACGGGCCGAAGACCTGTGGCAAATCATCCTGTTAGGCGCGCTTGGGGCGCTTGGCCAAGCCGCTCTTATCAAAGCCTTTTCCCTCGCAGAAGCAGGGCTACTGGCCCCCTTCGGCTATCTGGGGCTTATCTTTTCGGGGCTTTGGGGCGTGCTGTTCTTCGGTCAATTGCCGGACCTCTGGACCATTGTTGGCGCGGCGGTCATCACGGGCGCGGGGATCTACGTCTGGTGGCGCGAAAGGATCGCGGCTGGCCGCGACTAGCGGCTTAACCGCGCGGAGGCCAGAATTTGCCCCGGCAGCGGCGCCTTGCCGCCAGGCAGCGCCTCTTGCACGATCACAACCGCAGGCTCCTCGCCCTCGATCCTGACCGAAAGGCGGGTAGGTTTCTGCCCGTCCCATTGCGCGACCGCGTGCCACTGGGTCACGACATTGGCGTAATCCATCTCAAGCCCTGCGTTCTCGCCGCGCAGGATTTTAACCCGCGCCTCGGGGGCATAGCGGACGACCTGCACGACATTGGGCGCCTCTGTCGGCGCAACCGGCCAGATGTCGACCTTATACTCGCCCGCCTCGCCCGAGACCGAGATCCCCACGCGCGGCGCCTCTGCCTTGGCCTGACGGATCAGCGCCTCAAGGCTTTGCGCCTCGGGGCCGACCAGCGCGTCCTGGCCCTTTACGATCATCTGCGGCGTATAGATGGTTCGAGACCCCGCCGCACGCGCATAGGCCTTTTGCCGCGCAGTAAAGGCGGGCTGCGCGAACGGGTCTTCCCAGCCCAGATAATCCCAGTAATCCACATGCAACGCCAACGCGATAATATCATCGCGCGGGGCAATCGCCGCCAAAAGCTCATCCGCGGGCGGACAGGCCGAACAGCCCTGCGAGGTGAACAGCTCGATCACAACAGGGCTGGCCACCGCCTCGGCCGAAACCGGCGCGCTATCTTGCGCGAATGTCGCCGCCCCGAAACCGGCAACGGCAAGAACAAGGCTGGCAGCAAGGGGTAAGCGCGTCGGGGTCATCGTATCCTGTCCGGTGGTCCTGCCCTTACTCCTATGCCGCTACGGCAGGGTTTGCCAATCAAGGTTTTGCGAGAAAACGACATAAACCGCGTTTGACCGCGCCGGAATAGCAAAGGGGCGGCGCAAAACTGCGCCGCCCCGATTTTAATCACCTTGTTAAGGGCGACTACCCTTAGAAGTGGACCGAACGCGCGCCAGCCGGCTTTTCAAGCGGCGGAGCGAATTTGGTCAGGTCGATGCCTTTGACGGCCTTCTTGTATTCCTCGAGCGTCGGCGTGCGGCCCAGAATAGCCGAAAGCACAACGACGGGGGTCGAGGCCAGCAGGGATTCGCCCTTCTTCTCGGCGCTGTCTTCCACCACGCGGCCCTGGAACAGACGGGTCGAGGTCGCCAGAACGGTATCACCCTTCTCGGCCTTTTCCTGGTTGCCCATGCACAGGTTACAGCCGGGGCGCTCCAGATAAAGCGTGTTCTCATACTCGGTCCGCGCGGTATTCTTGGGGAACATGTCGTCGAACTCGAAGCCCGAGTATTTCTGGAGCACTTCCCAGTCACCTTCGGCCTTCAGCTCGTCGATGATATTGTAGGTCGGAGCAGCCACAACCAGCGGCGCCTTGAATTCGACCTTTCCGGCCTCTTCCTCAAGGTTTTTAAGCATTTGCGCGACGATCTTGATGTCACCCTTATGAACCATGCACGAGCCGACAAAGCCCAGATCGACCTTCTTCTCGGCGCCGTAGTAGGACACCGGACGAATGGTATCGTGGGTGTAGCGCTTCGAAACATCGGCGTTGTTCACGTCGGGGTCAGCGATCATCGGCTCGTCGATCAGGTCAAGATCAACGACGACTTCGGCGAAATACTTCGCGTTGTCATCCGGGGTCAGCGCGGGCGTCTCGCCCGATTTGATCGCGGCGATACGCTGGTCTGCCTTGTCGATCAGCCCCTGAAGCGTGCCCGCCTCGTTTTCCATGCCCTTGTCGATCATCACCTGAATGCGGGCTTTCGCCAGTTCCAGCGAGCCGATCAGCGTTTCATCGTTCGAGATACAGATCGAGGCTTTCGCCTTCATCTCTGCGGTCCAGTCGGTGAAGGTGAAGGCCTGGTCAGCCAGCAGCGTGCCGATGTGAACCTCGATCACGCGGCCCTGGAACACGTTATCGCCGCATTGCTTCAGCATCTGCGCCTGCGTTGCATGAACGACATCGCGGAAGTCCATGTAGTCTTTCATCTGGCCTTTGAAGGTCACTTTCACCGACTCGGGGATCGGCATGGTTGCCTCGCCGGTCGCCAGCGCCAGAGCCACGGTGCCCGAGTCAGCGCCGAAGGCCACGCCTTTGGACATACGGGTGTGGCTGTCGCCGCCGACGATGATGTCACGGTCATCCACGGTGATGTCGTTCAGCACCTTGTGGATCACGTCGGTCATCGAGTGGTAGTGGTGCTGCGGGTCGCGCGCGGTGATCAGGCCGAATTTATTCATAAAGCTCATCAGCTTCGGGATATTGGCCTGTGCCTTCTTGTCCCAAACCGACGCGGTGTGACAGCCCGACTGATAGGCGCCGTCAACCGAAGGCGAAATCACGGTCGCGGCCATCGCTTCAAGCTCTTGCGAGGTCATCAGGCCCGTCGTGTCCTGCGAACCGACGATATTCACCTTGACGCGCACGTCCGAGCCAGCCAACAGCGGCGCTTTGGCGGTTACACCCACGGCGTTGCGGTTGAATATCTTTTCAACGGCGGTAAGACCCTGCCCTTCGCGGGTGATCTCTTTCGAGGGCGCGAAAACTGCCGGAGCCTCGACGCCAAGGGTCTCGGCCGCGAGGGTTTGCAGCTTCTTGCCGAAGACGACAGCATAGGAGCCGCCAGCCTTCATGAACTCCACCTTCTGCGGGGTAAAGGACGAGGCCACATCGGCCAGCTCGGTGCCATCCGCATCATAAAGCTTTTTGGCCTTGGTGTTGATCGTCAGAACCTTGCCCGTCTCGACCGAGTATTTCTGCTCGAGGATCGCATCGCCATTGGCATCGAGAACCGGCTTGCCGTCGGCGTCGACTTTCTTGGCCCAGTTCTTCAGGTCAAGACCGATACCGCCGGTCACGCCCACGGTGGTCAGGAAGATCGGCGAGATGCCGTTGGTGCCAGCCACGACCGGAGCGAAGTTCACGAAGGGCACATAGGGGCTGGCTTGTTTGCCGGTCCAGAGTGCCACGTTATTCACGCCCGACATCCGCGACGAGCCAACACCCATCGTGCCTTTTTCCGCGATCAGCATCACGCGGGCTTCGGGGTGTTGCTTTTGCAGCTCTTGAATTTCCGCCTGCGCTGCGGCCGAAATCATGCACTTGCCGTGCAGTTCGCGGTCCGAACGCGAGTGCGCCTGGTTGCCCGGCGACAGAAGGTCGGTCGAAATATCACCCTCGGCGGCGATATAGGTCACGACCTTGATTTCTTCATCGACCTCGGGAAGCTTGGTGAAGAACTCGGCCTGAGCGTAGCTTTCCAGAATACCCTTGGCGACGGCATTCCCGGCCTTATAGGCGGTTTTCAGGCGGTCGGTATCGGCTTCATACAGGAACACCTGCGTTTTAAGAACCTCGGCAGCCTGCGCCGAAAGGCCCACATCATCCCCAAGCGCGATGTCGAGCAGCACTTCGACCGACGGCCCGCCCTTCATGTGCGAGAGCAGTTCGAACGCGAACACCGGAGTGATCTCGGCAACCGCCACCTCACCCAGAATGATCTTCTTAAGGAACGCCGCCTTCACGCCCGCAGCACTCGTGGTGCCGGGCAGCGTGTTGTAGATAAAGAAGTTCAGGGCGCCTGCGCGGTGCTCGCTGCCGGTGTCTTCGATCAGTGTGATCAGCTCTGCGACCAGCGCGCCGTCGTCGATGGGCTTCGGGTGCAGCCCCTCGGCTTTACGCGTTTCGATTTCGGTCAGGTAATCCGTGTACAAGCTCATGGCGATCCCTACGATTTTGTGGCTCAAAAGCCTGAAGGCCGGACCGCATATTTCGCGAGCAATCCGACTCTCGGGCCGTTTGTATGCAAAAGTATACCATGCGGTTTCAGGTTGCAAGATATTCAGTCGCGGCTGGATAAAATCTTCTTACCGCCCCACCCTGTCGCCTGTCTACAGATCAGCCAGCTTTCCCACACGCGTTGGACTCCTGCCGAGACCGAACTAAGTCTCGGGACAGACCACAAAGACGGGATAGTTCCCGCCACCGTGCTGTTTGACTTATCCAGAGGCTCCCATGACCGTTATCGTTGGAAAAGACACCGCTAAAACCCGCCGCCAGATTCAGGTTGGCTCCAAGAGCTATGCCTATTACTCGATCCCGGCGGCACAGGCCGCGGGTCTGGGCGATTTTTCCAAGCTGCCTGCCTCGCTGAAGGTCGTTCTGGAAAACCTGCTGCGGTTCGAGGATAACGGTTTCTCGGTTTCGATTGACGACATCAAAGCCTTTGGTGACTGGGCAAAAAACGGTGGCCAGAACCCGCGCGAAATCGCCTACCGTCCGGCCCGCGTTTTGATGCAGGACTTTACCGGCGTTCCGGCCGTGGTCGATCTGGCCGCGATGCGCGACGGTATCAAGGCGCTTGGCGGCGACGCGCATAAGATCAACCCGTTGGTGCCGGTCGACCTTGTGATCGACCACTCGGTGATGATCGACGAATTTGGCAACCCGCGCGCATTTCAGGCCAATGTGGATCGCGAATACGAGCGCAACATGGAGCGTTACCAGTTCCTGAAATGGGGCCAGGGCGCGTTTGAGAACTTCCGCGTGGTTCCGCCCGGCACCGGCATCTGCCATCAGGTGAACCTTGAATACCTCGCGCAGACCGTCTGGACCGACACCGATCAGAGCGGCGCTGAACTTGCCTATCCCGACACACTGGTCGGCACCGACAGCCACACCACCATGATCAACGGTGTCGCCGTTCTGGGCTGGGGCGTGGGCGGGATCGAAGCCGAGGCCGCGATGCTGGGACAGCCGGTTTCGATGCTGATCCCCGAGGTTGTGGGCTTCAAGCTGACGGGCGAGATGGTCGAAGGCACCACCGGCACCGACCTAGTGCTGAAGGTGGTCGAGATGCTGCGCAAGCACGGCGTTGTTGGCAAATTCGTCGAATTTTACGGCCCGGGGCTTGATAATCTGCCGCTCGCGCAGCGTGCGACGATCGCCAATATGGCGCCCGAATATGGTGCAACCTGCGGCTTTTTCCCGATCGACGCGGAAACGCTGCGCTACCTGCGCCAGACCGGCCGCAATGAGGACCGCATCGCGCTGGTCGAAGCCTATGCCAAGGAGAACGGCTTCTGGCGCGGCGCGGACTATGCACCGGTTTACACCTCGACGCTTGAGCTGAACATGGGCACCATCGTTCCGGCGATTTCCGGCCCGAAGCGCCCGCAGGATTATTTGCCGCTGACCGAGGCCAAGGCCGCCTTCGGCAAAGAAATGACCCAGACCTTCAAGCGCGAGATGGGCAAGGCCGTTCCGGTCAAGGGCGAGAGCTACGAGATGACCTCGGGCAAGGTTGTGATTGCCTCGATCACCTCGTGCACCAATACCTCGAACCCCTATGTTCTGATCGGCGCGGGGTTAGTGGCGCGCAAGGCGCGCGCGCTTGGCCTGACCCGCAAACCGTGGGTGAAAACCTCGCTGGCGCCGGGATCGCAGGTGGTCACCGAATACCTTGAGGCCGCGGGTCTGCAAGAGGATCTGGACGCTGTCGGCTTTAACCTTGTCGGCTATGGCTGCACCACTTGTATCGGCAACTCGGGTCCGCTCCAGACGGAAATCTCGGAGGCGATCAGTGAGGGCGATCTTGTGGCGGCCGCCGTTTTGTCGGGCAACCGGAATTTCGAGGGGCGGATCTCGCCCGATGTGCGCGCGAATTACCTCGCCTCGCCGCCGCTTGTCGTGGCCTACGCGCTGGCGGGCGATATGAGCATTGACCTGACTTCCGAACCGATCGGACAGGACAAGGACGGCAAGGACGTCTACCTGAAAGACATCTGGCCAAGCAATCACGAGATCGCGGAGCTGGTCGAAAAGACAGTGACCCGCGACGCGTTTTTGCGCAAATACGCCGATGTGTTCAAAGGGGACGCAAAATGGCGCGCGGTCGAGGTATCGGGCGGCGAGACCTATGACTGGCCGGCAAGCTCGACCTATATCCGGAATCCGCCCTATTTTCAGGGCATGGCACAAGCCCCGGGCGAGATTTCGAACATCCGCGACGCCCGCATCCTCGCGCTTCTGGGCGACATGATCACCACCGACCACATCTCGCCCGCCGGCTCGTTCAAGCCGGATACTCCGGCGGGCAGATACCTGACCGAACGTCAGGTCGCGCCCAGGGATTTCAACAGCTACGGCTCGCGCCGCGGCAACCACGAAATCATGATGCGCGGGACTTTCGCCAATATCCGCATCAGGAACGAGATGCTTTCGGGCGTCGAGGGTGGCTTCACCAAAGGCCCGAATGGCGAGCAAACCTCCATCTTCGACGCCGCGATGGCCTATCAGGCGGCAGGCACGCCGCTGGTCATCTTCGGCGGCATCGAATATGGCGCGGGCTCGTCGCGGGACTGGGCGGCGAAGGGCACGAACCTTCTGGGTGTGAACGCGGTGATCGCGGAAAGCTTTGAGCGCATCCACCGCTCGAACCTGATCGGCATGGGCGTTATCCCGTTCGAGTTCACCGGCGGCGACACCCGCCAATCACTTGGCCTGACCGGCGACGAGGTGATCACCATCGAGGGGCTTGAGGGCGACATCACACCGCTCTCGATGGTGCCCTGCACGATCACCTCTAAGGACGGCACGGTCAGGACGATCACGCTCAAGTCACGCATAGATACCGCGGTCGAGATCGAATACCTGAAAAACGGCGGCGTTCTGCAGTATGTGCTGCGCAACCTCGCCAGATCGTAGGACCGCAAAGCCTCAGCAAATGACCCCGCCGCCGTCCTGCAATCCCAAAGATTTCTTGTCAATCGGGGGCGGCTCCTCTATCCCCGCCCCACCGGTCGCAGCCTACCCGGTCATCAAAACAAGGACTGAACATGAAAACACTTGTAATCTGCTCTGGCGGTCTGGATTCCGTGTCACTGGCGTATAGCGTCGCGGCACGGGGTGAGTTGTCGCGCCTTGTCTCGTTCGACTATGGCCAGCGCCATCGCAAAGAGCTGGACTATGCCGCGCTTTGCGCCAAACATCTGAATGTGCCCCATCACATCATCGACATGCGCCCGATCGGGGCCGCGCTGACGGGATCAGCGCTGACCGACGACATTGACGTGCCCGATGGTCACTACGCCGAAGAAACCATGCGCATTACCGTTGTGCCAAACCGCAACGCGATCATGCTGACGATCGCCTACGGGATTGCGGCAGCCAAGGGGGATACGGCGGTTGCGACGGCGGTGCATGGGGGCGACCATTTCATCTATCCCGATTGCCGCCCCGGCTTTACCGAGGCCTTCGACAAGATGCAGCGCGCAGCCCTTGAGGGTTACGCCGATGTCGCGCTTTTCACGCCTTTCGTGCATCGCTCGAAAGCCGATATTGTGACCGAAGGCGCGCGGGTGAACACGCCCTTTGCCGAAACCTGGTCGTGCTATAAAGGCGGCGCGCATCATTGCGGGCGCTGCGGCACCTGTGTCGAGCGGCGCGAGGCCTTCCATCTGGCAGGCGTCGAAGACCCGACCACCTATGAAGACCCCGATTTCTGGATCGAGGCAATCAGCAACAGGAACGACGCGTAATGTACCGTATTTCCAAGGAATTTCACTTTTCGGCATCGCATCAACTGGCGCATTTGCCAGCAGATCACCAATGCGCGCGCCTGCACGGGCACAACTATATCGTCGTGGTCGAACTAGCTTCGGCCGAACTGAATGCAGATGGTTTCGTGCGCGACTATACCGAGATGAAACCGCTCAAGACCTATATCGACGAGCATTTCGACCACCGCCATCTGAACGATGTGCTCGACGGCCCCTCGACGGCGGAAAACATGGCGCGGCACTTCTATGACTGGTGCGCGGCACGCTGGCCCGAAACCGTTGCGGTGCGCATCTCGGAGACGCCCAAAACCTGGGCCGAGTATCGCCCATGACACTGCTCCGCATCGCAGAAATTTTCGGCCCCACGATTCAGGGTGAAGGGGCGCTGATCGGCGAACCTACCGTCTTCGTGCGCGCCGCAGGGTGCGACTATCGCTGTTCGTGGTGCGATTCCCTCCACGCGGTGGATGCGAAATACAGACACGACTGGGCCTTTATCCCGACGCCTGAAGTCTGGCAGAAGGTGCAAGAGCTGTCGGGCGGCAAGCCGATCACCGTCTCGCTCTCGGGCGGCAATCCGGCAATTCAGGATTTCGGCCCGCTGATCCGGCTGGGCAAGCCCAAAGGCTACCGCTTTGCCTGCGAGACCCAAGGCTCGGTCACCAAGCCGTGGTTTGCCGAACTCGACACGCTGGTGCTAAGCCCGAAGCCGCCCTCTAGCGGCCAGAGTGTGAAATGGCCCGCCTTCAACGCCTGCATTGCCTCGGCCAAGGGGCGCCCGCAGGTCGTGCTGAAGATCGTGATCTTCGACGATGCGGATTACGCCTTTGCCAAAGAGGTGGCCGCGAAATTCCCCGAGCTTCCGCTTTACCTGCAACCCGGCAACCCCGAGGTCGACCCGGAGCGTCCGGTCGATCTTGAGGCCGCCACCGCGCGCCTTTTGTGGTTAATCGAAAAAACCACCGCCGACCAATGGTTTACCCCCCGCATCCTGCCCCAGCTTCATGTGCTGGTCTGGGGCAACAAACGCGGCGTCTGAACGGAGCCTCCTCATGTCCGACAGTATCTACAGCAACCTGAAACAACTGGGCGGCGCGACAGTCATGCCGCAATCGCCCGACGAGGCCGTGCTCGAACGGGTGCAGAACCCGCAAGCCGATGTGGCCTATAACGTGCGCTTCACCGCGCCCGAATTCACCTCGCTTTGCCCGATGACGGGGCAGCCCGATTTCGCGCATCTGGTGATCGACTATGTGCCCGGCCAATGGCTGGTGGAAAGCAAATCGCTCAAGCTGTTCCTTGGGTCGTTCCGCAATCACGGCGCCTTCCACGAGGATTGCACCGTCTCGATCGCGCGCCGTCTGGCCGAGTTTCTAAGGCCGCAATGGCTGCGCATCGGCGGCTACTGGTATCCGCGCGGCGGTATTCCGATCGACGTGTTCTGGCAGACCGGCCCGATGCCCGAGGGTGTCTGGATCCCCGATCAGGGTGTGCCGCCCTACCGCGGACGCGGCTGACCACGGTTCCAAAAGATCGCGCGCAGGAGGCTTGATCTCCTGCCCGATTTCGGCCTTTCTGGCGCGATGACAGTTACGCCGCCGCAGATCTTTCCGCTTAGCCTTGACGGGGTTCTCGTCAGGTTTGGACAAGCCTTTACCGAGGCGGCGAATGCGCGCGCGCTGGCGCTGCATGGCGCCTTGCTGGCGTCGCCACCAAAGGGGTTTGTCGAAAGCGCGCCTGCGCTGGCAGCACTCCATGTGCGGTTTGATCGCACGGCGACGACACGGGCGGATTTTGAGGCCGCACTGCGCGCGCGGCTTGATCAAAGCGCTGACGCCGCTCCGCGCGCGCCAAGCCGGATATGGCACATTCCGGCAGCTTTCGGCGGCGAGGACGGCCCGCAACTGGATGATGTCGCGGCCCGCGCGGGGCTAAGCGCAGAGCGCCTTGTCACCCAGTTTTGCGAGACAGACCTGAGCGTTCTGGCGCTTGGCTTTGCGCCGGGGCTGCCCTACCTTGGCACGCTTCCCGAAAACTGGCAGATGCCGCGCCTGACCGAGCTGACGCGCGAAGTCCCGCGCGGCGCAATCACAACCGCGATCCGGCAGATCGTGCTGTTCTCGGCGCCCTCGCCCACCGGCTGGCGCTGGTTCGGGCGCACGGCGTTCCGGCCCTTCGATCTGCAGGCCGATCAGCCGATTGCCCTTCGTCCGGGCGACGCACTGCGCTTTCACGCGGTCTGTGACACCGATCTGACCGCGCTTGAGGGCGCGCCTCTTGGCGGCGCGCGGCTGGAGGTCGGCGCATGACACTCACGCTGACAATCCTTTCGGCGGGTCCGTCGGTCACGGTGCAGGATATGGGCCGCGAAGGGTGGCTCGCGGCGGGGCTGGCGCGGGGCGGCGCGGCGGACCGTCTGGCGCTGCTTGAGGCGGCGGCCCTTTTAGGACAATCGACCCCGCAGGCGGCGCTGGAAATGGCCGGATTCGGCGGGCGCTTCACCTTTGGCGCCCCCACCCGTATTGCGCTGACGGGCGCCCCGATGCGCGCAACCCTTGAGGGCGAGGCTCTGCGCTGGAACGCCTCGCATCTGCTGCCAGAGGGCGCGACGCTTGAGATCGGCCCTGCCGAGACGGGCGTCTACGGTTATCTTGCCGTTGCAGGCGGCATTGCAACGCCCCCGCTGCTAGGTGCGCGCGCAACACAGGCCAGCGCGGGGATAGGTCACCGGCTTGCGGGGGGCGACACACTGCCCCTTGGCGATGATCCCGCGCCCGACGCCCCCCTCCTGACCCTCCCCGAGGCGCATCGCTTCAAGGGCGGCACCGTGCGCGTGATCGAGGGACCGCAAAGCGCGTATTTCTCCGAAGACACCCGCGCGCGCTTCTTTGCCACCGCCTTCCCCGCGCGGGCAGGCAACCGGCAGGGGCTGACGCTTGGGAGCGAGGAGCCGTTCACCACCCGGACCGGCGAGACGATCCTGTCGGAACCGATCACGGCGGGCGACATCCAGATGACCGGCGCGGGGCTGCCGGCGATCCTGCTGGCCGAATGCCAGACCATCGGCGGCTATCCCCGCATCGGCACGGTCATTCCCGCCGACCTGCCGCTGGCCGCGCAAACGCCGCAAGGTGCCACGCTGCGCTTTCGTCCCGTAACGCTGGCCGAGGCCGAAGCCGCCTGCCCGCCCGAGGCCGCGCAGCTTGACGCGTTGCGCGCCGCAGTCCTGCCGCTCCGGCGTTCGGGCTATGACACCTATGCCCTTCTGGGCTCACAATTAATCGGCGGAGCAATCCGCGGCGACGAGGAGGAACCATGGCGCGCAGGGTTGATCTGAACGCGGATCTGGGCGAAGGCTGCGGACAGGACGCCGCGCTGATCCAGATCCTGACTTCCGCGAATATCTGCTGCGGGCTGCACGCCGGCAGTCCCGCCGAGATGGCACACACGATGCGCCTTGCGCGCGACGCGGGGCTGGGGATCGGCGCGCATCCGGGCTATGACGACCGCGCGAATTTCGGGCGCACGCGGTGCCAGTTGGCCGCTGACGATCTGCGCGATCTGATCCGCTATCAGGTGGGCGCGGCGAAATCGGTGGCGGCGGGTTTTGGGGTTACGCTCGAGCATCTGAAACTGCACGGAGCGATGGCGAATATGGCCGCGGAAGACGCCGAAATGGCCGAGATTTGCTACCGCGCGGCGCTGGAGGTCGAACCTGCAATGCGGCTGATGACCATTGCCGCAACCGCGCAGCAAGAGGCCGCCGAGGCCATTGGTGCGCGCTGGATCGGTGAGATTTTTGCCGACCGCGCCTATCGCGACGACGCCCGGTTGGTCGATCGCTCGGAAGACGGGGCGGTGCTGCATGATCCGCAAGAGGCGGCAGAACGGCTTGTCACGATGATTACCGAAGGCGCGATTGTCGCGCGCTCGGGCAAGCGTATTGCGGCACGGATCGAGTCGATCTGTCTGCATGGCGACACACCCGAAGCGTTAGAAATGGCGCGCGAAATTCGCTCTCGCCTGAGCACGGCGGGAATCGACCTGATGAAACCGGATTAAGTTTTATCAAGAAAATTCAATACAGAACGCGCCGCTCTTAATCCGGGCGGATCACCGCCTTCGCCAAGGCGTTGCATGGTGGCCTCCATCGCCTCTTGCTGCTTTTCCACGGCGTCGGGGTGCTCCAGCAGGTCCAAAAGCGCCTGCGCCATCAGGCCCGGTTTGCAGCGTTTGCCCAGAAATTCGGGGATCGCGCGGGTCTCGGAGACGAGGTTCACAAGCGTCACTGTGTCGATCTTCAGCAACCGCCCGATGATCGCGCGCGTGAGCGGCGCCATGTCATAGCCGATCACCATCGGCACGCGATAGGCCGCCAGTTCAAGGCTCACCGTGCCCGAGGCCGCCAGCGCCAGATCAGCCGCCGCAAAGGCCGCTGCTTTATCCACCGCGTCCTCAAGCACAATCGGCGCGACAGGCCAGCGCGCGCTCATATCGCGCACCATCGGCGCAACGCCGCGCACCGTCGGCACCACGACACGCAACCCCGGTTCACGGTCTCGCAGCCGCATCAGCGCCTCGTCGAAACGCGGACCAAGACGTCGCACCTCACCCGCACGCGAGCCGGGCAAACACAGCACAACCGGTTGATTTTCCTCGATCATATGGGTCTCACGGAAGGCCGCCGCCGCCTCGGGCGTGCCGCGCGCCTCGGCCACGACCGGATGGCCTACGAAGTCGCAGCTCATCCCCGCCGCCTGCATCAAAGGCGGCTCGAACGGCAAGATCGCCAGCACATGATCCACCACCTCGGCCATCTTTTGCCCGCGCCCCGGCCGCCAGGCCCAGACGGACGGCGCGACGTAATGCACGGTTTTGAAATCGGGCCGCGCGGCGCGGACAAGGCGGGCAACGCGCAGACAGAAATCGGGGCTGTCGATGGTCAGCAGCGCCGCCGCGCCCGAGGCCAGAACAGCATCAGCCGTTTCACGGATACGGCGTTTCAGGTGGCGGTATTTCGGCAGAACCTCAAGCAAGCCCATGACGGACAGCTCTTCCATCGGAAAGCGGCTGTGCAGGCCTTGCGCCTCCATCAAAGGGCCGCCGACGCCGTCGAAACTGATCCCGGGGGCGAGGGTCGAAAGCCCCTCCATCACGGCCGCGCCGAGCTTGTCGCCCGACGCCTCCCCCGCGATCACAAATATCTTCATGGCTCGCGCGCCCAAAGGAACAGCCCGTGCTCTTGCGCGGCGCGCAGGGTTTCCGCGCGGTCCAGAAGCATCACGCCGCCCGCTTCCCACGCAAGCCCCGCCAGCCCCGCAAGGGCCACGTTTTCAACGGTTTGGGGGCCGATCGCGGGCAGATCGATCCGGCGATCCTGCATCGGTTTCGGAGCCTTGTAAAACACGCCCTTTGCTCCAGCCGGATCAGGGCGCAGCCCCTTATGCGCGGCCGCAAAGGCCAGCATCGCATCGGTTCCAGGCAGGCTTTCGACGGCAAGGCAAAGGCCCTGCGCGACGATGGCACCCTGCCCCACATCAACGGCACCAAGGGCGGCGACAATCTGCGCCGCGCGCGCAGCGTCTTTGCGATCCGCAGCCGTGACGTCGCCCGTCAGCACCCCTGCCCCCGGCACCAGATCGGGTGCGATGGCATCGGCACCGACGACGCTAAGGCCCCATTCCTCGAAGATCTCGATCACGGCGCGCAGCGTTGCGTCATCGCCCGCCTGCATCGCCCCCAGAAGCCGCGGCACAAGGGTCGCGGTTTTCGGATCGAAAAGCTCGGGGTCAAGCCGCGGACGCTGCATGGCTCCGGCAAACACGACCTGACGGATGCCGCCCTCGACCAGCGCGTCCAGAAACGGCACCAGCCGCTCGACACGGAACGACAAACGCGCCCCCCCTTCGACGGCGGGCGCAAAGCCCTCCATCTCGCAGATCAGCATATCGGGTTTCGCCGCAAGCAAAAGCGCGGGCAAATGCCCGGTGCCTGCCACCAGCGCTGTCTCTGTGCCCCAGCTCATCGCGGCGTCAGGAACGAACGGTCCGAGGGACCCAGAATGAAATCAAGCACTTCGCGCGCCAGATCGCCCTCGACCCCCTCGTCCGAAAGCTTGCGCGCGCTGTCGCGGAAGCTGCCCTCGCCAAGCGCCATGAACAGCTCGCGCAGCGCGCCGATCTCGGCGCGCGGCACGCCACGGCGCTTGAGGCCAACAAGGTTCAGCCCCTCGAGTTTAGCGCGCGGGCCCGCCACAAGCGCGTGCGGAATGACATCCGCCGTCACCATCGACAAGGCGCCGATAATCGCGCCACGCCCGATGCGCACCCATTGGTGCACGCCCGACAGCCCGCCCACGATCACATCGTCTTCAAGCACGCAATGGCCCGCAATCGCGACCGAGTTCACCAGAATAACCCGGTCCCCGATCTGCGCGTCATGGGCAACGTGGCACGACGCCATGAACAACCCGTCATCACCGATCCGCGTGACGCCGCCACCGCCTTCGGTGCCGGTATTCATCGTCACATACTCGCGGATGCGGTTGCGTTTGCCGATCACAAGGCGGGTCTTTTCGCCTTTGAATTTAAGGTCTTGCGGGATCTGCCCGATCGAGGCGAAGGGAAAAATCTCGGTCCCCTCACCTATTTCGGTGTCACCCGCGATCACCACATGGGATTTCAGCTTTACCCCCGCCCCGAGCTTCACCTCGGGGCCGATATGGCAAAACGGTCCGATCTCGCAGCCCGGGCCGATCTCGGCGCCCGGCTCGATCACGGCGCTTGAATGGATTTGCGCGCTCATCCGGCCTTAGCCCCGAAGGTCCATCATGGCGGTAAACTCGGCGCTTGCGGCAACCTCGTCACCCACCTTGGCGATACCTTCGAACTTCCAGATCTTGCCGCCACCACGCAGCGCTTTGACGTGCAGTTCAAGACAGTCGCCCGGCACAACCATGCGGCGGAACTTGGCTTTGTCGATGCCCATGAAATAGGTCAGCAGGTCTTTGCCGATCACATCCATCGACACGCCCACCAGAACGGCAGCCGTCTGCGCCAGCGCCTCGACGATCATCACGCCCGGCATGATCGGTTTTGACGGGAAATGCCCCTGGAAATGCGGCTCGTTGCAGGTGACCATCTTGATCCCGACCGCCGAGACATTCGGCTCGATCTCGCGCACCTTGTCGACCAGAAGAAACGGGTAGCGATGCGGAATGATCTGCTTGATCAGGTCCAGATCGGCTTCGGTATAGGGCGCGGGGGTCGGTTTTTCGGACATGTTTGCTCCTTCGCAGGCCGTGTGCGTCACGTCAGATGACACCCGACTTTGCTAGCAACGCCACGCCCCGAAGGCAAGCGCGGCTATTCGACTGTGCCGCTGCCCAGACGTTCATCCACCAGCAAAATCAGGTCGTTCGTCACATCAATATTCGACAATCCGCGGATAATCACCCGCCGGTCCAGCACCACCGCCGCGCCGCGCTGCACCAACAATTCATCCAGCACCGGAAGCGCCGCCTGCACAAAGGCTTGCCGTTCCTGTTCAAGCTGCGCCTGAAGCGCCTGCGCCTTGGCCTTTTGCGCGGCCCGAATGCCGGTCGCGCGCTTGTCGAAGGCCGCCGCTTCGGCCCTGAAATCCTCGGGCGTCATCGCTGCACGCCGCTCGGTCAACTGGCGTTCTTCGATAACCAGATCGTCGGCAATCCGGTTATTCTCGGTGTTCAGGTCTTTGGAGGCTTGCGAAAGCTCGGCCGAGACCCGCTTGCCCCAGGCAGAGCTGTCGTAAAGCACTTCCCAATCAAGCGTCAGAATACCTTGCACCGAACGCGGCAAGGAAAGATCGCTGACCGAGGGCGTCTCTTGCGCCATCCCCGGCCCGAGTGACAGGGCGCCGCCAAGCAGCGCCCCGATCATCAGAGTGCGGACCATCCCCGCCATGGATCAGAACTCGGTCGAAATCGACAGGTCGAAGTTCTGCTCTTTGTCGTAGTCCTCTTTTTGCAGCGCCTTGGTGAAATCAAGACGCAAAGGCCCGATCGGCGAAGTCCAGAGGATAGAGGCACCCACGACCGAACGCAGGCTCAGATCTTGCGAACCTTGGGTGTTGCTTGCGCTTGCGGTGGTTTCCAGCCCCCAGACCGAGCCGACATCGGCGAAGAGCGCGCCCGAGAGGCTGTATTCGGACGGCAGGCCGAGCGGGAATTCCGCCTCGGCGCGCGCGACCGCATAATACATGCCGCCAAGCGCATCCTCGTTGACCGCGCCGACATCGCGCGGACCAAGGCCATTGCGCTCAAACCCGCGCATCACGCCATTGCCCGAGAACCGGTCAAGCACGTTTGTCTGGCTGCTACCGAGGCTCTTGATCGCGCCGCCTTCGACATCGAACTTGAGCGTGACTTCCTCGTTCAGCACCTTACGCTGGACGCGGGCCAGGGCCGTGGTCTTGATCCCTTCGTAATCGCCGCCAAGCCCGTAGAAATCCTGACCGAAGCGGAACAGGAAGCCAAAGCGCGGGTCGATGCCGGTGGTGCGGGTGTCATAGGTATAGGTATAGCCGACCGAGGATTTCCACTTTTCGCCACCGTTCAGCGCCGCCTCGTCTAGCAGGATCTGCGAGGAATCGGTCGAGACCCCCATCAGACGATCTTTCGCCAGCGTATAATTGACCTTCAACCGGCCATTGCGCGAGATCGGGAAGTCGAGCGACGGCGAAATACCGAAACTTTCGGTATTGTAATCGGCGCTGGCGTTATCGGTGGTATTATACCACAGATTGATCCCCGCCTTCAGGTCGCGGCCCAGGAAACCCGGCTCGATGAAGGTGATGCCCGACGATTTGTTATCGGTGCCTGAGCCATAGTTGACCGAGATATACTGCCCGCGGCCAAGGAAATTGCGCTCGGAATAGTTCACGTTCAGGCCAAAGCCCGCCGCCGCACCATAGGTCGCCCCGAACGACAGCGAGCCGGTCGGCTGCTCTTCGACGTTCACATCGACCACAAGCCGATCCGCGCTCGATCCCTGACGCGAGTTCACATCCGCCGTCGAGAACAGGCCCAAGGCACGGATACGCTCGGCCGAGGCGCGGATTTCGCGCGGGTTGAAGGGGTCACCTTCGACCGTGCCGAACTGGCGGCGGATCACGCGGTCAAGCGTGGTATTGTTGCCTTCGATGTCGATGCGCTCGACGAAAATACGCGGGCCACGCACAACGGCAAATTCGATGTCGAGGGTGCGATCACGCTCGTTACGGGTGATGCGCGGCTCAACGCGCACGAATTGCGCGCCCTGACGCAGCGCCGTCTCTTCCATCCGCGTGACGGCATAATCAACAGCCGTCGGCGAATAGATCGCGCCCGTGCGGATCTTCATCAGCTTGCCGAATTCTTCCGCGTCAATCTCGGGCACTTCCGAGATCGTCGTCATATTGCCAAAGCGGAACTGCTGCCCTTCCTTCACGTTGAAGGTCACGAAGAAGCCGTCGCGGTTGCGGGTCATTTCCGAGGAAACACCGCTCACCTCGGCATCGACATAGCCACGCGCGCGATAGAAATCGAGCAGGAGTTGACGGTCGAGGTTCAGCCGCTCGGCCACAAAGGTATCGCGCTGCACAAAGGCGCGCAGAAGCCCCGCCTGTTTAGACTCCAGAACGCGGCGCAGGCGACGGTCGGAATAGACACGGTTGCCGGTAAACGAGATGCGCTCGACCTCGGTCACTTTGCCTTCTTTGATTTCAAAGGCGACATCGACGCGGTTGTCCGAGCGGCGGATCACCTTGGGATCGACGCGCACCGCCATCCGCCCCATCGAGGCATAGGCTTCAACGATCTTGGCAGCATCGGCTTCAATGGCGGCGGGGGAGAACACCTTACGCGACTGGGTCGAGATCACCTCGGCCAGTTGCTCGTCCTTGAGCTTCTTATTGCCTTCGAAATTGACGATGCTGACCGTCGGATATTCGGTCACGCGGATCACCAGCGTGCCACCTTGCGGCACCAGTTCGACCTTTTCGAACAGCCCCGAGGCCTGCAACCGCTGGTAGGCATCGTTCAGCGCGCCCGCGCTGACGGTTTCATTCCGGCCGATTCCTGCGAAGGAAATGATCGTCGCGGGTTCGATCCGCGCGTTTCCTTCGATCCTGAGCTGGCTGAACTTATAGCTCTGCGCCAGCGCCATTTCCGGCGAAGTTACTGCAATTGCAAGAAAAACTGCCGCGCCAGTAAGCAGAACACGCAGCTTGCCCGAGCGCTTTGCCCGCAGCCCAAAATCAGTCATCGACCTCTCCCCAGATGGTCTTGGCAGGAATACCCTGACTGAGTATCGGGAAAGCCCCCTCTTGTCAAAACGCGAACGCGCCCGAAACGGGCGCGCAGGACGAGTTTTGCCGATCGCGGTGAAGGATCAGAGACGATGCATCGCGTAAGGATCGGAGGAAAAAATCTCAACCAGTTGAATCCCGATCATCGCCGCCCCGCACAGCGCCACAATCAGCGCAACGGGCACGAGCAACCGATCAAGCGACGCCGCGATCAGAAATGACAATCCGCGATAGCTTTCTGCGACCGTTTCCATTTTCCGGCCTCCTCTTCCTTCACCGCCTTTGACGCTACAGCGCCAATGTGGCCGAATTGGGGCGAGGGCCGAAAAATCAGCAGAACAGGTCGTTCCAAAGGCCAAACAGCATCATCGTCAGCACAAGGCTCAGCCCGCCCAACATCAGCGCGTTAAGCACGCGATCCGAAGGCGGCTTGCCGGTGATCCCTTCCCACAGGTGGAACATCAGATGCCCGCCGTCCAGCACCGGGATCGGGAACAGGTTGAGGAACCCCACCGCTGTTGACAGCACCGCGATGAACCAGATGAAATCGGTCAGCCCGCCCTTTGCCGCCGCCGCCGAGCCTTCGGCGATCCGCACCGCGCCCGACAGGTTGCACGACGAGATTTCCTGCAAGACCATCGCCTTCAGCCCCGCGATAGACTGCGTCACGATGCCCCAGGTCTGGCTGACGCCGCCCGTCAGTGCCTCGGCAATGGTCGTTGGGCGGGTCACAGGGGTAAAGACGAAGCCGCCCGTCGCGCCGATCAGCCAGCGCGTCTCGAACCCGCCCTCTCCGTTCGGAATATCCGTGCGGCGCGGGTTCAAGACCACATCGCGCAGCGCACCCGTCTCGGGGGACCAGATTTCCAGTTGCAACGAAGCGCCCTCGGCTGCACGCACGGCAGCCTGCAAATCGGCAAAACGCCAGATCGGTGCGCCGTCGATTTTGGTAATCACATCATCGGGTTCGACCCCCGCATCATAGGCCGCAGACGAGGCCGCAACCCCCATCAGCACCGGCGGGAAAAGCTGCGGGCCAGTCACATCAAGCCGCTCGCCCGCGCGCTCGACCGTCCAGATCAGGCTCGGCGTTGAGGGAAGCGCTTCAATGATGCCGTTCATCGCCGCATAATCGGGGGTCGCGTGGCCTTCGATCGCCAGAATACGGTCGCCTGCCTGCACCTCATAGCCCGCACCCGGCAAAGGGGCCAGCGAACCAACGGCAGGGTCATCCTCGGCAATGCCAGCCCAAAGCATCAACCCCGCAATCACAAGGATCGACAGGATAAAGTTGAACACCGGCCCCGCCGCAACGGTCGCCGCCCGCGCCCAAAGGGGCGCACCATGCATGGTGTGGCGGCGCTCCTCGGCGCTTAAGCCCACCATCGCCTCTTCGTCCACGCCCGCCGAGGCCGCATTCGCATCGCCCAGAAATTTCACATAGCCGCCAAAGGGCAAAAGTGCGACCTGCCAGCGGGTGCCGTGTTTATCCACGCGCGAGAACAGCTTTGGCCCGAAGCCGAGCGAGAAGACCTCGGCCTTGATCCCCGAAATCCGGCCGATGATGTAATGGCCGTATTCGTGGACCGTCACGATCACCGAAAGCGCCACGACGAACACGCCGATAGTATACAGGAAATTGCCGAAATCGGGTAACATGCTCACGGGGTAAACCTTCAGTTTTGTGCGATCTCGAAGGCAAGGCGGCGCGCCTCCAGATCAGCCTCCAGAACAGTATCAAGGCAAGTCGGCGGGTTAGCCAAGCCCTGCCGCGCTGACATTTGCGCGAGCACCTTTTCGACCAGCGCGGTCATGTCAAGGAACCCGATCTCCTGCCCGATGAACAGGTCAAGCGCGGCCTCTTTGGCCGCGTTGAACACCGCCCCCGCAAGCCCGCCGATCCGCATCACCTCTTGCGCAAGGCCAAGCGCGGGGAAGCGCTCAAGGTCCGGCGTCTGGAAATTCAGCCGCCCGATCTGCGCCAGATCAAGGCGCGCCACAGGCAGCTCGCGCCGCGCGGGCCAGTTCAGCGCATAGCCGATCGCATGACGCATATCGGGCGCGCCCAGATGCGCCATCAGCGCGCCGTCCTTAAAGCCCACCAGCGCATGAACGATGGATTCGGGATGCACCAGAACCTCGACCATCTCGGGCGATACGCCAAAATACTCTTTGGTTTCAATGACCTCCAGCGCCTTGTTAAACATGGACGCCGAGTCGATGGTAATCCGCTGGCCCATCGCCCAATTCGGATGGGTCGAGGCCTCAGCCACGGTGGCATGGCGCAGTTTTTCCAAAGGCCAGTCACGGAACGCGCCCCCCGAGGCGGTAATGATGATCCGCTCGACCTCGGAAATATCTTCGCCGACAAGCCCCTGGAATATCGCGGAATGTTCGCTGTCCACGGGCAGGATGCGGGCGTTATGCCGCTTGGCCTCGGCCAGCAAAAGCGGCCCCGCGGTCACAAGGCTTTCTTTATTCGCAAGCGCAAGCGTGGTGCCGTGGCGTAGCGCGCGGAACCCGGGCGCAAGCCCCGCCGCGCCCACAATCGCCGACATGATCCAATCCGCCGGACGATCCGCCGCCTCGATCAGCGCGGCCTGCCCTGCCGCCGCCTCGATGCCCGAACCATGCAACGCATCGCGCAGCGCGGGCAGGCAGTCCTCATAGGCGGTCACGGCAATCTCGGCCCGCAGCGCGCGCGCTTGCGACGCCAGCAGGTCAACATTGCGCCCGCCGGTCAGCGCGACCACCTGATAGGCACCCGCGCCACCCTGGCGTGTCAACAGATCAAGCGTGTTTACACCGATCGACCCGGTAGAGCCGAAAACCGAAATGCGGCGCATCTTATCCCCCAACAAGCGGCAGGCGCGTAACCAAAGCCAGCAGCAGCAAGAGCACAACCGCGCCGACCAGCGCGTCGAACCGGTCCAGCACACCGCCATGACCGGGGATCAGCGAGGAGCTGTCCTTGACGCCCGCGCGCCGCTTCAGCCAGCTTTCGACGATGTCCCCCATCTGCCCCGCAAAGGCGACAAACGGGGACAGAACGACAAACATCCAGCCGTGTCCGGTCAGCCAGAAGACCGCGCCAACCAGCGCCGCCCCGCCCCATCCAGCCACCGTGCCCGACCATGTTTTCTTGGGGCTGATCGCGGGCCAGAATTTCGGGCCACCAAAGGTCTTGCCCGCGAAGTAACCTGCAATATCCGAGATCACGACGACCGCCACCAGCCAGACGATAATCGGCAACCCAACGCCCTCTCGCAGCGCGACAAGCCCGTAGCCGCTAAGCATGATCGCCAGCCCGTAAAGCCCGAAAAGAATGCGGTCGCGGCGCGGCATGGCAGCGCCCGCAAGCGGCACCATCAAAAGCGCGATCAGGGAAAACGGCGAATGTAAGATCAAGACCGAGGCCAACGCCAGCGACGCCAGCACGCCAAGAGCCACCGAAACCGACCGCCGCGCGGGCGCCGTCATCGCCGCCAATTCCCAGATCATCAGGCCAGTCACGATCACCGCCAGCGCGGCAAACAATATGCCGCCTTTGACGATTGCACCGATGCCGAGCGACAGCATGACCACAGCCGAAAGCGCGCGGGATTTCAGATCCCCCCATCGGCCTGCCTTGGTGCCACCCGGCGCTGCGCTCATGCCTTGACCCCGCCGTAGCGCCGCTCGCGCTTGCCAAAACGCGACAGGATCGAGACAAGTTCTGCGGGCGAGAAATCGGGCCAGAGCGTCTCGGTGAACTCGTATTCCGCGTAAGCCGCCTGCCACGCAAGGAAGTTCGAGGTCCGCGTCTCGCCCGAGGTGCGGATCACCAGATCGGGGTCAGGTGTGCCTGCGGTATCGAGGCGCTCCTCGAAGGCGGCCTCGTCAAGCTGATCCTCGGAAATCCGCCCTGCCGCCAGATCCAGCGCCAGCTTCTTCGCGGCGCGCATGATTTCGCTCCGCCCGCCATAGTTGATCGCTACCGTCAGCGTGAGGCGTGTGTTATCTTTGGTGCGCTCTTCGATACCCGACATCAGCCGCGCCAGTTTGCCGTCAAGGCGCCCGCGTTCCCCGATGAACCGCATCCGCACACCAAGCGCCGACAGCTCGTCCGCCTCTTTCTCGATGTAGCGCGCGAAAATGCTCATCAGTCCAAGCACTTCCTCGGTCGAGCGTTTCCAGTTCTCGGTCGAAAACGCGTAGATCGTCATGTAGCGGACGCCGAAATCGGGCGCGACGCGCACGATCTCCTTGATCCGCTCGGCACCCTTGCGGTGGCCCGCCAGTCGCGGCCAGCCCTTGTTCTGCGCCCAACGCCCGTTTCCATCCATGATAATGGCCACATGCGGCACACCGTAATCGGTAATGCCGCCGGGCACCTCTATCTGGTCCGGTTTCACTTTCGTCCCAGCCATCGGGCCTGTCCCTACCTTTAGCTCAGACTTGCATGATTTCGGCTTGCTTCGCCTCAAGAGCCTTGTCGACCAGCGCAATGTGCTTGTCGGTCATCTCTTGCACCGAAGTTTCCCAGAACTTCTGGTCATCCTCGGACATGCCGTTCGACTTGGCCTTCTTGACCTGATCCATCCCGTCACGGCGCACATTGCGCACGGCGACGCGGGCGTGTTCGGCATATTGCGCGGCAACGCGGGTCAGTTCCTTGCGGCGTTCCTCGTTCAGTTCGGGGATCGGCAGCATGATGATCGGACCGTTGGTCTGCGGATTGATCCCCAGACCGGATTCACGGATCGCTTTCTCGACCTTGTTGATCAGCCCCTTGTCCCAGACGTTGATCGTCACCATACGCGGCTCGGGCACGTTCACGGTGCCGACCTGGTTGATCGGGGTCAGCGAGCCATAGGCGTCGACCATGATCGGTTCAACCATGCTGGCCGAGGCGCGTCCCGTGCGCAGCGAGGCAAACTCGTGCTTAAGCGCACCCAAAGCGCCATCCATACGGCGCTCAAGATCATCAACGTCGATTTCAATATCATCGGACATGTTATTTTTCCGTCTTATTATGCGGCCTGCCCCGATCAGTAACGCAGGTTGGCCCTGAAAGATAGTTACCCTTGCACCGAGGTGTAGGTGCCCTGCCCCGCGAGGATGCCCTGGAAGCCGCCCGGCTCATCCAGAGAGAACACGATCAGCGGCAGGTTGTTGTCACGCGCGAGCGCAATGGCCGAGGCATCCATGACCTTAAGGTTCTTTTGCAGCACTTCGTCATAGCTGACGGTATCGTAGCGCACGGCATCGGGGTGCTTGACCGGGTCTTTATCATAGATCCCATCGACCTTGGTGCCCTTGAAGATCGCCTCGCACGACATCTCGTTCGCGCGCAGCGTCGCGGCGGTGTCGGTGGTGAAATAGGGGTTGCCGGTGCCGGCGGCAAAGATGCAGACGCGTTTCTTTTCAAGGTGGCGCACGGCGCGGCGGCGGATGTAAGGCTCGCAGACCTGATCCATCGGGATGGCCGAGATCACGCGGGTATGGATGCCAAGCGCCTCAAGCGCGGCCTGCATACCAAGCGCGTTCATCACGGTCGCCAGCATCCCCATATAGTCGGCGGTGGTGCGTTCCATCCCCTGTGCGGCGCCTGCCAGACCGCGGAAGATATTGCCGCCCCCGATCACCATGCAGATCTCGACGCCAAGGGCATGCACCGATTTTACCTCGCGCGCGATGCGATCGACGGTCGGCGGATGAAGCCCGTATCCCTGATCGCCCATCAGGGCTTCGCCAGAGATTTTCAACAGGACCCGCTTATACTTGGTTTTTGCTTCCTCGGCGGCGCTCATTTGCGGTCCCTCATTGTCGGTTGTATTCATCGGGCAAAATGTCCCAAATGTCGGCCATGTTCAACCGCTGCGAACAGCTTAAAGCGCGCGCAATGCAGAAAACTCGCCGACAAGTCCGGAAATGATAGTTAACACACTGAAAAACCTTCCTGAAATTCTTGCCGATGCCCCCGTGTTGATCGCTGGTCCGACGGCAAGCGGCAAGTCGGCACTGGCGTTAGGGCTGGCGGACCGGCTTGGCGGCGTGGTTGTGAATGCCGATGCGCTTCAGGTCTGGTCGTGCTGGCGGGTTCTCTCGGCGCGACCTTCGGTTGCCGACGAGGCTGCGGCCCCGCACCTGCTTTATGGCCACAAGCGCGCGGGCGAGGACTATTCCGTCGGCCATTGGCTGCGCGAGGTCGCCGCCGCGCTTGAGGACTGGCGAAACGGTGGGCCGGTGCCGATCATCACCGGCGGCACGGGGTTGTATTTCACCGCGCTGACCGAGGGGCTGGCCGATATTCCGCCGACCCCGCCCGCGCTGCGCGAACTGGCCAATGCGCGGCGCGAGGCGGAAGGGCATGGCGCGATGCTGGCGGAACTTGACCCCGAAACCGCCGCGCGCATCGACCGGCTGAACCCGATGCGCATCCAGCGCGCCTGGGAGGTGCAGCAGGCCACGGGGCGCGGGCTGGCCGCCTGGCAGGATGACACGCCCCCGCCCCTTGTGCCGCTGGACGCCTGCACGCCGCTTATGCTGGAGGCCGAGCGCGACTGGCTGGCCGACCGGATCGACCGGCGGTTTGACATTATGCTGGAGACCGGTGCCCTTGATGAAGCCCGCGCAATCGCTCCGATCTGGGACGCCTCCGCGCTTTGGGCCAAGGCCATCGGCGCGCCCGAACTTGTCGCATTTGTGCAAGGCCGGATCGAATTGGACGAGGCGCGCAGCCTCGCGCAGGCCGCCTCGCGGCAATATGCCAAGCGGCAACGCACATGGTTTCGTAGCCGGATGGGCGCGTGGCACAAGATCGCGTGTCCTTGACGAGGGCCGGCGGGATATTGCTATCGGTTTCAAATTTTTGTTGAAAAATAACACCTTCCAGCCATATCCTCAGGCGGCTTGACCCCGATACAAGGCCGCCCCCCCCGTGAGACTGTTCACCGCCCCCCCTCTGTCGCAATTCGCCAAACCCCAAGCCAGAACCGACGCCCCGCCAAAGGCGGCCGAGGACATCTCGCTCGAGACCCCGCGCGCGGTCCGCATCGTGCAGCTCCAGCGCCTGGCGCAGAACGGGCGCTGGCGGGCCGAAGCGATGCGCGCGCTGACGGAATCGTGCCTGATCTGGTTCACCCGCGGTCAGGGGCGGATCACACTCAACGGGGTGACGCGCGGCTATGGCGCGCATAATGCGGTGTTTATTCCGGCGGGCGTGATGCATGGCTTCGAGATGAGCCAGCAAACCAACGGGTTTATCATCTATTTCGGCAATGGCTCGGATGTCACCCTGCCCCAGTCGGTGCAGCATCTGCGTATCCGCGAGGCGGGCGCGCAATCCGAACTCTCCGCCATTATCGACGCGGTCCAGCGCGAGATGGCCAGCGATCGCCCCGGCGCGGATCGTGCGGCGCGCCACCATCTTGGGCTTCTGGGTGTCTGGCTGGAACGCCAGATCGAGCTGAACCCGCCCGAGTCTACCGGCCATAATGCCGCGAAACGCCTCGTCGCGCGCTATACCTTGCTGCTGGAGCGCGAATTCCGCTCGGGTCACGGGGTTGGTGACTTTGCCGCCGAACTGGGTGTGACACCGACGCATCTGACGCGGGTGTGCCGTCAAAGCTGCGGGCGCGGCGCGTCGGAAATGCTGCAAGAACGGCGACTTTACGAGGCGCGGCGCTTGCTCAGCGACACGAAAGCCCCGGTGAAAGACATCGCGCACTCGCTTGGGTTTACCACGGCGGCCTATTTCACGCGCGCGTTTCATGCAAAAACCGGCCGCACCCCATCCGAGTTCCGGCGCGGGAAGTAGTGCCTATTCGGGACGTTCGCAGATCTCGGACCGGGTCAGGAACCGCATCGGCCGCCCGTTATCAAGGCTGAACTGCCCGCCGCCAAGCCCCGGCATCGCGTCAATAATCAGGTCGGTGTGCTTCCAGACCTCGTATTGCGCGCCCGAGATATAGACCGGCATCCCGCCGACCTCGCCCAGCTTCACGTCGCCATCCCCGATGCGGAACTCGCCTTGCGGATAGCACATAGGCGCCGATCCATCGCAGCAGCCCCCCGACTGGTGAAACAACACAGGCCCGTAATCCTCGACGATCTCGGCCAGAAGCTTCAACGCTTCGGGCGTTGCACTGACTTTAGACATCGCGTCCTCCTGCTACAAACGCCAAAATGGCCGCCCCCCGAGAGAGGAAGGGGGACGGCCGGGACCGGGAAAACCCGGGAGGATCAGAAGAACCCGAGCTTGTTCGGGTTGTAGCTGACCAGCATGTTCTTGGTCTGCTGGTAGTGATCGAGCATCATCTTGTGGGTCTCGCGGCCGATACCGGACTGCTTGTAGCCACCAAAGGCTGCGTGTGCGGGATAGGCGTGGTAGTTGTTGACCCAGACGCGACCGGCCTGAATGTGGCGACCGAAGCGGTAGCAGGTGTTCGCATCACGCGACCACACACCCGCGCCCAGACCATACAGCGTGTCATTCGCAATCGAGAGCGCGTCATCGGCGTCCTTGAAGGTCGTGACCGACACAACCGGCCCGAAGATTTCCTCCTGGAACACACGCATCTTGTTGTGGCCCTTGAGGATCGTCGGCTGGATGTAGAAGCCGTTGTTCAGCTCGCCCGACATCTGCGCCGCGCCACCGCCGGTCAGAACCTCGGCGCCTTCCTTGCGACCGATGTCGAGGTAGGAGAGGATCTTCTCTTTCTGCTCAAGCGAGGCCTGCGCACCGATCATGGTCGCTGCATCGCGCGGGTCGCCCTGAATGATCGCCTGCGTGCGTTTGATCGCGCGCTCCATGAACTCGTCATAGATGTCTTCCTGAATAAGCGCGCGGCTCGGGCAGGTGCAGACCTCGCCCTGGTTCAGCGCGAACAGCACGAAGCCCTCGATTGCCTTGTCGAAGAAGGCGTCATCTTCGCGGCAGACGTCCGAGAAGAAGATGTTGGGCGACTTGCCCCCCAGTTCCAGCGTCACCGGGATCAGGTTTTCCGACGCATATTGCATGATCAGACGGCCGGTGGTGGTTTCACCAGTGAACGCGATCTTGGCGATACGCTTGGACGATGCCAGCGGCTTGCCTGCCTCAAGGCCGAAACCGTTGACGACGTTCAGAACGCCCGGCGGCAGAAGGTCGGCGATAAGCTCGGCAAAGACCAGAATGGCGGCGGGCGTCTGCTCGGCGGGTTTGAGGACAATGCAGTTACCGGCGGCCAGCGCGGGGGCAACTTTCCAGGCCGCCATCAGCAACGGGAAGTTCCACGGAATGATCTGGCCGACAACGCCAAGCGGCTCGTGGAAGTGGTAGGCGACGGTGTCGGCGTCGATTTCCGACATGGTGCCTTCCTGACCGCGCAGAACGCCTGCGAAGTAACGGAAGTGGTCGATCGCCAGCGGAATATCGGCAGCGCGGGTTTCACGGATCGGCTTACCGTTATCCCAGGTTTCGCACACGGCCAGAAGCTCGGCATTCTCTTCCATCCGGTCGGCGATCTTGTTCAGGATGTTGGCGCGCTCGGTCGGCGAGGTCTTGTGGCCCCACAGTTCCTTGGCAGCGTGTGCCGCATCCAGCGCGTCCTCGACGTCGGATGCGTCCGAACGGGCGATTTCACAGATCTTCGCGCCGGTCAGCGGCGTGATGTTGTCGAAATAGCGACCCGCGTTCGGTTCTTTGAACTGACCGTTGATGAAGTTGCCATAACGCTCGCGGAAGGGCTTAACCATTACGCCCTTGAATTCGGAAGCCAGATCGTTGGCCATGAGTATCCTCCCTTGGTGTCCATTGGTATTGCCGACGTCCTCCTCGACGCCGGGTATGGACCAAGAGTGCCGCCGCGAAAGCCACCTGAACAGGTAGACTAAAGGTCTATACCCGCCGATCTGTCTCAGCCCCGAGACAGGTGCATCCGCAGAAAAACAAAGGGATTCATGAAAAAAGGGGCCGATTGGCCCCTCTTGCGACTTTGGTCGTAGACCTTGGGTCTAGACCTCAAGGCGCAGCGCCTTGGCCTTGCGGTAAAAGGTGGCGCGCCCGATTCCCAGATCCCGCGCGGCGGCCGAGACATTGCCACCCGTTCGGGCCAGAGCGCGCGCCATCGCGGCGCGTTGCGCCTCTTCCAGCCCGCCGCCTGCCGCCTGCCCCAGCAGGTCATTCGCGGGCAGCCGACCGATCTGGTCCCCCTCGATTCCGAACTGGCGCCGCGCCGCGCGGGTTGCGCCCACAATCAGATCGTCGCGGTCCAGCGCCAGAAGCATCACCCCTTGCGGTGCGGCCTCTCCGCCGCCCGCCGACAGGATGCGCGCGCCCTGATAGGAGGCGCGGAACATATCGGCCTCGATCCGCTGCGCCGCGTCCTGCACCGTCAGCGACACAAGGCTCGCGTAGCCCTCGGTCATATCGCCGCGCGCGGAACTGACGTCGATCACGCCCGCAAGCTCGCCCTCGGCGCCGAACACAGGCGAGCCCATACAGGTCAGCCCGATATTGCCCGAGCGGAAATGCTGATCGCGCCAGACCGTGACCGAACGCCCCTCGGCCAGACAGGTGCCTATGCCGTTCGTGCCCTCGGCACCTTCGGACCAGTCAGACCCCGGCGCAAGGTTCGAGGAATGGAAATCGCCCGCGTCCCCGCTGCGCACGCGCTCGTCCAGAACCAGCCCTCCCGCGTCCGATAAAAGCACCGTGCAGCCCGCGTCACAGGCCGCCCGCGCCAGCCGGTCCAGAACCGGCGTTGCGATTTGCAGCAAAAGCCCCGCTGCCTCGCGCCGCGCGCGGACCTCATGCTCGGTCAGGCGGTCTGCGCGGCCCTTTTGCGCCGGATCTATGTTATGGTGGATCAGCGAGCGCCGCCAGCTTGCGGCAAACCCCGCCCGCCCCGCAGCCGAGGTAGAGGCCACGACCTCGCGCACGATATCGGCGTGATGGCGCCGCCCCCCGCGTGTCTGCGACTGCATAGGAAAGCCTCCCCTCTTTCGGATGCGAAGGCTTAGCCTAGGCCGATTCGGGGTTTGCTCAACGAAAATTCGCCGCCGCAGATGCGAAACCTGTCTCGGAAATGAGACAGAATACCCTTACTCGCCTTCGTGGCGCTTGCCGCGGAAGCCCTGCGCCACGACGAATTTCTCGGAACTGTCGGACCGCGAGCTTGGCGGCTTGACGTTCGCGACCTTCTGGAAGTTCTTTTTCAGAATGTTCAGAAGCTCGTTCTCGGCCCCGCCCGCCAGAACCTTGGCGACAAAGGTGCCGCCCTCTTCAAGCACATCAAAGGCGAAATAGGCCGCCGCCTCGCACAGAGCGATGATCCGCAGGTGGTCGGTGTTCTGATGCCCCGAGCTTGCCGCCGCCATATCCGACATCACCACATCGGCCATGCCGCCGAGCCATTCTTTGACCTTGTCGTCAGCGCCTTCTGACAGGAAATCGAGCTGGTGGATCTCGGCCCCCGCAATCGCATCGACCTCTTGCAGGTCGACGCCCAGAACGGTGCCGATCTTTTTGCCCGACTTCTCGCCAAGCGCATTCACCCGCTGCACCGCGACCTGACACCAGCCACCGGGAGCACAACCAAGGTCCACCACCCGCGCGCCGGGCACAAGGAAGCGGTATTTCTCGTCCAGCTCAAGGATTTTGAACGCCGCGCGACCGCGGTAGCCCTCTTTCTTGGCGCGCTGCACATAGGGGTCGTTCAACTGCCGCTCCAGCCAGAGCGTCGAGCTGAGCTTGCGGCCCTTCGCGGTTTTCACCCGCACGCGCAGATCGCGCTGGCCACGCCCCGAGGTATTCTTGCCGGTCGGTGTTTTTGCCATCAGATCTGTCCCATTTCTTCGAGCACGCCATCGGCGGCCATTTGTGCATAAAGCAGCCCTTCGCGCAGACCACGGTCGGCAACCGACATCCGGTCGGTCGGCCAGACGCGCATCAACGCCTGCAAAATCGCCGCGCCCGACATGATCAGCGTATGCCGGTCGCGCCCGATCCGAGGATCGTTGCGCCGTCCATTCGGCCCGAGGTTCAAAAAGCTGCGGATCACCGCGTCGATCTGGTCAGACGTCATCGTCAGCCCGTCCACGCGGTTACGGTCATAGCGTTTCAGCCCGAGGTGGCACGCCGCCACCGTCGTTACCGTCCCCGAGGTGCCGATCACCTGAAATCCCTCTTTCGGGCTACCGGACGCATAGGGGGTAAAATCGGCCAGCTTTTCCTCGAAAAACCAGCTCATCAGCGCAAACCGCGCGGCATCATCCTCGACATCCGAGAACTGGTCTTTCAGCGTCGCAACCCCCAAAGGCACCGAAATCCAGTCCAGCACCCGCGCGGCAGGCACGCCATTCTCGGGTTGGTTAAAGCCCCCCGACAGCCGCATGATGGCACGCGCGCGATCGGGCGCAGGCACGCCCGAGATGTCGATCCAGACCAGTTCGGTCGAACCGCCGCCAATATCCACCACCAAAAGCTGTTCGGTCTTGGGGTTCACCAGCGAGGCGCAGGAAATCACCGCCAGACGCGCCTCTTCCTCGGCCGGGATAATCTCCAGCGGTAAGCCCGTTTCCTTGCGCACAAACCGCATGAATTGCTTGGAGTTGCTGGCACGACGGCACGCCTCGGTCGCGACAAGGCGCATCCGCTTGACGCCATGCCCCTCGATCTTGCGGCGGCAGATTTGCAACGCCTGAACCGTGCGCGACATGGAGCTACGCGAAAGCCGGCCAGAGGCTTCAAGCCCATGACCAAGCTGGACAGCCTTGGAAAAGCTGTCGATCACCTGGAACTGATTGCCCTTGGGACGGGCGATCAGCATCCGGCACGAGTTGGTGCCAAGATCGAGCGCAGCATAAAGCTCGCCCTTCTCGGCGCTAGGAGCGGTCGCGGGGTGCTCTACCGATTTCTTCGGGAACGCGCCCGCAGACCTGGGACGCCTGGGCGCCATTCGCACGCCCTCCGATTTCAAGTTGCCCCCAACCTAGCGCGCCGCGCGGGGCGGTTCAAGGGAGCACGATCACCTCTATAGTATATCGCAGACCCGGTTTGGTGAGCCGCGCTCATCTTAACCATGCGGATTTTTCCGATTAACCCCGCTGGCCTGCCCCCACCATTGATTGCTATGAAACCGCGACCAACGTCGCCACAAGCGGCCCAAATGTCGAAATCCGTCATCGGTGACGCAAACAGATGCGCGATGGTGTGCCCAAGGAGAAGGATTCGAAATGGCTGAGATTACCCTCGTTCTTTGGCGTGACATCCCTGCCCAGATCATTGCGGGCAAAGGGCGGCGCGGGGTTAAGAAACCCCTGCCCGAGCGTTTTGAACAGGCGATCGACCGCTGCGCCATGAAAGTGGGGGCTGCCGACACCGATGCCTATCTGGCCGAATGGCGCAAACAGCCCATCGGCGAGGTCGCAGGCACCGATGAAGAGGCTGCCGAAGCCGAACTGGCGCGGATTATCTCCGACTACGACACCGCGCGCATCAAAGCGCTGATTGATAACGACGGCTGGGAAACCTCCCTGCCCGCCTGACGGAGAAAAAAGATATGGCGCTTGTGAATTTCAGCCGTAATGCGGCGTCGGGCCCCGCGGATGGGCAGGTCACTGAATTCCTTAACGGGTTCTCGATGGAGGTGATGCCGCGCACCGCCGAGAAGGTCGAGAGCTTTGCCGAGATCATGCCCAAGGGCACGCGCGTTTATATCGCCCATATCGAAGGCACCCCGATCGAAGAAATGGTCGCGACCGCCAAGCGTCTGCGCACCGAAGGCTTCGAGCCGATGCCGCACTTCCCCGCCCGCATCATCCGCGATGTCGCGCAACTGAACGACTGGGTTGCCCGCTACAAAGGCGAGGCAGATGTCAAAGAAGCGCTGCTTCTGGGCGGCGGGGTGTCGAAGCCCGTGGGTGAGCTGGATAACTCGATGCAGTTGATCGAAAGTGGCGCCTTCAACGGCTTCTCGCGCCTGCACGTCGCCGGCCACCCCGAAGGCAACCGCGACATCGACCCGAAAGGTGGCGACAAGGCGGTGATGGAAGCGCTGCAATGGAAGCAGAAATTCTCGGAGCGCACCGACGCCGATATGGCGATTGTCACCCAGTTCGCCTTTGAGGCCGCGCCGATCATCGAATGGGCCGAAGGTCTGGCCGCTGCGGGTATCACCATGCCGATCCATCTTGGCATCGCTGGCCCCGCAAAGCTGCAAACGCTGGTGAAATTCGCCATTGCCTGCGGTGTTGGCCCCTCGCTCAAAGTGCTGCAAAAGCGCGCCAAAGACGTGACCAAGCTGCTTAAGCCCTTCGAGCCGACCGAGCTTTTGAAGGAAATGGCCGCCTATAAGGCCCAGAACCCCGCCTCGCTGATCGAGGCTGTCCACTTCTTCCCGCTCGGCGGGATCAAGACCAACGCGACTTTCATCGCCGAGACCACGAAAGGCTGACCATGACCCGCACTGTAATCGAGTCCAAAACCAAGACCGTTGTAATCGGCTTCGACGAGCCCTTCTGCGTTATCGGCGAACGGATCAACCCGACCGGCCGCAAAAAGCTGGCCGCTGAACTGGAGATGGGCGATTTCTCGACCGTCGAAAAAGACGCGATCGAGCAGGTTGCCTGCGGCGCGACCGTTCTCGACATCAACTCGGGCGCTGTGTTCTCGAACAAGATGGCCGAAGACCCGCGCTACGCCGACAACAACTTCGTCGAACCGCCGCTGATGGCCGAACTGGTCAAGCGCGTCCAGGCGATCACCGACGTGCCGCTGTGCATCGACAGTTCGGTTCCGGCCGCGCTCGAGGCTGGTCTGGCCGCCTGCGAAGGCCGCCCGCTGCTGAACTCGGTCACCGGCGAAGAAGAGCGTCTTGAGCTGGTTCTGCCGCTGGTCAAGAAATTCAACGTGCCGGTCGTGGCGATCTCGAACGACGACACCGGGATTTCCGAAGACCCCGACGTGCGTTTCGAAGTGGCCAAGAAAATCGTCCAGCGCGCCGCCGATTTCGGCATCCCCGCGCATGACATCGTGGTTGACCCGCTGGTGATGCCGGTTGGCGCTATGTCGACCGCTGGCCGGCAGGTGTTCACCCTTGTGAACCGCCTGCGCACCGAGCTTGGCGTGAACACCACCTGCGGCGCATCGAACATCTCGTTCGGCCTGCCGAACCGTCACGGCGTGAACGGCGCCTTCCTGCCGATGGCAATCGGTGCGGGCATGACCTCGGCGATCATGAACCCCGTGCGCAGCCAGGAGATGGAGGCCATCCGCGCCGCCAACATGCTGATGGACCACGACCCGAGCGGCACCGAGTGGATCAAGCTCAGCCGTGTGCTGGACGCGATGAAAGAAGGCGCAACCTTCGCCGAAGCCTCTGCCGCAGCGCAGGCAGCAGGTGGTGGCCGTGGTGGCCGCCGTCGTCGCGGCTAAGACAGCGATTCCTCCCCAAAAGCGCGTCCCGAAGAAATTCGGGGCGCGTTTTTTATTGGATTAGCGACAATCGCCCACGCTTTCGATGATTAGCCGCAACCCGACCTGCAATCAGGAGGTGAAATCCGGATAATTCGGTTTTCTGCGGAAAAAGTCCGGGATTTTACGTTCGCATTTTGGAAACAGGCCGTCCCACCCGAGCAGCATTAACCAATTGATTCGCGAATTTCAGCGACAGTTTGTTTCCTGTTTCGCGGTCAAACGCTGATCGAGGCGCGAAATGTGGCAACAAAAAGGCGGGGATGTGGCACAAACCTGCCACTACATCTGGTTCGGCCTTAGAAAAATCAGATTGAATGCCAAATATTTACTGGTCGAACTTAATCTCTCCGGATTATCCTTCGGGGACAAACCTGGGAACAACGCACTGCCATGCGTCATATATGTCTGCCGCTCCGTGCGGTCTCTGCTGCCACTGAGACCGCACAACCCGCGCGCCTGCCAACACAAGCGGGCCGCTCCGTAACGAAACGGATCGCCACCGTCGCTTTTGCGGCGCTTCTGTCCGCATGTGTCGCGCAACCGATGAGCGAGGCGCCGACGGCGCGCGCCTCGGCCAGTGCAATCGAGCTGCCGCTGGCCGACCCGCTGGTAGCGCCGGTCTCTGCGCCTCCGCGTGCGGCTTTGCCATCGAATGCCGCGCTTACGCGCGACTTCATGGAACTCAGCTTCGCCCTTGAAAGCGGGCGTCCGCTGCCGCGCTTCACCCGCTTTGAGGGGCCGATCACCGTCTCGCTTACGGGCAAGGTCCATCCGGTCGCCCCGCGTGAGCTGGACCGTCTGGTCGCGCGCCTGCGCCACGAGGCGAACATCCCGATTTCTGTCGGAGCGAGCGCGACCGACCATATCAACGTCGAATTTCTGCCCAAGTCCGAGATGAAGCGGCAGGTGCCGAATGCCGCCTGTTTCGTTGTGCCGGGGGTCTCCAACTGGCAGGATTATCTGGCCAACCGCCGCACCGCCCGGACCGATTGGACACAGCTTGCCCGGCGTGAGCGGATGACGGTTTTCGTGCCTTCGGACAGCACGCCGCAAGAGGTGCGCGATTGTCTGCACGAAGAGGTAAGTCAGGCGCTTGGCCCGGTGAACGACCTTTACCGCCTGCCCGATACGGTCTGGAACGACGACAACTTCCACACCACGCTGACGCGCTATGATATGACGATCCTGCGCGCCTATTACGCGCCGCAGATCTGGTCTGGCATGTCCCAGCCCGAGGTTCTGGCCGCGATGCCGCGCGTGCTGGCGCAGGTGAACCCCGCAGGCGGTCCGGTGAAAGCGCTGCACGAGAACCCGACGCCCGCCGCCTATGTCCGCGCGATCAACCGCGCGCTTGGAGGTGTATCATCGCTCGGCGCACGCAAGGCCGCGGCGCGCGAGGCAATCGCGATCTCCGCCTCGCAAGGCTGGACTGACACCCGCGCCGCCTTTGGCTGGTTCGTGCTGGGGCGGCTGGAGCTGCCGACCTCGCCCGCGGCCGCGACCAACGCTTTCATCAACGCAGGCACGATCTATCGTCGTATTCCGGGCGCGGGAATTCAGGCCGCGCATGTGGATATGCAACTGGCCGCCTATGCGCTGTCCTCGGGGCGCGCGCAGGATGCGATCCAGCTTGTGAACCGCTCGCTTTCGGCGGCGCTGAATGGCGAGAACGCGGCGCTGATGGCCACGCTCTATATGATCCGCGCGGAAGCCTATGACCAGTTGGGCAACATCGCGCAGGCGCGTCAGGCACGGCTCGACATGGCCCAGTGGGCGCGCTATGGCTTTGGCTCGGATGCGGCCGTGCGCAGGCGTGCCTCCGAGGTTGCCGCCCTTGCCGATGCGGGGGCCAGAACGAACTGACCGGACCTCGCATCGGGGTTTCGGCCCCGATATGAGGAACTCGCCCATGCTGGTAATCGCCGGAACCCTGATCGGAGCCATCTGGGGCTACCTGCGCGCTGCGAAAGCGGGCGGAAACGGGTTCGACCGCGCGCAATATGCCGCCACCCACGCGATTGCGCTGGCTCTGATCGGGCTGATCGCGACGCTGGTGATCGACCGGATGCTGCGGGGGGGCTAAGCCGCATGTTCCTGCCCTTTTTCGAGGCTTTGCGCCGTGGCGGGGTTCCTGTCAGCCTGCGCGAATATCTGGCCTTCCTTGAAGGGTTAAGCAAAGGGCTGACCACCTACGACATCGACGCCTTCTACTATTTCGCCCGCACCGCGATGGTAAAGGACGAGCGTCACCTCGACCGCTTTGACCGCGCTTTCGCGCAGGCGTTTCAGGGGCTTGAGGCGATTTCAGCCGATGATGTTCTTGAGGCGATGGACCTGCCCGAAGACTGGCTGCGCAAGATGATCGAGCGGCATATGTCCGACGAAGACAAAGCCCAGATCGAGGCTTTGGGTGGCTTCGACAAGCTGATGGAAACGCTGAAGAAACGGCTTGAGGACCAAAAGGGCCGCCATCAAGGCGGCAGCAAGTGGATCGGCACGGCGGGCACCTCTCCTTTTGGCGCCTACGGTTATAACCCCGAGGGCGTGCGCATCGGTCAGGACCGCTCGCGCCACCAGCGCGCCGTCAAGGTCTGGGACAAGCGCGAGTTTCGCGATTTCGACGATACGGTCGAGCTTGGGACACGCAACATCAAGGTCGCGCTGAAGCGCCTGCGCCAATGGGCGCGCCACGGCGCCGCCGAAGAGCTGGACCTGCCCGCCACGATCCGCGCCACCGCGGATGCGGGCTATATCGACGTGAAAACCCGCCCCGAGCGGCACAATGCGGTCAAGGTGGTGCTGTTTCTGGATGTCGGCGGCTCGATGGACGCGCATATCAAGATGCTTGAGGAACTGTTCTCGGCGGCAAAAGCCGAGTTCAAGCACCTCGAATACTGGTATTTCCACAATTGCCTTTACGAAGGTGTCTGGAAGGACAATCGCCGCCGCTGGAACGAGGTCACGCCGACGTGGGACGTGTTGCACCGCTACGGACCTGATTACAAATGCATTTTCGTGGGTGACGCCTCGATGTCACCCTATGAGATCACCCATGCCGGCGGCGCGAACGAACATTGGAACCCCGAAGCCGGGCACCTGTGGCTGACGCGTGCGCGCGAACAATGGCCCGCCACCGTCTGGCTGAACCCCGTCGAAGAGCGGTTGTGGAAATTCACCCAATCCATCGGGATCATCCACGAACTGTTCGACGGAAAGATGTATCCTTTGACGTTACAAGGGATCACCGAGGCGATGAAGGAACTGGGATGAAGGTGCTGGCCCGACTTTGGCGCGAACAGCGTGTGGCACTGGTGGCCTTTGGGCTTGCGGCGGTGCTGGCGTTGTTCTTCGCGGTCAAATTGCTGGTGCTGACGATCTATTGGTCCGACCCCGCGCATCGGCAGGTTGATCCCGCTCCCTGGATGACGGCGGGCTATCTGGCGCGCAGCTGGCATGTCTCGCGCGAGGATCTGGACCCTGTTCTGGGGGTCGAGCGCGTGGGGCGCGTGCCACTCAAAGACATCGCCGCGATGACAGGCAAACCGGTCGAGCAACTGATCGACGAGCTGCGCGCCGCCCTGCCCGCGATGACCGCGCATCACATGGGGAACTGACCCCATGCCCGAGCAAATCACCGACGCGTTTCTTGCCCTTCTGCCCGTTTATGGCCCGTGGCTTTTGGGGCTGACCACCTATCTTAGCTGCCTTGCCCTGCCCGTTCCCTCATCGCTGATGATGATCGCGTCGGGCGCCTTTGTCGCCTCGGGCGATCTGTCGGGCGCGGTGATGATCGGTTCGGCCTTTGGTGGCGCGGTTCTTGGCGATCAGACGGGGTTTCATCTGGGCAGGCGGGCGACGCGTTTCCTGCCCGACGACGGCAGCCCGAAGGGGAAGCTTTTGCGAGAGGCGATCCACAAGCTGCAAGCGAAAGGCTGGATGACGGTTTACCTTAGCCGCTGGCTGTTTTCGCCGCTTGGGCCTTATGTGAACCTGGCCGCCGGAGCCACGGGCTATAGCCGGCGCGCGTTCAGCCTTGCCGATCTGGCGGGCGAGGCGACATGGGTTGCGCTTTATATCGGGCTTGGCATCACCTTTGGCGCCAATCTGACGGCCGCGTCCGAGTTTGCCGCCAACATGCTTGGCCTGATCGCGGCGGGGGTGATTGCGCTTGGGCTGTTGTGGTGGCTCTGGCGCGCAGCCCATGCGCCGACACAGGATTGACCCAGCCAGCCGCGCGCCCCATATCTGGCCCATGCTCTTACGATTGCTCCCTTTCCTTCTGTTCATCCTCTACGGCGTGGCGCTGTGGCATTTCTCGGCATGGTCGTTGAAACGCCAGCTTGACGGCAATTCGCGACGCCTGCGCGACACCCGCCTGCAGCCCGTTCTGGACCGGCTGGCCGTCGCGCTTGATGTGCCCGAAGTGCCGGTGCATGTGTTTCAGGTCGCCCCCGTAAACGGGCTGGCCGCGCCCGATGGCCGCGTCTTCCTGACCGAAGGCTTCATGGAGAAATACCGCTCAGGCGAAGTCACGCCCGAGGAAATCGGCTCGGTCATCGCGCATGAGCTGGGGCATGTGGCGCTTGGCCATTCGCGCCGCCGGATGATCGACTTTTCGGGCCAGAACGCGCTGCGACTGTTGCTGATGACGGTGTTCGGGCGGTTTTTGCCCTTCATCGGTATCTGGCTGGCAAACATCCTGACCACCGCCCTTGCCGCGCGCCTTAGCCAGCGGGACGAGTTCGAGGCCGATGAGTTTGCCTCGGCGCTGATGATCAAGGCGGGGCTTGGCACGGGGCCGCAGGTGTCGCTGTTTCGCAAGCTGGACGCGCTGACGAAAAACGCGGGCGGCAGTGTGCCTGAATGGCTCTTGACCCACCCCAAGACCGAGCGCCGCATCGCCGCGATCGAGGCCCATGATGCGCGCTGGAATGCCGTGCGCTAAGACCTTACTTTCGCCGGATTTTCGCGCTAGCCTACGCCAAAGCGAGGGGCGGGTATGGTGCAGACGCAAGAGCAACAGGTCAGGCGGCGGCGGGTGTTCTACATCCCCGGCTATGACCCGATCCATCCCCGCCGCTACCGCGAGCTTTACCGCAAGGAGGGCGCTGCGCAGGCCGCGGTTTCGGGCTATGAGATCGCGCTCAAGCCCAAACAGGCGGGCGGGCCTTACGGCTGGCATGTGACCTCGACGCAAGAGGGGGCCACGGTCGAGGCCGACATCGAGGTGCTGGTCTGGTCCGACATTGTGCGCGACAGCATGGGCCATTCGATCCCGGAAACCTATCTGCAGCTCTTGCGCACGGCCTGGGCCTATATCGGCACCGGCGCTTTGTTCCGACTGATGCGGCTGCGCAAGGGGCCGATTATCGCAGCACTCTACCCGATTTTCGCGCTGCTTTTGCAGCTTGGCGCGGCCCTCGGACTTGGCGCGGGCGCGGCGTTTCTGGCGCTCGCGCTGCTGCCGCCTTTCTCCCTTGCGCCCCTTGCAGGCACGGTGGTGGCGCTGGCCATTGCTGGCGCGGTGCTGCGCTGGTTCCGCGCGCATGACGGCAAGTTTTTCGCCTATTACCTGATGCATGACTATGCGTTTTCTGCGCGCTGGATGGGGGCGAACCCGCCCGGCCTTGAAACCCGCATGACCGAGTTTCGCGGCCAGATCGAACAGGCGCTGGCCGAAGACTGGGATGAGGTTCTGGTCGTCGGGCATAGCTCGGGCGCGCATCTGGCGGTCTCGATCCTCGCCGATTTGCTCCGCGAGGATCGCCCCACGGGCGGCCCCGCGCTTGCATTTCTGTCGCTTGGTCAGGTCGTGCCGATGGTCAGCTTTCTGCCGCACGCGACCCGGCTGCGCAAAGACCTGCGGGATCTGTGCCAAAGTGACGCGCTAAGCTGGGTCGATGTGACGGCACCGGGCGATGGCTGCGCCTTCGCGCTGTGCGATCCGGTCAAGGTGACGGGCGTCGCACCCGAGAACCAGCGCTGGCCTCTGGTGATTTCCGCCACCTTCACACAAACCCTGTCGCCCGCGCGCTGGAAGGCGCTGCGCTGGCGGTTCTTCCGGCTGCATTTCCAGTATCTGTGCGCATTTGACCGCCCGCGCGACTATGATTATTTCCGCATCACCGCTGGTCCACAGACGCTCGCCACCCGTTTCAAAGACCGCCCCCCGTCAAAAAGCCGCATTGATCGCCCGGTCAATCGCTTTACCACGGTCGGGTAACAGTAACGAGTGAGTGCGATGCCCCTGCCCCCTAAACCCGTCCCCCGTCCCGATAAAGTCTCGCTTTGGCGCTATTTCCGGCTGTTCCGCCAAGACATCCTCTCGGCACAACCCGAACGCCTGTATCGCGCGCAGATGGCCGAGTTCCGCACGCCGTTCTTCCGCTCGTTCCTGTGCAATGACCCCGCGCTCGTCGATCTGATCCTGAAAAAGCGCCCGCTCGATTTTCCCAAATCCGACCGCGTGCGCGAGGGGCTAAAGCCGCTTTTGCGCGAGAGCGTGTTCATCACCAATGGCGAGACATGGCTCCGCCAGCGCCGCATCATCGACCCCGCGTTTGAGGGCGGACGCCTGCGCGATACCTTCGGCGCGATGTGGGATGCGGGCGTGGCCTGCGTCGAGCGACTGAAGAAACAAGCCGATGGCCAACCGATTGAAATCGAGGCGGAAACCTCACATGCGGCGGCGGATGTGATTTTCCGCACGCTGTTCTCGATCCCGATCGGGCATAAGGTCGCAGGCGCCGTGTTTGACGAGTTTCGCGCGCATCAACGCTCGGCGCCCGTGGTCAATCTGGGCGCGATCCTGCCCTTGCCCAAATGGTTCCCGCGCTTCCATTCGCGCGCGACCAAGCGCACCGCAAAGAACATCCGCGCGCTGATCGAACAACTGACCACCGAGCGCGCAAAAGCGATCACCGCAGGCACCGCGCCCGACGATCTGGCGACCAAGATCATGACGACGCCCGACCCTGAAACGGGCGCGCGGTTCGACACCGAAGAGATGGTCGATCAGGTCGCAATCTTCTTTCTGGCGGGGCATGAAACCTCGGCCTCGGCACTGGCGTGGTCGCTCTATCTGCTGGCCACCCACCCCGAGTGGCAAGAGCGTATCGCGACCGAGGCGCAAGAGGTTATGGCTGCGCAAATCCCTTATTTTTCAACAATCAACAAGCTAAAGCTCTCACGCGCGGTGTTCCGCGAGGCGATGCGGCTTTACCCGCCCGTGCCGATGTTCGTGCGCGAGGCGACCTGCCCCGAAACCTTCCGCGAGCGCAAGCTCTGCCCCGGCGATCAGGTGATCGTCAGCCCCTGGCACCTGCACCGCCACGAGCGTATCTGGGAGAACCCCGACGCCTTCGACCCGACCCGCTGGGACACGCCAAACGGCAAAGAGGGGCTGCGCTCGGCCTATATCCCGTTCTCGGCCGGCGCGCGGGTCTGCCCCGGCGCGGGGTTTGCGATGGCCGAGGGGCCGCTGATCCTGTCGATGATCTTGCAAGCCTTCCGGATCGAGCCGGTGCCCACGCGTGTCCCCGTCCCCGTCGCGCATCTGACGGTGCGCGGCAAGGACGGTATCTGGTTGCGGCTGGTGCCGCGTTAATCGCGGATCACGAAATCGGCGCCGCGGTTCTCGCGCACTGTCACCAGCCCGTTGGGCATGTCGTTTTCCTCGACGCGGCGGCGCACTTCTTCGGGTGGCAGGTTCTGGCCTTGCCAGCGTTCGGTCAGACGGCGGCGCAGCTCTTGCGGCGGCACATCAATGCGGATCGAGAGGTCAAAGAGCGGGAACAGATCACGCCACGGCGCGCGGGTCAGCAGAAGGTAATTCCCCTCAACCAGCAGATAGCGCGCCTTGGCAGGAACCGTCGCGCCCTCCTCGACAACACCGTCAATATCGCGGTCGAAGGTCGGCACGGGGCAGTCCTGATCGGTGTTCTTCAGAGTATCAAGAAGCACAGAAAACCCTTCGACATCAAAGGTTTCCGGCGCACCTTTGATGTTGCGAAGCCCCGCCTGATCCAGCGCCTCGTTCGACAGATGGAACCCGTCCATCGCGACAATTGCGGCCGATCCGGCCTCCTGCGCGTTCAACTCATCCGCAAGCGCGTGGGCAATCGTCGATTTCCCAGACCCCGGCGCGCCCACGATGGCGATCAGCAATCGCCCGTCGCCAAGCGCGCGGATCTGCCCCGCCAGCTCGTCGCGAGGCAGGCGCAGTTCCGGCTCCATAAAGGCGCCGTAGTCGCCCATCGGGCCATCCGAATCCCCAAGCCAGCCCGACATGGTTCAGCCCATCGCAGCGATCAGCTTGGTCATTTCGGCCGCCGGATCATCGGTGCGCCAGATTTCCTCTCCGATAGCGAAGAAATCGGTCACAGGGGCAAAATCGCGGATCAACGCCTCGGTCAGCGCACCTTCTGCGACGACCGGCACTTCGATCATCTCGGACCACCATTCGAAAATCTCGCGCGGCGCGCGTTCGCCCGTGCCAAGGGTGCTTTCGCCAACGGGACCAAGGCAGACGTAATCCGCCCCCGCCTCGCCCGCGTTCATCCCGTCATGGCGCGAGGTGCCGCAGAACGAGCCGACGATCGCCTCGGTCCCCAGTTCCTTGCGCGCGGTGCGGATCGAACGCGCGCCATCGTTGAAATGCACCCCGTCCAGCCCGTGACGTTCGACCAGCTTGAGATGGGTGTCGATCACCAGCGCCACGTCGCGCTGATGGGCCACATCGCGACAGGCATCCGCCGCGCGCCCGATGGTATCCTCGTCGCGCGTCGCCAGTGCCAGACGGATGCAGGCGATCTCATGCGCGTCCAGCACGCGGGCCAGCAGTTGCGGAAAGCTTCCCAGCTCGATCGCGGGGGGCGTGATAAGGTAGATCTGCGGGCGGATAACTTCGGCCATGGGCGGTCCCTTTCGCGTTTGATTGCCTTCTAGCGCAAGCCGTGCGCCCTTGCCAGAGGGATGCAGCACGCTTATTGGCAAGGGCGCAAAGGAGACCCCATGGACCAGCAACCCGTCATCATCCTCGTGCGCCCGCAGATGGGCGAGAATATCGGCGCCGCCGCCCGCGCGATGCTGAATTTCGGGCTGGACCGGATGCGCCTTGTGGAGCCGCGCGATGGCTGGCCCAACCCCAGGGCGGTGGCGATGGCCTCGGGGGCGGCGGGAAAGGTGCTGGACCGCGCGGGCGTGTTCGACGATCTGCCCGCCGCGATTGCGGATTGCGATTTCGTCTTTGCTACCACCGCGCGCGGGCGCGAGCTGCCCAAGCCCATCTACACCCCCGAAGCCGCGATGACCGAAGCGCGCAAGCGTATCGTCGCGGGCCAGAAGGTCGGCATCCTGTTCGGTCCCGAGCGCACGGGGCTGGAAAACGACGACATCAACCGCGCCAATGCGATCATCACCGTGCCGGTCAATCCTGCGTTCTATTCGCTGAACCTTGGTCAGGCAGTGCTGCTGACGTCTTATGAATACTCGCGCCACACGCTGGATGCGGCCCCCGTTGATCCGGGCCTTGCGGGCTTTGATCCGGCCAGCCAGACCGAGGTCGAAAAGCTGGGCGATCATTTCGAAGAGCGGCTGCAAGAGGCGGGTTTCTTCTTCCCCGAGCACAAAGCCCCGATGATGAAGCGCAACCTGCGCAACATGTGGACGCGGTTCTCGATGACGCGGCAAGAGGTGCAGACCCTCCACGGTGCCCTGCGCCAGCTTTTGCGCCCGCGCGACCAATAGGCGCGCGCTATTCAAGCCCCGCCACACGCGCAATCCGCTTGAACGCCCGCCCCCCCGCGCCTAGTTTGGCAAGCGATTGAGGGAGAGCCGGAATGAGCCAGAAACGCAGCATCTTCGAAGAGGTCGGCCAAGGGGCGAAACCCGCCGCGCGGCCGCAAGGCGGAATGATCGACGCGCGCCCCAAAGGTGCCCGCGCCGCAATCCGCGTCTGGCTTCTGGTTCTGTTCGCGCTCGTCTGGGCGATGATCCTTGTTGGCGGCGCGACACGGTTAACGGATTCGGGGCTTTCGATCACCGAATGGAAGCCCGTCACGGGCGCGCTCCCGCCGATGTCCGAGGCCGCGTGGTCCGAGGAATTCCAGAAATACCAGCAAATCCCCCAGTTCGAGATCATGAACCCGGATATGACCCTTGAGGATTTCAAGGGCATCTACTGGTGGGAATGGGGCCATCGTCAACTGGGGCGCGTGATCGGGCTGATCTGGGCGCTTGGGTTCTTTGGCTTCCTTGTGACGAAACGCATCCCCACCGGATGGACCCCGCGCCTTTTGGCGCTTGGGGCGCTTGGCGGGCTGCAAGGGGCGATCGGCTGGTGGATGGTGTCCTCGGGGCTAGGTGGAGAAATGGTCTCGGTCGCCTCCTACCGGCTGGCGACACATCTGGGGCTGGCCTTTGTGATCCTCGCGCTGATTACGTGGTATGCGCTGATGCTTGGGCGGAGAGAAAGCGATTTGCTGCAATCGCGCCGCGTGGGCGAGGCCAAGCTGTTTTCGCTAAGCACGGGGGTGATGCATTTCGCCTTCCTGCAAATCATTCTGGGCGCGCTGGTCGCGGGGCTGGACGCAGGGCGCGGCTACACCGACTGGCCGACGATGGGGGGCGAGTTCCTGCCGTCCGAAGCCTTCGATCTGACGCCCGTCTGGAAGAACCTGTTTGAAAACCCCGTGCTGACGCAATTCCTGCACCGGATGGCGGGCTACGCGCTGGTGCTGTTTGCCGCCTTCGCAGCGTTCAGGGGGCGGCGCTCGGCCCATCCGAAAACCCAGACCGCGTTCTTGTGGATGGGGGCGATGCTCTTGATGCAGCTCGCGCTTGGCATCACGACGCTTGTCAATGGCGCGCCCCTGCATCTGGGGCTGATCCATCAGGCGGCGGCGGTGATCGTCTGGGTTCTGGTGATCCGCGCCCGCTTCCTTGCCCGCTATCCCCTTGTCACCTCGATCCGTGGAGCTTGACCGATGACCAACACCTTTGCCGACCTGATGGCCCATCAGCGCGAAACCGAGGCGCTTGCCTCGATTGCAGGGCGTCTGGGGTGGGATCAGGAAACCATGATGCCGCGTGGAGCCACCAAAATGCGCGCCGAGGAAAGCGCAGCCCTTGAAGGTGTCCTGCACGCGCGGCGCACCGACCCGCGGATCGGAGACTGGCTGGCGGTGGCGAATGCCCCCGATGATGCGGGTCAGCGCGCGCTTGACCTGATCGCGCGCAGCTACAATCGCAACACCAAGATCCCCGCGCGACTGGCCGCGGAACTGGCGCGGCTGACCTCGCTCGCGCAAGGCATCTGGGCCGAGGCGCGCGCGACGGAAACGCCTGCCGATTTCCTGCCGACACTGCAAGAGGTCGTGGCGCTAAAGCGCGAAGAGGCCGCCTGTCTGTCGACAGGTGATCTGTATGACGCGCTCTTGGACGATTACGAACCGGGCATGACAGGGGCCGAGATTTCGGCCATGTTCGACGCGATGCGCCCGCGCCTTGTGGCGCTGCGCGAGGCGGTTCTGGCGGCCGAGGCGCCCCCGGCGCTGGATCACGTCTTCCCAGAAAACGCGCAACTGCGGCTGGCGAAAATCTGTGCGACCGCGTTCGGCTATGACTGGACGCGCGGGCGGCTGGATATGGCGGTGCATCCGTTCTCGTCGGGGTCGGGCAATGACGTGCGCATCACCACGCGGATTTCCGAGACCGACCCGTTCAACTGCATCTATTCGACGATCCACGAGGTCGGCCACGCCTGCTACGAGCAAGGCATCGATCAGGACTACCTGTTTACGCCGATGGGCGCGGGTGTCTCGATGGGCGTGCATGAAAGCCAAAGCCGGATCTATGAAAACCAGCTTGGCCGCTCGGCTGCCTTCACCGGCTGGCTGCACGGGCGAATGGTCGAGATGTTCGGCGATTTCGCCGTGAACGACCGCCAGGTTTTCCACGCCATCGTGAACCGCGTTTCGAACGGGTTCATCCGCACCGAAAGCGACGAGCTAAGCTATAACCTGCATGTCATGCTGCGCTTCGATCTGGAGCGGGATTTGGTCGCGGGCCGGCTTGAGGTGGCCGATCTGGAAGAGGCGTGGAACACGCGGTTTGCCTCTGATTTCGGCCAACGTCCCACGCTGCCCTCGCAAGGGTTCTTGCAAGATGTGCATTGGTCGGTGGGGCTGTTCGGCTATTTCCCGACCTATTCTCTGGGCAACCTTTACGCGGGCTGCCTGAACAAGGCGATGCGCGCGCAGGTGTCAGGCGTCGACGACGCGCTGGCACAGGGCAATGCCGCGCCTGCGACGGACTGGCTGCGCGAAGGGTTGCAACGCCACGGGGGCTTGCGCGATCCGCGCGCCACGATCGAGGCCGCCTGCGGTTTCGCGCCCACGGCAGATCCGCTTCTGGATTACCTCGAAGAGAAGTTCAAAGCGATCTACGCGCTGTAAACAAAAGCGGGGGCCAAGCGCCCCCGTTTTTCTTAGCGAAACAGCACCAGCGCGCCTGGCGACCACGCGACCCGCGTGCGCGTGCCGATCTCTAGCACGGGGCGGCCAAAGACATTGCGCATCGAAATCCGCACCGGCTTTTCGACGCCATCCAGCCGCACATCGTAATAGGTCATGTCGCCGTAATAGACGACCTCGTCGATGGTGCCCGGTGCCTCGCGGTCGTGGGGCGTCTGCCCCTCGTAAAGGATGGTCAGCGTCTCGGGGCGGAACCCTATGCTGGCGCCCTTCCCTTCGGGTGCGGCCGAGGCTTGGGCCGCGTCGATTTCGAACCGGCCAAGGCCGGCGACCTCGATGTCATAGTGACCGTTTGCCTCGCCCAGAATATCGGCGGGCAGGAAGTTCATCACCCCGATGAAATCGGCCACGCGGCGGGAATTCGGGCGGCGATAGAGGGTCTCGGGGTCGGCAAGCTGCGCGATCTCGCCCTCGAACATCACGGCGATCCGGTCAGACATGACCAGCGCCTCTTCCTGATCGTGGGTCACCAGAACAAAGGTGATGCCAACCTCGCGCTGGAGCTTGATCAGCTCGACCTGCATCTGCTCGCGGATTTTCTTGTCCAGCGCCGACAGGGGTTCATCCAGCAGCAGAACCTTGGGCTTCAGGATCAGCGCACGCGCCAGCGCCACCCGCTGCCGCTGCCCGCCAGACAGCGCATGGGCCGCCCGCGCGCCGTAACCGCCAAGTCCCACCATCTCGAGCGCCTCATCGACCAGCTTGTCTTTCTCCGCCTTGGAACGCGGATCGCGGCGCAGGCCAAAGCCCACATTCTGCCCCACGCTCAGGTGCGGGAAAATCGCGTAGGACTGGAACACCATATTGGTCGGGCGTTTGTTGGCCGGCACGTTCTCCATATGCTTGCCGTCGATCAGCACCGCCCCCGAGGAAATATCCTCGAACCCCGCGATGGTGCGCAACAGCGTGGTCTTGCCGCAGCCCGACGGCCCCAGCAGCGAGAAAAACTCGCCCGGCCGGATCTGCGCGGTGATGCCCCGCAGCGCGTGATACTCGCCATAATATTTGTGAACGTCCTGAAACTCGATCATGGGGGTGGTCACAGGAAGCCTCCGCTATCCTTGGCGCCGGTCTTCTTGAGGCCGCGGCGGCGGACATATTCCGCAATGGTCAGAAGGACGATCGAGAGCGCCACAAGGCAGGAGCCAAGCGCCATGATCATCGGGATTTGTTTCGGGAAGCGCAGCTGCGAGAAGATATAGGTCGGCAGCGTGGGTTCATTCCCCGCAAGGAAAAACGCGATGATGAATTCGTCCAGCGAGATGGTAAACGCGATCAGCATCGACGAGATGATGCCCGGCAGAACCAGCGGCAGAGTAATCAGCCGGAAGGTCGACCATTTCCCCTCGCCCAGATCGTAAGCCGCCTCTTCGAGCGAGCGATCAAGCGAGCCGAAGGCGGTGTTCAGAATGGCAATCGTATAGGGTGTCGCGATCAGCACATGGCCCAGAATGACGGTAAAGATCGACAGGTTTACCCCCATCGCCAACAGCACCAGAAGCAGTGACCCACCCACGATGATCTCGGGCAGAACGAGGGGCAGCATGATCAGCCCCATGATCGGTGCCTTGCCCGGAAAGCTGAACCGGCTGCCCGCGCGAGCCGCGAAAATCCCCAGAACCGTCGCGAAGACCGAGGTCGAGCCCGCGATGATCAGCGAATTCACCACCGCATTGCGCAGCGTGTCATTGGCGAACATCTGCTCGAACCAGCGCCCGGTAAAGCCCTTGAGCGGAAAGGCGATGATCGTGCCGTCATTAAAGGCGAAAATCGGCAAAAGCAGGATCGGCGCATACAGGAACGCCAGATAGGCCAGCGCGTAAATCCGAAGGGATGGCAGCCTCATTTCGCCCCCCTCAGATAGCGGCGGTTCATCAGCACAAACCCCACCGAGATCAGCGCCACAACCGCCATCGCCGAAATCGCGATGGCCGAGCCAAGTGGTTTGTTATCCAGCGGCAAAAGCTGCGCCTGAATCATATTGGCGACCATCGGCATCTTGCCGCCGCCGATGAGTTCAGGCGTGACATAGTCGCCGATCGTCGGGATAAACACGATCAGCACGGCCGCCACGACACCCGGCATCGCCAAAGGCAAGGTCACGCGCGCGAAGGTGCGCAGCTTGGTTTCGCCAAGGTCCTGCCCCGCCTCCAGCAGCGAGCGGTCGATCTTTTCCAGCGCCACGAAAATCGGCAAGATCGCGAAGGGCGCATAGGCATGGGCCAGCGTCGCGGTGATCGCGCCGACGGTATTGAGCATCTGCAGCGGGTCTTCGATCAGCCGCCCGTCGCCCATAATCCCCAGCGATTTCAGCCCCGAATTGATCACGCCGTTATAGCCAAGGATCACCTTCCACAGAAACACCCGGATCAGATACGAGGTCCAGAACGGAATGGTGATCAGGAACAGCCACAAAGATTTGCGCGCGGGCGAGACCTGAAACGACAGGAAATAGGCCACCGGAAAAGCCAGAACCACTGTAGCCAGCGTCACCAGCCCCGACACCAGAAGCGAGCGCAAAAGGATCGCGCGGAAGATCGGGTCTTGCCATGTCGCGAGATAGTTCCCGAAGGTAAACTCGCGGATTACCGTCAGATAGCCGTCCTTGAAAAAGGAATAGGCGAAAATCGTCAGCAGCGGCCCCGCCAGCAGTAAAATAGCGTAAATTGCGGTCGGAGAGACCAGCAAAAGGCCGTTCGCGGCCTCGGAATGCCTGAGCCGGTTGAGCCCGCTTTGCGCCATTCACTTCTCCCTGTCAGCCCGGACTTGTCGCCGGTTCAGCCCCGACGAAAGCACATGGCGGGGCAGTTTGGAAGAGGGCAAGGGCGGATTGCGGGGATTTTCCTTGGTCTAGACCGGCAGATCGGAATGCTGGCGTTCAAGCAGGGTTTTCAGCCGGCCGATTGCCTCACGGAAGCGGTCTTCGGGCACCCCTCCCGCCATCGCGATGCGCACCGCATTGGGCGCCTGCCCGTCATGGAGCGCATATTCATCAGCGGATCGCAAGAGCACGCCTTCGGCCTCGGCCATGCGCGCAAAAAGCGACCCGCGCCAGCCAACAGGCAGACGCAGCCACAGGAACGACAACCCCGGAAGCCAGGAAATGTCTTGGTCTCCAAGAGCTTGCAGCGTCATCTGCAAGCGTCGCGCCATCTCGTCCTGCGCAGCATGGCGCAGCCGCATCGCCTCGCCCGTGCGGAACAGATGCGTGACAATATCGGTGATCGGGCGCGAGAGACCGAAATAGCTGTGCTGCGCAGCAAGACGGCCGGTCTCACCCATCCCCTCAGGCGCGACGACAATCCCGAAACGCAGCCCCGCCGAGATGGTTTTCGACAGCGAGGTCACATGCCACGCGCGTTCGGGCGCAATCGCACGCAGGCTTGGCAGCCCCGTGACCGGCGCAGTATAGCAGTCGTCCTCGATGATTTGCAGATCGTGCTTGCGCGCGACCTCGGCCAAAGCCTCGCGTCGTTCGGTCCCCATCCGCCCCGCGGTCGGATTTTGCGCGTCGGGCGTGACACAGACCATCTGCCCGCCGTGACGGCGACAGGCCGCATCCAGCGCCTCGGGGATCATGCCTTGATCATCAATCGCAACGGGGGCGACTTCGGCCCGGTTCAGACGCGCGGCGTGGCGAAAACCGGGATAGGCCAGCTCCTCGACAAAGACGACCGGACGGTCACCGCGCAGGCAGCACTGCATCGCCAGATTGATGCCGTTTTGCCCGCCGTGGGTCAGCACGATGTCCTCGGCCGAGACCAGCCCGTCAAGCGAGCAACATTCGGGGAACCACTCCAGCACCGCCTCGCGGCAATAGACGTCGCGGCGCAGGCCGGGGTATTCAAGATAATGCGCGCCAATATCGCGCGCCGCCGCCTCCATCGCCGCCGCGATCGCATTCGCCTGTCCGACATCGGGCAATTGCGGCGAGCGGAGGTCCACAATCCGGCTATCAACGTCGAACATCGACGAGGGAAAAGCATACAATGGCTCGGATGGGCCAAGCTTGCGCGATTTTGCTGACACAAAAGTCCCGCGCCCGACGACCGCCTCAAGAAACCCCTCTTGTGTGCCAATCTGATAGGCCCGCGCGATTGTGCCGGGCGTAACCCCTATTCTCCAAGCCAGATCTCGCACAGTGGGTAGCCGAGCCCCCGGTGCCAAGGCGCCCGAGCGGATACCTTCACGCAGCGCGCGCACCAGCGCCAGATACTTGGGGCCGGAGCGTCCGGCAAGATTTGGCTTCCAATTTGTATCAGTCACAATGTTTCTCTGGAGGTTAAACCGAACGCTTTGTATGCATTGTTTATCAGAACAACCCGTTTTGTATCAACACTGAAAGTGACAGGTGTCCAATGTCCAGCCTTTCCTTCCGCCTTCCGCTTCGCTCTGCCGCCGCTATCCCTGCGCGTCCGCAAGTCTTCGGCCGCGTTATGAAATGGGTAGACCTGCGCCGTAGCCGCTCCGCGCTGGCGCAACTGGACACCCGCCTTCTTAAGGATATTGGCATCTCTGAACAGGACGCACAAACCGAGTATGGTCGTCCGTTCTGGCAAGAATAGGTTCCGCAGTCCCCTGTCGGACCTATTCCTGGGCCGGACTTACGTCCGGCCTTTTTTCTTTTAATCCGGGTAGATACAGGTCAGGCGCAGATTACTTCGATGGCGATCGAACGCTTTTTAAGTTCCGCATAGATTGCCGGAAGCATCCGCGTCGCGGTCGCTGCTTTGCGCAGCGCCTCCCCCACCTGGGCCTCCGCCACCGCTTCGCTCACGCGCCAGACCATGCGCCGTGCAACCCCGTCGTCATAAACGATTTCCATTTCGCCCTGACGGCTTTTGCGCAATCCGACGAAATCGAGGCCGCCGCCCGACGTATGAAAAACTGCCTGTGTCATTGTTCTGGTCACTGCTTATTACAATTATGGTTGCAACCAGTTGGCCATAGAGCGGCAGCGCGGGTCAATCGACAACCCGGCCCCCATACTTTCGACACAAGCGCCTGAGTCCTTCTCGCAACAGTTTAGCCAGCCAAAAGCACTTTTGCCTCATAGGACTTGAGTGAGGGGCGCGCGGAAGGCCAGACGTTCAGAGGTGATTTTCCTTTCAATTCAGGAAAGATAGTCAGAATTTCGCGCAATTGGGAACTCTCCAAAGACTGCAGAACCACCTCCCCGGGCTGGAAGCTCTCGGTCCAGGAACTCTCCGCGAGAATGATTTCATGCGCGTCGAAAAGCAGGTGGATATAGATGATCTCCTCGGGCCAAAGGCGCTCCACTCCGGGTAGCCCCAATAGATACAATGCGGCGACAAGAACCTCGTTCTCACCGAACAACAGCTCGGCGCGAACACCGGAAATAAGCATCCGGTGCTGTGGAGAAACGATCATATCGCGGTCAGGCAGCCCATTCCCCAGGGCTCCGGCGCAGATGCGGATCGGGTTCAGCTCGGGCTGCGCCTCAAGTCGCGCGCGCGCGAGTTTACGCTGCCCCGCCCATCTAAGTTCCTGATAACCGTTGTCCCTCGTCAGCACGCGCATACCCGGCCTGAGATCCTCGACCGGCAGCGGCCCCTGCGCGGTCTCGATCATGGTTCCGGGTGTAAAGCATGGAACTAATGTAATATTCTCGATATTTGCAAAGCTGGTTGTCTCACCGTTGGCCCACCGGATCGTGCCGCTCTCGGAATTGACCGCATCATAGATGACCCGTGCGCGCCCATAGACAACCAGCTCGTCAATGTCGGTGTCATCGGCATCCTCGGAGCCGTCCACAGCTTCGCCGGCGTCCTGCCCGAAATAGAGCGAGATCGTATCCGAACCCGTGCCACCGGTAATCGCATCCAGCCCCGCGCCGCCTTCAAGATAGTCGTTCCCCGCGCCGCCCAAAATTGTATCATTTCCGGAGCCGCCGAACAGGGAGTCCCCGCCGCCGGCCCCGTCAAGATAGTCATCCCCCTCGTTGCCGTAAAACACGTTGGTATAGGCGTCCGCGCCGCCAACGATCTGGCCATTGAAGCCGACAAGTGTGTCGTTGAAGGCCGAGCCATAGATCCCGTCAACGCCAAGGATTGTATCGCCCGCGGCATCTCCTCCCGAGGCGGCGCCGCTGCCGAGGTTGATGCTGACGCCCGCGCCGGAGTCCGAATAATCAAGATAGTCCATCCCGGCCCCGCCAGAGATATAATCCCCTCCGGCACCACCGTGCAGCGTATCGAGCCCCGTTCCGCCCAGGAGCGTGTCCGCCCCCGCCCCTCCGTCAAGGAAGTCGTCGCCCGTGTCGCCGCGGATCGAGTCATTCCCCTCTCCCCCCGAAAGCTGGTCGTTATCGGCGCCACCATCTAGCGTGTCCGCACCGAGGCCACCGAAAATCGTGTCCGCGCCAGCCCCGCCAAGAAGCAGGTCATTGCCCGCATCGTCGATCAGAAGGTCGTCGCCATCGCCGCCATCAAGAGTATCGTCGTCGGTCTGGATCGCGGTAAAGGCTACGTCCGAAATTTGCAGAACCTGCCCGCCGGACCCCTGGTTCGCATAGCTGACCACGATCCGCGAAAGCGGCCCGACCGCCTGCACCAGCACAGAGCCGTTCAGGTCAGAAGAGGCGTTATTGCCGCCGGTTCCGGTCACTGTCTGGCCGTTGATGATGTCCTGCGTCGCGCTCAGGCTGACCGGCACCTCGGCGCCATTCTCGTCGTAGGCGCGAATGGTGACTATATCGGTCCAGCTGCTATTGTCGACATCCCACAAACGGAAGGACACATCGCTGACCGCGCTATCCAGCCCGGACCCCGCGACCGAAGAAAAGTCAAAAGTGACACTCGAGGTCGGCCCCGTGCCGCCCGCACCTTGCAACCTTCCCGCCGAATTTGGTGCGAAAGGCTCGCCCGCGGCAACATAGCCATTTGTGTTGCTGCTTGCGGTAAATCCGGTGCCAAGCCCCAGATCAGCGTAGCTGACCGCTACATTGATCCCGCCCGTGTTCTGCGTAAAGCCACCCGCGATATTGGAGCTGGTCGCATAGCTCGCGACCTGATCGCTCCAGTTCATCAAGAGTTCGACAGGCTGGACCGGGCCGGTGCCCACCAGAGTATCATTGCCAGCGCCCCCCGAGAGCGAGTCATTCCCCGCAAGCCCTGTGATGCTGTCGGCTCCGGTCGTGCCGGAAATGATGTTGTTACCAGAAGTACCGTTAAAAACTGCCATAATGCCCCACTGCGCAATACGCGCGCAAAATACAGGTCTGTTTCGCAACAGACTGGGGCGCCTTGAGGACAAATTAAGGTTAAAAGCCGTATAAGATTATGGCGGCACAATGGCAGAGACAGAAATGCTCCCGCAGGGGTTGCGGATCAGACCTGTTCGGGCTGGCAGAACCGATCTTGCGGCATAGGATGGCTGTTCTCGAACGCGAAGAAATCAGTGCGGATTTGCGGCAGGCTTTCGTTCCAGAACCCGTCAACCATCAGATACTGCCGCTCCGAGAACAGAAGCTGGAGATAGTTGATCGCGCTCGGGGTAATCTGCTCGACCCCCTCCTGACCAATCAGGTCGATCGCGCGGACCAACCACTCGCCCGCCTTGGCAACACCGGGCAGAGAGACCGTCAGAAGCTGCGATGGCGACAACAGTATATCGGCGGTTGGCAACCCGTCGCCCAATGCCCCCGCTGTGACTTTGACGGGCCGTAACAACGGGTTAAGCCCCAGTGCACGCCAGTCATAGCTATTCCCGGTCACCTGTCGCACCGGCTGCAGACCGTTCTCGCGCGTCACCACATAATCGCCGGCGCAAATATCTTTCGCCGCGACTTCGCCGCGTTCGGTCAGGATACGGGCATCCGGCATCAGCGGCGGGATCGCGCCAACAAAAGCGGAAATCGAGCGCGCGTGCAGCACCATGCCATTGGCGTCACGCACCTCGATAGAGCCGGAGCGGCCATCGAAATTATCATACCGGATGCGGGTTTCGCCCGGGGCGCAGTGTCCGGCGTCAGCGGTGTTTTTGTCATCCGCCTCTGTTCCGGAGGCGGCGGAAAAACCGGCTACGATTGTCATACGTCCCCCCTCCGAAAAGATGTCTATTTCATTCTTATGTTACAGCACTTTGAGTATTAAGAATATGTAAACATGCGACTATTCCCTCAGAATTAGTTTCTTCTTGTGAAACGGAAAAACACACAAACAACCCTAGCGTGTTGCTTTTCCTAAGATTTATTTACCTTAGCCGCGCAGCTTACCCCCGATTGTTTCACCCCATGCGGCCCGGACAACCGGATACTGGCAGGGCAACCCGCCAAGCCCGAATCATAAAACACCCCCCTCGCCAGCCCGGACAAGGGGGGTGTTCCGGGATCAAAAGACCCCGTAGCGGATTACTTTTGCAGCAGGCGCGCTTCGTATTTCTTCAGGGTTTTGCGTGCCGCCTGATAGTCTTCGCGCCCTTTGCTGTCTTTCAGCTCGGGGAAAATCTCGAAGATTTCAGAGCGTTGCGCATTGCCCATGCCACCCAGCGTCTGGTCGCCCGGCTGGAAGCTCTCGCTCCAGGTGCCGTTGGCCAGAACCACCTCGTGATGGTCGAACATGAAGTGCAGATAGCTGGTGCCAAGCGTCTCGACCGAGCGGATGCCCGCGTTGTTCACAAGGTGCTTGGAGGCGACCAGAACCTCGTGCTCTTCGAAATAGAGCGCGGTCTTGTCGTTTGCGACCAGCATCCGGTGGTTCGGTGAAACCAGCATGTCACGCTCGGGCAGGCCGTCGCCAAGGCTGCCGGCTTTGATCATCACAGGCTTGAGATGCGGCGCGGCCAGAAGCTCTGCGTGGGTCAGGTCACGGCGACCCATCCAGCGGATTTCCTGCACGCCGTTGTCGCGCGTCATGACCTTGTCGCCGACTTTCAGCTCTTCGACCAAGCGCTCGCCCTTCGGCGTCGCAATCAGCGTGCCGGGGGTGAAGCACGGCACCACGTTCTCGATATTCGAGAAGCTCAGCGTGCCGGTGACATTGCCAGCGCCATCAAGGAACTCCACCGTGCCGTTTTCAGGATTGGTGCTGTCATAGATGACGTTGGTGAACGCCTTGCCGACCGCCGAAAGATCGAGCGTATCCCAGTCGTCACCGCCTTCGTTGCCGTCGATGGTATCGCCAGTGCCTGCTTCGGCCGAGGACACGATGAATGTATCGCGATCATCGCCGCCCGAAAGAACATCCGCGCCAGCGCCACCAAGGATCGTATCGTTGCCGGTGCCGCCGTCGATCGTGTCTTCGTCGATGCCGCCGTCGATGTAGTCATCGCCCGCATCGCCGTAGATTTGATCGTCGTCGTCCTCGCCATAGATCACGTCGTTACCGGCGCCGCCGTGGATCGTGTCCATGCCGTTGTTCTGCACCAGATCGGTCGCATCGGGGATGTTGATCGCATCCGGGTAGCCCGGGCCGACACCGCCGTAGATCGTGTCGTTGCCGTCACCGCCATCGACAATATCGCTGCCCTCGCCCGAGGTGATCAGGTCGTCGCCGGTGCCGCCATAAACCGTATCCGCGTCGATGCCCGAGTTGATGACATCGTTGCCCGTGCCGCCATCGACATAATCCGCGTCGTCGCCCGTGGTGATCGTATCGTTGCCCGCGCCACCATAGACGGTATCGCGGTCGTCGTTCGGGTCGCTGTCTGCGGACCAGAGGCCCGGATAGGCCAGATCGGGAAGCGGCGTGCCGGTGGCCGAGGTGTCGATCAGATCGTTGCCGTCATTGCCCTCGACCAGATCGCGCCCGTCACCGCCGACAATCGTATCGGCCGCATTGCCACCGATAACCGTATCGTTGCCCGCGCCGCCATCCAGAAGGTCTTCGCGCGGCCCGCCAAGCAGGCGGTCGTCGCCGTCCTCGCCGTAAAGCGCATCGCCATCCTGACCAGCGTCAAGCGTATCGTTGCCCGCGCCGCCATAAAGTGTGTCATCGCCATTGCCACCCGACATGTAGTCATCGCCGGCACCGCCATAAAGCGCATCGTCGCCGTCCTCGCCGTAGACCTCGTCATTGCCGGCACCGGCATAGACGGTATCGTTCCCCGCGCCCGCCTGAATAATATCGTCATTCGGGCCTTCGCCGGGGAGGATCTCGTCGAGGTGGTCGACCATGTCGCCTTCGGGGTCGCCGGTATAGGCGTTGTCGATCAGATCAGCGCCCGCCGTGCCCTCGACGATACCGTCAAGCGGCTGCTCATCGACCGTGACGGTCACCGTCGCGGTATCGGTCAGGCCACCCGGATCGGTCACCGTATAGGTGATCGTCGCGTCGCCCTCGAACCCGGGCGCGGGCGTGAAGGTCAGTGTGCCATCGGCGTTGATCGTCACAGTGCCGTTCGGAGAGCTGGCGGAAACCACGCTCAGCGTGTCACCGTCAACATCCGTATCGTTCCCCAGAACATTGATCACCACGGCCGTCTGATAGGCCGTCGTGGCAGCATCGTCATTCGCCACCGGCGCATCGTTCACAGGGTTGACCGTGACGTTCACCGTCGCCGTATCGGTGTCGCCGTTGCCGTCCGTGACCGTGTAGCTGATCGTCGTCGTGCCGTTGAAATCCGGCGCGGGTGTAAAGGTCAGTGTGCCATCGGCGTTGATCGTCACCGAGCCATCGGGCGAGCTTGCCCCCGTGACCGTCAGCGTGTCGCCTTCGGGGTGGGTGTCATTCGCCAGAACGTCGATGATGACCGCCGTATCCTCGTCGGTCGACGCCATGTCATCGACCGCATTCGGATCGTAGTCATCGTGGATGATCGACTCGATGTTCGCGAAGTCCAGCGTGCCGACAACCGCGCCGTTGTTATCAAGGAATTCAACGGTGCCGTTATAGCCGTTACCGTTCTCGTCTGCGCCCGAGTAGATGACGTTGACGGGACCCGCGCCGGTCAGATCCAGCGTATCCCAGTCGTCGCCGCCCTCACCGCCGTCCACGGTATCGCCCGCGCCACCGAAGATCACATCGCGATCATCGCCGCCGTCGATTGCATCCGCGCCCGCGCCGCCGGTGATCGTGTCGGCTCCGGCATCGCCGAAGATCACGTCATCGCCCTCGCCCGCGTCTATCAGATCGTCGCCCGCCGCATCTACAGCCGCCGCGCCATCGGTGGTTTCGACCGCAATATCCGTGACCCAGATCGCCTGATCGGTATCGCCGCCATTGTCATAGTCGATCTCGATCCGCGCGACCGGCCCTGCAATATTGACCAGCACCGAGCCGGCCGCATTCGAGGGGTTCAGCGTGCCGCCATAATCGACATCATGCGAGGTGATGGTGTTGCCCGAAATGGTTTGCCCACCCTCGGGGGTAAAGCTTACCGCAACCGGATTGCCATCCGCGTCATAGGCACGGATCGTCACGATGTCGATGTGGAAGTCGGACGAGGTGCCGATGTCAAGGTCGTTCAGGCGGAAGCTGACGTTCTGGACCTCGTCGCCATAAAGCGGATCGGTCGAGGCAAAATTCAGCGTTGTCGTCGAGGTGTTGTCGACACCGCCCTCACCGCCGCAACCATACAGGCGCAAACCGCCCGCGCCGCTGAAACCATCGCCCGCTTCGGTATATTGCGTATCGTTCGAGACGGTGGCATTCGCGCCGTAATCCTGCGCGGTAAAGCCATAGGTCACCGAGACCCCGCCCATATCGACCGAAGTGCCGTTGTTGATCGAGCACCCGGCCGCCGCGAATTTCGCCCAGTCGACGGTCAGAGCCTCGCCCGCGCCCGAGACCCCGGCCTCGGTGCCGTCGCCGTGGATCGTGTCGTTGCCCGTGCCGCCAAGGATCGTGTCATCGTCGGCGCCACCGACCAGGCTGTCATCGCCGCCACGCCCGTCGATATAATCATTGCCTGCGCCGCCATAGAAGACATTGGTGAACGTATCGGCCGGATCGGTGCCCTCGTGGTCAAAGCCGACCAGCGTATCGTTATAGGCCGAACCATAGATACCGTCGACGCCGTTCACGATCACGTCGCCCGTCGCATCACCGCCGGTCAGGGTGCTGGTTTGCAGGTTGATGTTCACCCCCGCCCCCGAGGCCGAGTAGTCGATCATATCGAGCCCTGCGCCACCGTCGAAGGTGTCATTGCCCGCGCCACCGACAAAAGTGTCGTCGCCAGCCTCGCCGCGCAGCGAGTCATTGCCCGCGCCGCCGTCGATCAGGTCATTACCCGTTCCGGCGTAAACATCATCGTTCCCCGCGCCTGCGAGGATGGTATCGTTGCCCGAGCCGGCCTTGATGATGTCGTCATCGCCGTATTCGCCCGGCAAGATCGCATCGTTATGGTCGACACGGTCGCCATCGGGATCGCCGGTATAGGCATAGTCGATCAGATCGTCGCCGGTGGTGCCCGACACAATGCCGTCATTGGGCGGATCGCAAACCTTGATCGTGACAGTGGCGGTATCATAACCGCCGCGCCCGTCCGAAATCGTATAGGTGAAGCTTGTGGTTCCCGAGAACCCAGCATTCGGGGTGAAGGTGACGGACCCGTCCGAGTTGATCTTGACCGTCCCGTCAGCGCAGCCCGACACGCTCGTGACTTTCAGCCAGTCGCAGTTCGGATCGTAGTCGTTGGCAAGCACACACACGGTGACAGGTGAATTGTAGTTGGTGGTAGCGGAGTCGTTTCGCGCATCCGGGGCCGAGTTGTAATAATACGTCATGTCCGCACCTTTCAAACACGCCGGGGCCAGAGCCTCCGACGCCTAAATCCCTAACGGTGCGATTGGCAGCACCCGTCATTCCCCCGCCTCTTGTCCGAGGCGATCTGCGGCACGACAGTGCGGATGCGATAAAAACGATACCCCTGCGCAGAAATCGCGCATCGAGCCTCAGGGGCTCTGTAGCTGCGGAGAGGGCTGGCCCTCCCCGCCTGGCAGCATTCATACCGATCAGCATCTTTCGATACCGCGTTACTCGTCACAGGCCACCCCCATGGCCTTTTGCCCCGATACCGGAGCGCCTTTGAACTTACTGCGACGAGAGGTCATACGAAAGCGGAATCTGGCGAAAACGTGTCGCAAATATGGGAAAGTAGTAACTCTTTTCCCGAAACTGACCTACCGTAAGTTGCCTTGGTCGCGCGGATTGTTTCACCATCAGTCGAGGTATCTTTCGGATAGTTTTCATTCTCGAAAGTTAATCAAACATTACACTTTCATCTCTGGGTTGCTGCCCTGCAGCGATTTTCCCCCGGCACAAAGAGACACCCGCTGTTGACCTAAACGAAACAATCGCCCCGCCCGACGGATCACAATGCGCGCCGGCCTTCCCAGCCGACTATCAGGGTAAACTGTTGCTTCGGGCAGATCAAATCGCGGCCAAATGCGCCTTTGTCCACGACTCACTGATAGACCGCCTCGAATCAGCGCGCTACAGCGGCACCACGATCCTCACCCCCACCCGCAACGGGAAGCAACGCATTCTCATGGCCCATACCCAACCAATGGCCGGTTCCGGAGCAGACTGAATTTCAGGGATAAGCTGGTACCCGCAGCCGGAATCGAACCGGCAAGCCCGAGGGCGGCGGATTTTGAATCCGCTGCGTCTACCAATTCCGCCATGCGGGCCAGCCCTGCCGATCTATCGCCCTTGGACCCGCTCGGCAAGGGGGTTTCTAGAGGCTCCGGGTCGAGAAGGTATCGCAGGCCGCAACCTCGCCATCGCGGAAGCCGCGGGCGAACCAGTCCTGCCGCTGCGCCGAGGTGCCATGCGTAAAGCTGTCGGGCATCGGACGGCGGCCCGCGTTGCGCTGAAGCGTATCGTCACCGATCCGCTCGGCTGCGTTCATCGCCTCGGCGACATCGCCCTCTTCCAGCGTGTCGAAAATCTCGGCGGCGTTGCGCGCCCAGACACCGGACAGGCAATCGGCCTGCAACTCGATACGCACCGAGAGGTTATTGCTCTCGGCCTCGGACGAGCGCGCGCGGATCGCGTTCACCTTTGACAAAATCCCAAGCTCGTCTTGCACATGATGCGCAACCTCATGGGCAACCACATAGGCCGCAGCAAAATCGCCCGAGGCACCAAGCTGTTGCGACAGCGTGGTGAAAAAACCGGTATCCAGATAGACCTTTTTATCGCCCGGACAATAGAACGGCCCCGTCGCCCCCGAGGCATTGCCGCAGGCCGATGGCGTCACCTGCGAGAACAGCACCAGCGTCACCGGATTATAGCTGCGGCCAAGCTGTTCGTCGAACACACCCGCCCAGACCTCTTCGGTATCAGCCAGCGTGACCGAGACGAAATCACCCATCGCGCGCTCCTGCTGCGAGAGCGCGCCCGAGGTCTCGACCGCCAGACCACCACCATCCAGAAGCGGCGTCACATCGACCCCAAGGAAATAGCCGATCAGCAGAACCGCCACGACCCCCACGCCGGTAATACCTCCGGCCCGACCAACCCGGCGCGCACCACGACGATCCTCGATATTGGCGCTCTTGCGCCGCCCTTGCCATTTCATGGCCCTGCCCTCCACCTGTCCGACCATTAGTTAACGCGACCGTGAAGGCAGGGACAATCCTTTTCGCGCTCGGGCCTTGACGCGGGCAGACGCTCGGCCCAAACCAGCGCAAGACACAAGGGACAGGCCGGATGATGCGCAATCTTTACGACTGGACGATGAATTTTGCGCGCCACCGTCACGCGATGTGGGCGCTGGCGATTGTCGCCTTTATCGAAAGCTCGGTCTTTCCGATCCCGCCCGATGTGCTGATTATCCCGATGGTGATTGCCGCGCCGCACAAGGCCTGGCGCATCGCGGCCGTGGCGACCTTGGCGTCGGTTCTGGGTGGCTGTCTGGGCTATGTGATCGGCGCGGGCTTTATGGAGACACTCGGCCAGCCGATCCTTGAGTTCTACGGCAAAGCCGACAAGTTCGACGCGCTCGCCGCGCGCTTTAACGAGATCGGCGGATGGGCGGTGCTGATCGCGGGCATCACGCCCTTCCCCTATAAGGTCATCACGATCTTCTCGGGCGTGACGAACCTCTCTTTCCCGCTGTTTTTGGGGATTTCGGTTATCGCCCGCGCGCTGCGGTTCTTTATCGTCGCGGGGCTTTTGTGGAAATTCGGCGCGCCGATCCGCGATTTCATCGAGCGCCGTCTGGGTGTTATCCTGTCGGTCTCGCTGGTGGTATTCATCGCCGGTTTCTATGCTGTGAGGTATCTCTGATATGCTGACGCGTCTGACCCCGAAAATGCTGATCGCGCTGGCTGCGGGTGGCTCGGTTTCCGTGCTGATCGGCGCGCTGATCTTTCAGGCGATCGGCTATGCGCCGTGCGATCTGTGCATCTTGCAGCGCTGGCCGCATCTGGCGGCGGCGATTATCGGGGGCGCGATGCTGATCTTCTCGTTGCCGCGGATTTTCGCGCTACTTGGCGCGGCGGCGGCGGCGGCCACGGGCGTTCTTGGCATCTATCACTCGGGCGTCGAGCGGCATATTTTCGCCGGTCCCGATACCTGCACCTCGAACGGTGTGGGCGGGCTCTCGGTCGATGACCTGATGGCCCAGATCAACGGCGCACCGCTGATCCGCTGCGACGAAATCGTCTGGGACATCTTCGGCATCACCATGCCCAACCTCAACGCATTGGCGTCTTTTGCCTTTGTCGCGCTTTGGATCTGGGCATTCGCGGCGGCAAAGCGCGCCGCCTGACGGGTGGTTTTCCACAAGAAATCAGGTGAAATCCTCGAAAGGCCCAGATTGCGAGGCCTTATTCATTGCACCCCATCGGTTGGCTGGGCTATAACCCCTCACAACAATATCTAGCAGTGCGAGAGCCCGCGTGACCGATACTCCCGAAACGCCGGAAACCACCGAGGAAGAGCCCAAGCGTCCGACCTATGACGGGCCGAGCGTCGACATCTCGCAAGAGATGAAAACCGCCTACCTCGACTATGCGATGAGCGTCATCGTCAGCCGCGCGATCCCCGATCTGCGCGACGGGCTGAAGCCTGTTCACCGCCGCATCCTTTACGCGATGCACGAGACCGGCAACACGCATGACAAGCCCTATCGCAAATCGGCGCGTCCTGTGGGCGACGTGATGGGTAAATACCACCCGCACGGCGACGCGGCGATCTATGACGCGCTGGTGCGGATGGCGCAGCCTTTCTCGATGTCGCTGCCGCTTCTGGATGGTCAGGGCAACTTCGGCTCGATGGACGGCGATAGCGCGGCGGCCATGCGCTATACCGAGGTGCGGATGGACAAACCCTCCGCCTCGCTCCTGGCCGACATCGAAAAAGACACGGTCAATTTTCAGGACAACTACGACGGCAAGGACCGCGAACCCACGGTTCTGCCCGCACGCTTCCCGAACATGCTGGTCAATGGCGCGGGCGGTATCGCCGTCGGCATGGCGACCAACATCCCGCCGCATAACCTTGGCGAAGTTTGCGATGCGACGCTCGCGCTGATCGAAACGCCCGATATGTCGGACGAGGCAATCATGGAGATCGTGCCGGGGCCGGACTTCCCCACGGGCGCGCAGATCATGGGGCGTGGCGGCATCCGCAAGGCCTATCTCGAAGGGCGCGGCTCGGTCATCATCCGGTCGAAAACCCGCGTCGAGGAAATCCGCAAGGACCGTTACGCGATTATCGTCGACGAGGTGCCCTATCAGGTCAACAAGGCCGCGATGATCGAAAAGATCGCGGACCTTGTGCGTGAAAAGCGCCTTGAAGGCATCGCCCATATCGCGGATGAATCCGACCGCGTCGGCGTGCGCGTCGTGATCGAACTGAAACGCGACGCGACCCCCGAGGTCGTGTTGAACCAGCTTTACCGCTTTACGCCGCTGCAAACCTCGTTCGGGTGCAACATGCTGGCGCTGAACGGTGGCCGCCCCGAGCAACTGACCCTGCGTCAGTTCCTGAGCCATTTCATTACCTTCCGCGAAGAAGTTGTCGCACGCCGCACGGCTTACGAGCTGCGCAAGGCCCGCGAGCGCAGCCACATCCTGTGCGGTCTGGCCGTGGCCGTGTCGAACGTGGACGAGGTCGTCGCGACGATCCGCTCGTCGAAAGACCCCGCCGAAGCGCGCGAGCGTCTGATGACGCGCCGCTGGCCTGCGCATGACATCGTAGAATATCTGCGCCTGATCGACGACCCGCTGCATCCGGTCAATGACGACGGCACCTATAACCTGTCGGAAATTCAGGCCCGCGCGATCCTTGATCTGCGCTTGCAGCGCCTGACCGCGATGGGCGTGCAGGAAGTCACCGACGAACTGGCCGAGCTTGCGGGCAAAATCCGCGAATACCTTGCCATCCTCGCCTCGCGCGAACGGATCATGGATATCATCGCGAACGAGCTGCGCGAGGTGAAAGAGCAATTCGCCGTTCCGCGCCGCACCCAGATCATCGAATGGGCCGGTGATATGGACGACGAGGATCTGATCGAGCGCGAGGACATGGTCGTGACCATCACCTCGGGCGGCTATATCAAGCGCACGCCGCTGGCCGATTTCCGCGCGCAGCGTCGTGGCGGCAAGGGTCTGTCGGGCATGGCCACGAAAGAGGACGACGTCGTCACCACCCTCTTCGTTGCCAATACCCACACGCAGCTTCTGTTCTTTACCACCGACGGGATGGTCTATTCGCTCAAATGCTGGCGTCTGCCGCTTGGCGGGCGCACGGCCAAGGGCAAGGCGATGGTCAACATCCTGCCGATCCCGACGGGTGTCTCGATTGCCTCGCTCATGCCTGTCGATGCCCCCGAGGAAGAATGGGACAACTATCAGGTCTTCTTCGCGACCTCGGATGGCTCGGTCCGGCGCAATGCGCTGTCGGATTTCGCCAACGTCAAGCGCAACGGCAAGATCGCGATGAAACTGCCCGAGGGTGTGACGCTGGTAGATACCCGCATGTGCACCGAGGGCGACGACATCATGCTGGTCACCGCCGGTGGCCGCGCGATCCGCTTCCCGGTCCCCGAGGTCCGCATCTTCAAGGGCCGCGATTCAACGGGTGTCCGCGGCGTGCGTCTGGCGGGCGAGGATACCGTCGTCTCGATGTCGGTTCTGCGCCACTTCGAGGCCACCTCGGAAGAGCGTGTCGCCTATCTCAAGCAGCGCCGCCTGATGGCTGGCGTGACCGAGGACGAGGCCAGCGACGACGAGGAAGAAACCGTTGCGGCAGGGCAGCTTAGCCCCGAACGCTATGCCGAGATGTCGGCGGCCGAAGACCTGCTCCTGACGATCACGGCCAAGGGCGCGGGCAAGATCTCGTCCTCGCATGACTATCCGGTGCGCGGGCGTGGCGGCCAGGGCGTCACGGCGATCGAGAAATCCATGCGCGGCGGCGCGCTGGTAGCCTCGTTCCCCGTCGAGATCACCGACCAGATCATGCTGGCCACCTCGACCGGCCAGTCGATCCGCTGCCCCGTTGACGGCATTTCGTTCCGCTCGCGATCCGCAGGGGGCGTCAGGGTCTTCGACACGGCCAAAGGCGAAACCGTCGTCTCGGTCGCCCGCATCGCGGAAAGCGAAGGGGACGAACCGGAAGCCGATGCCCCCGAGGGCGGCACCGCGACCGAATAAGAACCGTCAAGCCGCCAGCCCTCGCGCTGGCGGTTTTCGTTTGGCGGGCCTTTTCAACGGCCCTGCCCTCGTCTAGATGAGCGCCATGACGAACAAGCTTCATATCATCGGTGGCGGCATGGCCGGTTCCGAAGCCGCGTGGCAAGCCGCTCAGGCGGGCGTGCCGGTTGTAATCCATGAGATGCGCCCCGAGGTTGGCACCTTCGCGCACCAGACCGGCAATTTCGCCGAGATGGTCTGCTCGAACTCGTTCCGCTCGGACGACCACGAACAAAACGCCGTCGGGCTTTTGCACTGGGAGATGGGCGCGGCCAACGGCCTGTTGATGGAGACCGCGCGCAAGCACCGCCTGCCCGCTGGTGGCGCGCTGGCCGTCGACCGTGACGCCTTTTCCGCCGACGTGACGGCGCGCCTGCGGGCGCATCCGCTGATCTCGGTCGAAGACGGCGAGATCACCAAGCTGCCGACGGATGGTAACTGGATCATCGCGACGGGGCCGCTGACCTCGGGCGCGCTGGCCGAAAGCATCCGTGCCGCGACCCATGCCGAGAGCCTTGCGTTTTTCGACGCTATCGCCCCCATCGTCTATACCGAGAGCATCGATATGGACATCGCGTGGCGCCAGTCGCGCTATGACAAGGGCGAGACCGAGGAAGAGCAGAAAGCCTATCTCAACTGCCCGATGACCAAGCCGCAATACGAGGCCTTCATCGACGCCCTTCTGGCCGCCGACAAGACCGAGTTCCACGAGGGCGAAACGGCCGGTTATTTCGATGGCTGCCTGCCGATCGAGGTGATGGCCGAGCGCGGGCGCGACACGCTGCGCTATGGCCCGATGAAGCCGATCGGCCTGACGAACGCGCATAAGCCCGAGGAAAAGGCCTATGCTGTGGTGCAGCTTCGCCGCGATAACGCCTTGGGAACGCTGTATAATATCGTCGGCTTCCAGACCAAGATGAAATACGGTGCCCAAACCGAGGTCTTACGCATGATCCCCGGCCTTGAGAATGCGAGCTTTGCGCGCTTGGGTGGTATCCACCGCAATACCTTCATCAACTCGCCTACCCTGCTTGATGACCATATGCGACTGAAATCGCAGATGAATATTCGCTTCGCGGGGCAGATCACCGGCGTCGAAGGCTATGTCGAAAGCGCCGCGATGGGACTTTTGGCGGGCCGGATGGCAGCGGCCGAGATCAAGGGCAAAGACCTGCCGCCGCCGCCATTTACCACAGCGATGGGTGCGCTGGTCAACCACATCACCGGCGGGGCCGAGGCTAAAACCTTCCAGCCGATGAATGTGAATTTCGGGCTCTTCCCGCCGATTGACGCCAAGGGCGGTCGCAAGGGTCGGAAGGTGCGCTACAAAGCCTATACCGACCGCGCAAAAAGTGATTTTCAAGAATGGCTTGCAGCGCAAAACTAAAGCGGACACGCTTTGCCCCGTCACCGACGGGGCCGCTGCATCTTGGCCATGCGATGGCGGCAATTGTCGCCTTTGAACGCGCCGATCCGGGCGAGTTTCTGCTGCGGATCGAAGACCTTGACCAGTCTCGCGCCCGCCCGCATTGGGAAGCGCAGATATACGACGATCTGGCTTGGCTTGGGCTAGGCTGGCAAACGCCGGTCATCCGCCAATCCGAGCGCTTGAATATATACGCGCAAGCCATTGATAAATTGTCCGAACTTGGCCTGACCTATCATTGCTCCTGCACCCGCGCCGACATCCGCGCCGCGCTGGCTGCCCCGCAAGAAGGCGCGCCGATCCTTGGGCCGGACGGGCTTGTCTACCCCGGCACCTGCCGCGGAAAAACAAGCGGCGACACAATCCGCCTTGATATGGCCCGCGCGCTGGATCACCTGAAGGGTCGCACGCTGTCTTTCGAGGAAAGCGGGACGCAGGCAGGCTATTACACCGCAACTGAAGACTGGCTTCTAACCCATTGCGGAGACGTCGTTCTTTCGCGCAAAGACATGGGCGCGGCCTATCATCTAGCAGTGGTGATCGACGACGCAGCGCAGGGCATTACCGAGGTCACGCGCGGCGAAGACCTGTTCGAGGCGACCTTCATCCACGTGCTTGTGCAAGCGCTCCTAGAACTGCCGACGCCGCAGTATCACCATCACCGATTGGTGCGCGACGAGGCTGGCAAGCGGCTGGCCAAGCGTGATGACGCCCGAGCGATCGCCACCTATCGCGCCGAGGGCGCCTCGCCCGCCGACATTCGCAAGATGATCGGGTTTTAGCCAGCCATCGGCGCCATGATCTCGACCTCGTCGCCCGCGCGTACCGCCGTATAAAAGCACGAGCGGCGGTTGGTGTGGCAGGCCGGTCCGATTTGGTCGACCTGCATCAGCAGGCAGTCGCGGTCGCAATCCACCCGCAGTTCGATCAGCTTTTGCACATGCCCCGAGCTTTCCCCCTTGGCCCAGAAACTTTGCCGCGAGCGCGACCAATATGTCACCTGCCCCGTTTCCAGCGTGCGCCGCAGGCTTTCGGCGTTCATCCACGCCATCATCAGCACCTCGCCCGAGGCAGCGTCCTGCGCAATCGCGGGGATCAGACCATTCGCGTCGTATTTCAAAGTGCTGGGATCGAAGGACATCGGTTCTTTCCTTTTTCTGGCGCGCCCCCTATCTACGCTGCAACACCGATAAGGAAAAGACATGAGCGACTCCGATCTGATGAAGCTCTATTCGCAGCGTATTCTTGCGCTGGCTGCCGATATGCCGCTGACCGAGCCGCTGCCCGCGCCCGATATGCAGGCAGAGGCGCGCGCGCCGCTGTGTGGCTCGACGATCAAGGTGCAGCTTGCGGTTCAGGACGGGCGCATCACGGGCTACGCGCAAGAGGTGCACGCCTGTGCGCTTGGGCAGGCATCGGCCTCGGTGTTCGGCGCCCGCGTGATCGGCTGCACGCGCGCGCAGGTGGCGCAATTACGCGATGAGTTAGAGGCGATGCTCAAAGGCGGCCCCGTGCCCGCCGCGCCCTTCGGGGATTACGAAGTTCTGACCGCTGCGCGCGACTATCCGAACCGCCACGCCTCGATCCTTTTGCCGCCAACGGCGGTGCTAAAAGCCTGGCCCGACCCCAGTTAACCCTCCTGAAACTCCGATCTGCCATCCTGCCTGCGGCGTTTACCGGAGGCGACATGAACGATCTTTCTCAACGGCCTGACCTTGCTGCGGAAAAGGTCGATGCGGTCGACACCTCGCAGATCATCGACTCAGTCGCGCAAGAGGCTCTTCATCTTGGACGCGACATTGTCGAGATTGCGGCGGCGCTCGATTCCCTCAGCGTCGCGACCGAAATACAACTTTCCCTGCTCGAAGAGTCGAAAGCTGCTGCCCAAACCGCGCAAAACGCAAATGCCGATGTCCGGCGCGACGCGGATGCCGTTTCCAGCACACTGAACGAGACATTTCAGGCCGTGGCACAAAGTGTCGCGAAAATGCGCGAGACCGGTGAAAACGCGCGCAAGATCGCGGCCTGGGTCCAGTCCGTCGTGCAGCGCATGGCTGAGGTTACGGACACGCTGAGCACCGTGCAGGATGAGAACTCTGAAATCCGTTCGATTGCCAAGCAGATCAACATTCTCGCCATCAACGCCAAGATCGAGGCGGTGCGGGCGGGCAATGCCGGACGCGGCTTTGCCGTGGTGGCCGAAGCGATCAACGAGCTATCGCAAAACACCGGTCGCGCGGCCGAGGGGATCGGTTCTGCCGTCACCGGCCTGACCGCAGGCATCCGCGAAATGCGCGCAGAGGCCGAGACAATCTCGACGAACGCGGCAAATGTGCTGACCTCGGCTGGTGAAACCGATCAGGCAATGAGCCGGATGACCGGCACCGTCGAACAGATGCAAACGGCGGTCGAGGCAATCACAACACACGCCGAGCAGGTGCGGCAAGCCAATACCCGCTTCGCCCCTGCCTTTGAACGGATGGCCCACGCGACCGAGGAAACGGTCGGGCAAATCCATTCCGCGCAACGCCGCACCAATGCGCTGATCGCTTCGGGGGAGACCATCGTCCAGCATTCCGTCTCGATGGGCGGGTCGATCGACGACAGCACCATGATCGACTTCGTGCAGGAAAAAGCCGCCGAAATCGCCGCTGTCTTCGAAAATGCCATCGCCTCTGGCCGCATCAGCGAGACGCAGCTTTTCAACTATCACTACACACCCATTGTAAATTCCAATCCCAAGCAGGTGATGGCGCCTTTCACGCGCCTCACCGACGAGGTATTGCCCCCCATTCAGGAAAAGATGCTGAGTTTCGACCCGCGGATCGCCTTTTGCGCTGCGGTCGATGTGAACGGCTACCTGCCGACCCACAACATGAAATTCTCCAGGCCGCAGGGACCGGACCCCGCATGGAATGCCGCCAATTGCCGGAACCGCCGGATATTCGACGATCGGGTCGGGGCGAAGGCCGGAAAATCGACCGCCCCGTTCGTGCTGCAGATCTATCGCCGCGACATGGGGGGTGGGACTTTCGTTCTTATGAAGGATCTCTCGGCCCCGATCCGGGTCGCGGGGCGCCATTGGGGCGGGTTGCGGATCGGCTATAAGTTCTGAAAAAACGCCGCCATCCGATGGATGGCGGCGCAAGTGCGCGCTTGGGCGACCAAGGGTCAGGACAGACCGGCCTAAAGGGGACAGGGGCCGGAAACAGCGCGAGGCAGTGAACTCTCAGAAAAGACCGGGCAGATAGAGGGCGGCGACAAACGTCACACAGATCGAAGCCGCGCCCAGAAGATCCAGCAACAGCTGATCGGCTTTCTCGGTGACAATGGTTTTGATGTCGTCTCGCATAATCGCCTCCCGTCTTTTGTTGCCTATTTGTTCTCATTTATTTCATGCCATGTAAAGAACTTTTTAAGAACATTTGAGAACATTCATCCCACAGCCAAGAGCTTGATCGCCCGATCCTGCTCCATCATCCACAGCATAACACGCGCCGCCCGCCCCCTGTCGGAGGATAAATCAGGGTCTTTTTCCAAGAGGTTACGCGCATCGGACTGCGCCACGGCCATCAACCCGCTCTGGCGCTCCAGATCCGCCACACGAAAGCGTGGCAACCCTGACTGCGCTGTTCCAATCATATCGCCCGCGCCGCGAATCGCGAGGTCTTCTTCGGCAATGCGGAAGCCGTCCTCGCTTTCGCGCAGCACCCGCAAGCGCCGTTCGCCAGTTTCGGACAGGGGCGGCTGATAGATCATCAGACATGTCGAGTCCGCCGATCCGCGCCCGACCCGCCCACGCAACTGGTGAAGCTGCGCCAGCCCGAAGGTCTCGGCCCGCTCGATCACCATAATCGAGGCATTGGGAACGTTCACGCCGACCTCGATCACGGTGGTCGCCACCAGAACCCGTGTCCGCCCCGCGACAAAATCGGCCATCGCGGTGTCTTTTTCGGTGGGCGTCAACTGCCCGTGGACCAGTCCGACAGCCCCCTCGCCCAGTTCCGCGCGCAAATGACGGAAGCGGTCCTCGGCCGAGGTCAGATCAACCAACTCGCTCTCTTCGACCAGGGGACAGACCCAATAGGCCTGCCGCCCCTCTGCAATCGCCTTGCGCAGATGAGCGACGACCTCGGGGATGCGATCATTGGCCAGAAGCGCCGTCTTGACCGGCTTGCGACCGGGCGGTTTTTCGTCCAGCACGCTCACATCCATATCGCCATATTGCGCCAGCGCCAGTGAGCGCGGAATCGGCGTTGCGGTCATCACAAGCGTGTCCGTCGCCTCGCCCTTCGCGCCAAGTTCCATCCGCTGCGCGACGCCAAAGCGGTGCTGCTCGTCGATCACAACAAGTCGCAAGTCATTGAAAAAAATATCTTTTTGAAACACCGCATGGGTGCCAACCAGTATCCCGATCGCACCCGATGCAAGGTCTTCCAGCTTGCGCCGCCGCTCCGCCCCCTTGTCGCGGCCCGTCAGAACTTCAAGCCGAACACCGGCGGCTGCGGCCAGACCGGTCAGCCCCTCCATATGCTGGCGCGCCAGAATTTCGGTCGGGGCCATCATCACGCCCTGCCCGCCCGCCTCGACAGCACCAAGAAGCGCGAGAAACGCAACCAGCGTTTTGCCCGCCCCAACATCGCCCTGCAACAGCCGGTGCATCCTCTTATCCGAGGCCATATCCGCCAGAATTTCCTGCGCCGCGCGGGTCTGTGCCCCCGTCGGCGCATAGGGCAGCGAGGCCAAAACCTGGGCTGCCAGCGCGCCCGACCCCTTCGTCATCCGCCCCTTAGAGCGCCGCTTGTTGCGCCGCGCTAAAGCCAACGTCAGCTGATTCGCGAACAGTTCATCATAGGCCAGCCGCGCGCGCGCGGGTGCCGTGGCCGCCAGATCGTCCAGCCCCTTTGGCGCATGTGCACGGCGCACCGCCGCGGCCCAATCGGGCCAGCCCTCGCGCGCCTTTAACGACGGGTCGATCCACTCCTCCAACTCGGGCACCCGTGCCAACGCCCCGTGCACTGCCTTGAACATCAGTTTTTGCGACAAGCCGGCGGTCAGCGGATAAACAGGCTCGAACTGCGGCAGATCGGGCACCTCGGCCTCGGTCAGGATGTGGTCGGGATGGACGATCTGCGCCTGCCCGTCGAAGAATTCAAGCTTCCCCGAGATCACCCGCCGCTCACCAACCGGAAGTTGCCGTTGCAGCCAATCGCCTTTGGCGTGAAAGAAAATCAGTTGAATATCAGTAGCTTCGTCCGCGACAACAACGCGCGAAGGCGTGCCGCGACGGCGCGCGGGGAAATGTGCTCGCACCTCGACCGCGACCGTCACCGTGGTGCCCGCCAGAACGCCCTGAACGGTGCGCACCGGACGACGGTCGATCACCGAATGCGGCAGGGTAAACAGCAGATCACGCGGGCGCGCGACCCCGATCTGGGGCAAAAGCTGCGCCGTTTTGGCGCCGATGCCCGGTAGCGCCTCAAGCTCGGCAAAGAGCGGAAACAGGATCTGCGGGCGCCCGCTCATGCGCCCTCCAGAAGTTTCAGCCAGCCGTCTTCATCCAGCACTTTGATGCCAAGATCGGCCGCTTTCGTGGCCTTTGAACCAGCCCCCGGCCCCGCGATCAGGATGTCGGTTTTCTTTGAAACCGACCCCGCCACCTTGGCGCCAAGGCTCTCGGCGCGGGCCTTCGCCTCGGCGCGGGTCATTTTTTCCAGCGTTCCGGTAAAAACGACGGTCAGTCCCGCAACAGGGCTGTCGGTCGCCCGCGCCTCGGCATCGACAACGTCCAAGAGAGCCACCAGCCGGTCGATCGAGGCGCGCTCGGCCTCTTGGTGGAAGGCGCTGACCAGCGAGGTCGCGAAGGTTTCGCCCACTCCGTCAATGGTCAGAAGGTCCAGCCATTCGGCCCCCTCGCCGATCAGCGCCCCCGTCATCGCTTGTTCGAACGCCACCCAGGATTGATAATGGTTCGCCAAAAGCGACGCCCCCGCCTCGCCGACATGGCGAATACCAAGCGCAAAAATCAGCTTCGCAAGCGGAATGCGGCGCTTTTCACGGATCGCCGCGAACAGGTTTTCTGCGGATTTGTCGCCCCAGCCCTCGCGCTTGCGCAACTGCTGCAAACCGCCCGCACCATAGCGCTGTTCGAGAAGAAAAATGTCTACGGGTTCGCGGACCCAGCCGTCTTTATAGAAAGCTTCGACCTGACGGGCGCCCAGACCTTCGATGTCAAACGCTGCGCGCGACACAAAATGCCGAAGCTTTTCCGTGGCTTGCGCGGGGCAAATCATACCGCCCGAACAGCGGCGCACGGCATCGCCTTCCTCGCGGATCGCATCCGAGCCGCACTCGGGGCAATGTTCGGGGAAGGCAAAGGGGCGCGCGGTGTCCGGGCGTTTCGTCAGATCGACGTCGTTGATCTTCGGGATTACGTCGCCTGCGCGGTAAACCTGCACCCAGTCACCCTCACGAATGTCTTTGCCCTCGCGGATCACCTCGCCGCGCGAGTCGCGGCCCGAGATGTAATCCTCGTTATGAAGCGTCGCGTTCGAGACCACCACGCCGCCAACCGTTACCGGCGTCAGCCGCGCGACCGGCGACAGCGCGCCCGTGCGCCCCACCTGAATTTCGATTTTCTCAAGCCGCGTCCAGGCCAGCTCCGCCGGAAACTTATGCGCAATCGCCCATCGCGGTGTGGTCGAGCGGAACCCAAGCCGGTGCTGATAGCCCAGATCATCGACCTTGTAGACCACCCCGTCGATGTCATAGCCAAGCGAGGCGCGCTGCTCCTCGATCCGGTGGTAGTGCGCAAGCATCTCTTCGGAGCTATCGCAGGTTTGCGTCAGAGGGTTGGTCTGGAAGCCCAATTCCGCAAGGCGCGCAATCGAGGCCGCCTGCGTTTCCCCCAAGGGTTCGGACAGCACGCCCCAGCTATAGGCGAAAAACCGCAAAGGCCGCGCGGCGGTGATTTTGGCGTCGAGTTGGCGCAACGATCCGGCGGCCGCATTGCGCGGATTGGCGAACCGCTTGTCGCCGCGCGCGTCTTGCTGCGCGTTCAGGGCGGCAAAATCGGCGTGGCTCATATAGACCTCGCCGCGAACCTCAAGAATTTTTGGCGCGTTTTCCAAAGCTTGCGGAATATCTGCAATGGTGCGGGCGTTGGCGGTGACGTTCTCTCCGACCTCGCCATCCCCGCGCGTCGCGGCGTAAACCAGAACGCCATCTTCATAGCGCAGCGACAGCGACAGACCGTCGATTTTCGGCTCAGCCGTAAAGACCAGAGGCGCGCTATCGGTCAGGTTCAGATATTTGCGGATGCCGCGCACAAAATCGGTGACGTCCTCATCCTCGAACGCATTGCCAAGGCTCATCATCCGCTGTTCGTGGGATATTTTTCCAAACCCATCCGCAACCGCCCCGCCGACTTTGTCGGAAGGGCTGTCTGTTGATTTCAGGTCGGGGAAATGTGCCTCAATCGAAGCAAGACGCCGTTTCAAAGCGTCATAATCGGCGTCCGAAATATCTGGCGCATCAAGCGTATGATAGGCGCTATTGGCAGCCTCGATCCGCGCCTGTAAATCCGCCAGTTCGGCAGCGGCGGCTTCGCGGGTCAGTTTTTCGATCGACGTGACGGTCATGGACTCTCCCCTGGCTGCCCCAAGTGATAGGGGTAGCCAGGCGAAGCGTCCAGAGGGTCAGGCGCCGACCGCGGAACGATGGGTCAGCTCAGCCGGCAAAGGGTCACGCAGAACATACCCCCGCCCCCAGACGGTTTCGATGTAATTCTCGCCGCCCGTCGCATCGGCCAGCTTTTTGCGCAGCTTGCAGATAAAGACGTCGATGATCTTCAACTCAGGCTCGTCCATGCCGCCGTAGAGATGGTTCAGGAACATCTCTTTGGTCAGCGTGGTCCCTTTACGCAGGCTCAGCAGCTCGAGCATCTGGTATTCCTTGCCAGTCAGATGCACGGGCTTGTTGTCCACATCGACGGTCTTCGCATCCAGATTGACCGAGATCTTGCCCGTGCGGATAACCGACTGGGCGTGGCCTTTCGAGCGGCGAATAATGGCGTGGATACGCGCCACCAGTTCCTCGCGGTGGAAAGGTTTGGTCATGTAGTCGTCGGCCCCGAAACCGAAGCCTTTGATCTTGTTTTCGGTATCGTCGGCACCGGTCAAAATAAGGATCGGTGTATCGACCTTTGCAAGGCGCAGCTGGCGCAGCACCTCGTGCCCATTCATATCGGGCAGGTTCAAATCCAGCAAAATCAAGTCGTAATCATACAGTTTTGCCAGATCAATGCCCTCCTCACCCAGATCGGTGCAATAGACATTCAAATTGGCATGTGTGAGCATCAGTTCGATGCTGCGCGATGTGGTCGGGTCATCCTCGACTAACAGAATGCGCATTGTCGGTTCTCCGCATTAATCCCTCGATCACCAATCAACCTTACATGAAATGGTTAACGCGGTGTTACTCTGACAGCATCCCCGACAAATGCAACCTAAAGTTGTCGATATTTCTGGATTGCGGTCACCTTCAATCCGGCGATCCCGTGCTTGCGCACCGCATCGGTCCAGATATCCAGTTCCTCATCGGAAAGACCGTAGCGTTCCAGCACTTCGGTCCGCGTGATAAGGCCGTAGGCGACCGCTTGCACGACGATTGCCTTACGCGAGGCCACCCAACGGCGCGTTTCCGCAGGCGGCAGATCAGAGCGCGTCAGAATCGTGCCATCAGGCAGCGTAATAGCGCGCGGACCATCGACTTTTTTCAAGTACATGGGCTTCACCCCTCCTTCATAGTGGGAACACCATCCCGTGTTCGCCTTAACGACGGGTGAAACCTACCCTTGTGAGTAGGTGCAATTTGCCTATATTTCTCGGCTTCTGGTTAACGGATCAGTCATATGCATACGGACACACAGCTTAATTCCCTTGGTTTTGCCAAACCGCCCGCGGAGACCCGCGTCGTTGTCGCCATGTCGGGCGGCGTGGATTCGTCCGTTGTGGCGGCGCAGCTCAAGGAAGAGGGCTATGATGTTGTGGGGGTAACGCTCCAGCTTTACGACCACGGCGCGGCGCTGGCCAAGAAAGGCGCGTGCTGTGCAGGGCAAGACATCCACGACGCGCGCCGCGTGGCCGAAGAGATGGGCTTTCCGCACTACGTTCTGGACTACGAGAACATCTTTCAGGAAGCGGTGATCGACGAGTTCGCTGACGCCTATCTGGCGGGGGCGACGCCGGTTCCCTGCATCCGCTGCAACGAGCGGGTGAAGTTCAAGGATCTGCTGGAAACCGCACGCGACCTTGAGGCCGATTGCATGGCGACGGGCCATTACATCCAGCGCAAGATGGGGGCTGAGGGGGCAGAGCTGCACTCGGCCGCAGACCCGAACCGCGACCAGTCGTATTTCCTGTTTTCCACGACACCGGAACAACTTAGCTATCTGCGCTTCCCCCTGGGGCACCTTGCGTCCAAGGCTGAAACCCGCGCGCTGGCGGCAAAATACGGGCTGGCGGTCGCGGACAAGCCCGATAGCCAGGACATCTGCTTTGTGCCCAACGGCAACTATGCCTCGGTGATCGAAAAACTGCGCCCCGGTGCGGCCGATCCGGGCGATATCGTCGATATGGACGGCAATATCCTGGGCGAGCATCGCGGCGTGATCCATTACACGATCGGGCAGCGGCGCGGGCTTGGCATCGGCGGGCTTGGCGATCCGCTTTATGTGGTGCGCCTTGACCCCGACACCCGCCGCGTGATCGTCGGCCCGAAAGAGGCGCTCTCGACCCGCACCATCCCCGTGCGCGAGATCAACTGGCTGGGCGACGCGCCCTTTACCAGCCGCGCCGAGTGGGATCTGTCGGTCAAGGTGCGCTCGACCCGCCCCCCGCGCGAGGCGATTATCCGCCCCCTGTCAGAGACCGAAGCCGAGGTCGAATTGCTGGTTCCCGAAGAGGGCGTCTCGCCCGGTCAGGCCTGCGTTTTTTATGCCAACGAGGGCAGCCGTATCTTTGGCGGCGGCTGGATCTGGAAGGGGCGTGGTTAACGCCCCTTCAACCAAGCCTTCTGAAAGGTTTCGCCCCTAACGTGTGCTCATCAGCGTAACTATCTAAAGATACTTGCGAATCTGACCTTTTGCGCAGCCGCCCGACCTCGGGCGACTCGCATTTCGCCTCGGTTTTCCGGCCCTACGCTTTGGGTGAAACGGCGCCAGCCAGCGCCTCGCCCTCTTCGGCCATCGTGCGCACGGCCTGTTGCGAGATGGATTGCAGCGCGGTCGCCAGTTTCGAGCTTTCGACCGAATAGTCCGAAGCCGCGCGCTGCCAGAACTCGGACCAGAGCGACGCGGCCTGCACCGGATCAAGCGTCTTGCCGATCTGCCCAAGCATTTCCTTGTCGCGCTCGAACCGGGTGCGCAGGAAATCCAGCGTCTCGAGGTTATAGTCGATCAGCGCCGAGGCAAAAGCCATCTGCGGGCGCATCATTCGCGCCAGCGTCTCGAGGCCGGCCTGTTCAGCGGCTGCAGTCGCGGTTGTGGTTGTCTTGGCCATTGTATCCTCCCGAAAGCGCGTCCCGCTGCAACGTAGCACATTTTTCTGCGAAGCGGCGAAATTTTGCGACGGAAGTCCCCGCCCCGCGCGTATCTGAAAAGCGGGATCAAATGACCCGCGCAAGATTTTTCGGAGCCCTCCCATGCTATCCTTCCTCAATCGTTACGCCACCCCGCTGATCACCGGCCTGTTCCTTGTTTCCCTGATTTCCGGCGTCGCGCTTTTCTTCCATTTCGGGTCCAGCTATTTCCATTCGATGCACGAATGGCTGTCGATGGTGCTGATCGTGCCTTTCGTGCTGCATATCTGGAAAAACTGGCGCCCGATGCTGTGCTATTTCAAGCGCCCCGCCTTTGCGGTGTCGATGGTGGCCTCGCTGATCGCGGCTTTGGTCTTTGTCTATCCGGTCGCGACGGGCGGCGGCGAGGGGGCCGGACCGGGCGGACGCCCTGCGGCATTCGCGCTGGTGCAGAAGGTGATGGGAGCCTCGGTCGGAGAAATGGCCGCTGTGCTGGATGTTCCCGAAGCGACGCTTACCGCAAAGCTTGAAGCGGCGGGATATACGGTGGCCTCGGGCGATGTCAGCCTGACCTCTCTGGCCGCAGCCTCGGGCAAATCCGAAATGGAGATTGCTGCCGTTCTGGTCGCCGCGAAATAACATCGCGCGCCCTTGCCCGCTGGCCGGTTTCTGGCTGGTTTCTGCCCAGTGAGGCGAGGACACACGAGCGTAAGGCCCGGCCAGAAGCCGGGCCTTATCGTGATGCGTCAAGAAACCTTGGCAAGCCCCTGATCTGCTGCCACACTCACTTCTGTAAGATCGGAATATTCCGGCAATCGGGGCGGTCAGGGTATCATGCAGCCCATCATGCAAGCGCACGCAGTCACCAAGGTCTACAAGACCGGCGCAGTCGAGGTGCAGGCCTTGCGCGGCATTGATATGTCGCTCAACGCAGGTGAACTGGTGGTGTTGCTGGGCGCCTCTGGCTCGGGCAAATCAACGCTTCTGAACATTCTGGGTGCGCTGGACACACCGACCTCGGGCGCGGTGCAGTTCAAAGACCATGAACTCGGCGCGATGTCCGAGGCGCAACTGACGAATTTCCGGCGCGAGCATGTGGGCTTTGTATTTCAGTTCTATAACCTCGTGCCGGCGCTGACCGCGCGCGAGAATGTCGCCCTTGTCACCGAGATCGCGCAAAACCCGATGCGCCCCGAAGAGGCGCTGGAGCGCGTGGGCCTTGGCCACCGGATGCACCATTTTCCGGCTGAACTGTCGGGCGGCGAGCAACAACGTGTCGCCATCGCCCGCGCCATCGCCAAGCGCCCCGAGTTGCTGCTCTGCGACGAACCCACCGGCGCTTTGGACAGCGCGACGGGCGTCACCGTGCTGGAGGCTCTGGTCGAGGTGAACCGCGATCTGGGGGCGGCAACAGTGCTGATTACCCATAACGCCGCGATCCGGCAGATTGCGCATCGCGTGATCCATATGGCCGACGGGCAAATCGCACGCGAAGAGGTCATCGCCAATCCCGTCCCGCCATCCGAGGTCAGTTGGTGATGCGCGCGCTCGACCGCAAGCTTATCCGCGATCTGCGCCGGATCTGGGCGCAGGGTCTGGCGATTGCGCTGGTGCTGGCGTGCGGGCTGATGGTGCTGGTGATGGCGGACGGCACGCTGCGCTCGCTCGACCAGACGCTGAACGCCTATTACGAGCGCCAGCGCTTTGCCGATGTCTTTGCCAGCGCGACCCGCGCGCCCGACGACATTACCCCCCTGATCGCGGGGCTGGAGGGCGTGGCGCAGGCCGAAACGCGGATTGTTGGCGCGGCCATTCTTGACCTGCCCGGCATGATGGAACCCGCCAGCGCCAAGGTGATTTCTCTGCCCGCCTCGGGCCAGCCAAAGCTGAACCTGCCGCTGCTGCGCGCGGGTCGCCTGCCCGATCCGCTGCGCCCTGATGAGGTGCTCCTGATGGAGCCGTTCGCCTTGGCCAACGGGCTGATGCCGGGCACGGGGGTCGATGTTACGCTCAATGGCCAGCGGCGGCACCTGACGGTGACGGGGCATGTTCTCTCGCCCGAGTTTGTCTATTCCATCGGGCCGGGGTCCATCATGCCCGACGACAAACACTTCGGCATCATCTGGATAAACGAGGCATCCCTTGCCGCCGCCACTGACCTTAGCGGCGCCTTCAACGATGTAACGCTCGCGCTGCGCCGCGAGGCCGACCCGCGCAAGGTAATCGCGGCCCTTGATCATCTGCTGGCTCCCTACGGCGGCACCGGCGCCTACGCCCGCGCGCGCCAGACCAGCCATATGTTCCTGAACAGCGAGATGGAGGAGCTGGGCACCATCGCCGTCTCGATGCCGCCGATCTTTCTGATCGTGTCCGCGTTTCTGGTGAATATGGTGCTGGGACGGCTGATCCGGCTGGAGCGTGCGCAGATCGGATTGCTGAAGGCCGTGGGCTATAGCGCGCGTGAAATCGGCTGGCATTATCTGAAGCTCTCGATCGGGATCGGGGTTGGCGGCGTGGTCCTTGGGGTGGCGTCCGGCTGGTGGGCGGGCCACGGCATGACCCAGATGTATACCGAATTCTTCCGCTTCCCCTGGCTGATCTATGTTCCCGGCGTGCGGGCGATTGCACTGGCCGTTGTGCTGGGTCTGGCAACCGTTGTGATCGGCGCGCTGCGCGCTGTCGCGGCCTCGGTCGGGCTGCCACCGGCGACGGCCATGTCGCCCCCCGCCCCGCCCGTGTTCCAGCGTGGCTGGGTCGATGGGTTTGGCCGGCTTGCACGGCTGCGCCAGACGACGATGATGATCCTGCGCTCGATCCTTCGCTGGCCCGGTCGCGCGGCGATCACGTTTTTCGGGGTGGCGGCCTCGGTCGCGGTGCTGGTCTCGTGCTTTTTCATCTTCGACACGATGGACCTGCTGATGGACGAGATGTTCGTGCAATCGAACCGGCAGGATGTGACGCTGGTGCTAAACCAGAACAAGGGCACGGTGGCCGCGACCGATGCGGCCACCCTGCCCGGTGTGCGCCGTGTCGAGGGTGGCTTTGCCCTGCCCGTGCGGCTGATCCACGGGCCGGTTGAGCGGCTGAGCACCCTTCAGGCGCGCGAAAACGGCACCGAGTTGACGCAGCTTCTGGACGAGGGAGGCAAGGTTATCACCCTGCCGGAAAACGGGTTGATCCTGCCCGAGCGTCTGGCCGAAAAACTGGGCGTCACAGTGGGTAGCCAGATGCAGGTCGCCCTTCTGGCACCGCCGCGCGAAACATGGACCGTTAGCGTCAGCGCGGTCATCCGCCAAAGCCTAGGCGACGAGGTCCATATGTCAAAGCCTGCGCTCTTTCGCCTGATGCGCGCCGATGCGCAGGTGAACCAGCTTAATCTCTCGGTCGATCCGCAAGCCCTGCCCCGCCTGATGGCAACGGCCAAGGCGACCCCTGTCATCGCGGGGCTGATCTACTGGCCCGATGTCAAAGGACAGATCGACGCAACGATCAATGAATCCCTGCGCATCATGACGGTGATCTTCTCGACTTTGGGGATGCTGATCGCCCTTGGCGTCGTCTATAACGCCGCGCGCATCCAGTTGTCGGAACGCGCGCACGAGCTGGCAACTTTGCGGGTTTTGGGCTTTTCGCGCGGTGAGGTCGGCTATGTGCTGGTGGGCGAGATCCTGCTTCTGGCCGTGCTGGCCATTCCCGTCGGCTGGGGGCTTGGTTATGTCTTTGCCCGCGCGATCAACACCGGCTTTTCCACCGATATTATCTCGATGCCGTTCGACATCCGCCCGCGCAGCTTTGCCATTGCGGCGGGGCTGGTGCTGGTGACAGCGACGGGATCGGCATTTTGGGTGCGGCGCAGGCTCGACCGTGTCGATCTTGTCTCGGCCCTGAAACAGAAGGAGTGAACCCGATGCATCCGGTCAAATGGACAATGGCAGGGGGCGTGGCGCTGGCTGCGGTGGCGGGGTTCGTCTGGGCGCTGATGCCCGAGCCTGCGGCGGTCGACCTGTCCATCGCGGCCCGCGCGCCGATGGAGGTGACGGTCGCCGCCGAGGGGATGACGCGGGTGCGCGACACATGGTCGGTCAGCGCGCCGATCACCGGCACGCTCGGGCGCTCGCCCGTGCAAAAGGGCGATCATGTCACAGGGGGCGAAACCGTGGTGGCACAGATCCGCCCCGCCGCGCCCGACCTTCTGGACAGCCGCTCGCGCCTGCAAGCCGAGGCCGCCGTGACCGAGGCGCAGGCGGCCGTGCGCCAATCCGAAGTGCTGTTGGCCAAGGCCGAAGCCGACCTGAGCTATGCCGAGGGGCAACTGGCGCGCAACCGTGAGCTCTCCGAGCGCGGGATCATCTCGAAAACCCTGCTTGAGGACAGCGAACAGCGCGTCTCGGCCGCCTCTGCCGCCGCCGAGGCCGCGCGCTATGATCTGGAACTCCACCGCGCCACGCTGGAGCGGATGCAGGCGCAACTTTTCGACCCCGAACATGCGCTGGCAAATGGAAATGCGTCTGACTGCTGCGTGCCCGTCACCGCCCCCCACAGCGGCACGGTTCTGGATGTCACCGATATGAGCGCGCGGCTGGTGCAGGCGGGCGCGCCGCTTTTGGAAATCGGTGATCTGGGGGATTTGCAGATCGAGGTCGACCTTCTGTCCAGCGACGCGGTGCAGGTGCCGCCCCGTGCCCCCGCCTATATCGAACGCTGGGGCGGCGAGCCTGCGCTGGCGGCCCATGTCACCCATATCGACCCGGCCGGGTTCACCCGTGTTTCGGCGCTTGGGATCGAGGAACAACGCGTGCGCCTGCGCCTTGATCTGGACACGCCACAGGCCGAGCGCCCTCGTCTGGGCGACCGCTTCCGCGTCTTCGTGCGGGTGGTTTTATGGTCGGGTGAGGATGTGCTTCAGGTGCCGCAAAGCGCGCTGTTCCGCCACGAAGGCGGTTGGGCCGTGTTCCGCTCGATTGCCGGTCGCGCCGCGCTGACCCCCGTCACCATCGGGCGCGCGACACCTGATGCGGTGCAGATCACCGGCGGGCTTGAGGCGGGTGCAAGCGTCATCACCTACCCCGGCTCGCGGATCACCGATGGTGCGCGGATCGCGCCGCGCACCACCGAGTAGCGCTTAGCGGACGCGGTTGCCCGCATCGTCGAAATACAGAACCTTCGCGGGGTCAAACCCGAGCCTGATCTCTTCGCCCGCGTGGACCTCGTGATGGCCGAACATGCGCTGCGTGAGCGGCTCGTCCAGCCCCGCATCGATAATCACATTGGTATCGCCGCCAAGGCTCTCGACATGCAGGACACGCCCCCCCAGCGGACCCTCCGCTTGCGGCACCAGATGCTCGGGGCGGATGCCGGCGGTCAGCCCCTCTGCCCCGCCAATCCGCGCGGCGGGCAGAAAGTTCATCGCAGGCGCCCCAAGGAACCCCGCCACGAACTGGTTGTCGGGATCGTTATACAGCTCGATCGGGCTGCCGACCTGCTCGACCCGACCATCGCGCAGGACCACGATCTTGTCGGCCAGCGTCATCGCCTCGGTCTGGTCATGCGTCACGTAGATCATCGCGCCTTTGAGCGAGCGGTGCAGGTTGGCGATCTCAAGCCGCGTGTTCATCCGAAGCGCGGCGTCAAGGTTCGACAAGGGTTCATCGAACAGGAACAGCTTGGGCTGGCGCACGATGGCACGCCCGATGGCGACCCGCTGGCGTTGACCACCCGAAAGCTCGGACGGGCGGCGATCAAGGTAATCGCCAAGGTTCAGCATCCGCGCTGCCTCGGCGACACGCGCGTCAATCACGTCCTTGGGCTGCTTTTCCTGTTTCAGCGCCAGCGTCATGTTATCGCGCACCGACAGATGCGGATAAAGCGCGTAGGACTGGAACACCATCGCAATGCCGCGCTTGGCGGGCGGCGTTTGGGTCACCACCTGCCCGCCGATCATCACCTCACCCGAGGTGGTATCCTCCAGCCCCGCGATAATCCGCAAAAGCGTGGACTTGCCGCAGCCCGACGGGCCGACGAAGACAACGAACTCGCCCTCTTCGACAGTAAGGTTGATGTCTTTGAGCACATGCACCGGCCCAAAGGATTTATTGACGTGGTCAAGGGTCAGGGCAGTCATAGTGCCTCCTGTAGAACTGTTACACGGGTGGAGCGGATCATTTCACCGCGCCCGAGGTAATCCCGCGGATCAGCTGCCGCGAGAAGATGACGTAAAGGACAAGCGCGGGCAGGATCGCCATCGACAGCGCCGAGAGGACCGCATTCCAGTCGGTCACGAACTGGCCGATGAACACCTGGCTCCCCAACGTCAGCGTCTTGGTCGCCTCCGACGGCGCAAGGATCAGCGGGAACCACAGGTCGTTCCAGATCGGGATCATGTTGAACACGGCCACCGTCGCCATCGCGGGCCGGACAAGCGGCAGGACAAGCCGGAAGAAGATCGTGTATTCCGACAGCCCGTCGATGCGGCCCGCATTCTTCAGGTCATCCGAGACCTGTTGCATGAACTCGGTCAGGATGAACACCGCCAGCGGCAGGCCCTGCGCGGTATAGACAAGGATCAGCGCCCAAAGCGAGTTCACCAGCCCCGTCTCGACCATCATTTCCAGAATGGCCACCGTGCCGATGCGGATCGGGATCATGATCCCGAGCGCCAGATAAAGCCCGATCATCGTATTGCCCTTGAAGCGATATTCGCTGACCGCAAAGGCCGCCATCGCACCAAACAGCAGCACGAAGAACAGCGATGCCACCGTCACGATCAACGAGTTCTGGAAGTAGAGGAAGAAATCCCCCTGCTTGAGCACCGTCTGATAGCCGATCAGGCTGAAACTATCCGCGCTCGGCAGGGCCAAAGGCTCGCGGAAGATCGCCTTGCGAGCCTTGAAGCTGTTGATAAGGATAACGAAAACCGGGAACAGCGCGATCAGCGTATAGAGGATCAGAACCCCGTGCATCGCGGCTTTGTTCAGCGGGTTGTTGCGTGCTTTATGCATGGTTTATTGCCTCAGAGCTGGTAGCGACGCAGCCGCCGCTGGACACCGAACAGGTAAAGGCACACCCCCACCAGAATGATCGCGAACATCGCACTGGCAATCGCCGCGCCCATATGGGGATCGCCAAGCTGGAGCTGGAAGCCAAAGAAGGTGCGATACATGAAGGTGCCAAGAATATCGGTTGAAAAGTCAGGCCCGGCCAGCGCGCCTTGCGAGGCATAGATCAGGTCGAAGGCATTGAAATTGCCGACAAATGTCAGGATCGAGATAATCCCGATCGAGGGCAGGATCAGCGGCAGCTTGATCTTCCAGAAAGCGGACGCGCCAGTGATACCGTCAATCTCGCCCGCCTCAAGGATCTCTTCGGGGATCGACAGAAGGGCCGCGTAGATCAGCATCATCGGGATGCCCACGAACTGCCAGACCGAAATCAGCGCGAGCGTGGTCAGCGCGTAGTCCTCTTTGCCAAGCCACGGCGCAAACAGCGCCTTCAGCCCCACCGCATCCAACAGCCCCGGTGCAATCCCCCAGATGGGCGACAGGATCAGCTTCCACGCAAAGCCCACGATCACGAAAGACAGGATCGTCGGAATGAAGATCGCGGACCGATAGAGCGCGGCAAAGCGCAGCCGCGGATGCGACAGGATCGCCGCCAGCAAAATCCCGATCGGGTTTTGCACCAGCATATGCACGACGAAAAACCACACGTTATTGCCAAGCGCATTCCAGAACGCGCCCGACCAGTTCGGGTCGGTGAACAATGTGCGGAAGTTTTCGAGGCCGGCAAAAACGCGGACGTTCTCAACTTCGGAGTAAAGTGACAGCCGCAGCGTGTTGAACAACGGCAAGATCATGATCGCGGTATAGACCAGCACGGCAGGCGCCAGAAACACGACGATATGCCAACGGATACGGGACAGCATGGCGGCACCTCCGGGAATAGGGACCCCGAGCGAAGACCGCTCGGGGTGGATCGTTACGGGCGTCTCGCGATTATTGCGCGGGCTTGAACCAGCCGTCGAGACCGGCTTGCAGTTTCGCACCCAGTTCTTCGGGCGAGGACGCGCCCTTGATCGCCGCGACCGAGGCGTTCCAGGTTTCGGTCTCAAGGTTCGGCGTGCCGCGCGAAAGGATCTGATAGGTCGAACGGATCGAGGACTCGCACTCCCCGCGCCAGCTGACGAATTCCTGTGCCAGCGGATCGTCCAGCGCAACGTCAAACTTCGAAAGCGAGAAGAAGCCCGGCAGCGCATTCGCGTAGATCGAGGCGAACTCTTCGGACCCCACCCAGTTCAGGAAGGTCTTGGCAGCTTCCGCATTAGGGGAGGCCGCGTTCAGGCCAATCGCAATGTCGGTGTGATCCGAGATATAGCAGGTGTCGCCCGCATTGCGGACCGGCGGCTTGAAAGCGCCCATCTCGAAATCGGCCTGCGCGTTAAAGCCGGTGATCTCCCACGAGCCGGCCGGATAGATGGCGGCGCGGCCAAGGGTGAACAGGTTCTGGCTATCGGGATAGGTCTGCGCCTCATAGCCATCGCCCAGATACTGGCCCCATTTCGCCAGCGTCGCGTAGGGCGCGGTCCATGCCTCGTCGGTCAGCTTTTGCGAACCCGCCAGCAGCGCCAGACGGCCCTCCTCGCCCTTCCAGTAGTTCGGGCCGATGTTGTTATAGCCCATCGTCGCGGCTTCCCACTGGTCGTTGGTGCCCATCGCCATCGGGATATAGGTGCCGTCTTCCTTGATCTTGTCGAGCGCGGCGAAGAACGCGTCCTCGGTCTCGGGCACGTCGATGCCAAGCTCGGCGAACGCCTCTTTGTTATAGATGAAGCCGTGGATCACCGAGGCCATCGGAACGCAGAACGTATGCGCGCCGTCATCGGTCTGCCATGCGGATTTCGCCACATCCGAGAAATTGCCCATCGCCTCAAGGTCGCTCAGATCCGCCAGACGGCCACCGTCATAAAGCGCGAGCGAGGCATCGAAGGGGCGACAGGTGATCAGGTCGCCCGCCGAGCCTGCCTCGAGCTTCGAGTTCAGGACCGCGTTGTATTCGGGCGGCGACGAGGGCGTGAATTGCACCTTGATGCCGGAATGTTTGGCCTCAAAAGCCGGAATGATCTTGTCCTGCCACAGCGCAAGGTCGTCATTGCGCCAGCTTTCTATCGTCAGCGTCACGTCATCCGCGAACGCGCCTTGTGCCAGCATGGTCGAGGCCAGAAGCGCCCCCAGTTTCAGCTTGTAGGTCATGGTTTTCCTCCCAGATAAACCGTTGAAATTACGTTACTTAGACAGGGCCACGCGCAGATTTCCGTGCGCAGCCTCCAGCATCCATTTGGCAGCATCCAGATCGCAGCCGCAGGCCGCCATCACGATCGCGGGCTTCACCCGCCCCTCTGCCAGACGCAGCGCATCACGCGCCACATCCTTGCTCACTCCGGAAATAGCGCACACGATCCCAAGCGCGCGAAGGCGCAGCTTCTCATTGTCCGCCACCAGATTGACCATCATCCCGTCGTAGACATGGCCAAGTTCGACCGCCATCAATGTGGACAGCACGTTGAGGGCAATTTTCTGCGCGGTCCCTGCCCCCATCCGGGTCGACCCCGCCAGAAGCTCGGGCGGCGTGTGCAGGCAGATTGCATGATCCGCCCCCTGCAAGAGCGGCGTATCGGGGTTATTCGCAATCGCCACCACCATCGCACCTTGCGCTTTCGCGCGGCGCACCGCTTCAAGCGCGTAGGGCGTCGAGCCGCTGGCCGACAGCACAATCAGCGTGTCGCGCGCGGTCACATCAGAAAAACCGGCGACAAGACCCTCGGCTGCATCTTCGGTATCACCGGGCATGGAGGCATCTGTCGGAATGCCGCCCGCCATCAGAATACGGATTTGCGAAGACGGGATGCCGAAGGTGCCGCCGATCTCGGCCGCGTCAGCCAAAGCCATCAGCCCCGACGATCCCGCCGCCGCATAGATCAGCTTGCCGCCCTCGCGGATCGAGACCGCCAGTGCGCGGCCAGCATTCGCCAGCTCGACCCGCGCCCGCCCAACGACCTCCGCCGCATCACATTGCGCCGCGCAAAGCTCCTCGGCCACCGAGACAAGCGGACGCGCATCCAGCCCCGGAGCATTCACATGAAGCGTTTCAGTCGTCTTGTCAGCCATCGAATCCCCCTCTCTTGTCACAACAATACCTTTTAGATACCATTTGTCTACCACTTCATGCGTAAATTGTCAAAATTCGGAATATCGGCCAGTTTTACTTGAATACACAGCGCATTTATGATACCAATTGCAAATAATAGCTTCTGCGCCGGAAATAGGTATTGTATAGGTGCCATATGACAATCGACGAGAATCACACCTTCATCGCCATTGATGGCGGCGGCACGAGCTGCCGGATTGCCCTGGAAGCGCAGGGCAAGCGCCACGAGGTCACCCTGAGCGCGGCCAATGTCATGACGGATTTCTACGGAACCGTGCGCACGATCATTACCGGACTGGACCTTCTGGCCTCGCGGCTGAGCGCGCGGATCGAGGATGTTTACAACGTCCCCGCGTTCATTGGTCTGGCTGGCGCAATCGACAGCGACATCCAGACGCGGGTTCGCCAAGCCCTGCCCCTCACTTGCGCGGTGATCGAGGACGACCGGCGCACGGCAGTGCGTGGCGCTCTTGGGGCGGAGGATGGCGCCTTTGCGGGGCTTGGGACGGGGTCGTTTTTCGCGCTGCAACAGTCGGGCGCGATCCGCCTTGCCGGAGGATGGGGCGCGCGCATGGGGGACGAGGCCTCGGGCTTCTGGATCGGGCGGGCGGCGCTTAAGGCGGCGCTGGATGTCGAGGACGGGCTACACCCCGAGAGCCCGCTGACGCGCGACTTGCGCGCCTCGATCGGCTCGCCCGGAAAGATCGTCGAGCTGGCCCGCGTCGCCTCGCCAGGCGACTTGGCCCGCATCGCGCCGCAGGTCATCGAAGCGCTGAACGCGGGCGATCCGGCGGCGGTGCGTATCTTTGCGAGCGGATCGGAATATATCCTGACGACGCTGCGCGCCCTTGGCTGGACCCCGAGTATCCCTTTGGTTCTCAACGGCGGGGTTGCCCATGCCTATATTCCCTATATGGAACGGGCGACAGGCATCTGCCCACAGCCGCCCAAAGGCACGCCCCTTGATGGCGCCCTTGATCTGGCACATGAGATCAAATGCAGGATAAGCGCATGACTATCACCGAATTCCTTTTGCCCGATTACTGGATGGGCCAGACGCCCGGCCCCCGCTATGTGCAACTGCGCCAGCGCATCGAAGAGGCGATCGAAGAGGGCATTCTGGGGCCGGACGCCTCGCTGCCGCCCGAGCGTGAAATCGCGGAGCTGACGGGGCTGTCACGCGTGACCGTGCGCAAGGCAATTCAAGAGCTTGTCACAAAAGGCACGATCATCCAGCGGCAAGGCTCTGGCTCGTTCGTGCGCGAACCGGCGGCAAAGGTGGAGCAATCGCTCTCGCGGCTGACCTCGTTCACCGAGGATATGTCGCGCCGCGGGATGGAAACCACTTCGAAATGGCTTGAGCGCGGGGTGTTCCTGCCCTCGCCCGAAGAGATTGTCGGGCTGGGGCTGTCCACCGACGACTCGGTCGCGCGGATCTACCGCCTGCGCGAGTCGAACGGGCAACCGCTGGCGCTGGAACGCGCGGCCCTGCCATTGGACATCCTGCCCAACCCGATCGAGGTCGGCAAATCTCTTTATGAGGTGCTGGAGAAATCCGGCAACCGCCCGATCCGCGCGATCCAGAAGATCTCGGCGATCAATCTGGAAGACGAAGAGGCCCGCCTGCTTGGCGTCGAACCCGGCATGGCGGGTCTTAAAATCCAACGTATCTCGTATCTCGACACCGGACGTGTCGTGGAATTCACCCGTTCCATCTATCGCGGCGACGCCTATGATTTCGTGGCCGAGCTGAGATTGGATAACCCCAAGGAAAGCTGATGCCCGCAAAATCCAGCCAAATGAAATGCGAGATCGCCCAGATCCCGCAAGCGATCTCTTATTTGCTCGACATCGGCGCGGCGCCGGTGCGTGCAACCGCCGCCACCCTGCGCGAGCTTGACCCCGCCTATCTGATCACCGTCGCGCGCGGTTCTTCCGATCACGCGGCGAGTTATCTGAAATACGCCAGCGAGCTGTTGCTGGGGCTGCCCGTCGCCTCGGTCGGGCCGTCGATCGCCTCGGTCTATAATGCGCCGCTGCGGGTGGCGAACACCGCGACGCTGGCGATCTCGCAATCGGGCAAAAGCCCCGACATCGTGCGCCTGACCGAAAGTCTGGGGCGTGGCGGGTCGTATAGCGTGGCGATCACCAATGAAACCACCTCGCCGCTTGCGATGTGTGCGAATGCCACCCTCGACATCTGCGCGGGCGCCGAACTCAGCGTCGCCGCAACGAAAACCTTTGTGACCTCGGCAGTTACGGGGCTGTGGCTTTTGGCCGAATGGAAGCAGGACGCAGAGCTTCTGGCGGCGATCCGCGCGCTCCCCGAGGCACTGGAAAACGCCCGCGCCGCCGATTGGTCCGAGGTGCGCGAGGCCGTGCGCGAAGGCGGGTCGGTCTTTACCCTTGGGCGCGGCCCGTCATGGGCGATTTCCAACGAGGCAGCGCTGAAATTCAAGGAAACATGCCAGCGCCACGCGGAAAGCTATTCCTCGGCCGAGGTGATGCACGGGCCGGTTTCCATCGTCGGCGCCGATTTTCCGGTGCTGGCCTTCGCCAGCGCGGATGCGGCTGAGAAATCGGTGGTAGACATCGCCGGCCAGATCGCAGCCAAGGGCGCAAAGTCATTTGTGACCAGCGACTTGCCAGGCAAAGCCAAAGCACTTCCCACCGTGCGCACTGGCCATCCGCTGACCGATCCGCTTGCGCTGATCGTGTCGTTCTATGCGATGGTCGAGCAACTCGCTGCGGATCTGGGGATCAACCCCGACGCCCCGCGCCACCTCAACAAAGTGACGGAGACGGTATGACTGAAACACCGATCATTTTGCGTGGCGGCCCGATTTTCGATGGCACGCGCCTGCTGGAGGGCTACGAGCTTGAACTGACCCACGGCGCGATCAGCGCGCTACGCCCCGTGACAGCGGGCTGCGCGGAGGTCGATCTGGGCGGCGACATCCTGATGCCGGGGTTTGTCGATCTGCAGGTGAATGGCGGCGGCGGCTTGCTGTTTAACGAGGCTCAAACCGTCAGCGCGCTGAAAACCATCGCTGCCGCGCATCGCTCGCTTGGCACCGCGACGATCCTGCCGACGCTGATCACTGACCGGCGCGAGGTCTCGCGCGCCGCGATCAAGGCCGCGCGCGAGGCGATTGCGCAGGGCGTTGCGGGGATTGGCGGGCTGCATCTGGAAGGCCCGCACCTGTCGGTCGCGCGCAAAGGCGCGCATGATCCAGACCTGATCCGCCCGATGGACAGCGACGATCTGGCGGCCTATTGCGAGGCGGCCCGCACCCTGCCCGCGCTGATGATGACCGTCGCCCCCGAGACCACAACCGCCGAACAGGTCGCGGCTCTGGCCTCGGCGGGGGCGGTGGTCTCGCTTGGCCATACGGATGCGGATTACGAGACCTGCATGCGCTATCAAAAAGCGGGCGCGCGCTGCGTGACGCATCTGTTCAACGCGATGAGCCAGCTTGGCAATCGGTCCCCCGGCGTTGTGGGCGCAACCCTTGATAATGCTGAATTTTTCGCAGGGTTAATCGCAGACGGGCATCATGTCCACCCTGCGTCAATCCGCGCCGCTCTGCGGGCAAAACAGGGCACTGAACGCATCTTTCTGGTGACGGATGCCATGTCGCCTGCGGGCACCGATCAGCACCGGTTCGAGCTGAACAACCGCACGATCCTGCGCGAAAATGGCATCCTGACGCTGGAGAATGGAACTCTTGCCGGCGCGGATCTTGACCTAGCCAGCGCGATCCGTGTGATGCAGCAGGAAACCGATCTTCCGCTGGTCGATATTCTTGCGATGGCGACACGCATTCCCGCCGATCTTATGGGAATTGAAGGCGGGCGCCTGAGCGTGGGTCGTCCGGCGGTTCTGACGCTCCTGTCCGCAAATTTCATGCGGGCAACACCCGTCGACCTCGCGTAACGCGCCCGATTATTAACGAGTGATCCCCGTAACCGGCCCGGACGCCTCACCGCGTTCGGGCTTTTCATTGCAGGCAGAATTAAACACCCCCACGCTTAATGTTTAATTTATGCACACAATCATCAGAAACTAGGCGGCGTGCAGGCCGACACTATCACGCAAGGCTCGGCCCCGACATTGCGAAACCGGTGCGGGATGCGGCTGGAAAACTGATAGGCGTCACCCGCCTGCAAGACCTCGGTCCGATCCCCCACGGTCAGCAGCAACTCGCCCGAAATGACATAGCCGCTTTCCTCGCCCTCGTGCGCATAAAGCTCGGGCCCGGTATCCGCGCCCGGCTCGTAGGTTTCATACAGCATCAACAGCGTGCTTTCATCCCCGCCCGAGCCGACACGCTTTAGCGAAAGCGCCTGCAAACCGTCCCCACTGGCGGTTTGAAAAATGCGCGCGGGGTTGATTTCCGTCAACTCCGCATGGCGAAAAACGAACTTGTCCTGCACGCGATCCGGCGCCTCGAAGAAATCCGAAAGCGACATATCAAACACCGCCAAAATGCGCTTTAGCGAAGAAATCGACGGGCTGGTCTTGTTGCGCTCGATCAACGAGATCAACCCGTTAGTCACCCCCGATTGCGTCGCCAGTTCGCGTTGCGACATCTGGTTCGCCTCGCGCACATCTTTTAGCCGCGCGCCCACATCGAATTCGCTCACCATTTCACCTCTGCTCATGCCGGACCTGTTTAGGCGCCTTTTCCCAACAACTCAACGCCGCATTCGCCTCTGCCTTAGCAGATGCGCGACATAAATTAAACATTGCATGATAAAAAATTTAACGCTACGCACTTCTGCAGAGCCAACCCCGGAGATTCCCATGTCGAACGCAGACCTCCACGCCCGCCGCACCGCCGCCCTCGCCCGTGGCGTTGGTGTGATGACCCAGAACTTTGTCACCAAGGCCGAGAACGCCATCGTCACCGACGCTGACGGCAACCGCCTGATCGACTTTGCCGCCGGTATCGCGGTGGTCAACACCGGCCATTGCCACCCCAAGGTCATGGAGGCCGTGAAAGCGCAACTCGACGCATTCACCCACACCTGCCATCAGGTTCTGCCCTACGAGCCCTATGTCCGTCTGGCCGAGCGTCTGAACGCCGCCGTTCCGGGCGATTTCGCCAAGAAGTCGATCTTCGTGACCACCGGCGCCGAGGCCGTTGAAAACGCAATCAAAATCGCGCGCGCCTACACGGGCCGCCCCGCAGTTATCGCCTTTGGTGGCGGCTTCCACGGGCGCACCTTTATGGGCATGACGCTGACCGGCAAGGTCGTTCCCTATAAAAAGGGCTTCGGCGCGATGATGCCCGACGTCTATCACGTGCCCTTCCCGACCGGCCTGCATGGCGTCACCACCGCCGATAGCCTTGCCGCGCTTGACAAGCTGTTCAAGGCCGACCTCGATCCGGCCCGCGTTGCCGCTATCATCTTTGAGCCCGTGCAGGGCGAAGGCGGCTTCTATCCGGCGCCGCAAGACCTTGTGGCCCGCATCCGTGAGCTTTGCGACACGCATGGCATCGTGATGATCGCCGACGAGGTGCAAACCGGATTCGCCCGCACCGGCTCCCTGTTCGCGATGGAAGGCTATGGCATCGCCGCCGATCTGACGACGATGGCGAAGGGTCTGGGCGGCGGTATGCCGATTGCCGCTGTCACCGGCAAGGCCGAGGTCATGGACGCCGCCGATCCGGGCGGTCTGGGCGGCACCTATGGCGGCAACCCGCTGGGGATTGCGGCTGGCAACGCGGTTATGGATGTGATCGAGGAAGAGGGGCTTTGTGCCCGCGCCAATGATCTGGGCGAGCGCCTCAAGGCTCGCCTGGCCGAGATCCAGAAAACCACCCCCGAGATGGCCGAGATCCGCGGTCCGGGCTTTATGGTCGCGGCCGAGTTCATCACCGATGGCGTGCCGGATGCCGATCTGACCAACCGCATCCGGCTTGAGGCGCTGAACCGTGGCCTCGTGCTTTTGACCTGCGGCGTCTATGCTAACGTGATCCGCTTCCTTGCGCCGCTGACCATTGACGAGGCACATTTCGCCGAAGCGCTGGACATTCTGGAAGCCGCGATCAAAGCGGCACGGGGGGCATAAGATGCGCGACCTGAAAGACAAAACCCTTCTGGAAACCCGCGCCTATGTGAATGGCGCGTGGATCGAAACCGGCGCGACCTTCGCGGTCGAGAATCCCGCTACCGGCGAGGTTCTGGCGCAGGTGACGGATATGGCTCCGGCTTCTGTGGCAGACGCGATTGATGCCGCCTATGCCGCCAAGCCCGCTTGGGCCGCCTGGACCGGCAAGGAACGTTCGGCGGTGCTGCACAAGCTTTACGAGCTGATGCTGGAAAACGCTGACGATCTGGCGACGATCCTGACCGCCGAGATGGGCAAGCCCTGGGCCGAAGCGCGCGGCGAGATCCTTTATGGCGCGTCCTATGTCGAATGGTTCGCCGAAGAAGCCAAGCGCATCTATGGCGATGTGATCCCCGGCCACCAGCGCGACAAGCGCATTGTGGTCATCAAGCAACCCGTGGGCGTTGTCGGCTCGATCACGCCGTGGAACTTCCCCAACGCGATGCTGGCGCGCAAGATGGCGCCCGCGCTTGCGGCAGGCTGCACCTTTGTCGCGCGGCCGTCCGAACTGACGCCGCTTTCGGCGCTGGCGCTGGCCAAGCTGGCCGAGCGCGCAGGCGTGCCTGCGGGCGTGTTCAACGTCATCCCCTCGACCGATGCCTCGGGCGTGGGCGAGGAGCTGTGCGCCAACCCGAAGGTCGCCAAGATCACCTTTACCGGCTCGACCCGTGTCGGCAAGATCCTGATGCGTCAGGGAGCCGAGACGATCAAGAAGCTCTCGCTCGAACTGGGTGGCAACGCGCCGTTCCTTGTGTTCGACGACGCCGATCTGGATGCGGCTGTCGAGGGCGCGCTGATCGCCAAGTTCCGCAACGCGGGCCAGACCTGCGTCTGCGCGAACCGTATCTATGTGCAGGCGGGCGTGTATGACGCGTTCGCGGCGAAACTGGCGGCAAAGATCGACACGCTGAAGCTGGGCAACGGCTTTGACGAAGGCGTCACCACCGGCCCCCTGATCAACGAGGCCGCAGTCGCCAAGGTCGAGGCACATATCGCGGATGTGGTCGCCAAGGGTGGCGCGGTGATGAAGGGTGGCAGCCGGTCGAACCTTGGCCGCACCTTCTTTGAACCGACCATCGTGACGGGAGTGACGCAAAAGATGCGCGTCGCCTCGGAAGAGACCTTCGGCCCGCTTGCGCCCCTGGTCAAATTCGAGACCGAGGCCGATGCGATCGAGATGGCAAACGCCAGCGAGTTCGGGCTGGCAGGCTATTTCTACTCGCGCGACATCGCCCGCATCTGGCGCGTCGCCGAAGCGATTGAAACCGGCATGGTCGGCATCAACACCGGCCTCATCTCAACCGAGGTCGCCCCCTTCGGCGGCGTCAAACAATCGGGGATCGGGCGTGAAGGCTCGAAATACGGCTGCGACGACTACCTTGAGATCAAGAACATGGTCTTTGGCGGGATCGAATAACCGCCAAAGACAGAAACCCCATTGAAATACATGGGTTACGCGACGAACCTCCCTTGCCGGCCGGAACTTAATCCCGCACCTCCGGCTGGCTTCACGGGTTCGAACGGCGGGCCCGCCATCGGTTGCAGCTCCCTGTGACCAATGGCGGGCCCGTTTCGCTCAGGCAGTCGCCGCCAGCCACTCGCGACAGCGCGCCTCGGGGTCGGTGGCCTGCTGAATATCGGTCACGACGGCGGCACTATCCGCGCCTGCCGCAAACACGCCTGCCAGCCGTTCGGGCGTCAGCCCACCGATGGCAACCAGCGGCACCTTGCCCGCCCGTGCCTTCCATGCAGCCACACGTTCAAGCCCCTGCGGCCCCCATTTCATCTGTTTCAGAAGCGTCGGATAGACCGGCCCAAGCGCGACATAGGCCGGATCAAGCGCCAGCGCGCGGTCCAGCTCGGCCTCGTCATGGGTGGAGAGGCCATAGCGCACGCCCGCACGCCTGAGCGCGACAAAATCAGCCGTTTCCATATCCTCCTGCCCCAGATGGACAAAGGAACAGCGCAGATCAAGCGCGATCTGCCAATAGTCGTTCACCACAAGCTGCGCGCCATGCACCGCGCAGAAATCGCGCGCCCGCGCGATCTGGCGGCGGACCTCGGCTTCGGGCTGGTCCTTAAGGCGCAACTGCACCAACCTGACGCCCTGCGGCACCAGCAGTTCCAGCCGCCCGACATGGCCCACGATCAGATAGAAGCGCTCCATCAAACCAGCTCCGCCATACCGAAGATCGGGGTGGAGGCCTCGGCCATATCGCGCTTGGGCATCAGCCCCGCGGTGTGGGCCGCCTGCCCCGCCGCGACCGCCTGCCCGAAGGCGCGCGCCATCGCGACCGGGTCCAGCGCCTTGGCAACAGCCGTGTTCAGAAGCACCGCGTCAAAGCCCATCTCCATCGCCTCGGCCGCCTGCGAGGGCGCACCGATGCCAGCGTCAACCACCAGCGGCACGCCCGCGAAATGCGCGCGCATCGTGCGCAGCCCGTCGCGATTGCGCAGCCCCTGCCCCGAACCGATCGGCGCGCCCCAAGGCATCAGCACCTTGCAACCTGCCTCCAGCAGCCGTTCGCCCACGATCAGGTCTTCGGTCGTGTAGGGGAACACCTCGAACCCGTCGGCGCAGAGCACCCGCGCGGCCTCGACCAGCGCGAAGGGGTCAGGCTGGAGCGTATCGGCATGGCCGATGACCTCGAGCTTGATCCAGTTCGTGCCGAACACCTCGCGCGCCATTTGTGCGGTCGTGACCGCCTCTTTCACCGAGTGACACCCGGCGGTATTGGGTAAAGGGCGGCAGTTCAGCCCTTTAAGGATTTCCCGAAACGCCCCGCCCCCCGCGCCTTCGCGGCGCAGGCTGACGGTGATGACCTCGGCGCCCGAGGCCGCAATCGCCTCGGCCAGAACCCGTGGCGAGGGGTATTGCGCCGTCCCCAGCATCAGCCGCGACGACAGGTCTATACCGTAGAACATCTATCAGCCCCCCTGCATCGGCGCGACGATCTCGACCCGCGCCCCATCGGTCAGCGGCGTTGCGGCGCGCTGGCCACGCGGCACAAACTCGCCATCCAGCGCGGTCGCGACCGAGGCCAGATCGACCCCGATCTCGACCAGCAGCGCATCAAGCGTTTCCGCCGCAACCTCGCGCGCGGTTCCATTCACCTCAAGACGCATGGGCTTTCTCCTGAAAAACGGTTTGGGCGACCTCTTCGGCCAATGCGGGAGCCATCAGGAACCCGTGCCGGTAAAGGCCGTTGACGAAAATCCGGTCCGCGCGGAACTGCACGGACGGCACGTTGTCGGGCAAAGAGGGACGCAGGCCCGCGCCGGTCTCGATTATCTTGGCCTCGGCAAAAGCGGGGTGCAGCGCGTAGGCCGCCGAGAGCAGCTCCATCGTCGCGCGCGCAGTAATCGGCCCAGCATCATCGCTTTCGACCATCGTCGCACCGACCATAAAGCGCCCCTGCCCGCGCGGCACGATGTAGCACGGGAAACGCGGATGCAGCAGCCGCACGGGGCGCGCAAGCGTCACCTCGTCGGTGTGCAGCATCAGCATCTCGCCGCGCACGGCGCGCAGTTCGGGCAGCAGGTCAAGCGCTGCCAAGCCGCGACAATCGACGATCTGTCCGCGCGGGTGCGCGCCCGTGCCGAAGAACAGCTCGGCACCCATGTCGGTCAGCCGCGCAATCAGCGCCTTGCAGGCCGCGCGCGGGTCAAGATGCGCCTCGTCCGCGAAATGCAAAGCCCGCGCAAAGCGCCCCGCCAGATCAGGCTCAAGGCTGCCCGGATCAACCCAGGAATGCCCACGCGTGGCGCGCGCAAAGCGGTCCAGCTCGGCCTGATCGCGCGGCGGCGCCACGACCAGCGTGCCCGCAACCACCACACCCGGCACCCGCGCCGCCCACCACTCGCGCGCCGATTGTCCCGTGGTCACAACCACTTCGGGCGCGGCCTCGCCCTCGCAAAAAGGGGCCAGCATCCCGCCTGCGTAATAGGACGCCCCCGTCGGATCAGGATCGGGGTCGATCACCTCGACCCGCGCCCCGCGTTCAGCCAGGGCGGTGGCGGTGCACAGCCCCGCCACCCCTGCACCCAGAACCGAGAACATCATTGCGCAGGCTCCTCGGCGGGGAGGTAAAGCTCCCCCTTTTCGCGAAACTTACCGGCCATCTCGGCCATGCCCTGTTGCTTTTCGGCCTCGGCCCGAATGTCGTGCGAAATCCGCATCGAGCAGAACTTCGGCCCGCACATCGAGCAGAAATGCGCCACCTTATGCGCCTGCGCAGGCATGGTTTCATCGTGCATCTCGCGCGCCGTATCGGGGTCGAGCGAGAGGTTGAACTGATCCTGCCAGCGGAACTCGAACCGCGCGCGGCTTAGCGCATCATCACGCAGTTGCGCACCCGGATGCCCCTTGGCAAGATCCGCCGCATGGGCCGCCAGCTTATAGGTGATCACGCCGGTTTTCACGTCGTCGCGGTCGGGCAGGCCAAGGTGCTCTTTCGGCGTGACGTAACACAGCATCGCGGTGCCGAACCACCCGATCATCGCCGCGCCGATGGCGCTGGTGATATGGTCATAGCCCGGCGCAATATCGGTGGTCAGCGGCCCGAGCGTGTAGAACGGCGCCTCATGGCAGTGCTTGAGCTGCTCGTCCATATTGGCCTTGATCTTGTGCATCGGCACATGGCCCGGCCCCTCGATCATCACCTGACAGTCCTTCGCCCAGGCAATTTTCGTCAGTTCGCCCAAGGTGCGCAGTTCGGCGAATTGCGCCTGATCGTTGGCGTCCGCGATCGAGCCGGGGCGCAGCCCGTCACCAAGGCTGAAGGACACGTCATACTTGCGGCAGATGTCGCAAATCTCGTCGAAATGCTCATAGAGGAAGCTCTCGCGGTGATGATGCAGGCACCATTTAGCCATGATCGAGCCACCGCGCGACACGATCCCCGTCACGCGCTTGGCCGTCATCGGGATCATGTGCAGGCGCACGCCCGCGTGGATGGTGAAATAGTCGACGCCCTGCTCGGCCTGCTCGATCAGCGTGTCGCGGAACACCTCCCACGTCAGGTCTTCGGCAATGCCGCCCACCTTTTCAAGCGCCTGATAAAGCGGCACCGTCCCGATCGGCACCGGCGCGTTGCGGATGATCCAGTCGCGGATGTTGTGGATGTTGCGCCCGGTCGAGAGGTCCATCACCGTATCCGCCCCCCAGCGGATCGCCCAGACCATCTTTTCGACCTCTTCCTCCATGCTGGAAGTCACCGCCGAATTGCCGATATTCGCGTTGATCTTCACCAGGAAGTTGCGCCCGATGATAACGGGTTCCAGCTCGCGGTGGTTGATGTTGGCGGGGATGATCGCGCGGCCCGCGGCGATTTCCTGACGCACGAATTCGGGCGTCACCAGATCGGGAATGGCGGCGCCGAAATCCTCGCCGTCACGCGCCTCGGTCCAGGCCTCGACGCGGCCCTGATTTTCGCGGATCGCGACGAACTCCATCTCGGGAGTGATGATGCCCGCGCGGGCATAGGCAAGTTGGGTGATTGCCTTGTCGCCAACAGCGCGCAAGGGCGCACACTGTTCGGGGAAGGCGGGCGTCAGGCGCGCGCCTTCAGCAAAACCGTTGTCGGCCGAGGTGACGGTGCGGCCCTCGTAGGCCTCGGCGTCGCACCGCGCGAGCTGCCATTCGCCGCGCACCGGAGCCAGCCCTTTGGAAATATCTATCCGCACGCCTAGATCGGTATACGGCCCCGAGCTGTCATAGACCCTCAGCGGCGCCTCGTTCGAGATCTCGATCTCGCGCATCGGCACGCGGATGTCATGGATCTGCCCCGCGACATAGGTCTTGCGCGAGGCGGGCAAGGCGCCCGTGGTGATGGTCGGGATAGGGTCTTTCATTTCGGTCTCCTCAAGCGATGAGACCCAAGTGAAACTTTAGGCAGAAAGGGACCGCGCGCCCCTGAAATGGGCCAAAGCGGCCCGAAAGGACCGCTCCGCATGAAATGGAGGGAATGCCCTTCGGTCTTCCTACGCCAGCATCAACTGGGTCAGGTTCAAAGGGTCGCTTCACCGGGGTTGCCCCCACTCAGCCTCTCAGTCCCCTAGGCGGGACTCCCCTGACGTGGTGCGAGGATGCGGAGTTTCGTAGGGGCCGTCAAGGGCAATATCGCCGCCGTCCATGCAGGGGCAGATCCAGATTTCGTGCAAGCAAACTCATAGCAGGATCAGCAACCCCGCCACCGCCAGCGCCATCGGCACCCCGACAGGCATCTTGCCGCGCGCCTGCACGCTGGCCCAATCAGGATGCCCGCCCGCGCGCTGCACGAACAGCATCCCCCCCGCCGTGACCAGCAAAGCCAGCGAAAACATCTGCATAAACAGCGCACTCGCCCCGACCGGCACAAACAGCATCAAGGCCGCCATCATCTTTACATCGCCGCCCCCAAACAGTCGCAACCCAAAGAGCACAAACCCGATGGCCAAGGCGATCCCCGCACCAAGCACCCGCGCCCCGAGATCGTCCAGCGTCAGCAAAACCGGCGCCACGCCCAGAAAAATCACAACCGCGACAAGGACATAGCTATTGGGAATTTTCAGCCGGCGCAGATCGCTCAGCGCTGCCGCAACAACGAGGGGCAAGACAAGGGCCAGCAAAAGCAGATCAGCGCGCATCACGCCACCCGATCAGAGCAGCCCCCGTCGGCCATGAACGGCTCGGCCGCGACAAGCCGGTAGATCAGCTCGCCCGCGTTGGCCGAACCCGTCTTGGCGTAAAGATGGCTCAGATGTGTGCGCAACGTCGATTCACCGATGCCAAGCTCGGATTTAAGCTCGTCCATCGTCTTGCCGCGGCTCAGCAGCAGACAGACCCGATACTCCGCGCGGCTCAGCCCCGCAGGGTTGTCCGCGCTCAGGATCGGCACACCATCGCTGACGTGCTGCGGCCGCACCGTCATGCGCAACAGGCTTTCGGTAAACAGCCCGCTGGCACGGTTATGCCAGGTCTTCGCCAGCATCGGCGCAAGCATATTCAGCACCGCTTGCTGATAATTACGCGGCTTGTCGGTCAGATGGATTTCCAGAAAATCAACCGAGCGCTCCTTCGATTCAAGCGGCACCACGACCAGTTCGCGCAGATGGCGGTTCGAATGGAAGGCGATCAGATCGCTGCCCAGACTGTCTTCGACCATCGTTTTAAACCACAGGCTGCCGGGACGGGCCTTGTCGAAATACGCCCCCAGGACCGAGGCCGCATAAGAGCGCTCCAACCGCCCGCCCAGAACTGTTTTCGGTTGGCGGTCCCAGACCAGAACCCGCGCCTTTGCCCCCAGGGTCCGCGAATGGCGCGAGAGCAGAACCGCCTCGGCCTCGATGCTTTTTCCCAGAACTTCCAAGGCTTTCAGCACAGGGTCCGCGCCGTGCAAACATTCGCACCACTGCGCAACCGCCCCGATCATACCAGCTTCAATCGCACGCAACCGACTTGACCCGAGAGGATCTCTATCCAAGTCCTTCATGGTCACACCCCCAAACGAACACCATAAAGTATATTTGCTACATACTTTTGATTTTCATCTCGGCGGGGGAATTTTGTCAATGATATTAGCTATTTCCATCCACGAAGCACAGAATTTACAACCTTTGGTGGTAAATCCGGCAGGAATCCCGACGCGCACGCGCAACTATATTGCGCGCGATCTTCCGCCGGAAAGGGAGGAAACGAATCGCCACTCAGAATTGCTGCACATATCGGATAACAACCGGACCCACCGTCAGCGTAATCAGCGCGGGCAGCATCAGCGAGGCCATCACCATCGACATTTTCACCGGCAGTTTGTTCGCCATTTCCTGCGCGCGCATCTCGCGGATGTTGCGCAGCTCGTCCGCATAGGTGGTCAGCGCCTGCGCCATCGAAGTGCCGAACTGGATCGACTGGCGAACGACATTGGCGAAAGAGCGCACCGTCTCCAGCCCGATCCTCTCGGCCATGTCGTTCAGCGCCGCGTCGCGCATCCGCCCCGCCTGAACCTGATGCTGCACGCTAAGGATTTCCACCGCCAGATCGGGCGCGCTATGCATCAACTCGTTGCCGACCCGCGTCATCGCCGCATCGAACCCCAGCCCCGCCTCGATCGAGATTTGCAGCAGATCAAGCGCATTTGGGAAGCTCTCTTCGATGCGCAGCCTGCGCTCGGTGATGCGGTTTTGCAGCCAGTAGCGCGGCGCGAAATAGCCAAGCGCGACCAGCACCGTCAGCATCTGGTAGATGCCAAGCGCGCTCATGCCGCCCAACCTCTCCGAGAGACCAAGCGGCAGCGACAGCCCCGGCGTGCGCGCGCTTAGCACAAGCCCCAGCATCGCCAGCGGCAGGATTAGCGCCAGCACCACCCGCGCAATGGTATAGTTGCGCAGCGCCTGCGGCCCGTTCAGCCCCGCCTGTGCAAGCTGGAGCCGCAGGCTGCCCTGCGCGGCTTTCTCGCTCGGCACAAAGGCTTTCATCAGCCGCCCCGGTGTCTCGCTTGGTGCCAGCAAAAGCGCGCGGTCCAGCCGTGACTGGCGGCGCGCACCTGCGATAGAGGCCATCCGCGCGGCCACCGGATCGGCGCGGAAAAACCCCGCGTAGACGCCCCAAAGCCCTAGCCCCACGCCGCCCGCAATCCCGCCCGCAAAAACGGTTTCCGGCGTCACCCCAAGGCTTCGCGTCAGCATCTCCAGAATGTCCAGCATCGCGCCCTCCTGTTCAGACGTGGAAATTGACCAGCTTTTGCAGCACCAGCGCATTGACCAGCGTCAGCCCGACCACCGCCGCCGCCATCGGCGTGAACAGCGGGTCATCCATCACGCCACCGTAGTAATTGGGCGACGAAACCGAGGTGAAGCCGAACATGATGAAAGGCAGCGCCGAGAGAAACGCCGCCGAAGCGCGCCCCTCCGACGAGATCGCCTTGATCTTGCGCCGGAGTGCCGCGCGGCCACGGATCACGCGGGCCAGAACCTCGATCACGCGGGCCAGATCGCCACCGCTACCGTGCTGGATACCGATGCTGGCCGAGAGATAATGCACATCCTCCAGATCGACGCGGTCGGCAAAATCCTGAAACGCCTCGGGCAGATCGTCGCCATAGTTCACCTGATCGAAGACGATGCCGAACTCGGTGCCGATCGGGTCGGCCATCTCCTGCGCAACCGCCCCGATCGAGGCATTCAGCGGATGCCCGACCCGCAGCCCCCGCGCCATCAGTTCCAGCGCGTCAGGCAATTGCGCGACCAGCGCGTCGGCCTGTTTGCGCAGCCGGATGCGCAGCGCAACCAGTGGCAGCCCGAGGCCCGACGCCAGCGCCACCAGCGCCGCCCCCCCGCCCCCGATCAACGGCGTCAGGGTGACCAGCGTCACCCCCGCCAAAAGCGCGCACAGGCCAAAGAAGGCAGGCGCCGACAGCGGCACGCCCGCGCGTTTCAGCGCAGCCGGCACCACCCCCAGCACCGGCACGCGGGCAAATCCGGTCCGGACGGGTGGCGGTTTCAGCACTGCCAGACGTTCCTCGACCGGGCTTCCCTCGGCCACCATCCGCAACCGGCGCGAGCGCGCCTCGGCGCGGGTCTCGCCACGGCGCAACGCGCCCGCAAGCGCGCTGAAGGCCAGCAAAACACCCAGCATAATCCCGCAATAGAACAGGTAGACCAGCGCGCGGTCCTGCAAAACGTCCCCGATCATGACGACCTCCGCACCACGAAATCCGCCGGATCAAAGGGCACGCCTGCGGCAATCAGCGCCTCGGCGCAGCGAGGGCGGATGCCGGTGGGCGTGAACTCGCCCAGGATCCGCCCGTCCTCGGTCTTGCCCAGTTTGCGGAACACAAAGATGTCCTGCATCGACACCACCGATCCTTCGAGGCCGGTGATCTCGCTGATACTCAGGACACGCCGCGTGCCATCGGCCAGCCGCGCCAGTTGCACCACGATCTGCAACCCCGCCGCCACCTGCGAACGGATCGCGGACAAGGGCAGATCGGCCCCGATCATCGTCACCATCTGTTCGATCCGGCTAATGGCGTCGCGGGCCGAATTGGCGTGAACCGTGGTCATCGAACCATCGTGGCCCGTGTTCATCGCCTGCAACATATCGAAAGCCTCGGCGCCGCGCACCTCGCCCACGATGATCCGGTCGGGGCGCATCCGCAGCGCGTTACGCACCAGATCGCGCTGCGCCACCGCGCCCTGCCCGTTCGGGTTCGGCGGGCGGGTTTCCAGGCGCACGACATGCTCTTGCTGGAGCTGCAATTCGGCCGCGTCCTCGATCGTGACAATCCGCGAGCGCCCGTCAATGGCAGAGGAAATCGCATTCAGAAGCGTCGTCTTACCCGAGCCTGTCCCGCCCGAAATCAGGATGTTCAGCCGCGCCGCCACCAGCGCACGCAAGAACCGCATCGCCTGCTCGTTCAGCGCGCCATGCTCGACCAGCCGCTCCAGCGTCAAGGGATTGCGTGAGAATTTGCGGATCGACAGGCTTGGCCCGTCAATCGCGCAGGGCCGGATGATCGCGTTCACACGGCTGCCGTCCTCAAGGCGCGCATCGACCCAAGGGTTGCTTTCATCGACCCGACGCCCGACACGCGAGACGATCTTCTCGATGATCCGCATCAGATGGCGCTCGTCGCGGAACCGCGCGCGGGCGCGCTCCAGCACGCCGTGGCGTTCGACAAAGACATTGCGCGGCCCGTTCACCAGAATATCGTTGACCGTCGGATCGGCCATCAAAGGCTCCAGCGGCCCAAGCCCCAGAACCTCGTCGATCAGCTCGTTCACGAGGCGGGTGAACTCCTCGGGGCGGATCGGGATCTGGCCCGCGCGGAGTTCCTCTTTCACCAGCGCGGCAACATCGTGGCGCAGTTCGTCCACCTCGACCTTGTCGATCACCGAGAGGTTCAGGCGCTCCAGCAGCACCTCATGCATCCGGCTCTTGAGGTCGAGCGCGTTTTGCAGCGCCTCATCCGCAGGTTCAAGCGGAAGTTCGACGGGGGTTTCGGTTTTCGTGAAAGGGACGACCTTGGCCTTGTCGCTGCGGCGCCCGAAGTCGGTAAATTCTTTGAACATGGGTCAGCTCCTTTCGTCAGGATGACGCGAGGTCTGCACGTCACAGGCCAGCCGGGTTGTCAGGTCTTTCGCCAGATGGCAAATCGCACGGGTCAGCGCGGCACCACGCGCCACCTGCGCCAGCGGGCGCCCGCGATCCATCGCCTCGGTCGCGTGTTTCGGGTCAGAGGGCAGCCAGTGGCGCAACGGCTGTTCCAGCACCTTCGCGGCCTCGGTGATCCGGCGCGAGGGGAACAAGGGCTTCCTGCCCTGCGAGATCACCACCTCGACCGGCAGCGCCATATTCGCCTCGTGGTAAAAGTCGATCAGCCGGCGCGCCTGCTGCACACAGGGCACCGAAGCGTCACAGGCCAGATACAGCCGGTCCGCCGCTTCCAGCACCGGCACAAGCCAGTCGACCATCGCCTGCGGCAGGTCGATCACCACGAAATCAAACCGCGCCCGAAGCGTGGAAATCAGCCGTGCGATCTGCGCTGGCCGAAGCGCGTCGAGCGGCATGAACCCCTCGGGCGCGGCCAGCACCGGCAGGCCAGAGGGTGCCTCCGCGACCGATTGTTCGACGAAAAAACTGTCCGGCTCGATCCCGTCCAGCGCCATGCGGAACAGCGCCTCGTTCGGGGGCAGATCGACAAAGCCCGCAACCGCGCCGAACTGCACATCCAGATCGACCAGAACCACCGGCCGCGGCGGGGTTTTGCCAAAGCGCCGGTTCGGCCCGCGCAGCGCAAAAGCAAGGTTCGCCGCCAGCGTCGTTGCCCCCACGCCGCCGCGCGCCTTGGCCACCGCGATCACCGCGCCCTGCGGCTCGGGCGAGGCCGCCAGCGTCAGGCGCCGCCCCACCGTCAGGCGGCTCACCACCTGCCCCAGTTCCGTGTCATCCACCGTATCGGGCACCACCTCGGCCACACCCGCCTGCATCAGACGCCGCGCCTGCGCGAGCGACACATCCCCGCGGCTGAGCGCCAAAAGCCGCGCCTGCCCGCCCGTCGCGCGGATACCCTCTAGCGCGGCAAGGTCGCGCTCCAGATCGGCCTCGGGGCGGAAAATGATCAGGTCGGTCGACTGCGCCATCTCCTGCGCCTTGCCGTTCATCTGCGCCAGCGTCGCGGGGCATTGGTTCAGGACCAGCGACGGCTCGGCCCCCAGCAGGCTGTCGAGACGCTGATTCAACGCGCTGTCCTCTGAAATCAGGACGATGGATTTTTCATTCTTGTTCATAGCCTTGATCCTTCTTTCAGGTCATCCGTCCGCGCCCTGCGCCAGATCTTCGCCTGGCAGCGAAACGCTCATCGCAGGCAGGGTTATATCGGCGCCAAGCGCGGGGTCCGCCGCCCCTCCTGCCAGCGCGACCAGCGCCGCCAGAGGCGAGACGAAGCGAAAGGTGACATTGGACAATTCGACAGTAACAACAGGAACATAGGGGCCGCCCAGAAAGCCCAGATTGGCGTCGTAGCCATAGCTGAACCGCAGATCGGCAATGGTCGCATCATTGGGCATCGTGCCTTGCACCAGCCCCCAGACCTCGGCGGCGGTGGCATTGCCCGCGCTGCCCGCGCAGGTGATCATTCCCGCATTCGCGCAAATATCCGCGCCCGCATTGCAGCTTGTGCCGAACTCGGGCGCGGTGGTCGAACTGGCCGAGCGCCTGTGGATCGCGGGCACACCGGCGCAGGCGGGCGGGCGCACCGCCGCAACGCGCGCGGCCACATGCATCGCGCGCTCGGTCGCGACCAGATGGAAGGCGTAGCGCCCGAAGTCGATCAGCCCGAAGAGGATGAGCAGAAACACCACGATCACCATCGCGAATTCGACCAGCGTCGCGCCGCTTTCATCGCGCCGGAAGCGGCGGAGCAGATATGCAGCGCGCCCGCTCATGACCCGTAGACCCGCGCCTGATCGGAGACCGAAGTGTCGATCGTGCCAAGCGTTCCGCCGCCTGCGAAACTGACCAGCCCCGCAAACGGAAATGTCACCCGAAGCGCGGCCGTCACCCCGACAATCGGCGCCTCGGAGGAGCGATAGCTGCCGGTGTAGCACTCCAGCGAGGGCGTGACCGAATTGACCGAAATCCCGCTCGGGAACAGCGCCTCCCCCGAGGCCGAGTTGCGCACGATCCCCGTCAGCGCTGCCTCGTAGCCCGCCACGCTCCCGCCAGCCGAGCAGATGTCGCGCGGCGCCACGCGGGCCAGATAGCGCGTCGCATCGCGCACCCCCGAAGCCACCGCCTGATAGGACCACATCAGCCGACCACCCTCGACGATCACCGCAAACACCAGCAGCATCATCGGCAGCACAAGCGCAAACTCGACAAGCTGCGCCCCTGTCTCGTCACGCCGGAACCTGTGGAACATCCCGCCCATCGCAATCACCTGTAAAGCTGGACGACATCGCGCACGATGCCGCCAACCCCTGTTGCGCCCGTGCCGCCGTTGCTGGCCGAGCCGATGACCTCGCCCCAGATATCCAGTTGCGGCGGCGAAGAGCCATCCTGCCCGACGGGTTCCGTCAGGAATACCTTGACGAATTCCTTGACGGGAATGCCCGTGGCCGCGCCCTTGATCTCGTTCGCGGCGCAATCGACCCCCGCGACGATGATGACGCGCCGGTCAGGGCCAGCGGGCGCGGCGTGCGAGCAGGAGGGCAAGCCGGTCTCGGCCAGCCCCGACAGAATATCGCCCCCCGCCGCGCCCGCGATTTCCGAAAGGTAATACTGATACCGCGTGAGCGCCGCCGGATAGGGGTCGTCGCCCGCGTAATTCGCATTCACATAGCTCGTGCGCCCTGTGCTCCAGCCGCCGTCGCCGTAGCGCGTGCAGGTGCCCGCCGCGAAGCAGTCATCGCGCGGAAGCGCCACCGTATCGGGCGAAACATCCGCCGTGCCGCCGATACACGCGCCCCCGCCATTTGGAACGATCCCCTTGATAACATTGGGTGCAGGCGCGTAGTCGGGATTATTGCGCTTGCCGTTCATGATCGAGCGGTAGATGTCGAAGCGGACATTGAAGATCGCGTCCTCGATACCCACCTTCTGCCCCGGCTCAATATCCACCCCGCGCTGGTTGAAGCATTGGGTGATGCTGCTGACCGCCCCTATCAGGCAGGCGTCAAGCTGCACCCCTGTCAGCCCCGCGCAAGCGCCGCTATCATCGACCTGTATCTTGCCCGGATCGAGAAAGCCGAAATCCCCCGGTCCCCAGGCCGCGCCACTGCCGCCCGAGCGCAGGCGGATCATCGTGCCGATATTGTCCTTGGCCTTGAAGCTGGCGTCGGGCAGGCAAAACATCAGCGGCGTCACGTCGCAGGCCAGCAGCGTGAACCCCGCCACCGCCGAAGCCGTGGCGCTTTCATCATGGTGATCCACCCCCGTCAGCGCGGCAAAGGCGGCGCCAAAGGTCGCGGGGACCGTGGTCGGGGAGACGGTTGCGCGCACATAGGCCGCCTTCGCCGGATCGGTCGTGGGCGTTGACAGCGCGCTGGCATCGGACGCAGGCAACTCGGCGTAGTAGGTCAGCGTGTAATCCGCCTCCCCCACCAGATCAGGATCAGCCGCGCCAAAGGTCTGACGGTCGGAAATCAGCGCGGCAGCGGCAGCGGCGCGGGTCAGCGCATCGGCGCCGCCATCCAGCTCGCCCGCCGCCGACAGCGCGACATTATCGGCAAAAGCCTGCAATTCGGTGCGGGTGATACCAGTGCGCCCCAGATCAAAGGACATAGCGACAATCCCCAGAAGCACACCAAGGCTCACCCCCCAGAAGACAAGGATCGTCCCGTCTTCTGCAGCGGCAAAACGCCCGATATGCCCCCGCTTGACCGACATCTGCCCCCCCCTCAACGCAGCTCCGTTTCCGTCGCAACCATCGCGCGGCGCACAATGACCGTGCGGGCGGCAGGCGCCTCGGGGCCATCTGCCGTTTCGACCACCGGCTCACGCAGCACATCGCGCAACCCGATCGCCTCAAGCGCGACCTCCTCGCTTTCCTCCAGCGTGCGCAGCGTCAGGCTCAGCGTGCCCGCCTTCTGCGCCAGCGCGAGCTTTTGCCCGCCCTCTGGCGTCACCTCGACCGTCACGGTGCGGGCGACCTCGGGGGTGTTCGACGCGTCATTGGTTTCCTGATCGACGCCGATCACGCGGATATTTTGCAAGATCGTCACGGTTTTCAGGCTTTGCTCGCGCCCTTGGGTCAGCAGCACATCGACGCGATCACCGGGCGTCACCAGCCCGCCAACCCCCGTTTCCGCATTCACCTTGATCGCAATCGCGCGCGCATTCGGCCCGAGCGACTGCACAATCGTCACCTTCTCGCCAAAGTCAGAGAGTTTAGAGGCCAGCAGCAATTCGCCCTGCGCAATCGCAGCGCGGGCGCGACGCGGCTGGCTGCCGCTTGCGGGCAACAGCTTGTCATAGGCGGTAAAGCTGCCCTTGGGCAGCGCGGCGACGGGCCAGGGCTGGGTCTCCAGCTTATGCGCGTCGATGGTCTGGCCGAAGGGGATGTTCTGGGCCGCAACGACGACCGTCACCAGCCCGTCGCCCTGATCCGCCGCACGGGCGTATTTCGCGTTCAGGAAATCACTTGCCAGCCAGGCCGAGCCCCCCGCCACCGCAAGGCCCGCCGTAAAGGTCAAAAGGGATGCGACACGCATGGGAGGTCTCCTTGTTCGGGCAAAGGGTTCTGCGGCGGCACCCCCAAGCGCCGCCGCGAGATCAGGTCAGTTCGGCATCACCGTGCCAGCCGCAGTCATCGAGCCGCCAACTTCGGTCGCCAGAGTATTCAGCGCAGCCGTTCCCAGCGTCACCGCCAAAGCCAGCGCGATCCCGTATTCAACGAGCGTGACACCCTCCTCGTCCTTGCGGATGCGCGACAGATTTTTCAGAACAAAGTTTTTCATAACAGTCTCCACCAGTTGGATGCCGGAGGTCCGGCGGTTTATCGGGCCCCGCCCCACCACGGGATAACCAGAGCCACCGGAGACAATGTTAGGCGCGAAGTGCAGCCGCGCTCATCCGCCAGACAGGCGAGAAACACACCTATAAGTTGCAACTTTTAGGGAAAACCCATGATTTACCGGCCAGCCTCAACACTTTGGAAACCGTGCAGCCGTAGTCTGGCTTGGCCCGCGCAAGCTGTGAGCGCGGATTTGATGAAGCGAGGCGTCGCTCTGCCGGTTCGGTTGCAGGGCGGGGCGTAATTCTTGGTTTACGATGGCAACGACGTTCAGCGTCTTCTCTCTGGGCACGGCGACCAGCATCGACCCGACCGAGGGGGATGCTTTCTCGAACAATGCCTCGGCGCTGGTCGGCGCGACCTTTGGCGCGGCGGGCGATCCGCTCGTGAACCATATCCAGACATTTTCGCCGGGCTCTACGGGCTATAGCGCGGGTTCTCCGACCGCCTATGACATCGACAACAACTTCGCCAACGACACGTTCTCGATCAACGGCGGCCCGAACCAGACCATGGACGGCGCAGGCGAATACAGCGCCACGATCACCTATGTCGATGGCACGACAGCGACGATTTCGGCCATCGTGTTTCAGGATACAAACGGCAATCTCTATCTCGCGCCAGAGCTTGACTATAACGCCGACCAGATCGCGCTTGAGGCACAAGGGATCCGCTCGATCACCCTCGACTCCCTTCTCGACAATAATTTCGTGGTGCAGGCGGAGCGGTATTCGGCAAGTTTCGCAACCTGTTTCGCATCCGGAACCACCATCCAAACCCCGCGCGGAGAGGTTCCGATCGACGATCTGCGCGTCGGTGATCTGGTCACGACGCTCGATCACGGAGCGCAGCCGATCCGCTGGATCGGACGGCGCGAGATCGGCCTGTCCGAATTGCGCGCGCATCCCCAGCTTTGCCCCGTGCGCATAGGCGCTGGAACCCTTGGTGCGCGGCGCGATCTTCTGGTCTCGCAGCAGCACGGGCTGTTGCTGCCCGACGGGCATCTTATGCGCGCCAAACATCTCGCCGCGCGGCCCGGATCAGGGGTGCGGATCGCAAAAGGGTGTCGGCAGGTGAGCTATATCCATCTGATGTTCGATGCCCACCAGATAATCTTTGCCGAAGGGGTTGCCGCCGAGTCCTTCTACCCTGGCGTGATGGCGCAGATCATGCTGACCGGCCCGAATATCGCCGAATTGCGCAGGGTTTTCCCGAAGGTGTTTTCCTATTGGCTGTCGCCGCAGCGGATCAGCACCAATTACGGCGCGCCCGTCCGCCCGTTCCTGCGTAAACGCGATCTGGAGGCGCTGACAAATGAACGCGGGCCGCCCCTCGCGGCGCGGCCCGTCATCTATCACGATCTATAGCCTGATCTATCCGGCAACCAGATCGCCCAAATCCTCTTTGCGTGCCTCCTGATAGTGGTCGAAGGCGCTGGTGAACCATGCCGTGCCACGCGTCGCCCCCGCAAGCGCCGAGAACAGATCGTCTTCGGCCGCCATCGGCAAGAGCGCCTGAAACACATCCCAGCCCGCCGCGCTCGGGTGGGCCTCAAAGCCCAGAACCTGCCCCTTCATCCCCGAAACCAGCGGCATCAGCGCCCCCGAGAAGACCGAGGGCACATGGATGTCGATTTTCATGATCGGCTGCAACAGCACGGTGCCGACCTCGGCCAGCGCCTCGCGGATCGCGTTTTTGCCCGCCGTGCGGAAGGCGTAGTCCGAGCTGTCGACCGAATGGGTCTTGCCGTCTTTCAGCTCGACCGAGACATCGACCACCGGAAAGCCCAACGGCCCTTCGGCCAGCGCATCGCGCGCACCCGCCTCGACCGAGGGGATATAGTTGCGCGGCACCGCGCCGCCCTTGACGGTCTCGCTAAAGGCAAAGCCCGAGCCGCGCGCCTCGGGGCGCAGCTCGACCACAACATCGGCAAACTGCCCCGCCCCGCCCGTCTGTTTGCGGTGGCGATGCTGCACTTCGGTGCCGCGCCGGATGGTTTCGCGCAGCGCGGGCGGCACGCGGGCCTCTTGCACCGCAACCCCGAAATCATCCGCGATTTTCGCCAGCATCCGGCGCAGATGCAGCGGGCCTTGCGTCGCCAGAACGGGGTTGCCTGTCTTTTCGTCCTGCGAGACCACAAGCCCCGGGTCAATCTCGGCCAGCCGCTCAATCGCGGTCAGCAGGCGGCTGTCGTCTTTCTCGTGCTCGGGGGTAATGATCCGCCGATAGGACGACGCGTGGACATGCGCCCAGTCGGGCAGCGCCGCCGCCTCGCCCGCAAAGGCGCGCCCCGCCGAGAGGTGATCGGATTTGACCGCCAGCCCAAGCTGCCCCGGCTCCAGCGTGCCAAGCGCCGTTTTCGCATCCAGATCGGTGATCGAACCGACATTGCCACCGCCAAGCTCTTTGCCGCCCGCGACTACTCCGCCGACCGCACGCAGAAGCACGATCTTGCCAAGGTGTTTGACCACATCGGCCAGCGCGCCAATGGCGATTGCACTGCCCGCCAGACGTTCGCCCGCAACCTCGACCGCGGGCGCATCGTGGCGCAGCGACTTCATCAGTCGGGTGATGCCGTGCCGTTCCTCGGCCGAGCCCATGAAACAGGCCACAAGATCATGGTGGTGCATGGTTTTCGAGGCGATGTCGTAGATCTCCTCGACCATCGGCTGTTTGTCCTCGATCAGCTCTTCCATCAGCGTATCGTCGAAATCAGCATAGCTTTCAAGGAGTTCCGCGCGCGCTTCTTCCTCGCGGTCTTTCACGCTGGCAGGCATTTCGATCAGTGTCGAATGTTTACCATCCTCGAACTTCCACGCGCGTTCTGACACCAGATCAACAAAACCGACAATCGTGTCGCCCTCGCGGATCGGCACCTCGCGCAGCACGATATGGTGGCGCGAATAGGCTTGCAGCGCCGAGACCACCTCGGAGATGCGGCTTTGCGGCGCGTCGATGCGGTTGATGAAGATAATGCTGGGCACGCCCGCCTCTTCGACCATGCGCATATAGGGCGCGGCCAGCACCGCCGCATCGGCATCCGCAGGCACGCAGATCACCGCAATATCCGAGGCCGCCAGCGCAGGCCCGACGGGCGCAAGGTTCTCGGCCCCGCCCGCGATGTCGATCGCGGCCCAAGGCTCCCCCATGAAATCAAAGCTCTGCACCGAGGCCACACCGGGAACCGCAAGCGCCTTTCCCGGCGCCCCATCCAGCCCGACCAAAGCCTCGACAAGTTTGGTTTTTCCCGAGTTCGACGGGCCGAGGACGGTGAAGACTCGCATGGCAGTTCTCCTTCGCTATGTCGCAAGAACCTTAGCCCGCGCGCGCGAAATAACATTGAGCGAAGTCAAACTCACCCGCGCGGCATCATCGACATTGCGGATGCGCATTTGATAAAGGTCAATGTTTTGCGTCCCGCGCGCTGCTAGCAGAGGAACCATGAACACCGCATCGAAACCCGCATCACAGGCTGCCGCGCCCCTCAAGGGCCGAAGCCCCGCGCTATTGCGCGGCGTGTTTGCGTGGATCGCTGCGATGTTCTCGGCGCGCAGCCTGGCGATTACCGCCATGCTGTTCCAGATTTTGCTGGCCACCGACCACCTTGGCGCCACCGCCGCCCGAAGCATCGGACGCGGCGAGGCTGAGGCGCGCCTTGGCCTTTTGCAGATCTGTACCGGAGAAGGTGTCATCTGGGTCACCCCCGATGGCCGCCCGGTGCAAGCGCCCACCGAACCGGCCACCAGCAAGACCGCCTCTTGCGCGGTCTGCTCCTCGGCCAGTGTTTGCAGCTTCGATGACCCCTCAGAGGTTTCGGTCGCCCTTGCTGCCGCCCCTGTGATCGTGCCGGTCGCATATGCCCTCGTCGATCAGCACATTCCCGCACAGGCCCGCAGTATCAGACCGGAAATCCGCGGCCCTCCCCTCGCCTGATCCGCGTCCCTTGCGGTAGCGTTTCCCAACGCTCTCCGCTGATTTCCAAACAAAACCCGAAACTTACCCCTCGCCCGAGGCTGCGTTCCCGCGTGGCCCGCGTGAGATGGAGGAATACCATGAAACGTCGTGATTTTCTGCTGACCACCTCGACCGGCCTTGCCTTTGCCGCCACCGGCGCACTGGCCGAAACCGCCATGAAACCGCTCAGCCCGATGCAATGGACCGATGAAAACGGCCTGACGCGGTTTCTGAAAACCGATACCGATCCGCTGAACGGCGAGTTCGAGAAATACCCGCGCTGCCCCTACTGCGGCATGATGCGCCAGATGTTCAGCCACAGCCGCCACCTGATCGTTTATGCAAACGACACGGTGGACGGCACCTGCTCGCTGCATTGCGCGGCGATCTCGCTGTCGCTGAACATGGATCAGGGGCCGGTCAAGATTTACGCGGGCGACGCAGGCGCAGACGGCGATATGAAGCCGCTTGGTGACGCGCTGGCGATGACCTATGTCGTCGATCCCGACAAGATGGGCACGATGACGGCGGTGTCGAAATTCGCCTTTACCGATGCCGAAAAGGCCAAGGCTGCGGCGGGTCCGAATGCGAAACTCGTGTCTTTCGACGAGGCGCTGACGCTGGCCTATGCCGATATGGCAAAAGACACGATCGCTATTCGCAAACGCCGTGGCGAAAAGCGCGCAGCCGCGAAGAAAGCGCAATAACCCTTTGTCGGGCTGGCGTTTTCGGGCGCCAGCCCGCCTAGCGGAAAGGATACCCTCATGTGCAATCACCACCCATCGCGGCGCCGGGCTTTGGGCCTTCTGGCGGGCGTCTCTGCCGCCAGCATGATGCTGCCTGCCCGCGCGCGCGCCACGGATGCGCCGCGCATCGACCTGCCCGAACCGGCGCCCGGCAACATTTGCCCCGTCTGCGGCATGTTTGTCGCGAAATACCCCGAATGGATCGCCACCGTCGCCTTTGACGACGGATCAGCGGATCACTTTGACGGCGCCAAGGATTTCTTCAAATACCTCAATGACATGCCGAAATACGCACAAGGCCGCACCGCCGCGCAGATCACCGGCATGGGCGTGACCGATTACTACGGGATCGAGCGGATCGAGGCGACAGCCGCGCTATACGCGGTGGGGTCGGATGTGCTTGGCCCGATGGGGCACGAACTTGTGCCGCTTCTGAACGAGGCCGACGCCGAGGAATACATGCGCGACCATAAGGGCAAGGCTCTGCTGACCTTTGCCGAGGTCACACCCGCGCTTTTGGCCAATCTCGATCAGGGGCGCTTTGAATGACGCCCGCCCGCCCCAGCACTCCTGTTTTCATCGCCCTTGCGCTTTTGGCGGGCGTGCTGGCGCTTGAGCTGACCCATGCCACCCTGACGCGGCGCGCGGATGCGGCGCGGCTTGCGCAAGAGGCCGACATCACCCGCGCGCTTGGCCTGACCGACATCGCGCTTTTCACCGAGGCGCGCTACACCCGCCACCCCTCGCTGGCGGACCTGAACACGCCGTTTCAGGACCATCCGGCGGGGTTCGACCACTTCCCTTCGGGCACGCTGATGCCGCGCCCCGACATTCCGCCGCAGACCGCGCTTGGTCTTACGCCGGAGGAGATCTCCAGATGAATAGCTGGTGGAACCGCCAACGCTCTCTTGCCGATTACACGCTGTCTGCACTGGCACGGCGCAAAGGTAAAAACGTAGCCCTGATCGTGGTTTACGCGCTGGTCGTGTTCCTGCTGGCCTCGGTGATGTTCTTCTCGACCGCGATGCGCAACGAGGCCGCGCTGGTCCTGAAAGACGCGCCCGAACTGACGGTGCAACGCCTGATCCTTGGCCGCCAGGACCTAATCGGCGCCGAAACGGTGGACACCATCGCCGCGATCCGCGGCGTTCGCGGCGCGCACGGGCGGCTTTGGGGCTATTACTACGACCGGGTGAGCGGCGCGAATTACACCGTGATGGTCCCAAACGACCCCGAGCTGGTCCCGCCGCCCCGCCATGTCATTCTGGGCGAGGGTATCCCGCGCGCGCGGGGCTTCACCTTCGAGGGCGCCGCACTGTTTCTGTCGCGCTTTGTGGGTGATTTACAGCGTTTCGATGTGGCGCGCACCTTCGGCACGGACTCGGCTCTGATGACGGCGGATCTGATGCTGATGAACGAGGCCGATTTCCGCGACTTCTTCGGCATCGAAGAGGGGCTTTACACCGATGTCGTCGCCACGATCCGTAACCCGAACGAGGTGGCCAAGATCGTCGAGAAAGCAGGCCGCGACCTTCCCGAGATGCGCTTTGTCTCGCGCGATGACATCCTGCGCACCTATCAGAAACTGTTCGACTGGCGTGAGGGGCTGCTGGCGGCACTGACCGGGATTTCCATCCTCGCATTCGCGATTTTCGCCGCCGAGAAAGCCTCGGGGCTGTCTGCCGAAGAGGCGCGCGAAATCGGCATCCTGAAGGCAATCGGCTGGGACACGCGCGATGTGATTTCGATGAAGCTTTGGGAAGGATTACTGGTGTCAGTCGGCGCATTTTTATTCGGAACAACAGCGGCTTACACTCATGTCTTCATCTTTGGAGGCAAGCTGTTCGCCCCCGTCTTGCAAGGCTGGGCCGTGATCTACCCCGAGTTCCGCCTGACGCCACATATCGACGCGCTACAGCTTGTCTCGCTCGCCCTTTTGACCGTTGTGCCCTATGTCGCCGCGACCCTTGTGCCGATCTGGCGCGCGGCCTCGGCCGACCCTGACGCCATCATGCGCTGAGGTGCCAAGATGATTACCCTGAACGCCGTCACCAAGCATTATAACGAGGGCCGCCCGAACGAGGTGCAGGCGCTGCGCGGCATTGATCTGAGCATCGCGAAAAACGAAATCACCGTGCTGAAAGGGCCAAGCGGATCTGGCAAAACCACGCTTTTGTCGATTATCGGCTGCATGGCGCGCCCGACCTCGGGGCGCGTGTTCCTGAACGGCGAGGCCGTGTCCGGCCTGCCCGAGCGGTTCCAGACAGAACTGCGCCGCACCAGTTTCGGCTTTGTTTTTCAGCGCTTTAACCTGATCCGCGGGCTGAGTGTGCTGGAAAATGTCATGCTGCCCGCCGCCCCCTTGGGCGAGCCGAACACGCAGGTCCGCGCCCGCGCGATGGAGCGGCTGGCCTCGCTCGATCTGGGCGACAAGGCGCTTATGCCGGTCGAGCATCTGTCGGGCGGCGAAACCCAACGCGCTGCGATTGCCCGCGCCCTGATCAACGACGCACCGATCCTGATTGCGGACGAACCGACGGCGAACCTTGATACCGCGCTGGCAGACCGGTTTTTGGGCTTGCTCGGGCAGTTGCGCGCCGAGGGCCGGACCATCGTGATGACGTCGCATGACCCGCGCATCTGGGCGGCCGAGGCCGTAGACACCGTTATCGAGATGCGCGACGGGCAGCTTGCCGGGGCGCAGTCATGATCTTCCGCGTCCCAATCCTCGCGCTTTTGCTGGTCGCGGCGCTGGCGGCACTGGTGGCGCTCTGGTCCTCGGGGTTCGCGGTTACGGTTTTGCGGCGCTGGAACCTGTCCGACACCGGCCCCGCGCAATTGCGCCGCGAGCGCATGACCGAGCTTGTCTCGACCCTGTTCGGTGCGGTGATGATCGCCGAACTCGCAGCCCTTTTGTTGTTTGTTTTCAACGCAGACCGGATGGCCGCGCTGTTCGTCGGGGCGATGTGCGCGGTTGGCACACTTGGCGTGAACCCCTATGGTTTCCCTGCCCTCTACCTGAAAATCGCGGTGTTTTTCGCTGCTGTTCTCTGGCTGGTGCTGGACCGCGCCGACAAAATGGCACGCGATTACCCGTTAACCAAAGTGAAATACGGCGCGATCCTTGGTATCGCGGTTCTGGTGCTGGCCGATGGCGCGACCGAACTGACCTACTTCCTGAACCTGAAAACCGACGTGATTACATCATGTTGCTCGAAGCTCTTTGTGCCCGCGAACGAGGGGCTGTCAGACGAGCTTGCCTCGGTCTCACCCGCAATGGCGCTGGTTCTGCTGGCGGGAACCGGCGTATTGGTGGCCCTGTCAGGGGCGCTAAGCCTCTGGAGCGGGCGGTTTCACGCGGTTTTCGCGGTGCTGTCGGCGGTCATGTTCGGCGTCGGGCTGATGGCGGTGATTTCGGTCATTTCGTCCTATGTCTACGAGCACCCGAACCACCACTGCCCGTTTTGCATCCTGAAACCCGAATACGGCTATTTCGGCTACGCGCTTTATGTGCCGTTGTTTCTTGGCACGGCGAGCGGACTTGGCGCGGGGATGCTGTCGTTTTTCGCGCGCATCCCCAGCCTGCAAGCGCCGCTCCCGCGGCTGTTGCGGTCGATGACATGGCTTGCGCTTGGCGGGTTCGCGGGGTTCGGACTGGCCTGCCTTTATGCGATCCTCCGCTCGAACCTGATCCTGTTCGGATAAGGCCGCCGAAGGCCAAAGCGGCCTCCGGTAAAGCGCTTACCAATGGCCGGTATTCTCCATGCTTGCCCAAGGCTCTGCTGGCGGTAACGGTTCCCCCATCTGCAACAGCTCTACCGAAACATTGTCGGGCGAGCGCACAAAGGCCATATGCCCATCGCGTGGGGGCCGGTTGATGGTGACACCAGCATCCATAAGCCGTTGGCACATATCGTAAATATTCTCGACGCGGTAAGCCAGATGCCCGAAATGGCGGCTATCCGAGGGCAACCCGTCATCGCCATCCCAATTATAGGTCAGTTCGACATCGGCACGGCCATCCTCCTGCCCCGGCGGACACATGAACACGAGCGAGAACCGCCCGCCCTCGTTGTCGATCCGGCGGCGTTCCCTGAGGCCCAGAAGCTCGTAAAACGTCTTCGATTTTTCCAGATCCTTCACCCGGACCATCGTGTGCAGATATTCGATTTTCATAACCGTCTCCCTTGTCTCACCCAGGCCTCGCAAGAGCTATCCTTTCGCTCCCTGTCCCCGCGCATAGGCATCCTCATAGCGGATAATATCGTCCTCACCAAGGTAAGCGCCCGTCTGCACCTCGATCAGAGTCAGCGGCTCGTTGCCCGGGTTTTCCATCCGGTGAACGGCCCCGCGCGGAATATAAACCGACTGGTTTTCCGAAACGAGCTTCACCTCGTTATCGACAGTTACCTTTGCCGCGCCTTCCACAACGATCCAGTGCTCGGCCCGGTGACGATGGCTTTGCAGCGAGAGCGCCGCTCCGGGATGAACGACAATCCGCTTCACCTGAAAACGCGGGCCGACGACAAGGCTCTCATACCATCCCCACGGGCGATAATCGCGCGGAAGTGTTTCCGCCTGCGGCACGGCCTTGGCCTTCAGCGCGGCAACCGCCTGCTTGACCTCTTGCGCGCGGTCTTTATGCGCCACAAGCACCGCGTCCGGCATGGCAACAGCGACAATATCCGACAGGCCGATACCAACAAGCTCCTGCGCAGCGCTTGTCGCCTGCAAGAGCGTATCCTTGCAATCCAGCGCGGTCGCAGCCCCCGACGTCACAGTGCCAGAGGCGTCAGCCTCGGCCTCGCGCCAGACAGCCTGCCAGTCGCCAAGATCGCTCCACCCCCCCGCATAGGGCACAACACACAAGTTCGAAGCACGCTCCATCACCGCATAATCAATTGAAATATCTTGCAAATCATCCCAAGCTTCCGGATCGAGCCGGGTGAAGGAAAGATCGCTCTGCGCCGCCTCGAATGCTGCGCGGGTTGCAGCCAGAACCTCGGGCGCGAACGCGGCAAACGCCTCAAGGATCGTGTGTGTCGAAAACAGGAATATCCCCGCGTTCCACAGGTGCATTCCGCTGGACAGCAGCGCTTTTGCGGTCTGCGCGTCCGGCTTCTCCACAAAGCTGCGAAGCGGTTGCGGTTCGGGCGCGAAATCCGGTGTTGGTGCGGATAGTTCAAGCCAGCCATACCCCGTTTCCGCCCGGTTGGGCCGGATTCCAAAGGTTACAAGCTGCCCGGCCTCGGCGGCGGGAATTGCCGCACGCACGGTCGCACGGAAACCGGCCGCATCGGGGATCACATGATCCGAAGGCGCGACAAGCATCAGGGCTCCGGGGGCACGGGCATGAAGTGCCAAAGCAGCGGCACAAATCGCCGCGGCCGTGTTTTTCGGGGCAGGCTCGATCAGGATTTCGGCCGGCGCAATTTCGAGCGCCGCAAGTTGCTCGATCACGATAAAGCGGAAGTCCGAAGCCGTTATCACCATCGGAGAGCCGAACCCCTCCCCCGTCAGACGCCGCGCCGACGCCTGATACAGGCTTTCCTCTCCGCTCAGTTTGACGAATTGCTTGGGGTAGGATTTGCGCGACAATGGCCAAAGCCGCGTGCCAGCCCCGCCACAAAGAAGAACAGGGTGCAGGGTGGTGGTCATAACATTACTCTCAACAACAGAAGTCTCGGCAAGCTTCAAAAACCGATGGTAAGACCCGACAAGCCTATGATCCAGTTCAATCTTTGCACTCTGGGAAATTCATCCCGCAGAATGACCCCAACAGCTTTGGCAACCTGCAATCGGCTTGGGCCGGATCAGGGCAATGGTGCAAACAGTCGGTGATTGTCGCCCGCGCCAGACCTCGACCAGAGATTGCGACGATACGGAACGCGGGTCGGCCGCGGAGCAAGGGATTAAACGACCTATGGTTTTCAGGGGTCTTCCAGCGGCTTTACGGTCGTCTCTGTTGACGGCGGAGAGGTGGAGCCCTCCGGACAGGCGCGACCGGACGGGGTTTACCCTTGACCGGAGACCGGTTCGACGCAAAGCCCTTCCGGTTCTCCCTTGAGCAGGGATTTGGCGTTACGCAGGTGGCGGTCTAGCATCCGCGCGATCCTGGGCCCGCGAAGAACAAGACGCGCCGGAGCGAAAGCCCCCTGCTCTGCGCTCAGACCCGGAAAGATCGCCGCAAGCTCTGCCCAGACTAGCGGCCCGAGTGTCGCGCGCGCCTGCGGACCGGGAAGCAGGGTCTCGGAGGGGGCGCCCTCGGCGTAGATAATCTCGTGCGCGTCACACATCAGATGCACATAAGTCAGTTGCCCATCTGCGGGCATGGCCTGAAAACCGGGCATGGGTAATAGCTTTTTCGACGCGACCAGAACCTCCTCCGCTCCGGTCATGCGCGCCACGATCCGCGAGTGCACCAGCACCCGGTGTTGCGGAGATACATAAAGGTCGCGCAGGGGCAGCCCCGATCCAAGCGCCCCCGCTGCGATCCGGATCGGCGCAATTTCCGGCGTGGATTGCAGCCGCGAAACCCCGATCCAGCGGATCGTTTGCGCCCCATGATCGCGGGTGACAACCTTGTCGCCAACCCGCAACCGTTCAATTGCAACCTCCCCTTCGGGGGTCAGGATGCGGGTGCCCGCAAGATAGCAGGTGACGCCCGTGTTCTCGGCGGTGAAGAAGGTGTTGTCGGCGCTCGCGCCGGTAAAGGTCAGCGACCCCGTGCCGAACGAGGTGTTATCCGAATAGTCGACCGTCCGGCCATTGGCATCAAGGGTGTTCGACTGGTTGAGGATGCCATCGTCAGCCTGGTCGGCATATAGCTCGGCAAGGTTGTCGTAGAAGGCCGTGAGGTTGATAAAGTCGTTATTGGTGCTCGTGCCATCCGACAGCGTGCCCGTATTGCCGCTGTTGAAATCGGTGATGGTGTCATTCCCGTCTCCGAGCGAATAGACGAACGTGTCGTCACCCACCCCACCGATGAGCGTGTCGTTGCCCGCCCCACCGATCAGCCAGTCCGCACCGCCAAGACCGCTAAGGAAGTCATCCCCCGCCCCGCCATCGAGCAGGTTCGACACCGTCCCCCCGTCGAATGTCCCGTCATAACCGGTCAGCGTATCGTTGAAATCGGAACCGATGATCGCATCAATCCCGACCGCGGTGTCTCCAGTCGCATCCCCGCCACTAAAGCTGCCGGTAGAGAGTTCGATGTGGACCGCAGTGCCCGAGGCTGAATAGTCGGCCGTGTCGAAGCCCGTGCCACCGTCCAGTGCATCCGCCCCGGCACCACCGGCAAGAGTATCGTCTCCCGCCCCGCCATTCAGGCTGTCATTTCCGGCGCCCCCCGAGAGCGAGTCATTCCCGTCGCCACCATAGATCGTGTCGTCGCCAGTTCCGGCGAAAACGGTGTCGCTTCCGGTTCCGCCATAAAACACGACACTACCGGAATCCCAGCCCCAGCTGTCGCCAAAGTTGCTTCCGGCGATTTCCTCTATATTCGTGAAGGTGACAAAAAAATTCGCGTCGGTAGTCCCGCTGGCGTCGACAATATCATACCCCGCGCCACCGTCGATCGTATCGGAACCGCCTTGGGCCACATCGAAGCGGTCGTTGCCATCCCCGCCCCACAAACTGTCATCGCCAGAGCCGCCGATGATCGTGTCATCGCCGCCCTGCCCCGCCAGAAGCACCCCCGAGCTATCAAGCGATGCATCGATCAGGTCGGCATAATTCGTGCCCCAGATCTGCTCGATCTCGGAGAAGTCGCCATAGCCCGTGGTGCCAAAGTAGTCATAGCCGCCCGCACCATCGCCCGAGAAGGTAACACTTACCCCGAGTGCGGACGCATAGTTTGCAAACGAGATCGCGTCAGTATCGGTGCCGCCCTCACCGCCGACGATCAGGTCATAATCATGATCGTCGGTAATCAGGAAGGTATCGCTGCCATCCCCACCATAAAGCGTGTCCGAGCCATCCGCGCCGGACAGCTGGTCATCGCCTGCATCGCCATAGACCGTATCGTTCCCGGCGCCAGCAATGATCGTATCATTGCCATCGCCCCCGAACATAAGGTCATCGCCCAGATCGGTGCTGGCGAAACTACCAATCGAGTCGTCGCCCGTGCCGCCATAGATCGTATCGTTGCCCGACGAGCCGAAGATCGTGTCATTGCCCGCGCCGCCATCGATCAGATCGTTGCCGGTGGTGATCTGGTCGCCATCGGCATCGGTATAGCCAAGCCCCATGCTGTCGGCACCCGAGGTGCCATCGACAGGCGCAACATAGCTGGCCGCATAGCGATCCGCCGCCATCCCGGAGGGCGAAAGGCTCACACTGTCAAGGGTGAGCGCGACAATCGGCCCCGCCTCAAGCGCGGTCTGATCGGTATTATAGGAGATCTCGGGCGCGAGATAGAGATTGCCCGCGGTATCCTGAAACACGGAAGCGGTGATCGCTGCCGTGGTGCCATCGGCATAGGTGATCGTGGCGTTATAAATAACGAACGCGTCGAAGGTCTGGAGCGCGCCGCCGTCGATCCGGAACGTATCGTTCGACGTGAAATTGTTCGTGTCGTAATAGGTGGCCAGACCACCGCCATAGCTGCCCGGAGAAAGCGTCTGGATGTTCTGGAACAGTGGATCGGTTGACCCGCCGTAGGTCAGGCCAGCAAGCGTCGAGGCGTTTTCGCTGCTATCATTACCCTCGGCCGGGTCGATCGCAGGCGCTGTGCCAAGGTAGAATACGTCCCAGGTCGTCGCCATCTCAGACCCCGCTCAGATCAGAGCCACGGCCGGCGCAAATCGACCCGAAGGCGCCCCAAACCAGCAGTATCGGCCGCAGGTGGACACACCTGCCTGCCTGCCTGCACCGCGCAGCCTGCTCACATCCGGGTTCCGTCATCCACATGAACCACAGCCCCAACACAAAGTCGACGCAATCGCGCGCCGAACCCACTTCGGTAAATGAAGGTAGTCGGAAGAGCTTGGAAATCCGTTAACGCGCGAGCGAGGGAAACGCGCCGTCACAGCCGGAAAGCCTGAAAATCTCTTGGATTTTATCGGCGTTGCCCCACCCTGTCAGGAGGTCGGCCTGTCGGTTGCAAAGCCCAGAACAATCGCCGCATGGTAAACCTCACCCGGCGCCAGAATGACGCGGGCCGCGCACTGTGGGTCAGCCGCGTTCACAAGGTCCGGCCATGCCTGCGCCTCCAGACACATGCCGTCATGCTTTTGGTAGGCGTGGCCCGCTTTGCCGATCACGCTGCCATCCAGAAAATTGCCGGTGTAAAGCTGCACGCCTGGCTGGTCGGTCTGCATCCGCAGCACCCGCCCCGAGACAGGATCGCTCATCTCGATCAGCGGCCCATCCAGACAAAGGCAATGGTCGTAGCCCGCCACCGCCCCCGAACGGATCGAGGCCGCCAGAGGGCGCGGCGCGCGAAAATCAAAGGGCGTCGCCCCGACGGGCTCTGGCGGGAGCGGGATCATATGGCCGTCAACCGGCAGATAGCGCGCGGCTGGCACCGTCAAATCGGCCTCGATCGCGGCCATCGGGCGCGTGGCCAGCGCAGCACTGCCTGCAAGCGCGAAATAGCTGTGGTTTGTCAGTGCGATAGGGGTCGGCGCATCGGTGCGCGCCTCGTAGCGGATCGCTAAGGACACCCCGTCGGCGGCCTCCTCCAGCGCATAGACCACCTCGACCTCAAGGCGCCCGGGAAACCCCTGATCGCCGTCTGGGCTGACCAGCCGCAGGCGCACCGAGGGCGCATCCTCCAGCGCGACGATCTGCCAGTTGCGCCGATCGAACCCCTCGGCGCCGCCGTGCAGCGTCGTGGTCCCCTCGTTTTGCGACAAGCCATAGCTGCGCCCGTCCAACGTGAACCGCCCCCCCGCGATCCGGTTCGCCACCCGCCCGACAGTGGCGCCAAAGAACATCCGGTGGTTCAGATAGCCCGCCAGATCGTCATGCCCCAGAACGATGTCGTCGAGCCGGCCATCTTTGTCAGGCACCATGAGCGCCTGAAGCGAGGCGCCATAGGTGATGATCCGCGCCGTCACATCCCCGCGCCGGAGCGTGACCCTTTCGACCGGCTCGCCCGAAGGCAGATGGCCGAACAGCGCGCGCTCAGGGGGCATCGTGGAAAGCCTCGGTCTCGACCCGCTCACCCAGCAAGAACGCATCCGCAACAAGCTGTAGGGGCGCCAGATCGACATCGCATTCACCCGCTTCAATTAATGCGGCGAAGCGATTGTAAAGGCGACGATATTCGTAATCCGGTGCGCTGATATTCTCCTGCCCGTCGATGAACAGACGCGCGCCGCCTTCGCGCAAAAGCACCTCGCCTTCATCGGTTTCAATCAGTATATCCCACGTTTGCGGGCCGGTCTGGCGCCAGTCGAACACGGCATCGACCGGCACGCCCGAGGCCGAGACCATCGCCAGTTCTGCCCCGATGGGCGCCTGTTTGTTCGCCGGAAACTCCAGCCGCGCCGAGACCGGATGCACCGGCTCTGGCATGATCCTCGTCAGCACCGAGAGCGCGTTGATACCCGGATCGAACACCCCCAGCCCACCCGGCTGCCAGATCCACTCCTGACCGGGGTGCCAGTGGCGCACATCCTCTTTCCACGCAATCGACACGCGCCGCAGGCTGCGGGTTTGCAGCAGGTCACGCGCAACCTCGACCGCCGCTGCCTCGCGCGAGTGCCATGTTGCAAACAGCGTCACACCCGCCGCGCGGGCCATCCGCACCAGCGTCTCGACCTCGGAGACACTGGCGCCCGGAGGCTTTTCCAGCATCACATGGCGGCCCGCGCAGATCGCCTGCACTGCCTGCTGGAACCGCCCCTGTGGCGGGGTGCAAAGCGACACGGCAGCAAGGTCAGGCTCGGCGGCCAGCATGTCCGCGATGTCGTGATAGCAGGGCAGCCCATCCAGCCCCGCGTTGCGGCTGGCAATCGCGGCAAGGCGGAAACCCTCCGTCGCCTCGATCGAGGGGAGGTGCTGGTTGCGTGCGATGGTGCCAAGCCCGACAAGGCCAAGGGTAAAGGTCATGGCTGGTCTCCTGAGCCGAAAGAAACGAGGGTCACGGCGGGCTCGGGGCGGCCCTGTCCGGCGCCCATGATCGCGAAGGTCGCGCCAGATTGCGGCGCGGAATTTAATGCTTCTGCATCAAGACCTTGCGTGGCGGAAGTGCAGTAAAGCGTGGTGAAATCCGCCCCCCCGAAGGCTGGGCAAGTGGTATGCGGCGCAGGCAGATCGAGCCGCGCGCCAAGCGTGCCATCAGGGGCCATACGCAGCACCGTCCCCTCGCCCCAAAGTGCGATCCAAAGCGCCCCTTCGGCATCGGTCACAGCCCCGTCGGGATAAACCCCAAGCAGTCCGCAATCGAGGAACAACTCGGGCGCGGCAGCAGGCCAGCCGTCGCCGTCCAGCGCCACGCGGAACACCTGCGCAATCGCCGTATCTGCGAAATAGGCGACACTCCTGTCCGGCGCAAAACAGATCGCATTGGGGATTGTCACCTGACCGACCAGTCGGCGCAATTCTCCGCCGGCAAAACGATAGATTGCCCCTGCCCCCGTCTCTGCCGATTTCCCCATCGTCCCGATCCAGAAGCCGCCCCAAGGGTCCGCGCGCCCGTCGTTCGAGCGCGTCAGGGGGTTATCGGCCTCAAGCAGGCAAAGCGGTGTCAGGGTTTCGGCCGCTATATCAAACACCAACAGCGCGGTTTCAGAGGCAACCAGCAGGCGCTCCGCATCAATCCAGCCCGCCGCCGAACACATCTCGGGCAGGGATACCTCGCGGGTGGCGCCGGTCCCGGGCTTGCGCGCGAGCAGCCGCCGCCCCGTGATGTCGAACCAGAACAGCTCGGCCCGCAAAGGGTGCCAAAGCGCGCCCTCACCCAATTCGCAAATCCGCGCGTCGAACTGCATCATGCCTCCTTGGCCGCATCATAAGCGGCAACGATGGCGCGCGCGCGGGTGGCAACCTCGGCCAGACTTAGCCCCGGCGTATAAAGTGCCGTGCCGATGCCAAAACCATCAGCGCCCGCCGCAAACCACTGCGCAAAATTCTCTGGCCCTGCGCCACCAACGGCATAAACCTGTGTTCCCGCAGGCAGAACCGCGCGCATTGCGCGAAGCCCCAGCGGCCCGATCTGCGCCCCCGGAAACAGCTTCAGCCCACTCGCCCCTGCCGCCAGCGCGGCGAAAGCTTCGGTCGGGGTGAAGACGCCGGGCCAGGAGGCCAGCCCCGCTTTGCGCGTCACCGCAATCACTTCGGTGTCGCAATTGGGCGAGACGATCAACCGCCCGCCCGCCTGCGCCACCGCCTGCACATCTGCCGCAGTCAACACCGTGCCCGCGCCGATCTCGACCTCGGGACGATCCGCGAAAGCCCGCGCCATCGCCGCGATTGAGACCAGCGGATCAGGCGAGTTCAGTGGCACTTCGATCGAGGTGATCCCCGCCTCAACCAATGCCTTGGCACAAGGCACCGCCTCGGCCGGAGTAATCCCGCGCAAAATCGCGATCAGATTACGTTCAGTCATGGGTCGCCCCCTCGTATAAAGACCATAGCCCCTCGCGCACGAGATCGGCCCCGTCCAGTGCCCGCGCCTTACATCCGGCAACAGCCAGCGCGCGCAGGTAATGGGCTGACAGCCCCGCCCCGCCAATCACCACAGCCTCTGAGACGCCCGCCCCAAAAGCCGCGATCTCGGCCCCGATCAGAAGGCCGGACAGCCGCGCCCGAGACGCCTCGGGCCGCGTTCCCGCCAGCAGACCCGAGGCGCGGATCGCGAACAATTCGGCCAAGGCCGCACCCGCAAGCCCCGCCTGAACGCCCGCATCAAAGGCCGCCGCGTCAAACCCGTCTGTCGCAACCGAATGGCGCAGCACCGATTGCGTCGCAAGAAGCGAGAACAGCTCTCCCGTCATTGCGGTGTGAAAGCCCTGCACCTGCCCACCCGCCAGATGCACCCATTTCGAATGGGTGCCCGGCAGGATCGCTGCGCCCTCGAACGCGGGTTCCGCAGCCAGAAACCCCGCGATTTGCGTCTCTTCGCCGCGCATCACATCGGCTGGGTCGGCCTGCGACAGCCCCGGCACGATCTCAACCCGCACGCGTTGATCGCGGGCAGAGACCTTGCAGGTTTGCCCCGCCTCGACCGGCGCGCAGGGGACCGCACGGTAAGACGCCTCAACCCAACCCTGCCGCGCGCCGACCATGCCGCACGCCAGCACAGGCACCCGCGCCGTTTCCAGCCATGGCCCGATCAGCTCCAGCAGCGCAGGCTCAAAGCCATCGGGTTCAAGCGACCCCATGCCTTTCGCAGACCCCGCCTCGGCCAGAACCGCACGGCCCGCCATCGCCCACGCACGCAGATGGCTGGTGCCCCAATCAACGGCGATCCACTCGACAGCGTCCACGCTGCGCCCTCCTTACAGGTCTTCGGGCAGTATCGCCTCGGGCAAGTTCTGGTAGCTGACTGGACGCAAGAAGCGGCGGATGGCCATCGTGCCGACCGAGGTTGCCCCGAAGTTGGTCGAGGCCGGATACGGTCCGCCGTGGACCATTGCGTCACAAACCTCGACCCCCGTCGGGAAGCCATTGGCCAGCACGCGGCCCGCCTTGCGCTCCAGCACCGGCATCAGGCGGCGCGCCAGATCGGTGTCGCCCGCATCCAGATGCAGTGTCGCCGTCAGCTGCCCCTCGAACGAACGCGCAACGGCCAGCATTTCTTCTGCGTTTTCAACCGTTACCAGCAGGCCAAGCGGCCCGAAGACCTCTTCGCCAAGCGCGTGATTGCCAAGCCAGTCCGCACCCTTCACCACGAACAGATAGGGCGTCGCGTCGCGCTGGTTGCACATCGAGGTCAGCACCTCGCGCACGCCTGCGGCACCCGCAATCCGGTCGCGCCCCTGACGATAGGCTGCCGCGATCCCGTCGGTCAGCATCACCTGCGCCCCCACGGCTGACAGCGCCTCGCGCGCCGCATCGGCAATCGTATCGGCCTGAGACGCCATCACCACCGCAATCCCCGGATTGGTGCAGAACTGCCCTGCCCCCATGGTCAGCGACCCGGCCCAGCCTTTGCCGATCTCGGCACCGCGCGCGGAAACCGCCTCGGGCAACAAAAACATCGGGTTGACCGAGCCAAGCTCGCCAAAGAACGGGATCGGCTCGGGGCGCGAAACGCACAGATCAAACAGCGCGCGACCACCCGCAAGCGAGCCGGTAAAGCCCACCGCCTTAATCAGCGGATGCTGCACCAGCCCCGTGCCGACGTCGCGTTTGCCGCCCTGCACCAGCGAGAACACCCCCGGATGGACCCCGCAGCGCTTGATCGCCGCATGGATCGCTTCGGCCACAATCTCGCCCGTGCCCGGATGCGCCGAATGGCCCTTCACGACCACCGGACAGCCCGCCGCCAGTGCCGAAGCCGTGTCGCCCCCCGCCGTCGAAAACGCGAGCGGGAAGTTCGAGGCGCCAAACACCGCCACAGGCCCGATCGGGCGCTGCATCAGCCTAATATCAGGGCGCGGCAGAGGCGTGCGCTCGGGCAGCGCGACATCGTGGCGGCGGTCCAGATAATCGCCGTCCAGAATGTGGCCGGCGAACAGGCGCAACTGCCCCGTGGTGCGCCCGCGCTCGCCCTCAAGACGCGCGACGGGCAGGCCGGTTTCCTGCGTGCCGATCTCGGTGATCGCGGCGGCGCGCGCCTCGATTTCATCGGCGATGGTCTCCAGAAACTCGGCCCGCGCCTCGCGCGTTGAATAGCCATAGGACCAGAACGCCTCTTCCGCCGCCTCGCAGGCCGTATTCACCAGATCGACCGTGCCGACCGAGAATTCATGCGCGGGCCCATGCGCGGGTTCCGAGCTGAATTTCATATCCGTTGCAATCCAGTCGCCCGCGATCAGGTGCTTGCCATGAGGTGTGAATGTCATCGTATCGTCCTTATTCGGTTTCGGCGTCCCGCCGTGAGTATCAGCCCGGGGCCCCCCCCGGGGTGTCCGGTTTAGTGGCTGTCCTTGCCGACGGCATTGCCACGGCAGCCTTTCAGGAAACCGAGATCCGCGCCAGTATCCGCGCCCTCGACATGGGTCTGGTGCAGCCACGCATAGCCGCTTTCCGCTTGCTCGTGACCGGGCGTCCATGCAGCCAAACGCTTGGCCAGTTCGGCGTCCGAAATATCCAGATGCAGGCGGCGGTTCGGCACATCAATCTCGATCATATCGCCGTCGCGCACAACCGCCAAAGGCCCGCCGACCGCCGCTTCGGGCGAGGTATGCAGCACCACCGTGCCATAGGCCGTTCCCGACATACGCGCATCCGAAATCCGCACCATATCGGTGATCCCCTTCTTCAGCACCTTTGGCGGCAGGCCCATATTCCCGACCTCGGCCATACCCGGATAGCCGCGCGGGCCACAGTTTTTCAGGACCATGACACAGGTCTCATCAATATCAAGTGCGTCGTCGTTGATCTTGGCCTTATAGTCGTCGATGTCCTCGAACACCACGGCGCGGCCACGATGCTGCATCAGTTCGGGCGAGGCCGCCGAGGGCTTCAACACCGCCCCCTTCGGCGCAAGGTTGCCCTTGAGCACAGCAATCCCCCCTTGCTGCGTCAGCGCCTTTTCCAGCGGCAGGATCACGTCATCGTTGTGGTTAATGACGTCCTTCACCTCATCCCAGATCGCCAGCCCCGAGACCGTCAGCGCATTTTTGTGCAACTGCCCGCCCTCGCCCAGACGTTTCAGAACCACCGGCAGGCCGCCCGCGTAGAAGAACTCTTCCATCAGGTATTTGCCCGACGGCATCAGGTTGACGATAGTCGCAACATCACGCCCGCAGCGATCCCAGTCATCAAGTGTCAGATCGACCCCCACGCGGCCTGCAAGCGCAAGCAGATGGATCACCGCATTGGTCGATCCGCCAATTGCACCATTCGTGCGAATAGCATTCTCAAACGCGTTTTTAGTCAGAATATCAGAGGGTTTCAGGTCGTCCTTCACCATCTGAACGATGCGCCGACCCGACATTTGCGCCATCACGCGGCGGCGGCTGTCCACCGCCGGAATCGCTGCATTCCCCGAGAGCGCCATCCCCAGAGCCTCGACCATCGAGGCCATCGAGGACGCCGTGCCCATCGTGTTGCAAGTGCCGGTCGAGCGGCTCATCGACTGCTCGGCCTCAAGGAATTCTTCGGCCGTCATCTCGCCCGCTTTCACCGCTTCCGAGAATTTCCACAGATGGGTGCCCGACCCCACGCGCTCGTTCCGGTAATAGCCGTTCAGCATCGGCCCGCCGGTCACGACGATCGAGGGAATATCGCACGACGCCGCCCCCATCATCAGCGAGGGCGTGGTCTTGTCGCAGCCCACCAGCAGCACGCAACCATCCATCGGCTGACCGCGGATGGTTTCCTCTACCGCCAGCGCGGCGAGGTTGCGGAACATCATCGCCGTCGGGCGGAAGGTGTTTTCGGATGCCGAGAACACCGGCACCTCCACCGGAAAGCCACCTGCCTCCCACACGCCCGCCTTCACTTTCTCGGCCAGCTCTTTCATGTGGATGCCGTTGCAGGGCGACAGCTCTGACCACGTATTCAGGATGCCGATGATCGGGCGCCCGTCGAACAGATCATGCGGGTAGCCCTGATTTTTCATCCAGCCCCGATGATAAATCGTGTCGCGCGAGGTGCCCTCATACCATTCCTGCGAACGCAGGCGGCGCGGCCAGGGGGCGGGCTTGAAGGAGTTGACGGACATCTTAGGTCTCCAGAAAATCAGAGGGAACGAACCGTCACGGCGCGATCAGGCGCGCCGTCTTCGGTCGCAAGAGGGTTGGTCAGCGCCAATCCAAAGGCGGGCGCAGAAATCTCGAACACATCGCCGGGTTCGGTCACGACCCCTGCCCCGCAAGACAGCGTCGCCGTGCCGAACATATGCACATGCAGGTCTCCGGCGCGGCGGAAGGCCGCGTATTTGAAGTGGTGATGTTCAAGGTTGGCAAGCGTATGGGACATATTCGCCTCGCCCGAAAGGAACGGCGCATCAAAGATCGCCTCGCCATTGCGCAAGACGCGCGAGCGCCCCTCGATATGGGCGGGCAGCTCTCCGATAAGGATCTCGGGCCCGAAACTTGCCGGCCGCAGCTTGGAGTGCGCGAGGAAGAGGTAGTTCATCTTTTCGGTCACATGATCGGAGAATTCATTCGCCAGCGTAAAGCCTATGCGAAATGGTATACCATTTTCCCCGATCAGATAAAACCCCGCAATTTCCGGCTCTTCGCCACCATCCAGCGCGAAGGCAGGAGAAACCAGCGGATCGCCCGGCGCAATCGCCTCGGTGCCCGGCCCTTTGTAGAACCACTCGGGCTGCACCCCTACCGCGCCCTGCGCGGGCTTGCCTCCCTCGATCCCCATACGAAACATCTTCATCGAGTCCGTCTCGTGCTCGGGGGCGGCGGCGTGCATTGCATTGCGCGTCGAGGCCGAGCCCAGATGCGTCAGCCCGGTGCCGCACAGATACATCCGGGCCGGTTCAGGATGGCGCACCGGCACATCAAGCTTGCCCGCCGAGGCCAACGCCAGCAAATCCACCGCCTCGCCGCCCGCAGGCAGGATCTCGGCCAGTTTTGCCCCCTTCGCAACAGCCTCGGAGGCCAGTTCGAAGATCGAGGTCCGCCCCGGAACTAGGCGGGCAGCTTCGCCCTCGCGGCAAATCACACCGCCCGATTTCAATTGGCTCAGATGCATTGGTCTTAACCTTGCTTACGTTTGTTGTAGACGTCGAAGATAACGGCAGCGAGCAGCACCAGGCCTTTGATAACCTGCTGATAATCAATACCGATCCCCATGATCGACATGCCGTTGTTCATCACCCCCATGATGAAGGCACCGACAACCGCCCCCACGATTTTCCCCGAGCCGCCCGACATCGACGCCCCGCCAATGAACACAGCTGCAATCACATCCAGTTCGATCCCGAAGCCCGCTTTCGGCGTCGCGGTATTGAGGCGCGCGGCAAATATCAGCCCCGCCAACGCGGCCAGCAGCCCCATGTTGACGAAGGACAGGAAGGTCAGGCGCTCGGTCTTGATGCCTGAGAGTTTCGCCGCTTTTTCATTGCCGCCAAGCGCGTAAACCCGCCGCCCGATCACCGTATTTTCGGTCAGGAAGGCATAGACCACCACCAGCACGCCCATCGTCACCAGCACGTTTGGCAGCCCGCGGAAGGTCGCCAGCTTGAAGGTCAGGAACAGCATCGCGCCCAGAACGATGATATTGCGCGCCCAGAAGAAATTGGCGGGTTCACCACTGATGCCATAGGCTTTGTTGTGCGCACGCTCGCGCAGGCCAAGCCAGATCACGAAACCCGCCGCCATAAGCCCCACGCCCATCGCCAGCACGTTGAACGCGCGCGCGCCGAAAACCTCGCCAAGTGCGGCGGTCGCCTCGCGCGGCAGGAGGTCAGGCACAAACCCTGTAGACAAAAGCTGGAACGAGCCGGGGAACGGGCCGACGGATTGCCCCTCCAGCAGCCACAAGGACAGCCCGCGAAACACCAGCATCCCCGCCAGCGTCACGATGAAGGAGGGGATTTTCCAATAGGCGACCCAATAGCCCTGCGCCGCCCCGATCAGCGCCCCCATCACCAGCGCAACAGGGATCGTCACCGCAACCGGCACGTTCCACTCGACAATCATCACCGCAGCAAAAGCACCGATGAACCCCATCACCGAGCCGACCGAGAGGTCGATATTGCCCGACACAATGACGATCAGCATCCCAAGCGCCATGATGATGATGTAGCTGTTTTGCAGGAACAGGTTGGTGATGTTGACCGGACGCATCAGTGTCCCGCCGGTTACGATCTGGAAAAACGCCATGATCGCGATCAGCGCGAACAAAAGCCCGTATTCACGCATATGGGCTGCAAGATAGCCTTTCAACCCTTTGGTTTCGTGGTCCATTTCCGTTCCCTCATTCCGTAACGATGAGCGACATGATGCGCTCTTGCGAGGCATCAGAAGCGGGCAATTCACCCACAAACGCGCCTTCGTTCATGACGTAAATCCGATCGCACATACCCAGAAGTTCGGGCATCTCGGACGAGATCATCACCACGCCTTTGCCCTGCGCGGAGAGATCGTTGATGATCGAATAAATCTCGTATTTCGCGCCGACGTCGATGCCGCGCGTGGGTTCATCCAAAATCAGAACCTCGGGGTCGGTGAACAGCCATTTGGCCAGCACGACCTTTTGCTGGTTACCGCCAGACAGGTTCCCGACCTTCTGGAAGACACTCGGCGTGCGCGTGGCTAGCGCCTTGCGATACCGCTCGGCCACTTCGGTTTCGCGCCGCTCGTCCAGCACGCCGTGCGATGACACGCTTTCCAGTTTCGCCAGCGAGGTATTAAAGCGGATGCTTTCGTCGAGGATCAGCCCTAATTCCTTGCGATCTTCGGTGACATAGGCCAGCCCCGCCTCAATCGCGCGGGTGACTTCGCTCAGGTCTACCGGCTGCCCTTTCAGACGCACCTCGCCTGAGATATTGCGCCCCCAGCTTTGGCCAAAGATCGACATGGCCAGTTCGGTCCGCCCCGAGCCCATCAGCCCCGCGATGCCCACCACTTCGCCCGCCCGCACATTGAACGAGATGTCCCGGATTACCTGCCGTCCGGCGTGTTCAGGGTGCCAGACATTCCAGCCCGAGACCTCCATCAGCAGATCGCCCGCCCGACGGTCACGCTCGGGGTAACGCTGCGACATATCGCGCCCGACCATATCGCGCACGATGTCGTCCTCGGACAGCCCCGCCTTCGCATCCAGCGTCGAGACCGTCATCCCGTCGCGGATCACCGTCACGGTATCGGCGACATAGCGCACCTCATTGAGCTTGTGCGAAATCAGGATGCAGGTCACGCCCTGCGCCTTGAGTTCCAGCATCAGGTCCAAAAGCGCGCGGCTGTCGTTTTCCTGAAGTGCGGCGGTGGGTTCGTCCAGGATCAAAAGCCGCACGTCTTTCGACAGAGCCTTCGCGATCTCGACAAGCTGCTGCTTGCCAACCCCGATCGAATCGACCAGCGTTCCGGGCGTTTCCGACAGGCCGACCTTGCGCAAAAGTTCGGTCGTGCGGGCAAAAGTCTCGCGCCAGTTCAGCACTCCGCCCGAGGCGCGCTCATTGCCCAGAAAGATGTTCTCGGCAATCGAAAGCTGCGGCACCAGCGCCAGTTCCTGATGGATAATCACGATGCCGTGGTCTTCGCTATCGCGCAGGGTGCGAAACTCGGCCAGCGCCCCGTCATAGTGGATTTCGCCGTCATAGCTGCCCGCCGGATAGACACCCGAAAGTACCTTCATCAGCGTCGATTTTCCGGCACCGTTCTCGCCGCAAATTGCGTGAATCTCTCCGGCCTCAACGCGCAAGTTCACCTGATCGAGCGCCTTAACACCAGGAAATTCTTTGGTAATATTTCTCATTTCGAGAAGAGTGGTCATGGCATCCGCCTCACTCTGGCCCACTATCGCAGGCTGGTCGTCGATCTTTGTGTCCCCTCGAAAGGCCACCCGCACCACCACGGGCGCGGGCGCCCTCTCAAGTGCGGAGGATCACTTGATCTGGTCTGCGGTGTAATAGCCCGAACCGATCAGGATGCTTTCCCAGTTGCTTGCATCGACCGGAACCGGCTCAAGCAGGTAGGAAGGCACAACCTTGACGCCGTTGTCATAGGTCGAGGTGTCGTTGATCTCCGGCTCGCCGCCCTCCAGCGTCGCGTTGACCATGCCCACGGTCACGCGGGCCAGTTCGCGGGTGTCTTTGAAGATGGTGGCATATTGCTCGCCCGCGAGGATCGACTTGACCGACTGGACTTCGGCGTCCTGCCCCGACACGATCGGCATTTTCAGATCGCCCGAACCATAACCGACGCCCTTAAGCGAGGACAGGATCCCGATCGACAACCCGTCATAGGGCGACAACACGCCGTGGACCTCTTTGTCGGTGTAATTGGCGGAAAGGATGTTATCCATCCGCGCCTGCGCGACCGCGCCGTCCCAACGCAGAGTGCCAACCTTGTCCATACCCATCTGGCCGGACTGGACCACCACATCGCCCGCGTCGATCATCGGCTGCAGAACCGACATCGCGCCGTTGTAGAAGAAATAGGCGTTGTTATCATCGGGCGAGCCGCCGAACAGCTCGACGTTCCACGGATGGGCCTCGGGGAAGCGCGCTTTCAGCCCGTCCACCACAGTGGTTGCCTGCTGCACGCCAACCTTGAAGTTGTCGAAGGTCGCGTAATAATCGACATCGCCCGAGTCACGGATCAGACGGTCATAGGCGATAACCTTAACGCCCGCCGCCGACGCATTCGCCAGCGCGTTCGACAGCGTCGTGCCATCAATCGCCGCAATCACCAGAACATCGACGCCCTTCGTCACCATGTTCTCGATCTGCGCAAGCTGGTTCGGGATGTCGTCTTCGGCATATTGCAGATCGGTGTCGTAGCCGGCAGCGGTGAACTGATCGACCATCGAGTTCCCGTCCGAGATCCAGCGCGCCGAGGATTTCGTGGGCATCGAAATGCCCACCAGCCCCTTGCCTTCAGCGAAGGCCGGAGCAGCAAAAGCAGACAACGAAAGAGCGAGAACGCTCGCGTAAGTCATAAGTTTCATAATTTCCTCCCAGAACGAAGAGCTTCTCCACCAGCTCTCCAGAAACTGCCCCTTGAACGAGGCGTACCTTTTTCTAGAAGGAGTTTACATATCACTCAAATACCAAGATAAGAAATTTACATATCATATCTGGAATACAAATGGGACATCAGCTTCAAAATCTGCGTCCGGCACAAGCACGGCTGATCTCGGCCATTGCCGAAAGCGGGCAGCTTCAGCTTGCAGCACTACATTGCAAGATGACGCAACCTGCCGCATCGCGAATGCTCGCCGCACTAGAGACCCAGCTCGGGATGGTCCTCTTTGAGCGCACGCCAAAGGGGATGGAGCCGACACCCTCCGGGCATCTGCTGGCGCAACACGCCGCGCGCCTCGTGCACGATCTCGACCGTATGGCCGAAGACTTCGATGACCTGAAAACAGGGCGCGGGGGGATCGTGCGGGTGGGTTCGGTTACCGGCCCCGCCATCGGACATCTGGTGCCCGCGATCCAGCGCCTGAAATCCGAGGCGCCCTCGCTGGATATTTCGATCGAGATTGCCCCTTCCTCGACCCTTATTCACTTGCTTGAACGCGGAGATCTGGATTTCGCCTTGGCGCGCCTGCCGCCCCATCTGGACCGGCGCGACTTTGCGATCGAACCCGCCCGCGACGAAATTGTGCAACTTCTGGTGCGCGACGGGCACCCTCTCCTCGGGCAGGGACCGCAGTCGCTCGCCACCATGCAAGACTTTCCGTGGATTTTGCAGGATCAGGGCGCCCCTATCCGCCACGCCATCGAAACGGCCTTTAGCGACGAAAGCCTTACGCGGCCCGACAACATCATTGCCACCTCGTCATTGCTGATGATTCTCGCGCTTTTGCCACAATCCGATGCGATCGCCCCGATGGCGCGTGAAATCACCGAGCTGATGCTGAAAAGTCCGGTTTCGGCCAATTTCAGGACGCTGGAGCTTAACCGCCCGATTACCGTCGATCCCTATCTGATCCTGCGGTCTCGCGGGCGGATCATTCCGAAATCTGCCGAGCGCCTGCTCGGGTATGTGCGTGAGTTGATCCGCCTGCACCCACCCGCAAGACAGAGGGGTTACCCCCCCTTGCCCAAAAGCTGATCCATCTCGGTCGCGGGTTGGTCGCACCCCGCGTCACCCACGATCCGCGCGGGCACCCCTGCCACCGTCTTGCAGCACGGAATATCCTCCAGGACCACCGAGCCTGCTGCGATACGCGAGTTATCCCCGACCTTGATATTGCCCAGAACCTTGGCACCAGCCCCGATCAGAACGCCGTTGCCGATCTTCGGATGGCGATCTTCCTCTTCCTTGCCGGTGCCGCCAAGCGTAACCGAGTGCAGCATCGAGACGTTATCCCCGACAACCGCGGTTTCCCCGATCACGATCGAATGCGCGTGGTCAATCATCACGCCTTGCCCGATTTTCGCGGCCGGATGGATGTCGACACCAAAGGTCTCGGAGGTGCGCATCTGGATGAAATAGGACATGTCCTTGCGCCCCTCATTCCAAAGCCAATGCGCGACCCGGTAAGATTGAAGCGCCTGATACCCTTTGAAAAACAGGATCGGCTGCAGCAAACGATGGCAGGCCGGATCGCGGTCATAGACCGCTACCAGATCGGCGCGCGCAGCATTCCCGAGTTCGGGCGACTTGCGATAAGCCTCGTCCGCGATCTCGCGCAAAATCTGCTCGCTCATCTCGCCCGAAGCCAGCTTCAGCGAAAACCGATAAGCCAGCGCGCCCTCCATCGTCGGATGGTGCAACAGCCCCGCATGGATCAGCGCGCCCAGAAGCGGCTCGTTGCGGACAGCCTCGCGCCCTTCGTCGCAGATGCGCGACCAGACAGGGTCCAGCGATGCAATCTTGGCTTTGGGTCCGGGCATGAGCGCCTCCTGTGTTTCTCGGGCCACCCTATCACATAGGGTCCGCGAGAAATAGGGGAAGGCCCATGCCGTGAAAACCCCGAAAAATCAGCCCGCAACCTGCACCACCCGCGAAAGCCCCTCGCCGTAGCGGTCGGAAATCTGCGCCACCTCGACCGAGAACGCCCCCGCAATCCCATCCCCCGCTTTCGCCGCCGCCGCATAGTGCCAAAGCGGCGTACCCAGCGTGACCTCACGGCGCACGGCCCCCATATCATCGCGCACCCGCACGCGGTATTGCTCGGCGCTTTCGCCCAGAGGCACGTCCTCGGCCTCCCAAGCATCGCCATCAATCCGCGTCCGCCGCAGCCACGAAAAATCCCACCCCGAGGAGTTCGCGACCACGCGCAAATGCGCCGGAGAGAGCGGACGCAAACCAACCCCCGAAAACGCCCGCACCGTATGGGAATAAGACGCATCATCATAACCACGCAGCGCCGATCCGATCCGGTAATGGCGCGTAAGGTTTCGCGCGCTTGGCAAGAGGTTGATCTGTTCGACCGCGGCATTCATCAGCACCACGACCGAACCTTCGGGCCAGACCTCGGGCATTAGCGCGTCCGTGCCCAACTGGCCTCGTAGCCTGCGCCGCACTTCCCAAACCCCCGGTTGGACCGGCTCGGCCTCAGCGAACTGGAACAGCTCCCAGCTATCGGAAACCCCATCCCCGATCGCCATCAGGTTTGCCCCCGCAAAGACCCTCGCATCGGACGCTCCGGAATAGGAGCCGCGCACCAGCCGAATACGCAACGGTGCGCCGCGATCCCACAGCCCCGTGCGCGTGGCCCTTAGCGGCGTCAGTGTCTCTCCGACAATCGCGGCCGACTCAAGCGTGGTATTCAGCGCATATCCGTCATCCTCAAGCGCAGAGTAGACCGCCACCGATCCGGGCCAGGGCGAAGCAACGGCCGCGACATGAGGCGCGTGCGGCACCTCTTGCCCCGTCATCAACGGCAAGTCCAGAAAGATCGGAGTGACTGGAACCGGCGGCATATATGCCGCGACACGCACCTCTTCTTCCGCCTCGTCCGAGGGTTGATAGACCGCAGGCTCCACCCGCACGGCCTCGACGCTGATCGCCTCGGCCTGTTCGGCGCGGTCGATCCGGTAGCGTCGTGCACCCTGGGGTGTTTCAAGCGCGACCACATCCCCCGCCCCCAGATACCCAAGCGAGGGCGGCAGAGCGAACTGCGCCCCGTCGCGCGCCACACGCGCCTCGGTCAGCCAGCGCTCGACCGTCCGCTGCGCCTCGGCCCGTGTCAGCGCCAGCGGAAGCGCTGAGGCTGCGGCCTCACCCGCACGTTCGTCAGGGAAGATCGCCTCAACCGTACGCGATCCATACTCGCCGTCGGCTTCGGTGTAATGCAGCCGCACACGACCGGACAGCTCTGCCTCTGGCGCGCGCTGCGTCTGGAGTGCAACCTCCGAAGTGCCATAGGCAAGCATATCCTCTCCCAGATACGCCGTAACGCGCCCGTCACGCATCTTGAACACCAGCTTTCCCTCGCGCTCGACCGCCTCGAACCCGTAGGCCAGCATCAGCGATTGCAAGACACCGCGCGCCGAAACATCCCCGCCATCAACATACCCGCGGACGAACCCGTAAAGCCCTGAAACGTCGATATGTTTCGCACCCGCACACTCGCAGATTTCCGCAACAACGCTTGCCAAAGGTTGCGCAACCGCGCGACCGCTGATCCAGTGTCCGCGCGCATAATTCTCCGCATCCGCCCACAGCCCGGAAAGGGCCGGAAACTGCGGATAGGGGCGCGCGTCCCACGCCCAGACATGCGCCTTGGACATGTCGATCATCAGCCCATCATAGACATCCGAGACCGGGTTATTCTCGACCCGCGACCAGTAGTCCGTCATCGCGCGCAGATATTGCATCTGGATCAGCTCGTCGCGGCGCCCGTCAGAAAATCGCGGTACGCTTGATTCCGAGCTTTTCGGATCAAGAAACTTATTGGGTTGGTTCGTCGCCTTGTCGATGGCCGCACAGCCAAACTCGGTAAACCAGATTGGCTTCGAGCGCGGCACCCACCGCGTTGGCTCGCTTGCCCGCCCCCCGTCCACGCGTTCGAAATGGTGGTTCTCCCAGAACCCGCGCAAATCCTTATAGCGCCAGATCCAAGGTTCTCCATGGGCGCCATCGGTTATCGGCGTGCGGATTTGCGCGGCCCTGTGCGCCTGGTTTTCGTAATACCACTCGAACCCCTCGCCGCCCTCGATATTGGACTGGAGGTAATCGAGGTTATAGATGCTGCCCCAATCCGCATCGGCGTGGGTTTCCCCCTCACGCCAATCCGATAGCGGCATGTAGTTGTCGATCCCGATAAAGTCGATATTTTCATCGGCCCAAAGCGGATCGAGATGGAAATAGCGAAACCCTTCGGGCGATTTATAGCCGAAATACTCGGACCAGTCGGCGGCATAACCGATCTTGCACTCCGGCCCCAGAATAGCACGCACATCCGCCGCCAGCTCGCGCAACGCCTCGACCACGGGAAAGCGATCCCCTGCCCCACGAATTTGTGTCAGCGCCCGCAACTCCGAGCCGATGCAAAAGGCATCAACACCGCCAGCCAGTTTACACAAATGAGCGTAATGCAAAACAAAGCGGCGCAGCGAAAACTCCTCGGGACCGGTGTAGGACACAGTATCCGCCCCGATCGTGAAATCACCGACCCGCGCGGCCCCGACAAACGACGCGACCTCGGCATCCGCCATCGCCGTCCGGTCGGGCGAGCCATCCCGCCCAGGTGCGACCGACAGGGTAATCCGCCCCCGCCACGGCAAAACCGGCTGATTATCGGCATCACTCCACGGATCAGGCAGCCCGTTTCCAGCCAGTTGTTCCATCAGGACAAACGGGTAAAAGGTCACCGCCTTACCCTTTTCCCGCATCGCGACAATAGCCTCGATCACAGACTGGTCAGAGGGCGTCCCGCCATAAACCGGGCTACCATTCAGGCGCGGCACCACCCCTGCCGTTGCGCGCGTCAGACCCGAGACCGACCACGGCATATTTGTGCTATCCGTCTGCGCGTCCGACACTTTCGGCGCAATCTGGCATGTCCCGCAGCGCAGGTCATTGCCGAACCAGCTGACCACCAGAGAGACCGCCTCACAGGCGGGCAGTTCCTCGTCAAGCGCGCTCAAAGTCACCTCGAAATCGGAACGGTCTCCGGGGGCGTGCTGATTGACAACGGTATCGCCCGACAGCACCCCGTTCACCCATGACGCACTGCCTTCACGCACCTTCGTGGTGGCCAGAGAATATTCCCCCGTTCCCGGAATAAGCGCGACACCACGAACGCCGCGCACAAGGTCCGGGACCGTCTGGATCAGCTCGCCCTGTGCCGCGCGCGAGACCTCAAAGGAAAACTGTGGCACACGATTGCCAAACGGCGCGAGTTGCAAATCCTCGAACACGACATAGGCGACCCCGCGATAGGCGGGCGCCATATCCGCCCCTTCAACTGCGGAAATCTTCGAATCGGGCAACTGGTCCTGTGAACCCGGATAGACGCGCATCGTCACCGTCGCGGGGTCAAGCTCTGCCCCGTCGGCCCAGACCCGCCCGATACGCAAGATCTCGCCTTCACACACAGCAACCGCAAGGCTCACCGAATAGCTATATTGGGTATTGGTCGCGCTTGGCGCACCCTTGCCGCCAACCTTCTCGGTGGTTTTATGCTCCAGGAACCGGGTGGCCCAGATCACCTGGCCGCCCACGCGCATCCGCCCCCAGACCCGCCCGACCGTCTGCCCTTCCGAGGCCGAGGTCAGGCGCAACCGGTCGATCTTGCCTGTTTCCACCGCCTGCGAGCCCGCCCCAAGCAAGCGCTGGTCGATCGCCCGCCCCAAAGTCGCCCCCACCGCGCGCCCGATTACTGCGCCCGACAGACCCAGAACCGTGCCGCCAAAACCGCCGCCAATCGCGGCACCCGCCGCAGAAAGCAAAATCGTCGCCATCACTTGGCTCCTTCTGGAAATTGGAAACGTGCCACAATGCGGCGACGCCAGGGGATGGAAAGCGGGCTTTCGATCACCCCGTGCCCCGTGTAGGCATGGATGAACCGCGCCGCCGCGCCGGTTTCAGAGATCATCCCGAGGTGCTTGGCGACACTGCCTTCGCGCATCCGAAACAGGATCACCTGCCCCAAGTCATCCCCGCCCGCTGCAGGCAGTTCGACCAGATGGCGCCGCGCCGCCACCCAAAGCCGTTCCTCGCGCGAAGCCTCGGACCAGTCGCCTGTGTAAGGGGGCACAGGCTCAGGCTCGGCACCATAGATCGCGCGCCACACACCGCGCAAAAGCCCAAGGCAATCCGTCCCCGCACCCTTCACACTCGCCTGATGCACATAGGGTGTCCCAAGCCATTCCCGCGCCTCGGCCAGCGCCTTTTCGCCCGCGCTCATCGGAACAGGCTTTCGCCGGTATTCGACTGCCCCGAGACCGGATAGGACATCAGCCAGTCGTCACCCGGAACATGCGGAAAACCGCGAAAATTCAGAAAGTTGTGAAACTTTAGCCGACACGTTTCGGCACGGCGGTCGCACCCTGCCTCAAACCGGATCATGTCACCGCTGCGCACCTCCGCCCCGAAGCGCTGCCAAAGCTCGACCTGCCGCGCGCCATCGGACAGCAACCGGTCATTCTTGACCACGCCCACCAGCCCCTTGGCTGCTCCGCTCAAAACAGTTGCACGGCCCTTTTCGAACCAGCGATCTGTGAAGCCCGCAAAATCGGCGAAGCGGAAGACGCGCGCATCCTCTACGCTCTCCACTGCGACCTTGGCCCGATACCCGGCCTGCACCGTATTGAACCCGCACTCGCGATCCCCCAGAACCGCCGGACAGCGCGCGTGATAAACACGTCCGGTTTCTACACCCAGCGCCTCGCTCAGCCCCCGCAGCTCGGCGGTAAAAGCCCCCTCGCCACGCGTCATCTCACCGATCGTTCCGCAAAACAGTTCTGCGCGTTGCGCCGGATCAGCCCAGTTCACCAGCCAGACACGGACCTCGGCCCCGTCATAGCGTCCCGCCAGAATATCGGCCTCGGAGATCGCATCGGACCGAAGCGCGCCATAACCTTCGGTATTATCCACCGAAAGCCCCGTCGATTGCGACAGCGCCTTCGCGGTCATCCCGGTTTCCGGCGCAAACCGGATACCGTCAAACGTGATCCCCGCATCATGGTCGGTAAAGCCCAGCACAACCCCGTCGCGCCGCCTGACAGACCATGCCCGCGCCAGCGTCGTCGATCCGCTTGCCAGATGCGCCTTAAGCTCTTCGGAATAACCCATCAGACCCGCACCTCCACAACCGGAACCTGCGGCAGATCACCTGCCTGAAACGAGGCCACCGACACCTGGATGCTGTCCGCATCGAACCGCACCGGCACGTCGAATTCAAAGCCTGCCGTAATCCGCGCCCCTTCAGCGGGTGCATCACGGAAGGTCACGATGCCGGTCTCCAGATCGACATCCCAGTCGATCGCCTCGGACTGATGGTCCCCCTGCACCCCCACCTTCACCGAGCCTAGCACCGGCTTGGTGATCGGGCGGGTGTAGGATTGCTGGCCGGAGACATAGGTTTTCGCCAACTGGAACCCTCGGGTCACGCCGTCCCCCGTCCCGATCACCTGATCATCGTAGTCCACCGCAACCGATGGCGCGCAGGACTTGTAATCCGCCCAATCCTTCCAGCGGAACCCGTGCAACTGCCCGTGGCGCGCCTCAAAGAACGACAGAAGCCGCTCCACATCATCCAAAGACCGCAGCCCCACCCCGGCATCATAGCGCCGCCGCGAATGAGCCCAGGGGCTGTTACGCTCTTCAAAGCCATTGGTCAGCGTCACGATCTCGGTGCGCCGCTCAGGCCCACCGACCGAGCCGAAACTCAGGTTGGCGGGAAAGCGAATTTCATGAAATGCCATCTGGTCTCTCCTCAGCGGTTGCGATCACCGCGCGCCAAAGCACGGCCCATCTGCGCGGCGATCTGCGAGTGCGAGCGCTGGAACCCGCTCACATCGGGCGTTGAAATATTCATCACGATGCTCACAGGCCGCCCGCCGCCTTGGGCCTGCACGCCAAGCCGACCATCCGGCCCGCGCGTCAGCGGCATAATCGCCTCGGGGCCGGCTTCCCCCATCAGCCCCGTTCCCCCGCGCATCGGAAAACTTGTCGGAGAGGCCACAACGCCCCCCTTCGCAAAGGGCATCACCCGCCCCTGAGAGAACGCACCGCCACTCGCAAACGGCAGCATCCCCCCCAACAGCGCGTTCATCCCGTTGGCCAGCGCCCCGCCCGCCGCCTGCTGCAAGGGCCGCATCGCCACACTATAGGCGCTATCGGCCATCGAGCGCGCAACCGAGCGCAACGCATCCGACAGCTTCATGCCGTCGAACACCACCCCATCAAAGGCGTTCCGCAGCGCGCCCCCGAAACTGGTTGAAAGCGAGCGCACCTCGCGGTTGGTATAGGTCATGCTCTCCCGCATCCGCGCGAGTTCAGCGTTGAACTCCGCCGCCATCGCGCCCGCACTGCCGAAGCTCTGCTCCAGCTCGGCAGCCTTGCGCCCAAGGCTGTCAATCCCGTCGGTATCGACCATCACTCCTGTCCTTTCCTGATTTCACGATCCGGCCATGCGGCGGAGAGCGCCTCAAGGCGTGCGCGCGTCAGTGCGGGCGGCCCGCTTCCCTGCCCGAGCATCAGCGCAAGTTCCGCCGGGCTCAGCGCCCAGAACTCGGGCGGTTTCAGGCCAAGCCCAACGATCCCCGCCCGCATCAGCCCCGGCCAGTCCAGCCCGCCCGCACTCATGCCTCGCCCGCGCCCGGGACGGTGAAGGCCCGCGCCAGCAGCACCGCCGCCAGTCGCGCCGCCTCGACGGGGCCACCGGCAATCTCGACCGTGCGCAAATCTGCACCACGCCCCTGCCAGCCCCCGCCCCGAAGCCCCGCCACCAAAAGCGCCAGCACATCACGGCTGGAAAACCGTCCCGTCTCAAAACGCTCGATCACCGCCATCAGCGTCTCTTCCCCAAGATCCGCCTCCAGCTCGGCCAAAGCGCCCAGCGTCAGCTTTGCCGCATGAGGCTCCCCGTCGAGCACAACCTCGACCTCACCAGCCATCGGGTTCGCCATCTCAGATCGCCGCAAACGCCAGCGCACCAGCCGAGGCGAGCGTCACCTCGTAGGTCGCCTCGCCATTATGGCTGCCCGCGTATTCGATCCCCGAAATCATGAACGGCCCTTCGATGATGCCGAAATCGGGGATAATCACCTGAAAATCGGGGCGCTCGCCGTCAAAGAAAATCTGCCGCGCGCGCTCATCCGTGGCGGCGTCCTTGAACACCCCCGCCCCCGAGATTGAGGCTGATTTGACGCCTGCCCCGCTCAGTAGCTCGCGCCACCCCCCCTGGCTTTCCAGCGAGGTCACATCCACCGTTTCCGCGTTAAAGCTGATCCGCGAGGCCCGCAGCCCCGCGATGGTCTCGAATTGCCCTGCCCCCGTAAGGTCCAGCTTGATAAGCAGGTCTTTCCCGTTCTGAGCCGCCATCATCTATCTCCGATAAATATGTAAAACTGCCAGCCGCCCGCGCGGGCGACCGGATTAGCCTTCGACGCGGGCGCGGAAGGTCAGGTCAATGCGCCGCGCCTCTCCGGTGCGCACGCGGCGCGCCTTTGCCGACACGAACCACAGCCCGACCAACGACCCCCGCGCCAGCATCAGCGGCGCATCGACCAAAGCGTCCGAGATCGCCGCCGCCACCTCTTTTGCCGCCTGAAACCCCGCCGCATCGGTCACGACCGACACAACGAAGTCATGCCGCGCGCCGTCGCCTGTCTTGTCCGAGGCATCGACCGCATCTTCCGGCCCCAAGGACACATAAGTCCCCGTCACCGTCCCGGGCGGCACCGCGTCATAAACCGCCGTCCCCACCAAGGCCTGCAACGCCGGATCGGCCAGAAGCGTCTGATAGACCGCCGCCTGAAGCGCGGCTGCAACCGCATAGCTCATGCGACCACCTCCTCTCGGGCGAAACAGGTCAGATACATCCCCGCCGCGTCATATTCGGTCACCGCCAGAATGCGGTAAATCCGCGCGCCTTCGCGAAACCGCTGCTCGGGTTTGGGCCGCTGGGGCGAGCCTTCGGGCGCGCCGCGCACCCTGATCTTCAACGGCACCGAGGCCAGCGTCACAAACTCGCCGGCCTTTTCAACGCCGGTTCCGGGCTTCACCTCGGCCCAGACCTGCCCAAGCTCTGCCCATGTCTTGCGAAATCCGCCCGCACCATCGGCCACCTGCACCGGCGTCTCCAGCATCAGCCTGCGTGTCAGTTTCGGCACCATCCTAGCGCCCCCCGATCATGCGCACGGTGCGCCAGCGTTCGATCAGTGCCAGCACGCCAAGGGGCATATCCGCCTGTGCCCCCGCCGCCTCGTGGCGCGTCTCGAAATATTGCGCCGCCAACAGCATCACCGCCTGCGCCAGATCGCGCGGCAGATCGCTCCACGCAGGCCCGAAGCCCGCCGTAAAGGCGATCTCCGCCACGCCACCGCGCGGCACCGGCGGCAACAGCCCCGAGACCGCCGCCAGACGCGGGCGTGCCATATCCTCGATCAGCCGGTAGCGCTCGGGCGGGATCACCGCCACGCTACCATCGACAGACACCATCCGCAGAGCCGACACCGTCACCACCGGCGCCATCGGCAAGGGCTGCGCCATATCACCCCGCCACCCCTCCAGCCGCAGCAGAAAATCGCGCGCCAGCAAGGCTTTGCTCGTGCGCCCCTCAATCGCCGCCAGTGCGGCGCGAAGATAAGTCTCCAGCGCCAGATCCTCGGCGCCGACATCAGAAAACCCCGTCCCCAGCCGCAAATGCTCGCGAAATGCCGCGATAGGAAGCGCCTCGACGGGCACCTCCGTTACCTCTTTCAAGATCATGAAAACTCTCCGGAAATTCTGCCGCACCATTGGCACGACGTTTACGCAGTTCGGGCGCAAGCCCTGCCGCCACCGCTCGGACGGAGGGAGCAGCTAGGCGATAACGGCCAGCCCGCGCCCGCCCTGAACAGGTCACCCCGTCCAGACCCGGGGGGCCAAGCGCCCCCCGACCCCGTTCACCAATCAGGCGATGGCGAATTTCAAGAGCTTGATCGCAGCGAAATCGCTCACGTCACCACCCACGCGTTTCGAGGCGTAGAAGATCACATGCGGCTTGGCCGAGAAGGGATCACGCAGCACGCGCATCTCGGGGCGTTCCGCAATCGTATAGCCCGCGCCAAAATCGCCAAACGCAATCGCGCTGGCGCCCGACCCGATGTCGGGCATATCCTCGGCAATCAGCACCGGATAGCCCATCAGGCGCGCGGGTTCGCCCGCTTGCAGACCATCGCTCCACAAGAAGCGGCCGTCGACATCCTTCATCTTGCGCACGGCACCTGCGGTTTTCGAGTTCATCACGAAGCTCGCATTCGCGCGGTATTCGGCGTCGAGCGCATAGACCAGATCGACAATCGCATCCGCCGGATTGCTGGCCGAGAAATCGCCATCCGTGCCGGTCGCGACATAGCCCAGATTGCCCCAGCTCCACAGGTCATTCGCCACCGCCGTATGGGTCAGGAAACCCGTCGGCTTGTCCACGCCATCGCCATTCACAAAAGCGCCGGCCTCGGCACGGGCGAATTTCTCGGCGATGCGCTTGGCCAGCCAGGTCTCCACATCGAACGCCGCGTCATCCAGCAAGCGCTGCGATGCCTTGGGCATCGCCGCCAACTCATGTAGCGGGATCGAAATCCGGTCGATCTGCGGCGTTGCGGTTTCGCTCAGCGCGGCTGTCTCGGTGGCCCAGCCAGAGCCCATCTCGGAATGATCGACCAGCACATCATAAGACGTCGCCTCGACATTCACGACATTCGCGACCGCGCGGATCGAAGCGGTCGATTTCAGCACCCCCGAAATCGTCGCCGAGGTCTGCGGGTCCACCAGATAGCCACCCTCGGCAGACACCGCCGTATTCAGCCCCTTGCCCTCAAGGATCAGGCCACGCAGCGCATCATCATCGCCCGAGCGCAGATAGGCCGCAAAGGCCTTCTGGTGCGGGGCTTCTTCGGTCGCTGCGGTCGAAAGCGCCGGACGGCCGGCAATCATGGTTTTGGTCTGCATCATCGTCATTCGCTCTTCCTGTTGCTTGAGCTTCAAATTCACTTCTTCCTGAAAGCCTTTGATCTCTTTCAGAAATCCATTCAGCGCGGCTTTCGCCTCGGTGGCGGGGTCCGGGGTCTCGGGCAAAGCCCCCCCGACCCGAGCCTTCGTCTCGGTTGTCATGGTCTCTCCATTTCCAGATGGGTCCGGTCGGGGCGCCTCAGCGGCCCGCCAGTTCAGCCGCAGCCGCGTCAAACGCCTGCGCCAGTTCGCGCCAAAGACCGGCGTCCGGGGTTTCCCCCTTGGCCGCGACCCGCGCCTCGCGAAGCATCGGGAAGGTCACAAGCGAGACCTCCCAAAGCTCCAGTTCCGCCAAAAGCCGCTGGCCTTTCGCATCCTTCGCAGCCGTCACCGTGCGATAGCCGATCGACAGCCCGTCAATCGCGCCTGCCTCGATCAGCGCCGCCGCTTCACGCGCACGCGCCACATCGGGCAACAGCCGGCCCTTGACATAAAGCCCCACCGCGTCCTCGCGGATCTCATCCCAAATCCCGATCGGTTGGGCCGGGTCATGCTGCCACAGCATCTTGACCGAGCCACCGCGCGAGTGCAGCGCCTCAAGGCTCTTGCGATAGGCTCCGGGCTGGACAACATCGCCGCCCTGATCGGGCAGACCGAAGAGGCTCGCATAGCCCTCGATCTTGCACCCGCCCGTCACCCGAAGCTGCGCCTCTTGCGCGCAAAACTTCAACTCAAGACCGTAATCATTTGTTTTCATGTTTATTTCCTATTTTGGCGCATATTCCAGAACGCCCTGAACCGCCTGTGTCAGGATCACCGCCAGCACGCCGTAGACCGTCATCCACAAGCGCCGCTCAAGCCCCTGCATCATCATCTCGATCCTCTCCAACCGCTTCTCGACCTGCGAGAATTGCAGCTCCATGATCTTCTCGGTTGCCTCGAAACGCTGCTCATGAACCTCGAACGGCTCTTTCAGAAACCGCGACCCGCCCGCCGCCATTTCAGCCCTCCGCCAGTGGCGGCAGCCCCAGCAAAGCGCGCTTTTCGGTCTGTGTCAGAAACTCGGCCTCACCGATGCGCTTCCATTGCTGATCGCGCTCCGAGGCCAGCGCGGGGATCTGGTCGAGGTCGGGCTTCAGCCCCACATCCTCGCCCAAATGCCCCGAGAGCCACCCCGCAACCGCCGCCGTGACCCGCGTCGCCAGTGGCAGAACCGTCAGGCGGTAAAACGCGCGATGCGCCTCGGCGTAATTGGCGTAGGTCGCATCACCCGGTATTCCCAGCAGCATCGGCGGCACGCCAAAGGCCACCGCGATTTCCCGCGCGGCCGAGGCCTTGGTCTGGTGAAACTCCATATCCGAGGGGCTGAACCCCATCGGCTTCCAGTCCAGCCCCCCTTCCAGCAGCATCGGACGCCCCGCATTGCGCGCGCCCTGATGGTGGGTCTCCATCTCAAAGACCAGGCGGTCGTATTGGTCGGGGCTAAGCGTGCCCTGACCGTCCGCGCCCTTATAGATAATCGCCCCCGAGGGCCGCGCCGCGTTATCCAAGAGCGCCTTTGACCAGGCGCTGGCCGAATTATGCACATCCAGCGCCGTCGCCGCCGCCTGCATCGGCGACAGCCCGTAATGGTCGTCTTGCGGGTGAAAGCTCTTGATATGACAGACCGGAGCCGCCCCCGCGCCCATCGCAAAGCGGTGCTTGCGCCCTCCGACCGCGTAATCATAGGCGATCGGCCAGCCATCCGCGCCGGGCACGATGCTCATCCGGTCCGAACGCAACACATGCAGCTCGCGCGGCAGGCCCGGCTCTGCCGAAACCGCCTCGACATAGCCATCGCCCGACAGCAAAATCTGTCCATACAGCGCCTCGAACAGCTCGGCCCGCCCCTGCCCCGGATTGGGCCTGCGGATCAACTCGATCATCGGGTGGATCTCATAGCGCCGCTCGGCATCCTGACAGACCAGCGGCAGCGCCGCCGCCGCTTCTGCGATCAGCTTGACGCAGCGAAATCCCACCGGATTGCCGCTGAACCCCGCGCGCGTCAGGCTGGCGGTATCGCGCGGCCCCCAGACCGCGCGCCCGCCCCCCGAGGCCATCGCCACAATCCGCCCCGTGCGCGAGGCTTTCACCTCGGGCACCTGTGCGGGCGCGGATTTCCGAAAGAAGTTCATCACCATTCCTGTCTCCTCGTGCCATGCGCCCCATGCGGGCCTTCGGGCAAAGAAAAAGGGCCGGAAAACCGACCCTCGTTTGCGTTCCATATTCAGCCGTTTACAGCCTGCGCACCTGCGGGCGCCGCCAATGCGCGGCAGGTTCGATCATCAGCTCGTGCAGCGCCCAGACCAGCGCGTCCAGCCGGTCGGGAGAGCCGCTCCCCTGATAGCCCTGCACCGCCATCTGGCACATCTGGTCCTCCAGCGGGCCAAGGTTCGCGCCGCGGTGATGCCGCACGCGGCCTTGCTCATACAGCGCCGCCACAGGCTCCGCCCGCGCCGATTTCCCGCGCGAGGCCCGCAGCGCCTTGAACGGCACCAAAGGGTCGATCTGGCGGATCACGCTTTCGATCAGATCGCCGCCCTGATTGACTTCCGCCACCAGCTTTTCAGCCCCGAACCGCTCCATCGCGGCAATCGCGGCGCGCGCCCAGTCGGTCGGCTTGCCCTGCACCGAGCAATCCGCCAGAACATAGGCCCGCCAGTCCTGCACCGGCCCCTTGGTGACCGCGCCAACCACCACGATCCCGCATTCGTCCGAGCCCTTGTTCGCCGTGACCGCAGGGTCCAGCGCCACCACGATCCGGTCCATTTCTGGCAACGCCGCAACCCGTGACTGTTCCAGCATCGCGCTCGTCCAAAGCGCGCCTTCGACATCGTCCAGAAGCACACCCTCAAGCTCCTGCCGCCCCAGCCGCGTGCCGCCATAGCGCGCCTGCACCTCTTCAAGGAAGCTCTCGGCCAGATAGGCCCGGTTCGCCTCGGTCGGCGCATGGGTCATCACTGTCGAGGGGTTCTTCAGGATCGTCTTCAGCACCCCCACATTGCGCGGCGTCGTGGTAATCACCTGCTGCGGATGCTCGCCCAGCCGAAGCGCGAATTGCAGCATGTCCCAAGTCTCCTCGGCATGCTTCCACTTCGCCAGCTCGTCCACCCAGGCCGCATCGAATTGCGGCCCGCGCAGCCCCTCCGGCTCATGCGCCGAAAACGCCTGCGCGGTGGCGCCATTTGGCCAGACAAGCCGCTTGCGCCCCGCCTCCCACACCGGCCGCCGATCTGGGGGCGAGCACGCCAGTATCCCGCTCTCGCCAAAGATCATCACCTCGCGGACCTGATCAAAGGTCTCCCCCACCAGCGCCACGCGCCGCGCCCTGCCGGGGTCGAGCAGGCGTGCGCCTTCAACCTGCGCACGCACCCACTCGGCCCCGGCCCGCGTCTTGCCCGCACCGCGCCCGCCCATGACGACCCAGCTTTTCCAGCCGCCCTTGGGGGGCAACTGATGCGGCAGCGCCCAGAACTCGAACACCCACGGCAGGGCCAGAAGAGCATTCTCCCCCAGCCCCGCCAGAAACTCGTCAACATCCTCAGGCGTCGCGCAGGCGAGCCAGCCGGCGCCCGATCTCAAGTCGTGCTGCGTCGAAGTCGAGGGCATAGCCCCGGACGACCCCGGCAGCTTCTCTGCGGAGTTTCTCAACGCGATTCCTTTCTTCCATTGCCAGTTGGAGCGCCGCGCGCAGATCGCGAACCGCGGCCCGCGCCGCCTTCGCCTCTGCCACATCACCCTCGCGAATATTGCGTATCGCCAGCGCCAGCTCCTCTGTGACCTCGCGATACATCTCTTCCGTCGCCTTCAGCATATCGACCGAAGACGTCCCTTCCTCCTCAGGGAAAGTCATATCCATCTGTTTTGAACCCGCCTCTCATGCCGTGGACCCGCACGAGCGAAATGAAAAAACGCCGTCGAGTTTCCCCCCGGCGCTTGCCCACTTCTCCTAGCATGACATATCTCTACTTTAAAGCGTTCGCAATGTCAAGCGATAAAATCACAGGTTGTATTTCGCTCTCAAAAGAAAACCGGGCTACAAACCCGGTTTTATAATCATATCAATACGCTAACTATTGCGCCGCGCTTTCTTTTTCGATCTTTCGCCAGGCGGCCACATTGCGATTATGCTCGTCCAGCGTCGTCGCAAACGCATGTCCGCCCGAGCCATCGGCCACAAAGAACAGATACTGAGTCGCGTCCGGATGCATCGCCGCCTCGATCGAGGCCGCGCCCGGATTCGCGATCGGCGTCGGCGGCAGCCCCTCGATCACATAGGTGTTGTAGGGCGTTTCGCGCTTCAGCTCCGATTGGCGCAGCCCGCGGTCCAGAACGCCCTCGCCCTTGGTCACGCCATAAATCACCGTCGGGTCGGTTTGTAGCTTCATCCCCTGACGCAGGCGGTTCACGAAAACGCTCGCCACCTGTTTACGCTCGGTCGGAACGCCGGTTTCCTTCTCGATGATCGAGGCCATCACCAGCGCCTCTTCCGGCGTCTGATAGGGTAGATCCGCATCGCGTCCGGCCCATGCGTCCGCAAGCAGCTTCGCCTGACGCCCCACCATCTCGGCAATCAGCGCATTCCGGTCATCGCCCTTCGAAATCTGATAGCTGTCGGGCGCAAGCGTCCCCTCCGCAGGCACAGATGAAACCTCGCCCGTCAGCGCCTCAATCCCGTTCAGCCCCTGCACCACCTGCCAGCTTGTCACACCTTCCGCGATGGTCACGCGCAGGCGCAAATCGCCCTTCTCGCGCGCCTTGGTCACGGCAGCGGGCGTTTCTTCCTCCGCCGGGCGCCACTTGGCCACCTCGACAAAGCTACCCGTTGCCGGGTCCAGTTCGCGCAGCACCGCGTCATTCGCGCGCACCCCGATCCGCATGTTCAGCTCGGAGCCACAGGTCGACGGCCCGCCGCGCGTAATCTGCTCGACAATCCCCTCCATCGAGGCCGACGGCTCAAGCAGATAAGAGCCGAATTTCAACTGATCCGCCTTTTTCGCGTAATCGGCGCCCGCACGGAAAATATAGGCCGAGGAAATCGCCCCCATATCCGCCAGATCGCGCGACACGCGCCCGATGGTTGCCCCACGCTCCACACGGTAGCACGCCGCATTCGCCAGCGGACCCGGCTGCGCGTATTCGCGCTGCGCCCAGGCAACAAGCCCAGCAATCATGACCAGCCCGACAATCAGGATCGTCAGGAAATTCGAGACGATGTTACGCCACATCAGTCGCGGACCTTCCCCATCACCAGCGATGCATTGGTGCCACCAAACCCGAACGAATTGGACAGCGCGACGTTGATCTCGCGCTTCACGGCCTTGTTCGGCGCAAGGTCCAGCTTCGGCTGCACCGCCGGATTATCAAGGTTCAGCGTCGGCGGTGCGATCTGGTCACGCAGCGCCAGAATACAGAAGATCGCCTCAACAGCGCCCGCCGCCCCCAAAAGGTGCCCGATCGAGGATTTCGTCGAAGACATCGTGGCTTTCGCCGCCGCATCGCCCATCAGGCGTTCAACCGCGCCAAGCTCGATCGTGTCCGCCATCGTCGAGGTGCCATGCGCGTTGATGTAATCCACATCCGCAGGCGTCAGCCCCGCACGCTCGATCGCCGCTTTCATCGAACGATAGCCGCCATCCCCATCCTCGGAAGGCGCCGTGATGTGGTAGGCGTCGCCCGACAGGCCATACCCCAGAATCTCGGCGTAGATCTTCGCGCCGCGCGCCTTGGCGTGCTCGTATTCCTCCAGCACGACAACGCCCGCACCCTCGCCCATCACAAAGCCATCACGATCCGCATCATAGGGGCGCGAGGCCTTGGTCGGGTCTTCGGCCTTGGTGGACAGCGCCTTGCACGCGTTGAAGCCCGCGATCCCAATCTCCGAGATCGGGCTTTCCGCGCCACCCGCAAGCATCACATCCGCATCGCCCAGCATAATCAACCGCGCCGCATCGCCAATCGCATGGGCGCCGGTCGAGCAAGCCGTCACAACTGCGTGGTTCGGCCCCTTAAAGCCAAACCGGATCGACACCTGCCCCGAAATGAGGTTGATCAGCGAGGCCGGAATAAAGAAGGGCGACACGCGCTTCGGCCCGCGTTCCTTGATCAGAACAGCCGTTTCCGCGATGGTGCTCAGCCCGCCGATGCCAGACCCTATCATCACGCCGGTGCGCAGACGCTCTTCTTCGTCCTCCGGCTCCCAGCCCGCATCCTTCACCGCCTGCGTAGCCGCGGCGACGCCGTAAAGGATGAAATCATCGACCTTGCGCCGTTCTTTCGGCTCCATCCAGTCGTCGGCATTGAAGGTGCCGTCCGAGCCATCACCCACCGGAATTTCGCAGGCATATTTGGTAATCACGTTTGACGCGTCAAACCGCGTGATCGGGCCAGCACCCGACTGCCCGTCCAACAGACGTTTCCAGGTTTCTTCGACACCGCAAGCCAGCGGCGAAACCATCCCCAGACCCGTGACAACTACCCGGCGCATGACTTACCTCTTCGGATGAATTCTGTCCCTGACCTGATACACGCTACCCCAAGGGCACGCAACGCATTGCACGCAGGAAATCGGCGCGAAGGCCGCGAATTGCCTGCCTTTTCACAGGAATGTTCACATGCTCAAAGCGGCTGTGGTGACGCGGTTGCGCCCCTGATCCTTTGATCCGTAAAGCGCCTGATCGGCGCGGTCGAGAAGGTGGCGCACGCCCTCGCCCTCCTGCCACTGGGCCACCCCGAACGAGGCCGTGATCTGCATGTCGCGCAAATCGGGATGGCTCCAGCCATGCGCGGCTATGGCCTGCCGCAGCCTCTCGGCCACCTCGCACGCGACGGCTCCATCGGCCCCGCCCAGCAGGATCGCGAATTCCTCGCCGCCGATCCGCGCCAGAACATCGTCCGAGCGTAAGCCCCCCGCCATGATCTGCGCCAGCTCTCGCAGCACCTCGTCGCCGCAGGCATGGCCCGCACGGTCGTTGATTTTCTTGAAATAATCGACATCGACCAGCACCAGCGAGAAGGCTTCACCGATCAGATCGGCGCGTTTCTGGAACCGCTTGAACCGTTCATCAAAGGACGCACGGTTCAGAACACCGGTCAGCCCGTCATGCAGCGCCAGATCGTGCAGTTTACGCTCCAGCCTGCGGCGCGTGCGGTCCTGTTGCGCCGCAACGTAGGCGCCCCCCGCGATCATCAGCGCCTGAAACAGGATCAGAATCCAGATCATGTCGAAGACCGCGCCCGCAGGCAGCGATTCCGAGAAAATCTGCGTGAACACCAGCCCGATCACCAGCGGCCCGAGGATCGCGCTTAGCAGCAGATAGCGCACCTGCTGGCCCAGCAACTGACGGCTCAGCAGCACGCGCAAAAAGCCCCGGTTCGCGTTGCGCAAAAATGCACCGAGCGCAAGCATCAGCCCCGAGCCCGCCGAAAGAATCGAATTGGGGGCTTGCACCGTCGGCACCTCAAAGACCTCCGAGATCACCGCCATCAGCGCCAGAAGCACCGCCACCATCACCAGCATCTGCGCCAGCACACCCTTTTCCTGCATGAAAAGCAGTGCCGCGATGGCCAGAAGCGCCAGCATCGCCGCAGGTCCGGTCGCGACCGCCAAGGCGCCTTCCAGCGCCAGCACCTCGCCGCCCCAGTTCGCGATCTGCACCAGCAACAGCGCGGCCAGCACGACTGAGACAATGCCGCGGCTTCGCCCCGAAACCCGCGGCCCGAGACCGGCATAGACAACCACCAACGCGATCTGCACCGCCTGCTCCATCGGGTGCAGTGCCTCCGAGGGCAGGCCGAGCCACAGCCGCACCAGCGCCAGAACCGCCAGCAGCGCCGCCCCGAACAAGAACGCCGAGGAAATCAGATATGTTACCCTGTAGGCCGACACCATCGTTTCCGGATACCTATACGCGTCTGGCAATTGCTCGTGCGATTATTATACGCCCCGAATACGCCAATTAAAATCATCATAAAAACAACTTGGTCAGCCCCAAGACCCGCCCGGCCCGATCTGGCAAAAATCCGCTTGCAAGAGGCTAAAAGCAAAGCGGCGCCCCGAAGGACGCCGCCGACATTCAATGACCCGCAGGGATCAGGAAGCTTCGGTGATGAATTTCACCGCGTCGCCGAAGGTCTGGATGGTTTCGGCTGCGTCATCCGGAATCTCGATGCCGAATTCTTCTTCGAAAGCCATGACCAGCTCGACGGTGTCGAGGCTGTCAGCGCCCAGATCGTCGATGAACGACGCGGTCTCAGTGACCTTGTCCTCTTCCACGCCCAGATGCTCGACGACGATCTTTTTCACACGATCAGCGATATCGCTCATGTTCGTTCCTCAATCTCAGCGGACCTTGCGGCCCTGTCTCAGTCCTTGCTCGTTACGAGCGGTTCAAAGCGCGCCCCGCATACGCAAGGCAGCCGGCAGGCGGTTCCTCCCCCGGCCGTCCAGAGGCTTCTAGCACAGTCTTGCCCGTTGGCAACACGCTTTTCGTGCCTTTATTCGCGGCCCGTGGACGCAGGGGAAGCTTACCGCCTCAGATCATGGCCATCCCGCCATTCACATGCAGTGTCGCGCCGGTGACATATCCGGCCTCGGCGCTCGACAGATACAGCACTGCCGCCGCGATCTCTTGCGCCGAGCCCATGCGGCCCGCCGGGATCTGCGTCAGGATCTTGCCTTTCTGGTCGTCGTTCAGCTTGTCAGTCATCGCGGTCTGGATAAAGCCGGGCGCGACACAGTTTACCGTGATGCCGCGGCTCGCAACCTCGTAGGCCAGCGATTTCGACATGCCCACAAGGCCCGCCTTCGCCGCCGAATAGTTGCCCTGTCCCGGATTGCCGGTCGCACCGACGATGCTGGTGATATTCACGATCCGGCCCCAACGCGCCTTCATCATGCCGCGCAGCACGCCGCGCATCAGCCGGAAGGACGAGGTCAGATTGACGTCGATCACCGACTGCCATTCCTCATCCGACATCCGCATGAACAGGTTGTCGCGCGTGATGCCCGCGTTATTCACCAGAATATCAAGGCTGCCCATCGCCTCGGCGGCAGCTTTCGGCAGCGCCTCGACCGACCCCGCATACGAGAGGTTCGCGGGGCAGACAAACGCGCCCTCGCCCAGTTCTGCGGCCAGAGCCTCCAGCGGTTCGACCCGCGTCCCCGACAGCGCAACCTTCGCGCCCGCCGCGTGGAGCGCCTTTGCGATCTCGCCGCCGATGCCACCCGAGGCGCCCGTTACCAGCGCCGATTTTCCCGTAAGATCAAACATTTCCGATCCTTCCTTGATCCAGATTCGTGTGATCTGGTTTTGAATTTCGTAAAGGGATTACCCTTTAAGCTTTGCAATATCTTCCGGCGCGCCGATGGCTGCGCACTCGATCTCTTTGGCGATGCGGCGGATCATGCCGGACAGCGCCTTGCCAGCACCGATCTCCCAGACCTCGGTCACGCCCTGACCCGCCATCCATGCCACGCTCTCGCGCCAACGAACCGATCCCGTGACCTGCTCGACCAGCAATTGCCGGATCACCTCGGGGTCGGAAACCGCTTCGGCGCGCACGTTGGCGACCACCGGAACGGCGGGCACATTCATCGTGACGCCCGCCAGAGCCTCGGCCATCTTGTCAGCGGCGGGCTGCATCAGCGCGCAATGGAAGGGCGCGGACACCGGCAGCATCAGCGCGCGTTTCGCACCCCTGCCCTTGGCTATCTCGACCGCGCGTTCAACCGCGGCCTTGTGCCCCGACACAACCACCTGCGAGGGGTCATTATCGTTTGCGGCCTGACAGACCTCGCCCTGCGCGGCCTCTTCGGCCACCGCCATCGCGTCCTCGAACCCAAGCCCCAGAAGAGCCGCCATCGCGCCCACGCCCACCGGAACCGCCGATTGCATCGCCTGCCCGCGCACGCGCAGAAGGCGCGCGGTATCGGACAGGCTTAGCGTGCCGGCGGCACAAAGCGCGGAATACTCACCAAGCGAATGCCCCGCCACAAAGGCCGCATCCGTCACGGCAAAGCCTTCGGCCTCAAGCGCGCGCATCGCGGCCATCGAGGTCGCCATCAGCGCGGGCTGCGCGTTTGCGGTCAGCGTCAGCTCCGCAATGTCGCCCTCCCAGATCAGCGCCGAGAGCTTTTGCCCGAGCGCCTCGTCCACCTCTTCGAACACAGCTTTCGCGCCCGCGTAGGCATCGGCCAGCGCCTTGCCCATGCCGATGGTCTGCGCGCCCTGACCGGGGAATACGAATGCTCGGCTCATGCCGCTCTCCTCTTGTGTCTGACTTAACGTTAGGGTGTAGCGCCCAATCCCCTTCGACACAATATCTGGTGAACACCGCCCCCGCGCCGCGGCAAAAAGAAAGGGCGCCCAAAGGCGCCCTTCCCGAACCACTGACAGTGCCGATTAGCAGCTGTAGTACATTTTGTATTCGACCGGATGGGGGGTGTGCTCGTAGGCATACACTTCTTCCATCTTGAGGTCGATGTAACCCTGGATCTGGTCCTTGGTGAACACGTCGCCTGCGAGCAGGTAATCCATGTCCTTCTGCAGCTCGTCCAGAGCCTCACGCAGCGAGCCGCAAACGGTCTCGATGCCAGCCAGCTCTTCGGGCGGCAGATCGTAGAGGTTCTTGTCCATTGCCGGGCCGGGATCAATCTTGTTCTTGATGCCGTCAAGGCCAGCCATCATCAGGGCCGCGAATGCCAGATAGGGGTTCGCTGCCGGATCGGGGAAGCGGGCTTCGACGCGCTTGGCCTTGGGCGACTCGGCCCACGGAATACGGACGCAGCCCGAACGGTTACGCGCCGAGAACGCGCGCAGAACGGGGGCTTCAAAGCCCGGGATCAGACGCTTGTAGGAGTTCGTCGACGGGTTGGTGAAGGCGTTGAGCGACTTCGAGTGCTTCAGGATACCGCCGATGAAATACAGCGCCTCTTGCGAGAGGTCAGCGTATTTGTCGCCAGCGAACAGCGGCTTGCCGTCTTTCCAGATCGACATGTTCACATGCATACCCGAGCCGTTGTCGCCTGCGATCGGCTTCGGCATGAAGGTTGCCGATTTGCCGTATGCGTGCGCCACGTTGTGAATGACGTATTTGTATTTCTGGATGTTGTCAGCCTGCTGGGTCAGCCCGCCGAACACCATGCCAAGCTCGTGCTGGCACGAGGCAACCTCGTGGTGGTGCTTGTCGACCTTGATGCCCATGCGCTTCATGGTGGTCAGCATCTCGCCGCGCAGGTCTTGTGCGTCGTCGATCGGGTTGACCGGGAAGTAGCCGCCCTTGATGCCCGGACGGTGGCCCATGTTGCCCATCTCATACGAGGTGTCCGAGTTCCATGCCGCGTCAATCGCGTCGACTTCGAACGAAACTTTGTTCATCTCGACCGAGAAGCGCACGTCGTCGAACAGGAAGAATTCGGCTTCCGGCCCGAAATACGAGGTGTCGCCGATGCCCGAAGCCTTGAGGTAGGCTTCTGCTTTCTGTGCGGTGCCGCGCGGGTCGCGGGCATAGGGCTCGCCGGTGTCCGGCTCGACCACGGTGCAGTGCACGCACATGGTTTTTTCCGCGTAGAAGGGGTCGATGTAGACCGACGACGCATCGGGGATGAGCTTCATGTCGGACTGTTCGATCGACTTCCAGCCCGCGATCGACGAACCGTCGAACATGAAACCGTCTTCGAAGAAGTCCTCGTCGACTTCGTCAACGATCAGCGTCACGTGCTGGAGTTTGCCTTTGGGGTCGGTGAAGCGAACATCAACGTATTCGACTTCTTCGTCCTTCATCAGCTTCAGAGCATTTTTAATATCGCTCATGGTCACTTTACCCTTTCATTTGAGCATGGGGTCACGGGCGCGTTGCCCGAATGTCATCTGTCTCAGACCGCGTCGTCGCCGGTTTCGCCGGTGCGGATGCGGATCGCCTGTTCAATGGGCGAGACAAAAATCTTGCCGTCACCGATTTTCTCGGTGCGGGCGGCGGAGGTAATCGCTTCGATGGCGGCATCGACCATATCGTCGGGCAGCACCATCTCGATTTTCACCTTGGGCAGGAAGTCCACGACATATTCGGCGCCGCGATAGAGTTCCGTGTGGCCTTTCTGACGGCCGAAGCCTTTGACCTCGATCACCGAAAGACCCTGAATACCGGCTTCTTGCAGCGCTTCTTTCACTTCATCCAGCTTGAAGGGCTTGATGATCGCTTCGACCTTTTTCATGCAGCCGACTCCCCCGTCAGGTTGTTCGCTCACTCTCAGACCACTTTCCTTGAGGCGCCGCAATCGGGTAGCCTTGGGTCAATGCGGAGTGCAGCGGGATTCCACAATATATGCCTAATTTTTCATCGCTTCGCATACAGGGCAAGCAGTTTGAAAACTTTTTTCGGCGCCAAAATGACCGAAATTCTGACATCCGCCCAAATGCGCGCCGCAGAACTCGCCGCAATCGAGTCAGGTGCAGTGACGGGCCCGGAACCGACGGAGCGTGCCGGCGCCTGGCGTGCCCGTCATCGACACGGATATTGGCCTCTGACCCTTGTTAACCCAATCCTGAAACTCCTGCGCTACGCTGCCCTGACCTTTCGCCCGAACGGAGCCTCAAATGCCCAACGAATTCATCCTGACCGACGCGCTGCGCAACGCTCTCGACAAGCAGGTCGAGGCGCATAAATACGGGCACGGACACGCGCTTGTTCTGGCGGGCGGGCATGGCAAGGGCGGCGCGGCGCGGCTGGCGGCGCGTGCAGCCTTGCGGGTTGGCGCCGGGCTGGTCACGCTACTGGCGCCGAAAACCGCGATCAGCGAGAACGCGGCGCATCTGAATGCGATCATGCTCGAATGCCTGCCCGACGCCTATTCGCTGCGCGGGATGCTGGAAGATCCGCGCATCACCGCGCTTTGCCTTGGTCCGGGCCTTGGCATCGCGCGCGCCGAGGCGATGGTGCCGGCAGCGCTTCGCGGTGAGCGCCCGACGGTTCTGGATGCCGATGCAATCTCGGCCTTCATGCCAGACCCCGAACGGCTGTTTGCCCTGTTGCACAAAGACGTGGTGATGACGCCCCATCGGGGCGAGTTCGCGCGGCTCTTCCCCGACCTGGAGACGGCGCTGACGGCGGGGGAGCTGACCTTTGCCGAGGCAACGGATCAGGCCGCTTCGCGCGCGCATTGCACGGTGCTCCTCAAGGGGCCGGAAACCGCCATCGCCACCACCGCAGGCGATGTCGCCGTTCATCTTTCGCGCGGCGAACGCGCGGCGCCCTGGCTTGCGACCGCCGGATCGGGCGATGTGCTGGCGGGGATCATCTGCGGATTGCTGGCGCGCGGCTTTGCGCCCTTCGACGCGACCTGCACCGGCGCCTGGCTCCATGTCGAGGCTGCGCGCAGCTTCGGCCCCGGGCTGATCGCCGAGGATCTGCCCGACGAACTGCCCAAGGTGCTGCGCGCGCTTCTGTCCTGACGATCAGACCTTTGCGCCGACGCGCACAGGCTCGGTCGCAAGCTGGACGCCATCGACGTAGATGATCTCCTCGCTCTCGAACCCGAGGATGAAGACCCGCTTTTGCGCAACACTGACGCAGGTGACGAACTCGCCATCCACCAAACGGTGCACCGGAACAAGGGCGGTCTTCGCGCCGTAAAGCGCCTCCGCCCGCCAATCGCGCAGGAATATCCGCGTCTCGGGCGGGAGCAACAGCTCGTGCCCGGGCCGCTCGTGCCCCAGGGCACCGGGCTGGATGCGCACCATCTCGCCCGAGCGCGTCACCACCTCAAGCGATGCCAGCACCCGCGCGCCACCACGGGTAATCACCCGATCCCCGACGCTCAGGAACTCGACCGGCAATTCGCCATCCAGCGTCATTACCAGCGCGCCTTGCGCCACCCCGCCGATCGGCGCGGAGCCATTGGACGTTTCATTATCATAGAGAAAAAGAGAGGCATTCTGCCCCACACCCACTCCCATGGTATTTTCCACCATCGGATCACCTGCTCTGTTACTGCCTGCCCGAGCGGGCTTTGCGCCCGCTTTGTTTTTATGCCGGTCGTTCGTCCGGTCTTTTTACTCTTTACACACGACGGGTCTTACGCCCGTTAACCTTTATTAACCAAAGCCTACTCAACTTCGATTCACGACGCGAGACTTTTTTTGCCAAAGGCTGTTTTTCCCCTTCATGCCGCCCCGCGCAATTGCTAGAAGGCGCGCCAGATGCGGGTGTGGCGGAATTGGTAGACGCACCAGATTTAGGTTCTGGCGCCTTTGGCGTGGGGGTTCGAGTCCCTTCACCCGCACCATCTTTCCCAAGCGACGGCGAAAGCCGTGGTGGGAGCCACGAAATTCCCCGATTTCGCCTTGCTTCCAAGGCGCGCGCCCAATAGAAGGGCGCCTGAAATTCTGTTTGCCCCGCGGCCTTGCCCGCGGCCCAAGAACAAAGGACATCCCATGCAGGTCACCGAGACCCTCAACGACGGCCTCAAGCGCGGCTACCAGATCACCATCTCGGGCGCAGAACTTGACGCCAAAGTCACCGCGAAACTCGAAGAGGCTCAGCCCGACATCGAGATGAAAGGCTTCCGCAAGGGCAAGGTTCCGATGGCGATGCTGCGCAAGACCTACGGCGACCGCCTGATCGGCGAAGCGATGCAGGAAGCTGTCGACGGCGCGATGTCCGAGCATTTCGAAAAGTCGGGCGACCGCCCCGCGCTGCAGCCGAAGATCGAAATGGAAAACGGCGAAACCTGGAAGCCGGGCAACGACGTTGTCGTGAACGTGTCCTACGAAGCGCTGCCGGAAATCCCCGAGTTCGACGTCAAGGGTCTCAAGCTCGAGCGTCTGGTCGTCAAGGCAGAAGACGCCGCTGTGACCGAGGCTCTGGAAAACCTCGCAAAAACCGTGCAAGACTTCGCTGACCGCCGCAAAGGCTCGAAAGCGAAAGACGGCGACCAGGTTGTGATCGACTTCGAAGGCTTCATCGACGGCGAAGCTTTTGAGGGCGGCAAGGGCGAAGGCTACCCGCTCGTTCTCGGCTCCGGCTCGTTCATCCCGGGTTTTGAGGACCAGCTCGTCGGCGCCAAAGCCGAAGAAGCCGTCGAAGTGACCGTGTCCTTCCCCGAGAACTATGGTGCCGCGCATCTGGCTGGCAAAGAAGCCCTGTTCAAGTGCACCGTGCATAACGTCAAAGCCCCGAAAGAGGCCGAGATCAACGACGAGCTGGCCCAGAAATTCGGCGCTGAAGACCTTGCTGCGCTGAAAGGCCAGATCGCCGAGCGTCTGGAAGCCGAATACACCGGTGCTGCCCGCCAGATCCTCAAGCGCGGCCTGCTGGACCAGCTTGACGACAAGGTGAAATTCGACCTGCCGCCGACCCTCGTCGAGGCCGAGGCCGGCCAAATCGCGCACCAGCTCTGGCACGAGGAAAACCCCGATCACCACGGCCATGACCACGGCTCGATCGAGACCACCGACGAGCACAAGAAGCTCGCCGAGCGCCGCGTGCGCCTTGGCCTGCTGCTTGCCGAAGTTGGCCGCAAGCAAGAGATCGAAGTGACCGACGCCGAGTTCACGCAGGCTGTCATGAACCAGGCTCGCCAGTATCCGGGCCAGGAACGCGCATTCTTCGAATTTGTGCAGCAGAACCAGCAGATGCAACAGCAGCTTCGCGCACCGATTTTCGAGGACAAGGTTGTCGATTTCATCGCCGATGGCGCCGAAGTGACCGAGAAAACCGTCTCGAAAGAAGATCTGGAGAAAGCCATCGAGGCGCTCGACCAGCTCTGATCCCAACCGGATCGACCATAGCAAAAGCCGCCTTTCGGGGCGGCTTTTCGCGTTTCAGACCTTTCCGTCCGCAAAATTCGCAATAGTTTGTTCCGGATCATGGACAGACCCCGCGCTCCGGCGCGACTCTGTCCGCGGTTACAATAGGAGCCGACGATGGTGGGGAATGCTCTTGGTGGGGCCGTCCTGAGATCGGTCGTAGCTTTGATCTGTCTTGCCCCCCTGCCCTGTTCTGCGCAGCAGACAGCGGCGGATTTGCGGGCGCAGGCAGAGACATTGATCTACGGTCTGGATGACACGCCACAAAACATCGCCGCGGGGGTTGCCCTGATGGGGCAAGCTGCCGAGGCAGGAGATCTCAAAGCGAAATCCGCGCTCGGGCGCATTTTGACGGACGGGTATTATCTGCCCGCCGACATCGCGCGCGGATTGCCCTTGCTGGAAGAGGCCGCGCAGGCGGGCGACCTTGAGGCGACAACCGCGCTTGGCGGCGCGCTTTTGTGGGGAGGGGCGATTCCGGCCGATCCGCCGCGCGCGCAGGCGCTTTTGGCCGAGGCCGCCGCGAAAGGCAGCACCGCCGCCCAGACAACCCTTGGCGAGCAACTGATCGGCGGCTGGATATTGCCGCGCGATGTGACCGCCGGTCGGCGCTATCTGAACGCGGCGATTGCCGCCGGAGAACCGAAGGCCGAACTCGCGCTTGGAGGGCTTTATCTGTATGGCATCGGCGTGAAGCAAAGCGACAAGCGCGCGCTGGAGTTGTTCGAGGCGGCGGCCCAGAAGGATCAGGGCAAAGGGCTGTGGCAATATGGCGAGATGCTGATGTGGAGCGAACGCAACGCGCGCAAAGCGGAAGGCTATCTGAATGATGCCGCCGATATGGGCCAGTCCAGCGCGCTTGCAACCCTCGCTGAAGGGGCGATGTATGGCTATCTGGGTGGCGGCTCGGCCTCGCGGCGCAAGTTCGACGCCTATGCCGGGGCCGCGCGTGCGGCGGGCAACCAGAAGATCGAGGTGCTCGATGCGATCCGGCAGATGTGGGGGATCTCGATGCGCGCCAGCGGGCCGAAAACGCTTGCGCGGCTGGAGACCGCCGCCGAAGCAGGCAACCCCGAAGCCGCCAGGTTCCTGATTGCGCTTTTGCGCGATGGCAACGGGCTGAACGTGCGCCGCGATCGCGCCAGGGCCGAGGCATTGCTGGCGCGCTATGCCAAGCTCCTTAGCCCGAAAGAGGAATGGCAATACGGCGTCACGCTGGAGGCCGCAAAGGCCACCACATCCGCCGCGCGCAAGGCGCTGGCCGCCAAGCTGGCCGACACGCCGGGGTATAGCGAGGCATGGCTCGGGGTCGAGCTTTACAAGGCCAACCCGAATGCGCTGATCTATGTGCTGCAAACGCGCTTTCGCGCACAAGGCACCTACTCCGGCCCTCTGGATGGCTACGCTGGCAAAGGCACGATCCGCGCGATGAACCGCGCCTGCCGCGCGTTGATGGACGATCCGGGATGCAATGACAGCGTGCTGCGCCCCGATATTGTCGGCGCGATCTTTCAGGGTAGATAACCAGCCGATCCCCCTTGCGCAGAACGTGGGGGGGACCGGCTCCGGTTTTCATCCGTTCCGGCATTTCGACTCAATCAGCGCACCAATGTGCGGAACCGGCCAGTTCGGGCCTGTTTTAACCGAAATTCCACCAAAGGTTGAAACTTTCGTATGTTAAATAACCAAAAGTATATATCTTTCGTATGTTTTCATGCTCTGAATCAAGGTGAAGAAAACGTAAACTCGTTACCATCATCTTTGAACGCTCTTTTGCCTTAGTGTGAGTAACCCTCGTTCCGGCGTTCAGCGGTATCCGTTCCCAGTTTCTTGGGTGGTATTTGGGGGTAGCGATGTCTGACAAGAGCTTTTTCAAGCCGGGTTTCACAAGCGCATTCGATCACGCCGCAGCCAGACGGACCATTATCGTCGCGGGCGGCGCGGGGTTTATCGGCTCGAACCTGTGCAAACGCCTGATCGACGCGGGCGAGCGCGTCATCTGTATCGACAATCTGAGCACGGGGCGAAGCGAGAATATCGCCGGGCTGATCGCGCATCCGAATTTCGCCTTCTATCTGCACGACATAGTCAAGCCGTTCGGTATCTCGGGGCCGGTTGACCAGATCTACAATCTGGCCTGCCAGGCGTCTCCGCCGAAATACCAAAGCGATCCGATCCACACGTTCAAGACCTCGATCATCGGGGCGGTGAACCTGTTACGGGTGGCCGAGCTTAAAAGCGCGCGCATCCTGCAAAGCTCGACCTCCGAGGTCTACGGCGATCCCGAGATCAGCCCGCAGGCCGAGACCTATCGCGGGCAGGTCAACACCGTCGGCCCGCGCGCCTGCTATGACGAGGGCAAGCGCGCCACCGAAACCCTGTTCTACGAGATGCACCGCCAGCGCCAGATCGACGTGCGGATCGCGCGGATATTCAACACCTATGGCCCGCGGATGGACCCCGAAGATGGCCGCGTCGTGTCGAATTTCATCGTGCAGGCGCTGCAGGATCAGGCGCTGACGGTCTATGGCGACGGCTCGCAGACGCGCTCGTTCTGTTATGTCGAGGATATGCTCGACGGGCTGATGGCGCTGATGGAGGCCGATAGCGACCTGCCGACGATCTCGGACCCTGTGAACCTTGGCAATCCGGGCGAGTTCAACATGCTTGAGCTGGCGCAGATGGTGCGCGAGATGACAGATGCGCGCGCGGACATCGTGTTCCATCCGTTACCCAAGGACGACCCGCACCAGCGCCGCCCCGACATCGGGCGCGCGAAACGCCTGCTGGGATGGGAGCCGCATGTGCCGCTGCGCCTGGGGCTGATGGCGACGATCCCCTATTTCCGCGAGCAGATCGAACAGGGCCAGACCCTGCGCCGTGGAGGGGCCGTCGCATGACCCTGCCCGACAGGATATTGGTCACAGGTGGCGCGGGCTATATTGGCGCGCAGTGCTGCAAGGCGCTGGCCGAGGCCGGGCGCGAGCCTGTGACCTATGACAACCTCTCGCGCGGGCATCGCGATATGGTGAAATGGGGCCCGCTGGTCGAGGCCGACCTGCGCGACCGCGAGACCCTGACGCGCGCGCTGATCGCGCACCGGATCGAGGCGGTGATCCATTTCGCCGCCCTCGCCTATGTCGGAGAAAGCACAGCCTATCCACAGATCTATTACGACAACAATCTGGGCGGCATGAGCGCCCTTCTGGGGGCGATGGAAAAGGCGCATGTCGGGCAGATCGTGTTCTCGTCAAGCTGCGCGACCTATGGCACGCCCGAGCATCTGCCGATTGCCGAAACCTGCGCACAGGCGCCGATCAACCCTTATGGCCGGACGAAACTGGTCTGCGAATGGATGCTGCGCGATGCCCAAGCTGCCAAGGGTCCGCGTTTCGCCGCGCTGCGCTATTTCAACGCGGCGGGCGCTGACCCTGACGGCGTAATCGGAGAGCGCCACCTGCCCGAAACCCATCTGATCCCGCTGGCGCTGATGGCGGCCTCGGGGATGGGTCCGGCGCTCAGGGTCTTTGGCACGGACTACCCGACACCCGACGGCACCTGCATCCGCGACTATATCCATGTGCACGATCTGGCGCGCGCGCATCTTCTGGCGCTGGAGCATCTGGCCAAGGGCGGCGAGAGCGTGGCGCTGAACCTTGGCACGGGGCGCGGGGTTTCGGTGCGCGAGGTCATCGCCTCGGTCGAGCGTGTCACAGGGCGCGAGGTGCCCGTCACCTTTGAACCCCGCCGCACGGGCGATCCGGCGGAACTGACCGCCGACCCGCACCGCGCCGAAGCCGTGCTTGGGTTCTCCGCGCAGTTTCGCGACCTCGACCGGATCGTCGCCCATGCCGCCCCATGGTTCGGACACAGGATACTCACGAGTGCCGCATGACCCCCCGCCCCCATCATCCGGCCCTTGATCCGCGCCCCCTGCTGGCGCCGGTATTCAGCGGCCGGAAGGCGTGGAAATACCGCGCGATTGTGGCGCTCTGGCTGATCGCCGCGGCGTGGTTCTGGCTCTGGTGGCTGATGCCCTCGCATATCATCGGGGCGTGGAGATACTGGGGCGTCACTGCGGCGATGCTGTGGATCTGGGGGATGCAGCTTTATTTCGTGCTGGTCTTTTTGCACGCGCGCCGCTCGGCAGCGCCCGACCCCGTGGCGGGGCAGTGGCGCGTCGCGATGGTGACGACGAAAACCCCGTCCGAGCCTTTCCCCGTGGTGCGCAAGACGCTGGAGGCGATGCTGGCGCAGGACTACCCGCATGACACATGGCTGGCCGATGAAGACCCGTCCGAGGCCACGCTGGCATGGTGCGCAGCGAACGGGGTTCAGGTTTCGACGCGTAAGGGGCAGGACGCCTATCACCGCGCCGAATGGCCCCGCCGCACGCGCTGCAAAGAGGGCAACCTTGCCTATTTCTACGATACTTGGGGCTATGCGAATTACGACATCGTCAGCCAGCTTGACAGCGATCATGTGCCGCAAAAGGGCTACCTGCGCGAGATACTGCGCCCCTTCGCCGATGAGGCGGTGGGCTATGTCTCGGCGCCCTCGATCTGTTCGTCGAATGCGCGCGAAAGCTGGGCCGCGCGCACGCGCCTGTTCTCCGAGGCCGCCTTTCACGGGATCTTTCAGGCGGGCTACACAGGCGTCCTGACGCCGATGTGCATCGGCTCGCATTACGCGGTGCGCACCAGGGCGCTGCGACAGGCGGGCGGGCTTGGGCCCGAACTGGCCGAGGATCATTCGACAACGATGCTGATCTCGGCGGCGGGATGGCGGGGCGTGCATGCGATGGACGCGATTGCGATTGGCGACGGTCCTGCCACCCTGCCCGATCTGGTGACGCAAGAGTTCCAGTGGTCGCGCTCCCTGATGACGCTCTTGCTGCGCTACACGCCCGCCTATCTGGGCCGGCTGCCGCTGCGGCTGAAGCTGCTCTTTTTGCTCTGCCAAAGCTGGTATGCGTTCTTCGCGATCACGATGGCGCTGATGTATTTCGTGCCGATCCTCGCGGTCACCTTCGACATCCGTTTCGCCGATGTGACCTATCCGGCGTTTCTGGGCCATTCGCTGCCCGCCGTCGCGGTTATGGTGGCCTTCGCGCGGGAAATCCGGCGCGACGGGTTTTTCCGCCCACAAGACGCCAAGGTCATCGCCTGGGAAAAAGCACTGTTCGTGGTGCTCCAATGGCCGTGGGTGATGTGGGGCTGCCTGATGGCTCTGCGCGACCGGATCACCGGCAAATTCGTCGATTTCCGCATCACGCCGAAGGGCGAGGCCGCGTCCGTCGCGCTGCCCGCCAGGATCATGCTGCTTTACGCGGGGCTGGCGCTTGGCGCGCTTTTGCCGGTGCTGACGGTCTCGGAGGTCACGCAGGCGCGCGGGTTCTATCTGCTCTCGCTGGTGAACGCGTTTCTCTATTGCGCGCTGCTGGCCACGATCCTTCTGCGCCACCTCTGGGAGCACAGGGGCATCGCCGCGATGCGCGCGATGCAGGGGATGGTGGCGGGCTATCTGGCGGGGTTGAGCGTGATTATCGCACTCGGAGCGTGGGCAACCACACTTCGGGCCGAGGAAAGCCTGCACGCGCTGGCCGTGGGCCTGATGCCGATGCGGCTTTCGAGTGTGGAGTATGTGGTTTCGGGCGCCGGAATGGGGCGGCCGGGTGATGTGAGACTTCGTTTTTTGCCGGGTTGGCTTGAATGAAACCGGCAGTAGATAAGGGGTAATCCGATGAAACAGACTGGTAAATGGATAGCCGTCGGCGCGCTGGCCGCGCTGCTTGGGGGATCGGTCGTGAACGCGGCCCCTCCCGGAACGCTGCCCTTCGGGGTCTATGACCCGGACGGGGATTTCTCGGGCGACCGGCAGGTGGTGATCGAGCATCTGTTCCTGCCGTGGGAGGACGTCTACCTCCCCTCACTGAACGACGCTGACGCCTATGCGATGGAGCGCGAGCGCGCGCTTCTGGTGACGCTGGAGCCGTGGACGTGGTCGCGCAGCGAACGCAACACCGCGCAATATCTGCGCCGCGGGATCGAGAACGGCACCTATGACGCCAATATGAAAGCGGTTTGCGATGTGCTGGCGACGCTGAAAAGTCAGGTCACGCTGCGTTTCGCGCATGAGATGGACGACCGCTCGGGCCAGTTCATCTGGGCCGGATGGGAGCCGCGAACCTATATTAACGCCTATCGCCACATGATCGACGTCTGCCGCGCGAGCGCACCGAATATCTCGGTCATGTGGTCGCCCTTGGGCGATGGCGAGATGGCGCGCTATTATCCGGGCGACGATTATGCCGACATCATCGGGCTGACGGTGTTCGGGCTTCAGGCATGGGACCGCGCGAAATACGGCCATGACCGCAGCTTCGACGAGATCTTCGGGCCACGCTATGAACGCGCCGCCGCCTTTGGCAAGCCGATCGCCGTGGCGGAACTCGGGTTTGTCGGCGATCAGGCCTATGTCGATATGTGGAACAACGCGGTGCGTCAGGAGAAGCCGCAATACCCGAATCTGGTGGGGGTGTCCTACTTCAACCAACCCGAGGTTTACCCCTGGCCCGAGGGTTTTGGCACGCCTGACTGGCGCGTGAAGAACCAGGTGCTGAAATAATTCAGTGGGTGAGCAAAAATTCGCCACTATATATTGATCTAAAGTATAGCCCCCAAACAACTGGTAACGCGCGGAAAAGTTTTCCGCGCGTTACCTTTTGCCGATCACGCTCTCTTTTGACACAAAGAGGACATACCTAAGCTCAGATTGACCCTTAACGAGAAAATGCGCATCTCATAAGCGAAAGAGCGTTAACGGACCATAAACCAAGGTTCTGCGCCAAATGTAAGGGGTCGAGCAATGCCTGCTATTCAGCTTTTCAAACGTTTCTCGCTGGCGCTGATCGTCGGCGTTAGCCTCTCTGTCACCGGTTTCGCCGTTCAAGCGGAAACCCGAGCAGATACCAACATTCTAGTCGAAACAGCGGCAAAAAGCTATGCTGGCAAAGGCTCGGCACGCTTTGACTGGCGCAAGGGCCAGGGCGCACAGCCGCAGGTCAGCCTGAGCGTCACCAAGGTCAAAGCGCCCTTGGGCAATGGCAGCTGGATCTGCTCGCCCGCGGGCTTCGGCTCCAAGTCGAAGTGCTACAAGCGCTGACCCTTTCCTCCCCCACCGACCCAAAACGCCGCCCGCAGAAATGCAGGCGGCGTTTTGCTTTGCCGGTTTCGGCCCAAAGAAAAACCGCGCCCCGAAAGGCGCGGTTTTCCGATTGTCGCTAAGGGCGGAAGATTACTCTTCGTCCTCGTCCGAGGTCGCGCCGCCGATGTCGTCGAACAGTTCGGCGATCTCGAATTCGGCCTGAGCTTCGGCTTCGGCTGCGAGTTCCTGGATCGACTTGCCGGTCGCTTGCAGGTCTGCTTCTTCAACCGAGCGGGCAACGTTCAGAACGATGACCACATCGACTTCGGGGTGCAGGCGAACGTGCACGTCGTGCAGGCCGAGGTCTTTGATCGGCTTGGCCAGCGCAACTTGTGCGCGGTCGAGCGTGAAGCCAGCCGCGGTCGCTGCGTCGGAAGCGTCACGCGTGGTGACCGAACCATACAGAGCGCCAGCGTCGGAAGCCGAGCGGATCACGACGAACTGCTGACCGTTCAGCTTTTCGCCAAGAGCTTCGGCTTCTTTCTTGGTCTCGAGGTTACGGGCCTCAAGCTGGGCTTTCTGGGCTTCGAAGGCCTTGATGTTGGCTTCCGAGGCGCGCAGCGCCTTGCCCTGCGGCAGCAGGAAGTTGCGGCCGTAGCCGTCCTTGACGGACACGACTTCGCCCATCTGGCCAAGCTTGGCCACACGTTCCAGAAGGATAACTTGCATCGTGCTTTCTCCTTACTTCACAGCGTAGGGCAGCAGAGCGAGGAAACGGGCGCGTTTGATTGCGCGCGCGAGTTCACGCTGCTTCTTTGCCGAAACGGCGGTGATACGGGCCGGGACGATCTTGCCGCGCTCAGAGATGTAGCGCTGCAGAAGACGGGTGTCTTTGTAGTCGATGCTCGGCGCGTTCTCGCCCGAGAACGGGCAGACCTTGCGGCGGCGGAAAAACGGTTTTGCCATGGTTTTATCCCTTTCTCGGATCAACGACGCTCACGGCGCGGTTCGCGCTCGTCGCGTTTCTGCATCTGGACCGACGGGCCCTCTTCGTGAGCGTCGACCTTGATGGTCAGAACGCGCATCACGTCGTCATGCAGACCGGCAAGGCGCTCCATTTCCTGCACCGCAGCCGAGGGGGCGTCGGTTTTCAGGAAGGCATAGTGGCCTTTACGGTTTTTGTTGATCTTGTAGGCCATGGTTTTCACGCCCCAGTACTCGTGCTCAACGACTTTGCCGCCGTTGTCTGCGAGAATGGTCGAGAAATGTTCGATAAGGCCTTCAGCCTGCGCGTTGGACAGGTCCTGACGCGCAATGAGGACATGCTCGTAAAGCGGCATGTAAGCTCCTGTTTTTCAAGGCGGCTTCAACGGTGGGGCCAAACTTCCGCGGCCCACCACGAGAGGCATCGCCGGTTCACGTGAATGCGGAAGATGCGGCCTTATAGAGGATGCGCCCCGTGATGCAAGGGAAAAGCGCCACAATTCTCTTTGTTTTTCAGGCCGTGCGGCTGGCGCGTGAGGCGATGAGAATGCCCCCCAGAATGGCCGCAAAACCGACCGCGTGATAGGCCTCCAGCGCCTCGCCCAGAAACAGCGTGGACAGCACCGCGCCATAGACCGGCAATAGGTGGATAAACAGCCCCGCCCGCGCAGGTCCCGCAATCGCCACGCCCCGCATATATAGCAGATAGGCCAGCACCGAGGGCACGATCCCCACATAGACCAGCGCGCCAAAGGATGCGGGCGACCAGACCGGCACGCGCCCCGAGGCGACCTCCCACAGCAGGAAGGGCAGCAACAGCACCAGCGTCACCGCGATCTGCGCCGTCAGAAAACCGATCCGGTTCAGCGCCACGGGGAAAAACCGCAGCCACATCGTATAGATCGCCCAGCAGACCATCGCCGCAAAGATAATCAGGTCACCTTGCGAGACCTCCAGCGCCACAAGCCGCGCCCATTCGCCATGCAAGATCACCACCGCCACTCCGAAGGTCGAGACCGCAAGCCCGATCCCCTGCATCGCCCCAAGAGACTGATGCCAGAACAGCGCCCCAAGCACCAGAATAAGCACCGGAATCGTCGAGTTCAGCAGCATCCCGTTGGTCGCGGCGGTATATTGCAGCCCCAGATAAACCAGCGAGTTGAAGGCCAGAACCCCCGGCACGGATATAAGCGCAACCCGCTTCCAATGCGCACGATACAGCGGCCAGTCGCGCCGGATCGGGCCAATCGCAAAGGGCAATAGGCACAGGAACGCGATCAGCCAGCGCCCGTAAGACAGCGCAACCGGCGGCACCTCGCCCCGCGCGGCGCGCGCAACGATGAAATTGCCCGCCCAGAACAGAGGCGGCAGCGCCAGCGTCAGCACTCCCAAAAGCCCAAGTTTCATCGGCTGTTCTGCCCGAGATTGCGTCATGCGACCCTCATCATTCTTGTGTCAGACGGTATCCCCCATTCCCCGTGAGGGAACAAGGCATTACCGCCCCAAAAGCCGCGCCATCAACCGGATGCGCCGCCGCTTCATCCCGCGATAGGGCGGCATAAAGCCCGACAGCGGTGCGAAACTGTTACGCAGCACGGGCTTTTCATGACTGAACGCGCGAAACCCCCATTCGCCATGCGCCGCCCCCATGCCGGAATTGCCGATCCCGCCGAACGGCAGGTTGAGATGCATGTAATGCGCCAGCGTCACATTCACCCCCACCGCGCCAGAACTGGTCTTGCGGGTGATCTCTTCAATGAAACCCTTATCCTTTTCAAAGATATAGAGCGCCAAAGGCTTGGGGCCGGTATTGATCGCCGCGATCACCGCGCCGGCATCCTCGAAGGGCAGAACCGGCAGGACGGGGCCGAAAATCTCTTCGCGCATCAGAGCCGCGTCGCGCCGGACTCCTGTCAGCACGGTCGGCGCGATAAAGCGGGTCGCGGCATCCCGCGCGCCGCCCTCGACCACCGTCGCGCCCCCTGCCTCGGCGGCGGAAATCATCGCATCAAGGCGCCGGAAATGCCGCTCGCTGACGATGCGCGCGTAATCGCGTCCGCTGGCCTGCGCCTCGGGGGAGCGGCCATACATCTTGCGGATGGCGGTTTTGAGATGGGTCAGAAACGCCTCCATCTGCGCTGAGGCGACGTAGATATGATCAGGGGCGATACAGGTCTGCCCCGCGTTCGAGAATTTGCCCCACGCGACCGCCTGCGCCGCCGCCTTCAGGTCTGCCCCCGGCCCGATGATGACCGGCGACTTGCCCCCAAGTTCAAGCGTCACCGGCGTCAGATGCCGCGCGGCCTGCGCCATCACCTTGCGCCCCACCTCGGGCGAGCCGGTGAAGAACAGATGGTCGAACGGCAGATCCAGCAGCGCCTGCGCCACATCGACCGCGCCTTCGGCCACCCAGACGAAATCGGGCGCGAAGGTCTCGGTGATGATTTTCGCCACCAGGGCCGAGGTCGCGGGCGCAAGCTCCGACGGCTTCAGGATCGCCGCATTCCCCGCCGCCAGCGCCGAACTCAACGGCCCCATCAACAGGCCGAACGGATAGTTCCACGGCGCGATAATCAGAACGGTCCCCTTCGGCTCGGAGACAATCTTCGCCCGCGTCCCGAAGGTCAGCAGCGTCGAGGTCGCCCGACGGGGTCGCATCCAGCGCTTAAGATATTTCAACGTATGGGAAATTTCGGCCTGAACCGGCAGGATTTCCGTCAGCCGGACCTCCGCCTCGGGCTTGCCCAGATCGGCGGCAAGCGCGGCGATGATCTGCGGCTCATAGCGCCGGATCGCGGCCGACAGACGCCTCAGCGCGGTGCGCCGGTGGGTATAGTCCAGCCCCGCGCGGCGGTCGACCTCGCCCTCGCGCATCGCCAGAAAGCGCGCGCGAATATCGGCCTGCGTGCCCCCCCTGACCGGCTCAGGCCGCGGGGTCGGCGCAGGGACCAGCCCCTCCGGCGCCCCCGCCATCATCCCCGCAATTGCCTCTTCAATCGGATCCTGCTCGTCACTCATTGCCGCCTCATACTCTTCCTGCGCAGCCCCGAGTTTTGCGGCGCACGCGGCATTTGGCAAGCACTCCGCTGCGTCGCGTTGTGTCGGATCGGAAATAACGGTTGCATGGCGAGATGAAACGAACGATATTCCCCGACAGACATAACGGATGCCCCATGCGCCTTTTGCCCCTTCTGCTTTCACTCGCCCTGCCGGTTTCTGCCAGCGCCGAAACGATCACCGTTTTCGCCGCTGCCTCGCTGAAAACCGCGCTGGATCGGGTCGCGCGCGAATACGAGCTGAAAACCGGGGATCGCGTCGCGGTGTCTTATGCCGGTTCGGGAGCCTTGGCGCGGCAGATCCTGCAAGGCGCGCCCGCCGATATTTTCATTTCCGCCAACACCGACTGGATGGATGCGGTCGCGGCAAGCGGCTGGATCGCAACAGGGTCGCGCCATGATCTGCTGGGTAACACGCTGGTTCTGGTCGCGCACCCCCCGCTGCCTGCGACCAAGATCACCCCCGCGACCGACCTCGTCGCGCTGGCCAATGGCGGGCGGATCGCGACGGGGCTGGTCGAGGCGGTTCCCGTTGGTCAATATGCCAAGATCGCTCTGCAATCCCTTGATCTTTGGGAAAAAACAGCGCCTTACCTTGCGCAAACAGACAATGCCCGCACCGCACTCGCACTGGTCGCGGCCGGAGAGGCTCCGCTGGGGGTCGTCTATGCGACAGATGCCCGCGCCGAGCCTCGCGTGCATGTGATCGCGACCTTCCCCGAAGGCGCACACCCGCCGATCACCTACCCGGCGGCTCTGGCGCAGGGCGCGCCCCATGCGGCGGGGTTCTTCGATGCCCTCTCCAGCCCCGGGGCGGCGGCCATTTTCGCCGCCGAAGGCTTTGCCGTGAAGGGCGCGCCATGAGCAGCTGGCTCCCCCCCGAAGCGTGGGAGGCCGTCGCGCTGTCGCTGCGCGTCTCGCTCGTCGCGGTGGCGCTGAGCCTGCCGCTTGGCATTTTCACCGCCTATGCGCTGGCGCGGTGGAACTTTGCGGGCAAGCAGATCGTCAACGGGCTGGTGCATCTGCCGCTGATCCTGCCGCCGGTGGTGACGGGCTATCTGCTGCTGCTGACCTTCGGGCGGATGGGGTGGCTGGGCGCGCCGCTGTCCTCGCTTGGCATCACCTTGGCGTTTCGCTGGACGGGGGCGGCGCTGGCGGCGGGGGTCATGGCGTTCCCGCTGATGGTGCGTGCGATCCGTCTTGCGATCGAGGCGGTCGATCCGGGGCTGGAAGAGGCCGCCGCGACCCTTGGCGCCTCGCGCAGCCGGATTTTCGCCACCATCACCCTGCCCCTTATCCTGCCCGGCATCGTGGCGGGCGCGGTGATTGCCTTCGCCAAGGCGATGGGCGAATTCGGCGCGACGATTACGTTTGTTTCGAACATCCCCGGCCAGACGCAGACCCTGCCTTCGGCAATCTACAGCTTTTTACAGGTGCCAGGCGGCGAAGGCACCGTGACGCGGCTGGTGCTGGTCGCGGTGGGTATCGCGATGGCGGCGCTGGTTGCCTCGGAGTGGCTGGCGCGGCGAGTGGCGGCGCGGATCAGGGGGGAGCGCTGATGCTTGAGGTTTCCCTGCGCCACCGGTTCGAGGGCTTCGATCTTGATCTCGGTTTTGCCGCGCCTGCGGGGCTGACCGCGCTCTTTGGACGATCGGGCGCGGGCAAGACCACGATCACCCATTCGGTCGCGGGGTTAATGCGGCCCGACGCAGGGCGGATTGTGCTGAATGGCGAGGTTCTGCTGGATACCAAGTCGGGCATCTGCCTGCCGCCGCAGCGCCGCCGGATCGGCTATGTATTTCAGGATGCGCGGCTGTTTCCGCACCTGAGCGTGAAGCAAAATTTGCTTTATGGGCAAAAGCTTGCGCCGCAAAGCGAAAGTGCGCCAAGCCTTGAACGGATCACCGGCCTTCTGGGCATCGGGCATCTGCTGCCCCGCCGCCCCGCGCGGCTTTCCGGCGGAGAGGTCGCGCGTGTCGCGCTTGGCCGCGCGCTGCTGTCGAACCCGCGCGCGCTGGTGATGGACGAACCACTCGCAGCACTTGACCCTGCCCGCAAAGCCGAGATCCTGCCCTATATCGAGGGGCTGCGCGACGAGATGAAGCTGCCGATCCTTTACGTCAGCCACGCTCCGGCCGAGCTTGCACGACTGGCCACGACGCTTGTCTTGATCGAGGCAGGCCGCGTGCGCGCCTGCGGTCCGGCAGCCGAGGTTCTGGCCGCCCCCGAAACCGCCCCCGTTCTTGGCCCGCGCGAGGCAGGCGCGATCCTGTCGGGGCGCGTGGCCGGGCCGGAGCCGGACGGGCTGACCCGCATCGACACGGCGGGCGGGCCAATTTTCACCGAGCAGCACGGACTGCGCCTTGGCGCCACCGTTTCGCTGCGCATCCACGCGCAGGACGTCACCCTCGCCCGCACCCGCCCCGAGGGGCTGTCGGCGCTGAACATGCTTGCGGCGACGGTTTCAAAAATCGCACCGATCAGCGAGACCAGCGCCTATGTCCAGCTTACGCTCGGGGGCGAGCAGCTGCTGAGCAAGGTGACGCGCCGCTCGGTCGATGCACTGGGGCTGCACGAGGGGCTGCCCGTCACCGCCGTTGTGAAATCGGTTTCGCTGGCGGCAGAAGATGTCGGACCGGGCGCGGGAAAGCTCAGCCGCCAAAGCGGTTAACGTGGCGTCATCCGAGGATTCGCGAAACGCCCTGACATTACCCCAGGTCAATTCAACCCTAGCGGGCACCTCAAACACCCCAGACTGACGCCTGCTGCCTGGTTTCATCGCGCCGCCGGAACCGTTGGCGCATGACAGGACAGCCAGCCAGACCTTTCGGAAGAATGCTAAAACCCGTTTTATTCCAGAACCTTCAGGCCGTAACTTCGTGCATTTTTTCAGTCAGATGCAGCAAATGCGCGGCCTCTTCGGGCGAGAACGGCCCTGACGAGCGTGAAAACCCTGAAATTGAGCGGGAACTTGCCGGTCCGACCGAGCAGGTCAGCCCGTTTTCAATGCCGTGACGCGCCGCGCCTGAGAAGACACCAGCAGGATCCGGCAGATCCTTCCAATAGACGACGCCCGAGTTCTGCATCCCCCAGATCACCACAGGATCTTGAATCATAAGACCTTTTTCCGAATACTCGGCCAGCCAGTCCTCGCTGTAGGTGCGGATCATCGTGGTCGGCCGCGTGAACCGGATATGCAGGGCGAAGGCATAGCCCGTGTCGCACAGAGCATCCAACTCGGCACACAGCGCATCGACCTCACCGATATTTTCCGTTTTCATATCGCGTATTCAACCTTAAGATGGGTGGATCAGTCCGTCTTTCCCTGTCCTTTGAGTGCACTTTAGAATTTGACGCAACACCTTCGCAATAGATTTGAGCCGATAAAAACGCTCGACGATCTCCGGGAGGAGTTCGCAAGCCTTGCCACCGCAGGGTTCTATGTTGCGCTTCGCGTCGGTTATGCCTTCCCGGAGGAGGACCTTAACGAGCTGAAACCCGAGTGGATCGAAGCCTATACCGAGCGCGGCCTGGTGGTGTTCGATCCGGTGATGCGCTGGCTTTACGGCAATGTCGGCGTCACCCGCTGGAGCGAGATAACCCTGCCCGACCCGGCCAATGTCTTGCGTCTTGCGCGCGCGATGGGGCTGCGGTTCGGGGCGACGGCCTCGTTCATGCGGCAGGGCGATGCGGGGCTGCGCAGCTATGCAACCGTGTTTCGCGACGATCGGGAATTGACCGAGGGCGAGCTTGCACAGCTCTTCGATCTGGTCCGCAGGGCGCATTGCCATAAAGACGACGAACCCAAGCTGACCCCTGCCGAAATCGAGGCAATCACCTATCAGGCGCAGGGGCTGCGTATCAAACAGATCGCGGGCGAGTTGGGCATATCGCACTCGGCGGTCAAGGCGCGGCTTTCCGGCGCGAAACGAAAACTGGGCGCCAAAACCCCGTCCGAGCTTCTGCGGATTGCAACCCAGAAGCGACTTATTTAGGTTTTATCAACCTAAAATGGTGATTCATTAACCATTCCGTGCTTGAGTTTTGCCATCCAGAATGGAGGCACTCATGCAAAGCATCACGTTCGATTTCTCCGATTTTCACCGCCACGGCACCGCGTTCTACGAATTTCTCAGGCTTCGCAAAGCCGTATTCGTTGACCAGATGGGCTGGGATGTTCCCCATGACGACCTGGTCGAGATGGACCAGTATGACACGCCGCAGGCGCATTATTCGGTCGTGCTTGACGCAGACGGCCATTTGGTCGGCGGCGCACGCGCAATGGCGACCACCGCGCTTTGGGGGCCGCACAGCTATATGTTGCGCGATGCCCATCTGGGAAAGCTGAAATACATCCCGCCCGAGATTCTGCCCCATGACATCGCGACGCCGCAGGTTTGGGAATGCACGCGACTTGTTATTTCGGACCGGCTGACCACGCATGAGGCGCGCGCAACCTGCCTGCGGATGATCGTGGACGGTCTGGTTGAATGTGCGCAGGCGCAGGGCGCGACCGAGATGATCTGCCTCTCGTCGCTTGCCCTTATGCGGGCGCTCCGGCAGTTGGGCTATGATGTGACGCGCGCGGGACCGACCTATCGCAACGACGAGGACGGTCGGATTTATGCGGCCTTGCGGATGCCCGCCGCGCTTTCCGCCCTCTCGCGAGGCTCTGACGCAACGTCACAAACCGCGCGCCCCCTCGAAACCGCGGCCTAAAGCCGCATAAATCGGTGAGTCGCCCCGAAATCCGGGCGCCAAGCTCCCTAAAGACCTTTCATTCCCCTTGTTTTACAAGGGAAAAGCCTTGTGTTGCATTTTCCTGACCGCTTGTTCAAAGATTAAGCAGGCGCAGTTCACTTTGTGCCTCCGGTTGTCAGACCGGCCCAAAAAGCGGGCGACAGATCCGCGAAACATCCGGGGCAGGACACTCTTCCCGACAGCATAACGCCAAAGGCGAGGCGTCGGATTTCAGGCACCTGTTCGGGCTAAACAAATGTAAACAGGGAGTCACTCATGACTTTTCGCAAACTACTGACCACCACCGGCCTTCTGATGGCGCTGGCGGGGGCTGCTTCGGCACAACAGACGCTTGTCTATTGCTCCGAAGGCTCGCCCGAAGGCTTCGACCCGGCGCTTTACACCTCGGGGACGACCTTCGACGCCTCGGGCCAGACGGTCTATTCGCGCCTCGTCGAGTTCAAGACCGGCACGACCGAGGTTATCCCGGGCCTCGCCGAAAGCTACGAGGCATCGGCGGACGGTCTGGAATACACCTTCCACCTGCGCCCGGGCGTCAAATTCCATACCACCGGCTTCTTCACGCCCTCGCGCGACTTCAACGCCGATGACGTGATCTTCTCGTTCGAGCGCCAGCTGCGCGACGACAACGCCTATCACACCGTATCGGGCGGCACCTGGGAATATTTCGCGGGCATGTCGATGGGGGATCTCATCAAGTCGATCGAGAAGGTCGACGATCTGACGGTGAAATTCGTGCTCAACCGCCCCGAGGCGCCTTTCATCGCCAACCTCGCGATGGATTTTGCCTCGATCATGTCGGCGGAATATGCCGATCAGATGCTGGCCGCCGGCACGCCCGAGATGCTCAACCAGGAGCCCGTCGGCACCGGCCCGTTCCAGTTCGTCGCCTATCAGAAAGACGCGGTCATCCGCTACGCCAAGAACCCGAGCTACTTCCGCGACGGTCTACCGAAAGTGGATAACCTTGTCTTTGCGATCACGCCCGACGCTTCGGTGCGCTATCAGAAGCTTCAGGCAGGCGAATGCCATGTCATGCCCTATCCGAACCCGGCCGACATCGCCGGCATGAAGGATAACGCCGATGTGGTGATGATGGAGCAAGAGGGTCTCAACGTCGGCTATATGGCCTATAACACGCAGGTTGCGCCCTTCGATAACCCGAAGGTCCGCAAGGCGCTGAACATGGCGATGGACAAGCAGGCGATCATCGACGTCGTGTTCCAGGGCTCGGGTCAGGTTGCGAAAAACCCAATCCCGCCGACCATGTGGTCCTATAACGACGCGGTTCAGGATGATGCCTATGATCCGGCAGCCGCCAAGGCCATGCTTGAGGCCGAGGGCGTCAAGGATCTGTCGATGAAGGTCTGGGCAATGCCGGTGCAGCGCCCCTACAACCCGAACGCGCGCCGCATGGCCGAGCTGATTCAAGAGGATTTCTCGAAAATCGGCGTCAAGGTCGAGATCGTCTCTTATGAATGGGGCGAGTATCTGGACCGCTCGAAGGCGACCGACCGCGACGGCGCGGTGCTTCTGGGCTGGACGGGCGACAATGGCGATCCGGACAACTTCCTCGCCGTGCTTCTGGGCTGCGATGGCGTGGGCGGGTCGAACCGCGCGCAATGGTGCCACCAGCCCTTCGAAGATGCGATCCAGAAGGCCAAAACCGTGACCGACGCGGCAGAGCGCACCAGGCTTTACGAAGAGGCTCAGGCGATCTTCAAGGATCAGGCGCCTTGGGCGACCATCGCGCATTCGGTCGTGTTCATGCCGATGCGTCCCGAGGTCGAGGGCTATGTGGTCCACCCGCTTGGCAGCCACATCTTCACCGAAGTCGGCCTGAAGCAATAAGCGCGGGCTAACCCTATCATCGGGCGGCGGCCGGGCAACCGGCCCCGCCTTTTGCCACACCAGAGGTCCATCGTGGCCACTGTCCGAAAGGCACATAGATGCTTCGCTATCTGCTTGAAAAGATATTCACTTTCGTCCCCACGTTTATCGGGGTGACGCTGATCTCCTTCGCCTTTATCCGCGTCCTGCCCGGTGATCCGATCATCGTGATGGCGGGCGAGCGCGGCGTCACACCCGAGCGCTACAAAGAGCTGCAAGAGCAATTCGGCTTTGACCGTCCGATGCTGGCGCAGTTCTGGGATTATATGAACGGCGTGCTGCATGGCGATCTGGGCACCTCTTTCGTAACCAAGAAACCGGTCTGGGACGAGTTCTTCGCGCTCTTCCCCGCGACGCTGGAGCTGTCGATCTGCGCGATCATCATCGCGATCGCGCTTGGCATTCCGGCGGGGGTGATTGCGGCGACGCATCGTGGCAAGTTCTTTGACCGCACGCTGATGTCCACCGCCCTTGTCGGCTATTCGATGCCGATCTTCTGGTGGGCGCTGTTGCTGATCATCGTCTTCTCGGGGATGCTGCGCTGGACGCCGGTGTCGGGGCGCATTGATCTGCTGTATTTCTTCCCCGATGTGACGGGCTTCATGCTGATCGACAGCCTTTTGTCGGGGCAGAAGGGCGCGTTTGCATCGGCGGTGTCGCATCTCGTGCTGCCCTCGATCGTTCTGGCGACGATCCCGCTGGCGGTCATCGCGCGGCAAACCCGTTCGGCGATGCTGGAGGTGCTGTCCGAGGACTATATCCGCACCGCCCGCGCGAAAGGGCTTTCTCCGTTTCGTGTCAATGGCTTGCACGCCCTTCGCAATGCAATGATCCCGGTGATTACCGTGATCGGCCTGTCGGTCGGCACGCTGCTGGCCGGCGCGATCCTGACCGAAACGATCTTTAGCTGGCCGGGCATCGGCAAGTGGATGGTCGATAGCATCTTCCGGCGCGACTATCCGGTCGTGCAGGGCGGCCTGTTGCTGGTCGCGGTGGCCGTGATGGTCGTGAACCTTGTCGTGGATCTGCTCTACGGCCTCATCAACCCCAAGATCCGGAAGCGCTGATATGGCCGAGACGATCACCAACACCCCCGCCCGCCCCGGCCGCCTGCAAGAGTTCTGGCGCTATTTCCGCGAGAACCGCGGCGCTGTGATCGGGCTTTATGTGTTCGCCGCCTTCGTCGCTCTGGCACTTGGCGCCGATGTCATCGCGCCCTTCGACCCGACGGTGCAGGACCGCGCGGCAACCCTTCTGCCACCCGGCTGGACCGAGGGCGGCAACTGGAGCCACCCTCTTGGCACCGACCCCCTGGGGCGCGACATCCTTTCGCGGCTCCTGTATGGGGCGCGCTATTCGTTCTTCGTCGGCATCGTCGTTGTGGTTATTGCGGCGACGGGCGGCATTCTGGTCGGTCTGGTGGCGGGCTTTGCGCCGCGCTGGCTGGATACGATCATCATGCGGATCATGGACATCATCCTGTCCTTCCCCTCACTGTTGCTGGCGCTGGTGCTGGTGGCCATTCTGGGGCCGTCGCTTTTGAACGCGATGATCGCCATCGCCATCGTCTTGCAGCCCCATTACGTGCGCCTGACCCGCGCCGCCGTGATGACCGAGCGCAGCAAGGATTATGTGATTTCCGCGCGCGTCGCGGGTGCGAAACTGGGGCGGCTGATGTTCATTACCGTGCTGCCCAACTGCCTTGCCCCGATCATCGTGCAGGCGGCGCTGAGCTTTTCAAACGCGATCCTAGATGTGGCGGCTCTTGGCTTTCTGGGGATGGGCGCGCAGCCGCCAACGCCCGAATGGGGCACGATGCTGGCCGAGGCGCGCGAGTTCATCCTGCGCGCGTGGTGGGTGGTTACCTTCCCTGGCCTTGCGATCCTGATCACCGTTTTGTCGATCAACCTGATGGGTGACGGGCTGCGCGATGCGCTCGACCCGAAACTGAAACGGAGCTGAGATCATGTCCCTTCTCAACATCCGCAATCTCACCGTCGAATTCGCGACCGCAGGCGGGCAGTTCCGCGCGGTGGACGGGGTCGATATTACCGTCGATCAGGGCGATGTTCTGGCCATTGTGGGCGAAAGCGGCTCGGGGAAATCCGTGTCGATGCTGGCGATGATGGGGCTTTTGCCCTGGACCGCCACGATCACCGCCGATGAAATGAGCTTTGACGGCCGCGACATCCGTAAACTCAGCGCGAGACAGCGCCGCTCGGTGATCGGGCGCGACATGGCGATGATTTTCCAGGAACCCATGTCGTCGCTAAACCCCTGCTTCACCGTCGGCTTCCAGATCAAAGAGTCGCTCAAGCAGCACCTCAATCTGGACCGCAAGGCACGCCATGCGCGCGCGGTGGAACTGCTTGATCTGGTCGGCATTCCGGCGCCGGAAAAGCGGCTTTCGGCCTTTCCGCACCAGCTTTCGGGCGGCATGAGCCAGCGCGTGATGATCGCGATGGCGCTGGCCTGCAAGCCGCGGCTTCTGATCGCGGACGAGCCGACGACGGCACTGGATGTGACCATTCAGGCGCAGATCCTTGATCTGCTGAGCGACCTGCAAAAAGAGACCGGCATGGCGCTGATCCTGATTACGCATGATATGGGCGTGGTCGCGGAAACCGCGCAGCGGGTGCAGGTGCAATACGCAGGCCAGAAGGTCGAGGAGCAACCCGTCGGCACGCTCTTTGAAACCCCGCATCACCCCTATACTTCGGCGCTTCTGGCGGCGCTCCCCGAGCGCGCGACCGAACGGCGGCTGCCCACGATCCCGGGCGTTGTTCCGGGGCAGTTCGACCGCCCGCAAGGGTGCCTGTTTTCGCCGCGCTGCGCGATGGCGACGGACCTGTGCCGCATGACACCGCCGCCGGTGCAAGATGCCCGCATGGGGCTTGCGCGTTGCCACTTCCCGCTTGGCGCCGATCTGAAGGAGACCGCCCTATGAGTGCCCCTGTCGTGATCGCCGAAAACCTTGCGCGTCATTACGAGGTGGGCGGCGGATTATTCTCAAAACCCAATGTCGTCAAAGCCTTGTCGCACGCGAGCTTCTCTATCGAGCCGGGCAAGACGCTGGCGGTTGTGGGGGAATCGGGGTGCGGAAAATCGACGCTGGCACGCCTGATTACCCTGATCGAGGAACCCACCGCCGGCACACTGAGCATCGGTGGCACCCCCGCCACGCCCGCGAATTGGGACAAGCTGCGCTCGGACATGCAGATCGTGTTTCAAGACCCCTACGGCTCGCTCAACCTACGCCACCGCGTGGGGTCGATCCTTGAGGAACCGCTGAAAATCAACCGCCCCGAGATGTCGGCGCAAGACCGGCAGGCGAAGGCGCGCGAGATGATGGCACTGGTCGGCCTGCGCCCCGAGCATTACGACCGCTTCCCGCATATGTTCTCGGGCGGGCAGCGCCAGCGAATCGCGATTGCGCGCGCGCTGATGCTGGAACCGAAGCTTCTGGTGCTGGATGAGCCTGTTTCGGCGCTGGACCTGTCGATCCAGTCGCAGGTGCTGAACCTGCTGCTCGATCTGCAAGAGCGTCTGGATCTTGCCTATCTGTTCATCTCGCATGATCTGTCGGTGGTGCGCCATGTGGCCGATGAGGTGATCGTGATGTATCTGGGCCGTCCGGTTGAATTTGGCGCCCGCGATCAGGTGTTCGACGCCCCGCGTCACCCCTATACCAAGGCGCTTTTGTCAGCGACGCCCACAACCGAGCCGCATCTGCGGCGCGAGCGGATCAAGCTTGAGGGCGAGCTTCCCTCACCCCTGAACGTGCCCGAAGGCTGCCCCTTCGCGCCGCGCTGCTGGAAGGCGAAAGACATCTGCCGCCAGACCCGCCCCGAGCTGTCAGGCCAGCCCCACCCGGCGGCCTGCCACTTCCCCGAGGGCTGAACAGGATTGCGCCCGCACTCCGGGGGGACCGGACGCGGGCGCAACAGCGGGGCATAGGAGAGTTGGAACGCCTACCCTTGCCCCAGCTTCGGCGCGGGTCGGGCTTCGGCCAGCGCGCTTTCGGAAAACCGGATCGGCGTGCGGATACCCGCGATGCCCTCGGCCTCGATCCGCATTCCCCGCGCTTGCACCTGCGGGTCCGCGAATACCTCGTCAACCGCGTTGATCGGGCCAGCGGGCACGGTGGCCTCTTCCAGCGCGGCCAGAATCCCCGCCTTGGTAAAGCGCGCGAGTTCCGCCACGATCAGCGGGCGCAACTCGGCCCGATGGGCGACGCGCGCCTCGTTGGTGGCAAAGCGCGGGTCAGAGCCAAGCGCATTTTGCCCGATCACGGTGCAGAACCGCCGGAACTGACCGTCATTGCCCACCGCCAGAATGATCGAGCCATCGGCAACCGGCAGCACCTCGTAGGGCGCGATATTCGGATGCGCATTGCCAAGGCGTTTGGGCGCGCGGCCAGTGGCAAGGAAATTCATCCCCTGATTGGCCAGCACCCCAACCGCGCAATCCAGAAGCGCCATATCGACCAACTGCCCGCGCCCCGTCACCGCGCGCGCCGCCAGCGCCGCCTGAATGCCGATCACCGCATAAAGGCCGGTGAACAGGTCGGCAAAAGCCACGCCGACCTTTTGCGGCTCCCCCGCAGGGTCGCCGGTCAGGTCCATCCAGCCCGCCATGCCCTGGATCAAAAAGTCATAGCCCGCGCGTTCCGCATAAGGCCCGTTCTGCCCGAACCCGGTGATCGAGCAATAGACCAGACGCGGGTTGATCGCGCTGAGGCTTTCGTAATCCAGCCCGTATTTCTTAAGGCCGCCCAGCTTGAAATTCTCGATCACCACATCGGCATCGGCCACAAGTTCACGCACCAGCGTTTGCCCCTCGGGCGTGCGAAAATCGGCAATAACCGACCGCTTGCCACGGTTGGTCGCATGGAAGTAGGCAGCCGCGCGGTCGCCCTCGCGTTCGATAAAGGGCGGTCCCCAACGGCGGGTATCATCGCCTTCGGGAGCCTCGACCTTGATCACTTCGGCCCCGAGATCGGCCAGCACCTGACCGGCCCAGGGGCCAGCCAGAATCCGCGCCAGCTCGACGACTTTCAGGCCGTTCAGGGGCGTTTGGCCCTGCATCAGAAGAACGCCTGAATGCCGGTTTGCGCACGGCCAAGGATCAGCGCGTGGACGTCATGCGTGCCCTCGTAGGTGTTCACCGTCTCAAGGTTTTGCGCGTGGCGCATCACGCCATAGCCGATCTGCGTGCCGTTGCCGCCGTGCATGTCGCGCGCCATCCGCGCAATATCCAGCGCCTTGCCACAGTTGTTGCGCTTGATCAGCGAGATCATCTCGGGCGCGGCATTGCCTGCGTCCATCAGGCGCCCGACTTGCAGCGCGGCTTGCAGGCCCAGAACGATCTCGGTCTGCATATCGGCCAGTTTTTTCTGGTAAAGCTGCGTGCCAGCCAGCGGCTTGCGGAACTGGTGGCGGTCCAGACCGTAGCTGCGCGCGCGGTGCCAGCTATCTTCGGCAGCGCCCATCACGCCCCAAGCGATGCCATAGCGGGCGCGGTTAAGACAGCCGAACGGACCTTTCAGTCCCTCGACGTTCGGCAGCAGCGCGTCTTCGCCCACCTCGACATTTTCCATAACGATCTCGCCGGTCACCGAAGCCCGAAGTGAGAGCTTGCCTTCGATCTTCGGTGCCGAGAGACCTTTCATGCCTTTTTCAAGCACGAAGCCACGGATTTTCCCCTCATGCGCGTCGGATTTCGCCCAGACGACAAAGACATCCGCGATGGGCGCATTGGTGATCCACATCTTTGCGCCGGTCAGGCGGTAGCCGCCGTCGATTTTCTCGGCGCGGGTTTTCATGCCTGCCGGGTCGGAACCGGCCTCGGGCTCGGTCAGGCCGAAGCAGCCGATCCATTCGCCAGACGCCAGTTTCGGCAGGTATTTCGCGCGCTGCTCGTCGGTGCCATAGGCGTAGATCGGATACATCACGAGCGAGCTTTGCACCGACATCATCGACCGATAGCCCGAGTCGACGCGTTCGATCTCGCGCGCAACAAGGCCATAGGTCACATATCCTGCGCCAAGGCCGCCGTATTCCTCGGGGATGGTCGCGCCCAGAAGCCCCTGCTCGCCCATTTCGGCAAAAATCGCGGGGTCGGTGTATTCGTCCAGATAGGCGCGCTCGACGCGGGGCGCGAGCTTGTCCTGCGCGAACGCACGGGCCGCTTCGGCCATCATGCGTTCTTCTTCGGTCAGCTGGTCGGCAAGGCGCAGCGCGTCTTCCCAGTCGAAGGTCGACAGATCGGGGCGGTCTTTGGCTTTCAGGCGGGTCATCGGCGTTCCTTTCATATTTGGGGCACCCTACCCAAGGCCGGACGCCCGTGCCAACGAAATAAATTGCGAAGTTGATGAGTTTTGCGCATAAATACTCCAGACCGGAGGCCCGCCATGCGCAAGAGATACATCCCGACCGTGACCGAGTTAGAGGCGTTTTCCGCCTGTGCGCGGCTTGGCACGACGACGCTGGCGGCCGAGCACCTGAACCTGACGCAAAGCGCGATTTCGCGGGCGGTCGGGTCGCTGGAAGACCGGCTTGGCGTGGCGCTGTTCCACCGTGTCCGCCAGAGGCTTGTGCTTTCGCCCGCAGGCCAGTCTTTTCAGGATCAGGCTGACGAAATCCTGCGCCATCTGAACAGTGCGGCCAGTGGCGTGATGGCCTTTGGCGGGCGTGATGCGGTGCTGCGTCTGGCGGTCCTGCCAAGTTTCGCGCGCTCCTGGCTGATCCCGCGTCTTGGCGGCTTTGCGACAGCGCACCCCGAGGTGAGCCTCGACCTTTCCGCGCGGCTTGATCCGGTGGATTTCACCCGCGAGCCGGTTGACCTTGCGATCATGCGTTCTCAGCATGAACCCGCGGGCGCCACATCCGAGGCGATCCTGCCAGAGCGCCTTGTGACCGTGGCAGCCCCCACCTTGCTGGCGGGGCGCGTCGCGCTAACCGACGAGGCGCTTTTGACGCTGCCCTTGTTGCAACAATCCACCCGCCCGACGCTCTGGCTGGACTGGTTCCGCGAGACCGAGCTGGACCCGCGCCAGATTTTGCGCGGCGCGAGGTTCGCGCATTTCGACATGGTGCTGGATGCGGCGATTGCGGGGCTTGGCGTGGGGCTGGTGCCGGATCTGATTGCCGCACGCGCGCTGGCTTCGGGCGCGGTGGTGCAGGCCACACCCCGCCATTTCGACACGGGCGAATCCTACGCACTTATCCGGCCCGTGCGCGAAACCCAAGGCGGGCCGGTTGCTGCCTTTCGCGACTGGCTGATCGGCGAAATCGCGAGCCTTCACCGCTAACATCCGCGCGCGCCCGGAAAACCGGTCCTTGGGCGCAGGTTTTTCACGCGGTATACAATGGCACACATTGACTTCACGCCCCCTCTCGGCTAGGGGCAAAGGCGATCGCACCGGACAGGTTGCACCCCGTCCGGCGTTGCCAGCAATCACTCACGCAGGCCGCATCGGCCCAGTGGAAAGAGGACGGACATCATGGCCAAGACCGAGACCCCCGACATCATCTATACCATCGTGGACGAAGCGCCCGAGCTTGCCCGTGGCTCGCTTCTGCCGATCATCCGCGCCTTTGCCGCGCCCGCAGGCGTCAATGTCGAGACCCGCGACATCTCGCTCGCCGCGCGCGTCCTGTCGGCCTTCCCCGACTACCTGACCGAAGCGCAGCGCGTGTCCGATGACCTGGCCGAGCTTGGCGAACTGGTGAAAACCCCCGAAGCAAACGTCATCAAACTACCGAACGTCTCGGCCTCGGTGCCGCAGCTTGTCGCCGCCATCAAAGAGCTTCAGTCGCAAGGCTACGCCCTGCCCGACTACCCCGAAGTTGCCACGACCGACGCGGAAAAAGAGGTCAAGGCACGCTATGACGTGATCAAGGGCTCGGCCGTGAACCCCGTTCTGCGCGAGGGGAACTCGGACCGCCGTTCGGCCAAGGCTGTCAAGGCCTACGCGATGCAGAACCCTCATTCGATGGGCGAGTGGACCTCGGCCTCGAAAACCACCGTCGCCGCGATGCCCGGCAACGACTTCTTCGCAAACGAAAAGGCCGCGACAATCACCGCAGCCCAGGCTGGTGGCGCGAAGATCGTTTTCACCGACACTTCGGGCGCGGAAACCGTTCTGAAAGACGGGCTGAAATATATCGAGGGCGAAGTCGTTGACGCGACCTTCCTGTCGGCCAAGGCTCTGCGCGCGTTCATCAAGGCCGAAATCGCCTCGATGGAGCCGGGTGTGCTGTTCTCGGTCCACCTGAAAGCCACGATGATGAAGGTCTCGGACCCGATCATCTTTGGCCATTTCGTCAGCGTCTATCTGGAAGACTTCATCGCCAAGCATGACGCCGCGCTGAAAGAGCTTGGCTGGAACCCGAATTCGGGCATCGGCGATCTGGAAGCCCGCATCAAGGGCAACGCCGCGCTGGAGGCCGATCTGGCCGCCGCGCTCGCAGCACGTCCGCCGATGTATATGGTGAACTCGGACAAGGGCATCACCAACCTGCATGTGCCCTCGGACGTTATCATCGACGCTTCGATGCCCGCCGTCATCCGCGCGGGCGGCATCGGCTGGGGCCCGGATGGCAAGGCGGCTGACACCAAGTGCTGCATCCCGGACAATTCCTACGCCTGCGTCTACGACGAGACGGTCAACTACTTCAAAGAGACCGGCAAGCTGGATGTGACCACCGCAGGCGCCGTGTCGAATGTTGGCCTGATGGCACAGAAGGCCGAGGAATACGGCTCGCACCCGACCACGTTTGAAATTCCGGCGGATGGCTCGGTGAAAATCGTGCTGGCATCGGGTGAAGTGCTCCATGACCACGCGGTCGAAAAGGGCGACATCTGGCGTTCGTGCACCGCGAAGAAGGCGCCGATCCTCGACTGGATCCAGTTGGGCATCGCGCGCACCAAGGCCACGGGTGCCGCCGCGTTCTGGCTGGATGCGAACCGCGCCCATGATGCGGAACTTATCAAATACGTCGTGCCCGCGCTGAAAGAAGCCGGCATCGAGATCCCGATCATGGCCCCGCGTGAGGCTACCCGCTTCTCGCTGGAGACAATGCGCGCGGGCAAGGACTGCGTCACCATCACCGGCAACGTTCTGCGCGACTACCTGACCGACCTCTTCCCGATCCTCGAACTTGGCACCTCGGCCAAGATGCTGTCGATCGTGAAGCTGATGAACGGCGGCGGCATGTTCGAAACCGGCGCTGGCGGCTCGGCCCCCAAGCACGTTCAGCAGCTGGTTCAGGAAAACCACCTGCGTTGGGACAGCCTGGGCGAGTTCTGCGCACTTGGCGAAAGCCTGAACTTCCTTGCGGACTCGCGTGGCAAGGCAAAGGCAGCGGTTCTGGGCGCAGCGGTCGATGCGGCCACGCAGAAGGTTCTGGAGAACGGCAACTCGCCCGAGCGCAAGGTCGGCTCGAACGACAACCGCTCGTCGCACTACTGGTTCGCCCGCTACTGGGCCGAAGCCCTTGCCGCCCAAGGCGATGATGCGGAACTCGCCGCGCATTTCGCCCCGATCGCCAACGCGCTGGTGGAAAAGGAAGCCGCTATTCTGGCCGAACTGAAAGCCGACGAAGGCAAGCCCGCCGATCTGGGTGGCTACTACCACGCCGATCCGGCCAAGGTCGCCGCTGTGATGCGCCCCTCGGCCACGCTGAACGCGATCATCGGCTGATCGAACGGCACATAGAACAAACGGAAGGGGGCAGATTTGCCCCCTTTCTTTTTGCCCTGCCCGCTTGGCAAAGGGCGCGGGCTTCCGCTAAGCCTTGGGAAAGAGCCGCCGGGAGACGCGCCAATGGAAGCCAACAAACGACTGGACGATGCGGCCCGTGCGGCGTGGCTGTCCTATATTGGCGGCAAGACGCAGGACGAGATCGCGCAGATCCTTGGCGTGTCGCGCCAATCCGCGCAGCGGCTAGTCAGTCAGGCGATGCAGGCCGGGCTGGTGAAGGTGCGCATCGACCACCCGATTACCGATTGTCTGATGCTGGCCGAGCAGCTCAAAGCGGCCTGCGGGCTGGCCTATTGCACGATTACCCCCACCCTGCCCGGCTCGGATAGTGCGGCGGGCATTGCGGTGGCTTTGGCGGATCTGCTGGAGCAGACGCTTTCGCAACCCGAGCCGCAGATCATCGGGCTTGGCACCGGGCGCACGCTGCGTGCCGCCGTTCAGGCGATGCCACATCTGGATTGCAAACAGCACAAGGTCGTCTCGCTGACCGGCAATATCTCGGCCGATGGCTCGACCGCCTATTACAACGTTCTGTTTACGATTTCCGACAAGGTGACGGCGCCCACCTATCCGCTGCCGATGCCGGTGCTGGCCGCCTCGCCCGCGGAACGCGAGGCGCTGACCGGCCAGAAAACCGTTGCCACGACGCGCGATCTGGCGGGGCGCGCAACGCTGAATATCGTCGGCATCGGTGAATTGGACGACCGCGCGCCGCTGCTATTGGACGGGTTCATCAACGAGGCCGATCTGGCGCGCCTGCGCGCGGCGGGCGCGATTGGCGAGATCACCGGATGGGCCTTTGACGCGCAAGGCACACTGATTTCGGGCCTCTCGAACGAGCGCGTGACCTCGGCTCCGCTAGGGCTACGCAGCGCGGATCAGGGCGTTCTGACCGTCGCAGCAGCCAAGGGCGATTCGAAAATTCCGGGCATTCTGGGGGCCACGCGCGGCGGGCTGATTAACGGTTTGATTACCGACGAGGCCACCGCGCGCGCCATTCTTGCCGCTCTGTAATCCGCCCCTCCTGCTTAACAACCCTTCGGAAACCTTTGTTTTCGCGCCGAATTGTTAGCGCGAACATTTCCGCGCATCCCCTTTCTCGCGACAATTCTGTATCCTGTGACTATCTGCGTCACGGAACCCTGTTGACAGGTTCATACGCTTGGTGCGAATAATTGCCCAGCAATGTAGCAATTGCTCATTTCGGGAGGAACCTATGAAAAACCTGACCCGCGCCCTTCTGGGCGCTACCGCTCTTGTGGCTGCCGGCTTTGCCGCACAAGCCGAAACGATCACCGTCGCGACCGTGAACAACGGCGACATGATCCGTATGCAAGGCCTGATGGACGACTTCAACGCCAAGCACCCCGACATCACCGTCGAGTGGGTCACGCTGGAAGAGAACGTCCTGCGCCAGAAAGTCACCACCGACATCGCCACCAAAGGCGGCCAGTTCGACGTGATGACCATCGGCACCTACGAAGTTCCGATCTGGGGCAAGCAGGGCTGGCTCGTGCCGCTGGAATTCTCGGCGGACTACGATGTTGACGACCTGCTGCCCGCGATCCGTGGCGGCCTGACCGTTGACGGCAACCTCTACGCCGCACCCTTCTACGGCGAATCCTCGATGGTCATGTATCGCAAGGACCTGATGGAAAAAGCGGGCCTCACCATGCCCGACGCGCCGACCTGGGCACAGATCAAAGAAGCCGCCGCAGCGATGACCGACAAGGCATCGGAAACCTACGGCATCTGCCTGCGCGGCAAGGCCGGCTGGGGCGAGAACATGGCTTTCCTGTCGGCTATGGCGAACTCCTATGGCGCCAAGTGGTTCGACATGGACTGGAACCCGCAGTTCAACGGCGATGCGTGGAAAGCCACCCTCACCGACTATCTTGAGCTGATGAACAACTACGGCCCGCCCGGTGCCTCGAACAACGGCTTCAACGAAAACCTCGCGCTGTTCCAGCAGGGCAAGTGCGGCATGTGGATCGACGCAACCGTTGCCGCCTCCTTCGTGACCAACCCGAAGGACTCGACCGTGGCTGACAAGGTCGGCTTCGCTCTCGCCCCCGATACCGGCAAGGGCAAGCGCGGCAACTGGCTCTGGGCATGGTCGCTGGGTATCCCGGCTGGCACCCAGAAGGTCGACGCTGCAAAGGCCTTCGTTGAGTGGGCGACGTCCAAGGACTACACCGCGCTTGTCGCTTCGAAAGAAGGCTGGGCTAACGTGCCTCCGGGCACCCGCACCTCGCTTTACGAGAACGCCGAATACGCCAAGGTTCCGTTCGCCAAGATGACGATCGACTCGATCAATACGGCAGACCCGAACCATCCGACCGTGGATGAAGTGCCTTATGTCGGCGTGCAATTCGTCGCGATCCCCGAGTTCCAGGGCGTAGCCACGGCCGTCGGCCAGCAATTCTCGGCAGCACTGGCTGGCACGACCTCGGCTGAGGACGCACTGGCAAACGCGCAAGCTCTGACCGAGCGCGAAATGAAGAAGTCCGGCTACATCAAGTAACCGGCCCTCCCAGACTGGGGCGGCGTGATCCATACGCCGCCCCTTTTCTCATCCAGCTTCCGGAGAGACCCGATGTCCACGCAAGCCTCCCGCGCGTCTGCGCGCCTGATGATTTCCCCCGCGGTCCTGCTATTGCTTGGCTGGATGATTGTGCCGCTTGCGATGACCGTCTGGTTCTCGCTCCAGCGTTACAACCTGTTGATGCCGGGCATGGAAGCGTTCATCGGCCTCGACAATTACGAATACTTCCTGACCGACCCCGCCTTTGTCACCGCCATCTGGAATACGCTGGCGCTGGTCCTTGGCGTGCTGGTCATCACCGTGATCGGTGGCACGCTTCTGGCGCTGTTGCTGGACCAGCCGATGTGGGGCCAAGGGATCGTGCGTATCCTTGTGATCGCACCCTTCTTCGTCATGCCGACCGTTTCGGCGCTGGTGTGGAAGAACATGTTCATGAACCCCGTGAACGGTCTTTTCGCCCACATCGCCAAGGCGTTTGGCCTGCAACCCTTTGATTTTCTGTCACAAGCGCCGCTTGCCTCGATCATCGGAATCGTAAGCTGGCAGTGGCTGCCCTTTGCGACGCTGATCCTGCTGACCGCGCTGCAATCGCTTGACCGCGAGCAGCTTGAGGCCGCCGAAATGGATGGCGCAGGCGTCTTCTCGCGCTTCTTCTATATCATGCTGCCGCATCTGGCGCGCGCCGCGACCGTGGTAATCCTGATCCAGACGATCTTCCTGTTGGGCGTCTTCGCAGAGATCCTTGTGACCACCAACGGCGGCCCGGGCACGGCCTCGACCACGCTGACCTATCTCGTCTATGTCCAGTCGCTTTTGCAGTTCGACGTGGGTGGCGGTGCTGCGGGCGGGGTTATCGCCATCGTGCTGGCCAATATCGTTGCGATCTTCCTGATGCGGATGATCGGCAAGAACCTGGAGGCCTGATCCATGTCCCGCGCAGTTACCCCCCGCCGCAAGGCAATCACCACTGTCCTTGCATGGATTGTCGGTTTCCTGATCTTCTTTCCGATCCTCTGGACGATTGTTCTGTCGTTCAAATCCGAGGGCGACGCGATCTCTGCCCCTTTGAACGTGCTGACCTCGACCTGGACGATGGAAAGCTACGAGGCCGTGCAGGAGCGCTCGAACTACTTCCTGCACTTCTGGAACTCGGTCGTGATTTCCTTCGGCTCGACCATCGCAGCGCTTGTCATCGCGATCCCCGCCGCTTGGGCAATGGCCTTTGTGCCGGGCAAGCGCACCAAGGATGTGCTGATGTGGATGCTCTCGACCAAGATGATGCCCGCCGTGGGCGTGCTGGTCCCGATCTACCTTTTGTTCCGCGACATGGGGCTTTTGGACACGCGCACTGGCCTTGTCATCGTTCTGACGCTGATGAACCTGCCGATCGTGGTCTGGATGCTTTACACCTACTTCAAGGAAATCCCGTCAGAGATCCTTGAGGCCGCACGGATGGACGGGGCGACGCTGCGTTCGGAAATCCTTTATGTGCTGACGCCGATGGCGGTTCCGGGGATTGCCTCGACGCTTCTTCTGAACGTGATCCTCGCCTGGAACGAGGCCTTCTGGACCCTCAACCTGACAGCGGCCAAGGCCGCGCCCTTGACGGCGTTTATCGCCTCCTACTCCAGCCCCGAAGGGCTTTTCTACGCAAAACTCTCGGCCGCCTCGACGCTCGCCATCGCACCGATCCTGATCCTTGGCTGGTTCAGCCAGAAACAATTGGTGCGCGGCCTGACCTTCGGCGCTGTGAAATAAGGACTTGATAAGATGGGAAAAATTCAACTCAAATCCGTGCGCAAAGCCTTTGGCGATGTCGAGGTTATTCCGCCGCTGGACCTGACGATCAATGACGGCGAGTTTGTCGTCTTCGTCGGCCCGTCGGGTTGCGGCAAATCCACGCTTCTGCGCCTGATCGCAGGGCTGGAGGATGTGACCTCGGGCGAGATTTCGATCAACGACACGCCCGTCACCGCCCTGCCACCAGCCAAGCGCGGCCTTGCGATGGTGTTCCAGTCCTACGCGCTTTACCCGCATATGTCGGTGAAGAAAAACATCGCCTTCCCGATGAAAATGGCGGGGCTGCCGGTCGAGGAACAGGAAAAGCGGATCGAGGCCGCCGCCAAGGCGCTGAACCTCACCGACTATCTTGATCGCAAGCCGGGTCAGCTTTCGGGCGGTCAGCGCCAGCGTGTTGCCATCGGGCGCGCGATCGTGCGTGAACCGACCGCGTTCCTGTTTGACGAGCCGCTCTCGAACCTTGATGCGGCGCTGCGCGTGAACATGCGTCTGGAAATTTCCGAGCTGCACCAGAAGCTTGCAACCACGATGATCTATGTGACCCACGATCAGGTCGAGGCCATGACCATGGCCGACAAGATCGTCGTGCTGCACGCAGGCCGGATCGAACAGGTGGGCTCGCCGCTGGAGCTTTATCGCAAGCCGCAAAACCGCTTTGTTGCGGGCTTCATCGGCTCGCCCAAGATGAACTTCATCGAAGGCGCCGAGGCCGCCAAACACGGCGCCCACGCTATCGGCATCCGCCCCGAGCATATCGCCATTTCGGCAACCGAGGGCGCGTGGAAAGGCACCGTCGGCGTGTCGGAGCACCTTGGGTCGGACACCTTCCTGCATGTCGCAACCGAGTTCGGCACCATCAACGTGCGGGCGGGCGGCGAGGTCAACCTGCACCACGGCGACACAGTCTACCTGACGCCGGACCTCGAACAGCTCCACCGTTTCGACGCCGAAGGACGCGCACTGGCATGAGGCTTCACGGCAAACGCGCCCTGATCACGGGGGCCGCGCGCGGCATCGGGCGCGCTTTCGCGGAAGGCTATATCCGCGAAGGCGCCGAGGTCGTGATCGGTGACATCGACATCGCGCGGGCGCGTGAAACCGCGGCCGAGATCGGCGCGAGCGCCCTCCCACTTGATGTCACCTCGCAAGAGAGCATCGACGCGGCGATGGCGGAAATGCAGGCAGGCGGCGGGATCGACATTCTGATCAACAACGCCGCCATCTTCACCGCCGCCCCCATCGTCGAGATCGACCGCGCCACCTATCAGCGCGTCTTCGACATCAACGTCGCCGGCACCCTGTTTACCCTGCAGGCGGCAGCCAAGCTGATGATCGAGCAAGGCCGCGGCGGCAAGATCATCAACATGGCCAGTCAGGCCGGGCGGCGCGGCGAGGCGCTTGTCGCGGTATATTGCGCGACCAAGGCGGCCGTGATCAGCCTGACGCAATCGGCGGGGCTGAACCTGATCCGGCACGGCATCAACGTCAACGCCATCGCACCGGGCGTGGTGGATGGCGAACACTGGGAAGGCGTCGACGCCTTCTTCGCCAAATACGAGAACAAACCCTTGGGCCAAAAGAAAAAAGAGGTGGGCCTTGCCGTCCCCTTCGGGCGCATGGGAACCGCCGAAGACCTGACGGGAATGGCCGTTTTCCTTGCCTCGAAAGAGGCCGAATACATCGTCGCCCAGACCTACAATGTCGACGGCGGCAACTGGATGAGCTGACCCGAAACCCTATTCGAAAGACTTGGCCGATGAGCATGAAACTCTCGCTTGAAACGCTCGATACGCTGCCCGAGGCGGTTGCAAAACCCGCCTATGACCGCAGCGATCTGACCCCCGGCATCCTGCATTTCGGGGTCGGCAATTTTCACCGCGCGCATCAGGCGGTCTATCTGGACCGGCTGTTCTCGAAAGGGCTTGGCCGCGATTTCGCGATCATCGGTGCGGGCGTCATGCCTGCCGACAAAAAGGCGCGCGAAATCATGGCTGCGCAAGATTTCCTGACCCTTGTAGTCGAGCAATCCGCCGATGCTTCGGACGCCCGCGTTACCGGCCCGATGGTTGATTATATTGAACCCGGCCAGACCGCGCGCCTGATTGCAACGATGGCCGATCCTGCGATCCGCATCGTGTCAATGACGATCACCGAGGGCGGGTATTTTCTGGATGCGACCGACACCTTCGACCCGACGCATCCTGCCATCCAGAAGGACGCCGCGAACCCCGACGCGCCCGAGACGGTTTTCGGCCTGATCGTGGCGGGGCTGCGTGCGCGCCGTGCGGCGGGCCTTGCGCCCTTCACCGTGATGAGCTGTGACAACATTCCGCACAACGGCGTTGTCACCCGCAACGCGGTTTGCGGCGTGGCCAAGCTGATCGACGGCGAACTGGCCGAGTGGATCGCCGCCAATGTCGCCTTCCCGAACGGGATGGTGGACCGGATCACGCCCGCCACCTCGGACCGCGAGCGTCGTCTGGCTGCGGAAGAGCACGGCGTTGCGGACCAATGGCCGATTTTCTGCGAGGATTTCATCCAATGGGTGCTGGAGGACAACTTCCCCGCCGGTCGCCCTCCGCTGGAAGAGGCGGGCGTGCAATTCGTCGCGGATGTGACGCCGTTCGAGCTGATGAAAATCCGTATTCTCAATGGTGGCCATGCGGTCATCGCCTATCCGGGCGGGCTTTTGGGGATCGAGTTTGTCCACGAGGCGATGGAGCACCCGCTGATCCGCGCCTTCCTTGACAAGATCACCGAAGAAGAAATCCGCCCCGTCGTGCCGCCGGTCCCCGACACCGATACCAAGGACTATGCCGCGCTGATCTCGCACCGCTTTGCCAACCCGAAGATTGGCGACACCGAGCGCCGCCTGTGCCTTGACGGCTCGAACCGGCAGCCGAAGTTTATCGTCCCCTCGATCCGCGATGCGATTGCGAAGGGTGGCAAGTTCACCGGCCTCGCGCTCGAAAGCGCGCTGTGGTGCCGCTATTGCTATGGCACGGACGAGGCGGGCCACGAGATCGCGCCGAACGATCCGAACTGGGAGCGCCTTGTGCCGATCGCACGCGAGGCAAAATCGCGCCCCGAGGCATGGCTTGCGCAAGAGGCGGTTTACGGCACGCTTGGCCAGAATGACGCCTTCCGCGCGGCCTTCGCTACCGCGCTGAATTCGCTGTGGAAAAACGGCGTCGAGGCGACGCTCACCACCTATCTGGAGGACCGCCTGTAACATGCGCCCCGGCCTCGTGATCTTTGACTGTGACGGCGTGCTCGTGGATAGCGAGCCGTTGTCGCTGGCGGTTTTGCGCGAGGTTGTGTCCGAGGCTGGTTGCACCCTGCCCGAAGATTGGGCGTGGGACCGGCTGTTGGGGCGGTCGATCTCCACGGTCATTGCCGCAATCCACGACGATTTCGGCTTTGAACTGGGCGAGGCACATCTGGCACAGATCCGCGCGCGTCTGCTGGCGCGGTTCCGCGCGGAACTGGGCGCGATTCCGGGCGTGGCGGAGGTGATCTCCACCCTGCCCGCCCCCGTCTGCGTGGCCTCGTCTTCACAGCCCGAACGCATCGCCTGCTCGCTAAAAGTCACGGGGCTGGAGGCGCTGTTCGGGCGCCATGTGTTCTCGGCCACGATGGTTGAAAACGGAAAACCCGCGCCCGATCTGTTCCTTCTGGCCGCGCAGGAAATGGGGGTTGCGCCCGAAGATTGCGTCGTGATCGAGGATAGCATCGCCGGAATTCAGGCCGCCAAAGCCGCCGGAATGCGGGTGATCGGGTTCACCGGCGGCTCGCACGCAATCCCCGCCCGCCTGCCAGAAAAGGTCCGCGCCGAAAGGCCCGACGCGATCTTGCTGGCGATGCGGGATTTGCCTGCTACGATAGATGCGTTGAACTGACGGATCACCTCTGACATGAGCTTTATCTGCGCAATCGACGTTGGAACCGCCTCCGCGCGCGCGGGGATTTTCGACCTTGAGGGGCGGCTTTTGGGCCGCGAATCCCGCCCGATTATCCTGTGGCAAGAGGGCGGGCTGTCGGCGCTGTCCTCCTCGAATATCATCGAGGCGATTTGCGACGCGGTGCAGGCGGCGCTTGCGATGGCGCGGGTCGAGCCGCGCGAGGTCGCGGCCCTTGGGTTCGATGCGACCTGCTCTTTGGTGCTGCGCAACAGATCGGGCGGTCCCTTGATGGAAAACGGGCGCGACACGATCCCGTGGTTCGATCACCGCGCCCTGCACGAGGCCGCCAAGATCGACAAGACCGGCGATAAGGTTCTGGATTATCTAGGGAAAACCATATCCCCCGAGATGCAGGTGCCGAAACTTCTGTGGCTAAAGCAACAGCGCCCCGATCTATGGGAAGCGCTTGGTGGCGCCTATGATCTGGCGGATTTCCTGACCCTTTGGGCGACCGGATCGACGCGTCGGTCGATCTGCACGCTGGCGGCGAAATGGACCTACCTGCCCGACGCGGGCGGCTGGCAGCAGGCGTTTTTCGACCGGATCGGCCTGTCGGACCTGCGCGAAAAGGCGGCCCTGCCGGACGCGGCATCAGCGGTGGGCACGGCTATCGGCGCGCTGACCTCCGAGGCCGCCACACGGCTGGGCCTGCGCGCGGGGATACCCGTCGCGGCGGGGATGATCGACGCCTATGCAGGCGCATTGGGTGTGCTGGGAAACTCGACTGACGCCAGCCCCGCTTTGGCGATGATTGCGGGCACATCGACCTGCATCATGGCCCTGTCGCCGCAACCTTGGGCCGCGCCCGGTGTCTGGGGGCCGTTCGATGGCGCGGTTCTGCCCGGCGTTCAGGCTTGCGAAGGCGGTCAATCTGCCACGGGCGCGCTGCTGGATCACGTCATGCGGATCAACGGGTTAGAGCCAACGGGCGAAACCCACGAACGGATCGAGCGCCACATCCGCACCTGTCTGTCGCGCGAGGGGATGGCCTACGCCAGCGGGCTGCACCTTCTGCCCGATTTCAACGGCAACCGCTCGCCCTTCGGGGATGCGATGGCGCGCGGCACGATCATCGGGCTGACGCTGGAGCGCGGGTTCGAAGCGGCCTGTCGGCTTTACTGGCGCGCGGCCGTCGCGCTGGCGCTAGGGGTGCGCCAGATCGTTGAGCATATGCAGGCCCACGGCGGGCCGCGCGCGGACCGCCTGATCCTGACCGGCGGGCATGGGCGATCCGAACTGCTGGTGCAGCTTTACGCCGATGTGACGGGGCGCGAAGTGCATCTGTGCCACCAGCCCGACGCGGTGCTGACCGGCACAGCGATGGCCGCCGCCGCCGCTGGCCCCTTGGGCGATATTCGCACGGCTGCCGCCGCGATGTCCTTTGGCACGCGCCCCTATCCGCCCTCGCCCGAGCGCCACGCCGCCTTCGCCCGCGACTACGAAATTTTCCTGCAACTGCAATCCTGCCGCAGCGCAATTTCCGCGCTCTAGGCTCCCCCGAAAGGCGCGCCCGATGTTTCTTGGCCTCGATCTAGGCACCTCTGGCCTGAAAGCCCTGTTGATCAATGACGCGCAGCAGATCGTCGCGCAGCATACGGCGGCACTGACGGTCTCGCGCCCGCATGAGGGCTGGTCCGAGCAAGCCCCCGCCGACTGGATCGTCGCCTGTGAAACCGCGATCGAGGCAATCCGCGCCGAAGCGCCTGCCGCACTGGCCGCGCTGAAGGGCATTGGCCTCTCGGGGCAGATGCATGGCGCGACGCTCTTGGACGGGGCCGACCAGCCGCTGCGCCCCTGCCTGTTGTGGAACGACACCCGCGCACAGGCGCAGGCCGAGCGGCTGGATGCCGACCCGCAGTTTCGTGAAATTTCGGGCAATATCGTCTTTGCGGGCTTTACCGCGCCGAAGGTGATGTGGGTGGCAGAGACCGAGCCATCCACATTCGAAAAGACCCGCAAGATATTGCTTCCAAAGGATTACCTTCGCCTCTGGCTGACCGGAGAGCATGTCTCGGAAATGTCGGATGCGGCGGGGACAAGCTGGCTGGACACCGGCGCGCGCGATTGGTCCGACGCGCTGCTAGAGGCTTCGGGGATGCGCCGCGACCAGATGCCCGCGCTTGTCGAAGGCTCGGAAGTGTCCGGCCTGTTGCGCCCGGAACTCGCCGCACGGTGGGGTATCAAGGGCGCGGTTCCGGTGGCTGGTGGCGCGGGTGACAACGCGGCCAGCGCCATCGGCGCAGGCACGATCCGCCCCGGACGCGGCTTTATCTCGCTTGGCACCTCGGGCGTTCTGTTTGCCGCGAACGCCGCCTACCGCCCCAACCCCGCAAGTGCCGTGCACAGCTTTTGCCACGCGCTGCCGGATACATGGCACCAGATGGGGGTGATCCTGTCGGCGGCCTCGGCGCTTGGCTGGTATGCCGATCTGGTGGGGACCGCGCCTGCCGATCTGACGCGCGCGCTTGGGGACGATCTGTTGCCGCCCGGAGAGGCGCTGTTCCTGCCCTATCTGGCGGGGGAGCGCACGCCCTATAACAGCGCGAGCCTGCGCGCGCGCTTTGACGGGCTTTCCGCACGCGCAGACCGCGAGAGCCTGACGCGGGCGGTTCTGGAAGGGGTCGCCTATGCGCTGAAGGACAATCAGGCGGCGCTGGCGGCGGCGGGCACCGCGCCCGAACCTTTGCTGGCGATGGGTGGCGGCTCGCGCTCGTCCTATTGGCTGCGGGTGATTGCAACGGTGCTGGACGTGCCTGTTTTGTTACCCGCAGAAGGGGATTTCGGGGCGGCCTTCGGGGCGGCGCGGCTTGGGATTCTGGCGGCAACAGGTGCCACACCAGACGAGGTCTGCACCCCGCCCGCGATTGCCGCGACCATCGAACCAGAGCGCGACCTGAGCGCCGCCTTCGCCGAAGGTTACGCCCGCTTCACCGCCGCTCCGCGCTAATCAGGACGCAAGGCGCGAACCTTCGTCCACACCGCTCTCTGCCCAGTCCTGCGACTGCAGGCGGAACACCGATGACGCCTCGCGCAGCGCGACCGCATGGTTGCGCAACGCCTGCACCGCGGCCGAGCTTTCCTCGAACATGGCCGCGTTCTGCTGCGTCACCTGATCGAGCTGGTTGACCGCGACCGACACCTCGTTCAGCCCCACGGCCTGTTCGTCCGACGAGGCCGCAATCGTGCGCAACTGCCCGTCCAGTTCGGCAACCAGCGCCTCGATTTCACCAAGCGAGTTGCCCGACTGCGTGGCCAGCGTGACCCCTTCGCGCACCTGCTTTTCCGAGGTTCCGATCAGCTCGGCAATCTCGCGCGCGGCCTCGGAGGAGCGCTGCGCCAGCGCACGCACCTCGGAGGCCACAACCGCAAATCCGCGCCCTGTCTCGCCTGCCCGCGCGGCCTCGACGCCGGCGTTCAGCGCCAGAAGATTGGTCTGGAAGGCAATGTCGTCGATCACGCCGGTGATCCGCGAGATCTTGTCCGAGCTTTGCGCAATATCGGTCATCGCCTTGAGTGTGCGCTCGACTACGACACGCCCCGCACCGGTGGTTTCGCGCGTCCGTTCAACCGCTTGCGCCGCTTCTTTCGCGCCCCGCGCCGAGCTTTCCACCGAAGAGGTCAACTGGTTCATCGCCGCAGCTGTTTCCTCCAGAGAGGCCGCCTGCGTTTCCGTCCGCCGCCCCATTTCGACCGAGGCCTGGTTCAGGCTTGTGGTTTCCCCCTCGATCGAGCGCGCGCTCTCGACAATGCCGGTCGCAAGTCGCGCGAACTGTTCGATCGCATTATTGAAATCGTGGCGCAGCTGTTCGTAGGAGGGCGGGAAAACCTCGGAGATCGAGACCGTCAGATCGCCTTGCGACATCTCGGCAAGGCTCTTGGCGATCCGGTCGACAACGCGCGCCTGTTCAGCCATCAGCCGTTCACGTTCGGCCTGTGCCTCGGCGCGTTCGGCGTCGCGCTCGGCCTGACTGCGTTCTTCTTCGTGGTGACGCTCTTCGGCTGCGCGGGCCTCGCGCTCGGCGGCTGCAATCTGCTGGCGCGCTGCCGCCTCCTTCGCCTCGGCGAGTTCGGCATCGCGCTCATGCTGTCTGCGTTCCAGCTCTGCCTGGCCCAGCAAAGCCACGCGGAACCCATCCAGTTCGCGCGCCATTTCGCCAAATTCAGACCGCGCACCGAGATGCGGCACCGGCGTCTCCAGATCGCCCGCCGCCATCGCCTTCATCCGCTGATCTAGGTGCCGGATCGGCCCCGTGACCGTGCGCGCCAGAAGCGCCGAGATCGCAACCAGCACGACCAGGCAGGCAAGAAATGCCTGGATCGCAGCCGATTGCATATGCGCCTGATCGGCCTCGATGTCGGTCACATAGGCGCCGGTTCCGATGATCCATCCCCAAGGCGCGAACTCCTGCACATAGCCGACCTTCGGCTCCGGCAGGGGGCTGTCGGGCTTATTGAAATAATAGCGGATCGCCCCCTCGCCCGAGGTCTGAACGATTTTCAGCATCTCCTGAAAGATTTTCGTGCCGACCGCATCCTCATACTCGCCCTGATAGGTGCCAATCCATTTCGGGATCGTCGGGTGAACCTGAATGACGAGATCGTGGTCGAGCACATAGAAATAGCCCGCATCGCCGAAATGCATCGTCATCAGAGCCTGCCGCCCGCGCTCTTGCGCCTCTTCCAGCGTCAGTGCGCCGGTCTCGACCCCGGCCTGAAGCGCCTCGAGCGAGCTGATCGCAGTATCGGTGACCTCGCCCAGATGGGCATCAAGGGTCTCATGCGCGTCTTCGATCGCGTAGGACATGACAAGCTGCGACACCGCCGCAAGCGCAATCGCAGAGACGATAACGATCGCGTAGATCCGCGCGGGTATCCGGTAGAGTAAAGCCAGCATATCAGCCTCCTCAAACTGATGATCCCGCTATCATCTGAGCCGAAAAGCAAACAAATCGTTCAATTCGAATATCTGCGTCGCCATGCCTGCAAGGCGAGATGCAGCCCAGAAAAAAGGTATGAAACCGTCACTCCGGGTGCCAACGGCGCCCCTATCTTGTTGTTTTATATTCTGTTTGAAAGCCCCCCGTTACGAGATGCCTCTCCCTGACGCGCGACATCCGCAACGTCCATTTCGGACACGTCTATTATCAAAGGTATGCATTCAATCTCTTTTGCGAACAAATCATACCGTATTGCACCAAAGAAAATCCTACTCCGAAAGGTTAACCTGCATTCATAGTGATTGAGTGTGGAGTGCAAGACGATGACGAAGCAAAACCAGAATAATGACTGGATTGTTGACGTGCTAGTCGAGCTTCAAGGGTATTGCGACGCGAAGGGCATGTCAGCAGCGGCCGCGAGATTGGTGGAAACCATCTCGGAGATCAGGCCGCATGTGGGACAGGAACTCCGAACCTCCAATATCATCCACCTGATCCCGACGCCGCGTCGAGAAACTCTGCACGGCTAAAGAATAGAGATCCAGCCGTGGCGCCCACCTGCCCCACCTGCGCTCGGTTGGTTGCCTGCAACCCTGCGGCTTTGCTTCGGCAAGGTCGCAGGGGGCAGGTGTGAAATCAGAAACAGATCAGAACCACTCGTGCTAGCGCGCGATCATTGCGGCCTGCGTGCGATTGCGCGCGTCGATCTTGCGGCACAAGGTGCGCACATGCAGCTTGACCGTCACCTCTTGCAGGTCCAGCTCGCGCGCGATTTCCTTGTTGGTCTTGCCTTCGCAAATTCCGCGCAAAACCGCGATTTCGCGCTGCGTCAGGCCGCCGATTTCAGGCGTCGCTTCTTGCTTGATAAATTCGAACGGAGCGAACACCGCCCCCGAGGCCATCAGCGTCACCGCCCCGATAATCGACTTGGCCGGAAGGGTTTTCGGCACAAAGCCGATTGCTCCGTGGTCGATCGCCTCGCGCGCGACCGAAGGCTTGGCCATCCCCGAAATAATCGCGACGGGCAGTGCCGGATAGTTGCGCCGCATATCCGCCAGCCCTTTCAGGCCATGCATACCGGGCATATCGTAATCCAGAAGGACAAGGTCAATGTCACCTTGCTCGCGAACCATCTTGAAAGCGTCGTCGAAATTACCCGCTGTCACGACCTCTTCGCATCCACCGTTGCGCAACAGCGCGGCAATAGCATCCCGGACCAGATCATGGTCGTCGGCGATCAGAAGCTTCATTCTCTCTCCTCGGCGGCGCGCTACGGGAGCATTCCCACCTTTTGGATTAGGGCAATACGCCCTTCGATTGCAAGGAGTTCCTCTCCAATCGGTTATGGCATTACCGCCCAAATCGACGACAAATAAACCCGAAACCCATATTTATCTATCCTTTAGGATATTTGAATACCCTTTTGCCACAAAGCGTATCGCCCGTGGATATGCCAAACATAAACATCTGATGTCTGTTTTGGGGAGTAACCATCATGCGCGTTCTTACATCCGCACTTCTTTCTGTAGCCCTGCTGCTACCGTTTTCGGCCACTGCTGAGCCTCTCGCTCAGCCGGGCGATACGCCGGTGCTGACTGTGTCGGGCGATTTTTCCAATCAAAACAGTGACAACGCAGCAATATTCGACATGGAAATGCTGCAGGCTCTGCCGCAAAGCTCGTTCACGACCACGACCATCTGGACCGACGGCCCGCAAGAATTTACCGGCGTCAAGGTCGATGATCTGCTGCGCGACCTCGGAATCAGTGCCGGAAGCGTGAAAGTCACCGCAATCAACGATTACGCGGTTGAGATTCCGGTTGCGGAGCTTTTGGGAAGCGAGGCGCTTCTCGCCTATCTGCGCAACGGCGAGGCAATGTCTATCCGCGACAAGGGGCCGCTTTGGCTGGTTTATCCCTATGATGCGGATGACAAGTTCCGCAATGAGGTCATATACTCGCGTAGTGTGTGGCAGGTTGATCGGATTATCCTGTCCGAGTAACCCCACGGAGCCCCATAGATGGCCCCATCTGAAGATATGTCACGGCACGGCAACGCTCGCAGGCTTGCGAGCGTTTCTTGGGTAATTCTGCTTCTTTTCGGGCTGACCGCCGCGATCTTGGGCATTTTCCGCTATTCGGTCGAGGTCAAGCAGGAAATCGACACTTTGGCGATAGCCAACTCGGACTCGCTGCAATGGGCTCTGGCGCAGTTCGAAGTCGAATATGGCCAGCTTCGGATCGCGACGCTCAAGACGGATGCGGAGAATCGCGCTTCGCTTCAGGAGTTTTCGCGCAGGTTCGACATCTTCTATTCGCGCGTCCACACGGTTCTGGACGGGCGCGGTTATGACGAGGTGATTGCCAATACAGGCGTCAAGGACGATGTCGTTGCGGTCGAGGCATTTACCGTCGACGCTGCAAAAATCATTGATGCTGGCCCCGCCCCCCTGATCGCGGCGCTGCCCGAGCTTGCGCAGCGGTTGGAGACACTGGCCCCTTCGGTGCGGGCAATTTCGCTTCAAGGCGTGCGCGAATTCACCTCCGAGGCCAAACGGCAACGCGAGCGGGTATTTTTCGCGCTTGTCCGTCTGGCGGTTCTGACTTCGGCCTTGCTGGCGGCCCTTTCTGCGGGGCTTCTGGCGATGTGGTGGCTGTGGCAGTTCGGGCTGCGTCAGGCACGTTCGCAAAAGGCGTCGAAAGCCCGCCTCGAAGCGGTGATTGACACCTCGCTCGACGCGGTGATCGTGATTGACCAGAAAGGCATTGTCACCGAGTTCAATGGCGCGGCCGAAAATATCTTCGGCTATAGCCACGACGAAGCGATCGGCCACAAGCTCTCCGAGCTGATCATCCCTGACCATCTGGTTGCCGCGCACGATGCGGGAATGCGCCGTTACGCGCGCACCCAAGAGACGCGGATCATCGGGCACGGGCTGATCGAACTGGAAGCAAAGCGCAAGGACGGTTCGCTGTTCTCGGCCGAACTCTCGGTCTCCTCGACGCGGATCGGCCCCGATGACTATTTCGTCTCCTATTTGCGTGATATTACCGCCCGTGTCGCCGCCGAGCAGGAGCTGATCAACGCGCGCGACAAGGCGATGGAAGGGCAGCGCGCCAAAGCCGCCTTTGTCGCCGTGATGAGCCACGAGATGCGCACGCCGCTGAACGGATTGCTTGGCACGCTCGACATCCTGCGCGAAACCCGCCTGACCAATGAGCAACGCCGTTTTGTCCACGCGATGGAGCAGGCCGGACATATCCTGTTGCAGCATGTGAATGACGTGCTCGATATGGAGCGGCTGGACGCGGGCAAGCTATCGTTCGCCCATGTCGGCTTCGACCCGGGCACGCTGGCCACGCAGATCATCGAGGCGCAGCGAAACGAGGCGGCCGCGCGCGGTAACAAGCTGGAATACGAGATCGTGGGCGACCATCCGGGCCATGTCATCGGCGACCCGATGCGTATCCGCCAGGTGCTGTTGAACCTTGTCGGCAACGCGATCAAGTTTACCACTCAGGGCACGATCCGTATCGAGATCGAATATTACGGCGCGCAATCCGAGCTGGAATTCCGGGTTATCGACTCGGGGATCGGGATTTCGCACACGGATGCAGAGCGCATCTTCGACGATTTTGTCACGCTCGACCCCGACCAATCCCGCAGCCAGACCGGAACCGGGCTCGGTCTGGGGATCGCGCGGCGCCTTGTGCACGCGATGGGGGGGGCTATCGGCGTCGAAAGCGAGCCTGACGACGGCTCGGTCTTCTGGTTCTCGCTCCCGGCGAACAGGGCTACCGGGGTCAAGGCTCCCACCCCGCCCGAGGCATCCGCCCTGCAAGACGGCCTTGGAAAGGCTCCCTCTTTCGACATTCTCGTTGTCGAGGATAACGACATCAATCGCGTCGTTCTCTGCGAGATGTTGCGCCGCGCGGGCCACACCTCCTTCGAGGCCCGCACCGGACGCGAGGGCGTCGAGCTGGCCAACACACGCCCCTTCGACGCGATCCTCATGGATCTCAACATGCCCGAAATGAACGGGATCGAGGCAACGCAGACCATTCGCAACGCTCCGGGGCCGAACCAGCGCACCGCGATCATTGCCATCACCGCGAATATCCTGCCCGAAGCCCGGGCCGAGCTGGAACAGGCCGGTGTCGGGCTGGTGGTTTCCAAGCCGATCAGCCGCAAAGCGCTGGAGAAAGCCCTGCACGACGCGCTGCGCCCGCAGAACAGGGTCCCGATGCCCAAGACACCGATTGCGGCCTCCGGCGATGAAACGATAGCAGATCTCGCGGCCGCCCTTGGGTCCGAGAAATTCCGTCAGGTTTGCGAGAAATTCGTGACCGAAGGCGAGCTGCATATCGCAACCCTGAAAAAGACGCTTGAGGACGGCGATCTGCAAACCCACGCGAGCATCGCTCACAAGTTCTCCGGCGCTGCCGCCCTGATGGGGTTGGAGCTCCTCCATATGGCGTTAAAACATCAGGAAAACCTCTCACGCGAAGGCGATATGGAAGCCGCGCTCGAAGGCTACGACGAGGTGACTGAAACCTGGGTGGACGCTGCCAAGCGGGTAAATAATATCATGGACGCCTCGGACGCAACCGGGCATACGGCCCAATCGGCCTGATCGCCGGTGGCCTCCACGTCGCATCTGACCGCTCTAAACGCCCACGGTCGTGCCCCGGACAACTGCCAGAACATGCGCACAACTGCTGGAACTTCTTCGGTGTGCCGCGCCCCTTCAGGACAAGGAGCTAGCGCGAGCGGGATCTATATCGCCGACTGATCCGCATCGCCATGGAGAGCAGGAAAAACAACAGCCCCCCCGCGAAAGCATAGATCAACAGCCCGAATGCCAGATCACCGCCCATGCGTATCGCTACCGTTCCGGCCAATGCCCCGACGACCACCGAAACGCTTAAAGAAAACACAAACCACACAGTCGCACCAAGCATTCTATCAGGCATCTGCCCCAAGATCTTCGACGCGCAATTGCCAGGCCTGATTGTTCAGCTCGGCCTCCACCATCGCCAGTTCGAGATTGGCAAACGAGCAGGGTAGCCGCAAACATGCGTCCGCGAGCGGGAGCCTTTCCTTGCCGAACTCGTGGCGCAAGAAGTCGTGCGAGAGCAGGATAACCATGATGTCTGGGCGGTGCTTGCGCAGGCGCAAGATGTCGTCACATGCCTCGACGATGCCACCAAGAGCGTCGACATCAATCAGCGCGTAGCTGCCTTCGGGCGCATACCACAGCCGGTCGCGCGGCGAGACCGAGCGGCATGTCACTGTCTCTCCGCCCTGCCAGACCAGCCAGCCAAGCACCGTCTGCATGAATGGCGAGTCGCTCGCGACGACATAGATGGATTGCTCAAGATCAAGGTCCAGCGCGTGCATCCGGGGCATCACTTCGCGGGTGAGGCGCGTATCTGTGATTGCGGGAGTGCGATCATCGGGGCCGATAGCGTCAACAAACCGGCGCGAAACATCGCCCATGCGCCGCAGCAGGGTCTCGAAGAGATCCTCCGTCGCCGCATCCTTGTTCAGGTTTACCCAAGCCATCATTACGCTCCGTTATCCTTTGTTTAAGGTTACGGCCCGGTAACCCTTCTCTTCAACGTATCGTTGGGAAGGGCCGTAAATCTTTAGTATACCAATGTCGCCTAAAGGATTATCGCAATATACATTCATGCGTAAAACCCACCTTTGGCTCAGGTTTGTAACAGGTTCCCCTGCCCCGAGCTTTCACGCCGGGGCCGCTCACCAGATCCGTTTCCATGCGCGACTTTGTCGCCTGGATGGTCGAGATTTTCGCCTATCTTGCACGACAACACGCTTCAGACCGAGTGCGAATACGAGGCACAATGGGTTATGGCCGAGCGCGACCGCCTTGGGCTGATCTCCGGCAATCTTGTGCCAAACGCGGTCAAATATACGCCGAGGGAAGGGTAACGCTGCGCCTGACCTCTCGGGCCGGAGAGGACCGCTCGGGGCGACGGCAACTCGAGGTCAAGGATACCGGCCAGGGCATCCCGGAAAGGCACGCGCAAGGATTTCAAGCCCCTGGTCTGTCTTGCAAGTGAAACCGGCACCAGCGAAACGGGGATAGGGCTGACGGTGACACGCCCCCTTGTCCCGGCAATGAAGGGGACAATCCAGATATTTCACCGCCTGGGCGGGGAGGCAGCTTTCCGCGTTGGATCAAGCCTGCCTGCGGCGCGGCAGGGGGACGCTGCGTCGAGACCCGATCAAAGGGTCTCGGGAAGGGTCGCCAGCAAAACCTCGCTCTCGGCAATGGCCGCATCTATCGACGCCTGCGACCCGTTCACCGCAGCCTCTTCAAGCCGACAAAGAACCGTGCGCAACTCTTTGGCGCCCAAGACAGCCGCGCCGCCCGCACAACGATGCGCAAGGAAGCTCAGTTTCGAGCGGTTCTCGCGGCCACCGGCCTGCGCGAAATCAAGCAACTCGCGGCATTCGTTGCGGAACTCGGCCAGAAGGGTGGCGGCGCGTTTCTCGCCCATAACCTCGATCAGCTCGGCCTTGATGTCGGTCTCTCCCTCCGAGGGATCAGACCCGATATGGCCGCTCATTCGCGCGCCGGGCACGGCCTCGCTCAGGATTTCGGCCAGCATTTCAAGACTGACAGGCTTGAGCAGAAGGTGCCCGATGCTGGCTGCCATGATCCGTTCCTTGTCGCCGGGCAGCATATTCGCCGTTACGATAATCACCGCGCTGTCGTTCGAGGCACCGGCCGCACGGATTTCCTGCGTCGCGTCCAGCCCGTCGACCTCGGGCATATTCAGATCCATCAGGATCACATCATAGCGCGAGTCGCGCGCCAGACGGATTGCCTCACGCCCGCCGGCGGCCTCTTCCGCGTGATGGCCCAAGAGCCGCACCATCCGCGCGATCAGGCTCCTGTTGATCGGGTGGTCATCGACGACCAGCACCCGCAGTTCGCGCGGGCGGCGCGCGTCAGGGGGCGAGAGCATCGACTGATCGAGCTCGACCGGAATTTCGAACCAGAACACGCTGCCTTCGCCAACGATACTGGCCAGTCCCGCGATCCCCTGCATCGCATCCACCGCGCGGCGCACGATCGACAATCCAAGCCCGATGCCATGCGCGCTGGCCAGAGGCGACCCGAGCGAGACGAACTCCTCGAAAATCTCGTCCTGCTCTTCCTCGCTCAGCCCGACGCCCTGATCCTCGATCTCGACACGCAGGCGTCCGGTTTCGGTCAGCATAAGCCGGATTTCGACCAGCCCCTCCTCGGAATAGTTGATCGCGTTGCTCAGCAGATGCCAGATCGCCTGCCGGAAGGCGACCGGCATACCCCGCAGCGTCAGCGGCAGCCGGAGCTGGTTGCTTAACCGCAAGTCCAACCCGCGCACCCGCGCCGATGGCAGGAAGCTGGAAATCGCGTCATTGATGGTTTTGACCGGGTCGAAAAACTGCGGCTCGCGATGCAGCTTTTGCATATCGTATTCGTTGAATTCACTGACGAATTCGATCTTGTCCAAGGCGGTTTGCGCCGCCTCGCTGGCCGTATTCAGGATTTCCTGCGTCTCGTCCGAGTCGAGCTCGCGCTTGAGCAGATCCAGCGTGCCGACGATGCTTTGCAAAGGCGTGCGCAGCTCGTGGCTGACCGAGGCGACAAAGCGCGTCTTGTCCTGCGCTTCACGCCGCGCGCGTCGCCGGTCCTGCCGCAGGCGACGCTGTTCCGCGACCATCTGCGTGACATCACGCGCGAACCCGATATAGATCGGCACCCCTTCCGCATCGATTTCGGAAATCACGGAAATCTCGACGGGGATGATCTCGCCATCGCGGCGGCGTGCGAGGTTGCGGATCAGGCCGCGGTCGGTGACACGGCGCAATAGCTCCGAGCTTTCGCGCCGCACATCCGGCCCGTAGCGCCGCATGAAGAGCTGCGAGATATAGCCTCCTACCGCCTCTTCGCGGGTATAGCCGAAGATCCGTTCGGCCGCGCGGTTGAAGCGCACGACCCGCCCGTTCTGGTCGGTGATGACAATCGCGTCGATCGAAGCCTCGGAGGCGGCCTGCAACATCTCGCCCATCTGGAAGAACTGTTCGCTGCGGCGGATGGTGTCGCGGAACGAGCGCCCCAGAAGCACCACGAGCCCCGCCAGCATGACCAGCACAAGGAAGCTGAGCATCACAAACTCGCCGATCAGATCCTCGCGCGCCAGCCGGTCTGAACGGCTTTTGTCGTTGATCTCGGTCAGGGCATCGACGACCACGCCGCGAATGTCGGGAGCAACCTCACGCAGCGCGCTCTGGAGCTCGCGCAGCTGCCCGACATCCCCGACCTCAAGCGCATCGACCACAGGGGTTGCCGCCTGCAGATTCCGGCCTATCCGGGCAAGCTGCTCGTTGATCGCCCGCTTTTCCACCAGACCGGCGCCGAAATCATGCAGATACGACTGCATCAGGTAGAAACGGTTGAAATAGACGTCAAAGCTGGTCTGGAACCGGGAGAGTTGCGCCGGTCCGAATTCTTCCGCAGCGATGATGTCGCCCGAGGTCAGCAGCAGGTTTTTATAGTCGCTCTCAAGCTCGGCTACCATCCATGTCGAGTTCTCGAGCTGCGTATAGCGCAGGTCGTTCGAGCCTTTGAGCACAACGAATGTCTGCAACACGAGCGCCACGAAACAGGGCACGACAAAAACAGCGGCAACAATCAGCCGCTGGCTGATCCGGGAGCGTTCGGTCTTGTATTCCTGGGTCCCTACCATGAGAGGATCGTTACTCCGGTTCAATTTTCAGCTCGATCAGTTGCCCGACACTTCCCGCGATCAAATCATGCGCAGTATGCGCCAGAGCGGTGTCGTAAGGGTAAACGATCCAGAAGGGTCCACCCTTGCGCAGGCCAAAGACCTCGCCGTCGATCCGCGTCGCGATGATCGGCGCCTCCCCCCAGATGTCGTCGTCCCTCAGGATCGAGCGGTAATCCGTGATCGAGCGCGCAACCACCCGCTTGGCGCGCGGCACGCCGGATGCCTCGATCACCGTTTGCAAGGTTGGCCCCGAATAGGCGTGTTCCTCGGTCGACCAGAGGTTGCGGCTGGCAAAACTGACCTGCGGCAACCGGTCCAGCTCGGCACGCGTCAGAACATGACGCGCGGTTTTTGCCGCATCCGGCCCCGCGACCATCACCACAAGCTCGGGATTGGCGGGCGGCAACAGATGATCGGCATGAGCAAAACCGGCCGCGAAAGCAGCCCCTAACAGGGTGAAAAACACGCGAGACACATACGCCGTCATCAACCTTCTACGCCCCAATACATTTCAGAAGGGCGCGGATTGATCCGCTAGCCCACCTGCCTTACCCTGTATGAAATGTGTAAATGCACCCTTATTTCGGGCAAGGTATCTTAAGATATTAACGGTCTCTTAAGTATAGTTCTGCTTACCTTATAAACTCTTAAGTATAGACAGGTTGAAATGAACTCATCTGGCGGTTTAGATCGAAAGATAGGGGCGATTGGTTTGAAAGACCTGAAGAAATGGTAAACCGGATAACAGCTATGCCCGATATGGTGCCAGAAACGCCGAACAAGAAAATTCAGGTCCTGATCGCTGACGACCATCAGCTGATGGGGGACGCGGTCGCGACCATTCTGGAAGAAGGCAACGACTTTCATGTGCAGGTCGTCGAAACCTTCGACAGCGTGATCGAAGCGATCGAGCAGGGCAAGAGTTTCGACATCATCCTGCTGGATGTCCTGATGCCCGGCATGTCGGGGCTGGACTCGGTCCGGCGCCTGCTGGATCTGGCGCAGGATACCGCGGTGGTCATCTTCTCGGGCAATGCGCTGCCCGACTTCGTGATGTCCGCGATCGAGATGGGGGCGCGCGGCTATATCCCGAAAACCCTGCCGCTCAAATCTCTGGCCGCCGCGCTGCGCCTGGTGAACTCGGGGCAGGTGTTCCTGCCGGTCAGCCTGATGAGCTCGCCCAATGTCGGCGGGCGCGGTTTGCCCGGTCGCAGCAACAAGCAAAGCGCGCTTTCGACGCAAGAGACCAACCTGCTGGGCCTTGTCGCGGCGGGCAAAACCAACAAGCAGATCGCGCGCGAGGTCGGCCTGAGCGAAGTGACGGTCAAGATGCACATGCGCTCGATTTTCGCGAAACTCGGCGCGAACAACCGCACCCATGCGGTGATGATTGCGCAGGCGCGCCACATTCTTTGATACATCGGGCCTGCCCCGCGTGAAGCCACCGCAGATTTGCGGTGGCTTTTTTGTTGCGCTGGACTTTAATCAATCGTTTGATTAAGATTACTGCATGACGCCGCAAACACCACAAGACACCCGCTCACGGCTGATCCGCGCTGGCCTGAACCTTTTTGGCCATAAGGGGTTCGAGGCAACCTCGACGCGCGACCTTGCCGCGATGGCTGATACGAATATCGCCTCGATCGCCTATCATTTCGGCAGCAAAGCGGGGTTGCGGACGGCCTGCGCGGCAGAGGTCGGCGCGCGGGTATCGCAGGCGGTGGGCGACCCTGCCCCCCTGCCCGATCTGACCGCCCCCGAGGCGCGCACCCGGCTTGAGGCGCTGGTCCGCGCCTTTGTGTCCTTCATGGCGACCTCCCCCGCCGCCGAAGACCTTGTCGCCTTCATGCTGCGCGAGTTGATGGAGCCGGGCGCCGTGTCAGATCAGCTTTACGCCGAGTTCTTCGAGCCCAAACACCGGCAGATCTGTGCGCTTTGGGCCGCCGCCACCGGCCGCCCGCCCGAGAGCGACGAGATTCGCCTGACCGCATTTTCGCTGATCGGGCAAGCCGCCTATTTCCGCATCGCGCGCCCTTTTGTGACCAAGCGTCTTGGCTGGGCCACCATCGGTCCGCCCGAGGCCGAAGCGATCATCGCGGTGCTGACCGCCAACCTTCATGCCATGCTTGAGCGGAGCCAAAAATGAGCGCCCTGATCTGTTCTCTTCCCGGCCTGAGCCTTCTGTTCTCGGCCTGCCTGCCCCCTGCCCCTTTCGCGACCGGCTATGTCGAGGGCGAATATACCCGCATCGCCCCTGTCGCGACCGCGCGGATTGCACAAATGCAGGTCGCGCGCGGTGACAGGGTTGCGGCGGGCGCGGCGCTCTTCACGCTGGAGCAGCGCGACGCGGAAATCACGCTTTCCGAAGCCGAAGCCGCGCTCGCCAAGGCCGAAAGCACGCTGGCCAACCTGCAAGAAGGCAAGCGCCCCGAGGAAATCCGCGCGCTCGAGGCCGCGCTTTCATCGGCGCGCGCCTTTGCGACCGAGGCCACGCGCACCCGCGACCGGATCGTCAACCTTGCCGAACGCGGTGCCGCGACCGAGGCACAGCGCGACGACGCCGTGACCGCCGCCGAGGTCGCCCAGGCCAAGCTGGCCGAGGCCGAGGCACTTTTGGCGGTTGCCCGCCTGCCCGCCCGCGCGCAGGAGATCGCCGCCGCCCGCGCCGCCGTCGAGGGCGCCCATGCCGCGCGCGATCTGGCCCGCTGGCACCTTGAACAACGCGCGCTAACTGCCCCTGCTGCAGGGATAATTCATGATGTGATCCGATCAGCCGGCGAGATCGCTGGCCCCGCCGCGCCCGCGCTGACGCTTTTGCCCGATGGTGCCGTGAAGCTGCGTCTTTATGTGCCCGAAACCGAGATAGCGCAGATCCGCACGGGCAACATTCTGGCCGTGCATTGCGACAATTGCTCCGACGGGCTGTCGGCCCGCGTGAGCTATGTCTCGAACGCGCCCGAGTTCACGCCGCCGGTGATCTACTCGCTCGAGAACCGCCAAAAACTGGTTTATCTGGTCGAGGCCGTGCCGACCACGCCAGACGGGTTGAAACCCGGCCAGATTGTCGATGTCGCCCTTGGAGACGCGCAATGACCGAAGCCCCGGCCATCACGGTTCGCGGCCTGACCAAGCGTTTCGGCGCGCGCACGGTTGTTGACGACGTCTCGCTTGAGGTGGCGCGCGGCGAGATCGCGGGGTTTCTGGGGCCGAACGGATCGGGCAAGACAACGACGATCCGGCTGATGTGCGGGCTTCTGACGCCCGACGCGGGCGAGGGTCGCGTTCTGGGCTATGACATCTTGCGCGAAAGCATCGCGATCAAGCGCGAGATCGGCTATATGACGCAGCGGTTTTCGTTTTATGAAGACCTGACAATCGAAGAGAATTTACGTTTTGTTGCGGGCCTTTACTCGCTGAAAGACGCCCGCACCGCGGTGCGCGAAACGCTAGAGGATCTGGGGCTTGCGTCCCGCCGCCATCAGCTTGCAGGCGCCCTTTCTGGCGGCTGGAAACAACGCCTTGCGCTGGCCGCCTGCATCATGCACCGCCCCCGCCTTCTGATGCTGGACGAACCGACCGCGGGCGTTGACCCAAAGGCGCGGCGCGATTTCTGGGATGAGATCCACCAGCTTGCCGCCGACGGGCTGACCGTGCTTGTTTCGACGCACTATATGGACGAGGCCGAGCGCTGCCACCGGATCAACTATATCTCTTATGGCAAGCTGGTTGCGCGCGGCACGGTGGACGAAGTGGTTAAAGGCGCGGGGCTTGTGACCTATGTTCTTGAAGGGCCAAGGCTGGCGCAGGCCGCGCGGGCCTTGCGCGGGCAAGCGGGTGTCGATCAGGTCGCGCCCTTTGGCAATTCGCTTCATGTGGTAGGGTCCGATGCGGCGGCTTTGCAAGCCACCGTCGCGCGCATAGCCCAAGAGACCGGCAACCGTTTCGACCCCACCCCCACCAGCCTTGAAGACGTGTTCATTCAGTTCATGGGCGCCTCGACGGATAATATGTCATGAGCCGGTTTTTCTCTTTCCGCCGCCTTGGCGCGCTTTTGTCAAAAGAGACGATCCAGATGCGCCGCGACCGCGTGACCTTCGCGATGATGCTGGGTATTCCGCTCATTCAGTTGATGCTGTTCGGCTTTGCCATCAACACCGACCCGAAAGAGCTACCCGCCGCCCTCGTCGCCCCCACGCAGGACCGCTACACCCGCGCGATCGTCTCGGCGCTGGAGCTGACGGGCTATTACCGCTTTGTCGCGCCTGATGCCGAAGCGGCCGAGGCCGAAAAGATGATGGCCGAGGGCGAGGTGTCTTTCGTCGTCACCGTGCCGTCCGATTTTGGCCGCCGCGTCGAGCTGGGCGACAATCCGACGATCCTGATCGAGGCCGATGCAACCGACCCCTCGGTCGCCTCGGGCGCGATTTCCACGCTTGGCACAGTTGCGGCCGATGCGCTGGCCCGCGAGACCGGCACGCGGCCAAGTGAGGAAGAACAGGCGAAAAAGCTGCAAATCACGGTGCACAAGCGCTATAACCCCGAAGGCATCACGCAATATAATATCGTGCCGGGGCTGTTGGGGGTGATCTTGCAGCTCACGCTGGTGATGATGACGGCGATGGCGCTCACCCGCGAAAGCGAGCGCGGCACGATGGAGAACCTCTTGTCGATGCCCGCCACGCCCTTCGAGATCATGCTGGGGAAAATCCTGCCCTATCTGGCGGTCGGCGCGGTGCAGTTGGTGGTGATCCTCGGTGCGGCGCGGGCGATTTTCCATGTGCCCTTTGTCGGCTCCTTGCCGCTGATCCTGTCGGGAGTGCTGATCTTCGTCCTCGCGCTGGTGATCCTTGGCTACCTGATTTCCACCGTCGCGCGCACGCAGATGCAGGCGATGCAGATGGCGTTCTTTTTCTTCCTTCCATCGCTGATGCTGTCGGGCTTCATGTTCCCGTTTCGCGGGATGCCCGCCTGGGCGCAAACCCTGGGCGAGATCTTTCCGCTCACGCATTTCCTGCGCCTGATCCGGGGCGTGATGCTGAAGGGCGCGGATCTTGGCGCGGTCTTCGGACCGATGTCGGCGCTGGTGATTTTCGTGCTGCTTTTGTCGGGCGCGGCCCTTTTGCGCTTCCGCCGGACGCTGGACTAATCAGCGCGCCCCCTTGGATTGGGGCGCGCAAATGGCGTATGGCTTTGGCATAGCGTGAAAAGGCCGATCCAGATGTTAGCACCCCTCCCCCTGACCCGTGATCTTGTTCTGATCGGAGGCGGCCATACCCACGCGCTGGTCGCCCGCATGTGGGGGATGGCGCCGGTTCAGGGTGTGCGTGTGACGATCATCAACCCCGGTCCGACGGCGCCCTATTCGGGGATGCTGCCCGGCCATATCGCGGGGCATTACACACGCGAGGAACTGGATATTGATCTGGTAAAACTCGCGCGGTTTGCAGGCGCGCGACTGATCCTTGGCGCGGCAACCGCGATTGACCCGATTGCGAAAACCGTCACCGTCGCAGGGCATGGCGCGGTCGAGTATGACATCGCCTCGATTGATGTGGGTATTCACGCGCAGATGCCCGCACTTAAGGGCTTTCCCGAACACGGGATTCCGGTCAAGCCGCTTGATACTTATGCCGCGCGCTGGCGCGGGTTTCTGGATCAGACCGCGCAAGGCGCTGCCCCACCCGAGGTTGCGGTCATCGGCGCGGGCATCGCGGGTGTTGAACTGGCACTGGCCAGCGCACATGCGCTGCACGCGCAAGGACATGTTCCGCGCGTAGCGCTGCTGGAGGCCGCCCCCGAGATCACCGCCAACAACCGCCAGACCACCGCGCGGGTGCTGGCCGCGCTGCACGCGGCGGGGGTTGAGGTCATCACTGCGGCGCGCGTTGCCGAAATTACCGCGACCCGCGTTCTCCTGACCGACGGGCGCACCATCCCCAGCCGCTTCACACTTGGCGCGGCGGGCAGCTTTGCGCATGGCTGGCTGGCGGGCTGCGGGCTGCCGCTGACCGATGACGGGTTTATTCGCGTCCGCCCCGATCTGCGGGTCGAGGGGTTTGATACGCTGTTCGCGGTGGGGGATTGCGCGCATCTGACCCACGCGCCGCGCCCGAAGGCGGGCGTTTACGCCGTGCGCGCAGCCCCGATTCTGTCGGACAACCTGATCGCGCTTTTGACGGGGGGCAAAACGCGCGCCTTCCATCCGCAAAAGGACTATCTGAAACTCGTCTCGCTTGGGCGCAAATCCGCCCTGGCCGAGAAATGGGGCATGACCTTTTCGGGCCCGCGCCTCTGGCGATGGAAAAACCGCATCGACCAGCGTTTCATGGAAATGTTCCGCACCCTGCCCGCGATGGAGCCCCCCGCCCCCAAAGGCCCCGTCGCCTATGCCCCCGAAGAGACCAGCCCCTTCAAGCCCCTGTGCGGCGGCTGCGGATCGAAGGTCGGCCCCGGCACATTGACCAGCGCGCTTGCCGCCCTGCCCCAAGGCACGCGCGCCGATGTGCTCTCTGGCCCGGGTGACGATGCGGCGATCCTGTCGATTGGCGGGCAGCAGCAGGTTCTGACGACCGACCATCTGCGCGCCTTCACCAATGATCCGGCGCTTCTGGCGCGCATCACCGCCATCCACGCGCTTGGCGACATCTGGGCGATGGGGGCCGCGCCACAAGCCGCGCTGCTATCGGTCACCCTGCCGCGCATGTCACAAGCGCTGCAAGCCCGCACCATGGCCGAGATTTTGCGCGAAACCGACACCGTTCTTCGCGCCACCGGGGCCGAGATCGTCGGCGGGCATTCAACCATGGGGGCCGAGATGACGATAGGCCTGACGCTGACGGGCCTTGCGCCCGATGCCCCCATTACAATCGCGGGCGCTGAGGCAGGCGACGCGCTGGTGCTGACGAAACCCATCGGCTCGGGCACCATTCTGGCCGCCGAGATGCAAGGCGCCGCCGACGGGCGCGATGTGGCGCGGCTGTTCCAAAGCATGACGCGCGCGCAGGGTGACGCGGCGACCCTTTTGGCTCCGCTCGCCCATGCGATGACCGATGTGACAGGCTTTGGCCTTGCGGGGCATCTGATGGCGATTTGCAACGCCTCGAGGCTGGCGGCGACCCTCGATCTGGAGGCAATTCCCACCTACGCGGGCGCGCTTGATCTGGCCGCGGCGGGGCATCGCTCGACCATCTATCCCGCCAACCTTGCCGCCGCGCCCGTCGAGGGGGCGGCCGGCCCGCGCGGTGTTTTGCTGCATGATCCGCAAACGGCAGGTGGCCTTCTGGCCGCGCTGCCTGCGGGTCACGCCGATGCGATTGTGGATCAGCTTCGCGCGATGGGGTTTAACGCCGCGCGGATCGGGAAACTGACTGCGGGCGCGCCTGCGATTAGCTGTCGCTAAGCAGACGCTCCGCCACGCGCGCCAGCGTCGCCTCGGACAGATCGGGCAAATCAAGCGGCACATGCGCGTCATGGCGGGTGATGCGGGCATAGCGCGGGTCGTAATGGAGCGCGACAAGCTCTGCCGCCAGAGCGGCATGATCGCCCGCCCCGGCCAGCGCACGCCATGCAGCGATCTGTTCGTGCCCGTGATAACGGATCAGCTTGGCCAGAATCGCATCCAGCGTCGCAGGTGCCCCGATCACATCGCGGTATTCCTCTAGCAGATGCCCGACGCGGGCCTCTATCGGCGCGGTGATGAAATAGCGCGGCGCGTCGATCATCACCTTCCACAGCGAGGGCGGCACCATCAGATTGCCGATCTTCGAGCTTTCCGCCTCGACAAACACGGGCCGCGCGGGATCAAGCCCGACCAGCGCCTGCGCCAGACGGCTTTCGAACATCTTTTGCGAAGGCTGGTGTTCGCTCATCGGCCCGAACAGCGAGCCGCGATGCTCGGCCATCGCCTCAAGGTCAAGGATCTGCCCGCCCGCCTTGGCAATCTGGTGCAAAAGCCGCGTCTTGGCGGTGCCCGTGTTGCCGTCGATCAGGATGACGGGAACAGGCCACGGGGTTTCATACAAAGCCTCACTGACCAGGCGGCGATAGGCGCGATAGCCGCCATCGACCAGATCCGCGCGCCAACCGATCTGTTTCAGGATCACAGTGAACGCGCCAGACCTCTGCCCGCCCCGCCAGCAATAGACCAAAGGTTTCCACCCGCCCGTGCGATCCGCGAGCGGCCCTTGCAGGTGGTCGGCCACATTGCGCGCCACATAGGCCGCGCCCAGTTTGCGCGCCAGAAACGGGTCTTCTTGCACATAGATCGTGCCGACCTCGGCGCGCTCGGCATCCGACAGGGACGGCAGGTTGATCGCACCGGGGATATGGTCCTCGGCGAATTCCGAGGGCGAGCGCGCGTCGATAATCTCGTCGAAAGGCAGATCGGCCAAAGCGCGCAGATCGGTCAGGGCAAAGGGCATAGGGCTTCCTTGGGGCGCGGGAGTGGCCCTTGGCATAGCCCCGATGCCCCAAAGGTTCCAGAGCCTATGCGCAATTGATGAAATGCAGCCGCCCGAAATGGCGACGCCATTCGGCGACCTCGGGGGCAAGGGTCTCAGGATCGGGCCACGTCAGCGCCTCGGCGATCAGACCGGCCATGCGCGGCGCATCCGCCGCCGTCATGCCCCAGCGGACCAGCTCGGGCGTGCCGATGCGCAACCCGTTCATATCGCCCGCGACCTCTGCCAGCGGCAAACCGATACCGCAGGCCAGAAACCCGGCCTTGCGCAGCGTTTTCGACGCCGCCTGCCCGCCGCCAAACCGCGCGGCCTCCAGCGCGAACTGGTGCGAGCGCGTGGCCTCTCCGCCCTGCCCTTTGAAGACCGGCATCCCGACCTCGTCCAGTGCCTCGGCCAGCGCCATCGAGACCGCCACCATTTCGGCCGCGTAATCCTCACCGTGATCGCGCCAATCAAGCATCGTCACCGCCAGAGCCGCCGATTTCGCAGCATCGAAATTCGCAGTCATGCCCGGAAAGGCAATCGCATCCAGCGCCTTGGCAATGTCTGCCTCATTCGTCACGATCAGCCCGCCCGCTGGCCCGCCAAGGCTTTTGTAGGTGCTCATCGTCATGAAATGCGCGCCCATCTTCAGCGGGTTCCCCCAAGCCTTGCCCGCGATCACGCCGCATTGGTGGGCCGCGTCGAACATCAGCTTCGCCCCGACCTCATCGGCAATCGCGCGCGCCTCGGCGACGGGGTGCTCGAACAGGTTCAGGCTCGCGCCGATGGTGATCAGCCTGGGGCGCTCGCGATGCGCCAGAGCGCGCAAGCCGTCAATATCAACGCTATAGCCATCCGCCGAAATCGGCGCAGACACCGTGCGCAGCCCGTAAAGCCCCGCGCAGCCCGCCCCGTGATGGGTCACATGCCCGCCGACAGACGCAGGCGGCGCTATGATCGTATCGCCCGGTTTGCAGGTCGCCATAAAGCCGTAAAGATTGGCAATCGCGCCCGAGGGCACCCGGATCTCGGCGTAATCGGCGTCAAACACCTCGGCACACAGCTCTGCGCAGATCACCTCGATCTCTTCGATCGCCTCAAGGCCCATTTCGTATTTGTCGCCCGGATAGCCAAGCGAGGGGCGCGACCCGATCCCCGAGGCCAGCAGCGCCTCGGCGCGCGGGTTCATCACATTGGTCGCGGGATTAAGGTTAAAGCACTCTTTTTCGTGAATTTCGCGGTTGTGCGCCGCCAGATTGCCGATCTGGGCCAGAATTGCATCGGACGGCTGCGTCGAAACCCTTGCTGCAATCCGCTGCACCAGAGTTTCGCACTGGTTTGGAACCCAATGCCGTTTCGCAAGACTCATCGTGGCGCCTCCTCTTTTCCCAAGGATTGCGCGTTTTCAGATGCTTCGCAAAGGCGAATTTTGCCGCAGGACTAAGGTCGTAGCCGCACAAAGGCGCGCCAGCTACGCCTCGTCGAGCGCGTTTTCGTCGGTCGCGCCGTCCAGAAACTCGTCCATGAACACGCTCATCAACTCGTTACGCGAAGAGACCCCGATCTTGCGAAACACTGCTGTCGTCTGGTTCTTGATCGTCCCGAGCGACACCCCGCGCGCCATCGCAATATCGGCAGTGGACATGCCCTTGAGGATATAGATGGTGATGTCACGCTCGGCGCCCGTCAGCGCCCAATCCTCGAAACGCTGGTGGATCACCTTGTCGAAACTGCCGCGCAAAAGGGTGATCGTGTCCTCCTGACTTTGCGCGCGCTCCGCCATCAACTGCCGGAACATCCAGACCGAATAGATGCCATAGCCAAGGCCAAGCACGACGACAAACTCGAAAATCACATGGACAAGCTGCGAGTTTGTATAGGTTTTCCCGGTGGTTGCATGTTCATAGATGTCGACACTGACATCCCAGACAAAAAAGGCGGCGCACACGATCATGAGTGCAGTGCCGATGCGCGAAGCGGGGTTTTTGAGAACTGTTTTCATGACCAAAGTCATACATCGTATTCAAATAGAAATATATATGACTCAGGTCATATTACGGAGCGCACATCTGGTCATATGACCAAGGTTACATTTATTCCGTCCCATTTTCTTCACATCCTCTCGTCAATGCCGGTCCGAAAACTCTTCCCGACAGCAACCGGACGGCATCGAAACCATGTAACATAACGAGGATGAACCCATGAAACTCAAGCTTTTCACAACCGCCGCTTTCTTTGCCCTTTCGTCGGGCGCAATGGCCGCCGACGCGGTTGACGCCAAGATTCAGGAGCTGTTCAGCCAGGGCTACACCCATTTCCAGGTGAAGCGGGGCGCGACCTCCAGCAAGATCGAAGCCTATAGCTCCACGCAGCCCAAACTCGAGATGCGCCTGTCGTCTTCGTCGGGTGCCGTGCTGAGCCAGTCGATCGAGCGTGACAACGACACCGATCACTCGGGCGATATTGCGCGGATTTCGGCAACTGCAGGTTCATACTCCGATCACGAGAACGACGACGGCCATGACGGCTATGACGACGACAATCGCGGCACGACCGGGACCTCGGTTTCAGGCTCCGACGACGGTTACGGTTGGGACGACAACGGCTCTGACAACGACGACGATCACGGTAGTTCCGATAACGACAGCAACAACGACGACCACGGTGGCTCCAACAACGATGGCGGCAACGACGATCACGGTGGTTCAGATGACGATGGCGGCAACGACGACCACGATGGCAATGACGACGACTGATCTGCCAGATCATCGACATCCAAAGAGGGGCTGCGGCCCCTCTTTTTTTACCTAAGATCAACAAATTTCGCGTTATCTGAATAGCCAGCTTGCATACCAAGGGCGAGGTGATGCACCATATGCTCGCCCCCACTATCAAACGGAATTGGTGCGAAAAAACAGATATGAAGGCGCTGCTTTCGATATTCAGGCACCGCAAAACCGCACCGGCCGAGCCATTGCGTGACGGCTTTGCCGTGTCCCGCCTCTACCGGTTGCGCCGGACCGTGCGGCTGCACCCTTTCCGGTTCTTGTTGTTCTTCTTTCCGGTCATTCTGGGCTGGACGATTGCCATGTCCTATGGCGCTGCCTTCAACGGATCGAACCATTTTGCGGTGCAATACACGCCGCATATCGCCTTTTTCACCATCACCATCGGCATAATCATCTACCCGACACGCCTGTTCTGGATACCGACACTGGTGTTCCTGTCCATGCTCGTTGTGCCGATTGCCCTGCCCTTCGCGCAAAACGACGCCTGGTTCACCCTACTCGTAGAAGCACCTCAGGTTGTGGCGGTGTTTTTTCTGGCGAACGGTGTTGCGGGCGTTCTGAACGGGCTTCTGGCCGATTTCGCCTATAAGAAGGCCCGATTCCGTATGACGCCCTATCGTGCCGACCTGCTTTTGGCCTTTGCCGCGCAAGGCGCGTTCCTGATCCTCAATCTTGTGATGCTGGGGATGCTGGCAAGCTATATGGCCACCCTGTCTCCCGACATCCAGAAACTTCTTGGTTTCGACGCGAATTTCATCGACCTCTCGCTCAAGCGTATCCTGCGCGGGTGCACCGTTATTCTGGTCTTTCTTCTGGCCTTTCTGAACCAGCCCGCGCGCAAGGATCTGTCCTATATCGCGCCGGTGGTTCTGATATTCCTGATCGTGTCGATCCTTCATGCAAACGGGTTCGGCGGCTATGCCAGTGTCGATGCGGCAGTTGTCGCGCTGATCCTCAGCCTGATCATCCCCGGGCCGATCGCGCCGCTGGCGCTGACCGTGGGCGTGGCCACATATGCCGCCGTAACGGGGAATTTCCTGAAGGACATTGTGCCGGCAACGCCGCAAGACAGGTATCTCGAATATTACTCGATCTTGCTGTTGCTGTTTCTGGGTGGGGTGCTGGCCTATCGCGGATATGTCGCACATCGGGAAAGCACCAGCCAGCTAAGTATCCTGCGCCTTGATGCCGCCCGCGATTTCGCCGATGTCGGCCTGTTCGTGGTGAACCAGAACAAGGCGATCATCCAGCTGGACCGCACCGCGATGCGGGTCCTGGGAACGCGCGAGAGCTTTATCACCGTGCCCGAGGCATTCGACAAAATCGCTCCCGAAGGGCATTCCCTGCTCAAAACTCTTGGTGTGATCGAGCCGGGGCAATCCGAGAACCTTGTCCTGCGGATCATCCGCCGTCCCGGAGACGAGCGGATGGCGCGTATGTTTGTCTGGGGCGAGCGGGCGGAAAGCGGGGCCAAGCTCGCCTACGGTCTGCTGCTTGATATAACGCGCCAGCATAACCAGCAGACCGCGCTGCGCGAGGCGCTTGAGGATCTGGAACAAAAGGACGAGAAGCAGCGGCGCATGTTCTCCATCGTATCGCATGAAATCAGGACGCCCGCCTCGGTCATGGCAATGCTGATCGACGAGCTGTCGCCCGAGACCGTTCAGGAAATCCTGCCGAAGATGCGCGAGGCATCGGGGCAATTGCTCGAGGTGCTCTCGGACATGCGCCAGGCGGTGAACCCCGATCAGAACCTTGCTGTGCGCCTTGTGCCCTATGCGCCCGCCGATCTGGCCGAAACCCTGCGCAACACCTATCAGGCACAGGCCGAGCGGCACCGGATGCAGATCGTCGTGACGCTTGGGGCGGGGGCGGCACAGCACCGGATGGGCGATCAGGCGCGGCTCAAGCAATTGCTGGGCAACCTCCTGCGGAACTCGCTGATCCATTCGCATGGACGCTTTGTCGAGATCGGCTTCGAAGAGCGGCTGGATGACGAGGGGCGCATGTGGAGCCACTGGAGCGTGCGCGATGACGGCATGGGCATCCCACCCGATCAGGTCGAGCGCCTGTTCCAACCCTTCGAGCGCGGCAGCAAAGACCCGCGCACGCAGGCCGATGGCAGCGGGCTGGGGCTATACATCGCGAAAACCGCGGTCGAGCTTCTGGGCGGGACAATCGAATATATAGATACCGGACGCGGGGCCTGCTATACGCTGGCGGTTCCCGAAGAGCATACCGCCGCTCTGGCAGCCCCTGAACTGACCGAACAGATCAACGCCGATCATCTCGATCTGGATGTGCTCCTGGTCGAGGACAACGCGCTGGTCGCAGATGTGATGAAATCGCTTCTGGGAAAGCGTTTTGCCTCCGTCTCGCTGGCGCGGTCGGGGATCGAGGCGCTTGATATTGTGGCTGATGTGCCCCCCGATGTACTGATAACAGACCTGTTCATGCCCGAGATGGAGGGTGACCTTCTGGTGCGCACGCTGCGAGAGCGCGGCTTCGATTTCCCGATGATCGGCCTGACGGCGGCAACCGTGGGCGATGACATGGAGCGCTTCCATCGCGCAGGCGCCGATCTGGTTCTATCAAAGCCGTTGGATATCAAGGCGCTGATCGCCTTTCTTACGCAGCCTCCCCACCACCGGAGTTAGACGCCGGCCCCCCATAGGCTAGCCTGTCCAATTCTCCGCGCTTGAATTTTTCTCCGGTTTCGGGTTCTGATGCGCGCGCGTTTTTGTGCTGAAAGGTTAACTCATGAAACCCCGTTCCTTCGTTGTCATCGGTCTTGGGACATTTGGCAGCACGGTCGCGGGCGAGCTGGCCCGCTTTGGAAACCCCGTTCTGGGCATCGACACCGATGAAAAGAACGTCACCCGTCTGGCGGACACGCTGACCGAGGCGATCATCGCGGACGGCAAGGACGAGGCCGCGCTGCGCGAGGCGGGGGTGGCCAATTACGATGTGGCGGTGGTTGCGATCGGCGAGGATATTGAGGCAAACATCCTGTGCCTGATGAATATCCGCCTGCTTGGCGTCGAGACGATCTGGGCGAAAGCGATGACCCGCACGCATCACCGCATCCTGAGCAAACTCGGCGCGGACCGGGTGATCCTGCCCGAGCAAGAGGTCGGCCAGCATATCGCGCAGATGCTCCACAACCCGCTGGTGCGCGACTACGTCAGCCTTGGCAACGGCTATCACGTCGTCGATTTCACCGTGCCCGCAAGCCTTGCAGGTATTCAGGCCAATGATCCCGCAATCCTGACGCGCTATGATCTGCGCTCGCTTGGCGTGATGCGCGGGACCGATTTCCGGGGCTTCGTCGCCATGCAAGAGGGCGACAAGCTCTTGCTGCTTGGCAAGCGCGGCGACCTGCGGCGGTTCGGAGATTCGCTTCGGACCGGTGCCTGAGCGATGGCTTTCCACGCGGTCAAGCGGCGCAAAGCCCACCTGCCCCCGCCCCTTATTCTGGTCCTGCTTTACGCGGGTTTCATTCTGCTCGGCGCGATGGCGCTCAAGCTGCCGACTGCGACGACAGGGCCGATTTCGTGGTCGGATGCGCTGTTCACTTCGACCTCTGCCGTCACCGTAACGGGGCTGGCGGTAGTTGACACAGGCAGCGGTTTTACCCTTTTCGGGCAAGCGGTTATCACCGTTCTCATCCAGCTTGGCGGGCTTGGGCTGATGACCTTTGCGGTGCTCATCCTGACGATGCTTGGCGTGCCGCTTGGATTTTCGCACCGGCTATATCTGCGCGAAGACCTGAACCAGACCTCGGCCACCGATCTGTTTTACCTGACCAAGATGATCTTGCGCGTCGTGCTGCTGTGCGAACTGGTCGGCGCCGCCTTTCTGGCCTTCGTCTTTGTGCCCGAGTTCGGGATGAAAGCGGGGCTGTGGCAGGCACTCTTTCACGCGGTTTCGGCCTTTAACAACGCGGGATTTGCGCTGTTTCCCGACAGCCTGAGCCGATGGGTCGGCAATCCGGTCATCAACATCGTCGTGCCGCTTTTGTTCATTTTCGGCGGGCTTGGGTTTACCGTCGCCGCCGACATCTGGCAGCAGCGCGAATGGCGGCGGTTTTCGCTCCATACCAAGCTGATGCTGGTCGGCACGGGCGCTTTGCTGCTCTGGTCGACGCTTGCGTTTGCGCTGATGGAGTGGACGAACCCCGCGACGCTTGGCGCGCTTGAATGGCCCGCACGGATGTGGGCGAGCTGGTTTCAGGCGGCCTCGACACGCACGGCGGGCTTCAACACGGTCGACATTGGCGGGTTGCGCGACAGCACGTCGTTGATGTTCATCACGCTGATGGTGATCGGCGCGGGGTCGACCTCGACCGGCGGCGGGATCAAAGTCACGACCTTCATCATCCTGATCCTTGCGACAGTCGCATTTTTCCGCCGCCGCGAAACAATCGACATCTTCGGGCGCAGCATCGGCACGGGGCAGATCCTTAAGGTTCTGGCACTGGCGATGATCTCTATACTCCTGATTTTCATTGCGCTTTTCGGGATGCTGTTGCTGCATGAGGGCGAATTCCTTGACCTTGCCTTCGAAACCGCCTCGGCTTTCGGCACGGTCGGCCTGTCGCGCGGCATCACATCGGACTTTGACACGGGCGGCCGTATCCTGATTATGGCGATTATGTTTGCAGGGCGCGTCGGCCCTCTGACCATCGGCTTTCTGTTGGCGTCCAAAACGCCACGGCGGATTTCCTACCCTGCGGGAACCGTCTATCTGGGATGAGGTAGAACTTGAGCTTTGTCATCTTCGTCAATGGACTGACGCTGTTGTTTTTTGCCGCTTTGATGGTGGTGGATGCAGCGTTTTTCCATGCCACGGCGGGCGTATTTATGCTGGCGGCGATGCTGGTCGGGCTGGCTGGAACGGCGCTTTGCCTTGTCTCCTCGGCTGATCTGAAGGGGATGCAGCGGCTCCACACCTTCCTGATGACCTCCTCGGTCTGGATGTCGGCGGCGCTGGCGGGCGCGGTGCCGCTGGCGCTATGGCAGTTGTCACCAACGGACGCATTTTTCGAGGCGATGTCTGGCATCACCACCACCGGCTCCACCGTGATGAGCGGCCTCGACCAGACGCCGCGCGGGATCATCATGTGGCGCGCGATGTTGCAGGCGGTCGGCGGTGTGGGCTTTATCGTCACCGCGATTGCGCTTTTGCCGATCCTCAAGGTCGGGGGGATGCAGCTTTTTCGCACCGAAAGCTCGGACAAGGGCGACAAGGAACTGCGCTCGGCTGCCCTTTTCGCCACGGCAACACTGCAAATCTACGCGGGCCTGATCGTGCTTTGCGCGATTGTCTATCTGGCGGGCGGGATGAACCTGTTCGACGCGATTACGCACGCGATGACCACGCTCTCGACGGGCGGCTATTCGGGCTATGACGCCTCGTTCGGGCATTTCCAAAGCCCGTTCCTGCAATGGTCCGCAACACTGTTCATGCTGCTCGGGGGGCTGCCGTTTGCGTGGTATATCCGCGGGGTTTATCGTGGCTCTTTTGCCTCGGAACAGGTCCGCATGATGCTTTGGAGCCTTGCGGGGGTGATTTCGGTTCTTACGCTCTGGATGGTGTTCACGCGCGACGTCGGGCTGTTCGACGCGCTCCGCATGGTTTCGTTCAACGTGATTTCGGTCGTAACCACAACAGGTTACGCAACCGAGGACTACACGCTTTGGGGCACCTTGGCAGTCGTTGCCTTCTTCTTCCTGATGGCAGTCGGGGGCTGCACGGGGTCCACCGCAGGCGGAGCCAAGGCGATGCGCTGGCTGATCTTCTTTCGCCTCGCGCGGGCGCAAATCTCGCGCGTCTATTCGCCCAACCGTGTTGTGTCTGTCAAATACGAAGGGCGTCGCGTCGATGAAGACGTCGCCAGCGGTGTGGTCTCGTTCTTTATCTTCTACGCCGCCACGTTTGCCGCCCTTTCGATCGCATTGACGCTGATGGGGGTGGATATGACGACTGCGACCAGCGCGGCGTTAACCTCGCTGGCGAATGTCGGCCCGGGCATTGGTGACATCATCGGACCGGCGGGTAATTTCGCGACGCTCAGCGATCCGGCGAAACTTTTGCTGATTTTGGGGATGTTCCTTGGACGGCTGGAAATGCTGACTGTCTTCGTGCTGTTCACGCCGCGTTTCTGGCGCGAGGTGTCTGAACTCGGACCGGCCCGAGGCTAAAGCAAAGGCCCGCCACTGGCGGGCCTTGCATCAGATCACGCTGGCATCAGCCGCGAGACAACGACCGTCACCTCGGGTTTCTTGCCAACCTCTTCCATCGTGACCTGACGGGCGATGCGGCGGATCGCGTCGTCCATCTTGTCATCGTTGGACAGGATCTTGTCGGGCGCGCGCTCCAGAAACTCGGACAGCTCGTCCTCGATCTGATCCGCGACCGGCAGGCCACGCTTGCCAACCTCGGGCAGGCCCATCAGCTCGACCCAGGCCTCGCCCAGGGGCTGATCGTCCTCGTCGATGATCACGGTGATCAGCACATGCCCGTTCAGCGCCATACGGATACGGTCGCGCACAACCCCGTCCATCGAGCCGATAAGCACCGAGCCATCCAGATAGGTGCGCCCCGTTTCGATATATTCGACCACCTTCGGCCATTCGCCCGACAGGTCCAGCATCGTGCCATTGGTCGCAACTTCCGAGGCCAGCCCCTTCGATTGCGCCAGCTTCATATGCTCGCGCAGATGGCGGTGCTCGCCATGCATCGGAATGACGATCTGCGGTTTCAACAGGTCATGCACAGCCTCGATGTCGGGGCGGTTCGCGTGGCCCGACACATGGTAAAGCCCGCCGTGGTCGTCGATCACCTCGACGCCCATCTCGGAGAACGCGTTCATGATGCGGATCACGCCGCGTTCGTTACCGGGGATGGTTTTCGACGAGAACAGGAAGCTGTCGCCCTCTTTCATCTGGAGGCCCAGATATTTGCCACGGCTGAGTGCCGCCGAGGCCGCCCGCCGCTCGCCCTGCGAGCCGGTGACGATCAGCATCATCTTGTTGCGCGGCAGATCGACCGCATCCTCGGGGCTGACAACGCCCGGAAAGCCGGTCAGGACGCCGGTTTCCTCGGCCGCCGAGACCATCCGGCGCATCGCGCGCCCCAGAAGGCAGATATGCCGCCCCGCCGCTTTGCCCGCCTCGGCCAGCGTTTTCAGGCGCGCCACGTTCGAGGCAAAGGTCGTCGCGACGATCATCCCCTCTTGCTGGCGGATCAGTTCGGTCAGCGGGCCGACCAGCGTCGCCTCGGAACGGCCGGGCTGCGGCGAAAAGATGTTGGTGGAATCGCAGGTCAGAACCTTGACCCCCTCCCCCTCGTTCGCGATCTCGTGCCAAAGCTCGGGGTTGAACGCCTCGCCCACGACGGGGTTGCCGTCGAGTTTGAAGTCGCCCGTATGCACAACGCGGCCCGCGGGCGTGTCGATCACCAGCCCCGAGCTTTCGGGGATCGAGTGCGACACCGGCACGAATTGCACCTTGAAGGGACCAACCTCGATCGTATGCGGGCGCGGCTCGACGATGGTGATCTCGTCGCCCGAAATCCCCGCCTCTTCCAGCTTAAGCTGCCCGATCCGGCCCGTGAACTTGCGCGCATAGATCGGCTTGCGCAGCTTCGGCCAGTAATGCGCCAGCGCGCCGATGTGGTCTTCGTGTGCGTGGGTGATGAAAATCGCCTCGACCCGGTCGGCGTTTTGTTCCAGCCACGCCAGATCGGCCATGATCAGATCGACCCCCGGAGAGCCGTCCATATCCGGGAAAGTCACGCCCAGATCGACCACGATCAGCCGCTCTTTGCCTTCGGGGCCATACCCGTAAACATAGGTATTCATGCCGATTTCGCCGGCCCCGCCGAGCGGAAGATAGATCAGCCTGTCGCTCACGCCTCTAGCCCCTTATTGTAATCATGGATCAATTTCAGCCCGTGCATGGTAAGATCGTAGTCGACACTGTCAAACAGATCGAAGCCCTGGCTGAACAATTCGGCCAGCCCGCCGGTCGCGATCACCTTCATCGGGCGGTCACGTTCCATGCGGATCTGGCGCACGATGCCTTCGACCAGGCCGATATAGCCCCAAAAGACGCCCGACTGGATACAGGCGACGGTGTTGGTGCCGATGGCCTTTTCGGGCATGGTCACGTCGACATGAGGCAGCGCCGCCGCCGAGGCGTGCAACGCCTCAAGCGAAAGGTTCACACCGGGCGCGATCACGCCCCCGATATAGGCGCCGTCCGTATCGACCACGTCAAAGGTTGTGGCCGTTCCGAAATCGACCACGATAATATCGCCGCCGTAACGGTCGAACCCCGCAACGGTATTCACCAGACGGTCCGGCCCGACCGTGGTGCCAAAATCGACACGGGGGGAGACGGGCAGCTTGCACTCGGGCTTGCCCACCACGCGCGGGCGGCAATCGAAATAGCGGTTCGAGAGGACGCGCAGGTTGAACACCACGCGCGGCACCGTCGAGGAAATAATCACCTCCGAGATCGTCGCCTTGATGCCCTTCAGGGTCATCAGCGTCGAGAGCCAGACGAAATACTCGTCCGCCGTGCGCTTGTGGTTGGTCTCGATCCGCCAGGTCGACAGGAACTCCTTGCCGTCCCAGATCGAAAAGACCGTATTCGTGTTGCCGCAGTCGATGCAGAGAAGCATCCGCCCCTCCCCTTAGAAAAAGATGTCAGCCGCCGCGATTGCGCGCGGGCCGGCGGGTGTGACAAGGATCATATTGCCGCTCTCGTCGATGGTCTCGAAGCGGCCTTCGACGGTTTCGCGCGTCATCCTTGCGGTGACGGTTTCGCCCAAGCGCGCGGCGCGCGCAAGCCATGCGGTGCGGATCGGCGCAAAGCCATAGGTTTCGAACTGCGCCTGATATTTCGCAAACGCCCGCGCGAGATAGGGCAGGAAATCGGCTGCGGCAATCTCGACGCCGGTTTCGCCGCGCAGGCTAACGGGGGCCATCGCGCCTGCCTCGACCTCGGCCGAGGACGGAGCTTCCGCCAGATTGACGCCCACGCCAATCGCCAGATGGTCGATCTTGCCGTTCACCCCAAGGCTTTCGAGCAAAATCCCCGCGATCTTGCCGCCGTTCAGAAGCACGTCATTGGGCCACTTGATCGACAGCCGCGCGTGCGGACCTGCGACCGAAGCCAGCGCCTCTTCCAGCGCCAGCGCGGCGACAAAGGAATAGAGCGCCGCGCGTTCCGGCCCATGTGCCGGATGCAGCACCAGCGTAGCCGAGAAATTCCCCTTGGGGTTCTTCCATTCCCGCCCGCGCCGCCCACGCGCCGCAGTTTGCTCAAGCGCCAGAATCCATGCTGGCCCCGCAAGCTGCGGGGCCAGTCTGGCCGCTTCCATCATGGTGGAGTCGGTGACCTCGAGGATGTGGCGCGCCACACCCTCGGGCCAGTCATTTGCCTTAGTTGACAAGCGCCGCTGCCGCCGCCTGAGCCGCCCCTTCAAGACCGAAGAGGTTGAGCGCGCCAAAGACCATCACGAACGCAGACGCGATCAGAAGCCCCCATTGAACCGCCGGCATACGGGTTTCGACGCCCGCGCCCTCTTCGCCGAAATACATGAAAAAGACGATGCGCAGGTAGTAGAAGGCACCGATCACCGAAGCCACAACGCCAAGCGCCACGATCCAGACGTAGCCCGCCGAAAGCGCCGCATTCAGCACAGCGAATTTGGCAAAGAAGCCCAGCATCGGCGGCACACCGGCGAGCGAGAACATCAGCACCAGCATCGCCAGCGCCTTGAGCGGCTCTTTTTTCGAATACATGTTCAGCGCCGAGATGTCGGTCACCGGCTGGCCGTCACGCTCCATCGAGAGGATGAAGGCAAAGGCGCCGATATTCATCGCAACATAGATCGCCATATACAGAAGCGTCGCTTCGACACCCTGCGCCGTGCCAGCCGTCAGGCCGAGCAGCGCAAAGCCCATATGCGCGATCGAGGAATAGGCCATCAGGCGCTTGATGTTGCGCTGACCGATTGCAGCAATCGCGCCGACGAACATCGAGGCCAGAGCCAGAGCACCGATCACCTGCCCCCATTCGCCCGGCACCTGACCGAAGGCATCAAAGGCAAGACGCGCGATCAAAGCCATCGCAGCCGCTTTCGGCGCGGTCGCGAAGAAGGCGGTGACGGGCGTCGGAGACCCTTCGTAAACGTCGGGCGTCCACATGTGGAACGGAACCGCCGAGACCTTGAACGCCAGACCGACCAGCATGAACACCAGACCGAAGAGCACGCCAACCGGCAGGTGCCCACCTTCGACAACGGTGATGATGTCGGCAAAGCGCGTGGTGCCCGCAAAGCCGTAGACCAGCGAGGCGCCATAAAGCAGCATCCCCGACGACAGCGAGCCGAGCACAAAATACTTCAGGCCTGCTTCCGACGAACGCGCAGAGTCGCGGCGCATTGCGGCAACCACATAAAGCGCAAGCGATTGCAGCTCCAGCCCCATGTAAAGCGACATCAGATCGCCCGCCGAGACCATCATCATCATGCCGATGACCGACAGGGTGATCAGGATCGGGTATTCGAAGCGCAGCATGTCGCGACGGTTCAGGTAATCCGCGCTCATCGCAAGCACAGCGGCTGCCGACAGAAGCACCGTCACCTTGGCAAAGCGCGAGAACGCGTCGCTGATGAACAGGCCGTCAAAGGCCTGGGCGTCGCCGCCCGCGCCAAGCCCGACCCATGCGCCAAACAGCACCAGCACCGCAACCGTGGCCCAAAGCACAGCACCGGCGACCTTGTCCTTGCCCATGTAGACCGCGCCCAGAAGCGCGCCCATCGCGAAGATCGCCAGCAGGAACTCGGGCAGAACGGTGGAGAAATCAGCGGAAGTCATCTTAGGTTTCTCCCTCAGTGAGCAGCTTGTGCCAGTTCGGTGACCGGCAGGCTTGCATGATAGTTTTCAACAAGTGCCGTGACCGACGGCCCGATGATGTCAGTGACGAGGCTCGGGTAGATACCCAGAAGCAGCGTCATCACGACGAGCGGCGCAAAGATTGCCTTTTCGCGGCCCGACATATCGGTGATCGTTTTCAGGCTTTCCTTGATCAGGTCGCCAAAGACCACGCGGCGATAGAGCCACAGCGCATAGGCCGCCGAGAAGATCACGCCCGAGGTCGCAACAGCCGCCACCCAGGTATTCGTCTGGAAAATACCCATCAGCGTCAGGAATTCACCGATGAACCCGCTGGTGCCCGGAAGGCCCACGTTCGCCATCGTGAAGAACATGAAGATCAGCGCATAGGCCGGCATACGGGCGACAAGGCCGCCGTAGGCGTCGATCTCGCGGGTGTGCATCCGGTCGTAGATCACGCCAACGCAGAGGAACAGCGCGCCCGAGATGAAGCCGTGGCTCAGCATCTGGAAGATCGCTCCGTCAACGCCTTGCTGGTTCACCGCGAAAATCCCCATCGTCACATAGCCCATGTGGGCAACCGACGAATAGGCGATCAGCTTTTTCATGTCGTCCTGCACCAGTGCGACCAGCGAGGTATAGACAATCGCGATGGCCGAGATCCACAGCACGAAATTCGACATCACGTCCGAGCCCACCGGGAACATCGGCAGCGAGAAGCGCAGGAAGCCGTATCCACCCATCTTGAGCAGCACAGCCGCCAGAACAACCGAACCGGCGGTTGGCGCCTGAACGTGTGCGTCGGGCAGCCAGGTGTGGACCGGCCACATCGGCATCTTCACCGCGAAAGAGGCAAAGAAGGCCAGGAACAGCAGCGTCTGCATCCCTCCCACGACCTGAATGCCGAGGATCGAGAAACTGTCGGTCGCGAACTCGTGCTGGAGCAGCGTCACCATATCGGTGGTGCCCGCGTCGATATACATCGCGATCATCGCCACCAGCATCAGCACCGAGCCGAGGAAGGTGTAGAGGAAGAACTTGAAGGCCGCGTAGATGCGGTTCTGACCACCCCAGATACCGATGATCAGGAACATCGGGATCAGGCCAGCTTCGAAGAACATATAGAACAGCACCAGATCAAGCGCGGTAAACACGCCGATCATCAGCCCTTCCAGCACGAGGAAGGCGATCATGTATTCCTTCACGCGCTTGGTCACGCCCCAGCACGCCGCGATCGTCAGCGGCATCAGGAACGTGGTCAGCATCACGAAGAGAACCGAAATCCCGTCCACACCCATCTTATAGTGCAGGCCCATGATCCACGCGCGGTCTTCGACGAACTGGAAGCCCGTGTTCGAGGCGTCAAAGTTCACCAGAACGATCAGCGAGATCAGGAAGGTGACGACGGTCGTCACCAGCGCAAGCCATTTCGCGTTGCGATCCGCTGCCTCACCGCTGCCGCGCTGGAGAAGTGCCAGCACCGCTGCCACCACCAGGGGAAGGAATGTGATGATGGAAAGAAGACTGTTTTCCATTAGTTCGACCCCCCGGTCAGGACGACCCAGAACATGAGCGCAACGATGCCGATGACCATCGCGAAAGCGTAGTGGAAGAGATAACCGGACTGGATCCGGCCAGCGAAGCGGGTCAGCCGCGGGATAACCCCGAGCGCGACCCCGTTAATGGCGCCATCAATGGTATCTTCGTCGCCGCGTTTCCAAAGGAACCGGCCAATGGCCTTGGCGGGCTTGACGAAGATCGCGTCATACAGCTCGTCGAAATACCATTTGTTCAGCAGGAACTGGTAAAGCGCGGGTTGGGCCGCGGCCAGACGGCCGGGCAGCGACGGGCTCTTGATGTAGAACAGCCACGCGGTCGCAAAACCGATGATCATCGCGATGAAGGGCGAGACCTTGACCCAGGCGGGGGCATGGTGCGCGTCGTCCATCACGGTGTTCGAAGCGGCCATGTAGATCGCGCCCGAGGACATCTCGGTGCCAGCGGCGGCGTGTTCGCCCTCTGCCGGAGCGGCGTGTTCGCCTTCCGCTGCCTGCGCCTCATGAGCGGGCATATGGAAGAACTCGGTCACTTTGTGGTGGTCGCCGAAGAACGAGCCATACCACAGCATCCCCGAGAAGATCGCGCCAAGCGCCAGAACGCCAAGCGGCAGCGTCATGACCAGCGGGCTTTCGTGGGCATGTTCATGCGCATGATGGTCGCCACGCTCTTTGCCGTAGAAGGTCATGAAAATCAGGCGCCACGAGTAGAACGAGGTGAACAGCGCCGCGATGACCAGCATCCAGAAGGCGTAGCCGCCAGCGGTGCCCGCATAGGCGCTTTCAATGATCGCGTCTTTCGACAGGAAGCCCGCAAAGCCGATCGAGGTAAGCGGGATACCAACGCCGGTAATCGCGAAGGTGCCGATCATCATCGCCCAGAAGGTCAGCGGGATCTTCTTACGCAGGTTGCCGTAGTTGCGCATGTCCTGCTCGTGGTGCATCGCGTGGATGACCGAGCCAGCGCCAAGGAACAGCATCGCCTTGAAGAAAGCGTGCGTCAGCAGGTGGAACATCGCCGCCGAGTAGACGCCAACGCCCGCCGCCACGAACATGTAGCCAAGCTGCGAACAGGTCGAATAGGCGATGACGCGCTTGATGTCGTTCTGCACAAGGCCCACGGTCGCGGCAAAGAACGCGGTGGTGGCACCAAGGAAGGTGATGAACATCTTGGCGTCGCCCGCATATTCGTAAAGCGGCGACATGCGGCAAACGAGGAACACACCCGCGGTCACCATGGTTGCCGCGTGGATCAGCGCCGACACAGGCGTCGGGCCTTCCATCGCGTCCGGCAGCCAGGTGTGCAGGATCAGCTGCGCCGATTTACCCATCGCGCCGATGAACAGCAGCACACCGATCAGGTTGGCCGCGTTCCAGTCGCGCCACAGGAAATGCAGGTTGGTTTCGGCCAGATGCGGCACGTTCGCGAAGACCGCGTCCATGTCGATCGAGTCGGTCAGCAGGAACAGCGCGAAGATGCCAAGTGCGAAGCCGAAGTCGCCAACACGGTTGACGATGAACGCTTTCATCGCGGCCGCGTTTGCCGAGGGCTTCTTATAGTAGAATCCGATCAGCAGGTAGGACGCGACGCCCACGCCTTCCCAGCCGAAGAACATCTGCACAAGGTTATCGGCAGTGACCAGCATCAGCATGGCGAAGGTAAAGAACGACAGATAGGCGAAGAAGCGCGCCTTGTAGTTCTCGTGGTGGCCCCAGTTGTCGTCATGGGCCATGTAGCCCATCGAATAGAGGTGCACGAGCGCCGACACCGTCGTCACCACGATCAGCATGATCGAGGTCAGGCGGTCCAGACGGATCGACCACGAGGTATCAAGCGAGCCCGACTGCACCCAGTCAAGAATATGGATGTGCTGCGTCACGCCGTCAAAGGACAGGAACACCATCCACGACAGCGCGCAAGACAGGAAAAGAAGCGCGGTGGTCAGAACCTGCGCGCCTTTCTCGGTGATGAAGCGCCAGCCGAAGCCTGCGATCAGCGCGCCAACAAGCGGCGCGAAGAGGATGATCTTTTCCATCGGCTCTTAACCTTTCATCACGTTGACGTCTTCGACGTCGATGGTGCCGCGGTTGCGGAAGAACACCACGAGGATCGCAAGGCCAATCGCCGCCTCGGCGGCCGCCACTGTGAGGATCAGCATGGTAAACACCTGCCCCACCAAGTCGCCCATGTAGGACGAGAAGGCCACCATGTTGATGTTGACCGACAGCAGGATAAGCTCGATCGACATCAGGATGACGATCACGTTCTTGCGGTTCACGAAGATCCCGAAAATGCCGGTGACGAACAAGGCCGCCGCCACCCCAAGGTAATGTTCAAGTCCGATCATCGTTGTCCCTCCGGGTTCCAATCCCGTATCGTTTGCGTCGTTCTGTTCTTGCGGTTCATCACAGCCCCTGCCCCGGTTTCACATCGACCATTTCCATGGCCTTGGCCGGATCACGGTGCATCTGGGCGATCACGTTCTGGCGCTTCACATCCTTGCGGTGGCGCAGCGTCAGCACGATCGCGCCGATCATCGCGACCAGCAGGATCAGACCGGCGGTCTGGAAGAGATAGAGATATTTGTCATACATGATGAGGCCGAGCGCTGCGGTGTTCTCCAGCCCGTCCACGATGGGCGCCTGATGCAGACCGCCCGCCCCTTCGGCCGAGTGCCAGTCACCAAAGGCCGCGCCCAGTTGCAGCAGCATCACCACGCCGATCAGCAGACCAAGCGGCGCGTATTGCGCCAACTGGCCCTTCAGCTCGGTGAAATCGACGTCGAGCATCATCACCACAAAAAGGAAAAGCACCGCGACCGCGCCCACATAGACGATGATCAACAGCATCGCCACGAATTCCGCCCCCAGAAGGACAAACAGCCCCGAAGAGGACAGGAAGGCGAGGATCAGCCACAGAACCGAGTGGACCGGGTTCTTCGACACGACCACCATCAAGCCGGCAACCACCGCAAGGGTGGCAAAGAGGTAGAAGGCAAAAGCAAACACCGTCATGCGTTATCTCCCGGGTTCTCGGACCCTGAATCTTGCGTTTCGTCAAAGACGCCTTGCGCAATATCAAGCGCGCGCGTCATGGCGGGAACCCCGCCGAACATGCTCATCTGGAAAATCGCTTCTGCGATCTCCCGCTTGGTTGCGCCCGCCTCAAGCGCGTTGCGAATGGCCAGCCGCAGTTGCGGATCGCCCTGCACGCCCGAAGCCACCATCCCCGCGATCGACACCAGAAAGCGCGTGCGCGCATCCAGCCCATCGCGGTTGAAGGTCCGCCCGAAGAACATCTCGAGCATGTCTTTCGGCATGATCGGGATCATCTTTTCCAGGGCGGCGGCGTTGAAACTTTCCAAAGCCGGGTTGATCGCGCGGGCCATCTCCTGGCTCTGCGCGATCATCGTTTGAAAGAGTTTCGTGAAATCCTGGGTCATGGTTTACCGGTAAGGTGCGTCCAGTTCGATATTCTTGGCGATCTCGGCCTCCCAGCGGGCCCCGTTCTCAAGCAGCTTTTCTTTCGTGTAGAACAGCTCTTCGCGGGTCTCGGTGGCATATTCGAAATTCGGGCCTTCGACGATCGCATCGACCGGGCACGCCTCTTGGCAGAAGCCGCAATAGATGCATTTCGTCATGTCGATGTCATAGCGCGTGGTGCGGCGCGACCCATCCGCGCGGGGTTCCGCGTCGATGGTGATCGCCTGCGCGGGGCAGATTGCCTCGCACAGTTTACACGCGATGCAGCGCTCTTCCCCGTTGGGATAGCGGCGCAGCGCATGTTCGCCACGGAAGCGGGGCGACAGCGGGCCTTTTTCGTGCGGATAGTTCAGCGTGGGCTTCGGCGCAAAGAAATAGCGCATGCCAAGCGCAAAGCCTTTGATGAAGTCCACCAGCAGGAAATATTTCGCTGCGCGTGCGTAATCGAACGCCATGGATCAGCCTCCAATCATCCAGCGGGCCCAGAAGCCGCCGAGAATTTCGAATTTCGCGAGGAACGAGACGATGACCACCCAGGCCAGCGACAGCGGCAGGAAGACCTTCCAGCCGATACGCATCAGTTGGTCATAGCGGTAGCGCGGCACAATCGCCTTCACCATCGCGAACATGAAGAACATGACCCACATCTTGCCGACCATCCACAGCACACCATCGGGGATGCCGGGGATGGGCGAGAGCCAGCCGCCGAAGAACAGCACCGACATCAGCGCGCACATCAGGAAGATCGCGATGTATTCGCCAGCCATGAACAGCAGGTACGGGGTCGAGGAATATTCAACCATGAAGCCCGCAACGAGTTCGGATTCCGCTTCGGGAAGGTCGAAGGGCGGGCGGTTGGTCTCGGCCAAGGCCGAGATGAAGAACAGCGCCACCATCGGCAGGTGCGGCAGCCAGTACCAGTTGAACAGGCCGACGTTGCCGCGCTGTGCCTCGACAATCGCGGTCAGGTTCATCGAGCCGGTGGAGATAATCACACCGACGATGATCAGGCCGATCGAGACCTCATACGAGATCATTTGTGCCGCCGAACGCAGCGAGCCAAGGAACGGGTATTTCGAGTTCGACGCCCAGCCACCCATGATCACGCCGTAAACCTCGAGCGAGGAAACCGCGAAGACGAACAGGATCGCCACGTTGATGTCCGAGAGCACCCAGCCGTCGTTGAAGGGCACAACCGCCCAAGCCACGATAGCCAGCGTCATCGAGAGCATCGGCGCCAGGAAGAACACGAACTTATCCGCGCCCGCCGGAACGACGATCTCTTTGAGGACGTATTTCAGCGCATCCGCAACCGATTGCAGAATACCGAACGCGCCCACGACGTTGGGGCCTTTACGCATCTGGACAGCCGCCCAGATCTTACGGTCGCCATAAACGAGGAACAGCAGCGAAATCATCACGAATGCGATGATCCCCAGACCTTGCACAAGGATCAGGAGCGCCGTGCCCAGTGGTGTTGCCAGAAACTCAGCCATGTTGTCCCTCAGACCGCCTTTGTCTCAAATCGTTGGTATGCCACGGTCGGCGCAGTCATCGACGGTCACTTCGGCGTCGATGGTGCGCAGGCCGCGCGGCAAAGCGGGCGAGACGGTATAAACCGCATCCGCCCGCCAGGTTTCTCCGTCATGATCGACATTCGTGCGGATATGCCGCGCGAAGCCGTAGCCGCGGATCAGCGCATATTGCGCCGCCGCGCAGGCAGCATAGGCTGCCACGTCGTCTTCCCTCTCGCCCGCGCCTTCAAGGGTGACACGCAGATTGACCAGATCGAGGTCGATCAGACGCGTCTCCACCCCGCGATAGACGGGCTTCGCCAGTGCCTCATTCGCGGATGCACGCCCCGCCGCCTCGCCGGAACCGGCAAGGGCGAGACCGGCCAAGGTGGCCAGTGCAAGCGCGTTATGATGGGCTTTGGCGAACATCGGGTTGTCTTACTCCGCTGCCATCGCGCCGGTTGCGCGGGCCTTGGCTGCGGCCGAAAGCTCGGCCATCAGCACGGATGCGCGTGCAATCGGGTTGGTGAGATAGAAGTCCTTGACTGCCGAGCGGAAGGTCGCAGCCCCCATGTCGCGCTTGGCAACCGGGGTCCATTCGTTGACGACAACTTCGTCCACACGGGCCAGATGCGGCACCGCCTCGACCATCGCCTGACGCAGGCCGGCAAGCGAGTTCCAGCCCTGCGTCGCACCCAGTTCAGCCGAAAGCGCACGCAAGATCGCCCAGTTCTCTTTCGCCTCACCCGGCGCAAAGGCCGCGCGGAAGGCCAGCTGCGGGCGGCCCTCGGTGTTGACGAACAGACCGTTCTCTTCGGTGTAGGCCGCCGCCGGAAGGATCACGTCAGCGCGGTTTGCACCACGATCCCCATGCGAGCCTTGGTAGATCACGAAGGGGCCACCCTCGGAGGCGGGCGCGATTTCCACCTCGTCCGCACCAAGGTTGTAGATCACTTCGACACCGTTCACGGCGGCATTCAGCCCGCCTTCGGTGACAGCGCCCACATCCATTGCGCCAACGCGGCCAGCAGCCGTGTGCAGCACCAGCATACGCCCCGAAAGCGCCATCGCGTGGGCCAGAACGGCCTCGCCATCGGCCTCGGAGATCGCCGCCTGCCCCACGATCACCAGCGCGCCCTCGGCGGCAGAGGCTTTCGAAAGCGCCGCACGGTCGGTGCCCAGATGTTCATAATCGTAGGTCAGATCAGCCGCCTCACCGATCAGCTTGATCGGCGTGCCACGGTTCCAGACCTTGCGGATACGCGCGTTCAGCACCGGCGCCTCGTTGCGCGGGTTGGTGCCGATCAGGATAATTTCCGAAGCGGTTTCAATGTCTTCGATCGAGGCATTGCCGACATAGGCCGAGCGGTTGCCAACCGGCAGACGCGCGCCATCGGTGCGACATTCGACCGTGCCACCCAGACCTTCGACCAGCAACTTCAACGAGAAGGCCGCTTCGGTCGAGGCCAGATCGCCGACCAGCCCCAGAACCTTCTTGCCCTTCATCGCCTCGGCGGCTTTGGTCAGGGCTTCGGCCCAAGTTGCCGGACGCAGCTTGCCGTTTTCGCGCACATAGGGGCGGTCAAGGCGCTGACGACGCAGGCCATCCCACACAAAGCGCGACTTATCGGAAATCCACTCTTCGTTCACGCCGTCATGGTTGCGCGGAACGATGCGTTTGACTTCGCGGCCCTTGGTGTCGACGCGGATGTTCGAGCCAAGCGCGTCCATCACGTCGATGGTTTCGGTCTTGGTCAGTTCCCACGGACGGGCGGTAAAGGCGTAGGGCTTCGAGGTCAGCGCGCCAACCGGGCACAGATCAATGATATTGCCCTGCATGTTGCTGTCGAGTGTGAGGTTCAGATAGCTCGCGATCTCGCTATCCTCGCCGCGGCCCGTCTGACCCATCTGGGTGATGCCCGCAACCTCCGAGGTGAAGCGCACGCAACGGGTGCACGAAATGCAGCGCGTCATCGTGGTTGCGACCAGCGGCCCGAGGTTCAGGTCGGTCGAGGCGCGCTTCGGCTCGCGGTAGCGCGAGAAATCGACGCCATACGCCATCGCCTGGTCTTGCAGGTCGCACTCGCCGCCCTGATCGCAGATCGGGCAATCAAGCGGGTGGTTGATCAGCATGAATTCCATCACGCCTTCGCGGGCCTTCTTGACCATCGGCGAGTTGGTTTTCACCACCGGCGGCTGGCCTTCCGGCCCCGGACGGAGGTCTTTGACCTGCATCGCGCAAGAGGCGGCGGGCTTGGGCGGGCCACCGACGACCTCGACCAGACACATCCGGCAGTTGCCCGCAATCGACAGGCGCTCGTGATAGCAGAAGCGCGGCACCTCGATGCCTGCCTGCTCACAGGCCTGGATCAGCGTGAGGTTGGGATCAACCTCCACTTCGTGCCCGTCGATAATCAGTTTTCTGAGGTCTGCCATGTCACAATCCGTCAGTTAGCGTTTCCGCGCAAAGCGCAGTCGGTCATTTGGGTCGAGAGGCTCATGCGCAGCCCCCCGTGAAAATCCAGGCGGCTGCCTGAAAGTTGTCTTCGGGGCCGGAGGCCACACCGGCCCCGCGACAATAGGCGTTCGCTGCGCGCTTGGCCTCGGCGCCATCGGCATAGCCAAACGGCGTTGCCAGTCGCGTCACAACCAGACCACCCTGCCCGGCCACAACCCCGTAACCCTCCGGCGCATGCCGGGGGCCGATCGAGGCCGTGGTGTCGCCCGGCATCGCACAGGCGGCGAGCGCCAGCGTGCCAAGCGTCATGGGAAGGGCTGCCTGCATCCGTTTCACTCCGCCGCCATCGCGCCCATACGGCCTGTCTTTTTGGCCTTGATGCGGTCTTCGATCTCTTCGCGGTAGTGGCGGATCAGACCCTGGATCGGCCAGGCTGCCGCGTCACCCAGAGCACAGATCGTGTGACCTTCGACCTGCTTGGTCACGTCGAACAGCATGTCGATCTCTTCGACCTCGGCCTCGCCGGTAACCAGACGCTCCATCACACGCATCATCCAGCCGGTGCCTTCGCGGCACGGCGTGCACTGGCCGCAGCTTTCGTGTTTGAAGAACTTGGACAGACGCCAGATCGCCTTGATGATGTCGGTCTGCTGATCCATCACGATCATGCAGGCGGTGCCGAACGAGGACTTCAGCTCGCGCATGCCGTCATAGTCCATGATCGCTTCTTCGCACAGATGCGCGGGCAGGACGGGGCACGATGCGCCGCCCGGGATCACGGCCTTGAGGTTTTTCCAGCCACCGCGAACACCGCCACCGTGCTTTTCGATGAGTTCCTTCATCGAGATCGACATCGACTCTTCGATAACGCAGGGCGTGTTGATGTGGCCCGACATCGCGAACAGCTTGACGCCGGTGTTGTTCGGGCGCCCGAAGGAGGCATACCACTCCGCGCCACGGCGCAGGATGGTCGGCACCACGGCAATGGATTCGACGTTGTTCACCGTGGTCGGGCAGCCGTAAAGGCCAGCACCCGCCGGGAACGGCGGCTTCATCCGCGGCATCCCCTTCTTGCCCTCAAGGCTTTCGATCAGCGCGGTTTCTTCGCCACAGATATAGGCGCCGGCGCCATGCGCCAGATAGACGTTGAAATCGACGCCCGACTTGCAGGCATTCTTGCCGATCAGGCCAGCTTCGTAGCATTCGTCGATCGCGGCCTGCAGCGCCTCTTTCTCGCGCACATATTCGCCGCGCATGTAGATATAGGCAGCATTCGCGCCCATCGCGAAACCGGCAATCAGCGCGCCTTCGATCAGCGTGTGCGGATCGTGACGCATGATCTCGCGGTCTTTACAGGTCGCGGGCTCGGATTCGTCGGCGTTGATGACAAGGTAATGCGGACGGCCATCCGATTGCTTCGGCATGAAGGACCATTTCAGACCGGTCGGGAAGCCCGCGCCGCCACGGCCACGCAGACCCGAGGCCTTGATCTGGTCGATGATCCAGTCGCGTCCGTTGCCGAGGATGCCAGCCGTGCCGTCCCAGTGACCGCGCTTCTTCGCACCGGCCAGCGAACGGTCATACATCCCGTAAAGGTTGGTAAAGATCCGGTCCTGATCTTTCAGCATGTCGTTTCCCTCATCTGCCGGAGCTCCGGCGCCAGATGCGCCAGACCTGAGCCAGCGCGAATACATAGGCGGCCAGAGCCACCAGATCGCCCAGAACCGCATAGCGCGGATCGAGGCCTGTTTGCTTGCCGATCTCCTGAAAAGCGAGCCAGAGCACCGTTGTCACAGCCATGACGATAGCGGCGAGTTTGCCGTCGCGTCGGTTCTGTTCAGCGGTCTCCATTCACCCCTCAGTAATCGTTCGTTTTTGCCCGTTCGAGGAAGGCGTCCATGCCCTCTTCGACGATAATCTTTGCCTGCGCGACCCATTTGTCGCGGGTGCAGCGGCCCTTGAAGCGCGGCACATTCGCATCGGCATAGGCCACTTCGTCCGCGCCCCATGCGGCGATCTGGTCGTAGTGGTAGACGCCCCAGCTATTGAGCACTTCCTCAAGCTTCGGGCCAACCCCTTCGATCACCTTAAGATCGTCGGCACCAGCCTTGCGCGGCGCTTTCAGCCCCTTCGGCTTTGCGCCTTCGGCCTCGGCCACAGCTTCGGCTTTGGCCTTCGGAGCCGCAGCCTTCTCAGCCTTCGGAGCGGCGGGCTTTTCGGCCTTAGGCGCAGCGGCTTTCTCAGCCTTCGGGGCTGCGGGCTTCGCTGCGGCTGCCTGTTGCACGGCCGATTTCGGACGATCCGCACCCATGATGCCGATCGCGCCCCACTGGCCGCCCATCTGCCACGGAGCCTTCAGCGGAACCTCGGTGCCGTCGATTTTCTTGACCACATCGCCAACCGAAACCGCAATCCCGACCGAGCCGTTATGCGCTTCCTTGTCGCCCGCAACCTCGATGCACGAGGTCAGGCCCGACGAAGGCTCCGACGAGAAGCGGCCAACCTGCGAGCCCGGACGCGGCGCCTTACCAGCGGCCATTTCGTCGATCAGGCGGGCAAGGCTCTCTTCGGTGAGATCCTCGTAATAGTCTTTGCCGATCTGCGCCATCGGTGCGTTCGCGCAGGCGCCAAGGCACTCGACCTCTTCCCACGAGAACTTGCCATCGGCAGAGATTTCAAAGGGATGCGCGGCGATTTTCTCTTTACAGACCTTGATCAGGTCTTCCGAGCCGCAGATCATGCACGAGGTCGTGCCGCAGATCTGGATATGCGCAACCGAGCCGACGGGCGCGAGCTGGAACATGAAGTAGAAGGTCGCAACCTCGAGCACGCGCATGTAGGGCATACCCAGCATGTCCGCGACATATTCGATTGCGGGCTTCGAAAGCCAGCCTTCCTGCTCTTGTGCGCGGAACAGCAGCGGAATCACCGCCGAAGCCTGACGCCCCACCGGATATTTGGTGATCTGCGCTTCGGCCCATGCGAGGTTCGCAGGCGTGAAGGCAAAGCTCTCGGGCTGTTCGTTATGCAGACGGCGAAGCATTAGCGGTCAATCTCCCCGAAAACGACATCCATGGTGCCGATGATGGCCGAAACGTCAGCGAGCTGGTGGCCCTTGGCGACGTAATCCATTGATTGAAGGTGCAGATACCCCGGAGCGCGGATTTTCGCGCGGTAGGGTTTGTTGGTGCCATCCGACACCAGATAAACGCCGAATTCGCCTTTGGGCGCCTCGACAGCGGCGTAAACCTCGCCTGCCGGAACCTTGAAGCCTTCGGTGTAAAGCTTGAAGTGGTGGATCAGTGCTTCCATCGAGGTTTTCATATCGCCCCGCTTGGGCGGCGTGAACTTGCCACGGGCCAGAACGTCGCCCTTCCCTTCGGGAGCGCGCAGCTTGGCAATGGCCTGATGGATGATCTTCACGCTCTCGCGCATCTCGGCCATGCGGCAGAGGTAGCGGTCATAGCAGTCGCCGTTCTTGCCGATCGGGATCTGGAAATCGAACTCGTCGTAGCACTCATAGGGCTGCGCGCGGCGCAAGTCCCATGCAAGGCCCGAGCCACGGACCATCACGCCCGAATAGCCCCAGTCCAGAATGTCCTGCTCGGAGATGATACCGATTTCGGCGTTACGCATCTTGAAGATACGGTTTTCGGTCAGAAGCCCCTCGATGTCGTCCAGAACCTTCGGGAACTCATTCGCCCAGGTCTCGATGTCGTCGATCAGCGCCTCGGGAAGGTCCTGATGAACGCCGCCCGGACGGAAATAGTTGGCGTGCAGACGCGCGCCGCAGGCACGCTCGTAGAACACCATCAGCTTTTCGCGCTCTTCAAAGCCCCACAAGGGCGGCGTGAGCGCGCCCACGTCCATAGCCTGCGTGGTGACGTTCAGAAGGTGGTTCAGGATACGGCCAATTTCCGAATACAGAACGCGGATCAGCGAGCCACGGCGCGGAACCTCGATCCCCATCAGCTTTTCGATGGCCAGACACCAGGCGTGTTCCTGGTTCATCGGCGCCACATAGTCGAGGCGGTCGAAATAGGGCGTGTTTTGCAGATAGGTGCGGCTTTCCATCAGCTTCTCGGTGCCGCGGTGCAGCAGGCCGATATGCGGGTCAGCACGCTCGACGATCTCGCCGTCAAGTTCCAGCACCATACGCAGCACGCCGTGCGCTGCCGGGTGCTGCGGACCGAAGTTGATGTTGAAGTTACGGATCCGCTGCTCGTCGGTCAGCACATCCTTCGAGCCGTCATCGTAGGTGTTTTGCCGGATATCGCCGTCCATGGGTCTTACCTCTGTCTTGCCGATGATGCCGGAACGCTGGCGCGTCCCAGCTGTGGCTCAGCTCTGTTTCTCGTCGCCGGGAAGAATGTATTGCGCGCCCTCCCACGGGGAGAGGAAATCGAATTGCCGGTATTCCTGCGTAAGCTTCACCGGCTCATAGACGACGCGCTTCTCGGCCTCGTCATAGCGCAGCTCGACATAGCCCGTGGTCGGGAAGTCCTTGCGCAGCGGGTGGCCGCGGAAACCGTAATCCGTCAGCAGGCGGCGCAGGTCGGGGTGACCCGAGAACACGATGCCGAACATGTCGAAGGTCTCGCGCTCGAACCAGTTTGCCGCCGGATAGACCGAAACGATCGAAGGGCACATCTCATCCTCGCGCACAGCCGCTTTCACGCGGATACGCTGGTTGCGATACATCGAGAGGAAGTGCCAGACCACGTCAAAGCGCACCGGACGCTCGGGATGGTCGACGCCCGTGCCATCGACCAGCGTCGAGAACATGCAGTTCGCGTCGTCGCGCAGGAAGGTCACGAAATCGACCAGCCGCGAGGCAGCGACCGTGACGGTCAGCTCGCCAAAGGCGATCTCGGTCGAGACCACGTCTTCGCCGCGCTTGAGTTCGATGTGTGTGGCCAGTTCTTGAAGTGCTTCGCTCATCTGTCTCTCCTCAGCGCACCAGCGTGCCGGTGCGGCGGATCTTCCGCTGCAGTTGCAGGATGCCATACATCAGGGCTTCCGCCGAGGGCGGGCAGCCGGGCACATAGATGTCAACCGGAACGATCCGGTCACAGCCACGCACCACCGAATAGGAATAGTGATAATAGCCACCGCCATTCGCGCACGACCCCATCGAGATCACATACCGCGGCTCGGGCATCTGGTCATAGACCTTGCGCAGCGCGGGCGCCATCTTGTTGGTCAGCGTGCCGGCAACGATCATCACGTCCGACTGACGCGGGCTTGCGCGCGGCGCAAACCCGTAACGCTCCACGTCGTAGCGCGGCATTGCGGTGTGCATCATCTCGACCGCGCAGCAGGCCAGACCGAAGGTCATCCAGTGCAACGAGCCGATACGGGCCCAGTTGATCAGATCCTCGGTGGTGGTGAGGATGAAACCCTTGTCTTGCAGGTCGCGGTTGAGCGCCTGCGTCGCCACGTCCATATCGGCCGCGGCGGTGTTCGATCCGGTCATCACGCCCATTCCAGCGCCCCCTTCTTCCATTCATAGGCAAAACCGACCGTCAGCACGGCCAGGAACACCATCATCGACCAGAACCCGACCATGCTCATCGAACCGAAGGCAACGGCCCAGGGGAACAGGAAGGCCACCTCGAGGTCGAAAATGATGAACAGGATCGACACAAGGTAGAAGCGGACATCAAATTTCATCCGCGCATCATCGAAGGCGTTAAAGCCGCATTCGTAGGCGGAAAGCTTTTCGGGGTCCGGGTTGCGAACGGCAAGGACAACGGCGGCGAGGATCAGGACAAGGCCCAATGCGGTCGCCATACCAAGAAAGATGAGGATCGGGAGATATTCACGAAGCAGATCGTGCAAGGCTTGGCTCCTCCATAACGTAACGACAGGTCACGCAGTTTCGGCTAACAGGGTCTTTAGCCCTGTGCCTTTCAAGCGTCAACCGAACGTGGTGCGAATTATCGGGGTTTTGGCGGGAAATCTCGGTTTTTGTATACAAATGCATACTCAAGCGGGGCGAACTGTCGCAGCCCGCATTTCCCTGAAAAGACTGCCCGCGCCAAGAGACTCGGGCCTTTGGGCGCGAGTCGCCTGACGCGGGCGGGTAGATTAAAACATACGTCTGATTTTCACCTTTAGCGGCGAAGGGTTACATATTCCAATTTGGCGATCTTTTCTCGAAGAAGGCACTGATTCCTTCTGCCGACTCATCGCTCTCCCACCGCTGCACCAAAGCCGCGATGGTGGCATCGATCGTGGCCTCGTCGATGCGCGGGCCAAGCATCCGCACCAGCGCCTTGGCCTCGCCCACCGCGCCCGGCGCGCATTTGAGGTAGGGCGCGACCTCGGCCTCGATGGCGGTGTCCAGATCCTCAGGCGAGACAACCTTCGCCAGAAGGCCAAGCCCCTGCGCCTCGTCTGCGCCAAACAGGCGCGAGGACATGAACACGCGCCGCGCATTCGCCTCGCCCATCCGCGCCACCACATAGGGCGAGATCGTCGCGGGCGTCAGGCCAAGCTTCGTCTCGGTCAGTCCGAACAAAGCGCCCTCGACCCCAACCGCCACATCGCAGACCGACATCATGCCGATGCCGCCGCCAAACGCGTTCCCCTGCACCCGACCAATCACGGGCTTGGGGCAGGTATTGAGCGCTTGCAGCATCGTCGCCAGCACCCGCGCTCCGGCGGCGCGCTCGGCAGGTGTTGCGCCCATCTGCGCCTGCATCCATTTCAGATCGCCCCCCGCGCAAAAGCTCTTGCCGTCGGCCATCAGCACGACCACCCGAACCGCAGGATCACGCCCCAGATCAAGGATTGCCTCGGTCAGCTCCAGCATCATCTGCTCGGAAAGCGCGTTGTGTTTCTCGGCGCGCGCCAGAACGAGGCTGGCCACCCCGCGCGCGTCAGTGGAAACCCGGATCAGTTCAGCCATTGGCAGCCCCTTTCATCGCAAGCGCCATCGCGGCCGCTTCTTCCAGAACCAGCGGGTCGATGCCCGTGGCATAACCCTTCGCCTCAAGGAAGGCGCGGACCTTCTCGGTCGCGACATTCCCTGCGGCACCGGGTGCATAAGGGCAACCGCCCAAGCCCCCGACAGCCGCGTCGAACACGCGCAGTCCGCGCGCGAGCGAGGCTTCGATGTTCAACAGCGCCCTGCCCGCCGTGTCGTGGAAATGCCCGGCCAGTTCGGCCGCCGGAACCTCTTGGGTCACGATTGCCAGCATCGCCTCGACCGCCTCGGGCGTGCCCTGCCCGATCGTGTCGCCCAGACTGACCTCATAGCAGCCAAGCGCGCGCAGGCGTGCCGCAACACGGGCCACCGCATTTGGCTGGGTCTTGCCGTCATAGGGGCAATCCGTCACCACCGACACATAGCCCCGCACCGGCACCCCTGCCTCTTTCGCGGCGGCCACGAGTGGCACAAAGCGCTCGATGCTTTCGTCAATCGTGCAGTTCAGATTAGCCTTGGAAAATCCTTCCGAGGCCGAAGCGAAAATCGCCACCTCGTCGGCGCGCGCAGCCAGCGCCCCCTCGAACCCCTTGAGGTTCGGGGTCAGCGCGGCATAGGACACCCCCGTCGCGCGGGTGATGCCTGCGAAAACCTCGGCGGAATCGGCCATTTGCGGCACCCATTTCGGGCTGACGAAGGACCCCACCTCAATCCGGCGGAACCCCGCGCGTGACAGGCAATCGACAAAGGCGATCTTCTCGGGCGTCGGGATCTGGCGCTTTTCGTTTTGCAGCCCGTCGCGCGGACCCATCTCGAAGATTTCAACGGTCTCAGGCATCGGGGATCTCGTAGAAATCAAACTCGTAGATGTCATCCCCGCCCGCCTTTTCCAGCGCAGCCTTATAGGCCGGACGCGCCTGAACACGGTCGCGATAGGCGGTTAGCGCCGGATAGGCGTCGCCGCGCACGAAGCGGAACATCGCGTCGATATTGAACCCCAGCATACAGTCGGCGGCAGAGAACTCGCTCAGCAGCCACTCATGCGCGATCAGGTGGTCTTCAAGCGCCCGCATCGTCACCTCAAGGCGACGGGTATCGAGCTTCATCATCGCAACCGAGCGCGCGCTCTCCGGGCGCAGGAAGATATGATGGATGTTGAGGTTCTGCACCAGATTGGCCTGCGTTTCCGCAAAATGCACCCAGCCCAGAAAGGCCGCACGCTCGGGCGTGCCGGGCTTGGGCGCAAGGCGACCTGTCTGCTCGGTCAGATATTCGACGATGGCGCCGGATTCGAAGACAACCATATCTTCGTATTCCAGCGCCGGAATGCGGCCCGCAGGCGAGAGCGCGCGAAACTCGGGGCTGCGCAGGCTGCCATCGGTCAGCGACCAGTTTTGCAGCTCGGCCTCAAGCCCCAGCTCCTCCATCAGCCAGAGCACCCGGAACGAGCGCGAGCCAGGAACGTGGTGCAGTCGGATCATGCGTCTTCCTCCTCTTGCAGCCGGATCAGCGCGTCACCGGCCTCGACCTGCGCACCCTCGGCGACCAGAACTTCGGCCACAATGCCATCGCGCGCGGCCAGCATCGTATGCTCCATCTTCATCGCTTCCATGATGGCCAGACGTTCGCCCGCCTGAACCGCCTGACCTGCCGCGACAAAGACAGCTTTCACCAGACCCGGCATCGGCGCAAGCGTCAGGTCCGACCCCGCCTCGTCGCCCGCACGGTCCAGCGCGTCTGGCACCGCAAAGCGATGGGCGCCGCGCATGAAGACCGTGACCTCCGGCCCCGCATGATAGAAGCGCGCGCCGGTCTTCACGCCATCGACCCACCAGCCATCGGGCTTGAGCAGGCACTCATGCGCGACCCCTTCAAGTTCGACGGTGATATGGGTGGCGCTATGGGCGCGGATATGGGCCTCGGTCTCGAAGGGGACCGCGCGGCGCGGCGCGCCCCAAAGCGAGAACCCGCTGCCCTGCCCGCCCTCAAGCCCGGCGGAGGCAATCACGCCCAGTGCACGCGCAGCCAGCAACACGCCGGTTTCCGCTGTCAGCGCGTCGATGTCGCGGCCAATGAGGCCAGTGTCCACATCCCCCGCCGCAAAGCCCTTGTGGCGCGCAAGGCGGCTAAGGAAGGCAAGGTTCGTCACCGTGCCCGCCACTTCGGTTTCGTCCAGCGCACGCGCCAGCGCGTTTAGCGCCGCCGCCCGCGTCGGCCCGTGCACGATCACCTTGGCGATCATCGGGTCATACCACGGGCTGATCGCATCGCCCTGACGCACGCCGGTATCGGCGCGGCAACCATCGGCAAAGCGCAGATGCGACAGCGTCCCCGTCGCGGGCAAGAATCCTGCAGGCACGTCTTCGGCGTAGAGGCGCGCCTCGAACGCGTGGCCCTTGATCGAGAGCTCGTCTTGCCGCGCAGGCAAAGCCTCGCCGCTGGCGACGCGCAATTGCCATTCGACCAGATCGACGCCAGTGATCGCCTCGGTCACGGGATGCTCGACCTGAAGGCGGGTGTTCATCTCCATGAACCAGAAGCGGTCAGGGCGCAGCCCGTCCGAGCCATCAACGATAAATTCGACCGTGCCGGCGCCAGAATAGCCAATCGCCTGCGCCGCGCGCACGGCGGCCAGCCCCATTGCTTCGCGCATCTCGGGCGTCATACCGGGTGCGGGCGCCTCTTCGATGACCTTCTGGTGGCGGCGCTGCAAGGAACAGTCGCGTTCGAACAGGTGAACGGCCTCCGCGCCATCACCAAAAACCTGCACCTCGATATGGCGCGGCTTGTCGACGAATTTCTCGATCAGCACGGCGGGGTTGCCAAAGGCGGTTTGCGCCTCGCCCTGAGCGCTGGCCAGTGCAGCCGCGAAATCGCCCGCGCGCTCGACAAGTCGCATCCCCTTGCCGCCGCCGCCCGCGACCGCCTTGATCAGCACCGGATAGCCGATCTGCTCGGCCGCGCCGGCCAGATGCTCGGGGTCCTGATTGGCGCCGTGATAGCCCGGCACGACCGGCACACCGGCCTCTGACATCAGCGCCTTGGCCGCGTCCTTCAGCCCCATCGCGCGGATCGCGCGGGCAGACGGCCCGATAAACACCAGCCCCGCCGCCTCGACCGCATCGACGAAATCGGGATTCTCGGACAGGAAGCCATAACCCGGATGGATCGCCTGCGCGCCCGTGGCAAGGGCGGCCTGAATGATCGCATCGCCGCGCAGATAGCTGTCTTTCGGCGCGGGGCCACCCAGAAGCACCGCCTCGTCAGCCATTGCGACATGGCGCGATTGTTCGTCGGCCTCGGAATAAACGGCCACGGTCGCCACGCCCAGACGGCGGGCGGTATCAATCACACGGCAGGCAATCTCGCCGCGGTTGGCAATCAGGATCTTGCGGAACATTGGGGTTCCTCCCTCTTGAAGCGCCGGTGGGCGGCTGCCCTGCCCCGACGGGGAATGCGTCGCGCGGGGGGCGCGGGATTACATACGGAAGACGCCAAAGCGCGTGGGCTCAATCGGCGCGCACAGGCTTGCCGAAAGGGACAGCGCGAGCACGTCACGGGTCTTGCGCGGATCGACGATGCCGTCGTCCCACAGCCGCGCGGAGGCATAAAGCGGGTGCGACTGGTGCTCGAACATCTCGATCGTGGGGCGCTTGAATTCGGCCTCTTCCTCGGCCGACCACGACCCGCCCTTGCGTTCAATCGCGTCGCGCTTGACGGTGGCCAGAACGCCCGCCGCCTGCTCGCCGCCCATCACCGAGATGCGCGAGTTGGGCCATGTCCACAGGAACCGGGGGCTATAGGCGCGCCCGGCCATACCGTAGTTGCCCGCCCCGAAGGAGCCACCCACCAGCATGGTGATTTTCGGCACATTGGTCGTGGCAACAGCCGTCACCATCTTGGCACCGTGGCGCGCGATCCCCTCGTTTTCATATTTGCGGCCCACCATGAAGCCGGTGATGTTTTGCAAGAAGACCAAGGGCACATTGCGCTGCGAACAGAGTTCAATGAAATGCGCGGCCTTTTGCGCGGCCTCCGAGAACAGCACGCCATTATTCGCGACGATCCCCACGGGGCAGCCCTTCACATGGGCAAAGCCGGTGACGATGGTCTCGCCGAAGCGGGGCTTGAATTCGTCAAAGCGCGAGCCATCGACGACGCGGGCGATCACTTCGCGGATGTCGTAAGGCGTGCGCAGATCGGCGGGCACGACGCCCAGAATTTCCTCGGGGTCATAGGCGGGCTCTTCCGAAGCCTGCCACTGCACCGTGCCGGGTTTCGCGCGGTTCAGATGCGAGACCGCGCGGCGTGCAAGGGCAAGCGCGTGGGCGTCATCCTCGGCCAGATAGTCGGCCACACCCGAGAGGCGCGTATGCACGTCGCCGCCGCCCAGATCTTCGGCGGTCACGACCTCGCCCGTCGCGGCCTTCACCAAGGGCGGACCGGCCAGGAAAATCGTGCCTTGCTCTTTCACGATGATCGTCACATCCGACATCGCAGGCACATAGGCGCCGCCCGCCGTGCAGGACCCCATCACAACAGCGATCTGCGGAATGCCCTTGGCGGACATGCGCGCCTGATTATAGAAGATGCGGCCAAAGTGGTCGCGGTCGGGGAAGACCTCGTCCTGATTGGGCAGGTTCGCGCCGCCGCTATCAACCAGATAGACGCAAGGCAGGTTGCATTCCTCGGCGATCTCTTGCGCGCGCAGGTGCTTTTTGACGGTCATCGGGTAATAGGTGCCGCCCTTTACGGTGGCATCATTGGCGACGACCATCACCTCTTGCCCCATCACGCGACCGATGCCCGCGATCACACCCGCCGCGGGGGCGGCATTGCCATACATATCATGCGCCGCCGTCGCGCCGACCTCAAGGAAAGGCGAGCCGGGATCGAGCAACCCCGCGACGCGCTCACGCGGGGCCATCTTGCCGCGCGACAGGTGGCGCTCAAGCGAGGCCGCACCACCCCCCGCAACCGCCGCCTCGGCAGCCGAACGGACAATCCCCAAAGCCTCAAGATGTGCCGCGCGGTTGCGCTGCGCCGTTTCCGAGCCGGAGATGAAAGACGAATTCAGTTTCATTGAACCCTCACAAGCGGACGTCAGATGTCCTTGCTTTCCAGTCTGGAGATGAGATCCAGCGCCTGCCGCGCCGTCATATCCATCATACAGGATTGATAGGCAGGGCCGGCGCCGGTGCCATTGCCCCACTGGCTGACCTCATAGTCGCAACTTGCATCGCGATAGGCGATCCAGGCGCGCTGCATGGCTTTCAGCGCCTCGGCCATCTTCGGACCATCCACACCGATTTCAGCCATCTCGGCATCGGCAGCCTGTTCTGTGGCCATCAGCTTTTGATAGACGGCATTCAGCAAGCCGTCCCACTGATCGACCTCATTGGCGAGGCACAGGGACATGCCCATCGTTGTGCCGCCAACCTCCGAAGCCTCCATACAGGCGCCCGAGGCCGCCCCGATACAGACGGACAGGTCACTCCCCTGATTGCTGGTCAGACAGCTCATCAGCAGGGCATCGTCATAGGTCACGTCATCGACCGGACCGTCCTGCGCCTGAACAGCCAGTGCCAGCGAGGGCAGAACGATCAGGGCAAGAAAAACGCTGCGCATCATGCTTTGTCCATGATTTCGCGGCCGATCAGCATCCGGCGGATTTCGCTTGTGCCCGCGCCGATCTCCATCAGCTTGGCGTCGCGGAAAAGGCGCGAGACCGTGCTGTCGTTCAGGAAGCCCGCGCCGCCCAAAGCCTGCACCGCCTGATGCGCCTGCACCATCGCCTGCTCGGACGCATACAGCACCGTTGCCGCCGCATCCTGACGCGTCACCTGCCCGCGGTCGCACGCCTTGGCGACCTCGTAGGTGTAGGCGCGCGCGGTGTTCATCGCGACATACATATCGGCGATTTTCGCCTGCATCAGCTGGAAGTTCCCGATCGGCTGGCCGAACTGCTGGCGCTCTTTCGAGTAGGGAACCACCTCATCCAGACAGGCCGCCATGATGCCGGTGCCAATGCCCGAAAGCACCACACGCTCGTAATCGAGCCCCGACATCAGGACGCGCACGCCCTTGCCCTCAACCCCGAGCACATTCTCGAAGGGCACTTCGCAATTGTCGAAGAAAAGCTGCGCCGTGTTCGAGCCGCGCATCCCGAGCTTGTCGAAGTGCTGGCTGGTCGAGAACCCCGCAAGCGACTTTTCCACGATAAAGGCGGTGATACCCTTGGAACCCGCCTCGGGGTCGGTCTTGGCGTAAACCACGAGCGTATCGGCATCGGGGCCGTTGGTGATCCAGTATTTGTGGCCGTTGAGCACATAGTAGCCGTTGCGCTTTTCAGCGCGCAGCTTCATGCCCACCACATCCGAGCCAGCGCCGGATTCCGACATTGCCAGCGCGCCGACCTTGGCGCCCGACACCAGATCGGGCAGGTATTTGCGCTTTTGCTCCTCGGTGCCGTTGATCTTGAGCTGGTTCACGCACAGGTTGGAATGCGCGCCATAGCTCAGCGCGATCGAGGCCGAGGCGCGGGCGATCTCTTCGGTGACGATCACATGCGCCAGATAGCCCATGCCGGAGCCGCCATATTCTTCGGCCACGGTCACGCCAAGCAGGCCCAACTCGCCCATCTCGGCCCAAAGCTCGTTCGGAAAGCTATTGTCGAGATCGGTTTTCGCGGCGAGCGGCTTGACGCGCTCTTGCGCCCAGGCGTGCACCATATCGCGCAGTGCATTCACGTCTTCGCCAAGATCGAAGTTCATGGAACCGGTGAACATGCGGTTATCCTCCCCTGCCCGCCTCCATGCGGGATTATTGAACGCTTGTTCATTTAGTGACGCACCAACCGAGTCGCGTCAAGCCCCGCAAGCGGGGGACGGGCCGAATTGACGTAGCGTTCAATTAAGCGGATCAGGCCGTCAGAAGGCCATGAATAAGCGCGGGCAGATCGTCGTAGTGATCGAGCAAGGCCTCGGGGGCCAACCGCTCGATTCCGCGCCCTTCGGGGCCAAAGGTCACCAGAACCGAAGGCACCCCCGCAGCCGCGGCGGTTTTCCGGTCGGTCTCGGTATCGCCAATCAGAACCGAGCGAGGGACCGTGCCGCCCACCGCCTGCACAGCCGCGATATAAGGGGTCGGGTCGGGCTTGCGCACCGGCAAGGTGTCCGCCCCGATCAGCGCGCCGAACAGATCGGCAATGCCAAGCCGCGCAACCAGGTCGCGCGCCAGCCCCTCGGGCTTGTTCGTGCAAATGGCGGTCGCGAACCCCGCACCGCGCAACGCCTCGACCGCCGCCACGGCACCGGGATAAAGAACCGTGTGACGGTCGATATTCTCGCCGTAATAGTCCAGCAGAACGGGATAATCGGCCTCGATCAGATTGGCGGCATCAGGGCGCGCGATCCTCTGATAGCCCGCCTTCAGCATCGCGCGACCGCCGTGAAACGCGATCAGCGCATCCGCCACGGGGTCCAGAATGGCGCCAAACCCGCGCGCCACAAAACAGGCATTTGCCGCCGCGATCAGATCGCCCGACGTATCGGCCAACGTCCCGTCCAGATCGAAAACCACCGTTCGCATCGGCCTCTCCTTCCGCCAAACTGTTTCCGCCCCGAAAGAATGCGTGAACAGCGCAGGCTTGCGGACAGATGCCGTATGGGTAAAACGGGAGCGAGCAGAAGAAAAGGCACCCCTATGACGATTGCGCTTATCGTGTTGGCCGCAGGGCAAGGCACGCGGATGAATTCGGACCTTCCCAAAGTGCTGCACCAGATCGGCGCGGCCCCCTTGGTCGCACATGCGCTGGCAGCGGGCCGCTCGCTTGAACCAGAGCGCGTTGTTGTGGTGACGGGTCACGGTGCCGAACAGGTAGGCAAGGCCGTCGCCAAGATCGACCCCGAGGCGCAAATCGTGCTGCAAGAAGAACAGCTTGGCACCGGTCACGCCGTGCAACAGGCGCTGCCCGCGCTTGAGGGCTTCGCAGGCCGCGTTCTGGTGCTTTACGGCGACACGCCCTTCATTCGCCCCGAAACGCTGGAGGGGCTGGCCGAAAGCACCGCGGATGTCACCGTTCTGGGGTTCGAGGCCGCCGATCCGGGCCGTTATGGGCGGCTGGTTGCGAAGGGCGCCGCGCTTGAGCGGATCGTCGAATTCAAGGACGCGACCGAGGACGAACGCAAAATCACGCTGTGCAACTCGGGGGTTATTGCCTGTGATGCAGCGCTGCTGGCCGATCTGGTCAACGGGCTTCGCAACGAAAATGCATCCGGCGAATACTATCTGACCGATATTATCGAGGCCGCCCGCGCCATCGGCAAAAGCGCCGAGGTTGTCACCTGCGATGAGGCTGAAACGCTTGGCATCAACACTCGCGCCGAGCTGGCACAGGCCGAGGCATTGTTCCAGTCGCGGATGCGCGCGGAAGCCATGGAGAACGGCGTCACGATGATCGACCCCTCGACCGTCTATTTCGCGCTCGACACCTATATCGGGCGCGATGTGGTGATCGGGCCGAACGTGGTCTTCGGCCCCGCCGTCACCATCGAAAGCAGCGCGCGGATCGAGGCGTTCTGCCACCTTGAGGGCTGCCATATCTCGCGCGGCGCCACCATCGGCCCGTTTGCCCGCCTCCGCCCCGGTGCGGAACTGTCCGAAGACGTGCATATCGGCAATTTCGTCGAGGTGAAGAACGCGATCCTTGGCGAAGGCGTCAAGGTCGGCCACCTGACCTATCTGGGCGATGCGGACATCGGCGAGCATACGAACATCGGCGCGGGCACGGTGACGTGCAATTATGACGGCGTTTTCAAGCACCGCACGACCATCGGCGCGAATGCGTTTATCGGCTCGGATACGATGCTGGTGGCGCCTGTGACGGTTGGCGCGGGCGCGCTGACGGCGTCCGGCTCGGTCATCACCGAGGATGTTCCGCCCGAGGCTGTCGCTTTGGGCCGCGCCAAGCAGGTAAACAAGCCCGGACTGGCCAAAAAACTATTTGATAAACTGCGGGCCGAAAAAGCGCGCCGCATGAAGAAAGATCAATAAATGTGCGGAATTATTGGGGTTCTTGGTAAACACGAGGTCGCACCCCTGCTGGTGGAAAGCCTCAAACGGCTGGAATATCGCGGCTATGACAGCGCGGGGATTGCGACCGTTCGCGACGGTCATCTTGACCGGCGCCGCGCGGTTGGCAAGCTGGTGAACCTCTCGGACCTATTGGTGCATCAGCCCCTCGCGGGCAAATCCGGCATCGGCCACACCCGTTGGGCGACGCATGGCGCGGCCACCACCGAGAACGCGCACCCCCATCTCTCGGGGCCGGTTGCGGTAGTCCACAACGGCATCATCGAGAACTTCCGCGAACTGCGCGAGGAGCTGGCCGCGGCGGGCATCCACCCCGAAACCGAGACCGACACCGAAACCGTCGCGCTTCTGACGCGTCTGCATATGGATCGCGGGATGGCCCCGCGCGAGGCCGCGCTGACCACGCTGCGCAAACTCGACGGCGCCTTCGCCCTTCTGTGGCTCTTTGATGGCGAGGACGACCTGATGATCGCCGCGCGCAAGGGCAGCCCCTTATGCATCGGCTACGGCACGGGTGAGATGTTTGTCGGATCAGACGCGATTGCGCTGGCGCCGATGACCAACGAGATCACCTATCTCGAAGAGGGCGACTATGCCTTTGTGACCCGTGTGGGCGCCGAGATTTTCGACGAAAGCGGGCGGCGCGCGAACCGCGACAAGCAGGTGATCGATGCGGGCAGCGTGCAGGTTGAAAAGGCCGGCTACAAGCATTTCATGGCCAAGGAAATCGCCGAGCAGCCCGCCGTTCTGGGCGATGCGCTGCGCAATTATGTGCGCAAAGACGGGCTGAACCTGCCCGACGGGCTTGATTTCTCGGGGCTGGACCGGCTGACGCTGGTCGCCTGCGGCACCGCCTTCTACGCCTGTTCGGTCGCGAAATACTGGTTTGAATCGCTCGCCGGTCTGCCCTGCGAGATCGACGTGGCCTCCGAGTTCCGCTACCGCGAGCCGCCGATGCCGAAGAACTCGTGGGCGCTGTTCGTCAGCCAGTCGGGCGAGACCGCCGATACGCTGGCCGCGCTGCGCTACTCGGCCGAGCATGTGGCCAAGACCATCGCCGTGGTCAACGTGCCGACCTCGACGATGGCGCGCGAGGCCGATGTCGCGCTGCCGATCCATGCGGGGATCGAGGTGGGGGTCGCCTCGACCAAGGCCTTTACCTGCCAATTGCTGACGCTTGCCGTGCTGGCGCTGAAAGCGGGTATTGATCGCGGGCATCTGTCGCCTGAACAACTGGCCGCGCACCTTGAAACGCTCCGCGCCCTGCCCGGGCTGATGAACACCGCGCTTGGCACCTCGGACGACATCGCGCGCCTTGCCGAGCGTCTGGCCGAGGCGCAGGACATTCTGTTCCTCGGGCGTGGGCCTTTGTCACCCCTGGCGATGGAGGGCGCGCTGAAGCTTAAGGAAATCAGCTACATACACGCCGAAGGCTATGCATCGGGCGAGTTGAAACACGGGCCGATCGCGCTGATTGAACGCACGGTTCCGGTGATTGTTTTTGCCCCCCATGACCGGCTTTTCGACAAGACCGTCTCAAACATGCAAGAGGTGATGGCACGCCACGGTCAGGTGCTGCTGGTGTCGGATAGCAAGGGGCTGGCGACGGCCTCGGAGGGCACCTGGGCCACGCTGAAAATGCCCGAGGTGGCCGAGCCTTTCGCGCCGATCCTTTACGCCCTGCCCGCGCAGCTTATCGCCTATCACACGGCCTGCGCCAAGGGGACGGATGTGGACCAACCGCGCAACCTTGCGAAATCCGTGACGGTGGAGTGATGGCACGCAAACGTGGCAAACGCGGCCCCGCGCGCCCTTCGGCCGCCGATTACGCGCCGATCCCCTCGGAAGAAGAGGCACGCCTTCGCGCCGAGGCTGTGGCCTATGCCAATTCGGACGCGGATTACGAGGCGTATCACGAGTTCGAGGAGGTCGCCGAAGACCTTGGCCCCCCGCCCTCGCTGGAAGATGCGCTCTATGCGCTGGAGGCTTGGGCCGACGCAGACAAAGCCGCCGAGATGGCCGCCTATCATAAAGCACCGCGGCGTTACCTTGGCATCGCCGTGCCCGCGATTGACGACATGGTCGGCATGTGGCGCGAGCGGCTGGATGTGGCGGGCCGCGTGGCCCTTGCGCGCGGGCTGTGGGACAGCGACATCCACGAGGCGCGCGTGGCGGCGGCCAAACTGCTGACACAGGCGCGTCTGCGCCCCGATGCGGACGCTTGGGATCTGATTGCCGGATGGGTGCCGCAGTTCGACGCTTGGGCTGTGGCGGATCATGCCGCCAAGGCCGGATCAAAGCGTCTACAGGCCGATCCCGCGCGGATCGAAACCATCGCCGGATGGGTGCACTCGGACCATATGTGGAGCCGCCGCGCGGCCTTTGTGATGACGCTTCCCTGGACCAAGCAGAACCACCCCAAGCCCGAGGATCTGGCGATCCGCGAGCGGGTTCTTGGCTGGGCGGATGATCTGTCGCAAGACCCCGACTGGTTTATCCAAAAGGCGATTGCGTGGTGGCTGCGCGAGCTGTCGAAACACGATGCGCCCCGCGTGCGCGCATGGCTTGACGAGCACGGCGCGGCGTTGAAACCATCTGCCCGCAAAGAAGCTGCGAAATACCTTTAAGATCAGCGCATTACGAGAGAAACTTCTCGTAATCACTGACAAGCAAGTGACGCGGCGCCTCGTCTTCCTCGATCTCGGAAAACCGCCCGATCGGGTCGCGGAAGATGTTGTCGGTATAGTCGTCGTTCACGGTCGAGACCTCACCGATCAGCACATCGCCGCCCTCACCCCAGAACGCGTGCCAGTCACCGGGGCACAGCGTCACGCTTTGGCCGGGCGCGAAGCGCAGCACCTCGCCCGCCGCAAAGGCGCGCGGCAGACCATCGCAATAGACCGTCCCGCCCGCCGTTTCGCAGAAATTCCCCTCCGCGTCCGAGCCATAAAGCTGGATCGCCATCGTCGCACCGCCGCGGTTGATGATGTCCTCGGCCTTGAGGACATGGGTGTGCGTCGGGCTGATTTGATCCTGACGCGAGATCAGCAGCTTCTCGGCATAGGCCATGCCCCCGCCCGCTTGCAGGTCCGACAGCTCGCCATTGCGCAGCGTGAACAGAAACAGCCCCAGACGGTCGAAATCGCCCTGCCCGTAATCGGTGATGTCCCAGCCCATCCGCGCGCGGATCAACCGTTCGGCCGCAGGCAGGTTGGCGCGGAACTCGTCAAGCCCCCACCACGCGAAGGGCGGCAGCTGAAAGCCGAAGCGCGCGATGAACTCTTCCGCCTCGGCCATGATCTGATTGACACGCGAGCGCTTCATTTGCGCGCCGCCCATGCCCGAACCGCGTCGCCAAACGCCTGAAACAGCGGGCGCGATACGGGGTCATGCTCGGCCTGCCATTCGGGGTGCCACTGCACCGAATAGGTGAAGCCCGGCGCATCCTTCACATAGATCGCCTCGGGCGTGCCATCCTCGGCGCGGCCCTCGATCACGATGCGCGGCCCCGGCTGGCAGACGCCCTGCCCGTGCAGCGTGTTGGTGACAATGTCATCAGAGCCAAGCAGCGCCGCGAACCGCCCCCGAGGGTCCAGATGCACATGATGGGTGCGCGAGAACGCCTCGGCCAGAGTGCCCTCGGGCGGCATCCGGTGGTTCATCCGGCCCGGTAACTCGCGGATTTCGGGATGCAGCGTGCCCCCCATCGCGACATTGACCTCCTGAAAGCCACGGCAAATCCCCAGAAACGGCTGCCCCGTCTCGACGCAGCGACGCACCAGCGGCAGGGTGATCGCATCGCGCGCGCGGTCGAAATCGCCGTGCTTGTCGGTTTCTTCCTCGCCATATTCGGACGGGTGGACATTGGGCCGCCCGCCGGTCAGCAAAAAGCCGTCGCAGACCTCGCAGAGTTCCTCGACCGAGACAAATTCCGGATCGGCAGGGATCAGCAGCGGCAGACAACCCGAGACCTTCGAGATCGCCTCGGAGTTCATCTGCCCGCCCTCGTGGACAGGGTAACGATCCCCCACAAGACCGCGATTTCCGATGATCCCGACGATTGGTCTTGCCATTGCGAACTCCCTTTTTACGCGCAGGTTAAGATATGGCAAACCGTTGTGAAAGCCCCAGAAATGCGCAACCGGCTGTGCGTAAAACCGAAAAGGGCGACCCTAAAGCCGCCCTCTGGTTACTGCTCTACAGACTGGATCACGCCTCGCCGGCAAAGCCCGCCTCGGCAATCCCCGCGAGCGCCGCCGCCGCGTCATTGTCCGAGGTATCCCCCGTCACGCCGACCGCGCCGATCACCACGCCGCTGGCATCACGCACCAACACGCCCCCCGGCACCGGCATGAACTGCCCGCCAAATGCCCCGTTCAGCGCGTTGACGAAATAGGGCTGCGCCTCGGCACGCGCCATCTGCGCCCGCCCGCCCATGCCCAGCATCACCGCGCCGTATGCCTTGGCCCGCGCGATTTCAAACCGCCCCGGGCTTGCACCATCGGGACGCGCGAAGGCAATCGGGTGCCCGCCCGCATCCAGCACCACCACCGTAAGCGGCTTCATGCCCGCAGCAAGCCCATGTGCCTGCGCGACCTCAATTATGGTGAATGCCTTAGCGAGGGTAATCGACATGCTTATTGCGCCTTTGCGTGCTGTCTGCGGTAATGGAGAACCGGCTCGGTATAGCCCGAGGGCTGGATAGCACCCTGAAACACCAGATCACAAGCCGCCTGGAAAGCAACACCGTCAAAACCCGGCGCCATCGGCACATAGGCCGGATCGCCTGCGTTCTGACGGTCCACCACAGCGGCCATCTTGCGCATTGCGTCCATCACCTGCCCTTCGCTGACCACGCCGTGATGCAGCCAGTTCGCCAGCGCTTGCGAGCTGATCCGGCAGGTCGCGCGGTCTTCCATCAGGCCGACATCGTGAATATCGGGCACTTTCGAGCAACCGACCCCCTGATCGACCCACCGCACCACATAGCCAAGGATACCTTGGGCGTTATTCTCGATCTCTGCGGTGATTTCGGCGTCGGAATAGTTGCGCCCGCTGGCCAGCGGGATCGTCAGCAGATCCTCCAGCCGCGCGGGGCGGTTCATCGCCGCAATCTCGCGCTGGCGGGCATGGACATTGACCTGATGGTAATGCGTCGCGTGCAGCACCGCCGCCGTGGGCGAAGGCACCCACGCGCAATTCGCGCCCGCCATCGGGTGCCCCACCTTCTGCACCAGCATATCGGCCATCCGGTCGGGCATTGCCCACATCCCCTTGCCGATCTGCGCCTTTCCCGAAAGCCCGCATTTCAGGCCAATATCGACGTTGCGATCCTCATAGGCCGAAATCCACGGCTGGGTTTTCATCTCGCCCTTGGCGACCATCGGACCCGCCTGCATCGAGGTGTGGATCTCGTCGCCGGTGCGATCAAGGAAGCCGGTGTTGATAAAGGCCACGCGGTTCTTGGCGGCGCGGATGCACTCTTTCAGGTTGGTGCTGGTGCGGCGCTCTTCGTCCATGATGCCCAGCTTGACGGTATAGCGCGGCAGGCCCAGGACTTTCTCAACATGATCAGAGATTTCCGAGGCAAAGCTCACCTCTTCGGGGCCGTGCATTTTCGGCTTCACCACATAGACCGAGCCAGTGACCGAGTTGCGGATACCGTCCGTCTTGCGCAGATCATGCGTGGCGCAAAGCGTCGTCACCATCGCGTCCAGCAGCCCCTCGAACGCCTCGTTGCCATCGCGGTCCAGAACGGCGGGCGTCGTCATCAGGTGGCCCACATTGCGCACCAGCATCAGCGCGCGGCCCTTCAGCACCAGTTCGCCACCATCGGCCGCGGTAAAGCTCAGATCGGGCGACAGCGCGCGCGTGAAGGTGCTTGCGCCCTTGGTGACTTCCTCGACCAGCGTGCCTTGCATCAGCCCGAGCCAGTTCGAATAGGCCTGCACCTTGTCCTCGGCATCGACACAAGCGACCGAGTCTTCGCAATCCATGATCGACGAAAGCGCCGCCTCAAGGCGCATATCGCTGATCCCAGCCGGATCGTCACGGCCCACCGGCGTCGAAGCATCGACATCAACAACGACATGTAAGCCGTTGTTTTTCAAAACAACAGACGAGGGCGCCGCTGCATCCCCTGCAAAGCCCACGAACTGCGCGGGGTTGCTCAGGCCGGTTTCCTCGGCCCCCGTCACGAACAGCCCGCCATTGTGCACACGCATCGCGGTGACATCGGCCCACGAGCCTGCAACCAGCGGTGCGGCCTCGTCCAGAAACGCCTTGGCGCGGGCAATCACCCGCGCGCCACGCGCCGCATCATAGCCCTTGCCCGAGGGCAGATCGCCCAAAGCATCGGTGCCGTAAAGCGCGTCATAAAGGCTGCCCCACCGCGCATTGGCGGCGTTCAGGGCATAGCGCGCGTTGGTGATCGGCACCACCAATTGCGGGCCGCAAACTTCGGCGAATTCGGGATCGGTCGCGCCGGTCTCGATGGTGAAATCCGGGCCTTCGGGCACCAGATAGCCGATCTCTTCAAGGAAGGCGCGATAGGCCACCGGATCATGCGCCTGCCCGCGATGATGCGCGTGCCAGTCGTCCAGACGGGCCTGCATCGCCTCGCGGGTGTCCAGATAGGCACGGTTGCGCGGACCGAAGTCATGCACCAGTTCCGACAGGCCCGCCCAGAAGGCATCCGCCGAGACGCCGCTATCGGGCAACGCACGGGTTTCGATGAATTCCACAAGCTCCGCTGCGACGCGAAGACCGTTACGCTCGATCCGATCAGGCATGTTCTGGCTCTCTGTATTCTATTGGATGCGAAGACCCTACGCCCTCGCTGTCCCGGTGTCTATTATCGTCGTCTTCGGATAAATCTGATGGACTATCAGGAAATGGTTGAAAGTTCAGGCGCAGACCAGAACCGGCACCTCGAACCAGTGTTCGTGCAGATTGTTCCCTTCTCCGATGCGGTCGATCACGGCATAAAGCCCCTGCCCGCCGATTGGAGCCAGAACCCCGTGCCATGTGCCGCGCAGCAGATTGATGCCCTGCGTCCCCTCGGTCAGAAAGGCGCGCAGCGGGCCGGGTTTTCCGCCCGCATCGGGGGCGACAACCACCAGAAACGGCACCCCGTTCAGAGGCAAAAACGCCTGCGAGCCAAGCGGGTGACGTTCGACCAGATCGACCTTGCAAGGCAGGCTGCGGGGCTTGGCGTCAAACAGGCTGATCCCTGCGCGCCCAGTGCCAAAATCGACCCGCCCGAGGTCGTGGTGCCGCCCGCACATGCCCTGATTGATCACCATATCGGGGGCGTCGCGCAGTGAGATGATGTCACCGAAGGGCGCAAAGGCCTCGGGCGTCAGCGGTTCGATCCGAACGCTCATGCCAGAATGTCCTTGAGCCGGTGCCATGCGATACGTTCGACCTGAGCGCAGGCTTCCGCGAATTCGGCCTCGCGGGTGTTTGCGATCCGCGCGTGGAAAGCCGCCAAAATCGTGGCTTTGGTGTTGTCCTTCACCGCGATGATGAAAGGGAAGCCGAAGCGGTCAACATAGCGCGCGTTCAGGTCTTCAAAGGTCGCGCGTTCGGCATCGGTCAGCGCATCAAGCCCCGCGCTGGCCTGCTCGGAGGTGCTCTCGGCGGTCAGGCGTTTGGCCTGCGCCAGCTTGCCCGCCAGATCGGGGTGTGCGGTCAGAACGCCCAGCCGTTCAGCCTCGGACGCGGAGCGGAACACCCGCGCCAAGACCGAGGCAACCCCTTCGTGGCAATCATGCGCGGGGCCAAGCTCCAGATCAAAGGCGCGTTCGGCAATCCAGGCGGAATGCTCGTAAATGCCGCCAAACGCCTCGACAAAGCTGGGTTTGGCCATTTGCGAGGGGCGCTCGCGCCGCTGATGCGGATGCGCGCTGGCCCAATGCTGCGCGATCTCGGTGCGGCGCGCGAACCAGACGTCCTCGAAGCCTTGTGCATACTCCAGAAAGCGCTTCAGCCCCGCGATCTTGCCCGGACGCCCGATCAGGCGGCAATGCAGACCGATCGAGAACATCTTGGCCGCCCCCGCCTGCCCTTCGGCATAAAGCGTGTCGAAGCTGTCCTTGAGGTAGGTGAAGAACTGCTCGCCCTCGATATAGCCGGGCGCAGTGGCAAAGCGCATGTCGTTGGCTTCCAGCGTGTAGGGAATCACCAGCTGGTCCCGTAGCCCATATTCGCGCCAATAGGGCAGATCGTCGTCATAGGTGTCCGACACCCAGTCGAAGCCGCCCTCTTCGGCCACAAGCCGCACAGTATTGGCCGAGCACCGGCCCGTATACCAGCCGCGCGGACGCTCGCCCACGACCTCGGTATGAAGGCGGATGGCTTCGGCGATCTGGGCGCGCTCCTGCTCTTCGGGCATATCCTTGTGTTCGACCCATTTCAGGCCATGCGAGGCGATCTCCCACCCCGCCGCTTTCATCGCCGCCACCTGCTCGGGCGAGCGCGCAAGGGCCGTCGCAACCCCGTAGATCGTGACCGGAACATCCATCGCCGTGAACAGCCGGTGCAAGCGCCAGAACCCCGCCCGCGCGCCGTATTCATAGATGGATTCCATGTTCCAGTGGCGCTGGCCCTGCCATTGCGCAGCCCCCGCAATATCGGACAGAAACGCCTCCGAGGCCGCATCGCCATGCAGCACGCAATTCTCGCCGCCCTCTTCGTAATTCAGCACCAGCGAGATGGCGAGTTTCGCGCCATTGGGCCAGCGGGCATCGGGCTGCGCGCTTCCGTATCCACGCATATCACGGTCATAGCGAAGCATACTGTCCTCCGTTCGTTTCCGCCGTTCTATCGCAAGAAGGCCGGAAAGCATTATCTGGATTTTCCAGAAGAAGTTTTTAGTCAAACCGTCTGGCGCATTGCGGGCGTTGCTTCGATGATAGGCGAAACGACCGAGGGGAGAAACCATGTCCGGCTATCTGACAACGCACGTCCTTGATACCGCCCGCGGCTGCCCCGCCGAAGGGCTGAAGATCGACCTCTACCGGATCGAGGGCGAAACGCGCACGCATCTGCGCAGCCTTGCCACCAATGCGGACGGGCGCACCGACAGCCAGATCCTGCCCGCGCCCGAGTTCGCAACCGGCACTTATGAATTGGTGTTCCACGCGGGCGCCTATCTGGATGCGACGGGCACCCCGCCCGAGGCGCCGCGCTTTATCGACATCGTGCCGATCCGCTTTGGCATCAGCGACCCTGCCGCGCATTATCATGTGCCGCTTTTGCTGTCGCCGTTCGGCTATTCGACCTATCGCGGAAGCTAGGCAACCGCGCGGCGGATATGCTCGACCATGAAATCCAGAAACAGCCGCGTTTTCGGGTCTTGCCGTTTGCGGTGGGTATAAAGGCACGCCATCTGGATCGGAACGGGCGGCTCGTCGGGCAGCACCGGCACAAGCCGACCTGCGGCCAGATGCTCTGACACCTCAAAGACGGGCTTCAGGATCACGCCCTGCCCGTCCAGCGCCCAGTTGGTCAGCACATCGCCGTCGTCCGTCTCCATCGGCCCCGACACCGCCACACGGCGCACGCCATCGGGCGATTGCAAGGGCCACTGGAACTCGGCCACGCCGGGATAGCGCAGGTTCAGGCAATCGTGGTTCTGGCGCAGATCGGTGCTGTCCTTGGGCTGGCCGCGCGCCGCGATATAGGTGGGGGCGGCACAAAGCACCCTCTCGCAATCGGTGATCTTGCGGATACGCAGCGTCGAATCCTCGGGGATGCCCAGAAAGAACGCCGCGTCCAGCCCTTCCGCCGTCAGGTCCAGCTTACGATCCGACAGCCGCAACCGGACCGAGATCATCGGATAACTCTCGCGGAACTTCGGCACCATCGGCGCAATCAGCCGCCGCCCGACACCCAGAGGCGCCGCCACATACAGCGTGCCGCGCGGCGTTTGCGTGACACTTGAAACCTCGGCCTCGGCCTCGTCCACCGCATCCAGAACCTTGCGCGCGCCTGCGTAGAACAGCACGCCTTGCTCGGTCGCGTTCAGCGTCCGCGTGGTGCGCTGGAACAGACGCACGTTCAGATGTTCCTCAAGCTGCTGGATACGCGCGGACGCCACCGCCGCAGAAATCCGCTGGTCTCGGGCCGCCGCCGACATATTGCCCAATTCATAGACACGAACGAAGGTGCGCAGGTTATCGAGATAGGCCATGGCGTTATTGTTTGATCTTTTTTGAAAGAGCTCCGATGATTTCCCTCATACACCCAGAAGGTCTGTTTCGCTAGCATCGACCTTGAAGACAGGGAGACCCATCATGCTCGACTTGGCATTTTTCTGGGAATGGCTCGGATTCGCCGTTCGCTGGCTACATGTGATCACCGCGATTGCGTGGATCGGGTCGTCGTTTTATTTCGTCGCGCTTGACCTTGGGCTGCGCAAGGCGCCGAACCTGCCCAAAGGCGCGCATGGCGAGGAATGGCAGGTCCACGGCGGCGGGTTTTACCACATCCGCAAGTTTCTGGTCGCCCCCGAGGCGATGCCCGAGCACCTGACATGGTTCAAATGGGAGAGCTATGCGACATGGCTCTCGGGCGCGGCGCTTTTGATGGTCGTCTATTGGGTGGGGGCCGATCTGTTCCTGATCGACACCGCCAAGGTCGAGCTGACGCAATGGCAGGCGATCGCGATTTCTGCCGCCTCCCTGACCATCGGCTGGTTGGTCTATGACCGGCTGTGCAAATCGCCACTGGGCGAGAAACCGACCGTCCTGATGGTGCTTTTGTTCATCCTTCTGGTCGCGATGGCCTGGGGCTATACGCAGATTTTCACGGGCCGCGCCTCGCTTTTGCATCTGGGTGCCTTCACCGCGACGATCATGTCGGCCAATGTGTTCCAGATCATCATTCCGAACCAGAAGATCGTGGTCGCCGACCTCAAGGCGGGCCGCACGCCTGACCCGAAATATGGCAAAATCGCCAAGCTGCGCTCGACGCATAACAACTATCTGACGCTGCCGGTCGTGTTTCTGATGCTGTCGAACCACTACCCGCTGGCCTTCGCAAGCGAGTATAACTGGCTGATCGCGGGGCTTGTGTTCCTGATGGGGGTGACGATCCGGCACTGGTTCAACGCGGGCCACGCCCGCGCGGCCAAGCCCTATTGGACGATCCCCGCGACGGTGGTTCTGTTTCTGGCGGTGATGTGGCTGTCAACCGCGCCCCTGCGCCAGTCCAGCTATGACGAGGCCGAAGCCCGCCCGCTGACCGAAACCGAGCGTGTCTTTGCCGAGGCCGAGGGCTTTGACGAGGTGCAGGACATCGTTCTGGGCCGCTGTTCAATGTGCCACACGCGCGAGCCGGGCTATGAGGGCATTACCCACGCGCCGCGCAATGTGCTTTTGGAGACCACACCCGAAATCGCCAATGCCGCGCGCCAGATCTATATTCAGGCGGGCGTCACCAATGCGATGCCGCCCGCGAATGTGTCCTATATGGAGCCCGAAGAACGCGCCGCCATCGTGCGCTGGTATCGCGCGGCAACGGGCGGGGCGCAGCTGGCTGCGAATTAGTCCGGCAAGCCCTGAACCAGCGCGGTGAAATCCTCGCCGCGCATTTCGAAATTCGGATATTGGTCAAAGGACGCCGCAGCCGGGGCCAAAAGCACAGTGTCACCCGCTTCGGCATCGCGCGCAGCCGCCTCGACCGCGCGGGCCATGGTTTCGCAAATCTCGTGGTCGACCCCCGCCAGATCCAGCGCGAAATCGCGTGCCGAATGGCCGATGAAATAGGCTTTGCGCACCGATCCCAGATGGGCCGCCAGCGCGGCCACGCCGCCCTCTTTACCCAGCCCGCCTGCGATCCAGCGGATGTTCTGGAACGCCTGGAGCGCCTTGGCGGCGCTATCGACATTTGTCGCTTTTGAATCGTTCACATAACGCACGCCGCGCTTTTCCGCGATGGTCTGCGAGCGGTGCGGCAGCCCGCCAAAGCTGTGGAAGGCCGCTTCGATCTCGCGGGGCGCAATCCCAAGAGCTCGCACCGCCGCATAGGCCGCGCAGGCGTTCTGGTGGTTATGCGCGCCCGGCAAGCCCTGCACCGAACGCAGGTCGATCGAGGCCACCTGGCGCCCCTTGCGCCACTCGCTGAGGAACCCCTTGCGGGCAAAGACAGACCAGCCGTAGTCGCCCAGTTTGCGCGCCGCCGAGACACGGATCAGCCGGTCATCCTCGCGCGAGGTGGCGATCTGGTTGGCAAGGTAAACGCCCTCTGGCTCGTCCACGCCGATCACGGCACGGTCCGGCCCGCCTTCGGCAAACAGCCGTCGCTTGGCCGCGAAATAGCCGCCCATGCCTGCGTGACGGTCCAGATGATCGGGCGAGAGATTGGTGAACACCGCGATGTCGGGGGTCAGCGCGCGGGCCAGATCGGTCTGATAGCTGGAGAGTTCAAGCACCACGACCTCGCCATCCTCGGGCGGGTCTATATCCAGCACGCCGCGCCCGATATTACCTGCCATCTGCGTGGGTCGCCCCGCGTGGTGCAGGATGTGATGGATCAGCGCCGTCGTCGTCGATTTGCCGTTCGATCCGGTGACACAGATCACCCGCGGCGACACGTCGAAATCGTCCCAGTCGCCCGTGGCAAAGGACGCAAAGAACAGGCCGATGTCATTGTCGACCGGCACGCCCTCGGCCATTGCCTGCGCGATGATGCGGTTCGGCGCGGGGTAAAGATGCGGGATGCCGGGCGAGACGATCAGCGCGGAAACCCCCTCAAACGCGCCCTGACGGGTCAGGTCGTGGCAGGCAAACCCCGCCTCTTCGGCGCGCGCACGGCCCTCGGGGCTGTCGTCCCAGCACAGGGGCGTGGCCCCGCCAGCGCGCAGCGCCGCAGCCGTCGCCAACCCCGAGCGCCCCAGCCCCAGAACCGCAACCTTCTGTCCGTCAAATCCCTGAACCGGTATCATCGCCATCCCCATCGCCTGCGCGCCTTTCGCGCCCTATTGGGATAGGTGAAGTGCAGCGAAAGGAAAAGGGGTCAGCCGAGCGCTTTTACCTCGTCGCGCAGGCGTTCTGCCTCGTCCGCGCGGTCCCCCGTTTCGAGAAAGGTGATGAAATCCAGTCGCGCGCGGCGTGCAAGCGATGGATCGGCCTGCGGGTCCACCTCAAGCGCCGCACGGAAAAGCGCCTCTGCCTCGACCCCGTGCCCCGAGCGGAGCAGCGCGGGCGCGACCGTCAGCCCAAGGTTCAGATGCAGGGGGTCAGCCTTGCCAAGCGCGCGCCGCGACAGCGCCAGCGCCTCGCTGGCCGCACGATAGGCCGCGTCGTTATTCGGATGGAGCAACGAAAGCCAGCACAGAGCATCGGCCAGCACCAAAGGATCGGCCCCGAGCCTGCGGTCGATCGCGATGGCCGCTTCAAGCCGGGCAGTCGCAGGTTGCGCCTCGTCCGCCTCGGCATAGGCCTCGGCCGCCAGCATCATCGCCTGATGCCGCTCATGCGAGAAACGTCCGAAATGGCGCAGCGCCAGATCGGCGGCCTTGTCATAGGCGCGCTGCTTTTCGGCAAGCGAGGTCAGGCGTGCGCCCTCTTCCATCGCCTCGACGAACCCCGCCTGCCCTGCATTGCGCAAGCCAGCCGCCCGCGCTGCCCTGCGCGAGCGCGAGATCGCGACACCGATCATCAAGATCAATACAAAGGGAACAAACGCCAAAAGCATCCGATTTATCTACCAGACCCGAAACCATCGGGAAATCACTACACAGAACACATTAACGAAGCTTCAGCGTCGCCAGCCCGATCAAAGCAAGAATAAGCGAGATAATCCAGAAGCGGATCACGATTTGCGGCTCGGCCCAGCCTTTCTTTTCGAAATGGTGGTGAATCGGTGCCATCAGGAAGACGCGCTTGCCGGTGCGTTTGAAATAAAGCACCTGAATGATGACCGAAAGCGCCTCGACCACGAACAGGCCGCCGACGATGGCCAGCACGATCTCGTGCTTGGTGCAAACCGCAATCGCCCCCAAGGCGCCGCCAAGCGCAAGCGAACCGGTATCGCCCATGAACACAGCCGCGGGCGGCGCGTTATACCACAAGAAGCCAAGCCCGCCGCCGATCAGCGCGGCGGTAAAGATGAAAATCTCGCCGGTGCCGGGCACGAAATGCACGCCCAGATAGTCGGTAAAGTCGACGCGCCCCACGACATAGGCAATCGCCCCCAAGGTGCCCGCCGCAATCATCACCGGCATAATCGCCAGCCCGTCCAGACCATCGGTCAGGTTGACCGCATTGGCCGAACCCACGATCACGATCATCGCGAAGGGAACGAAGAACCACGACAGGTTGATCAGCGTGTCTTTGAACACCGGCAGCGCAAGCTGGTTCGAGAGCGCCTCGGGATGCGCCAGCGAGGCCGCAATCGCGGCAATCGCCGCCAGCGCCAGCCCCAGCCCCATGCGGATGCGCCCGCTGACACCCTCGGTGTTCTGCTTGGACACTTTCGCGTAATCGTCCCAGAACCCGATCAGACCGTAACCATATGTTACAAAAAGAACAATCCAGACATATGGGTTATCCAGCCGCGCCCAGAGAAGCGTCGAGACCAGCAGCGAGGACAGGATCAGAAGCCCCCCCATCGTCGGCGTGCCCGCCTTGGCGAAATGCCCCTCGGGGCCGTCAGTGCGGATCGGCTGCCCCTTTCCCTGCTTGCGCCGCAAGACGTTAATCAGCGGGCGCCCGAAGAGGAACCCGAAGATCAGCGCGGTAAAGAAGGCCGCCCCCGCGCGGAAGGTGATATAGCGAAACAGGTTGAACAGGTCGCCCCCGTCCGACAATCCAGCGAGCCAATAGAGCATCCGTCATTCTCCCTTATGGACGTCAGACGCGCCCGCTTGACCGAGTTTCCTCAGCGCCTCGACGACAAGGCTAACCTTCGACCCTTTCGAGCCTTTCACCAACACAACATCCCCCGCATCGACCAGATGCGAGGCCCGCGCCACCAGTTCGGCAGCCGTTTCATACCATTCCCCGCGCTTGTGACGCGGCAGCGCCTCGAAAAGCGCGCGCATCCGCGGTCCGGCCAGATGCACCAGATCAACGGATTTCATCGCCTCAAGCGCGGCAATACCTGCGTGGAGCGCCGCCTCTTCGGGGCCAAGTTCCAGCATATCGCCCAGAATGGCGATCCGGCGCCCGCGCTTGACGCGCCCCACCCCGTCGCGGGGTTCAGACGCCGCCAGCACATCCAGCGCGGCCTTCATCGAGGACGGGTTCGCGTTGAACGCATCGTCGAACAGGTCAAAGCTTTGGCGTTCGTCCACCATATCCATATAGACCCGCTCGCGCGCGCCGCGCCCCGCAGGCGGCTGCCACAGCCCCATATCGCAGGCGGCCACCGCCGGGTCACAGCCCACGGCCTCGGCCAGCGCCAGCACACCAAGCGCGTTTTGCGCGAAATGGGCGCCGGGCGTCATCACCTTGAACAGCAGCCGCTGATCGCCATGCGAGGCTTTGACGACCGTTGCGTCGCCCACGACCTTTGCGTCGTCCAGCCGGTAGTCCGAGCCTTCGACCGGCCCGAATGTGATGATCCGCCCCGCCATCTGCGCGAAATCCACCAGCACCGGCGTGACATCAAGTCCGGTCGGCACAACCGCCGTGCCGTCCGGCTCCAGCCCCTCGAAGATCGTGCCCTTCTCGCGGGCGATCCCCTCGACGCTCTCGAAAGCCTCCAGATGCGCGGCGGCAACGGTGGTAATCATCGCGGCGTGCGGGCGCGCAAGGCGGGCAAGCGGCGCAATCTCGCCCGGATGGTTCATGCCGATCTCGATGATCGCGAAATCGCAATCCGCCGGCATCCGCGCCAGCGTGATCGGCACCCCCCAATGGTTGTTGAAGCTCGCCTCGGCGGCGTGAACGCGGCCTTGCGGGGCCAGCACGGCGCGCAGCATCTCTTTAGTCGAGGTCTTGCCGACAGACCCCGTGACCGCGATCACCCGCGCCCGCGTGCGCGCACGCCCCGCAACCCCAAGCGCCTCAAGCCCCGCCAGCACATCATCGACCAGCAGCAGGGGATCGGCCTCGGAGCAGCCCTCGGGGATGCGCGAGACAAGCGCCGCGCCAGCACCCTTGGCCAGCGCATCTTTCACGAAATCATGCCCGTCGCGCGCGGCCTGAAGGGCCACAAACAACTCTCCGGGCCGGATCGAGCGCGTGTCGATCGAAATGCCGGTCACACCGAACGGGCGCGTTGCCCGCCCGCCAGTGGCCGCCACAGCATCGTCAGAGGCCCACAATACCGGCATCAGATTTTCCCATCCAAAGCAGCCACAGCAACCGAGGCTTGCTCGGCATCGTCAAAGGGGTAGACATCGGTGCCGACGATCTGGCCGGTCTCGTGGCCCTTGCCCGCGATCAGCAGCGCGTCACCGGGCTGGAGCGCATCGACGCCGCGCAAGATCGCCTCGGCGCGGTCACCCACCTCGATAGCCTTGGTGCCATCGACCGCGCGGGTGCCCTCCATCACGGCGGCACGGATCGTTGCGGGGTCTTCGGTGCGCGGGTTGTCATCGGTCACAAAGACCACATCGGCAAATTCCGCCGCCGCGCGCCCCATCAGCGGGCGCTTGGTCGCATCGCGGTCGCCGCCTGCCCCCACGATGGCCACGATCCGCCCCATCACATGCGGGCGCAGCGCTTTCAGCGCGGTTTCCACCGCGTCGGGCGTATGGGCGTAATCGACAAACACCGCCGCACCATTGTCGCGCGTCGCCGCCAGTTGCATCCGCCCGCGCACGGTTTCCAGACGCGGCAGGACGCGGAAGACCTCTTCCGCGTGGGCACCGCAGGCAATGACCAGCGCCGCCGCCGTCATCACGTTCATCGCCTGAAAACCACCGATCAGCGGCAGGCGCACCATATGGGTTTCGCCCTCCCAGTCGAACCGCAGATCCTGCCCCGTCGCGTCAAATCGCTGGTTGCGCAGGCGCAGGTCGCACTCAGCGCCGTGACCGATCCCGATCAGCTTTTGCCCACGCGCCAGCGCAAGGCGCGAAAGCTCGGCCCCGCGGGGGTCATCAAGGTTGATAACCGCAATCCCGTCCTCGGGCAGAACACGGGTGAACAACAGCGCCTTCGCGTCGAAATATTCATCAAACGTGCGGTGATAATCGAGGTGGTCTTGGGTGAAATTCGTGAATGCCGCCGCAGCAAGGCGCACCCCGTCAAGGCGGCGCTGCGCCAGCCCGTGGGAGGACGCCTCCATCGCCGCATGGGTCACGCCCGCCCCCGCCATATCCGAGAGCAACCGATGCAGGGTGATCGGCTCGGGCGTGGTATGGGCGGAAGGCGCGGCATAGGCGCCCTCGACACCCGTCGTGCCGATATTCGCGGCCTCGATGTCCAGCAGCTGCCAAATCTGGCGGGTAAAGCTTGCGACCGAGGTCTTGCCGTTCGTGCCGGTCACCGCGACCATCGTTTCAGGCTGCCGCCCGAACCACAGCGCGGATGCATAGGCCAGTGCCTGCCGCGGATCTTCAACAACAACCAGCGCGGCCTTAGATCCGGTCAGCGCCTCGCGCGCGATCTCGGCCCCCTCGCGGTCGGTCAGAACCGCCACCGCGCCCATGCGCAACGCGAAGGGGATAAACTCGGCGCCGTGGACCTTGGTTCCGGGCATGGCCGCAAACAGATGCCCCGGTTTCGTCAGCCGGCTATCGACCGAAAGCCCGGTGATCCGCGCATCCGCGCCGTGCAGTGCCGTCAGGCCCAATTCCACCAAGTTTTTCTCTGCCGAACCCATATATTGTGCCCTCAACGCCATTACGCCCCGTTTATCGTGGAGCGCCGCCCCCCGTCAACGCGCGAATGATGGCAGGGCAGCGGCGAAACGGGCCACCCGGCCCGCCCGCTTCAGTCTTTTACAAGCGTGATCCCGTGGAGCGTCTCCGGCCCCTCTTCGGGGCGCAGACCCAGAAGGGGCGCGACGCGGCGGATCACCTCGGCGGCAACGGGAACAGCCGTCCAGCCCGCCGTGCGGCGCGGCATGGACCCCGAGGTCTCGACCGGTTCATCCAGCGTCAGCACCAGCACATATTTCGGGTCCGTCACCGGAAAGACCGAGGCAAACGTCGCGATCACCTTGTCCTTGTAATAGCCGCCCGTCGGCTTGGCCTTATCGGCCGTGCCGGTTTTGCCCGCGACCTGATAGCCCTTCACGTCGCCAAAAGACGCCGTGCCGCGCGTCACAACCGCGCGCATCATCGCCAGCGATTTTTGCGCCGTCGCCTCGCTCATCACGCGCGCACCGATCTTGGGCGCGCCATTATGCAAGATCGTCGGTTCGACCTTGATCCCGCCATTCGCAATCGTCGCATAGGCCGAGGCCAGATGCAGCGGCGAGGCCGACAGACCATGCCCGTAGCCGATCGTCATCGAGGAAATCTCGCTCCACTTTTGCGGCAGCAGCGGGCGGCCCGTGGGCGCCTCGATCAGCTCGACCGGCGTGGGCTGGGTGAACCCCATCGTTTCAAGGAACGCCTTTTGCCGCTCGGGGCCGATCATCTGGGCGATCCGCGCCGTCCCCACGTTCGAGGATTCGACGATCACATCGGTGACGGACAATTCAGGGCCATAGTTATGGAAATCGCGGATCTTGTGACGGCCATAGGTCATCGGCGACTTGGTGTTGATCATCGTCTCGGGCGAGACCAGCCCCAGTTCAAGCGCCTGCGAGGTCGCGAAAATCTTGAAGGTCGAGCCAAGCTCGTAAACGCCCTGCACCGCGCGGTTAAAGAGCGGGCTGTCGGACGCATCACCCTTGGTCAGCGGGGCCGGACGGTCATTCGGGTCGAAATCGGGCAGGCTCGCCATCGCCAGCACTTCGCCGGTCTTGACCTCCATCAGGATCGCCGCCGCCCCTTTCGAGTTCATCAGCTTCATCCCGCCGTCAAGCACCTCTTCGACGACCGATTGCAGCGTAAGATCGAGCGACAACTCCAGCGGCGCCCCCTGATTGGCCGGATCGCGCAGCCAGGCATCGCGCGCCTTTTCGACGCCCGCGACACCCAGAATTTCAGCCGAGCTTACCCCTTCGGCCCCAAAGCGCGAGCCGCCAAGGATATGCGCTGCCAGCGCGCCGTTGGGATAAAGCCGCATCTCGCGCGGGCCGAACAGCAGCCCCGGATCACCGATGTCATGGACGGCCTGCAATTGCTCGGGGCTGATTTTCTTTTTGATCCACAAGAACTTGCGACCACCCGAGAAATCCTTGACCAGACGATCACGCTCCAGATCGGGGAAGATACCCACCAGTTTTTCGGCGGTGCCGACCGGGTCCACCATCATCGGCGGCTGCGCATAAAGCGCATGCGTCACAAGGTTCGTGGCCAGCACGCGGCCCTTGCGGTCCAGAATATCGGCGCGCTGTGCAAGGATCGGTGCATCGGAATTGGTTAGTTGCGGCTCTTGCGGTTCAGAGGCCGCAAGCCCGCCCATGCGCAAACCGACGGTCGAGAACGCCGCCAGAAAGAACACAGCCACCACCAGCAGGCGGGTTTCGGCACGGGCGCGCTCTTTGTCGCGCGTCGCCTCGCCGCGCAGGCGGATGTTCTCGCGCTCGATCTCGTCTGGGTTTTGCCCCGTGGTGCGGGCATGAAGGATGCGGGCCAGCGGGCGAAGCGGCGTGCGGATCATTCTGCGCCCTCCTCATCGGTGCCGGTGGCGATGACATCAATCGGGGTCGTGACCGGAAGATCGGGGTCAGGATAGGCGATCTGCGCCGCCGAGCCGAATTGCTCGGGCGCCAGCGGCAAAAGTTGCAGCACGCCGAAGTTCATATTCACCAGCTCTGACAGACGGTCGGGACGGTTCAGATAGGCCCATTCCGCGTTCAGAACGCCAAGCCCCTCGCGCAGGCTGGCGATTTCTTGCTGAATCGCGCGCAGCTCGCTCTGGCGGTCCTGCGTCTCGTAGTTGACGCGATAGGCCCAGAAGATAAGCCCCATCACAAAAAGACCGGTCACAAGATAGGCCAGGCTTCTCATTTGCGTCTCCGTTTCCTGTCGTTTGCGCCAAGAACCGGCGCAGGAAGTCCAAGGCTCGTGCGGTCGGCCTGCCCTGCCGGCGCATCGGTGCGGCGCGCCACCCGCAGCTTGGCCGAGCGCGCACGCGGGTTATCCGCAAGCTCCTCGTCATCGGGACCAATGGCCTTGCGCGTCACCAGATCGAAGGCGGGCTTTTCGCTCGCCTCGACCGGCGCATAACGGTTGCCGCCACCCGTGCGCCCCGAGCGCGCCTGAAAGAAGCGTTTGACCACACGGTCTTCGAGCGAATGGAAGGTCACAACCGCCAAGAGGCCACCGGGTTTGAGCGCGCGCTCTGCGGCCTCAAGCCCCTCGATCAACTGGCCGAATTCATCGTTCACCGCGATGCGCAGCGCCTGGAACGACCGCGTGGCGGGGTGCGACTGGCCGGGCTTCGGGCGCGGCAGGCAACGCTCGACCACCGTGACAAGCTGCTTTGTGGTCTCGAAGGGTTGCACCTTGCGCGCCTCGACAATCGCGCGCGCGATCCGGCGCGAGGCGCGTTCTTCACCATAGTGATACAGGATGTCGGCCAGCTCTTCTTCGCCCGCCTCGTTCACGATGTCGGCGGCGGTCGGGCCGGATTGCGACATGCGCATATCCAGCGGCCCGTCGCGCAGAAAGGAAAACCCGCGATCGGCCTGATCAAGCTGCATCGAAGAGACGCCCAGATCCAGCACCACCCCGTCCAGCAGCACATCGCTGTAGCTGTCCATCTCGGAGAAGGTGCCCTCGACCAGTTCAAGCCGGTCGCCATACTGCCCGCGCCAGCCCTCGGCCATCTCGAAAACCATCGGATCGCGGTCCACGCCGATTACCTTGTCAGCGCCCGCCTCCAGCAGACCGCGCGTATAGCCGCCCGCCCCGAAGGTGCCATCAAGCCACAGCCCAGAGACAGGCGCGACCGCCCCGAGGAGCGGCCGCAGCAATACCGGAATATGGGGGCGTTCCGCGTCGCTCATCAGACCCCCCTCGGGTTTGGAAGGTTGACCAGCGGGTCGTAATTCTTTGGCCGTGTCTGCGCGCGCTCGGCAAAAATCTCGTCCTGCTCGGCTGCGTAATTCTCGGGCGTCCAGATTTTAAAGCTGGTGCCTGCCGAGACGAAAAACGCCTCCGTTTTCAGGCCGATCTTCTCACGCAGCTTTTGCGGCAGAACCAGACGGCCATCGCCATCAATATCGGTCTGGTGCGACTGACCATACATCAGCTCTTCAATCTCGGCGCGTTCAGGAGAGCCGTGCTGCATCATGTCGATGCGCTCGTCGATCTCGTAGATCGCTTCCATCGTGTAAACTTGCAGGAAATTCCGCTCGGGGCCGCCGTAGACAATCACGATCTGGGGGCGTTCACCTGGGTTCCAATCGGGGTCACCTGCCTCGATCACGCGGCGAAACGAGGCCGGGATGGAAACGCGACCCTTCGCGTCCACCTTAAACGTTTCCGACCCTCTGAACCGACGTGCCAAAGGCGCGTGCTCCTGTCCCTGTCATCCCCCTGCCGGTGGCCCAAATGGGAAACGGCGGATCGGGCTGCTGCCACATGCCCGATCCGCCGCCCTCGTCCCATCTCTGGGGTTGTCCAGCTGCGCGCGCCACCTGGGGGGATGTCTGCTCGCTCGCGCGCCGGATCTCTTGTCGTAAAGCGGGTGCCTGTATGAAACCTGGTCTTTTCGCCGTGAGGTCTTGATGCCTCTTTGAACCTCGCTTCCGATAAGAAAGGGATGCCACGGGATTTCATGGGAAGCAATAGGAAATTTCACCACCAAAGGCCAGAAACACCGATAAGGGCTTGGGAAAACTCGCCCATTCACTCGATGAGAGGTGGCATGAGCACCCTAAACTGTGCAATGAAAAATTAACCATACAATATCTAGTATCAGCACCCCTGACCCAGTCCAGTGCAATAAATTCCCAGATTTTTTCCAGAATTCGCAATTTCAAAGAAAAATCCGCCACATCACGGCCAATCACCTCAGAGTGATTCGGCGTGATTGCACAGAACACCCCCGCGGATTCCATGATTTCCCATGAGGCGTTCCCGCGTTTTCCCATCCAAAACGCAAAAGGCGCCCCGTAGGGCGCCCTGCATCGTTAATTCGGGACAGGATCAGACCACGCCGACCGACACCAGCTTTTGCGCCAGCGCGCGATAAGGCGCCGCCGACGGCCCATCGGTCGAGGCCACCGGCGCCCCACCGTCACCCGCAATCCGCACCTCAAGCTCAAGCGGTAACTCGCCCAGATAGGGCAGCCCAAGGGCTTCGGCCTCGGTCCCTACCCCGCCATGCCCGAAGAGATGCGCCTCGTGGCCGCAATTCGGGCAGACATAGGTCGACATATTCTCGATCAGCCCGACAACAGGCGTCCCCAACCGGCGGAACATATCCAGAGCCTTGCGCGCATCCAGAAGCGCCACATCCTGCGGCGTCGAGACGATGATCGCGCCATCCAGTCGGGTTTTCTGGCACAGCGAAAGCTGGATGTCCCCGGTGCCCGGCGGCAGGTCGATAATCAGAACATCCAGCTCGCCGTATTCATCCCACTTCACCTGACCGAGCATCTGTTGCAGCGCGCCCATCAGCATCGGCCCGCGCCAGATCACCGCCTCGTCCTCTTTCAGCATGAAACCGATCGACATCAGCGTGACCCCGTGTGCCTGAAGCGGCAGGATCGTTTTCCCGTCGGGCGAGGCCGGACGGCGGTTCACCCCCATCATGCGCGGCTGCGAGGGGCCATAAATATCGGCGTCCAGCAGGCCCACACGTTTCCCCTCGCGCGCGAGAGCGACAGCAAGGTTCGACGACACGGTCGATTTGCCAACGCCGCCCTTGCCCGAGCCAACCGCGATAATCTTTTTCACCCCCGCGACGGGCAGCGGGCCGGATTGCGGCTGCGGATGGCCGCCAACCTTCGGCGCGGCCCCCATGCCCTTGGGCGCCCCTTGCGGCACAACAATCGTCACCGAGGTCACACCGGGCAGCGCCTGCACCGCCGCCTCCAACGCGGGGCGCATCGCGGCCAACTCGGCCTCGGGCGCGCCCTCAAGAACAAAGCGCACAACGCCACCTTCGGCCACCAACGCGCGCACCAGATCGCGCGAAACCACATCCCCTCCGGCCAGCGCGACTCCCTTCAGCGCTGCGAGGACCCCATCCTTTGTAACAGCCATGTGACTGCCTCCGCTTGCATTTCCTGTCACTGACGGAACTTGACGCATTCTGAGGCAAGGGCAAGGGGGCGCGGCAACAAATCGCGTCCTCGAAAATTATTCATTATTTTTCAGCGCCTTGAAATTCTACCAATTTTCCCCGCGCAACATTTGTAAAGTTTACGCCCCGTAAATAGGTCAGTATATGTTATGCACTTTCTGCATGGCGGCATTGACGCTTTCGGCAATTGTGCATCCGCAGCATTAGCGCCATCTTAGCCTCAACAACGCGACAGAGCGTAACACGAAATCATGCCAACCGACCGGAGAACCGGAACGCGGCACTCAAGGCTAAGAGATACGAATATGGCACTCGTTCAAGACATCCGCACCACCGAATTCGGCATCGCGTCGTTCTTCGCTGGCATCGTTGATGCGATCGCACGCCGCAAGGTCTACCGTGAAACCATCCGCGAGCTGCAATCGCTGTCGAGCCGCGAACTGGACGATCTGGGCCTGCACCGCTCGATGATCACCCGCGTGGCGCAAGAAGCGGCCTACGGCAAATAAGTTTCTTAGAGGTCCTCTCCTCCTCCCTGGACCTCGAAGATCGGTGGCGCCCTCCTCCTCCTCCCTGAGGGTGCCACCCACCAGATACCGGCCCCACGGATCGCGATGATCCCCTGCCGGACGCCCGATACGGACGGCCTCCTCCTCCTCCCTGAGGCCGACGTTGTGAAAGCGGCGATCCCTCTCCTCCTCCCTGGGATCGCCGCATTTCAACCAAGGGCAAGAATGACGGCCGGTCCTCTCCTCCTCCCTGGACCTGCCGCCCAAGGCGCCGCCTCTCCTCCTCCCTGGCGGTGCCTGATATACCCGAGGCTCCCTCCTCCTCCCTGGAGCCGACGGTCGCGAAAGCGGCGGTGCCCACCTCCTCCCGGGCGCCGCCGTTTTTCTTTGGCGCCCCTTGCAAGGCGGGGCGCGGCGGGGCATCACGGGGCGGACACCAGCAGCAAGGCGCGAAACATGCTTTCCTATCAGCACATCTACCACGCAGGAAATCTGGCCGATGTGCACAAGCACGCGCTGATGGCGGTGATGCTGGATTATCTGACGCGCAAGGATAAGCCGCTGACCTATATCGAGACCCATGCGGGGCGCGGGCTTTATGCGCTTGATGCCCCCGAGGCGCTGAAAACCGGCGAGGCCGAGCAAGGGATCGAGCGGGTCGAAGCCGCAAAGTGGTTCCCGCCCGCACACCCCTATGCGCAGGCTTTGGCGGCGGTTCGTGCCGAACATGGGGGCCACGCCTATCCCGGATCGCCGCTGCTGGCCGCGCATCTGTTGCGCCCGATCGACGCGATTCAGCTGTGTGACCTGCACCCGCAAGAGTTCACCGCCCTGAAAGAAACCATGTCGCCCCACGGCGGCATCTTCCACCAGAAAGACGGGCTGGAGATGGCGCTGGCGCTGACCCCGCCCACGCCACGGCGCGGGATCATGCTGATCGACCCATCCTTCGAGGTGAAGAAAGACTACGAGACCCTGCCCTCGCTGATCGCCAAGGTCGCGCGGAAGTGGAATGTGGGGATCATCGCGCTTTGGTATCCGATCCTTGCGCCGACGGTTCCAGCCTCGACCGCGCAGCGCGCGATGGTGCGCACGCTGATGGCCAACAACCCAGACGCGCTGTTGTCCGAGGTGCGCTTTCCGCCCGCACGCGAAGGCCACGGCATGATCGGGTCAGGCATGTTTGTCATCAACGCGCCCTGGGGCACCGAAGACGAGGCCGTGCGGCTGGACAGGCTGTTCAGAACCCTGCGTTAAAACGGAACGCTATCAGTCGTCACAAACCCCGCCTTGACGTGTTTCGTGCCTGCCTTGTCGAACTCGACCACCAGCGTATCGGCCTCGACCCCCATCACTTCGCCATAGCCGAATTTCTGGTGGAACACCCGCTCGCCAATAGAGAAATTCACCTCGGCCTCAAGCGTGACCGCGCCGCGCGGACGCGCGCCCGCACGCGTGCCTTGCGACTGTAGCCGCTTCCATCCGGGCGAGTTGTAGACATCGGCCTTGGTCGCGCGGGTTTCCACGCTGGCGCTATAGCCACCGCCCCCACCGCCGCCATAAAGGCCCGGCGGCGTCAGCACCTCAACATGATTTGCGGGCAGTTCATCAATGAACCGCGAGGGAAGCTGCGACTGCCACTGGCCGTAAACGCGGCGGTTTCCGGCAAAGGAAATCGTGCAGATCTCTTCGGCCCGCGTAATGCCGACGTAGCCAAGGCGGCGCTCTTCCTCGAGCCCCTTCAGGCCGGTTTCGTCCATCGAGCGCTGGCTGGGGAACAGCCCATCCTCCCAGCCGGGCAAAAAGACGACCGGAAACTCCAGCCCCTTCGCGCCGTGAAGCGTCATGATCGAGACCTTGTCGTCGCCTTCTTGCGAGTCGTTATCCATGATCAGCGCGACGTGTTCGAGGAACCCTTGCAGGTTCTCGAACTGCTCCAGCGCCTTGACCAGTTCCTTCAGGTTCTCAAGCCGCCCCGGCGCCTCGGGCGTCTTGTCGTTCAGCCACATCGTTGTGTAGCCCGATTCCTCAAGGATTGTTTCGGCCAGCCGGATATGGTCCGCGCCCGCCAGCACATCGCCGTGCCAGCGCCCGATCATCTCGACCAGAAGGCGCAACTGACCCAGCCCCTTGCCCGACAAAAGCCCCTCGGCCACCGCCGCCTGCGCGCCCATCAGAAGCGGCATATCGCCCTCGCGCGCGCGGCGCTGCACGGTTTGCAAGGCCTTGTCGCCCAGACCGCGGCGCGGCGTGTTGATGATCCGTTCGAACGCCAGATCATCATCGGGCGAGACCGCGAGGCGGAAATAGGCCATCGCGTCGCGAATCTCTAGGCGTTCATAGAAGCGCGGCCCGCCGATCACGCGATAGGGCAGCCCGATCGACAGAAAGCGGTCCTCAAAGGCGCGCATCTGGTGCGAGGCGCGCACGAGGATTGCCACATCGTTCAGCCGGTAGGGATCAAGCCCCCGCGTGCCACGGTTCATCGCCTCGATCTCTTCGCCGATCCATCGCGCCTCCTCCTCGCCGTCCCAGTGACCGATCAGGCGGACCTTCTCGCCGCCCGAGGCCTCAGTCCAAAGCGTCTTGCCCAGACGATCAGAGTTGCCGGAAATCAGCCGCGAGGCCGCCGCCAGAATATGCTCGGTCGAGCGGTAATTCTGTTCAAGCCGCACCACGACCGCGCCCGGAAAATCGCGCTCGAACCGCAGGATGTTCCCCACTTCGGCGCCGCGCCAGCCATAGATCGACTGATCGTCATCGCCGACGCAGCACACGTTCTTATGCGCCTGCGCCAGAAGCCGCAGCCAGAGGTATTGGGCGACGTTGGTATCTTGATACTCGTCCACCAGAATATAGCGGAAGAGGCGCTGGTAATTCTCCAGCACATCGGGGTGCTTCTGGAAGATCGTGACCATATGCAGCAGCAGGTCACCGAAATCGACAGCATTGAGCGTGCGCAGGCGTTCCTGATAGGCTGCGTAAAGCTCCGAACCCTTGTTGTTGAAGGCCGCCGTTTCGCCGCCCGTCACGCGCTCGGGCGTCAGCGCGCGGTTCTTCCAGCCGTCGATCAGCCCCGCCAACTGCCGCGCGGGCCAGCGCTTTTCGTCCATATTGGCGGCAATGACCAACTGCTTGAGCAGCCGCACCTGATCGTCCGTATCCAGAATGGTGAAGTTCGACTTGAGACCCACCAGCTCGGCGTGGCGGCGCAACAGTTTCACGCAGACCGAGTGGAAGGTGCCCATCCACGGCATCCCCTCGATCGCGCCACCCAGAAGCACGCCGACCCGCTCTTTCATCTCGCGCGCGGCCTTGTTGGTGAAGGTCACAGCCAGAATTTCATGGGGGCGCGCGGCGCCTGTGTGGATCAGATGCGCGATGCGCGTGGTCAGCGCCTTGGTCTTGCCGGTGCCTGCGCCCGCAAGCATCAGCACCGGGCCATTCAGCGCCTCGACCGCCTCGCGCTGCGCGGGGTTCAGCCCGTCCAGATACTCGGGCGCCCCGCGCGCGGCCATCATCGCACGCGCGGACAGGCTCATCGCCCCTTCATAGGGATCGTCGTCAAATCCGTTCATAACCGCCAATCTAGCGGCTCATGCGCGCGAGGCCAAGACATGTTCCACAATTGTTCGCCCCTTTTTCGGGCTCACCCCTGATGCAGAAGCGAGGCAAAGAGGCGCGGATCAAGGCTTTCCGAGCGGAAGGTCTCGCCCTCGGTCAAAAGCGCGACCGCATCGTGGCTGTGCAGGCTTTCCTGATGGCTGGCGGCCACGCGGAAATCACCCACGCGCGGATCGGCCAACAGCCCGCCCGCGAAGGCGCGCACCGCGTCTTCAACGAAAATCGGGTTGGCGGCGTTGAGTTCCGCGAAGGCCTGTTCATCCTCGCGCTTGACCATCACCTGCGTTTCGGTCGGCACCGCCTGTCGCGCGATCTCGATCAGGTCTTCGAACCAGAGGCACGCGCCCTCTTCGGCCACAACCGAAATCCGCGCGACCGAGCGTTGCGAATGCGGCGTCGCCAGTTGCCCGCGCGACTGGCGGGCGTGCTCGGACAGTTCCAGCGAGCACGGGCAGGTCGAGGAATAGACGTAATCGAGATGGATGATCTCTTTGCGCTGGCCGCCCAGATCAACCTGCTCCAGCGCGATGTCGTAATATTGCCAGCCCGACAGCCCCGAGCGCAGGCTCTCGATCCGCACGGGGAAGGAAAACCGCATCTGGAGGCGCGCATCGAAACTTTCGAGGTGGTCTTTGTAATCATCGACCGCGTGGGCCATCACCTCGGCCGAGAAATCGCGCTCTGCATGGGCATAGAAGCTGCGCATGATGCGGCTCATGTTGATGCCCTTCTTCTCGGCCTCAAGGCTGACGGTGCCGGTGACCGAGGTTTCAAGCACGATGTCGCCCCCGTCGCGGCGGCGATAGCGGATCGGCAGGCGGAAGTTCGAAATCCCCACATGCTCGATGCGGGTTTTTGCGCCCACGATCAGCGAGGCGGGGCCGTTTTGCAGGTCGGGCAGCGTCGCCTTATAGGCGGCGTCCACCTTGAAATCGGCGTCATAGCGGCGCTTGAGGTCGGGATAGTTCGACACGGCGCGCTCGGGCAGCAGGCGCGCAATCGCAGGGTCAAGCGCGGCCACCTCTTCGGGCGTTGCCGTGCTGGCCCAAGCGCGCAGCGTTTCCAGCGCGCTTTCAGCCGTTTCCCTGTCGGGATGGGCGATTTTGTCGATACGGTTCATGCTCTCCCTCCGGCGAAGCCGCGGATATGGGGCAACATATGGCGTGCGCTTCCCCAAAGTCCAAGGGAAAGCGGCACATATTTTCCCGAGAGCGACGGATCAGGCCGCGTCAAGCGCCTGACGAATATCGGCCACCAGATCCGCGCCGTCCTCGATCCCCATCGAAATCCGCACCAGCCCGTCGGTCACGCCCACTTCGGCACGTTTTTCCGCGCTCATCGAGGAGTGCGTCGTCGTTGCCGGGTGCGTCGCGATAGAGCGCGCATCGCCAAGGTTGTTCGAAATCAGGATGATTTTCAGCGCATTAAGGAACCGGAACGCCGCCTCTTTGCCGCCGCGGAACTCCAGAGCCACCATCGTGCCGCCCGCGCCCATCTGCTCGATCGCGAGCGCGTGTTGCGGATGCGTCACCAGCCCCGGATAGATCGTGCGCACGAGGTTGTCATGCCCCGCAATCGCCGAGGCCACACCGGCCGCGTTCGACGCCTGCGCGCGCACCCGCAGGTCCAGCGTCTGCAGCCCCGAAAGCATCACCCACGCATGGAACGGGCTCATCGCGCCGCCGGTGTGTTTGACGTAAGTCTCCAGCGGGCCACGGATAAAATCGCGCGAGGCACAAACCACACCGCCCAGAACGCGACCACCGCCGTCGATATGTTTGGTCGAAGAATAGACGATAATATCCGCGCCAAGCTCTGCCGCGCGCGAGAAGATCGGCGAGGCAAAAGCGTTATCGACCAGAACCATCGCACCGCCCGCGTGGGCGATCTTGGCCACACCCGCAATGTCGATCACCTCAAGGCCGGGGTTCGAGACGCTCTCGAAGAAGCACACCTTGGTATTGGGGCGCATCGCCGCCTGCCACTGGGCCAGATCGACGCCGTCAACCAGCGTCACCTCGACGCCAAAGCCTTGCAGGAACTCCAGCACCTTGAGGCACGATCCGAACATCTGGCGCGCGGCAACCACATGATCGCCCGCCTTGACCAGCGCACAAAGCGCGCCGTTGATCGCAGCCATCCCCGAGGCACAAGCAAAGGCATCCTCGGTGCCCTCGATCGACGCCATCCGGTCTTCGAACATGCGCGTCGTCGGGTTGCCATAGCGGGCATAGATAAACTCGTCCTCGCCCAAGGCATCAAAGCGCGCCTCGGCGGCCTCGGCGGACGGGTAGACAAAACCCTGCGTCAGGAACATCGCCTCGGCCATCTCGCCATACTGCGACCGGCGGGTGCCTTCGTGGACGAGCTTGGTGCGGGTATTCCAATCCTGCGACATGGGAGATGACCTTGTAACTGAATGAGGTTTCGCACCTACCCCCAAGGGGCCCCTGCGTCAACCTGCCCCAGTGGCAAGCACCTTTAATTCAAGGGCAGGAATGTGTTTCAGGCGCGCGGCGCGTCGTCGTCGTCCTTGCTGATCCCGTGGCGCGAGATCACCCCGCTTTGCGCAAGCACAAAGGCAAACATGATCGCGGTCAGGCCGAAGGTCTTGAAATTGACCCAGGCGGTATCGGACATGGTGCGCCAGACGATTTCATTCGCCACCGCAAGCCCCAAAAACAGCCCGACAAAGCGGCGCGTCAGGATCATCCAGCCTTGCTCGGACATCGGCAAGGCATCGCCCAGAACCGATTTCAGCCACGGTTTGCCGCGCATCAGCCCGACCCCCAAAGCACCTGCAAACAAAAGATAAATCAGCGTTGGCTTCATTTTGAAGAAGGTCGGATCATTCAGCCAGACGGTCAGCCCGCCAAAGGCCACCACCAGCACCAGCGTCGCGATCTGCATCACCGACAGATGCCCGCTGAGGCGCCATTGCACCAGCGTCGCCAGGGCCAGAACCGGCACAAAAATCGCGGTTGCGACGATGAAGCCCTTATACTCGGTTCCGGCCACCAGAACCGGGCGATCCTTGAACAGGTAGAAGGCCACGAAAAAGACCAGAAGCGGCCCGTATTCCAAAAGCACTTTCAGGCCCGGTTTGAGTGTTTTCTCTGCCATATCCCTACCCTGCCATTTCCACGACCACGGCACCAGCCGCAATCAGCGCCATCAGCGCGGTGCGCCTTGGCCCGACCTTTTCGCCCAGAACCAGCCAGCCGATCAAGGCTGCAAACACGGTCGAGGTCTCGCGCAGAACCGCCGCCTCGCCCACATTATCCAGCCGCGTCGCCAGCATGATTGCCCCGAACGAGAAATAGGCCACAAACGCCCCGGTCACACCGCGCTTCAGAAGCGGGGCAAACTCGGAGGCGGGCAGACGGCGCCACCGCCGGAAGGTGATCGCGGGCATAAAAAAACCGTCGAGAAAAAAGAACCACGCCAGAAAGGTGAACGGGTCGGCCGTGGCGCGGATGCCATAGGCGTCATAGGTCGTGTAAAGCGCAACAAACCCGCCGGTCAGCACCGCAAAGCCAAGCGCAGGCAGCATCGTTTCGCGCCCCACCGTGATGGTGCGCAGGTTGTAGATCGCCAACCCGTAGATCCCCGCCAGCAACAGCGCCACACCGCCCCATTGGCCTAAGGTGAAATGCTCGTTGAACACAAACCCTGCGCCGATCACGGCAAAAAACGGCCCCGTGCCACGCACCACCGGATAGACGACCGTATAGGCGCCGCGCTGGTAGGTCATCGCCTGCGCCAGCTTGTAGCCTGCGTGGATCACAAAGGCGCCCGCGAAGATCGGCCACATATGCGGCTCGGGCCAAGGGAACACGAACAGCGCGAAAGGCGCCGCGATCACACCGTAGCTTGCGTCGATGGCTGCGCGCGAGAGCCATGGATCATGCCGCCCCTTTTGCAGCGCCCCGAACAGCGCGTGCAGAAAGGCCGCCAGAAGCGCCAGCGCCAGAGCTGCCTGATGCCCGTCCGGCGTGCCTTCCAAAGAGGCGATAAAGTCACTCATGTTTCATCCCGCCCGAGGCGTCACGCATCCGCGCCCACAAGCGCGCGGGCAAATTCCTCGGGGTCGAAGGGCGCCAGATCGTCAATCTGCTCGCCCACGCCGATGGCATGGATCGGCAGGCCGAACTTGTCCGCGAGCGCGACCAGAACACCGCCCTTGGCCGTGCCGTCGAGTTTCGTCATCACCAGCCCCGAGACCGAGGCGATCTTGGTGAAAATCTCGACCTGACTCAGCGCGTTCTGACCTGTCGTCGCATCCAGCACCAAAAGCGTGTTATGCGGCGCGCTCTCGTCCTTTTTGCGGATGACACGGACGATTTTCGCCAGCTCTTCCATCAGGTCGGCGCGGTTTTGCAGCCGTCCGGCAGTGTCGATCATCAGCAGATCGGCGCCCTCGGCCTCGGCCTTGGCCATCGCGTCAAAGGCCAGGGCGGCAGGGTCAGCGCCTTCGGGCGCGGTCAGCACCGGCACGCCCGCGCGCTGGCCCCAGACCTGAAGCTGCTCGACCGCAGCCGCGCGAAAGGTATCGCCCGCGGCAATCACCACCGACTTGCCTGCCGCCTTGAACTGCGAGGCCAGCTTGCCGATGGTCGTCGTCTTGCCCGAGCCGTTCACCCCCACCACAAGCACCACTTGCGGCTTTTTCGGATAGATCGGAAGCGGGCGCGCGACGGGTTCCATGATGCGCGCGACCTCGGCGGCCAGCAGCCCCTTGAGTTCGGGGACCGACAGCTTCTTGCCCATCCGCCCTTCGGCCAGATTGGCCGAGACCCGCAGCGCCGTATCCACGCCCATATCCGAGGCGATCAGCAATTCCTCAAGGCTTTCCAGCATCTCGTCGTCAAGCACGCGGCGCGGCGCATCGCGCGCGGCGGGCTTGCCAAAGATACGCCCGATCAGCCCCGGCTTTTGCGCAGGCTCGGGCGCGGGCGCGGGCGCCGGAGACGGCTCTACACTCACCTCAGGCGCTTCGGGCGCGACCTCGGCAACGGCGTCTTCGACCGCACCTTCGGCCACAATCGCATCCAGCCCCTCTTCGAGCTTTGACGACGACCGCGTCAGGCGATCCTTGAGTTTCTTGAAAAAGGACATCCGCGCCCTCCCGTTGGCTTCCCTCCCCACCTAATCCATGCAGGCAGGCGATGGAAGGGGTCAGCCCATCGTGCCCGCCGCAATCATGGCCTGCCCGCCCCAGTAAAACACCCAAAGCAGGTGTTTGAGACGCCGCGCCATCGGATGCCCGTCCGGCAAACGGAAGGTTTCAATCGCCAAAAGCAGATCCGACAGGATGAAGGCCAGCGCGCCAATCTGCACCTGCGCGAAGGGCGCGGGCAGCCCCATCGCCACCAGCCCCATCGCGCCGATCACCAGCACATAGCCCCGCACCGGCCAGCGAAGGTCGTGGGTGTAGGGCGCGAGCCAAACCTCGGCCGAGACCAGCAACAGCCCCAACGGCAGCGCCAAAGCCCAGCCGGGCCAGCCCCCGCCAAAACCCACAATCGCACCGACATAGGCCAGATGCCCGCCCGCAAAAGCCGCCATTCCGGCCAGAAACGCCTGCTGCGACGGGCGCGAGAGACAGAAATCGCCCAAGGCGCCAAGCGCCAGCCCGCTCCAGATCAGCGCAGGCGCGCCCGCACCAAATGCCGCAACGGCCAGTGCCAAGACAGACAGGGTTTTCACCACCGATTTCGGCCAGCCCGGCGCGGCCGCGGCAAAGCGGAGCAGATAGGCCAGCGCGAATACACCGGCGACAAGGAAAAAGGTTAACGCCATTACCACAGATCAGCGAAAAATCGTCGCGCCCGCAAGCCCGAAGATGACATGCCCACGCGCCTCGCTATGATCCGACCATCTCTCTTGAAGGCAGGCAGGAGACCCCTTGATGCCAGATCAGACCCCTCTGGGTGCAAGCCCGGACCCGCAGCAGCCCCCCTCGTGGATGGAGGCGCTGCCGCAGCCCTTGCGCACGCTGCTGGCGTTGCCGCGCGAGCTTCCCGAGGCCGATACATTCGCCATCGTGGTTCTGTCGCCCGTGCCCTTCATGGTGCTGGCGGCGCTGTTCGGCGGGCTGGCGGCGTGGATCGCCTTCCTTTGGATTGCCGTGTTCATCTTCCTGCTGGATGAACTGCTTGCGCGCCCCGCGCCCGATGCGCCCGAGTTTCCCGCCGCCGATACGCTGTCAAAGGTGCTCGCGGGCGTGCATTTCGCGCTTTTGTTTCTGGCGGTATGGGCGCTTTCGGGCGGCACCTATCTGGGCTTTGGATCGAAGGTTCTGGTGTTTCTCAGCTTCGGGCTGTTCTTTGGACAGGTTTCGAACTCGAACGCGCATGAGCTGATCCACCGCTCGGACAAGCGACTGTTCCTGCTTGGAAAATGGATCTACACCTCGCTTCTGTTCGGGCATCACACCTCGGCGCACCGCCATGTGCACCACCGGTTTGCCGCCACCCCGAACGACCCGAATTCCGCCGAGCTTGGCGAAGGGTTCTGGAGCTTTGCACCCCGCGCGTGGGTCGGCTCGTTCAGCACCGGCTGGGAGATGGAGCGCAACCTGCGCCAGCGCGCGCAAGGCGGCGCAGTGTCGGGCCTGCGCCCCTATGCCGATTATGTTCTGGGCGGCGCGGGGTTTGCGCTGGTGGTGGCGGTGCTGTTCGGCGCGGGCGGGTTGCTGGCCTACCTGCTGCTTTGCCTTTACGCGCAGATCCAGCTTTTGCTGTCCGATTACGTCCAGCACTACGGGCTTAGCCGCAAGCCGCTTGGTAATGGCCAATACGAGCCGGTGAACGAGGCCCATAGCTGGGACGCGCCGCATCCGGTTTCGTCGCTGTGGATGCTGAACGCGCCGCGCCACTCGGACCACCACGCCCACCCCTCGCGCGTTTATCCGGCGCTGCGCTTGGGCGATACGGGCGCACCGGGCCGCCCGATCCTGCCGCGCTCCCTGCCCGCGATGGCCGCCCTTGCGCTGGTCCCGCCGCTGTGGCGCCGCGTCATGGACCACCGCGTGCGCGCGCTGGCGAAAGCCTCACGATAAGGTGCGTTTGCACCGGGAAACCTCTCTGTCAATGTGACGCCCATGAACCAATTTGCTTTTGTCTCTTTGTTTCTCGCCGTCCCTGCCCTTGCGCAGGAAGCGCCCCTTGGTCCACCGCTTGATGCGGCAGCATTCGAGGCGCGCACTCTTGGCCGCACGATCACCTATTCGGTTCTGGGCGAGCCTTACGGCGTCGAGCAATATCTGCCCGGCCAGAAGGTTCTTTGGGCCTTTGCCGCAGGCGAATGCAAAGAGGGCGACTGGTTCCAGTCGGGCGAGTTTATCTGCTTCGACTACCACGAAGCGGCCGTCGATTTGCAATGCTGGACGTTCTTTGACGCGCCCGAAGGGCTGGTCGCGCGGTTCGAAAACGACCCGGACAAGCCGCCCCTTATCAGCCTGAACGAATCCCCCGCCGCTTTGGAATGTCTGGGGCCGGAGGTCGGCGTTTAGAACAGGTTGCCTTGCTCGGGCGGCGGCGGTTTCTTGGGCTTGGCGGGCGTGCGCGGCGCGGACGGCTCGGGCGCGCCCCCCGTTCCCACTGGCAAGCGGCCATCGTGGAACTCGATCTCAAGCCTCCCCTCGCGCGCGGCCTGCGCCTGCGAGGTCACAAGCCCCCGCTCGCCCCACACCACGGCGTAACCGCGCTTGAGGGTTTCGGTGTAGCCAAGCGTCTGGCGCAGACGCTCAAGACGGTCCAGCCGCTCGGTCAATGCCTCCAGCCGCGCAACGGGCGCCCGCTCCAGCCGGTCCGAGAGCGACGCCAGCCGCTCGCGTTCGTTGCGCAGGACGTTTTGCAGCAGACGCGGCGCGATCAGCGCGGCCAGGGGCGCAAAGGCCTCGCGCTTGCGGCTGATGACAGCACGCAGCGCAGGGCCAACCCGGTCGGCCCACATGTCAAAGCGTTGCCGCGCGGGCTGCACCAGCGTCTCGGGGCGGCCGAGGGCGCGCGAGAGGTCAGCGTGGCGCTGGCGGCTTTGGTTCAGGCGCGCGCGGGTGGCCCGCATGATGCGCAGCTCCGCCTCCCCCAGCCAGTCCAGCAGATCGGCGCGCACCGGCACCGCCATCTCGGCGGCGGCGGTCGGCGTCGGCGCGCGACGATCCGAGGCAAAGTCGATCAGCGTGGTATCGGTTTCATGCCCGACGGCGGAAATCAGCGGAATGCGGGATGCGGCCGCAGCACGCACGACGCTTTCCTCGTTGAACCCCCATAAATCCTCAAGCGAGCCCCCCCCGCGCGCCACGATAATCAGATCGGGGCGCGGGATCGGCCCGCCTTCGGGCAGCGCGTTGAAGCCGTTAATGGCGCGCGTGACCTCTGGCGCGCAGGACTGGCCCTGCACCGCCACCGGCCAGATCAGCACATGGCGTGGAAAGCGGTCGCGCAGCCGGTGCAGAATATCGCGGATCACCGCCCCCGAGGGCGATGTCACCACCCCGATTGTGCGCGGCAACCACGGGATTTGCTGCTTGCGCGCAGGATCAAAAAGCCCTTCGGCGGCAAGCTGTTTCTTGCGCGCCTCAAGCATCGCCATCAGCGCACCTGCGCCCGCAGGTTCGACCGTATCGACGATCAGCTGGTATTTCGACTGGCCCGGAAAGGTCGTCATCCGGCCCGTCGCGATGACCTCCATCCCCTCTTCGGGGCGGACCTGCATCCGCGCGACCTGCCCCTTCCAGGACACCGCCGCGATCACCGCATTCTCGTCTTTCAGGTCGAAATACATATGCCCCGAGCGCGGCATCGAGACACGCCCAACCTCGCCACGCACGCGCACACGCCCGAACTGGTCCTCAAGCGAGCGTTTGACCGCCCCCGAGATTTCGGAAACGGTGTATTCATGGGCATTTCCCGCAGTGCCGGGGGTGTCTTCAATCAGGTCCATCTGGCCGCCTTGCCTGTCGCGCGTGCAGACCTTAGAAGGCTCGGGACAATAGGCCAAGGGGAAAGCTATGAACATTTTGGTTCTGGGCAGCGGCGGGCGCGAACATGCGCTGGCTTGGGCGATCAAACAAAACCCGAAATGCGACCGGCTTTTGGCCGCTCCGGGCAATGCTGGTATGGCGGCAGTTGCCGAATGTGTGGCAATTGATCCGTGCGATGCGGGCGCGGTTCTGGCCTGTGTCGAGGAAAACGCGATTGATTTCGTGGTGATCGGCCCCGAGGCGCCCTTGGCCGCTGGTGTGGCCGATGCGCTGCGCGCGGCGGGTATCCTGTGCTTTGGTCCCTCGGCAGAGGCGGCCAAGCTTGAGGCCTCTAAAGCCTTTACCAAAGAAATTTGCGACGCCTGCAATGCCCCCACCGCAGGCTATGCGCGATTCACCGATCTGGACGAGGCGAAATCCTACGTTCTGGAACAGGGCGCGCCGATCGTGGTCAAGGCCGACGGGCTTGCGGCCGGCAAAGGCGTGATCGTCGCGATGACGCTGGAAGAGGCGCTGTCGGGGCTGGAAGAGATTTTCGGCGGCGCCTTTGGCGCGGCTGGCGCCGAGGTCGTGATCGAGGAATTCATGGAGGGCGAGGAAGCCTCGCTCTTCGTGCTGTCGGATGGCGCCTCGATCCTCGCGGTGGGTGGCGCGCAAGACCACAAGCGCGTGGGTGATGGCGATACGGGGCCGAACACCGGCGGAATGGGTGCCTATTCCCCCGCCCCCGTGCTGAGCGCCGCTATCGAAGAGCAGGCGCTGCGCGAAATCGTGCAGCCCACCATCGACGAGATGGCGCGGCGCGGCACCCCGTTCCAGGGCGTGCTCTATGCCGGCCTGATGATCAAGGACGGGCGCGCGCGGCTGGTCGAGTATAACGTGCGCTTTGGCGACCCCGAGTGTCAGGTGCTGATGCTGCGGATGGGTGCGCAGGCGCTGGACCTGCTGCTGGCCTGTGCCGAAGGGCGGCTCGATCAGGTCAAGGTCAACTGGGCCGACGATCATGCGCTGACAGTGGTGATGGCCGCCAAGGGCTATCCGGGATCTTACGAAAAAGGCACCGCAATCAACGGGTTGGACGCGCTGCCCGAGACATCCTCGCAGATGGTGTTCCATGCGGGCACCGCACTGAAGGACGGGCAGATTGTGGCAACCGGCGGGCGGGTGCTGAACGTCACCGCGCGCGGCGCGACGCTGCAAGAGGCGCGCGAGCGGGCCTATGCGATGGTCGATCAGATCGACTGGGCAGAGGGTTTCTGCCGCTCGGACATCGGCTGGCGCGCGCTGTAATTGCGACACTCAGAAATGCTAACGGGGGACCAAACGCCTCCCGTTTGCGTTTGTAGATAACGGTTTAGCCGCGCAGCGCGCGCACGCGAGCCACAAGCCCCAGCGTCGAGCCATCCTTGCCCGCGCCATCGTCGCTGCCCGCCAGCACCGGAGCCAGCGCCAGGGCCAGTTCTTTGCCCAGTTCCACCCCCCATTGGTCAAAGCTGTTGATCCCAAGGATCACCCCTTCGACAAAGACGCGGTGCTCATAAAGCGCGACAATCGCCCCAAAGGTCGCGGGCGTAAGCTTGGGATACAAGAGCGTCGTCGAAGGCCGCGAGCCAGGGAACACGCGGTGGCGCGCCTGACGCTCCAGCTCGGCCCCCGTCAGCCCTTTTTTGCGCATGATCTCGGTCGCTTCGGCCAGCGAGCGGCCCCGCATCAATGCCTCGGACTGCGCCAGACAATTCGAAACCAGCAGCAGGTGGTGATGCGCGAGATCAGGCTCGTGCCCCTCGGCCGCAACCATGAATTCACATGGGATCACCCGCGTGCCTTGATGGATCAACTGATAGAACGCGTGCTGGCCGTTGGTGCCGGGTTCCCCCCAGACCACGGGGCCGGAATGATAGGGCAGATCGGCCCCATCCATCGAGACGCGCTTGCCGTTCGATTCCATTTCAAGCTGTTGCAGATAGGCCGGAAGGCGCGACAGCCGCTGGTCATAGGGCAGCACCGCGCGGGTCGCATAGCCGCAAAACTGGTTATGCCAGATGCCGACAAGCGCCAGCAGAACCGGCAGGTTCTCGGCCAGTGGAGCCTCGCGGAAATGCGTGTCCATCGCGGCTGCACCTGCCAGCATCGCGTCGAAATCCTGCAGTCCGACCGCGATCATCAGCGACAGCCCGATCGGTCCCCACATCGAATAGCGCCCACCGACCCAATCAGCGAAGCCAAAGACGCGCGCGCCATCAATACCGAAGGCCGCAGTCTTGTCAGCCGCAGTCGAAAGGGCCGCGAATTGCGCCGCCGGAGAGGCGACCTTTTCGGCCATCCACTTGCGGGCGGTTTCGGCGTTGGTCATCGTCTCGATGGTGGTGAAGGTCTTGGAGGCGACAATCACCAGCGTTGTCTCGGGGTTCAGCCCGCGCAACGTGTCGTGGATATGCGCCCCATCCACGTTCGAGACGAAATGGCACCGCGGCCCGTCGTGATAGGATGCCAGCGCCAGAACCGCCATCGCAGGCCCAAGGTCAGAGCCACCAATGCCGATATTTACCACATCCGTAATCCTGCCACCCTGCCCCGTGTAGCGGCCCGCGCGGACGTCCTCGGCAAAGGCCGCCATGCGGGCGTGGGTTTCGCGCACCTCGGGCATGACGTCAGCGCCATCCACCGTAACCGGCGTCTCGAGGTTGCGAAGCGCGGTATGCAGGACCGCGCGCCCCTCGGTCTCGTTGATCCTGGCGCCCTGGAACATCGCGTCGCGCTTGGCCTCGACCCCCGCGCCGCGCGCAAGGTCCAGCAGCAGATCGCGCGTTTCCGCGTCGATGTTGGTCTTGGAATAATCAAACAGAAACTCGCCCTGAGCGACCGAAAAATCGGCGGCACGCTTTTCATTTTCGAACAATTCCAGCAGCGGGCGCTCCGCGACGGCCTGATAGCGTGCGGCAAGGGATTTCCAGATCGTCATGTTACTCGGCCCAGTGAACAGTTGCATTGGCGAGGACGGCACCGACGGGCGCCTCCTCGACGGGAAGGGTCTCGGCGCGCTCAATAGCGGCACGCTTTTCGGCCCCTGTAATCAGGATATGAATGTGCATCGCGTCGCGCAAAACCGGAGCGGAGAGCGTGATGCGCGGCTCGCCCGCGGCCTCGGCGCGCATCGGCAGAAGGATCGGCGCGTCATCGGACAGCGCCTCGGCCAGACGGTCGGCACCGGGGAACAGGCTGGCGGTGTGCATATCCGCCCCCATCCCCAAAAGCAGAACATCAATCGGCAGATGCGCGGCGATGCCTTCGGCCAGCACCTCCATCTTGTCCTCGGGACGCGGCGCATCGGCGTAAAGCGGCACCAGAACCGCCTTTGCCGCGCGGTCTTTCTGCAGGCGTTCGCGCAAGAGGCGCGTGTTCGAGCGCGGGCTGGTTTCATCGACCCAGCGTTCGTCATTAAGCATCACCGCGACCTTCGACCAGTCCAGATCGACGCCCGAGAGCGTGTCGAAAATCGGCCCCGGCGTGGTCCCGCCCGGAACCGAAAGCGTCGCGCGGCCCTTCGCCTCGATCGCCGCGCGCAGTTCCGAGGCGATCTGGTCGGCGAGATCAAGCATCATCATCTCGCGGTCGGGGTAAGTCGCGAAATTCATTCGCGGATCTCCCGCCAGCGGCGCCCGTCGCGGTGCATCAGCATCAGCGCATCCTCGGGGCCGGACGAGCCGGAATCATAGGGCTGCGGCTTGTCGCCACGCTCGACCCAGCCGTTCAGGATCGGGTCGGTCCAAGCCCAGGCGGCCTCGACCTCGTCGCCGCGCATGAACAGCGTCTGGTTGCCGCGGATCACATCCATGATCAGGCGCTCATACGCGTCGGGAATATCGGCGCCATCCTCGCCCAAGGCCTCGGCAAAGGACATATCAAGTGGCACCTGCACAAGGCGCATCCCCCCCGGCCCCGGCTCCTTGATCATCACCTTGAGGTTCATCCCCTCATTCGGTTGCAGCCGGATCACCAGCACGTTCTCGCGCCAATCCGCATCATCCTCGTCAAAGATCGAGTGCGGCGGCTGTTTGAAGGTGATCGCGATTTCCGAAGTCCGCGCGCGCAGGCGTTTGCCGGTGCGCAGATAGAAGGGCGTGCCCTGCCAGCGCCAGTTCGCCACATGGGTTTTCAGCGCGATATAGGATTCGGTCTTCGAATTGCGGTCCTCGACATCCTCAAGATAGCCCGCCAGCCCCTCTTCGCCCTTGCGCTTGAGGCCCAGATACTGGCCGCGCACGATGTCGGACGACTGCACCGGTTGCAGCGCGCGGATCACCTTGAGCTTCTCGTCGCGCACCGCGTCGGGGTCAAAGTGATAGGGCGGCTCCATCGCGATCAGGCACAAAAGCTGCATCAGGTGGTTTTGCACCATATCGCGCATCGCGCCCGACTTGTCGTAATAGCTGCCACGCCCGCCAATACCCACGGTCTCGGCCACGGTGATCTGCACATGGTCGATATACTGGCTGTTCCACAAGGGTTCGAACAGGATATTGGCAAAGCGCACCGCCATCAGGTTTTGCACGGTTTCTTTGCCCAGATAATGGTCGATGCGGTAGATCTGATGTTCGTCGAAATGCGCGGCCAGCGTCGCGTTCAGCGCGCGGGCCGTTTCCAAGTCGCGACCGAAGGGTTTTTCGACCACAATCCGCGCCTCGGGGCCGGCCATTTTGTTGCGGTGCAGGCGCTCGGCCAGATCGCCGAACAGCGCGGGCGCGACCGAGAAATAGAACGCATGGACCTTGCCCGGCTGCACCTTGGCGGCCAGCTCGGCCCAACCGGCCTCGCCCTTGGCGTCAATCGCGACGTAATCGAGGATATTCAGGAACGCCTCGATCTGCGCTTTGTCCTGCTTGGCCTTGCCAACGTGTTCGGTAATCGCGGCGCGGGTTTGCGCGCGGAACGCCTCGGCGTCCATTTCCGTGCGTGCCGCCCCGATGATCTGCGAGCCTTCGGGGATTTGCCCTGCGAAGAAGCGGCGATAGAGGCCCGGCAGGATTTTGCGGTTGGCAAGATCGCCGGTTGCGCCGAAGACCACCAGATCGAAAGGATCGACAGGAATGACACGCGAGACCATGGTTTTCTCCACTGTTAGCGCTAACGTTGGCTTTCGGCGCCATAACTAGCCGCGACTTTCACAGAAGTCTAGCATTGGTTTGCGTCAGCGAAAAGAAAGCGCGCGATCAAGCCTTTGCGCGCGCGAATGCCGCCAGCGCGGACAGATCGGGGGGGATTTCGGTCGCGAAATCGGCGGCAAAGACATCGAACATGGCGCGGGTTTCGGGCGGCGCGGACAGGATCACACGCAGCCCCGCCTCCAGTCCCTGCGCGATAAGCTGGCGGCACCCCCGCCCGTCGGCTTCCTGCTTGCCGAACTTATTCAGGATCAAGATCGCCCCTTCGGGCACCTGTGCCAGATGCGCGCCGACCATCGCCACAGCCTGTTCCAGCGCGCCCGCATCCAGCGTGCAGGCATCTGCGCCCGCGCCCAGATCTTGCGAGATGCCGACGACCGGGCCGTCGGGCAACAACCGCAGATGCATGTCACAGGGCGACACCCCTTCGATGTCGGCCAGAACCATGCCGACCACCGGCAGCCCCTCGACCAGAAGCATATCGGCCAGATCCGCCAACAGGCGATCCGCGCGCTTGGGTTCAGTGCAGGTGATAAAACCGATCATGGGAGCCTCCGGCACCAGCTATGGCGGGCGCGAACGCGCCGGTCAACCGGCCAGCGCCTTGCCAAGCCGCGGCAAGCGCGCGCGTTTCAGAAGCGGGCGCAGAGGTTGCGGCTGGCCAGACAGCTCTTCGGCGCGCGCTCGCACACGTTCAACCACGGCGGCAATCGGTGCAGGGTTTTCCGACCAGAACTGCCACAAAAGCCCGTCCGGGTCGCGCCTCTCCAGCCCCTCGGAGGCCAGAACGCCGCGCGGAAAATCGACCGCGTTCATCGTGACAATCGCATCGGCATTGCCCGTGATCGCGGCCGCCAGAACATGGATGTCGTTCTCATCAGGCAGATGCAGGCGCGCCTCCAGCCCCTCGCGGCGCGCGACCATAGCCTGCGGGAATTCGGCGTTCAGCGCGGCGATTTCACCGCGCGCATAGACCTCATCCACGGGCGACAGCCGCGCGGCTGCGCGCGCCCATTCTTCCAAAATGCGCTCGGACCAAAGGGGCGTATAAAACCCCTCGCGCGCCACGCCGATCAGGATCTCGCGCAGCACCGTGGGGTAAAGAACGCAGGCATCCAGCAGCAGACGCATCAGTCCAGCCGGAAGAACAGCGATTTCAGATAGCCGGTCTCGGCAAGCTGCGGCAGCGTCGGATGGTCGGGGCCGGCATAGCCCGTGTGCAAGAGCTGCGCGCGCCGCCCACCCTTGCCGATACCGCGTGACGAGGCCGCGCGGAACTGCGTCAGATCCGCCGCGTGCGAGCACGAGCACAGCCCCAGAAACCCGCCCGGCGCCACCAGCGGCGCCGCCAGACGCGCAACGCGTTCATAGGCGCGCAGCCCCGCCTGAAGCGCGGGCTTGGCGGGCGCGAATGCGGGCGGATCGCAGATCACCACGTCAAATTGCGCGCCCTCGGCAGCCAAGGCCTCAAGCGTGGCGAAGGCGTCACCCTGACGGGTGGCAAAGCGGTCCGCCGCGCCCATCGCCCCGGCGCCTTTGGTGGCCAGACCAAGGGCAGGCGCAGAGGCATCGACCGCAAGCGCGCTTTGCGCGCCCCCCGCCAGACAGGCCAGCGCAAAGCCGCCGACATGGCTGAATACATCCAGCACCCGCGCGCCCTTGGCCAGACGCGCCGCAAAGGCGTGGTTCGGGCGCTGGTCATAGAACAGACCGGTTTTCTGCCCGCCCAGAATATCGGCCATATAGGTCGCGCCATTCATCGAAACCGGGATCGGCGCGTCCAGTTCGCCTTGCATCAGCGCGGTCTCTTCGGTCAGCCCCTCAAGGCTACGCGCGCGACCCGAGCCGTTCTTGACGATAGTCGTCACCCCCGTCACTGCGATCAGAGCCGCCGCCAGATCATCAATCATCGCCTCGGACCAGGCCGCGTTCGGCTGCACCACCGCCGCATCGCCGAAGCGGTCGATAATCACCCCCGGAAGCCCGTCGGATTCGGCGTGGACCAGGCGATAGAAGGGCTGATCGAAAAGCCGCTCGCGCAACGCCAGCGCATGGGTCAGCCGCGCGACCAGCCACGCGCGGTCAATCTCGGCCTCTGCGTCGCGGTCCATCACCCGCGCGATAATCTTGGAGTTCGGGTTCACCGTCACGGTTGCCAGAGGGCGGCGCTCGGCATCCTCAAGCGTGGCGATAGTGCCCGGCTCCATCCCCTTGGTGCGCCGGTCCACCACCAGTTCATCGGCAAAGACCCACGGGAAGCCGTGGCGGATTGCGCGCGCCTCGGCCTTGGGGCGCAGACGGACAACGGGGCGGGTCAGGGAAGGATCGGTCATGGCGCTCACATCGGAAAAAGGGGGCTTTCGCCCCCCTCTATCCTGATTGGCGCGGTTGCGAAAGCCTCAGAGCGCACCAACCGACGGCAGAGCCTCGGCCAGAACCGGGAGTCCGATGGGGCGGGTCAGCTCATCGCGGATCATCTGCGCGAACACCTCGGTCACGGCCTGCTTTTGGGTGTAACCTGCGGCCTCTTCCTCGATGGCTTTCGCCCCCGTCGCCGCCGGAAAATCGCGCGCAACCATCCGCGGCTCACCGATCAGATCACCCGTCGCCGGATCGCGCAGCGTTACCACAGCCTCGAATTCATATTGCCCGCCAAAGGGGGCCGAGTAGCGCGCTTTCTCGGTCAGGGCGTGGAAGCGGTGCAATTCGACCGCGACGATGACCGAGCGCCCGTCCTTCATCGGTGCGGTGGCCGCGCGGGTGGCAGCCTCCATGATTGCACCGACCTGCTGGTAACGGTCGCCACGCGGATCGCCACGCCAGACAATATCGGCCATCGGTTTGAAGAGATTCGCCTCCGACACCTTGAGCGTCTGCGGAACCGATACCGAAACCCCCTCGACCGACCACGAAGGCACCACCTGCATCGTCGCCGTTTTGGTCGAATGCGCAGCAGGGCGCGGCGTCGGCGCCATCTCCCCGCGCGAGGCGGTCTCGGAGCCGACACAGGCTGCCAGTGTCAGCGCAACAAGGGACAAAACCGTTAGTTTCAGGGCGGGCATGGCTGCCTCCAATCTTCAGGAACGTCTTTCCGAACGGTTAAATTCTGCCCCGAAAATGTGGCGAAAAATGGTTAACACCCAAGCAATTCAGGGGAAATCCGGTGGTATCTGGCCTTCCCTCGCGTCAGCAGTCATATTTCGGGCTGCAATTTGTATAGTTGATCCGTTAGCGCTAACAGTTTATATGAGCGCCAAAGATGCTCTAAAGACGAGGCCACCCGATGCCCAAACCCGCCCTGAACGCCACGATCGCCCGTGTCACCGAGCGCATCCGCTCCCGCTCGGAGAGCACCCGCTCGGACTATCTGGCGCGCGTTCACGCGGCGGCGGCGGCGGGTCCGGCGCGCGCGCATCTGACCTGCGGCAATCAGGCCCATGCCTATGCCGCGATGGGCGGCGACAAAGAGGCTCTGGTCGGCGGGCGCGCCCCGAATATCGGGATCGTAACGGCCTATAACGACATGCTGTCAGCGCATCAGCCTTATGAAACCTATCCGCAAAAGATCAAGGATGCGCTGCGCGAGATTGGCGCGACGGCACAGGTCGCGGGCGGCGTTCCGGCGATGTGCGACGGGGTCACGCAGGGTCAGGCCGGGATGGAGCTGTCGCTGTTTTCGCGCGATGTGATCGCGATGGCGGCGGGTGTCGCGCTCAGCCACAACACCTTTGACGCGGCGATCTACCTTGGGGTTTGCGACAAAATCGTCCCCGGTCTGGTGATGGCGGCGGCGAGTTTCGGCCATATTCCGGCGGTCTTCCTGCCCGCGGGGCCGATGACCTCGGGGCTGCCGAATGACGAGAAAGCCAAGGTGCGCCAACGCTTTGCCATTGGTGAGGCCGACCGCTCGGAACTGATGCAGGCCGAGATGGCCTCCTATCACGGGCCGGGCACCTGCACCTTTTATGGCACCGCCAACACCAACCAGATGTTGATGGAATTCATGGGGCTGCACCTGCCGGGCGCGAGCTTTGTGAACCCGAACACGCCACTGCGCGAGGCGCTGACGGTTGCGGGCGCCAAACGCGCTGCCGCGATCACCGCGCTTGGCAATGATTTCCGCCCCGTGGGCGAGGTGCTGGACGAGCGCGCCTTTGTGAACGGGCTTGTCGGGCTGATGGCGACGGGTGGCTCGACCAACCTTGTTCTCCACCTGCCCGCGATGGCGCGCGCCGCCGGTGTCCAGCTGGACCTTGAGGATTTCGACGATATTTCCTCGGTCGTGCCACTGATGGCCAAGGTCTATCCGAACGGTCTGGCCGATGTGAACCACTTCCACGCGGCAGGGGGGCTGCAATTCATGATCCGCGAGCTTCTGGGCGCGGGCCTTCTGAACCCCGAGGCGCGCACGGTTTCGGGCAACGGTCTGGCCGATTACACCCGCGAGCCGATGCTGAAAGACGGCAAGCTCGACTGGCGCGACGGCCCCGAGACCACCGAGAACGACAAGATCCTGCGCCCCTGCGGCGAGGCGTTTGCCCTGACCGGCGGGCTGAAGCAGCTTAACGGCAATCTCGGGCGCGGGGTTATCAAGGTTTCCGCCGTGGCGCCCGAGCGCCATGTGATCGAGGCCAAAGCCCGCATCTTCCACGATCAGGTCGATGTCAAAGCCGCCTTCCAGCGCGGCGAGTTCACCGAAGATACCGTCGTCGTTGTGCGCTTCCAAGGCCCGAAAGCCAACGGTATGCCCGAGCTGCACTCGCTCACACCGATCCTGTCGGTGCTGCAAGATCGCGGGCTGAAGATGGCGCTGGTGACGGATGGGCGGATGTCGGGCGCGTCGGGCAAGGTGCCGGCCGCGATCCACGTCAGCCCCGAGGCTGCCGATGCTGGCCCGATTGCGCGGCTGAAAGACGGCGACCTTGTGCGCCTTGATGCCGTCAGCGGTGCGATCGAATGCCTTGAGGCAGATTTTGCCAGCCGCCAGCCTGTGACCGCCGATCTGTCGGGCAATGCCCACGGCATCGGACGCGAGCTGTTCGAAGCCTTCCGCCGCAATGTCGGCCCTGCTACCACCGGAGGCGCGGTCGTCGTCTGACGCCGCCCGAGACCAAGGATAGATGCGATGAAACCTGCCGAACAATCCGCCGCCGCCCGCAAGATCTGCGCGCTCGCCCCCATCGTTCCGGTGATCGTGGTGAAAGATCTGGCCCATGCCGTGCCGCTGGCGCAGGCGCTGGTCAAAGGTGGCCTGCCCGCGCTGGAAGTGACGCTGCGCACGCCCTGCGCGCTGGATGCGATCCGCGCGATGGCCGATGTCGAAGGCGGCGTGGTTGGCGCGGGCACGCTGATTACGCCTGCCGATGTAAAGGCCGCCAAGGCCGCGGGCGCGAAATTCGGTGTGTCGCCCGGTGCGACCGATACGCTTGTGAAGGCCTGCGAGGACGAAGGTCTGCCGCTGCTGCCCGGTGCCGTCACCGCCTCAGAGGTGATGGCTCTGCTGGAAAAGGGCTATGACATGCTCAAGTTCTTTCCCGCCGCGACCTCGGGCGGTGCTGCGGCAATCAAGGCGATTGGTGGCCCGCTGCCGCAAGTGACCTTCTGCCCGACCGGCGGCATCAGCCTGTCGAACGCCAACGACTACCTGAGCCTGAAAAACGTCGCCTGCGCGGGCGGCAGTTGGGTTGCACCCGATCAACTGGTTCAGGCTGGCGATTGGGTAGGGATCGAGGCGCTTGCCCGCGAAGCCGCCGCCCTGCCGCGCTAACAGTCGCACAACGGTCTCAAACGCCGCACCTTCGGGGGCGGCGTTTTTTTTGCACGCGCGCGAGAAACGGCAACAGGCCGGATCTCGCAGCTTTCCTTTAAGGCGCGAATTTCGCGGCGCGTCCACCACGGCGGCGCGGCGCTTGGGGAACCTGCGTCAGCCCCTCGGTCAGAATTCTGGTCATCGGGTGATCGGCCGGTCCCTCATAGGTGGCCAGCACCACACGCATCGCCTCCAGCGGGTCCAGCCCCACCGGAAGGCTTAGCGCCCAATCGGTAAAAATCGAGCGGCATTCGCCCTCGGTAATCCCTTCGATCCGGTAGCTCTCCCTGATGAGCCACTTCGGATCGGCATCGCGCAGTTCCATGATCTTACGTCCCATGTAAGCCCTCCAGCGCCGTATTCACGATGGCGGTGACTTGCAAGGTCACTTGTTCCAGACGTGCCGCCAGCGCATCGAGTGTTTCCGCGTCCACTTCGCGCATCAGGAAGACCCTCCCGCCTTCGCCTATCGCATCCATATCCAACGGTTTGTCGGTCAAAAGCCTCCCTCCGGCCTGTAACCGCCAGAGGAAACGATAAGCCGAAGCCAACGTCTCTGCATCACTTTTTGCGACCAATCCCGCACGCGGCCCGACGCGAAGCTGGGCCTCGACGCGGCGCGCAGGCTCGGCGGCGCGAAGGGCAAAGCTTTGCGCCAGCAACTCGATGTCCTGCAAGCGCCCCGGCCCGATTTTCGCCTCCCACGCGCCATCGGGCGCCTTGGCCGCGAAAATCCGCTCACGCATCTCGGCCAGATCGGGCAGCACGCTCGCGCCCTGCCCCTTGGCCGCCAGCACCTCAAGGCGCACGGCCTCGATATCGGCGGCAAGGTCTGGATTGCCCGCGACGGGGCGCGCCCGCGTCAGGGCCAGATGCTCCCATGTCCAGGCCTCGTCCATCTGGTAGCTGCGGAAGCTTTCGAGCGAGGTCGCCACCGGCCCTTGCCGCCCCGAGGGACGAAGCCGCATGTCCACCTCGTAGAGCCGCCCTTCGGGCATCTGCGCGGTCAGCGCGGTAATCAGCGCTTGGGTCAGCCGCGCATAATAGGCCCGCGTCGCCAGCGGGCGCTTGCCGTCCGAGCTTTCGGCGCCTTGCGGATCGTAGATCACGATCAGGTCCAGGTCGGACGAAGCATTCAGGCGCTCGGCGCCAAGGCTCCCCATGCCCAGAACCACCGCGCCGCGCCCCGGCTGAGGCCCATGCTTGCGTGCAAATTCGGCCACGACAGCAGGCCATAGCCCCGCCAGAACCGCGCCAGCAATATCGGCGTAATGCTGCGCCGCCTCCATCGCATCAACGAGGCCGCGCAGGTGATGCACGCCCACGCGGAACTTCCATTCCTTCGCCCAATTGCGCGCGGTCGCGAGCTTCTTCTCGTAATCTTCAGCGGCGTCCAGCGCGCTGCGCAGGTTGTCGTTCAGGGTCGGACGATCCGGCCACGGCTCAAAGAACGAGCCACCCAAAACCGCATCCAGCACGGAGGCATTGCGCGACAGGTGCCCCGCCAGCGCAGGCGCGGTCGCGCAAATATCGACAATCAGATCAATCAGTTGCGGGTTCGCCTCGAACAGCGAGAACAGCTGCACCCCCGCAGGCAGCCCCTTAAGGAATCCGTCGAACTGCCCCAAAGCCTCGTCGAAATTCGAGGCCCGCTGCATCCGCGACAGGATCTCGGGCTCAAGCCGGTGAAAGATCGTCCGCGCGCGCTCGGACCGCATCGCCGGATAGCCCGACCACGCCGAAACGATGGTCTCGGCGGTGGGGGACAGCTCGGGGCGATCCTCGCGCTTGCCCGGCGCGAAAAAGGCGCCCGTCAGGTCTTCGACGCGCAAGAGCCGCTCTTTCAGCCGCGCGCACCATTTATCCGCGTCACCCTCGCCCATCATGGCCGCGATGCGCGCGATGCCTTCGGGGGAGTTCGGCAGGTCGTGCGTCTGCCCGTCGTTCACCATCTGGATGCGGTGTTCGATGTCGCGGTGCTCGCGGTAATGGTCGGTCAATTCGCGCGCGACATCTTTCTCGACCCAGCCCTTGACCGCCAGCTTCGCCAGACCGCCCACGGTGGTCCGGTCGCGCAGATCGGGGTCGCGCCCGCCCGCGATCAACTGACGTGTCTGGGTGAAGAACTCGATCTCGCGGATGCCTCCCTGCCCCAGCTTCATATTGTGGCCGGGCAAGGTGATCTCGCCATGCAGACCCTTATGCTCGCGGATCCTCAGGCGCATGTCGTGCGCGTCCTGAATCGCCGCGAAATCAAGGTGTTTGCGCCAGACAAACGGATGAAGCGTCTGCAAGAACCGCTCGCCCGCCTGAATATCGCCCGCGCAGGGGCGCGCCTTGATATAGGCGGCGCGTTCCCATGTGCGTCCCTCGGCCTCGTAATACAGTTCGGCCGAGGCCATCGACATGCACACCGGCGTTACCTGCGCATCGGGGCGCAGCCGCAGATCGGTGCGGAACACATAGCCCTCGCCCGTCAGATCGGACAGCATCGACGACATCTTGCGGGTCGCGCGCACGAAGGCCATGCGCGCCTCCATCCGGTCATCGGGGTCAAAGCGGGTCTCGTCGAACAGGCAAATCAGGTCGATGTCAGAGGAGTAATTCAGCTCGAACGCGCCCATCTTACCCATCGCCAGCGCCACCATACCGCCCGCGACCTCGGCATCTTCTGGCGTTGCGCCGGGCAGCTTGCCGCGCCGAATCTCGTCCGCAACAAGGCGCTTGAGCGCCAGATCAACCGCCGTATCGCCCAAAAGCGTCAGCGCGCGCGTCACCTGTTCCAGCGGCCAGACGCCGCCCAGATCGGCCAGCCCCGCCAAAAGCGCGATCCGACGCTTGGCGCGGCGCAGCTCGGCAGGTAATTCGTCCAGCGACAAGGTCTGAAGGCGGGCCAGTTCGGCCTCCAGCGCCTCTTCGGGGCTGCCAGCAAGGGGGATACGCACCCAGTCCGCCTCTTTGCGCAACAGCTCTGACAGATAGGGGCTGCACCCGCCTGTCCCCTTGATCAGCGCGCGTATTTCGGGCGGCTGGTCGGCAAAGGCCGAAACGGCATCAGAACCGCGTTCAGGGTCAAACGGAAGGGGACAACGGGTGAGGCGCGAAGCGAATGTCATGGCCGCAGACTATCCTTGGCAAAGCGGGGGTCAATGGGATTTGCACTTGCCGCCCGCCCCATTCTAAATAGCCGCACCAGAAACGACGAGGCGAAGATGAGCAAATCCCTGAAACGCGTGCAGGCCGCGCTTGAAGCCGCCGGTGTCGAGGCCGATATCCGTGAGGTCGGACAGGCACGCACCGCCGAAGAGGCGGCCCAGTCGGCTGGGTGTCATGTCGACCAGATCGCCAAGTCGATCATCTTTCGCGGCGAGGACAGCGGCCATATCGTCTTGTTCATCACCGCAGGCGGAAACCGCGTTTGCGCCGACAAGGCCAGCGCAGTCGCGGGGCAACCCCTGGGCAAGGCGGACGCGGCCTTGATCCGCACCGAGACCGGCTTTGCTATCGGTGGCGTTGCCCCCATTGGCCACCTGAGCGAAATACGCAGCTATCTGGACCCGCGCCTGCTGGAATTCGACACAGTCTGGGCCGCCGCCGGAACCCCGCGCCATATTTTCGCGATCAACCCGAAAGACCTGCATCGGATCACCGGCGCCGCCCTTTCGGCCTTTGTCGAATAGGTTCATCGCGGCGCCCTGCTGAAAAATGTAAAAAACATTCACATAACCTCTTGAACGCGACGGAACAGCCCCCATCTCTCGTTATGTGAAGGATGTTCACATCAGTTTTTCGGAGGTTCCAATGTCTGTCTATGTCGAAAATACCCCCTGCTGCAAACCCGCGCCGGTGAAACGCGCCCTCTCCTGGATGGACGAGCGCGGCCCGATGTCGTGGATCGTGCTGATGGTTGCAGGCTTTATCTTTGGCGGCCCGCTGGGGCTGGTCATTCTGGCCTTCATCCTGATGACCGGTCGCTTCAAGCGGCGCAACTATATTGCCCGCGTTGACGACACTTACGGTCTACGCACCCATGTTATGCGCGGCACTGGCAACTCTGCGTTCGACAGCTACAAAGCCGATACGCTGGCCCGCCTTGAGCGCGAGCAGGCCGATTTCGAAGCCTTCCTTGCCCGCCTGCGCCACGCCCGCGACAAGGCCGAGTTCGATCAATACATGGATGACCGCGCCAAAGCCGCAAGCGAAACGCCCGACGAACCCGCGCAAGACCCCAAACCCGGCGCCTACTGATCCCCAAGGCCGTCCCTTCCCTGCGGCCTCTCCCTGCCCTCCCTGCCAAACCGGCGGGGAGGTGCTGTTATGCGAAGGAAGGGCTTGGCGGCACTGGGCGAAGTTGCTAGCCTCTGCCTTGGAAACAGCAAAAGACATTCCAGACCCGTAAATGCGCCATTCTCTTCCGCTTGCTCCGCAGTTCTATGTGACCGCGCCCCAGCCCTGCCCCTATCTGGATGGCAGAGCCGAGCGGAAACTGTTTACCGCGCTGCAAGGCGAGGATGCCGAAAAGCTGAACAACACGCTGTCGCGTCAGGGCTTTCGCCGCTCGCAGAATGTGCTGTATCGCCCCGCCTGCGCTGATTGCACAGCTTGCCTGTCCGCGCGCATTCGGGTCGCCGATTTCGTGCCCTCGCGCAACCAAAAGCGCGTCGCCAAGCGCAACGAGGATCTCAAGCGCACCGCGACCAGCCCCTGGGCCACCGAGGAACAGTTCGCGCTGTTCCGCCGCTATCTGGACACCCGCCACGCCGATGGCGGCATGGCCGATATGGATGTCTTCGAATTCGCCGCGATGATCGAAGAAACCCCGATCCGCACCCGCGTCGTCGAATATCGCGAAACCGAGGCGACTCCTGGGTCGGTGCGCGCTTTGGTCGCGGTCTGTCTGACCGATGTGCTCGATGACGGGCTGTCAATGGTCTACTCGTTCTACGAACCCGACCGCGTGAAATCCTCGGTCGGCACCTATCTTATTCTGGACCACATCGAAATCGCACGTCGTGCGGGGCTGCCTTATGTCTATCTGGGCTATTGGGTACCCGGTTCGCGGAAGATGGGGTATAAAGCGAATTTCTCGGCGCTCGAGATTTTCAAGGGCGGTCAATGGGTGCCGATGGGCGACCCGGAGGAGCACACCGCCGAGACGCACCCCCTGTCGGTCGCTCCGATCGCCGAACAGGTCGCGCGTATCCAGCTTCCGGTGACGCGCCCCTGAGCAGCCTGGCGCCACTTGCGCAGAAATTGTGCACACAGCGACAGGCCACGCAAAGTCACTGAACCATTCAGAATATTTCGCTCCGCATGACACAAAGAAATGCTTTACTCGCGAAACTGGACAGTTAAAGTGACCACATGGCCCATTTTCAAAAAGCGGAGACATCCGCCCCTTTGGGCCCCAATGATATCCACTGGGAGGAAATTCATGGATCGTCGTACGTTTATCCGCAAGGGTGCACTCGGGGGCACCGCTGCGGCCGCTGCCAGCCTTGCTGCCCCGGCTATTGCGCAAGATGCCCCGTCCATCTCGTGGCGCATGACCTCGTCCTTCCCGAAATCGCTCGATACGATTTACGGGGCGGCCGAAACCATGGCCAACTATGTCCGCGAAATGACCGATGGCAAGTTCAACATTCAGGTGTTTGCCGGCGGCGAGATTGTCCCCGGCCTGCAAGCCATGGACGCCGTGTCGAACGGCACCGTCGAGGCCTGCCACACCGCTTCCTACTACTACTGGGGTAAAGATCCGACCTTCGCTTTCGCGACCGCAGTGCCCTTCGGCCTGAACATGCGTATGCAAAACGCATGGTTCTACTATGGCGGCGGCAACGACCTGATGAACGAGTTCTATGACGGCTACGGCATCACCGCCTATCCGTGCGGCAACACGGGCGCCCAGATGGGCGGCTGGTTCCGCAAGGAAATCAACACGCTCGACGACCTCAACGGCCTGAAAATGCGTATCGGTGGCTTCGGCGGCGCTGTTCTGTCGAAAGTCGGCGGTGTTCCGCAGCAGATCGCTGGCGGCGACATCTACCCGTCGCTGGAAAAAGGCACCATCGACGCGACCGAGTGGGTTGGCCCCTACGATGACGAGAAGCTCGGCTTCTACAAAGTGGCGCCCTACTATTACTATCCGGGCTGGTGGGAAGGCGGCGCTTGCCTCCACGCCATGTTCAACAAGAAAGCCTACTCGGAGCTTCCGGCAGCCTACCAGCAGGTTCTGGAAACCGCCTGTCAGGCAGCCAACGCGGACATGATGGCGTCGTATGACTACAAGAACCCGCAGGCGCTCAAGTCGCTTCTGGCCAATGGCGCGCAACTGCGTCCGTTCACGCCCGAAGTGCTTCAGGGCTGCTTCAACGCGGCGAACGAAGTTTACGCCGAAATCAACGCCTCGAACCCGGCCTTCAAGAAGATCTACGACAGCCAGATGGCGTTCCGCAAAGACGCTTACGGCTGGTGGCAGCTCTCGGAGTTCAACTTCGACTACTTCATGATGAGCCAGCAGGCGACCGGCAAGCTCTGATCCCAACCGGATCGGGCATTGCCCTAATAATGAACCTGCCGACCCGATGGTCGGCAGGTTTTTTTACGCCCGTCAGGCGACGGTCTTACGCAGATGCGGATAGCTGGCCTGAAAGCGTCCGAACTTGTGCGCGCCGCAGGTGACAGGCTCGTAGCGGGCCGGATTTGCCTCGGTCACACAGCTTTCCAGAGGCGCGAAAACCGCGTCATAATCCGCATCAATGAAGAACGGGATCGAATACCGCTCGCGCCCCGAATTGTTCACCACGCGGTGCAGGTTCGCCAGATAGACGCCATTCGTCAGCTTCTGGATCAGGTCTCCGATGTTGATGACGAACGTGCCCGGGATCGGCGTGCCTTCGATCCATTTGCCGTCGCGGTTCATCACCTGCAGACCACCCACATCGTCTTGCGCAAGGATCGTGAGGTTACCGTAATCGGTATGCGCACCGATGCCGATGGTGCCCTCGTCGATCTTTCCAGTTTGCGACGGATAGTGCAGCAGGCGCTGGATGCTGATCGGGTTGCGCATCTTCGCCTCGAAGAAATCGGGCGCCAGATCAAGCGACAGCGCCACCGCGCGCAAGAGTTTCAGCGACAGCCCCTTCATCGCCTCGTGGTAGCCGTAAACCGCCTCGCGGAACTCGGGCATATCGGCGGGCCACTGGTTCGGGCCGAAGAACGGCACCTCCGAGACCGGCCCCTCGGGACCAAGGTCAAAGCATTCCTTCAGGTCTTTGGTCTTGCCCGGATCGGTGTTCTCGCCAAACACCTCGATATAACCGCGCAGCGTCGTGCCAGAATTGCCGACATGCAGCTTCATCTTTTCTTCAAGCGGCAGATCGAAAAATGCCCGCGATTGCGCGAAGGTCCGGTCGACCAGATCCTGCGCGACACCGTGGTTTTTCACATACATGAAACCGGCGTTGGTAAAGGCCCAACGGATTTCTTTAGCGACCTTCATCGGGTCGCTGCCATCCAGAAGCGGAGCAAGATCGACAACGGGAATTCGGTCAAACGAGACACGCTCGGCGCACAGGGCGTCGTCAAGCAGGGCGGTATCCGGCTGGGCCATAGAGGCAATCCTTTTCGGGTTAGGTCACACCCCTGAAATCGCCGCATCGCGCGCCTTCGGCAATTGCAATAAAATTCAATTATGGCTTAGTTCTAATAAGCCATTTTTCAAACAAATACCTTTATCTATTTGTTTTTATTATGTTTAAAATAATGCATACAGAAGAATACCATACATCAAATATCCCCGACTCCACGAAATATTTCTAAGCGCATAAAAAAACCGGCGACCCGAGAGCCGCCGGTTTTATCTGTTCGGGCTGGCTTAGTTGCCCGCGCCGAAGTTCGGCAAGGGCAGCCCACCTGGCGCAGGCGCCGCGCCGCCAGGGGCAGCTCCGCCCCCAAAGTTCGGCAGCGCCAGACCGCCCGGCCCGCCAAGCCCCGGCATCGCCGGCAGCTTCAGCTCGACCGTGGACGGGTCCACAACCTTACCCTTGTAGTGCATCACCATGCCGGGGAACGCGATCACGATACCGATCATGATGATCTGGATGAACACGAACGGCACAGCGCCCCAATAGATCTGCGAGGTCTTCACCGGATCGGTCAGCTTGCCAGTGACCTTGTCGAGATACGGCACCTTCGGTGCAACCGAGCGCAGGAAGAACAGCGCAAAGCCAAACGGCGGGTGCATGAACGAGGTCTGCATGTTCACACCCAGAATGACACCGAACCAGATCAGGTCGATGCCCAGCTTTTCGGCTGCGGGCGCCAGCAGAGGCACGATGATGAAGGCCAGCTCGAAGAAGTCGAGGAAGAAGGCCAGGAAGAACACCAGCACCGAAACAACCAGCAGGAAGCCCATTTCGCCACCCGGCAACGAGGTCAGCAGATGCTCGACCCAAAGGTGCCCGTTCACGCCGTAGAAGGTCAGCGAGAAGACCCGCGCACCGATCAGGATGAACAGCACGAAAGCCGACAGGCGCGTCGTCGCGGCCAGCGCATCACGCACCACGCCAAAGTTCAGACGTCCCTTCACGCCGGACAGGAACAGCGCGCCCACGGCACCCATCGCACCGCCTTCGGTCGGCGTGGCAACGCCAAGGAAGATCGTGCCGAGCACAAGGAAGATCAGCGCCAGCGGCGGGATCAGCACGATCACCACCTGCTGCGCCAGACGGCTCATCAGGTTGATCTTGAACGACTTGTCCATAACGGCGGCCGCATAGACCACCATCACCGCCAGAGCCGCCGCCAGAATGCCGGCGTCTTTCGGGTTATGGTTGGCTGCGAGCCATTTTTCCGCGCCATAGAAGATGCCGATCGTGATTGCGACCGCCACGAACAGCGAGGTCACACCAGAGCCAAGCGTGCGCGCCTCTTTCGGCAGTGCGGGCATCGACTTGGGGCTGATGATCGACATCAGCATGACATAGCCAAGGTAGATACCGGTCAGCACAAGGCCGGGGATCAGCGCGCCTTTATACATGTCACCGACCGAGCGACCCAACTGGTCCGCCAGAACGATCAGCACCAGCGACGGCGGGATGATCTGCGCGAGCGTGCCCGACGCCGCGATCACACCCGAGGCGATCCTCCGGTCATAGCCATAGCGCAGCATGATCGGCAGCGAGATCAGCCCCATCGCGATCACCGAAGCCGCAACAACACCCGTGGTTGCCGCCAGAAGCGCGCCCACGATAATCACCGCATAGGCCAGACCACCGCGCACGGGGCCGAACAACTGGCCGATCGTGTCGAGCAGGTCTTCGGCCATGCCCGATTTCTCAAGCACGATCCCCATGAAGGTAAAGAATGGGATAGCCAGCAGCGTGTCGTTCGACAAGACGCCCCAGAAGCGCTCGGGCAAAGACCCCAGCAAGGGCCAGTCGAGGAAAATCTCGCCGCCTGACAGCGGCGCCAGCTCGACGCCGATGACGAAGAACAAAAGCCCGTTCGCCGCCAGCGCAAAGGCCACCGGATAGCCGATCAGCAAGAAGAAGATCAGCGACATGAACATGATCGGCGCCATGTTCTGAGCGATAAATTCGATCATCAGAGCGCCTCCTCGTCGGCAATCATGTCATGGCCGTGATGTCCGGTCGCGGGATGCGGGTCTTCCATCAGGCCGCGCATAACGGCGATTTTCTTGATGATCTCGGAGACCCCTTGCGCGAACAGCAGAACAAACCCCGCCAGCAACAACGTCTTCGCCGGCCAGATAATCAACCCGCCCGCGTTCGTGGACACCTCGCCCGAAAGGATCGCTTTATAGGCATAAGGCCCGAGCAACCACAGCATCAGCACGACGAAAGGCATCAGGAACAGGATGTGACCGATCAGGTCGATCCAGTGCTGCACCCTGCGCGAGAAGGCTCCGTAAACGATGTCGATACGGATATGTTCGTTCTGCTTGAGCGTATAAGCCGCGGCCAGCAGGAAAGCGGCACCAAACAGATACCACTGCAATTCCAGCCACGCATTCGACGACGTATTGAAAATCTTGCGGATCGTCGCATTTGCAGCCGAAACCAGAACCGAGACAAGAATGAGCCAAGAAACGCTCTTCCCGATGGTTTCGTTAATGCGGTCGATCAGGCGCGACAGGGCTATCAAACCACCCATCACTCTCCTCCCATCCCCATGTATCCCTGACCCCGCGTGAAACGGGGCATTCTTTATGTCCTTGGCCAATGCGGGCTTTCAGGTCAAGCAAAATGGAAAATTTGGTTCACATTTCTTACCAAAGAGCCGAATTCATCGACAAACTTCGATTAACCAACCGCGACATGGCGTGCACAGAGGCTAGGGTCAAACCCATTGGAAAGGAAGCAAAACCGAACGTTTCCCCGAAGGAATCCCGCAGTTTTTGCAAGGCGTGCAGCCCCCGCCAAAGCCCGCTTCACAAAATTTCACCGCCACCCATGCCTTGCGCAACTTTCGGCAAGATTTTTATCCCACCTGCGACATAAAATGCACCGATTAGACGTTGACGCCTCGGGCGCAGGCCCATAATGTCCAGCGAACGCAGCAAAGGGGCAGCCGGAATGGATGCGATTCTTGTAGTAGTAGGAACCAAGCGCATGGGCCGATAACGGTTGACCATGATGGTTCCCATGCGCCCCCGCCAGATCGACGGGGGCTTTTTGTTGCGAAAGGCAAAGCGGCCGGAATGGCCGATCGGATGGAGAGAAAGATGTCACGGCAGATGACCGGCGCAAAAATGGTAATTCAGGCGCTCAAGGACCACGGGGTCGATACGATCTTCGGTTATCCGGGTGGGGCCGTCCTTCCCATTTATGACGAGATTTTCCAGCAAAACGACATCAAGCACGTCCTTGTCCGCCACGAACAGGCCGCCATTCACATGGCCGAAGGTTATGCCCGTTCGACCGGCAAGCCGGGGGTGGCGCTGGTGACCTCGGGTCCGGGCGCGACGAACGCGGTGACGGGCCTCACGGATGCGCTGCTCGACTCGATCCCGCTGGTTGTGTTCTCGGGTCAGGTTCCGACCTTCATGATCGGCACCGACGGCTTTCAGGAGGCCGACACGATCGGCATCACCCGCCCCTGCACCAAGCATAACTGGCTGGTGAAAGACACCGAGAAGCTGGCCGAGACCGTGCATCAGGCGTTCCATGTGGCGACCTCGGGCCGCCCCGGCCCTGTGCTGATCGACCTGCCGAAGGATGTGCAATTCGCGACCGGCACCTATACCGAGCCAAAGACCGCCCGCGTTGACCACTACCAGCCGCAACTCAAGGCGCCGATCGCACAGATCAACGCCATCGTGGACCTGATCGAAAAAGCCGAGCGCCCCGTGTTCTACACCGGCGGCGGCGTGATCAACTCCGGCCCTGCCGCTTCGCAATTGCTGCGCGAGCTGGTGGATGGCACCGGCTTCCCGATCACCTCGACGCTGATGGGTCTGGGCGCCTATCCGGCCTCGGGCAAGGGCTGGCTGGGGATGCTGGGGATGCACGGGCTTTACGAGGCCAACCTCGCGATGCACGGCTGCGACCTGATGATCAACCTCGGCGCGCGTTTCGATGACCGGATCACCGGTCGTATCCCCGATTTCTCGCCGAACTCGACCAAGATCCACGTCGACATCGACGCCTCCTCGATCAACAAGATCATCACCGTCGACCTGCCGGTCGTGGGCGACATCGCCCATGTTCTGGAAGACGTGCTGAAGGTCTGGAAATCGCGCGGGCGCAAGACCAACGCGGGCGCGGTCAAGAAATGGTGGGGCCAGATCGGCGAGTGGAAAAAGGTCAATTGCCTTGATTTCACCCCGTCTCAGAAAACCATCAAGCCGCAATATGCGATGCAGCGCCTTGAAGCGCTGACCAAGGGCATGGATCGCTATATCACGACCGAGGTCGGCCAGCACCAGATGTGGGCGGCGCAGTTCCTTGGGTTCGAGGCGCCGAACCGCTGGATGACATCGGGTGGTTTGGGCACGATGGGCTATGGCTTCCCCGCCTCGATCGGCGTGCAGATGGCCCACCCCGAGAGCCTTGTGATCAACGTCGCGGGCGAGGCCTCGTGGCTGATGAACATGCAAGAATTGGGCACCTGCACGCAGTTCGGGGTGCCGGTCAAACAGTTCATCCTGAACAACGAACGCCTTGGCATGGTGCGCCAGTGGCAGGAGCTTCTGCACGGCGAGCGCTATTCGCATTCGTGGTCCGAAAGCCTGCCCGATTTCGTCAAGCTGGCCGAGGCGTTTGGCTGGAAGGGTATCCGCTGCGAAGACCCCGCCGATCTGGACGACGCGATCCGCGAGATGCTGGCCCATGACGGCCCGGTGCTCTTCGATTGCCTTGTCGAGAAGCACGAGAACTGCTTCCCGATGATCCCGTCGGGCAAACCGCATAACGAGATGCTGCTCGCTGCTGACGCCGAAGCCTTCAAGGAAGGTGCGACGCTGGTGTAAAATGAACAAAAGAGACGCTGAAACCCAAGTTAGATTCCATGCACGGAGATGGTTGGAAGAGAACCCCACGACGGGTGGGATCGCTCCAAGCTTCTCTCAGTTCCAGGCGCATCTGGGTCGGCTTCAACCAGACTTAACATCGTTCGAATGCCAAGAGGGTTCAAATTTTTGGCTTAGAAAATGGTTCTTCAGTGAAGTTGGGAACCCCCTCTTTGACTAAGATGACATAAGCATAAAAGGAGAGAGGCAATGGCCGCTCTGAACATCAAACAAGGCTCGACGAGCCACTCGGCCTACGACCTGCGCGATTCCCATTCCGAGGTCGAAAGCTCGCACACGCTGGCCGTGGTCGTCGATAACGAGGCGGGCGTTCTGGCCCGTGTGATCGGCCTTTTCTCGGGCCGCGGCTATAACATCGACAGCCTGACCGTGGCCGAGATCGACCACAAGGGCCACCGCTCGCGCATCACCATCGTAACGCGCGGCACGATGGCGGTGATTGACCAGATCAAGGCACAGCTTGGCCGCATCGTGCCCGTGCATGAGGTCATCGACCTGACCATCGAAAGCACTCCGGTCGAACGCGAACTGGCACTGTTCAAGGTTGTCGGCACCGGCGAAAAACGCATCGAAGCCCTGCGTCTGGCCGAGATTTTCCGCGCCAATGTGGTGGATTCGACGCTCGAAAGCTTTGTCTTCGAGATGACCGGAACCTCGGAAAAGATCGACGCATTTGCCGAGCTGATGCGCCCGCTTGGTCTGGCCGATGTTGCGCGCACGGGCGTTGCGGCGCTGGCTCGCGGCGTCTGAGGCCGCTTAGACCAAACGAAAACGGCGCAGGTTTCTGCGCCGTTTTTTTTGTTGCCGATCAGCCCGCCAGGAACGGGATCGGCACGCCGAAAGCATCGGCCAGCAGCACGAAGTTCAGGCTCAGCACGGCAATTGCACCAATCGCTGCCAGAATGCGCACCAGCGGGTTTACGGTGAACTCGCCCATGATGTCGCGCCGCGTCACAAAGATAATCAGCGCGATCATCGGCACCGGCAGCGCGATCGACAAGATCACCTGCGACACGACCAGCGCCTGCGTCGCATTCACCCCCATGCCGACGACAACAAAGGCCGGCACCATCGTCACCAGACGCCGCAGCCAGATCGGCACGCGGATATGCAAGAAGCCTTGCATGATCATCTGCCCCGCCATCGTGCCGACAACCGAGCTGGAGACCCCGGACGCAATCAGCGAGGTCAGGAAGATCGCCGCCGCCGCTGCCCCCAGCAAAGGGGTCAAGGTGTGATAGGCGGTCTCGATCTCGGCCACCTCGGAATAGCCCTGATGGAAGGCGCTCGCCGCCATCATCACCATCGCCATATTGACCATCCCCGCGACGGCGAGTGCCAGCACGACCTCGGTATTCGAAAACCGCAACAGTCTGCGCCGTTCGGCATTGTCGCGCACCACCGCGCGGCCCTGCGTCAGCCCCGAATGCAGATAGATCGCGTGCGGCATGACGGTCGCGCCAATGATCCCCACCGCAATCGTCAGCGCGGCACTATCGGGCAGCGCGGGGCTGACCATGCCCAGACCGGCGGCAGTCCAATCCACCGGCGCAATCAGGATCTCGGCCAGATAGCACAGCCCGATAATCGCGACGAGCGCCCCGATCACCAGCTCCATCGGGCGAAAGCCCCGCCGCTCGAACAGCAAGATCGCATAGGTGACGATCGCAGTGATGCCCATCCCCACGATCAAGGGCAGGTCGAACAAAAGCGCAAGGCCGATGGCGCCGCCCAGAAACTCGGCCAGATCGGTGGCCATCGCGGCGATTTCGCTCACGCCCCACATGATCCAGACGACGGGCTTGGGAAAATTGTCGCGCGACAGCTCGGCCAGGTTCTTGCCAGTCACAATCCCAAGCCGCGCGGACAGCGCCTGAAACAGCATCGCAATCAGGTTGGCCAGCAGGACAACCCACAGCAATGTATAGCCATAGCCCGCGCCCGCCTGAATGTTCGTGGCATAGTTGCCCGGGTCCATATAGGCGACAGAGGCAATAATCGCAGGGCCTGCAAACAACAACCGACTGCGCCACCCACCCCGTTCGCCCGCCAGAACCGCGCTCATTCCGCTTCGCGTTTGCTCTGTCAGGTAGCTCATAATATTCCCCTTTGTTTCCCTGCGCTCAGCTATATAGCCTGTGCTATATTTCTTGCAACAGGAAAATATAAAACGATAAGGCTTCATAACAATCGGCGGGGTAGAAATGAAATTGAGCCAAGGCTATAAAACCTTCCAATGACAACAATAAAGGCCCGCACATGACGCAGGACAGCCCCTCTCTGGCCGAAATGGCCGACCGTTTTACCCATGCGCGCGAGGTGCAATCCAAGGCTTTGCTGGAGGATTACGTCGAGATGATCGGCGACCTGATCGCGGAACTGGGCGAAGCGCGGGTCGCGGACATCGCGGCACGGATGGGGGTTGCGCAGCCGACCGCGACCAAGGCGATCTCGCGGCTCAAGCGCGAAGGGCTGGCGACATCGCGCCCCTATCGTGGGGTGTTCCTGACCGATGCGGGGGCTGCGCTGGCCGATAAGGTGCGCGCGCGTCACCGCACGGTTGTAGCGCTGTTGATGGCGGTGGGTGTGCCCGAAGAGGTGGCAGAGCAAGACGCCGAGGGGATCGAACATCATGTCTCGGACCGCTCGCTGGCGGCTTTCGAGAATTTCCTGCGCTAACCCTATGAAAAGAGGGGGCCAAAGCCCCCTCTTCCCTACCCCAACAATTTACTCGGCACGCAACCGTCGGTGATTATTTCACCGTAATGCGACCATCCAGCGCGGGCGTGTAAGGGCCGACTTTGGCCAGATACTCGGCCGTGACATCGGCCAGATCGGGGCCGTAGTCATAGGCGTTCATGCCCTCGGCATCGAACATCTTATAGCCGTCGCCGCCTTGACGCACATAGTTGTTCGTCACCACGCCATAGACGGCTTCGGGATCAATCGCGCCCCAGCCATCGCCGGTTTTCACCAGAACGTCGGAAATCCGGCTGCCCGCGGGGGCGGCGCTATCAAGCGTGTATTTCAGCCCTGCAACTTGCGTAAAGCGACCTGCGCCTTCCTCAAGCTGGCTGGCCCCGTTCTCGAGCGCCGCAACGATGGTCGCGCCTTTGGCCTCAAAGGTGGAAAGCGTGTTCTGGAACGGCAGCACCGTCAGCACATCGCCCATCGTCACCTTGCCCGCCCCGATCGAGGCCCGCAGCCCGCCGCCGTTCTGGATGGCGATCGTCACACCCTGCCCTTTGGCGCGATCCAGCATCGCCTCGGCCACCAGGTTGCCCATCGCACATTCGCGCGCGCGACAATTGTCGCGAGTGCCGTCGATCTCGGCAGAGGTTTCCGCCACCACCTTGGCGCGGATTTCATCAAGCGGGCCTGCCAGTTCCTTGATCCGCGCAGCCATCGCCGCATCGGGTGCAACCGACGCATCCAGCAAAATCGTATCGCCCGATGCCTCTTTCAAAGCGCCCGCGTCATCAAAGGTCAGAACCAGATGGCCCAGATATTTCGAATAGGCATAGGCCGAGACCACCGGCACACCGCCAGACAGCGTCGGATAGGCCATCGCGCCCTCTTCGGTGTTCGAGAATTTCGTATGCGAGTGCCCACCGACGACCGCATCAATCCCCTTGACCGAGGCCGCCAGATCAAGGTCTTTCACCACGCCCACATGGGTCAGCGCGACGATCTTGGTCACGCCAGCGGCCTCTAGGTCCGCCACATCGGCGGCCAGCGCATCGGCCTCATCCTGGAACAGAACCGCCGGTCCGGGCGACGAGGTTTCGACCGTATCGGTCGCCAGCGCCGAAACGATGCCGACCTTCTCGCCGCCGACCTCCAGAACCACCGTGTTCGAGACCTTCCCGTTCAGCAGGTTCGACTGCGACAGATCAAGGTTGCCCGACACCATCGGAAAGCTGATCTTGTCCAGAAACGCGGCCAGCCCCTCGGGGCCATCGTCGAATTCATGGTTGCCGACCGCCATCGCGTCATAGCCGATCGCGGTCATGAACTCTGCCGTGTCAGCGCCTTTATAGGTGGTATAAAACAGCGAGCCCTGAAACTGGTCGCCCGCATCCAGCACGATCACATTGCCACCCTCGGCGCGGATCTGGTCGCGCAGCTCGGTCACTTTGGTTGCAACCCGCGCGATACCCCCAAAGCACTTCCCCTCGGCATCGTCTTCGGCCGAGCAGGTGGAATCGTATTTGTTGATCGGCTCGATCCGGCTGTGCAGATCGTTGGTGTGCAGGATGTGCAGCGTATAGTCGGCCTGAGCGACGCCAGCGCTCAATGCCAGCACGGCAGCCGAGGCAAGAAAACGAGCAGTCATAGGAACCCCCTTAGGTTTTTATCGCACCACTCTGGGGCGAATTTGACCATTCTGTCAAAAACAGAATTGCGCGATCAGCTAGCAAATGCGCATGACAGGCAGATGACGCGACGGAACCGCGTAATCTTCGCGCGGGATTGACCATTTCGCGGGCTTGCGCCATTTCTCGGCCATGCTGATTTACAAGATATTCCGCCGCCCCGAATGGGATGCATTCCGCCAAGCGGGCCAGACCGCTGGCGCGCCGGTCGATCTGGCCGACGGGTTCGTCCATTTCTCGACCGCGACACAGGCCACGGAGACCGCCGCCAAACATTTCGCAGGCGAAGAGGGGCTGGTCCTTCTGGCTCTGGACGCCGAGGCGCTTGGCCCCGATCTCAAATGGGAGGTGTCGCGCGGCGGTGCGCTTTTCCCGCATCTTTACCGCCCCCTCGATCTGGCCGATGTGCTGTGGGATCGCCCCCTGCCCCTTGGCCCGAATGGCCACATTTTCCCGGAGGATTTGTCGTGAACCTGCTTGAACGCGCGGGCCTTGCCGTCACCCATCGCATCGACGCGGAAGCCGCGCATACGCTGGCGATCAAGGCGCTGAAGACCGGTCTTCTGCCTGCCCCCGGTCCGATTTATTCGGACCGCCTGCGCACGCGGCTGGCGGGACTGGAGTTGCCCAATCCGGTCGGATTGGCGGCTGGGTTCGACAAGAACGCCGAAGTGGTGCCGCAGCTTATGCGCGCGGGCTTTGGCTTTATCGAGGTGGGTGCCGCAACGCCGCGCCCGCAGCCCGGCAACCCCAAGCCGCGCCTGTTCCGCCTGCCCGAGGACCGCGCCGCGATCAACCGCTTTGGCTTTAACAATCAAGGGATGGAGCCGATCACCGAGCGTCTGGCAGCGCGACCTTCGGGGATTCCGGTCGGCCTGAACCTTGGCGCCAACAAGGACAGCGATGACCGCGCCGCCGATTTCGCCCGTGTGCTGGCCCACGCTGGCCCGCATGTCGATTTCGCGACCGTCAACGTGTCCTCGCCCAACACCGAAAAGCTGCGTGACCTGCAAGGCCGCGCGGCGCTTGAAGCGCTCTTGGCGGGCGTGATCGAGACCCGCGCGGGGCTGGCCCGCCCGATCCCCGTATTCCTGAAAATCGCCCCCGATCTGACCGCTGAAGAGCTAGCCGAGATCGCCGAGGTCGCGCTGAGCTCGGGCATCGACGGGGTGATTGCGACCAACACCACGCTTTCGCGCGAAGGGCTGGGATCGGCGCATCGCGAGGAAAAAGGCGGGCTATCGGGCGCGCCCCTGTTCGAAAAATCGACCCGCGTTCTGGCGCAACTGTCGCACCTGACCGAGGGCAAGCTGCCGCTGATCGGCGTGGGCGGGATTTCCTGCGCCGCCGACGCCTACGAGAAAATCCGCGCAGGTGCGACCGCCGTGCAGTTTTATACCGCGATGGTCTATCAAGGCCTGTCTCTGGGCGCCGAGATCGCACGCGGGCTTGACCGGCTGCTGGAGCGCGACGGGTTCGCCTCGGTGCACGATGCCGTCGGCACGGGGCGTGACAAATGGCTTTGACGATCTGGCATAACCCGCGCTGTTCGAAATCGCGCGCAACGCTGGCGCTTTTGCACGAACGCGGGTTTGATCCGCAGGTGCGGTTTTATCTGGATGCAGCCCCCAGCCGCGCAGAGTTGCGGGCAGCTTTGGCAAAGCTTGGCGCGCCAGCCGCAACGCTGGTTCGCTGGGGCGAGAAAGACCGCCCCGAGGCGCTGACAAAAGAGGCGGACGAGGAGGAAATTCTCGACGCGCTCACCGCTAACCCGCGCCTGATCGAGCGGCCCCTTGTGATAACGGAAACCGCCGCACGCCTTGGCCGCCCGCCAGAGACCGTTCTGGATATTCTTTAACCAAACCACGAAGCGCGGGGGCATCGACCCCCCTTGCTTCGTCGGGTCGCTGCGCGCCCCTCAGCCCATAATGCGCGGGTAGTCGATTTTCGGGCAGCGATCCATCACCACGCGTTTTCCCGCGCCCCGAGCCCCTGCTGCGGCAGCGTCGTTAATAACGCCAAGCTGCATCCAGATCGTGCGCAGATGTGGCAGCGACGCCAGAGCCTCGGTCACGACCTCGGGGACCATTTCCGAACGGCGGAAAATATCGACCATATCAACCTCGATCCCGGCGGGGATGGAGGCTAGATCGGCGTAAACCGCTTCGCCCAGAAACTCTTGCCCCGCCAGCCCCGGATTAACCGGAATGACCCGATAGCCCTTGGTATTCAAAAACCTGGCCACCTTATTCGAGGCCCGCTCGGGGTTGTTTGAAAAGCCCACAACGGCAATCGTTCTGGTCGTCTCGAATATCTCGCGCAAGTCCTGATCGGTCATGGGTATCCTCCGTTTTCGCGCAGAGTTGCGAAAAAAAACGCCCGAGCCAAGAGGCCGGGCGTTTAAGTCGTGGAACGAGGGACAGTGAACATCGGCGCGGGGGTTCCTCAACCGCGCCTCACCATTCAGACATAGGAATGTAAAACCGCAGTTAAACCCCTGCCCCCGTAAAGTCGCGCGTTCGTGAAAACTGCGCGCGTCAGCGTGAACTGGCAGCATAAAGCGCCACGGCCGCCGCATTTGACACGTTAAGCGAGCCAAATTCGCCCGCAAACGGGATTTTCACCAGATGGTCGCACAGCTCGCGGGTTTTCTCGCGCAGGCCCGGCCCTTCGGCGCCAAGCACCAGCGCGATCGGCGCCATGCCGGACGCCGACAGACCATCGCGCAGCGTCAGTTTCGCCTCGCCCGCCAGCCCGATAAGTTCATAGCCAAGGGATTTCAGCTCTTCCATCGCTTCGGAGAGGTTACGCACACGCAGATAGGGCTGACGCTCAAGCGCGCCGGATGCGGTTTTCGCCAAAGCGCCGGTCTCGGGGGCCGAGTGGCGATGCGGCGCGATCACGGCACGCGCGCCGAACACCTCGGCCGAGCGCAGAATCGCCCCCACGTTATGGGGATCAGTCACGCGGTCCAGAAGCACAACCAAGGGCGCGCCCGCGCCTTGCACACAGACCTCTTCGAGCGAGCCCCAGTTAAGCGGCTTCACCTCAAGCGCCGCGCCCTGGTGCACAGAATCGGGCGCCAACGGCACATGTTTGTCGAACTTGCGCGGGTCGACGATCTCGGGCTCCAGCCCGCCAGCCGCAATCCCTTCGGCCAGTTTATTCGCCGCGTTTTGCGTCAGAACCAGCCGCAGGCGCTCGCGCGCGGGGTTCATCAATGCGTCGCGCACTGCGTGCAAGCCGAAAAGCCAGACCGTCTCGGCGGCGGCAGCGCGTTTCTGGCGCTCTTTCTCGATGACCCAGGTCGGCTTTTTCATAGTTATCTCCTGCAAAATCACCCCTTCCTGCGCTGGCGCGCGCGAAATGGCAAGCCCGAAGCCAAAGCGCAAAATCGGCCCGCGCCGGAATTTTTCGCCCCAACCGCATTTCGGCCCCTTGACGCCCCCCACCCGCTTGGGTATTCCCCCGCCAGCGTCGGGTGACGTGCTGCAAGGTGCGGCAGCGGACTGTAACTCCGCCGGGGCGACCCACGCCTGGTTCGATTCCAGGGTCACCCACCATCTCCCCCTCGGGGAACGGTGAACGCAAAGAAAGCCGCCTTTCAGGGCGGCTTTTCTTTTGACCCGAAGGCCCAGGTTCTTCACTTTTGTCTCAGAGTTTTGTCGCTATACTGCGCCCCGATGATAACGACATGATCCGGGGGCAGTGGAGCATGGCGCAAAAACAAACACGCGCACAGAATTATAACGTCTTTTGCATCGCGCAGCACGGGCGCCTCGAATACGAGGCGATCCTGTTCGCACTAAGCTTCCGCGAGGCAAATCCCGATTTCGCGGGTCGCCTGATTATCGCAGAGCCGCAAGGGCCACGGTGGCGGAACGACCCGTCGATCTCTGCCCCCGTGCGTGCGCTTCTGGAGGGCGCCGGAGCCGAGATCATCCCCTTCGAGAACAAGGTCTTCGGCCAGTCCTACCCCTATGGCAACAAGATCGAGGCGCTGGCGGCCCTGCCCGATGACGCGCCGTTCGTGTTTTTCGACACGGATACGGTGTTCACCGGCGCGCTGGCCTCGGTGGGGTTCGATTTTGCGCGCCCCGCAGCCTCGATGCGCCGCGAGGGTAGCTGGCCCGAGCCGCCGCTTTACGGCCCCGGCTATGCGGGCATCTGGAAATGCCTCTATGACCGGTTCGGGCTGGATTTCGACAGCTCGCTCGACCTGACGCAGCCCGATGAATACTGGGAGCGGTATCTCTATTTCAACGCGGGCTGGTTCTTTGGCGAAAGCCCGCGCGCGTTCGGCAAGCGGTTTCTGGACTACGCCACCTCGATCAGGAACGACACGCCGGACGAGTTGGCGTGCCAGTCGCTTGACCCGTGGCTTGACCAGATCGCGCTGCCTTTGGTGATCCATTCCTTCGGCGGCGGCCGTCCGGGGCCGGAGCTTGCAGGGCTGGATGGCTCTGTAACCTGCCACTATCGCACCTTGCCCCTGATGTATGCGCGCGAAAGCGATGCGGTGATCGACACGGTCGAGCGTGTGCTTGCGCCCAATCCCATCAAGAAGGTGATGAAGCTCTACGAGCCGGTCAAAAAGCTGGTTTATCAGGGCAAGGGTCGCAAGGTGCGCGGCATGTTCGACCGCAATGACCTGCCCCGCCGCGAAAAGGTGATCCGCAACACGATCAAGCGCGAAGGGCTGTGGCTGCGCTAAGCCATCCATGCAGCGAGACGAATGTGATTGAAGCCCCTTGGGGCCACGGCTAACCTCTGCCCGAATTGACCTTACGGGAGGGCATTATGGCCGACTATTCGTTTGACACTCTGCAAATCCACGCGGGCGCCGAGCCTGATCCGGCAACCGGCGCGCGTCAGGTGCCGATCTACCAGACCACGGCCTATGTGTTCAAAGACGCGGACCACGCCGCGCGTCTGTTCAACCTCGAAGAGGTCGGCTACATCTATTCGCGCCTGACCAACCCTACGGTGGCCGCGCTCGCCAACCGGATCGCAGCGCTTGAGGGTGGCGCGGGGGCTGTGTGCTGCTCGTCGGGTCACGCAGCGCAGATCATGGCGCTGTTCCCGCTGATGGGACCGGGCAAGAATATCGTTGCGTCTACGCGCCTCTATGGCGGCACGATCACCCAGTTCAGCCAGACGATCAAACGCTTCGGCTGGTCCGCGACCTTCGTCGATTTCGACGACACCGACGCCGTGCGCGCCGCGATCAACGACGACACGCGCGCGGTCTTCTGCGAGTCGATCTCGAACCCCGGCGGCTATATCACCGACATTCCCGCGATTGCGAAAATCGCCGATGCGGCGGGCATACCGCTGATCGTGGATAACACGCTCGCCACCCCCTATCTGTGCCAGCCGATTGCCCTTGGCGCAACGCTGGTCGTGCATTCGGTTACCAAATACCTGACCGGCAACGGCACGGTGACGGGCGGCGTTGTGGTCGACAGCGGCAAGTTCGACTGGTCGGCCTCGGACAAGTTCCCCTCGCTCTCCGCACCCGAGCCGGCCTATCACGGCCTGAAATTCCATGAGGCGCTTGGGCCGATGGCATTCACCTTCCACTCGATCGCCATTGGCCTGCGCGATCTTGGCATGACGATGAACCCGCAAGGCGCGCATTACTCGCTGATGGGGATCGAGACGCTCAGCCTGCGGATGGACAAGCACATCGCCAATGCGAAAGCCGTGGCCGAGTGGCTGGAAAACGACCCGCGGATTGATTTTGTGACCTACGCCGGCCTTGAAAGCTCGCCGTGGAACGGGCGCGTGGCAAGTGTTTGCCCGAAAGGCGCGGGTGCGCTCTTCACCGTTGCGGTGAAGGGCGGCTATGACGCTTGCGTCAAGCTGGTGAACAACCTCAAGCTCTTTAGCCATGTCGCGAACCTTGGCGACGCACGCTCGCTGATTATCCATTCGGCCTCGACCACGCACCGCCAGCTGACCGAGGCGCAGCAGGTCGCCGCAGGGGCCGCGCCGAACGTCGTGCGCCTCTCGATCGGGATCGAGAATGCCGCCGATCTGATTGCCGATCTCGATCAGGCACTGACCGCCGCAACCGCCTGATCCGACGCATAAAACTCCGAAAGGCCGCGCAACACCCCTGCGCGGCCTTTTCTTTTGGCGGGCGCCCCCCCCCCGAATACGGGCGAAAACCCGCCCTTCGGGCCAAAAGTGAACGCGTGCCCCTCCCGCTTTGGCTTTTCACAAGGCGCAAACTGCTTTACCAAGTCACAAACGTAACTTTTCCGCGCAAAGCGGCTAGTGCCAGGCCCGAGTATGAAACCAGATTTTGCCCTTAACCTGTCGCATGATGGCATCGGATTGCTTCAGCGGATGGGGGACGGCTGGCTTGTGCTTGAGGAACTCTCGCTGGATGCGCCCGACCTGCCCGAGCAACTGGCGGCCATGCGCGCCCGCGCCGAAGGGTTGGCACCGCAAGGGTTGATGACCAAGCTGGTAATCCCCGCCTCGCAAATCCTGTATACCCGCGTCAACGCCTCTGGCCCCAGCCCCGCCGCGCGGCGCAAGCAGATCGCAACGGCCCTTGAGGGCATGACCCCCTATCCGGTCGCGGATCTGGTCTTCGATTGGAGCGGAACCGGACCCGAGGTCGCCGTCGCCGTCGTCGCACGCGAGACCCTGTCCGAGGCCGAGACTTTCGCCCAGACTTATGGTTTTGCGCCGGTCGCCTTTTGCGCCATTCCTGACGAGCGCGATTTCCCCGCCGAGGTCTGGTTCGGCCTGGCCTCTGGTGCGGCGGCCCTGTTGCCCGAGGGCGAGCGCATCCTGCGCGACACCCAAATCATGCGCATTCTGAGCGCCGAAGATGTCCCGCCCCCTGCCGCACCCGAGGTTGAGGATGCTCTGCCGGAAGAAGCCGCGCCCGTCGAGGAGCCTCCCGTCGAGGTAGCGCCCCCCGAACCGCAGGCGGAGCCTCGGCCTGCGCCCGAAGACCTTGCGCCTGTGCTGCATGAGCCGCCGGTCGAGGAGCAGGAGCCTGAACCTGCGCTGGACGCACCGCTGACCGAGGCTCCCTCCCCCGAGACGCAGCCCGACGAACCGCCTCATACGGAAGAACCGCCCGCGCCCGCCGGGGCAACGCCGGAACCAGAAGGTCCGGATGCGGCCCCGACCGAGACCCCCGCCCCAGCGACAGAAGAGGCGCAGCCATCGCCCGAACCGCCCCCCGCCGACGCAGCAACGCCCGCCCCCGCAAAGGACACCCCGGACGGCGAACCGGCGCCCGTCGAGGCCGCACCGGCGAGCACAGAACAAGCCGCCTTCGATGTCGGCTTGAGCGCGGTGAGTGCCAAGATCGAAACGCCGGAACCTCCGGCCCCTGCCCCCCGCCTTGGCGGCGTCAAGCGCGCGACGGACAAGGCAGCCTCTCCCGCTGCGACCAAACAGAAAACCGCGGCCAAAGACGCGATTTCCTTGGCCAAAGCCACGAGCGTCGGGCTGGAAAAAGCAAGCAAGACCGCGCGCAAACTGGGCAAGACGGCGGGCACTGCAGGCGGCGCTGCACTGCAGGCGGCCTCGGCCCGGCTCAAATCCGCGCAGGCCAAGCCCGAAGCCCTGCCCGCTACGCCTGCGGCGGAACCGCCCGCAGTGACAGTTTTCGGCGCGCCCAAAAGCCGGATCGGCGGCAAGCCCAAACATCTGGGGCTGGCACTGGTCGGCGGGTTGGCCGCTATGCTGGTGCTGGTCGGTGTCTGGGCGAGCTTCCTTGAAGCCCCGACCGAGCCAGCCGCCGTAGAGGAGCAGATCGCAGCGGCCACACCGGCACCGCAGGAAGAGGCGCCCGCGCCGGAAGCCGCTCCCGAAGCGGCAGAGGTGATCGAACCAGAGGTGATCGAGCCGGAGCCGGAGGTCGCGCCCGCACCGGAACCTGCCACGGAACCTGCCACGGAGCCTGCCGTCGAGCTGGCGACCCCGGAACCTGCGCCGCAGCCCGCGCCGTTGCCCGCGCTGCCACCGAACACGCTGCCGCCGCTGAGTGTGGCCATTGCAGAAATTGCGCCAGCCCCCGAGCCACAGCCTGAACCGGCGCCCGCGATCGACCCCACGCCCGAAGGCACGCTCTCGCCCGAGGGGTTCACCCTTTTTGCCGGTCGCCCCGATCTCGTGCCCGGACCGCGCCCTGCGGCGGTGCTGGCGGCCTATTCGGCAGCGAATGCCCCCTATGCCGATCCGGCGCTCAAGGGCTTCCGCCCGCGCCCGCGTCCGGCCTCGGTCACAAACGCCTTCGAGGCAAGCCGGCAAGCCCCCGCTGCGGTCGAGCCTGCCGCCCCCGAAGCGCTGCCCGAGGAGGATCACACCGCGCTGCCCTATGCCGATCCGGCCCTTGCGGGCGCGCGGCCCAAGGCCCGACCCGCCTCGGTTCTGGAGGCCGCGCGGCTGGCCCTGACGCCGCCTCCGGTCGCGAACCCCGCCGCCGCACGGCTGGCCTCTATCCGCCCGCGCGCGCGTCCGGCCTCCATCTTGTCCGCAGCCAGTGACGCGCAGGCCCAAGCCGCCGCCGACGCCGCTGCGGCAGCCTTGGCCACCCGCACAGATCCGTTCGAAGGCGCAACGCGGCTGGCTGTCACCGTCTCGCGCAGGCCACCTTCCAAACCCTCGAACATCGCGGCCATTGCGGCAAATGCCCGCCGCATTGAGACAGCCGCGGCAAAACCCGGCAGACCCGAACCGACGGTCGTCTCTGCCCCTGCCCAAGACGACGAGATCGACGAACCCGAACCCACCGCTGCCGCACCGAAAATTCCGACCAGCGCCTCGGTCGCAAAACAGGCAACCGTGCGCAATGGCATTGATTTGGGCGAGATGAACCTGATCGGCCTTTTCGGCTCGTCGAAAAGCCGCCGCGCGCTGATCCGTATGCCGAACGGCAAATTCGTCAAAGTCGGCGTCGGAGACCGTCTGGATGGCGGCAAGGTCACCGCCATCGGGACAGACACGATCAGCTACACCAAGAAATCGCGCAATTACACGCTCAAGCTGCTCAAAGGCAGCTAGGCTTTTCACGTCCTGTAACAGCTTCGAAATACAAGGCGTTTACCCTTGCGCCTGCCTATGAGTGCGTTACCCTTGCATAACTCCCCGGACCCGAGGCCAAAGCCTTTTCCGGCCTGACGGCCCGGAAGGGGCGGTCTATTTCGGAAAGGACTTTTTGCGACCCTATGGAAAGCTTCCTGCTTCAGGCTACGCTCTATCTGTTTGCAATGGTGATCGCCGTGCCGCTGGCCTCGCGCGCGGGGCTTGGCTCGGTTCTGGGCTATCTGATCGCGGGCATCCTGATCGGGCCGGTGCTCGGGCTGGTCGGATCGGAGATGAGCGATCTGCAACATTTCGCGGAATTCGGCGTTGTGATGATGCTGTTCCTGATCGGGCTGGAGATGGAGCCGCGCGCGCTTTGGGCGATGCGCGACAAGTTGGTCGGGCTTGGCGGGTTGCAGGTGGTGCTGACGCTTGGCGCGGTGGCGGGGATCGCGGCCTGGCTCGGCCAGCCGATCGAGATTGCGATTGCCTTGGGGATGATCTTTGCGCTGTCATCAACGGCTATCGTGCTGCAAACGCTGAACGAAAAGCGGCTGATGCAGACCGCAGGCGGGCGCGCGGCGTTTTCGGTGCTGCTGATGCAGGACATCGCAGTGATCCCGATGCTGGCACTGATGCCGCTTCTGGCGCGCCCCGGAGCGCGCGCGATTGCCGAGGCGCAAAACAGCCCCGACCACCCTGTCGCGCATTTCATTCAGGCGCTGCCGGGCTGGCAAGTGACGCTTGTGACCCTTGGCGCGGTCGCCTTTACCGTGGTCGCGGGGCACTATCTGGTGCGCCCTCTGTTTCGCTTTGTCCACGGCGCGCGCCTGCGCGAGATCAACACGGCGATGGCGCTGATGATCGTCGTGGGTATTGCCTCGCTGATGTATCTGGTGGGCCTCTCACCCGCGCTTGGCACGTTTCTGGCGGGCGTCGTTCTGGCCGATAGCGAGTTCAAGCACGAGCTGGAATCAGACATCGAGCCGTTCAAGGGGCTTCTGATGGGTCTCTTTTTCATCACCGTCGGCGCGGGGATCAATTTCGCGCTGATCTGGCGCCAACCGCTTGAGATTTTCGCGCTGGTGGCGGGGCTGGTTCTGCTGAAGGCGGGCATTTTGGCGGGGCTTGGGCGCGCCTTCCGGGTGCGCGGCAAGGACCGCTCGCTTTTCACGCTGGGGCTGGCGCAGGCGGGCGAGTTTGGTTTTGTGCTGATCTCATTCGCCGTCGCGCAGCGCATCCTGCCGCATCTGGTCGCGGAAAAGGCGCTGGTGGTGATCGCGCTCTCGATGCTGATCACGCCGCTTCTGTTCATCCTGCACGACTGGCTGGTCAAGCTGCTGGTCTCGGAAGGCGGCCCGAAGGCGGATCTGATCGACGAACAAGGCCCGATCATCATCGCGGGCGTGGGGCGTTTCGGGCAGGTGGTGAACCGGCTTGTGACCATGTCGGGCTATCGCACGGTGGTTCTGGACGCGGATCTGCGCACGATCCAGTTGATGCGCACCTTCGGCTTCAAGGGTTATTTCGGAGACCCGACGCGGCCTGACCTGCTGGCGGCTGCAGGGCTGGCGAAGGCGCGGGTTCTGGTGGTGGCGCTGGACGACAAGAACGCCACGACGCGGCTGGTCGCCTATGCCCGCCGGATGCGGCCCGATCTGCACATCATCGCGCGCGCGCGCGACCGTATTCATGTGTTCGATCTGTATCGCGCTGGCGCCAATGACATCGTGCGCGAGATGTTCGACTCCTCGCTGCGCGCTGGCCGCTATGTTCTGGAAAACGTCGGCCTGTCCGAGTTCGAAGCATCCGAGCTGGAAAAGATCTTCTTCAAGCTGGACCGCGCGGCGGTGCGCGATCTGGCAAAGGTCTGGAAACCCGGCGTGCCGATTGAGCAGAACCCCGAATATATCGCCCGCACGCGCGAGCTGAACACCGAGCTTGAGACCGAGATGATGCAGCGCTTTGCCAAGCGGACCGACAGCGCAGGCGACGCCCCTGCCCCCGAGGCCGACAGCTGAAACGCAAAACGCAGGACAAAAGCCCTGCGTTTCACGAATGGTATCAGGTTTGCCTTACGCGGCGCGGCTGACCAGAACGTCATCAACCTTTTTCGCGGCACCGGCTTCGTCCGTGCCCGAAACAGCCGCAACCTCGCGGGTCAGGCGCTCGAGTGCGGCTTCGTAAAGCTGACGCTCGGAATAGGATTGCTCGCGCTGGTCGTCGTTGCGATGCAGGTCGCGCACGACCTCGGCAATCGACAAGAGGTCGCCCGAGTTGATTTTTTGCTCGTATTCCTGCGCTCGGCGCGACCACATGGCGCGCTTGACCTTGGCCTTACCCTTAAGGGTTTCCAGCGCCTTGGTCACGATGTCGGGCGAGGACAGCCCGCGCATCCCGATCTCGGTCGCCTTGTGGGTCGGCACGCGCAGCGTCATCTTGTCTTTTTCGAAGGAGATCACGAACAGCTCAAGTTTAAGCCCGGCAATTTCCTGTTCCTCGATCGAAACGATCTTACCAACGCCATGGGCCGGATAGACAACAAATTCATTGGGACGAAACTCGGGTTTCTTGGTCTTGGTCATGCAGTCGCTTCCTTGCAGATGACCCCGTTTTCCTGTTTCGACAGCGCAAAAGACGCCCACGGAACACTTGGTTCCGAGATAACGCCCAGACACTGGTGAAACCTTCCCTGCTGTCACAAACAGGAAAGCCGGATTCGAGATCCATTATGTAACAAGAAGGTATCACAAAACCGCCCGAAAACAAAGCAACTCGACGCGAGATCCCCCGCATCCCCAGAGTTTTCAGAGGCTTAGCGCCATTTCATCGACCCGGCAGGTTGCCTTTTAACCGGAAAACAGGCGCGAATCGCTTCGCGCCCGCAGAATCACCGATTCTTATTCGTCGCCCGCGCCCGGCTTTTCGGAGAAATACTTCTCCAGTTTACCCTCTTCGCCGTCACGCTCTTCATAGCCCGGCATCGGGTCTTTCTTCTGCGTGATAACCGGCCAGAGATCGGCGTATTTGCGGTTGAACTCGACCCATGTTTCCATGCCCGGTTCGGTATCGGGGCGGATCGCATCGGCAGGGCACTCGGGCTCGCACACGCCGCAGTCGATACATTCATCAGGATGGATCACCAGCGTGTTTTCGCCCTCATAGAAGCAATCGACCGGACATACCTCGACGCAGTCGGTGTATTTGCAGGCGATGCAGTTATCAGTGACGACATAGGTCATGGGGACCCCCGAAGAAATATGAGTTTGCGCGATACCTAACGAGCCTTGCAGGATCAATCAAGCGGTTCAAGGCGTGATTTTACCCTCTGCGGCGATCTGGCCCTGCGCGTCGAGATCAAGATAGAGGGTTTGCGCCTCGGGCGCGGGGCCGCGGCGCGCCCCGCAGGCCAGAATCCGCAAGACCCGGACCTGCCCTCCGATCGCGAGCGTCAGCACATCGCCCTCGCCCACCGCGCGCCCCGGCTTGTCGATACGCTGCCCGTTCAAACGCAACTTGCCGCCCTGCACAAGCCGGGCGGCAAGGGGGCGCGTCTTGACCAGACGCGCGTGCCAGAGCCATTTGTCGATGCGGATACGCTCGTCCGCGTGGGTCATTACTTGCCTTTGAGGGCTGCAAGAACCGCGAACGGGTTATCGGGGTCGATCGGCTTTTCCTTCTTGGGCGGACGGGCCTCGTAACGCTGCTCGGGCTTGCCACCCTTGGCGAATTTCTTGCCCTTCGGCTTGCCGCCACCACCTTTGCGCTGCTCGGGCTTGCCCCCCTCGCGGCGCGGGCCGCGCTGCTGATTGCCACGCGGGCGCGGTGCCCAGGTGAAGGTGTAGAAGACTTCCAGCTCGGCGGCTGCGGCCTCGGCAGGCGCTTCCTCGGCAGGGGTTTCCGCAACTTCGGCCACGACTTCGGCGGCGTCCCCCTCGGGGGCAGCCACTTCCGCGACCGGCTTTTGCTTCTCGCGCTCGCCCTTTTCGGCAGCATAGCCAAGACCCTGCATCAGATCAGCGAACTGCTCCAGCGTCATGCCCGTGATCGAGAGCATGTCGGGGTTCGCTTCGAACCCGCCGCGCGAATCCTGACCGCGCAGCAGATCAGCCAGACGCTCCAGCATGTCGATGCGGATCGCGCGCGCGCCAGCGGGGCGATAGCCCGACTGCGCATAGGTCGCGGCCGGAATCCCCTCGACGTTCGGGATCGTCACAAGACCCGGAGGAGGGCTTTCGGGGAACTCGTCCAGCCCGTCCCACAGCGAGGCCAGAACCAGACGCAGGCGCGTCGGCGCGGGCTTCAGAAGCGCGGGCATGAAGATCGTGTATTGGCCAAAGCGCACGCCATGCTTGCGCAGCGCGCCGCGCATGTCCTGATCCAGCTCTTTCACCTCGGCTGCGACCTGCTCGCGCGGGATGATGCCGAAACCTTCGCTCAGACGGAAGGCAAAGCCGCGGGCCAGACCGGCCAGCGCCTCGTCACGGCTCATCGCGAGCATGGGTTCAAACAGGGCCGCGACCTTGCGGTCGATGAAATGCTGCAAGCGGCGCGCGACCTTTTCGGCCACATCAGAGCCAGCCTCTTCGTCGACAAAGGCCACGACCGTCGGGCGCAACGCCTCGCCGCCCTTGACCAGCTTGCCGATCGCAATCTCGCCCCACATCAGGCCGCCTTGCTCGGTGAAATCAAGCTCGGTATCGGGCGCGTTATAAAAACGGTCCGCGCGCAGATGAAACTCGGGGCGCAGCGCCTCATAGGCGGCGCGCGCGAGCATCTTTGCCTCGTCGGGTGAACTGGTCCCGTCCGTCACAAAGCGGAACCCATCCAGACGGCCAGCGAATTCGCCTTCAACCGTCACTTCTCCTTTGTCGTTCACCTCGGCCACGAGGGTCTCCTTCTGCTTGAGCCGGCGCAGCAGAACGCTGGTGCGCCGGTCCACAAATCGTTGGGTCAGCGCGCTATGAAGCGCATCCGACAGTCGGTCTTCTACAGCGCGGGTTTCCTCGCGCCAATGGGTTTCATCGTCAACCCAGCCTTTCCGCTGCGCAACATACGTCCAAGTGCGGATAAAGGCGAGCCGTTTAGAGAGCGCATCAATATCGCCGTGCGTTTTGTCGATCCGCGCGATTTGCCCCGCCAGCCATTCGGACGGCACGCCTTTGCCGGTTTGCAGGAACCCGAAGATCCGCTGCAACAGCGTCGCGTGCTCCATCTCCGAGATCGAGCGGAAATCGGGGATGCGGCAGACGTCCCACAAAAGGCGCACATCGTTGGGATGGGTCACGCGGTCGGCAACCTCGGGGATCGCGGCTAGCGCCTTGAGCGCGCGCAGGTCGTCGGCCTCGCGCCCGCGGGTCAGCCATTCGTCCTGCGGCGATTCCTCAAGCGTATGGATCAGCCGTTGCGTGGTGGCAAATTCAAGGCGCGGGTTGCGCCATTGCAAGCGCTGGATCGGCGCGAAACGGTGGTTTTCAAGCGCGTCTACCAGCTCGGGGTCGAGCGGGCGCACTTCGCCCGTAACACCAAAGGTGCCGTCGTTCAGGTGCCGCCCCGCGCGGCCCGCGATCTGCCCCATCTCATGCGGAAACAGGGGCCGCATCCGGCGCCCGTCGAACTTGGACACCGCCGAAAAGGCGACATGCCCGATGTCAAGGTTCAGCCCCATCCCGATGGCATCGGTCGCAACCAGATGATCCACGTCACCGTTTTGATACATCTCGACCTGAGCGTTGCGCGTTCGCGGGCTCAGCGCCCCCATCACCACCGCACAGCCGCCCTTCTGGCGGCGCAAAAGTTCCGCCATTGCATAGACATTATCAACCGAAAACCCGACGATAGCCGAGCGCGGAGGCATCCGGCTTGTCTTTTTCGAACCTGCGTAGGTCAGATTGGAAAACCGCTCGCGGCGGGTGAACTGCACCTTGGGCACCAAGGCGGCAATCGCCGGACGCATGGTTTCCGACCCAAGCAGCAGCGTCTCATGCAGGCCGCGCGCCTTTAGCAGACGATCGGTAAACACATGCCCGCGCTCGGGATCGGCACAAAGCTGGACCTCGTCAATCGCCACGAAATCCGCGCCAAGCCCGTCGGGCATCGCCTCGGTCGTGCAGACCCAATATTGCGCGCGTTCGGGGACGATGCGCTCCTCGCCGGTCACAAGCGCCACCACGGACGGCCCGCGTTTGGCGACGATCCGGTCATAGACCTCGCGCGCCAAGAGACGCAGCGGCAGGCCGATAACGCCCGTGCGATGCGCCAGCATCCGCTCGATCGCGTAATGGGTCTTGCCGGTGTTGGTCGGCCCCAGAACGGCCGTAACGCGCCCTTGCGTCATGCTGGCTTGCCTCATTCGATGCCTGTTAAAGCGCGGTTCCCTCAAGCTCGGCCTGAAGGCGCTCAATCGCGTCTTTCACATCCTGCTGGTGCGGGTTCAAGGCAAAAGACGCCCGAAACGCCGAAAGCGCGCGCGAGGCATCGCCCATTTCATCCAGAATCATCCCCAGCCCCGCCAGCGCCCCCCAGTGACGCGGTTCAAGCTGCAAGACGCGTGCAATATCGGCCATCGAGGGACCGTAAAGCCCCGCCACGAAATAAGCCGTCGCGCGCGCATTCCAGCCCTCGGCAAAATCGGGCGCATGGTCGGTCAGCGCGGTCAGATGGTCAATCGCGCCCGCGACATCGCCCTCATCCAGCGCGGTCTGCCCGCGTTTGAGCAGCACATCCATCGCCGCAGACCCCGACCGCGACCAGGCCCGCTCGATGTCGGATTCGGCCCGCTCCCAGCCTTCGAACGCCGGATCGGCCAGTTCCTCGAAATAGCGCTCCAGCCCCACCGTTTCCGCCCGCACACCGGAAGTGAACGCCACGGCACCCAGCCAAAGCGCGCAAAGTGCCGTCACGGCATATTTGTGTGTGGTCAGTCGCTCGCACATAACTAAACTGTAACGTATATGTCGGAGAAATCGAGTGTCCGGCCATCACAATCGGAGGAATTCATGAGTGACGTGATCGAGAAAGCCATTGCCGCGCTGGCTGTGAAGCTGCCCAACGGGTTTTCGGCAACCGCCAAGTTTGAAATCGAGGGCGAAGGCTCGATCATCGTGGATGAAAACGGGGTGCGCGCGGGCGACGACGAGGCCGATGTGACGCTGACTGCCTCGGCCGAGACGTTTCAGGGTATGATCGAGGGCGATGTGAACCCGACGGCAGCCTTCATGACCGGCAAGCTCAAGGTCGATGGCGCGATGGGGCTTGCGATGCAGCTCGGGGCTGCGCTGGCCTGATCTGCCATGCTGCCTGCCCCCTTTCATAGCGAGCTATGTGGCCACGCAAAGGGCGGCAAGGCATTCTGGCTGCGCAGCGAGGACAATGTCAAGCTGCGCCTCACCCTCTGGCCGGGCCTCGACGCAAGTCGGGGCACGGTTTTTCTGTTTCCCGGGCGTGGCGAATATGCCGAGAAATACACCGGGATCGCAGGCTGGCTGAATGCGGGCAACTATGCGGCGCTATGTCTCGACTGGCGCGGTCAGGGGCTGTCCGATCGCCTGCTGGACGACCCCGAGAAGGGCTATATCGACAGCTACGCCGACTATCAGACCGATCTCGACACCATGCTGGCCGCGGCGGCGGAAATGCGCCTGCCGAAACCGTGGTTCATTCTGGGGCACTCGATGGGGGCTTGCATCGCATTGCGCCGCCTGACGCGCGATCACCCCTTTATCGCCTGCGCCTTTGGCGCGCCGATGTGGCAAATCGGGGTGCCGCGCTGGCTCCGCCCGTTCGCCCCTGCGGGCGCACGCCTGGTGCGGGGCACAAAATTCGCGCAAGGTTACATGCCCAATCAGGGGCCGCAGCCCTATGTCCTGACCCACCCGTTTATCGGGAACGAGCTGACCAGCTCGGCCGCCGACTGGGCGGATATGATGATGGCGCGCGTGCGCTGTCCGCAGCTGACAATCGCGGGCGCCACTATCCAGTGGGTGGCGGCGGGCGAGATTGAGACCAAAGCCCTGCAAAAGCTCCCCTCCCCCGATTTGCCCTGTTATGTCGGCCTTGGCGGGAACGAGCGGATCATCCACACCGGCGCGGTCCATGCGCGCATGGCACGCTGGCCCAATGGCACGCTTGAGGTGATCCCGGGGGGCGAGCACGAGCTGATGGCCGAACGCACTCCGATCAGGGCGCGCTTTCTGGCAGGGGTAGCCGCCCTTTTCGACGCGGCCGCCTAAAGCTCGATCTGGCCGAACCCGTCGCGCAGCGCCTTGGACCAGGCCTCGGACATGCGGGCAAAATCGGGGTCTTTCGGCTCGATCCGGCGCCGTTCTGTGACCCGCAGCGCATCGCGGCGGATGATCGCCAGATCCAGCGGCATACCGACTGACAGGTTCGAGCGCAGCGTCGAATCCATCGACAAAAGAACCGCCTTTTGCGCGTCTTCGAGCGAAGTATCGGTCGTCACAACGCGGTCCAGAATCGGTTTTCCGTATTTGTGCTCGCCGATCTGGAGATAGGGGGTATCCTCGGTCGCCTCGATGAAATTACCCTCGGAATAGACGAGGAACATCCGCATATCGCCCGTCGCCCGCTGACCCGCCACGATCATCGTGGCCGAGGTCGGCACCGTGCCCGCAGTCATTTTAGCGTCAATACCAGTGCGCACAGATGCCAGCGTATTTCCAATGATTTCGCACACTTGCAGCATCGTCGGCGCCAGCAGGATCGAGGTTTCAGGCGTCGCGTTCTCATCCTCGATCGCGTCGCGTATCCGCGCCAGCGTGGTCTGTGTGACAGACAACGACCCCGCCGTCAGGATCGTGATGACGCGTTCGCCCGGACGCTCAAAACTGAACATCTTGCGATAGGTGGCGATATTGTCGAGCCCGCCATTGGTGCGGGTGTCCGACAGAAGAACGATCCCCTGCTTGAGCAGAAGTCCGACACAGTAGGTCATCGAAGCCTCATTCGACGCGAAAACGTCGGCAATCTATTGCTGTGCGCTCGCAAGAGCAACCGTCACATCCATGCTCTCTGCCCCAACGCCCCGGGCAACACCCCGGATCGGCGCGGCCCCTTGCGCATCCAGCCCCGAGCCAAGCCTGATATAGCGCGCATCCGGGCAGCATCGGTTCGCCGCATCAAACCCCACCCAGCCCAGTCCGTCGATGTAAACCTCGGCCCAGGCGTGCGCGGCCTCGTGCGGGGTGCCATCCTCAGAGGCGAACAGATACCCCGAGACATAGCGCGCGGGCATCTCAAGGCAGCGCGCCATCGCGATCAGCGCGTGGGCGTGGTCCTGACAGACCCCCTCGCCCAGGGCCAGCGCCTCGGCGGCGGTGGTATGGGCGTGGGTCACACCGGGGCGATAGGCGATGGCCTCGGCCACGGCACCCGACAGACGGTGCGCCGTATCCAGCGCACCCGAAGCACCAGCCGCCGATTGCGCCAGATCGCGCAGCGCCTGATCAGCCTCGGTCGGGACAGTGTCGCGCAGGTAAACCTCGGGGGCGATGGTCTCGCGGTGACCTTGTAGAACCCCCGCCAGATCGGTTGTCTCGACCTGCCCCGCGACGCGCACCACCACCGCCTCCAGCGGGCCGCGCAGCGTCCAGCTTTCGATTTTGTCGCCCGCGCCGTCGCGAAACGTTGCCCCGCGCGTGCCCCCCTCGATCTGCACCGACCAGTCGATCACCCGCTGCCCGTCAAAGCGCGACGGGAACACCCGCAAAGACTGCGCCGCCGACAGCATCGGCCGGTCGTAGCTATAGGTCGTGACATGAGAAACCGTCAGGATCATCGCGCTTCCCCGCTCAGATAGGCGTCATGGACCAGAACCGACAGCGCGCCCACTTCGCGGATATAGCGGTTCAGAAACTCGTGCAGCCCTTCGTCGAAAATCTCTTCGACGCGGGTTTCGGCAATATCGCCCACCAGCGCGCGGGCCCGGCGCTGCGCGGGGCCACAGTGGTTATACTCCCGCGCCAGCGCATCCAGATGCGTCATCGCCGCCTCAAGCGAGGTAATCAGCGCACGCGGGCATTGCCGGTTCAGCGTCAGGAAATGCGCGATCTTGGCCGCCGTGATCTCGCCGCCATAGGCCCAGTGAAACGCGCGGTGCACCGAAAGCGCGCGCAAAAGCACCTGCCACTGATAATTATCCAGCGCCGAGCCGATCATATCGACCGCGGGCAGCAGAACATAGTATTTCACGTCCAGAAGCCGCGCCGTGTTATCCGCCCGCTCCAGCGCGAAGCCGATGTTGAGGAAATGATACCCCTCGTTGCGCAAAAGCGTGGCCTCGATCGCGCCGCGCACCATCGCGGTCTGGCGCATCACCCAATCGGTCAGGTCGGTCAGCTCCATCTCCGAGCGCGGGCGGCGTTCCAGCGCCTTGATCTCCTGATAGGTGGTATTGAGCGCGTCCCAGACCTGCGCGGTGATTGCGGTCCGCACGATGCGGGCGTTTTCGCGCGCGGCATGGATGCACGAAATCACCGAAGACGGATTGTCGCGATCGAAGAACAGGTAGCTTTCGATATTGCGCTGAACAGGGTCGCCGTATTTCGCGGCAAAGCCGTCGCTTGTGCCTGAGGCCAGAAGCAGGCTTTCCCATTCCGAGCGGTAGCCATGCCCCGCCGAGGGCATCAGTGCGATGCGCGCGCCCACCTCAAGCAGGCGCGCTGTTGTTTCCGCGCGTTCGATATAGCGCGCGATCCAGAAAAGGTTTTCGGCCGTCCGGCTTAGCATGTCATGTCACTCCGCCAGAACCCAGGTATCTTTCACGCCACCCCCTTGCGAGGAGTTGACGACCAGCGAGCCTTCCGTCAGCGCGACCCGCGTCAGCCCGCCCGGCACCAGCTCGATCGTCTCGCCCACAAGGCAGAAGGGGCGCAGATCGACGTGCCGCGGCGCCACGCCCTCTTCGACGAAGGTCGGCGTGGTCGACAGCGCCAGCGTCGGCTGCGCGATGTAATTATCGGGGTCGGCCACGATCTTGTGGCGGAAGGCCTCGATCTGTTCTTTCGTCGATTTGGGGCCGACCAGCATCCCGTAACCACCCGAGCCGTGGACCTCTTTCACCACCAGCTCGGACAGGTGTTCAAGCACATATTTCAGCTCGTCCGGCTTGGCGCATTGCCAGGTGGGGACGTTCTCAAGGATCGGCTCTTCGCCCAGATAGAAGCGGATCATGTCGGGGACGAAAGTGTAGATCGCCTTGTCATCCGCCACGCCCGCCCCCGGCGCCGAGGCAATCGTCACCCCGCCCGAGCGGTAGACATCCATCAGCCCCGGAACGCCCAGCATCGAATCCGGCCGGAAGCACAGCGGGTCAAGGAAGGCATCATCCAGACGGCGATAGATCACATCGACCTTCTTCGGGCCCCGCGTCGTGCGCATCCAGACAAAGCCGCCCTCGACGAACAGGTCTGCCCCCTCAACCAGCTCGACCCCCATCAGGTCGGCCAGGAAGGAATGTTCGTAATAGGCCGAGTTGAAATGCCCGGGCGTCAGGATCACGATGGTCGGGTCGCGTTCGCATTTCACCGGCGCGACCGAGGCCAGCGTGCGCCGCAACAGCCCCGCGTATCCATCCACCGGCTCGATCCGGTTTTCACGGAAAAGCTGCGGGAACATGCGCATCATGATCTCGCGGTTCTCCAGCATATAGCTGACGCCAGAGGGCGTGCGGCAGTTGTCTTCCAGCACATAGAACTGGTCCGGCCCCGTCCGCACAAGGTCGATGCCAACGATATGCGAATAGATCCCACGCGGCGGCGCAAAGCCGACCACCGCCTGTTCATAGGCCTCGTTCTGATAGACCAGACGCGCCGGAATACGGCCAGCGCGGATGATCTCGCCGCGCCCGTAGACATCCAGAAGAAAGGCGTTCAGCGCGCGGGCGCGTTGCTTGATACCACGCTCCAGCCTGCGCCACTCGGACTGTGCAAAGACGCGCGGGAACATATCGAAGGGGATCAGGCGGTCCGGGTCTCCGCCCTCGCCATAAACCGCAAACGTAATCCCGATGCGGCGAAACAGTGCCTCCGCTTCGGCCTGTTTCATCTGGCGCAGCTCGGCAGGCATGGCGCGGGTCCAGTCTTCAAGTCGCGCATAGGGCAGGCGCGTCTGGCCGCCCTCGAACATCTCGTTGAAATAAGTGGTCATGATACCTCGAGACGATAGAACTGGTTAAACTCTAGGCAGCCCTGCGGGAATGGGAAGCGCTTCGGGCAACAATTCGGCACATTCGCCCCGAACGATGCAAAACAGAGCAGCATCTGCCTGATTTTTAGCCACTTCACCCCCAAACCGCCCCTTGCAGCCGCCCCTGCCCTGCCCCTATCTGTTGGAGACAGTTTTCAACGAGGCCGCCCATGACGATCAAACTCCCGACCCCCGTATTTGACGCACATTCCTCGGCCGGGGGCTTTGGGGAGCTGCCGGAATGGGACCTGAGCGACCTTTACACCGCCCCCGATGCGCCTGAATACGAGCGCGACATGGGCTGGCTTGAAACCGAATGCGCGGCTTTCGCGGCGGATTACGAGGGCAAGCTGGCAGCCCTTGATGCAGCAGGCATGGCGGACTGCATCCGCCGCTACGAGGCGATCGAAACCACCGCCGGACGCATCATGTCCTACGCGGGCCTGCGCTATTACCAGAACACCGTCGATGCCGGCCGCGCCAAATTCATGGCCGACGCGCAGGACCGGATCACAACCTTCACCACGCCGCTGGTGTTCTTCTCGCTTGAATTCAACCGGATCGAGGACACCACCTACGAGGCGGTTTTTGCCGATCCGGCGGTCGCGCGCTACAAGCCCGTCTTTGACCGGATGCGCGCGATGAAGCCGCACCAGCTTTCGGACGAGCTTGAGAAATTCCTGCACGACCAATCGGTTGTGGGGGCTGCTGCATGGAACCGCCTGTTCGATGAAACCACCGCCGCGCTGGAATTTACCGTCGATGGCGAGGTGTTGAACCTTGAGGCCACGACGACGCTTCTGTCCGACCACAACCGCGACAAGCGGCAAGCGGCGGCGCAGGAACTGGCCCGCGTATTCGGCCAGAACATCAAGCTGTTCGCCCGCGTCCACAACACGCTGGCGAAGGAAAAGGAAATCGAGGATCGCTGGCGCAAGATGCCGACGCCGCAGACCGGGCGCCACCTGTCGAACCACGTCGAACCCGAGGTCGTCGAGGCGCTGCGCAACGCGGTTGTGGCCGCCTATCCGCGCCTGTCGCACCGCTATTATGCGCTGAAAGCCAAGTGGCTGGGCCTCGACACGCTGCAAGTCTGGGACCGGAACGCCCCCTTGCCGACCGAGGCCCCGCGCTCCATCGGCTGGGACGAGGCGCGCCAGACCGTGCTGGACGCCTATTCCGCCTTTGATCCGCGTATGGCCAAGATCGCTGAGCCGTTTTTTGAGAAGGGCTGGATTGATGCGGGGGTGAAACCGGGCAAGGCTCCGGGTGCGTTTGCCCATCCGACCGTAACATCCGTCCACCCCTATGTGATGCTGAACTATCTGGGCAAGCCGCGCGATGTGATGACGCTTGCCCACGAGCTTGGCCACGGCGTCCATCAGGTGCTGGCGGCAAAGCAGGGCGAGATGCTGTCCTCGACGCCGCTGACGCTGGCTGAAACTGCAAGTGTATTTGGCGAGATGCTGACCTTCCGCAAGCTGCTGGATGGCGCGAAAACCCCTGCCGAGCGCAAGACGCTTCTGGCGGGCAAGGTCGAGGACATGATCAACACGGTCGTGCGCCAGATCGCGTTTTATGATTTCGAGTGCAAGCTCCACGCGGCCCGCGCCAAGGGCGAACTGACGCCGGACGAGATCAACGATCTTTGGATGTCGGTGCAGGGCGAAAGCCTTGGTCCGGCGTTTGAATTCATGCCCGGATACGAGACCTTCTGGTCCTACATCCCGCATTTCGTCCACTCGCCCTTCTACGTCTACGCCTATGCCTTTGGCGACGGGTTGGTGAACGCGCTTTACGCGACCTATGCAGGCGGGCTTGAAGGCTTCGAGGACAAGTATTTCGCCATGCTCGAAGCGGGCGGGTCGATGCACCACAAAGAGCTGCTCGCGCCGTTCGGCCTTGATGCGACGGACCCCGCCTTCTGGGACAAGGGTCTGTCGATGATCGCGGGCTTCATCGACGAGCTGGAAACGCTCTGATGCACAACACCGGGCCGGGGATTGTTCTGCATGTTCCCGGCCCGATGTCTGCCGCCGATGGCTCGGGGTTGCACGGGTTTCCGGCCAAGCTGTTCGAGGGATTTGCGCAAGCGGGCGCGCGTGTCGAGCTGCGCACCCGCGATTTCGCAGCCCTTGAAGCGATGGGAGACACACCCGACTTCCACATCGTCTGGCAGGGCCATACCTGCCACCCGCGCCTGTTGAACACTGCCGTCGGCTATATCTTTCCGTTCTGGTATCTGGCCCGACCGGCGTTTATGGCGCCTCAAGCCTGACGGACGGCCCTTTCGAGGCCAGCACCCAAGACCCGATCGAGGCGCACGCCTTCTTTGACCGGCTGCATAAACGGCTGGTCGTGGCACGCAAAAGCCGCCTGCCCCAGCCCGAAGAACATACCCCCCTGCCCGACAATGCGATCGCGATTTTCCTGCAAGGCTGGTCGGAGCCCACGGAACGCCTGCGCCACATGACCGAGCCCGAGATGGTCGCCGCAGTGCTGGCCGATACCGGCGGGCGACCCGTCATCATCAAGCCCCATCCGCAGACACGCGACCGCGAAACCTTTGAATTGCTGGCCAGTTTGCGCAACGATCCGCGTGTGACGATCTGCTTCGGGAATATTCACGACATTCTGGCGAAGGCGGCCGTGTCCGTGTCGCTTTGTTCGTCGGTCTCGCTTGAAGGGATGCTGCACCGCTGTCCGGCGGTGCTGTTCGGGCGCTCGGATTTCCATCATTGCGCGCAAACCGTGAGGCGCGCCGAAGACTGGCCGGACGCCTGCGCGGGCGCCCTTGGCACCGATTGGCCCTACGAGGCCTTCGTGCACTGGTTCCTTGCGCAAAACATGATCAACGCAGGCCGCCCCGATCTGTTGCAGCAAGTCACGCGCCGCATCGCAGCCCAAGGGGTTGATCTGACGGAGCTAGGGCTGGCGCGGGTTTAACCCAGCAGCTCCTCGACCTCGAACCGGGTCAGGCGCGGCAGGGCGAGCGGCCCGAAATCGCGCACCGTCCGCATCTGCGGGAACATGCCTTCGAACAACGAGAGCATCCGCGGGTCGATCATCTCTTCCAGCCCCTCGCCGGGGTGGTAGCTTTCGACCTCAAGCCCCAGAACCTTCAGCGTCGCGTGACGCTCAAGCACCAGATGGTAAACCGTCACCGGCGAGGCAGGCGTCACCTCGATCACGCTGACCCCGTCGATAAAGGCACGCGCAGGAACATGCGCGGCCTCCAGACCCGTCATCTGGCGCAGGCGGGCGTCGCGCAGGCAAATGCGCGCGCGCGGCCCAAGAACAAGATCGGGCAAGGGGCGCCCCGGACCCATCGCCTCGGCAGTGATCCGCGTCAGCCCCGCGCTTTGGCCAGCCTCTTGCTGATTGGGAAACAGCATCATCGACCCGACCCATGTGACGCGCTCCATCGCGCCATCCGCGGTCAGAACCCGCATCCCCGGCACAACGTCCTCGATCGCGACAGGCCCGCACTCGCTGGTCAGCACCGCACCGCGCGCCAGCGCCGAGAACGCCTCTTCGAACAGGGGGGTTGCGGGAGCGATGCGCGTCGAGCTGTCAATATCACCGCTCGAAGTCAGCCACATCGCCTCGTATCGGCGCGTCATCGGCATCGCGCGCACCGGGCGCGGCGGCGTCAGCCCTTTGGGAGCAGGCGTCTTGATCCGCGGCAGGCGATCCGGCAGCGGTGCGGTCTGGGCTGCCCCCGCCGAGGAATACCCCGGCGCAGCCCGATGAGGAAACGACATGCGATCAGCCTTTCGGTCTGGTCACATCTGCGCGGCCCCCACCGGATGCAGATTGACTATGCACAAGTTGCACAGCCTGCCCGTGCAGGTCAAATTTTTCGGTAAATTACAATGGGATTGCAGGGTAATGGCGCCTGCCGTCGCCGGACTGTTCCGCCCTCGTGAACGCCCTGCCACAATCGCGCCACAATTGCCCCAACTTCGCCCGAATGCGATTCGGGGGTAAAGAAGGCCGGGGTTGGCAGCCCCCGGCCAGTCCTCCCCGCGCGCGCCCGCATGACAGGGCATAATCGGCGGGGCAGGAGGAACCTGCGGATCAGGAGGCGCGCAGCACGCGCGGTGCGGCGGCGCGGGTCTCACGGCGCGCGATCATTTCAGCGCGGCGCTCGCCACGGGCCCAGGGCATCTGCACGTCGGCCTTTGCGGCCTCCGCGATTACCGAGGTCATCCAGCGGCGCGTTTTCTTCGGGGTCATAGCTCGTGCTCCTGCTTATCCGTATCACTCTCGGGTCTGTTGCCCGTCTGGCGACAGTTATGCCAAGGCAATGCGGCAGGGTTTTGGCAGGTAAACAATTTTCTCGCCGGAAACGATCAATGCGGGGCGATCACGAAGATTGTTTCGAAACCCAAAGAAATTAACGGCTTTTTGCCTGCCGCGCCGCTTCGGCTGAACGAATTGCGTCCGATCTGAGACCGACCTTGCCGAAATCCCGCCCCAATCAGAGCCGGATAACCGAAATCAGCCGCCCGTAATCGGCCTCGCCCGCATGGGTGCTGCGGCGGTAGGAGTAGAATCGGTCCGGTTCGTTATAGGTGCAGTGGTGTATCCATTCGGCGTGCCCCACGCCCGCCTCGCGCAGACGATACAGCCCAAAAGAAGGCAGATCGAAGATCGGCTTGTCGGTCGGGCCTTGGGTGAAAAACCGTGCATAAGCAGGATCTTCAAGCGTGAATTGATCCATGAAGTCCCAACCGACCTCGTAGCATTGCTGCGAGATGCACGGTCCTATCACCGCCGAGATCTCCGCGCGGCGCGCGCCAAGGGTTTCCATCGCGGCGATGGTGTTTTCCAGCACCCCTTCCAGCGCACCGCGCCAGCCCGCATGTGCCGCGCCGATCACCCCCGCTTCGCGGTCGGCAAACAGCACCGGCTGGCAATCGGCGGTCAGGATACTCAGCAGAACACCGGGCGTATTCGTCACCAGCGCATCGGCCTCGACCGGCGCCTCAAGCGGGCCAGTGACCGCTACGACATCGGGGGAATGGGTCTGGTAGACGCCCACAAGCTGCGCGGGCGTCAGATCGAACGCCTCGGCCACGCGGGCGCGGTTGACGGTGACAGCCTCGGTCAGGTCGCTGGAGCCATGCCCGCAGTTCAACCCGCTGAACACCCCCGAGGACGCCCCGCCCTTGCGCGTCATGAAGCCGTGGCGCACCCCTTCAAGAGCCGGAGACGTCAGAATTTCAAGCGTTGCGGGCATCGGGCGCTCCACCGGATCAATGGTCAATTTGGTCAAAGCCCGGAACAGGCGGGGCCGTCACGGGCGAGATCGCAAGGGTCTGGAACAGGTGACCCATTTCTTCGGGATGGGTCAAGCGCCGATGCGCGGCAATATGCGCCTCAAGCGCCGGGCCGGTCAGCGATTTGGCCAAAGCTTGGGCACGCGGCGTAATTCCCAGCCGTTCAAGCAACGCGCCTTGCCCCGTCATCGCAGAGACTCGCGCCCCCGCCGCCCGAGCCGCCTGCGCAAGAGGTTCGAAATCGACATGCGCGGTCAGGTCCGCCTCGCCCGGATCGGCAAAAGGATCAACCATTTCATGGGCTTTGAGCGCCTGGAACGTATCGCCAAGGCTGCGCCAATTCCCATAGTCGATGACAATTGCAACCCCGCCCCGCGCGGCGATCTGTCCGGCAATCCGGCCCGCGATCTGCGGGGCAAGGGGGCAAATCTCGACCACATCGCCCTCTTGAGTATCCAGCAGCCGGTGTTCGAGAAGCGCGTAATTCGTGGGCGGCGTCAGCCCCAGCCCCAATGCCCCATCCGCTCCAAGCCCGATCTGCCGCTCGGCCCATCCCTCGCCGCGGCGTTCGAACTGGCGGATCGGAAGCGCATCGAAAAACTCGTTCGCGACCAGAAACAATGGCCCGTCGGGAAGGCTCTCGACGCTGTCGTGCCAGACGGGGGCATAGGCCGACAACCGTTGCCCCTGAACCGCGCGCAGCGTGGGCGAGGCTTCGACCAGATGCACCTCGGCGGCCTCGGCCATCCCCGGAACCGCGCGCATCGCGCGGAGCATATCGGCCATCAAGGTGCCCCGCCCCGGCCCTGGCTCGGCCAGAATGAACCGCGAAGGGCGCCCCTGATCCAGCCAGACCTGCGCAAGGCACAGACCCAGCATCTCTCCGAACATCTGGCTGATCTCGGGGGCGGTTATGAAATCACCCTTGGCTCCGAACGGATCGCGGGTCGCGTAATAGCCGTGGTCTGGGTGCAGCAGGCATTCGGCCATATAGTGATCCAGCCGCATCGGCCCTTCGCGGGAAATCTGCGCCGCAATGATGTCGCGCAACGCACTCATCCGCGCCGCCCCGCCCGCATCGCGCGCAACAGGAAAAACCCGCCCGCAAGGATCATCGGCAGCGACAGGATTTGCCCCATCGTCAGCCCAAGATCGCCAAAGCGCAGCACATAGCCCATCGGGTTTTCCAGCGTCATGAACTGCGCGTCCGCCTGCCGGAACAGCTCGACGAAGGCGCGCGACAGACCATAGCCCAGCAAAAACACGCCCAGCATCATGCCGGGCCGGCGCAGCGCACCAGCCGAGAGCATCACCCACAGGATCACGCCCAGAACCAGCCCCTCCAGCCCCGCTTCATAAAGCTGTGAGGCATGGCGCGCGCAGGCGCCATCCACCTGCCCCGCGATGCCAAGGCAGCTCTGCGCCTCTAGCCCTGGGAACACCACGCCCCATGCGAGATCGGTCGGGCGCCCCCAAAGCTCGGGCTTGATGAAATTCGCAACGCGGCCAAGGAACAGCCCGACCGGCGCAACCAGCGCAAAAGAATCCGCGATCGCCAGCTTCTCGATCCCGTGGCGATGGCAATAGATCAGCCCCGCGATGACAACCCCCAGGAAGCCCCCGTGAAAGGACATGCCGCCCTCCCAGATCTTCAGGATTTCGAGCGGATGCGACAGGTAATAACCCGGCTGATAAAACAGCACATAGCCCAGCCTCCCGCCAAGGATCACCCCAAGCACAACCGCCGTCAGCAGGTCTTCGACGCGCGCAGGCTCCATCGGCGCGCCCCCTCCCCACAAGCGCGGGCGCTTCATCAGCCCCATGATGATCTGCCATCCCGCCACCAGTCCCGCGATATAGGCCAGCGCATACCAGCGGATCGGCAAGTCCACCACCGGGATCACAAAGGCATTCGGGTCAATCTGCGGAAAGGGAATAGCCATCCTCGGTCCTTTCTGGGGCGTCAAGGCGCAAGTGATCTTGCACAGGCGGCGAAGTCAACCTTGTCTCCGCGCGCAGAGCAGACCATATAGGGGCAAACACAGCCCAAAGCCGGAGCGACCCAGATGCAAGCGCCCAACAAGATCTTCGACGAGATGTCCAAGCTGATGACCAATGCGATGGGCGTGGCCCAAGGCGCCAAATCCGAGGCCGAAACCGCGATGAAGGGCTGGATGGATCGCTGGCTGGCCGAGCGCGATTTCGTCACCCGCGAAGAGTTCGACGCGGTGAAGGCGATGGCCCAAAAAGCCCGCGAAGAGAACGAAGCCCTCAAAGCCCGCCTCGACGCGCTTGAGGCCGCCCCGAAGAAAGCCCCCGCCAAAAAAGGCGCGTGATCGGAGGGGAATGTTCCTCCGCCTATATGGCAGCTGTTTGGGACTTTGCTGCCATTTCCTGCGCGCAGATCAAAGTCTGGTCCCAGCCCCTTATGGACATTCATGCCCAGCGCGGCATGCCTTATGGGCCCGACGCGCAGGTCGGTTTCTTGCGAATGCGAGAGCCTGATTTCTGCGACAGAAGCCGACCTTTCTGGGCGGTTGGATGTGGCCGGTCCTGTCCGAGGTCAAAGCGCCGCTCAGTCTTGTCTGCGCTGCGGGAGCTTGTGACACATCGGACGGGGCGATCGCAAACTTAGGCGAGCGATCGAAGCGCCAGTCAGAATGTCGCGGATTTTCTGGATCTTTTGATAAAGATCAAGTATCATCTTGGTGTGATCCGCTACCCAGACCCTATGCGCCCAATCCCGCCCTCTTCTTTCCTGCAAAGCCACCGCCGCCTGCGCGCGGGTTTTGGCTTCGCGCAGGCGATGCTGAGCGGACTTCTGCTGCTTGCGCTGATCGTTGCCGGCTCGGTCCCCGAGGGGATGATGCGGGTGGCCGACGGGTCCGGGCTGCGGCTGGTGCTGTGCACCCCCGAAGGCCCGCGCGAGATTTGGATGGATGCCAAAGGCGTGGCGCACGACCGCGCGCCGTTGCCCGATCAGAACCACGAGACCGGCAAATGTCTTTCGGTAACGATGGCGTTCGCGGCGGTCCAAAGTGACCTTGGCACCCTTGCCGAGCCCGCGCATTTCGACCGTTTCCGCCCCGATCTGACGGCGCCCCGGCCCGCCACCGCGCCGCCGCAACACCGCCCACAGCCCCGCGCACCTCCCGTTTTCCGTCTCTCCTGACCGCTCGCGGCCCGGCTTGTCCGTGGCCCGCCCGCGCGCTTGCGCGCAGATGACCCGCGCCCGCGCCCTTTGCGCTGGCCCGTCAACCCCATGGAGATACGTATGAAACTCGCAACTCTTGCGACCACGGTCGCACTTTCGCTCGCCCTCACCCCCGCTCTCGCGCTTGCCCATGAGATGATCACCGATCTCGACGGGCGCTCGGTGATGATTCATGAAACGCCCAAACGTGTGGCGCTCGGCTTTTACTACGAGGATTACCTCGCGGTGACCGGCCCCGAGGGCGCGGCAAAGATTGTCTCGCTCTCGCGCGCGCCGTGGGCCGACTGGCGACCGGGGCAATGGGCTGCCTATACGGCGGTTTTCCCCGCGCTTGAAACGCTCCCCGATTTCGGCAATGCCGATGACAACACGTTTTCGGTCGAGGCGCTGATTGCCTCGAAGCCCGATGTGGCGATCCTGTCCACCTGGCAGACGGCGTCGCTTGGCGAACCGGGCGTGAAGCAGATCGAAGATGCGGGCATTGCCGTGGTGGCGATTGATTACAACGCCCAAACGCTCGAGCGCCACCTGCTCTCGACCCGCGTATTGGGTGCGGTGATGGGCCAGCCCGAGCGCGCCGAGGCCTTGGCCGCGATGTATGAGGCCAAGACCGCCGACACCGCCGCGCGCATCGCCAAGGCCGGGCCTTCTGGCAAGAAAATCTATGTCGAACTGGCGCAAAAGGGGCCGGGCGAGATCGGCAACACCTATGGCAAGGGCATGTGGGCCGGCGTGATCGACCTCGTGGGCGGCGAGAATATCGCCAAGGGCCAGATCGAAAACTGGGGCCCGCTCTCGCCCGAATATGTAATTGCGGCGCAGCCCGATGTGATTTTGCTCGCTGGCTCGGAATGGCTCAACAAACCCGAGGCGGTGCTTTTGGGCTTTGGCAAAAGCGATGCGGCCGCGCAGCCCAAAATGGCGGCCTATGCAACCCGCGCCGGTTGGGCCGATCTGCCTGCGGTGAAATCGCGCGAGGTTTACGGCATCTATCACGGCGGCAACCGCACGCTGTCGGATTTCGTCTATGCCCGCACCATCGCCAAGGCGCTTTACCCCGAGGCTTTTGCCGATGTCGATCCGGCCGCCGAGCTGGTGGACTATTACAAGGCTTGGCTGCCGGTCGCGCCCGACGGCACCTTCGTGACGAAACTGCAATGACCGCGCTACCCGTTCCCGCCCTTGATCGGTGGCGGGCGCGGGCGGCCCGGCAGGGGGCGGCGGTGCTGATCGCCGCCCTCGTGCTCGCCGCTTTCGCGCTGCTTGATCTGATGACCGGCCCCTCGGGGATGACGCCGGGGGCGCTGTGGCACGCGGCCCTTGCCGGCCCCGAGGGCGCCGACCGCGCCGCCGCCACGATCTTTTGGCAAATCCGGCTGCCACAGCTGTGCATGGGGCTGATCGTCGGCGCATCGCTGGGCCTTGCGGGGCTTTTGATGCAGACGATCCTCGCCAATCCGCTGGCCTCGCCCTTCACGCTGGGCTTTTCCGCCGCGGCCGGTTTTGGCGCGGCGCTCGCGATCATGGGCGGCACGCTCATCCCGTTGCCGCTGCCGGGCTGGCTGCTCACCCCTGCCTTGGCCTTTGCCGCCACCCTCGCCGCCACCGCGCTCGTTTGGCTTGTGGCGCGCGCGCGCGGCACCGCGCCGGAAACCCTCGTGCTTGCGGGCATTGCGGTGATGTTCTTCTTTCAGTCGGCGCAATCGCTGATGCAATTCATGGCCTCGCCCGAGGTGCTTGCGCAGATCGTGTTCTGGCTCTTCGGCTCGCTTCTCAAGGCAAACTGGGTGGCGGTGACGGTCTCGGGCACGATCCTGCTGGTCTGCCTGCCGCTTCTGGTCCGCGATCTCTGGGCACTGACCAGCCTGCGTCTGGGCGAGGCCCATGCCGCCTCGCTTGGGCTTGACGTTGCGGCGCTGCGCCGGCGCGCCTTCTTGATCACCGCGCTTCTGACCGCGGGGGCGGTCAGCTTCACCGGCACCATCGGCTTTGTCGGGCTGATCGCGCCGCATGTCGCGCGTGCGCTGGTGGGCGAGGATCACCGCCTTGGCCTGCCCGCCGCCGCCATTGCCGGTGCGTTGATCCTGATTGCGGCCTCGGTCACCGGCAAGGTTTTGTCGCAGGGCGCGGCAATTCCGGTTGGCATCGTCACGGCGGTGGCGGGGGTGCCGATGCTGCTTGCGGTGATCCTGACGAAGAAGGGGGGCTAAGATGAACGCGGCTATCGAAATCACGCTGCCTGCGCTGCATCGGGGTCGGGCGCGGGTGCTGGCCCCTTGCCGACTGCACCTTGCGGCTGGCGAGGTGGTGACGCTGATCGGCCCCAACGGAGCAGGCAAATCCACGCTTTTGCAGGCAATTGCGGGGCTTTCCCCCGAACCCGTCCGGCTCACGCTTGGTGGGCGGGCGGTGGCGCGGGGCGAGGTGGGCTTCTTGCCGCAGGCCTTTGCGGTGCGCGCCGCGCTCAGCGTGCTCGACTGCGTCCTGTTGGGGCGGCGCGAGGCGCTTGGCATGCGCGTGCCGCCGCTTCTGATTGCCGAGGCCGAGGCACTGCTGCACCGCCTTGGCCTGTCCGAACTGGCCGACCGCGCGATGCACGACCTCTCGGGCGGGCAGCAGCAGCGCGTTCTGATCGCGCAGCGCCTGTTCCGCCGCCCGAAGCTTTTGTTGCTCGACGAACCGACCTCGGCGCTCGATCTGCACCATCAGCTTGAGGCGATGGCACTCCTGCGCGCCCATGCGGCGGCGACATGCGCCCCCGTTTTGGCGGCCCTGCACGACCTGAGCCTTGCGGCGCGCTATGCCGACCGGGTGCTGGTGCTGGCGGAGGGCCGGATCGAGGCCGATGGCCCGCCCGAGGCGGTTTTGACCCCTGACCGCCTTTCCCGCCACTGGCGCATCGCCCCCGAAATCCTGCGCGCGCGCGACGACAAGCCGGTGATCGTGCCGCATCTGCCCGCCTGCGCCCCCTCGGGCTGAGGCGAACGGCGGCACCGCCGGTTCGACCCGCGCAAGTCCTGCCCTTGCAGGCGGCTGCTCCCTGTGCGCAAACACAAGCTCGCTCTACCGCGAGGCGGTCCAGACGCTGCTTCGCAACCTACCGGACACCGGAACCGTCTACCTGATGACCTACACCGGGGCCGAGTTCGTCGCCCTGTTCGACAAGGCGGTGACCAAGCGCTTGGACGGGGCGGACCCGGATGACGCCTTGGTTGTGGTCAACCGTGGCGTGTCTGCATGAGGTGCTCGACGCCGTTCTTCTCGGACGATGTGGTCAAAGTGAGGATGAGCGACGAGTGCAAGTTGCCCCCGCGTAGGCAGAGACGAACCCCATAACCTCGTGATTGGAGTGGCGTCACGGGGAGCGGTCTCGCCAGCCGCAGGCCCTTCAGGAAACCGACGGACCCTAAACCATCGGAACCAGCCGACGGCAGTAACTCCTTTCTGCCTGCATCGGTAAAGCGGCCCGGGTGCATGTGAAGCGGGCCGCTTTCGCGACTATGCTACAAATGCGCTACAAGCTAACCGCGCGGACCGATTCCCGCCCCCCCCGAGAAGCCTGCATGTAGCGAGCTTGTAGCAGGGTAGCGGTGGGAGGCGCGGCCTGTCGCTAAGTGGCTTTTTTATTGGCGGAAGCGGTGGGATTCGAACCCACGGTGGAGTCTCCCCCACGCTGGTTTTCAAGACCAGAGCCTTAAACCACTCGGCCACACTTCCATTGTCTGGCGCATCAAGGCAAAACCTGCCTGACCTTCGCGCTTTCGACGCCTCGTCGCTAAACCAGTTCACGCGATTCTGAAAGCCTTTCGCGCAGCATTTCGCCTCCTTGGCAGAGCGGGCGCTTTCCTTGTTTGTCCGCACGCGGTAATACTGGTGCAATTCGGTTGCGTTCGATTGTCGGGGATCGAGGCGAACCAGGCAAGGCTGACAAGATGCGGGGCGCAGCCCGCGCGGGAAGGGGCACAATGACCGGGCAGACTATTGTGAATAACAAAGGGGCGCGTTTCGGCCTGTGGGCCGCTCTCGCCGCGACGACATTTGCCTTGGCAGGGTGTCAGGAAGGGCAGCCGCTGGCCTTCCTGAAAGCCAAACCCGCAAGCGACAGCGCCGAGCCAGCGCCCGGTCAGGTCATCGAAAAAGACGTCGAGGCGCCGCAGGTGTTTTCCGCCAATGAGGATGGGCTTTGGGACGGGCGTCCCTCGCTTGGCGGCGTTTGGGTGGCACATCCGAGCGCCAAAGACCCCGAGCGGGTGATGATCCGCAACGAGGCAAACGGCCAGTCGGTGATCGGTGCGCTGTTCCGCCGCGAGCACGACAATCCGGGGCCGAAATTGCAGGTTTCCTCTGACGCGGCCGAGGCGATCGGCCTTCTGGCAGGTGCGCCGACAAAATTGTCCGTCGTGGCGTTGCGGCGCGAGACGATCGAAATCCCACCGCCTGAACCCGCCCCTCTGGTGGAAGACCCCAAAATCGCCACCGCCGCTGAGATCGAGACGAAACCCATTGATAAGGTTGTGAAATCCGCAGAAGCCGCGCTGGACAAGGCCGAGAAGGCCGCGCCTGCGCCAACCGTCACCAGCACGCCTACAGCACCGATTGCCACCAAAGGCAAAATGTTCGTGCAGCTTGGTATCTTCTCGATTGAAAGCAACGCTACCGGCGTTGTCGAGAAGATGGCGAAGGAAGGCATCATCGCGACGATCCGCAAGGGCCAGAGCGGCGACAAAACCTTCTGGCGTGTGCTGGCAGGTCCGGCGGCCTCGGCCAGCGACCGCACAGCACTTCTGAAGAAGGTGCGCTCGCTTGGCTATGCCGATGCCTACACCGTCTCGAACTAAGGAAAGCCCCGACAAGACAATGCCCCTGATCCTGCGCCTCATCGCCCTTTTCGCCCTGACCCTGCTGACCGCCCTGCCAGCCCGCGCTTTTGAAACACGCGCCACGGCTGCCTGGGTCTATGACCTGACCTCGCACACGGTTTTGCTGGAAAAGAACGCCGATATTCCGCTGCCCCCCGCTTCGATGTCGAAGCTGATGACGATCAACCTGCTGTTCGAGGCACTGGAAGAAGGCCGTGTCACCCCCTCGACGACTTTCGCCGTGTCGCCGCGCGCGCAGGCGATGGGTGGCTCGACGATGTTCCTGAATACCTCGGACCGGCCTTCGGTGGACGAGCTGTTGCACGGGATCATCGTGAATTCGGGCAATGACGCCTGCGTCGTGGTGGCCGAGGGGCTGGCTGGGTCCGAAGACGCCTTTGCCCGCATGATGACCGACCGCGCCCGCGCGCTTGGCATGAATAACTCGATGTTCGCCAATGCCTCGGGCTGGCCGCATCCGGGGCAGCGCATGTCGATGCATGATCTGGGTATTCTGGCCGCGCGCCTGATCGGAAAATTCCCGCAATATTATCCGATCTTCGCGACCCAGACCTTCAACTACAAGGACCGCGCGCCCGCGAACTCGCAAAACCGCAACCCGCTGTTGAAGATCAAGGCGGCGGACTGGTTCGCGGACGGGCTGAAAACCGGCCACACCGAAGAGGCGGGCTACGGCCTTGTCGGGTCGGCGGTGATGGGAGATCGACGGATTATCTTTGTTATTTCGGGACTTGGCTCCGAGGCTGAGCGCGCGCAAGAGGCCGAAGCGATTGCCAACTGGGCCTTTCGCCAGTTCGTTCTGAAGGATTTTGCCAAGGCTGGCACTCGTCTGGCCGAGGCGCCGATCTGGCTTGGCCAGGCACAAACTGTGGGGCTGATCCCGGCCGAGGATATTCGCCTGCTGATACCTGCCGCCGCGCAATATGACGTGAAGGCCGAGGTCGTGCTGAACGCCCCCCTGCCCGCGCCGATTGCCAAAGGCGACACCGCGGGCGATCTGATCTTGCATATCCCCGGGTTTGACGAGGCCAAACGCATCCCGCTGATTGCCGAGGCCGATGTCGCCAAGGGCGGCTTCATGATCCGCGTCAAGGCTGCTGCGCGGCGCCTGTTCAAGCAAGCTCTTATCGCGGCAGGCGTCTAAAGAAATGTTCATCAGCTTCGAGGGCATCGACGGGTCGGGCAAATCCACACAAGCCCGTATACTGGCCGAGGCACTGCGCGCCGAGGGGCACGACGTTGTGCTCACGCGCGAGCCGGGTGGCTCGGCCGGGGCCGAGGAAATCCGCCGTCTGGTGCTTGAGGGCGATCCCGACCGCTGGTCCGCCGAAACCGAGCTGTTGCTGTTTACCGCCGCGCGCCGCGACCATCTGGAGCGGCTGATTGAGCCTTCTCTCGCCGCCGGAAAAATCGTGATCTGCGACCGTTTCGCGGATTCGACGCGCATGTATCAGGGGCTGTCGCGCGGGGATCTGCGCGGCACTGTAGATGCTCTGCACAAGATGATGATCGGGCGCGAGCCTGATCTGACTTTCCTCGTCGATATAGACGCCACGACTGGCCTGTCGCGCGCCAAGGGCCGCCAGGGCACCGAAGAGCGGTTCGAGGATTTCGGCGTCGAACTGCAACAGAAGATGCGCGCGGGCTTTCTGGCTCTGGCGCAGGAATTCGCCGCCCGCTTCCGCGTGATTGAGGGCGACCGTGCGACCGACACCATCGCTGCCGACATTCTGGCCCGAACCAAGGCGGCCCTTGCATGAGCGAGGCCGACCTCCTTCCTGATCCGACCCGCATCGAAGGCGCCCCCCATCCACGCGATACCGCCCGCCTTTTGGGCCAGCCCCGCGCCGAGGCCGACTTTCTGGACGCGTTCAACACAGGCCGGATGCACCACGCATGGATGCTGACCGGCCCGCAAGGTGTGGGCAAGGCCACGCTTGCATGGCGGATCGCGCGGTTTTTGCTGACGCGCCCCAAGGATGACGGCGGCCTTTTCGGCGCGCCCGAGCCGCCAAAAACCCTTGATACCGACCCCGAGCATCCGGTCTGCCGCCGCATCCATGCGGGATCGGAAAGCACGGTTTTCGTGCTTAAGCGCGGGCCGAACGACAAAGGCAATGCGCTCTCGCAGGACATCCGCGTGAACGAGGTGCGCAAGCTCAACAACTTTCTGCATCTGTCCGCTGCCGAGGGCGGGCGGCGCGTGGTGATTGTGGACGCGGCCGACGATATGAACACGCAGGCGGCGAATGCGCTTCTGAAACTGCTCGAAGAGCCGCCCCCCGCCGTGACCTTCCTGATGATCACCCATCAGCCCGCGCGGCTTTTGCCGACCATCCGTTCGCGCTGCCGCGAGTTGCGGCTGCAAACGCTGATGCCCGAGGATATGGCCGAAGCCTTGGCACAGGCCGAAGATGGCGCCCCGCTTGAGGTCAACACGCTGGCGCTTTCGGCGCTCTCGGGCGGGTCCGTTGGCGAGGCAATCCGCCTGATCAACCTTGACGGGCTGGACAGTTACACGCGGCTGGTGACAATTATGTCGTCCCTGCCCCGCCTTGACCGTCTGGGCGCGATTGCGCTGGCCGATAGCATCGCAGGCAAGGCGAACGAGGCGCGCTATGAGCTGACGCTGCATCTGATCGACCTGTTTCTGGCCCGACTTGCGCGCGCGGGCGTATCCGGCCCGCCCCAGCCCGAGGCCGCCGAGGGCGAGGCCCGCCTGCTGGCCCGCCTCAGCCCCGATGCGAACGCGGCGATGAAATGGGCACGCCTGCACCAGTCTTTAGGCGCAACCGCACGCCACGGACGGGCGGTCAACCTTGACCCTGCCGCTTTGGTCATGGATATGGTTCTTGAGATCACGGCGGCAGCCTCCGCCTGAGCCAAGGACGACGCGATGACCGACCTCCCGCAGATTGTTGACAGCCACTGCCACCTCGACTTCCCCGATTTCGAGGGCGAACTCCCCGAGGTGATCGCACGCGCCAAAGCGGCGGGCGTCACCCGCATGGTCACGATTTGCACGCGCTTGCGCAACGAACCCGCTGTGCGCGCCATCGCCGAGACCTACCCGGAGGTATTCTACGCCGCCGGCACCCACCCGATGAGCGCCGCCGAAGAGCCGCTTGCCACACTTGACGAACTGATCACCCTCGCCGCGCATCCGAAATTCGTGGGCATCGGTGAGACGGGGCTGGATTACCACTACACCGCAGACAGCGCCGAGGTGCAGCAGGTCTCGCTGCGGGTCCATGTCGAGGCCGCGCAGGAAACCGGCCTGCCGCTGATTATCCACTCGCGCGCCGCCGATGCGGACATGGCCCAAATCCTGACCGAAGGCATGAAGGCCAAACCCTTCTCCTGCGTCATGCATTGCTATTCTTCCGGGCCGGAACTGGCGCGGCAGATGCTTGACCTTGGCTTCTACCTGTCGATGTCGGGGATCGCGACTTTCCCCCGCTCGCAAGATGTGCGCGATATTTTTGCCGCCGCGCCTTTGGACCGCATCCTGCTGGAAACCGACAGCCCCTATCTGGCCCCCCCGCCCCATCGGGGGCGGCGCAACGAGCCCGCCTATACCGCGCTCACCGCGAAAACCGGCGCCGAGGTTTACGGGATTTCAGTCGCAGAATTCGCGCAGGCCACGACCGCGAATTTCGACCGCCTCTTCGCCAAAGCCGCCAGCTATGAGGCCGCATCATGAGCAAACTCCGCTTCACCATTCTGGGCTGCGGATCGTCGGGCGGTGTGCCGCGCATCGGGGGCCACTGGGGCGAATGCGACCCGACCAACCCGAAGAACCGCCGCCGCCGTTGCTCGATGCTGGTTGAACGCATTGGCGCGCAGGGCACAACCCGCGTCCTGATCGACACCTCGCCGGACCTGCGCGAGCAACTCCTCAGCACCGGCATCGGTGAGCTGGACGCGGTGGTCTTCACCCATTCGCACGCCGACCATGTGCATGGGCTTGATGACCTGCGCCAGATCGTCTTCAACATGCGCCGCCGCCTGCCCGTCTATGCCGACAGCGATACGCAAGAGGCGCTTCTGAACCGCTTTGGCTATGCCTTCATCCAGCCGCCGGATTCAAACTACCCGCCGATCTGCGACCTGCTGTCGATCCGTGGCGCTTTCGAGATTTCGGGCGCGGGCGGCGCGATTGCGTTCCAGCCGATCGAGGTAATCCACGGCAATATCGACGCGCTTGGCTTCCGCATGGGGCCGTTGGCCTATATCCCCGACGTCAATATCATCCCCGAGCCGGGCTGGACCCATCTGGACGGGCTGGAGTGCTTTGTGATCGACGCGCTGCGCCGCACCCCCCACCCGACGCATGCCCATCTGGAGCTGACGCTGGAATGGATCACGCGCTGCGCGCCCAAAACGGCGGTGCTGACGAATATGCATATCGACCTCGACTATAATGATCTCGACGCCGAGACCCCCGATCACATCACCCCCGCTTTCGACGGGATGGTGCTGGAGTTTGACGCTCCGTGACCGCGCTGATCGACGTTATCCTTCCGGTCTTTTTGGTTATCGGCTTCGGCTATCTGGTCAGCTGGCGCGGGATGTTTTCAGAGGCCGCCGTCGACGGGCTGATGCGGTTCGCGCAGAACTTCGCGGTGCCGGTGCTGCTGGCGCGCTCGATCGCGCGGCTTGACCTTGGGGCGAGCTATGACATCGGGCTGATGACCAGCTTTTACACCGGCGCGCTGGTCTCCTTTGCCATCGGGATCGCAGGGGCGCGGTTTCTGGGCCGCACCGGTCCCGAAAGCGTCGCCATAGGCTTTGCCTGTCTCTTTTCGAACTCGCTCCTTCTGGGGGTGCCGATCACCGAGCGCGCCTATGGCGCCGAGGCGCTGTCGGGCAACTTCGCGATCATCTCGGTCCACTCGCCCTTCCTTTATACCGTCGGCATTCTGGTGATGGAGGCCGTGCGCTCGCATGGCACGGGCGCGGGACTGGGGCGCGTGGGCATGAACGCGCTTTTGGGGGTGCTGCGCACGCCGCTGGTTCTGGGGATCATGGCGGGGTTTGCGATCCAGATCTTTCAGGGCACGACGGGGCTGAGCCTGCCCGCGCCGATCTGGGATGCGATGGATATGATGGCGCGCGCGGCCCTGCCTGCGGCCCTGTTCGGGCTGGGGGGCGTGCTTTACCGCTATCGCCCCGAGGGCGACGCCAAAGCGATTACGATGGTCACCGTGCTCTCGCTCGCGCTGCATCCGGCGATCACCTATACGCTTGGCCGCTTCGGCTTTGGCCTTGATACGGCGGCGCTGCGCTCTGCGGTGCTGACAGCGGCAATGGCCCCCGGGGTCAACGCCTATCTCTTTGCCAACCTTTACGGAGTGGGCCGCCGCGTCGCGGCCTCGGCCGTGCTGATCGCAACCGCCACCTCGATCCTGAGCATCTGGGGCTGGCTCGCGATTTTGCCCTAAGGCAGATCAGTCACGGGCAATCTCATTTGCGATCTCGATCAGGTTGCCATCCGGATCACGGATATAGACCGACAGGATCGGCCCCGTTGCACCGGTTCTGCGCACCGGCCCCTCTTCGATCACCACACCCGCTGCCTGCAAGTGACGGGTGATGCGATCCAGCGGCACTGACGAAATCAGGCACAGGTCGGCGGAACCGGGCATCGGGCGCGCGGCCTTCGGCTCGAACTCTTGTCCGGCTTGATGCAGGTTGATTTTCTGCCGACCGAAGGCAAGCGCCTTCCGCCCCTGCCCGAAGGTTACAAGCTGAAACCCGAGGATTTCGCAGTAAAACGCGCAGGCACGGTCGATATCGGCCACGGTCAGAACAAGATGGTCAAGGCGCTCGATTCCAAGCATCGGTTTCGCTTTCGTTAGGCAACGGGCAGGTTACACAGCATCGGCTTTTTGCCAAAGAAAAAGGGGGCCAAAGCCCCCTTTTCAGTTGCGGTGCTGCCCGTATTAGCTCGGGCTCATGCCGCGCAGACGCTCGGAGCGGCGGCGCAACAATTCGACGGTGGTCAGAAGCGCAATCGAGATGATCACGAGGATCGTCGCCACGGCCAGAATAGCGGGGCTGATCTGCTCGCGGATACCGTTCCACATCTGGCGCGGGATCGTCTGCTGGGTGTGGTCCGCGATGAACAGAACCGCGACAACTTCGTCAAACGAAGTGACAAAGGCGAACAGTCCACCCGAGATCACCCCCGGCAGGATCAGCGGCATCTGCACCTTGAAGAAGGTGGTGCGCGGGTTGGCGCCAAGGCTCGCGGAGGCACGGACCAGCGACTGGTCGAAACCAAACAGGGTGGCCGTCACAGTGATGATCACGAAGGGAATGCCCAGGGCCGCGTGCGCAAGGATGATCCCCGGATAGGAGCCCGCCAGACGTCCCCATTCCAGATGCAAACCGTTCTCGAAGCTCGGGACCGGAACCCACTGGCCCGAGTAGAAGAAGAACATCCCCGTCGCTGAAATGATGATCGGCACGATCATGGGCGAAATCAGAACCGCCATGATCTGCTTGCGATAGGGCATCTCGGGGCGGGTCAGACCAAGCGCCGCGATGGTGCCAAGCGATGCGGACAGGATGGTCGAGAAGAAACCGATGATGATCGAGTTCTTCGCAACATGCATCCAGGTCGCGTTGTGCCAGAAGTCCGACCAGAAGGCCGCGCCGCGTTCGCCCTCGGGGGTTTGCATCCCGAAGGTGATCAGCGTGTCATACCAGCGCATCGAATAGCCCTCGGGGTCGAAGGAGAGCATCTTCTCGGTGAAGGTAAAGTAAGGTTCCGCGTTGAACGAGAGCGGCATCACAATCAGGATCGGCGCGATCAGGAAGGTAAAGATCAGCGCGCAGATCACGAGATAGGAGTAATGCCAGACGCGCTCGAGCGGGCTTGCGTAGGTAGGAAGTGCCATGTCTCTCTCCGTTACCCGAGCTTCATTTTGTCAATGCCGACCAGCTTGTCGTAGATCCAGAAGAAGACCAGAACGACGGCCAGAAGTTGCGAGGCAAGTGCGGCAGCCAGCGACCAGTTGAGCGACTTCTGCATGTGGAAGGCGATCATGTTCGAGATCATCTGGCCATCGGCGCCACCGACAAGAGCGGGGGTGATGTAGTAGCCCATCGCGAGGATGAAGACCAAAAGCCCGCCTGCCCCGATCCCCGGAAGGGTCTGCGGCAGGTAGACGCGGCGGAACGCGGTCCACGAGGTCGCGCCAAGGCTGCGCGCGGCGCGCACATAGCTCGGCGGGATCGTCTTCATCACCGAATAGAGCGGCAGAATGGTGAAGGGCAGCAGGATATGCGTCATCGCGACGATCGTGCCGGTCTCGTTATAGATCATCTGCAACCGGCCCTCTTCGTCGATGATACCGGCCCAGACCATCAGGTCATTCAGCACACCCTGGCTTTGCAAGAGCACCATCCACGCGGTCGTGCGCACCAGAAGCGAGGTCCAGAAGGGAAGCAGAACAAGGATCATCAGCAGCATCGCCTTGCGCATCGGCAGCGTCGCCAGAAGATGCGCAATCGGGAAGCCGAGGAGCAAGCAGATCGCGGTGATTTCCAGCGACATAATGAGCGTGCGCGACATCAGCTTTTTATAGATCGCCTGACCTTCCGGCACCGTGGTGATCGAGCCATCGTCATCGCGGGTAAAGTCGTTCGCCGCCAGATAGAAGTCGATGGTATAGGGGCTGGACGCCGAGCGCATCGCGCGCCAGATCGCCGGATCGGCCCATTTCGCATCCAGATCAATCAGCGCTTCTTTATAGGGGGCCGACAGTTTTTTCGCCGACCGCGCCGAGCCTGTGAACAGCGAGCGCGTCCCCGCGATGTCGTAGTTGATCCGCGTCCCCGCCTCGCCCGCGGTTTTTTTATCACGCATCAGCACAAGGTCCGAGGCGAGCGCCGCATAAGCGCTTTCGTCCAGCGCAGAACCGGCGGGATTGGCATCGAACCACTCCACCAGCGCGGGGGCGTTTTTCGAGAATGTGTCATTATGGATCGACTTGAACAACATCTGCCCGATGGGCACGATGAAGCTGATCAGAATGAACAGAAAGAGCGGCGCAACCAGCATGAGTGCGCGGCGACGGCGCACCGCGAGCGAGGCCGCAAGTGCGGCCTTGAGTGGCTTGCCATCGGCAGTGGTAAGAATGGTCGTTGCGTCGGTCATCCGGTTCCTCGCAGATACAATTTTCCTGTCCACGGGCTAAACCCGCGGCTGCAAGAAAATACGGGAGGCACGAATGCGCCTCCCGCATGTTGTGTTACATTAGCTGGCGAGCCAGGCGTTGAAACGCTCGTTCAGTTCGACGTCGTGGTCAGCCCAGAAGGTCGGATCGGTCCAGATCGGGTTGATCAGGTTGTCCGGGTTGGTCGGCATGTAGGGTGCCATCTGGGTCTTGCCGTCCTGATAGAGGCCAACAAGCGAGGACGACGACTTACGGGCCGGACCATACGAGATGTATTTAGCCTGGTCAGCAAGACGCTGGGTGTCGGTCGAGAACGCGAGGAACTTCATCGCGTCTTCCAGGTGCGGTGCGCCCTTCGGAATGGCCCAGAGGTCATAGTCCATGTAGGCACCTTCCCAGATCGAGCCGAACGGCTTGCCTTCGCCGACTTCAGCCGCGAAGAAACGGCCGTTGTAGCCGGTGGTCATCACGACTTCGCCATCTGCAAGCAGTTGCGGCGGCTGTGCGCCAGCTTCCCACCACACGACCGAGTCCTTGATGGTGTCAAGCTTGGCCAGTGCGCGCTCGACGCCCTCGGGGGTGCCCAGAACGGTGTAGATGTCTTCCGAACCGACGCCGTCAGCAACCAGTGCCATTTCCAGCGAACGCTTGGCCGACTTCAGCAGGCCGCGCTTGCCCGGGAACTTCTCGAGGTCGAAGAAGTCCGCAAGGGTTTTCGGCTCGTTGCCTTCGAACTTGGTCTTGTCATAGGCAATGTTGGTTGCCCAGACGATGTTCGCAACGGCGCAATCCTGAATGGCGCCCGGAACGAAGTCTTCGGCAGCCGGGGTGCCATCGGGAGCGGCCGGCAGCATGGCCGGGTCGATCTCTTGCAGCAGGCCTTCGTCGCACAGACGGATGGCGTCCGACAGCTCGATGTCAGCAAGGTCGATCGAGACGTTGCCGGCTTCAACCTGCGCCTTGAGGGGGGTTGCCGGGTTGTCAGCGTCGATCGAGTTGATCTTGACGCCGGTCATTTCGGTGAAGGGCTTGTGATAAGCCTCGACCTGGCTGACGGTATAGGCACCGCCCCAGGACACGATGTTCAGCTCTTGCGCCGAGGCTGCAAAGCCCGTTGCCACAAGAGCCGTGGTGAGGATCATGGTCTTTTTCATTAGGAGACTCCCAGTTGTTATTAGTGCTGACTTTACGTCTGTTGGCCGCGTGTGAGGCGGCAAGGAAGGCGGGTTGCCCCGCCAGCCTATTCCTTTACTGCGGATCGAGGGCGCGGGCGTCCTGCGGATGCCAGCCGATACGGATTTTCTCGCCCGCGGACAGTTTGGTCTGCCCAAGCGTATTCCGCGATTTCATCACGAACTCGTCCGAACCTGCAACACGCATACGCGTGCGGAAAATGTCGCCCATGTAGATCACTTCGAGCACTTCGGCGTCGATCATATGGGCGCCCGGAGGCATCATCTCGGGCTTGAACTCGACACGCTCGGGGCGGATCGACACAAGCGTCTTTTGCCCTTTTTCGTGCACATTGACCGGCGTCGCGTCGATGATCTCGCCTGTTGCCAGACGCACCGTGCAGCTATCGCCGTCAAGCGTTTCGATAACACCCGGCAGTTTGTTGTTCTCGCCGATGAACTGCGCCACAAAGCTGTTTTGCGGGCGCTCATAAAGCTCGTCCGGCGGCGCAAGCTGCTGGATGCGACCATCGTTGAACACGGCCACGCGGTCCGACATGGTCAGCGCCTCGCCCTGATCGTGGGTCACATAAACCACGGTAATGCCAAGCGATTCATGCAGGTGTTTGATCTCGAACTGCATATGTTCGCGCAGCTGTTTATCAAGCGCGCCAAGCGGTTCGTCCATCAGCACCAGAGACGGGTCGAACACCAGTGCACGCGCCAGGGCGATACGCTGTTGCTGGCCACCCGAAAGCTGGGCCGGACGACGGTTGGCGAAAGCCCCCATCTGCACCATATCAAGCGCACGCTTGACCTTGGCCTCGCGCTCGGACTTGCCCATCCCGCGCACTTCCAGCGGGAACGCAAGGTTCTCGCCCACCGTCATATGCGGGAAGAGGGCATAGTTCTGGAACACCATCCCGATGCCGCGCTTGTGGGGCGGCGTGTGATTGATATTCTGCCCGTCGAGCAGAATTTCACCGTGTGTTGCAGTCTCAAACCCCGCCAGCATCATCAGGCAGGTCGTTTTGCCGGAACCGGACGGGCCGAGCATCGTCAGAAACTCGCCTTTGCCGATTGATAGGTTGAGGTCTTTCACAACAAGCGTTTCGCCGTCGTAGCTTTTTTGCACGCGGTCAAATACGACGAATCCATCGCCGCTGGCTTCAGTTGTCAAATTCGGGCTCCCTGTCGTTTATCGTTCATTAGTTCCCGCCCGATGAATAAAACAAGTGAGCGGCTATGTTGCAACCGACTTTTTGCCGTTGGGGAAAGATTTAAAAGATTGCCCTGAAATCCACTTTTTCTGCGGTCGTATCGCGCAAACAAAAGGTCGCATTCAGCCAACCTGCGCAAGATTTTTGCGTCAACTCGCGATCTGCGGAAATTTCTCGTCCGTTTTTCAGGCAGTATGGAAAGGCCCGACCTGTCGAAAAGGACAGGTGCCGCCCGAGTGAGTCGTTCCGCCCGGCCGCGGTCGCAGCGGAAGGGCTGAAAACGAAAAGCTCCCTTGCGGGAGCTTTTTCGTCATCCTCAGCGGGATGATGGTGCGGTCGAGAAGACTCGAACTTCCACGGGAGTTACCCCACAGCGACCTCAACGCTGCGCGTCTACCAATTCCGCCACGACCGCACTGTCTTGGCTTGGTAGCGGGCTTTTAGCCAAAGGCCGCCGCGATGAAAAGAGGAATTTCGGGGCATTCGCGAAAAAAAATCGGCGCGTCGAGCGGGTATGCATCGGCGCCTTGAAAACAAGGGCTGCGCGCGATGACAGGCGCGTTTGCGCCCCGCCCGCCCCGCGCATCAATCCGCTGGAGGCGCCCGCAATCTTTGCGTAGACTCCTCGCAACAGAACGGAGGCCACATGGTCGAGTGGATATATTCGGACGCGCCCGTCCCCTATGACGCAGCACTGGCATTCATGGAGGCGCGCGTCGCCGCTATATATAAAGGCGAGGCAGACGAGGCGATCTGGCTGCTGGAGCACCCTCCTTTATATACCGCCGGCACCTCGGCCAAACGCGAGGATCTGGTCGACCCCGACCGCTTTCCTGTGTTCAATGCAGGTCGCGGCGGGCAATACACCTATCACGGGCCGGGCCAGCGCGTTGCCTATGTCATGCTTGATTTGAACAAACGCGGGCGCGACGTGCGCGCCTTTGTCCAAAAGCTGGAAAACTGGGTGATTGCCGCGCTGGCCGAGTTCAACGTCACCGGTGAAATCCGCGAGGGCCGCGTCGGCGTCTGGGTCACACGCCCCGACAAGCCCCCTGCCCTCGACGGCGCGCTGCGCGAGGACAAAATCGCCGCCATCGGCGTGAAGCTGCGCAAATGGGTCAGTTTCCACGGCATCTCGATCAACGTCGAACCGGACCTGGGCCACTTTGACGGAATCGTCCCTTGCGGCATCCGCGAGCACGGCGTCACCAGCCTTGTCGATCTGGGCCTGCCGGTCACAATGGACGATCTGGACGCCGCGTTGCGACTAAAGTTCGATCAAATCTTTGCCTGATGGGGAAATTTTCCCGATCTTCCCCCGTGACGCGACCTTTTGCCCCGTGGTAGAACCCCTCCATGCGCCCTATCTGCGCACCTTCAGGGCCCTGACCGAGGGAGAGGGGTCGAGACCTAACATGAGGAAGACGCGATGAAGACCAGCCTGATTGCCACGCTCGCTGTCGTTGCCCTTGCCGTTCCGGCATTTGCAGGTGACGCCGAGAAAGGCGAGAAAGAATTCAAGAAGTGCAAAGCCTGCCACATGATCCAGGCAGAAGACGGCACCGATATCGTCAAGGGCGGCAAGACCGGCCCGAACCTCTATGGCATCGTCGGCAAGCCGGCCGCGCATCAGGAAGGCTTCAAATACAAGGAATCGATCGTCGAGTTCGCCGGCGCGAACCCCGATTTCGTCTGGACCGAAGAAGAGCTGGCCGTCTATATGACCGACCCCTCCGCATGGCTTGAGGCCAAGCTGGGCGCGAAAGCCAAGTCGGGCATGACTCACAAGCAGAAAAAAGACCAGGAAGACATCGCGGCCTATCTGGCCTCTGTCACCCAATAAGTCTTTGCCATCCGGCAAGAGATGTGATCCGCAAAGGGCGCCCCGAACGGGCGCCCTTTCGCATTGCAGGCCCGCCATCAGGCCCGTGCGGCATCTGGGTGTGACATTTTTTCGCACTCCATCCTTGCCCGATAAAAAAATGCGCCTTAGAACTGCACTTAGGCAGGTTCGGGAAGGGAGAGCCCGGACATTCTGCACTTATAAGGGAGACACACATGGCGGACGCAGCCGTTCACGGCCATGGCGAACATGACAATCGCGGGTTCTTCACCCGCTGGTTCATGTCCACCAACCACAAAGATATCGGGATTCTCTATCTCTTCACCGCAGGTATTGTCGGGCTTATTTCGGTGATTTTCACCGTCTACATGCGCCTCGAACTGATGGACCCCGGCGTGCAGTATATGTGCGCGGAAGGCGCCCGCTTTATCGCGGACAGCTCGCAGGAATGCACCCCCAACGGGCACCTCTGGAACGTGATGATCACCTATCACGGCGTTCTGATGATGTTCTTCGTGGTGATTCCCGCGCTCTTCGGGGGGTTTGGCAACTATTTCATGCCGTTGCATATCGGCGCGCCGGATATGGCCTTCCCGCGGATGAACAACCTCAGCTACTGGCTCTATGTGGCTGGTGTCGCGCTTGGTGTGGCCTCGCTGCTGGCACCGGGCGGCAATGGCCAGCTTGGCTCGGGCGTGGGCTGGGTGCTTTACCCGCCGCTCTCGACCGCAGAGCAAGGCTATTCGATGGATCTGGCGATCTTTGCCGTGCACGTCTCGGGCGCAAGCTCGATCCTCGGCTCGATCAACATGATCACCACCTTCCTGAACATGCGCGCTCCGGGCATGACGCTGCACAAGGTTCCGCTGTTCGGCTGGTCGATCTTTGTCACCTCGTGGCTGATCCTGCTGTCGCTGCCGGTTCTGGCGGGCGCGATCACGATGCTTCTGATGGACCGTAACTTCGGCACCACCTTCTTCCAGCCGGAAGGCGGCGGTGATCCGATCCTCTATCAGCACATTCTGTGGTTCTTTGGGCACCCCGAGGTCTACATCATCATCCTGCCGGGCTTTGGCATTATCTCGCATGTCATCGCGACCTTCTCGCGCAAGCCCGTCTTCGGCTACCTGCCGATGGTCTATGCGATGGTGGCGATCGGGGTTCTGGGATTCGTCGTCTGGGCGCACCATATGTATACGGTGGGCATGTCGCTGACGCAGCAGAGCTACTTTATGCTGGCGACGATGGTGATCGCAGTGCCCACAGGCGTTAAGGTCTTCTCGTGGATCGCGACCATGTGGGGCGGCTCGATCGAGTTCAAGACGCCGATGCTTTGGGCCTTCGGCTTCCTGTTCCTGTTCACCGTGGGCGGCGTGACCGGCGTGGTTCTGTCGCAAGCCCCGCTCGACCGCGTCTATCACGACACCTATTACGTCGTGGCGCACTTCCACTATGTGATGTCGCTTGGCGCAGTCTTCGCGATCTTTGCGGGCGTCTATTTCTGGATCGGCAAGATGTCGGGCCGGCAATACCCCGAATGGGCGGGCAAGCTGCACTTCTGGATGATGTTCATTGGCTCGAACATGATCTTCTTCCCGCAGCACTTCCTTGGCCGTCAGGGGATGCCGCGCCGCTATATCGACTACCCCGAGGCCTTCGCCTACTGGAACAAGATCTCGTCCTATGGCGCCTTCATCTCGTTCGCGTCGTTCGTCTTCTTCATCGGCATCGTGTTCTACACGCTGACCCGCGGCAAGCGCGTCACCGAAAAGAACTACTGGAACGAATATGCCGATACGCTGGAGTGGACGCTGCCCTCGCCGCCGCCCGAGCACACGTTCGAGCAGCTGCCCAAGCGTGAGGACTGGGATCACTCCCACGCCCACTAAGGCAAGAAATCGAAACGGCCCCGGAGCGATCCGGGGCCGTTTTTCGTTGCGTGCTATTCAGGCTTTGGCAATCACCCGCCGCGCAACCAGCGCCAGCCCGCCCCAAACCAGCGTGCGCGCAGAAAGCGCCCAAAGCGTGCGGGTCATATACGCGCCGCCTTGCGAAATCCACCAAACCAGCCCCAGAGCAACGATCAGGCTGGCCCCGAACATTACCACCGTCAGAAGCCTGGCAAAGTTTCGACCGGCCCAAAGTCCCCATCCGACCGCCACAAACCCGAAGCCCGAAGCAAAGTTAAAGATCAGGACGAAGGGCACGGGCGTTCCGAAATCGACCGTCCCCGTCAGCGCCGATCCACCGACAACCAGCGTCATCACGCCGAAGATGCCCGCGAATACTGCTGAAATTTTCCGCATTTTTCTGACTGGTTGCATGGCCTGTCCCTCCGGCAAAACCGGAGTCTGCCCGATCCGCCGATAAATCACCATGCGACACCCTCGCCAGCCTTGCCCGAGCACGGTCCGCGGGCTTACGCTGGACCTGCGAACGGGGGAGGACATGCCTTATCAATGGACTGACGGAGAGGCCGGAGAACTCCGGCTGGAGCTTTGGCCGTATCGCTCGCTGCCAAAGCGGGGCTTCGTGCTGTTTATCGGCGCGACGATAGCCCTTCTCGCCCTGCCGCTGTTTGCGGTGCTCGGCTCGGTGATCCTCTGGGCGCTGTTGCCGTTTCTGGCGATTGCGGTTGGCGCGATCTGGTGGGCGCTGGCATATAGCTATCGCACGGGCGAGGTGCTGGAGGTTCTGACGCTCACCCCCGAGACGGTCACTCTCAGCCAGTTCCGCACCGATCCCGACAAGGCGGGACACTGGCAGGCCAACACACATTGGGTGCGCCCCGAGCTGATCGCGCAGGGCGGGCCCGTGCCGGATTATCTGGTGCTGCATGGCGGGCCGCGCGTGGTCGAGCTTGGCGCCTTCCTCACGCCCGCCGAAAGGAGCGCAGTTTACACGGAACTCAGCGATAATCTGATGATCGCGCGCGTGACGCAGGCCGATCAGCCGCCCGACAGCGGGATGCAGTGATACCCCGCCTCGATCCGTTCGGCGGTCTTCTGCGCCCAAAGCTCGGTCCGAGCATCCAGCAGCCGCGTTATTGCGCGCGGAGACTTGCCGCTATCCAGCCCCTCTAGCAAAATCTTTGCGCGCTGATCCTCGAACTCTGCCAAAGCGACCTCAAAGGCGCGATGCGCGGCCTTGCCGCGGGCTTGAATGGAATCCGGAGGCTCCGCCTCGGCACAGGCGTATCGGAACGCGCCGTCCCCCGTGGTTGACGCGAAGGCCACCACCTCGCGGTCGGGATAGGGATTCGCACCGAATCCCCCGCCCATGCATCCGGCCAGCGCCAGAGCCGGCACTGGCCAGAGCCATCTCACGCCAGCTTGTCTTTGATCATCGGACCGACCGCGCCGAAATCCATCTGGCCGGTGTATTTCGCCTTCAACTCGCCCATCACGCGGCCCATGTCGCGGATCGAGCTGGCGCCGACCTTGGCAATCGCTGCCGCCACGGCCTCGGTCACTTCTTCCGCCGACAGCTGGCGTGGCAGGAACTCCTCGATCACGCCAACCTCGGAAAGCTCTTTCTCGGCCAGTTCCAGCCGCCCGCCCTCTTCATAGGCGCGCGCCGATTCCTGACGCTGCTTTACCATCTTCCCCAGAATCGCAAGGATGTCGCTATCGGCCAGCTCGCCGCCGCCATCCTCGCCCCGCAGCGCAATCTCGCGGTCCTTGATGGCCGCATTGATCAGCCGCAGCGTCGACAGCCGCGCCTGTTCTTTCGAACGCATCGCGTCTTTCAGTGCCAGCGCAATCTTGTCTTTCATTCCCATCGGCAAAGCCCTTTTCCGTGTAAGCCGCCAAAATACCCCGAAGCACGCTTTGGCGCAATGATGCTAACATATTGATTTCATTCAATATCAATAAAAAGACGAACCCCCTTGACCGCGCAGGCGCACGCGCCTAGTTTCCCACGGATTTTGCCCCGGGGGAACACGCCATGCCTGCACGCCAGACCGCATCCGAGAAACCCACAGCGCTTATCGCGCTTGCCGACGGGCAATTGTTCTATGGCAAGGGTTTCGGCGCTACCGGAGAGACGGTGGCCGAGCTTGTCTTCAACACTGCCATGACCGGTTATCAGGAAATCATGACCGACCCGTCTTACGCGGGCCAGATCGTGACATTCACCTTCCCGCATGTCGGCAACGTCGGCGTGAACCCCGAAGATGACGAAACCAGCGATCCGGTTGCCGCCGGTATGGTCGTCAAATGGGACCCGACCGAGCCGTCGAACTGGCGCGCGAGCGAAGACCTTGTTAGCTGGCTGGCCAAGCGCGGCCGGATTTGCGTTGGCGGTGTCGACACCCGCCGCCTGACCCGTGCGATCCGCCAACAGGGCGCGCCGCATGTCGCCATCGCGCATAACCCGAATGGCGAGTTCGACATCGAGGCACTGGTCAAAAAGGCGCGCGACTGGCAGGGGCTTGTCGGGCTTGATCTGGCGAAAGACGTGACCTGCGCGCAGTCCTACCAGTGGAATGAAATGCGTTGGGCCTGGCCCGAGGGTTACAAGGCGCGCGAAGGCGAAGGCTTCAAGGTCGTCGCGCTTGATTTCGGCGCCAAGCGCAACATCTTGCGCTGCCTGGCCTCGGCTGGCTGCGATGTGACGGTTCTGCCCGCAACCGCGACCGCCGAAGAAGTGCTCGCGCACAATCCCGATGGCGTGTTCCTGTCGAACGGCCCCGGAGACCCGGCTGCGACCGGCGAATATGCCGTGCCGATGATCCGTGACGTGCTGAAGACCGAACTGCCCGTCTTCGGGATCTGCCTTGGCCACCAGATGCTTGCCCTCGCGCTTGGCGCGAAGACGATCAAGATGAACCACGGCCACCACGGCGCGAACCACCCAGTGAAAGACAAAGAGACCGGCAAGGTCGAGATCACCTCGATGAACCACGGGTTCGCGGTTGATGCGCAATCGCTGCCCGAAGGCGTGATCGAGACGCACGTCTCGCTGTTCGACGGCTCGAACTGTGGCATCCGCATCGAGGGGCGTCCGGTGTTCTCGGTGCAATACCACCCCGAGGCAAGCCCCGGTCCGCAGGATAGCTATTACCTGTTCGAGCGTTTCGCCGAGGCCATGCGCGCGCGCAAATCCGCCTGAGATCAGCAGGCAGACAGTCTCTGCCTGCAACGATCTGAATTTTTGGCCGATCCGGTGATCTATTAACCCTCTGTTAACGGATCTTGCTCAACTCTGAACACAACCAAGGGGTGTGTTCATGAGTTCCACACAGCGTAAGATTATCCCTGTTCTCGAGCCGGAAAACGCTCCGATCTCGCTTTCGGCGTTTCTGAGGCCCGAAAAGGCGCGGCGCATTCGCCTGCCAAACTCGCCCAAGGCCAGCCCGAACCGCACGCCCTTGGGTCAGATCCTGCTGGATCGCGGCGCGATCGAGCCCGCACATCTGATCAAGGCGCTCTCGCTGCGCATCCGTCAAGACGTTCGCTTGGGCGACATTCTGCTAGCGCATGGCTGGGTCGATGAGGCCGCTTTGATGTCAGCGCTTTCGGCGCAATGGTCGGCGCCGATTGTCGATCTGATTGCGCAAGCTCCCGACCCGCGCCTGATTGACGCTATCGGCCCCGAGGCCTGCCTGCGTGACAGCTTTGTGCCGTGGCGGCGCGTGGGCGGCGTTACCCTTGTCGCGACGGCACGTCCCGAAGATTTTCACAATCTTCGCAATAGCCTGCCTGCCGGGCTAGCGCCCTATCGCATGGTTCTGGCGCCCGAGCGTGATGTGCATGAAAGCCTGCTCGCGCGCCGCCAGACCGCGCTGATCCGCCGCGCCGAGGTCAAGGTCGACCCCGAGAAATCCTGTCGCTCGCATAACGAGGCCCGTGCCGCACGCTTCGCCCTGGCCTTGCTCACGCTCAGTGCGGTCGGGCTGTGGCTGGCCCCAATCGCGGTCTTCATGGCGCTGTTTAGCTGGGTGGTGCTCTCGCTGGTGCTCTCGACAGGACTGAAACTGCTGGCGGCGCGCAGCGAAATCAAAGCGCGGCGCGAAAGCCCCGCCCCTCTGCGCGCAGGCCCGAAGGCACCGATAAGGCTGCCGATCATCTCGATCATGGTGCCGCTGTTTCATGAACACGACATAGCCGAGCGGCTGATCGCGCGGCTTGGCAAGCTGGATTACCCGCGCGAATTGCTGGACATTCTTCTGGTGGTCGAACAGGGCGATCTGATGACCCGCACGACGCTGGCGGAGGCGACCCTGCCGCGCTGGATGCGTGTTGTGACGGTGCCGGACGGCCCGATCAAGACCAAGCCACGAGCGATGAATTACGCGCTGAACTTCTGTCGCGGCTCGGTGATCGGGGTCTATGACGCCGAGGACGCGCCCGATCCCGACCAGCTCCATATCATTGCGCGCCGCTTTGCCGAGGCGCCGCCCGAGGTCGCCTGTCTGCAAGGGATGCTGGATTATTATAACCCGCGCACGAACTGGCTCGCGCGGTGCTTTACCATCGAATATGCCGCGTGGTGGCGCACGCTTTTGCCCGGTGTCGCGCGGATGGGGCTGGTGATCCCGCTTGGCGGCACGACGCTGTTTTTCCGCCGAGAGGCGCTGGAGGAACTGGGTGGATGGGACGCGCATAACGTGACCGAGGACGCAGATCTGGGCATCCGTCTGGCGCGTCATGGCTATCGCACGGAACTGGTGCGCACCGTCACCCACGAAGAGGCAAACTGCCGCGCGATGCCATGGGTCAAGCAGAGATCTCGCTGGCTCAAGGGTTATGCGATGACCTGGGCCGTGCATATGCGAAACCCGCGTCGCCTGTGGCAAGAGCTTGGCCCGAAACGGTTTTTAGGCATCCAGATTCTGGTTCTCGGGTCGCTCACGCAGTTTATTTTCGCGCCCGTGCTGTGGTCGATGTGGCTTGTGCCGCTGGGGGTCTGGCATCCGGTCGACACAGTTCTGTCCACACCGCTGCGTAACGCGCTGATCGGGCTGTTCGTGCTGACCGAGGGGGCGAATATCGCGGTCGGCATCTGGGCCGTCAGTGGCAAGGAACACCGTCACCTGATCCCTTGGGTGCCGACGCTGCATTTCTACTTTCCGCTTGGCGCGCTGGCCGGCTGGAAGGCGCTTTACGAGATGATCGTCAAGCCCTTCTATTGGGACAAGACCAGCCACGGGGTGTTTGACCTGAACGCGCAAAAGCCCCGCGCCTCGGCCCTGGTTCCGCAGATCGTCGCCGCGACACCTGTGCCTGCGCCACCGCCACGCACGCGGCTGGCGCCGCTGATCGACTAGCCGCGCTCCTGCACGGCGGTCGCGTCCAGCTTGAGCCGCGTCTCGAACGCCTTCGAGATATGTTTACGCAGCATCGTGCCGGCAGCCTCGGCATCGCCTGCACCAATCGCATCGACGATCGCCTGGTGCTCGGCCAGTGCCGCCTCGCCGCGCCCTTCAACCGCCAGAGAGGTCGTCGCCAAAAGCGCCATCGAGCGGTGCACAAGGTCAAGCTGCTGCACCAGATAGCGGTTGTGCGAGGCAAGGTGGATCTGATGATGAAACCGGCGGTTCGCGCGGCTGAGCGCACCGGGATCACCGATTTTCGCGCGGTCTTCCTCGATCATCTCTTGCAGCACACGCACCTCTTCGGGGGCAGCATGTTTCGCCGCCAGACGCGCGGCAAGCGCCTCCAGCTCGGCGCGCACGACATACAGCTCGGCCAGTTGGTTATGGTCAAGCGAAGCCACAATCAACGAGCGCCCGTCACGCGCCAGCATGGATTGCGTTTCAAGCCGTTGCAACGCCTCACGCACCGGCGTGCGCGACACCCCGAACCGCTCGGCCAGTTCCGATTCAACAAGCCGGTCGCCGGGGCGGTAAATCCCGCCGTCGATCGCCTCGAGGATCAAGGTATAGGCATCTTTCTGCATTGGCGCTCCGCTCCCAGTTCCGACCTCCCGCCGCGAGCGCGAACCTTACGCCCCATCCCCGCCCCCATGCAAGCGCCATTGCCCTGCCCCCGCGCGGGCGCTAGCTTTGCCCCATGACGAACGCCGAACCAAATCCGAAGGCCGATTTCGCGCATGTGCGTGAGTGGGTCTTTGACCTCGACAACACGCTCTACCCGCCCGAGGCGCGCCTCTTCGACCAGATCGAGGTGCGGATGACCGATTTCGTCATGCGCGCACTCGGGCTTCCGCGCGACGAGGCGAACCATCTGCGCGCCCATTACTGGCAGCTTTACGGCACGACGCTTGCGGGTCTGATGCACGAACACGGTGTGGACCCTGCGCCCTATCTGCACGAGGTCCACGAGATTTCTCTGGATCATCTGTGCCCCGATCCGGTGCTGCGCGCGGGCATTGCCGCCCTGCCCGGCCAAAAGATCGTTTTCACCAATGGCAGCGCGCCCTATGCGATGCGCGTGCTAGAGGCGCGCGGGCTTTCGGGGCTGTTCGACGGGATTTACGGCGTTGAAAACGCGGGCTTTCATCCGAAGCCGCATCCGGCTTCGTTCGCGACGGTCTTTGGCGCGGCGGGCATTACCCCCACCCGCGCCGCCATGTTCGAGGATGACCCGCGCAACCTCGTGGAACCCCACACGCTTGGTATGCGTTGCGTTCATGTCGCGCCCGAGCCCCTGCCCGCACCGCCTGCCCATATCCACCATCACACCGGCGATCTGGGTGCCTTTCTGACCCGCATAAACCCCTCCTGAGTCGCCCGCGCAAGGTGCGACAATTTGACCATCTTTCGCACCTGCATTCTGCGTCGCAGCACGCTAAGTAGCACCCCGTTGTCAGGGAGACAGCGAACGGGAGATTCTATCATGACCATGTCGACCGCCGAAACCGGCGCAACCAACCTGCACGCCCATGAAACCGGCAAAGACAATAGCGCGATCATGTGGGCCATTGCGATCTTGCTGATCGGCTCGGCGGCAGCGGCTTTTGTCGCGCTTGGCCTTGGCGGGCTGATCATGTGGGGGGTAATCGCCTCCTGGGTCTCGCTGGCGCTTCTGGTCCTGCTGACCGCTGGCGGCTGACGCCAACGCTCTGGCTTTCCCTATGCGCGGCGCGTAGATTGGCGCTGCGCATGGAGGGACAGATGAGCAATACCCAAACTCCGGTCGAGACCGACATCCTGATTTCCGGCGGCGGCGTCGCGGGCCTGACGGCTGCGGCGGCCTTTGGTTCGGCAGGGTTTACCACGATCTGCGTTGATCCTGCCCCGCCGGTGACATCTGAGGGCGCGGAAGGTGCGGATATGCGCACCACCGCCTTCCTGCATCCCTCACGCGGCGTGCTGGAGCGCGCAGGGCTTTGGGAGCGTTTGCAGCCCTTCGCGGCACCCCTTCAGATCATGCGGATCATCGACGCGGGCGGTGCCGCCCCCGAGGCGCGTCTGACCCGCGATTTCAACGCGGCCGACATCTCCGACGAACCCTTTGGCTGGAACCTGCAAAACTGGCTGTTGCGCCGCGAGATGGTGGCGCGGCTGGACGAACTCCCATTGGTCGATTTCCGCCCGGGCGTCGCGACAACGGGCCTGATCACCCGCGAGGCAGGCGCCGAGGTTTCGCTCTCGGACGGCACCCGCGTCAAAGCGCGACTGGTTGTCGCCGCTGACGGACGCAATTCGTTCATCCGCGAGGCGGCGGGGATCGACGTAAAAACAACGCGTTACGGCCAGAAAGCACTGGCCTTTGCCGTGACCCACCCCGAACCGCACAACAATATCTCGACCGAGATCCACCGCTCGGGCGGGCCGTTTACGCTTGTGCCGCTGCCCGACCGCGGGGGGCTGCATTCGTCCGCTATCGTCTGGATGGAGCGCGGCGCCGAGGCCGAGCGTCTGGCCGCTCTGCCCGTGCCCGAGTTCGAGGCCGAGATGAACGCGCGCTCGACCGGCGTTCTGGGGCAGCTCACGCTGGCCACGCGCCGCTCGGTCTGGCCGATGATGACGCAGATCGCCAAAAGCTTTGCGGGGCAACGAGTTGCCCTGATCGCCGAGGCCGCGCATGTGATCCCGCCGATCGGCGCACAGGGGCTGAATATGTCGCTGGCCGATCTGACCTGCCTGCTGGAACTGTGCGAGAAAGACCCTGCGCACCTGGGAAGCACCCCGATGCTGGCCGCCTATAACCGTCGCCGCTGGCCCGAGGTGAAGGCGCGCGAAATCGGCATCGACCTGCTGAACCGCGCCTCGATGGTCGAGGCCCGCCCCCTGCGCGATCTGCGCGCGGGCGTTCTGGGCGCGCTGTATTCGCTGGGTCCGGTGCGCAAGACGCTGATGAAAGCGGGGCTTGGCATGCGCTGATGCGCCGGTCCGCACCCACCCTTCGGTAAAATTTTCAATGCTTTGGGGCAAGCTTCCGTTGCCTCCGCTCATTCCTGTTAGAGCTATATTAAGCCGAACCGCGCACCATCGGAGCCTCCAGAAAGGAGCAATGCCGATGATGACCCCGACCAATCCGGCCGATGAACTCGCCGAAATCCGCGCTGAAATCGCGCGCCTGAAGCAACGCGAGGCCGAGTTGCGTATGGCCTATTTCGCCACGCCCGACCTGCCCAAAATAGGGCGCATGCATAAGGTCGAACTGGTGACACGCCGTCGCATTGTGTTCGAGGCCCGCCTGTTGCCCGCGGAAATCCGCAACGACCCGACCTATATCCGCGAGCGCGTCATGCGCGTGCTGCGCACCGAGCGTATTCCGAATGCCGAACGCACCCCGAGCCTCGTTCCCGTATCAGATCCGTTGGCGGAGCTGCGCCCGAAACCGCGCAAACGCCTGTTTGCCGGGCTGACGCTGCATTAACGTCTCGGGGCGGGGATAGCTACGCAAGCAGCAATTCCCGCCCCGGTTCGCCAGTCATCCATAAGAAACCGCACATGACTCCCCTGAGTTTTCAAGCGGGATACGCGCCTCGACAGCGATCAGCCGAAACGTGGCCTATAAGCCCGCCTTCCGGTATGTAGGTGGCAAGGAACAACGCACTCGGGATCCCCCAGACCGGACTTGCCAGCAAAGCCGGCTCAGAGTCCGAATGGCATAGCATATTCTAGCCCAAGGGTCCCGGCCGCCGCTCCTCCGAGAGCATCACATTCGCCTCGACCTGCCCGACGCCCGGAAGGGTCATGATCCGGCGGCGCAGGACACGTTCGAAATCGGCAATGTCGCGCGCGCTGACCCGAAGGCGGTAGTCGAACCGCCCCAGAACGTGCTGCACAACCTGCACCTCTGGGATCGCCGTCACGGCGCGCTCGAAATCCTCAAGACTGACGCGCCCGCGCGCGGCCAGCTTGATCCCAAGGAACACCGTCACCCCGAAACCAAGCGCCGAAGCATCGACATCCAGCCGCCGCCCCGCAATGATGCCCGCCTCCTCCAGCCGCCGGATGCGCCGCCAGCAGGCAGGCTGCGACAATCCCAGCCGCCGCCCCAATCCGCCAGCGCTTTGCGTTGCGTCCTGCACAAGCGCGCGCAGGATCGCGCGGTCGGTATCGTCAAGGTCGATCATAGCGGCAGCTCCGCGCTTTCCTTGATGGTAGCGACCAGCATCAGCGCATCAAGCTCGGCGATGTGGGGCAGCATCAGGATGCGGTGACGATAGATCTCCTGATAATGCCCCATGTCGCGGGCAATCACGTTCAGGCGAATGTCAGTCTGGCCAAGGAAGGTCTGGATCTCGATCACCTCGGGCACCTCACGCGCGGCGGCGATAAACTCGTCAAAGGCGCGTGGGTTGGTTTTATCCAGCGTGAAGCGCAGGCTCACCTCGACCCCCCAGCCAAGGGCGCGCCAGTCGATCCGCGCCTCTTCGCCGCGCAGAATGCCGCGCGCGCGCAGCTTTTCAATCCGCCGCCAGCAGGTCGCGGTGGTCAGCCCAGCCCTCTCGGCCAGTTCCGCCGCAGGCAGGCCCGGTTCCGCCATCATCTGGCGCAACAACCGCCGATCCGCATCATCTATCTGCATGATTTTTTCACTAATTTAGTATCTGTGAATTAATCTTACACTACGAGTGAATATTTCTCAATGAATGCGCAGATATTGCGACATAAAGTCGTAAGTTATCGCTAGACATTCAACGGAGGACCGCCCATGCGCGTGTTTTATGATCGCGATTGCGATGTAAACCTGATCAAAGACAAAAAAGTCGCCATCCTCGGCTACGGCTCGCAAGGCCACGCCCACGCACTGAACCTGCGTGACTCGGGCGCGAAAAACATCGTCGTCGCTCTGCGCGAAGGCTCGGCCTCGGCCAAGAAATGCGAAGCCGAAGGCCTCCAGGTCATGGGCATCGCCGAAGCTGCTGCATGGTGCGACGTCATCATGTTCACCATGCCCGACGAGCTTCAGGCAGAGACCTACAAGAAATACGTCCACGACAACCTGAAAGAAGGTTCGGCCATCGCATTCGCACACGGCCTGAACGTTCACTTCGGCCTGATCGAGCCGAAGCCGGGCATCGACGTCATCATGATGGCCCCGAAAGGCCCGGGCCACACGGTTCGCGGCGAATACACCAAAGGCGGCGGCGTGCCCTGCCTCGTGGCTGTTCACAACGACGCAACCGGCAAGGCGATGGACATCGGCCTGTCCTATTGCTCGGCTATCGGTGGCGGCCGCTCGGGCATCATCGAGACCAACTTCCGTCAGGAATGTGAAACCGACCTGTTCGGCGAACAAGCCGTTCTCTGCGGCGGCCTTGTTGAACTGATCCGCATGGGCTTTGAAACCCTGGTTGAAGCTGGCTACGAGCCGGAAATGGCCTATTTCGAGTGCCTGCACGAAGTGAAGCTGATCGTCGACCTGATCTACGAAGGTGGCATCGCGAACATGAACTACTCGATCTCGAACACCGCCGAATACGGCGAGTATGTCTCGGGCCCGCGCATCCTGCCCTACGAAGAAACCAAGGCCCGCATGAAAGCGGTTCTGACCGACATCCAGACCGGCAAATTCGTGCGTGACTTCATGCTCGAAAACGCTGTTGGCCAGCCCTTCTTCAAGGCAACCCGCCGCATCAACGACGAGCACGAAATCGAGCAAGTCGGCGAGCGTCTGCGCGCCATGATGCCGTGGATCGCCAAAGGCAAAATGGTTAACAAAGAGCGCAACTAATCCGCGCGACAACCTGTCAGATCGGGGCGCCTTGCAGGGCGCCCCTTTTTCGTTATGGTCCCCCGAAACAGGAGCGTAACGATGACCAATCCGTCCGAACAAGAATTGCACCAGATCGCGGAAACCCGCGCCGGGTATTTCTCGCCACGCTGGTTTGCGGATCTGTTCGGCGCGCGGCTCGGGTTTGGGGACACCTTCTGGATCGGCAATCTGGGCGTGCTGCTGTTCATCGTTCCGCTGGCAATTTTCGCCAGCCTGATGATGGCCTATGTCTCGCCACGCGCACTTGAATTGCTGTTCAAATCCGTCGCGGGCACCTTGGCGATTTACCGGATCGGCGTATTTCAGGCGGTGCTGCGCACAGGGATGCGCTCGCCTGCCCCGCTTGGCTGGCGCACCGCAGGGATTGCGCTGACGGCCCTTTGGACCGTCGCTGAAGTCATGGTGGCATTGGGCCGGATTGGCGGCTGACGCCGCCAGCCGTTACAGGGTTTCGGCTTCGATCGCGGCGACGATCCCGTCAACGGTCTGCGCCAAAAGCCCCTCATCGACGCATTCCGCCATCACCCGGATCAACGGCTCGGTGCCCGATTTTCGGATCAGGATACGACCCTTTCCGGCGATACCTGCCTCGGCAGCCTCCATCACTTTTCGAACATTTGCAGCCTCAAGAGGCGCCTGACCGGCCTGATAGCGCACATTTTTCAACATCTGCGGCACGGTGTCGAATTGCTTGGTCAGTTCCGATGCGCGCCGCCCCGTCTCGGCCATCGCCGCCAAAAATTGCAGCCCCGCCATCAAGCCATCGCCCGTCGTTGCGTAATCGGTCATCACGATATGGCCTGACTGTTCGCCACCAAGGTTGAACCCGCCCGCGCGCATCCGCTCAACCACATAGCGGTCGCCAACGGCGGTCCGCTCAAGCCGCAGACCGTTACCACTCAGGAAGTTTTCCAACCCAAGGTTCGACATCACCGTCGCGACCAGAGCGCCGCCGCGCAGCGTTCCGGCATCGGCCCACCGCTTGGCAAAAAGCGCCATGATCTGATCGCCATCCGCGACTTGTCCTTTTTCGTCGATGATCATCACGCGATCCGCGTCGCCATCCAGCGAAATTCCCAGATCGGCGCCATGTGCGACCACGGCCTCGGCGCAGGTCTGCGTATAGGTCGATCCGCATTTGTCGTTGATATTCAGACCGTTCGGGGCAACCCCTATCGGAACAACCTCACAGCCCAACTCCCACAAAACCTGCGGAGCAGCCTTGTAGGCGGCGCCATTCGCGCAATCGACAACCACCTTCAGCCCCGACAGGCGATCCCGCGCGGGGATGGTGGTTTTCGCATATTCGACATAGCGTCCGAGGCCATCGTCGATCCGCTTGGCGCGACCAATGTTCATCGGCTGAGCCAGTCGGATTTCGCCTGCGACAAGCGCCTCGATCTCGGCCTCGGCCTCGTCTGACAGCTTGAAGCCATCGGGGCCGAAAAACTTGATCCCGTTATCCTTGGCCGCGTTATGCGAGGCGGAAATCATAATCCCCAGATCGGCCCGCATCGAGCGCGTCAGATACCCCACCGCAGGCGTCGGCACCGGCCCCAGCAGCAGCACGTTCATCCCCGTCGAGGTCAGCCCCGCCGTCAGCGCGTTCTCGAACATATAGCCGGACAGCCGCGTATCCTTGCCGATCACCACGCGATGCCCGTTCGAGCTATCCCGCCGGAAATAGCGCCCCGCCGCCGCCCCCAGACGCAAAGCCAGCTCTGCTGTCATGTTGCCGCTGTTGGCCTCGCCACGCACCCCGTCGGTGCCAAAGAGTTTCCGGCTCATTGCTCGTCCGCCTTCTCATACCCGAAATTTACCGCCTGCCAGAGCCGAAGCCCCTGCGCGACCTCTGCAATATCGTGGACGCGGTGGATCTGTGCGCCCTGCCCCAGTCCAGCCAGCGTCACCGCCAGCGTCCCCGGCACCCGCGCGCGCGCATCCGGCGCAAGCCCGATTTCACCGATAAAGCGCTTGCGCGACACCCCCAAAAGGATCGGGCAGCCAAGCCCGTGGAACAGCGACAGCCCGCGCACCAACGCAAGGTTGTGTTGCAAGGTCTTGCCAAAGCCAATGCCCGGATCGACAATGATCTTTTCGCGATCAACGCCGTTCGCCTCGGCCAGCTCGATCCGCGCCTCCAGATAGTCATAAACATCCAGCAAAACGTCCGTATAGCGCGGGTCGTCCTGCATCGTGTCGGGCAAGCCCTGCGCGTGCATCAGGCAGATCGGCAGCCCCGTGATCGCTGCCAGTTCCGCCATCGCGGGATCAAACTCCATCGCGGAGACATCGTTAATCATATCCGCGCCCGCCTCGACCGCGGCATCGCCCACCATAGCCTTGCGCGTATCAATCGAGATCGGCGCGTCAAACCCCATGTCGCGCAGCGCTGCAATCACGGGGGCAGTGCGGTCGATCTCTTCGTCCTCATCCACCTCTTGCGCGCCGGGACGCGTGGATTCCCCGCCAATATCAATGATTTCCGCGCCTGCCTCGACCATCGCCTGCGCATGTTCCAGCGCAATGTCCGGGTCGTCGAACAGCCCGCCATCCGAAAAACTGTCGGGGGTTACGTTCAGAATCCCCATGAGCCGAGGCTGCTCCATGCCAAGCCCGGCAACCGGCGCGCGGCGCGCGGTCAGGCGATAGCGGATGTCCTCGGGCAGATGGGCGGCGGGCATCAGCTCGCGCAAGCCACCACGGGTGATTTTCTCCACCTCGTCGAACCAACACCAACCGCCCGCAAGCGTCAGCGCGGTTTCGGGGCGGGACGCATCAGTATGCGTAATCGGGCGATAGTAAACCTTATCCATGCTTCGCTTTCACCCCATCGGGCGCGGCTTGGCAAGTGTTCAGATGGTGATCGCCTGCACCGACACGCGGCTTCCTGCCGGCACTGAAACATCGCCGTGAAGCTCCAGCCGGGTGGCCGCCATCTGTTCGGCCAGCCAAAGCGCCAGTGCAACGGCGTCACGCGCGGCCGCTTTCGGCCCGTCCACCGCGTCGAGCACGATTTTCGACGGCGCCCAGACGACCATCTGCCCGTGCTTCATCGCCCAGTCGATCTCGGTCCGCGTGGCCACAACCACACAGCGCGGATCGCGCGCGGCCAGCACCCATGCGTTTTGCTCAATCGCCAGAAGGTCGATGCGGCGCTGCGTCGGCTTGTGGCCAGTCGCAGGCACCGCCCCTTCGGGCATGCCCACGCTCAGGATCACCGGAAGCCCAGTGGCCTGCAACGCATCGAGGCGCGCGGCCAGATCACCCGCCGTAATCGCCTCATTCGTCAGATAGGCCACGACCGGATGCAGCGCCTCTTGCGAGCCGTCCTCGGCCTGCGTCTGCACGGGATCGGACGCACGCGAGCGCACGATTTCAACCCCAAGCGCGCCCGGGCCACGATCCAGCTTTTCGATCCGCACGAAAACCCGCATCGCCTGCGGCTCGTTCAGGATGCGTTCCGCCACGCGCGCGGCCAGCGTTTCCAGAAGATTCAGGCGTTCCTCGGCCAGTTCGGCGGCAATCGCCTCGGTGATCCGGTCGTAGGACAGTATCCGGTCGACATCATCTTCCAGCGGCTCGGGGATCGGGCGCACCTCGACGACAACATTGAATTGCAACCGCTGCGTGGTGCCGCGCTCTTGCTGAAACGCGCCAATATCCGCCTCGACGATATGATCGCGCAGGGAAATCCGGTCACGCGGGTCCGCTGGCGCAGAGGCAAGCGCGCGCTCCTCGGGGTGCGCGAAGGCAAGAGAGATGTCGCTGGTCATAGGTCTTTCCGGGCGGTTGCAGAGCGATCATAGAAAAAGGGCGGGCCAAGGCCCACCCCGAAACGTCACCTCGCGGTGCGGGTGCGACTATTTCGTCGCCGTGCGGCGCGACGGCGCGGAGTAGAAAATATGGGCGCCGATCTTGGCGGTGCGCGTAAACTTGCGCGACCACGACGGCTTGACCGCAGGCGTATGGAAATAGGTCGCGCCATCGGTCAGCGAGCGTTCCTCGCCCAAAAGCATGTTGCGCGCCACTTCGGAGACGCGCGCATAGGCGCCCTCTTCGCGGATTTTGTCGGACTTGCCGTCACAGGTCCAGCTGAACTGGCAGCCACGCCGGTTCGACTGGTAGACGACACCACAGACGGTATCGGGGAAGGCCGGATCATCGACGCGGTTCAGCACCACCTCGGCCACAGCCTTCTGGCCCTTACGGCCTTCGCCGCGCGCCTCGTGATACAAAACCTGGCTCAGACAGGCGAGCTGGTCCGAGTTCACCTTCTTCGATTTCGACTTCGGCGCCTTGGTCAATGCCGCCACGCGCGACGAGGTCACGCCGCTCAGGGCGTTCTTCTCATTGAACATCAGCGACAGGAGCCCTTGCTCCGCCGCGGCCGCCGGGTTGTTGGAGTGGCTTACCGTTACTTCGGCACGCAAGCCTCCGGCAAGGGCCAGAAAGAGCACCGCTCCCCCAGCCAAGCTTTTCAGCATAGACATGGTCTACTTCCGATAAGTTAATCTTCTTCCCGCAAGCAGGATCGGGGGGGCTGATACCCATAAAAGCACTTGATGTCTACAAATTGTGCTTTTTCAAAAAAGAGCGACTCAGGTCGACGAGCCATTTCCAGCCGAAGCGGAAAATGGCTCACGCCAGATCACTTTTCCCAAACCATTGATTTAGCGCATATATTCTGCGCCGCAGCAATAGATCAGATCGGCACACCCTTGCGCGGCGCGAGCAGTGCAAAATGTGCGGCCGCAAGGCGCGCGACGGGCACACGGAAGGGCGAGCACGACACATAATCGAACCCCGCCGCGCGGCAAAACGCGATTGATTCGGGGTTGCCACCATGTTCGCCACACACCGAGATTGTCACATCCGGCCGCATATTGCGCCCCCGCCCTGCGCCGATCAGCAACAACTCGCCCACGCCCTCGACATCGAGGATATGGAACGGATCCTCATCATAGACGCCCTGATTGACATAGGTGCCCATAAACCGCCCCGCGTCATCGCGCGACAGGCCGTAGGTCATCTGCGTCAGGTCGTTCGTGCCGAAGGACAAAAACGCCGCATGTTCGGCAATCTCGCCCGCGCGCAGCGCCGCGCGCGGGGTCTCGACCATCACGCCAAGGCGATAGGTGAAATCGGCCTTACGCTCGTTCTTGACGGCAACGGCCACCGCGTCGATGCGGGTTTTCACGATCTCCACCTCGCGCTGCGCCGACACCAGTGGAATCATGATCTCGGGCACGATAGGGGCGCCGTTCTGGCTTGCCTCGATCGTCGCCTCGAAAATCGCACGCGCCTGCATGTCGTAGATCTCGGGGACCGTCACGCCAAGGCGCACGCCGCGCATCCCGAGCATCGGGTTGAACTCGGACAGCGCATCCACGCGGCGTGTCACCTCGGACAGCGGACGGTCCAGCGCCTCGGCCAGCTCGCGCATCCCTTCGCGGTCGTGCGGCAGGAACTCGTGTAGCGGCGGGTCGAACAGGCGAATACAGACCGGCTGGCCCGCCATGATGTCAAAGAGCGCGCGGAAGTCCTCGCGCTGCATCGGCAGCAGACGCTCCAGCGCAATGCGCCGGTCATTCGGCGTGTCGGCAAAGATCATCTCGCGCATCACGGTCAGGCGGTCTTCGTCGAAGAACATATGCTCGGTCCGGCACAGCCCGATCCCGTCCGCCTCGAACATCCGCGCGGTGCGCGCGTCGTCGGGCGTGTCGGCATTGGCGCGAATACCGATGTCGCGCACATTGTCGGCCCAGTGCAGAAGCGTGCGGAACCCGTCATCCAGCGCAGGCTCCAGCATCGCGGCAGCCCCCACAAGCACCTCGCCGTTGCTGCCGTCCAGCGTCACCACATCGCCTTCGCGGAAGATGCGCCCCTTGGGGCCGGTGAAATAGCGGTCACGGAAGTTGATCTGGATTTCCGAGCACCCCACGATGCACGGCAGGCCAAGGCCGCGCGCAATCACCGCCGCGTGGCTGGTCATGCCGCCGCGCTCGGTCAGCACCGCAACAGCGGCGTGCATACCGCGAATATCCTCGGGCGCGGTTTCGCGGCGCACCAGAATGCAGGGTTCATCGCGCGCGGCCATCGCCTGCGCCGCCGAGGCCGTAAAGACGATCTTGCCCGTCGCAGCCCCCGGCGAGGCCGCAATGCCGCGCGCCAGCACATCGCGCGGCGCGCGCGGATCAACCTGATAGTGCAACAGCTCGGACAGCGCGCGCGGTTCGACCCGCAGCAACGCATCCTCGCGCGGGATCACCCCCGCCTCCGCCAGATCGACCGCAATCCGCACCGCCGCGCGGGACGACCGCACCACCCGCACCGCGTCGATAATCGCCAGATTACCGCTTGCGATGGCAAATTCGAGCTGCATTTCCTCGCGCAGTTTCTGCCGCGCGCCCGCGCCATGCTTGATCAGCTCGGCAAAAATCTCGGGTGAGGCCTCTTCGAGCGAGGCACCACGCGGGTCGCGCGTCAGATACAGCGCCTCGATCACCTCTTTGCGCCCCTGACTTTGGCCACGAAAGCGCCCCGTCACCTGCCCGCTTCCGGTCACGCTATCGACAAACTGGATCGTCCCCGAACCGGACAGCCCTGGCCCGATACCAAGCGCCATATCCTGCACCACCAGCCCCAGCACCGCATCAATCGGCGCACCCTTGGCCTGACGCAAAAGCCGCGCGGTCGTCCCCTCCCACGCGCGCGCCATCGAGCGCAGCACATGAGCCAGCTGCGTGGCGGCATCTTGCGGGAACGGCTCGTCCATCTCGGAGAAATAGACGTCCAGCGTGCGGCGCAGCACCCCCGGCCCCGGTTCGTCGGCAAACATATCCGGGTCAAGCCGCGCCACGTGGGTCGCGTAATTCTGCACAAAGCGCAGATACAGCGCCTCGGCCGCCTCGGCGCCGTGCGTTTCTGTCAGGCGCGCCAGCATGGTCGCATTCATGCCGACATTCAGCACCGTGCCCGGCCCGCCCCATTCAGGGTTCTCCGGCGAGCCTCGCACCGAAACAAGGAATTCCTGCCCCAGCAGTTTCGTCAGAATAGCCGTATCAATATATTGCCCCGCCGCGATTGCCCGCACCGTTTCACACGGCAGCGCCACCGTGCGCGGCACGGGCAGCTCCAGCCGGATCAGGCGCTGCAGGCATTTCGCGCGCCAGCCGTGGGTTGTCGTCTTGATCGGCGCCGAGGGCGTCAGTTCGACAAATTCCATCTGTTCCGGGGCTTTCTGCATCGCAGCATCCTTCTTTGATGACCGCAGGATAGGCAGAAACCGGCCATACGCAAGCGTAACAAATGCATGACGGGCGCGAAGTTTCCCCCGCGCCCGCCGAAAGATGCCGAAAGCCTTAGCCTTCGAGTTTGGTCAGGTCCGCAACCGACAGGCAAATCTGCCGGATACGCGAGAGCAGGTTCAGGCGGTTGCGGCGCACGATCGCGTTGTCCGAGTTCACCTGAACAGCCGTGAAGAAGGCGTCAATCGGGGCGCGCAGCGTGGCCATCTCGGCCATGACGGCGGCGAAATCCTCGGCCTTGAGCGCGGGGCCGATGGCGGCCTCGGCAGCGTCCAGCGCGGCGAACAGCGCCTTTTCGCTGTCATCCTCGGCGAATTTCGGGTCGGCGCCGAAGGAGTATTCCACGCCGTCCTTTTCCTCGGCCTGCGTCAGAATGTTATTCGCGCGCTTGAAGCCCTGGATCAGGTTTTCACCGTCGTCGGTTTTCAGGAAAGCGCCCAGTGCCTCGGCCCGTTTCACGACCAGCGTCAGGTCGTCCGCGCCCTCCATCGCGAGAACCGCGTCGATCACATCATGGCGCACACCCTGATCGCGCAGGAACACCTTGAGGCGATCATGGAAGAAGGCAAGGAGATCGGATGCATCCACTTCGGCATTTGCCTTGCCAAACCAGTTCGCAAGGTTCGCCCGCAGCCCGTTCACCAGCACCAGCCGGATCACGCCAAGGGCGGCGCGGCGCAGTGCAAAGGGGTCTTTCGAGCCCGTGGGCTTTTCATCAATTGCCCAGAAGCCGGTCAGCGTGTCGATCTTGTCGGCCAGCGCCACGGCGACCGAAACGGGTTCGGTCGGCACATCGTCCGACGGCCCCAGCGGCGCGTAGTGGTCGCGGCATGCATCGGCCACGGCCTCGGGCAGATTTGCACTTTTCGCATAATATCGCCCCATGATCCCCTGCAATTCGGGGAATTCATAGACCATTTCCGACCTAAGGTCCGATTTGGCCACCCGCGCGGCCTCGGCGGCCAGATCGGGCGAGGCACCGACCACGGGCGCGATCTCGCGCGCCAAAGCCTCGATCCGCTCAACGCGCGCGCCCTGACTGCCCAGCTTGTTGTGGAAGGTCACATTCGCCAGCCCCGCGCCCATGCCCTCAAGCCCCTCGGACTTGACCGTGCGCAGGTCGTTCTCCCAGAAGAATTTAGCATCCGACAGACGCGCCGACAGCACCTTGAGGTTGCCCTTCAGGATCGTCTCGCCATTGTCGGCGGTCTCGCGGTTCGCGACCGTCACAAATCCCTCGATCCGGCCGGTTTTCGGGTTCTTCACCGAGAAAAACTTCTGGTGCTCTTTCATCGAGGTTTGCAGCACCTCGGGCGGCAGGCCCAGAAAATCGTCGGCAATATCGCCCAGAAGCGCGACCGGCCATTCGACCAGCCCCGCGACCTCGGTCAGAAGCCCCTTGTCCTCGACCAGCTCCAGCCCGCGCGCGAAAGCCATGTTCTGCGCGTCGTGCCAGATGGTTGCGGCGCGTTCCTCGCTATCCAGAACCACCTTGGCGGCCTTCAGCTTGGCGGCGTAATCATCGAACCCCGTCACGGCAAACGCATCGGGCGCCATAAAGCGGTGCCCGCGCGTGATGTTGCCCGCCTCGATCCCATCCACCGACATCGGCACAACCTCGGCGCCGGCCTCGTCGGTCAGGATGCACAGGATCGAGTGCAGCGGGCGCACCCACCGTAGCGAGCCAGAGCCCCAACGCATCGACTTGGGCCAGGGGAAATTGCGGATCGTGCGCTCCAGCACATCAGCCACGATCTCGGCGGCAGGGCGACCGGGTTTCTCGGTCACGGCAAAATAGACCTGCCCTTTTTTGTCGTCGCGAACCTCAAGCTGGTCCATCGAAAGGCCGGTCGAGCGCAGGAAACCGTCAATCGCGGGCTGCGGCGCGTCGGTTTTCGGACCCTTGCGCTCTTCGCGCAGGTTCGGGCTTTCCTTGGTCAGCCCCTCCAGCGCCAGCACCAGACGGCGCGGCGTCGAAAGCGCTTGCGCATGGGCATAGGTCAGCCCCGCCTCGACCAGACCATCGGTCACAAGTTTCTTCAGATCCTCGCGGGCGCGGCCCTGCATACGGGCGGGCATCTCCTCGGAGAAAAGCTCAATCAACAGATCCGGCATGTCACTTCTCCGCCTTCTCGTTCAGCTGGTGCCACGCAAAGGCGCGGCCATCAGGGTAAATTGCGACGACCCGGTCAACGCCGGGCTTGATATCTTGTTCAGAGAGAAAGGCGACAGCAGCGCCTGCCTCAAGGTCCGCACCGATCCGCGCGGCATCGAAACACTCAAACCAGCCCGGCCCGTGCAGGGGCGTGGCGGCATCGTAAATCGCGAAGGTCTCGGTCAGCATGGCCAGCGAGAGCGGCGTGTGAAAGCAGCCGCGAAACCGCAGGGGCGAGCTGTCGGCATCAATCCCCGAAAAGCTGTCGGCAAGGATCGCCTCGGGCTGACCGCTATCAATCGAGGTCAGCCGGATTTCAGCGGCGGGCGCCGATACGGGCAGTTCCTGATAATAGCCGTATTCCTGCGCATACCAGACAGCCGCGCCGGTCAGGAGCGCCGTCAGCACGAGGAACCCTCCGACGAACTTGCCATTCACTGCGCACCCCCGGCTTCGGTGGTGACGAAGGCATCTGCGCATTTCTTGGCCAGCGCACGGACGCGCCCGATATAGGCCTGACGCTCGGTGACCGAGATCACGCCGCGCGCATCGAGCAGGTTGAACAGATGCGAAGCCTTGATGCACTGGTCATAGGCCGGGTGCGCCATGACGATGCGCCGGCCCGCGCTATCGCATTCATCCGCCGCCAGAATACGCCCGCACTCGGCCTCGGCATCCTCGAAATGCTTGAGCAGCATGTCGGTATCGGCCTGATCGAAGTTCCAGCGCGAATATTCCTGCTCGGTCTGGCGGAATACGTCACCGTATTTCAGCGCGATCGGGGCGGACGGGTCGTTGTAGGGCATATCCATAACGTGATCGACGCCAAGCACATACATCGCCAGACGTTCAAGGCCATAGGTCAGCTCACCCGCGACCGGTTCGCAATCATGGCCACCGACCTGCTGGAAATAGGTGAACTGCGAGACTTCCATCCCGTCGCACCAGACCTCCCAGCCAAGCCCCCACGCGCCAAGCGTCGGGCTTTCCCAGTCATCCTCGACAAAGCGGATGTCGTGCAGATCAAGGTCGATCCCGATCGCCGCCAGCGAGCCAAGATATAGCGCCTGAAGATCGGGCGGGGACGGTTTGATCAGCACCTGATACTGGTAATAGTGCTGCAAACGGTTCGGGTTTTCGCCGTAGCGACCATCCGTCGGGCGGCGCGAGGGCTGCACATAGGCGGCCGCCCAAGGCTTCCACCCAAGCGCGCGCAAGGTGGTCGCGGGGTGGAAGGTGCCTGCGCCGACCTCCATGTCATAGGGCTGGAGCACTGCGCACCCTTTCGAGGCCCAATAGGCCTGAAGGCGCAGGATGATCTCCTGGAACGAACGGGGGGCGGCAGGTTTCGACATCTCTCACCTCTGGCTGAAAGCGCCTCTTCTCTAGGCAAGGGGCGCGCAAGGGTCAACGCCCCCGAGGCGCCCGAAAGCCCCGATCACGCAGATTTCGCATTTTTAGGGTGACGCGGGCGCGCAAATCATTAGGTTCGGGCGAAATGAAAAACACGATATGGGTGATTGGTATGAAGGTGCAGGCTCGGGCGGTGTCCGCAGTGGTCGGGGCATGTCTGACAGGGATGATCTGGACGGGGGCGGCATGGGCCGAGCCGGTCTGGGTGCAGGTCGAGGCGAAATCCTCGCTCGCGGATGCGCAACAACGCGCAAGCGAATGGGCGGGCGAGGTCGCGAATGTCGCGGGCTTCCAGATGTCAACCGGCTGGTATGCGATCGCGCTTGGCCCCTTTGATACCGAAGCCGAGGCCGACGAGGCCCGCCGCGAGATGCGCCGGAACGGGCAAATTCCGGCCGACGCCTATGTCACCGACGGCGGGCGCTTCCGGCAGCAATTCTGGCCGGTGGGGGCGAATCTGACGCTCGCGACGCCGGAATCCCCAGAGGCCGAACCCACCCAGCCCGAGGCACCGGAGCTTATTGCGACCGCAGAGCCTTCCCCGTCCGAAGAACCTGTCGAAACGCTGGCCGAGTCGCGCCGCTTCGAGGCCGGGCTTTCTCGCGATGAGCTGCGCGACATCCAGTCGGCGCTGGAATGGGAAGGCAGCTATTCGGGCGCCATCGACGGGCTGTTCGGGCGCGGCACGCGGGCCTCTATCGCGGATTGGCAGGGCAAGAGCGGGTTTGAACAGACCGGCGTTCTGGCGACCAGCCAGTATTACGCGCTGATGGACAAGGTTGCCGCCGCCAAAGCCGCCTATGGGTTTGAAACCGTTGACGAAACGGAATCCGGTATTCGCATCACGCTGCCGACCGCGCTGGTCGAGTTCGACCATTACGACCCGCCCTTCGTCCATTTCCGCGAGAAGAACGGCTCGGGGCTGCGCATCCTGCTGATCTCGCAACAGGGCGATCAGGCGCATCTGTCGGGGCTGTATGATGCGATGCAGACGCTTGAAATCGTGCCGATGGACGGACCGCGCAGCCGCGACCGCGCGGGCTTTACCCTGACGGGCGAGAACGCGCGCATCCGCTCGCATACCGAGGCCAGCCTGAAAAACGGTCTGATCAAAGGTTTTACGCTGGTCTATCCGACAGAAAAACAGGCCGAAATGGCCCGTGTCCTGCAAGCGATGCAGCAAAGTTACGCCCCCATCGGATCGACCGCGCTGGACGACACGCTTGGCCAACCGCTTGCGGTCTCGCCCGAGGCGCTGATGGCCGGGCTGAACGTGCGCAAGCCCGTGGCCTCGCATTCGGGGTTCTACACCGATGCGCAAGGCACGGTGCTGACAGCACGTTCAGGGTTTGAGACCTGCGGGCGCGTCACTATCGAAGACCACGACGCGACGGTCGCGCTGCGTGATGCAGCTCTTGGGATCGCGGTTCTGAAACCCGACACCCCGCTTGCTCCGGTCAGTGTGGCGGCCTTCGGGATCGACCAACCCGTCGCCGGATCGGCGGTTGCGGTGGCGGGGTTCTCTTACCCCGAGGCGCTTTCGGCCCCGGTTTTAAGCTTCGGCACGCTTTCCGACCTGTCGGGGCTGGCGGGCGAGGCAGATCAGGCACGACTGGCGGTTGCCACGCTTGACGGCGACGTTGGCGGGCCGGTTCTGGATGCGACAGGCTCGGTCATCGGCGTGCTGATGGCGCGCCCCGAGGATGGCAGCAAACTCCTGCCCGATGACCTCTCGCTGGCGGTTCAGGCAATGTCGGTTGTTCCGGTGCTGGCCGAGAACGGCCTGGCGCCCGTGGCCTCGGATCGCTCGGGCGCGCTGGCCGCCGAGGATCTGGCAGAGCTTGCCGATGGTATGGTCGTTCAGGTCGCCTGCTGGAACTGACCAATAAAAAGGGGGGCCGCGAAGCCCCCCTTCTTCGTTCTATCGCTCCGCGCGCTTATTCCAGCTCGATCAACAGGTCTTTCGCGTCGATCTGCTGACCGGCGGTGACGTGGACCGCCTTCACGGTCGCGGCGCGGTCGGCATGGATGCCGGTTTCCATCTTCATCGCCTCGATCGTCAGCAGCATATCGCCCGCATTGACCTTCTGGCCCGCACTGACCGTTACAGCCGCAACTGCGCCGGGCATCGGCGCGCCGATGTGGTTCGGATTGCCCTGATCGGCCTTGGGCTGCGCTTTGGTGTTGGCCTTGACCGCACGGTTTGGCACACGCACGGCACGCGGCTGACCGTTGAGTTCGAAGAACACCTTCACATCGCCCGCCTCGTCGGTTTCACCCTGCGCCACAAAGCGGATTTCCAGCGTCTTGCCGGGGTCGATCTCGGCCGAGATCTGCTGGCCAGGCTCCATCCCGTAGAAGAACATCCTGGTCGGCAGCGTGCGCACCGGACCATAGCTGCGGTGACGCCCCATGTAATCAAGGAAGACCTTGGGATACATCAGATAGCCCGCCAGATCCTCGTCATCGACGCTAAAGCCGTTAAGCTCCGCCGAGAGTTTGGCGCGGGTTTCCTCAAGGTCGATGGCCGCCAGATGCTTGCCGGGGCGTTCCGTGTTGGGCGCCTCGTCTTTGAGCACCTTCTTCACGATCCCTGCCGGGAACCCGCCAGGAGGCTGGCCCAGATTGCCGCGCATCATGTCGATCACACTATCGGGGAAGGCCACTTCGGTTTTCGGGTCTTCGACCTGCGCCTTGGTGATGCCCTGCGCCACCATCATCAGCGCCATGTCGCCCACGACCTTCGACGACGGCGTCACCTTGACGATGTCCCCGAAAATCTGGTTCGCATCGGCATAGGATTGCGCCACCTCGTGCCAGCGCTCCTCCAGCCCCATCGAGCGCGCCTGCGCCTTGAGGTTGGTGAACTGGCCGCCGGGCATTTCGTGCAGATAGACCTCGGAGGCAGGGGCCGCGAGGCCGCTTTCAAAGGCGGTATACTGCCCGCGCACGGCCTCCCAGTAGTTCGACAGGCGGCGGATCGCGCCGATGTCGAGACCGGTGTCACGCTCGGTATTGGCAAGCGCCTCGACGATCGAGCCAAGGCAGGGCTGCGAGGTGCCGCCCGAGAACGCGTCCATCGCCGCATCGACCGCGTCGACGCCCGCATCGGCAGCCGCCAGAACGGTTGCGCCCGCGATGCCGCTGGTGTCATGGGTGTGGAAGTGGATCGGCAGGCCGACCTCTTCCTTCAGCGCCTTGACCAGAACCCGCGCGGCCGCCGGTTTCAACAAGCCCGCCATGTCCTTCAGGCCCAGAACATGGGCGCCAGCGGCCTCCAGTTCCTTGGCCATGCCGACATAGTATTTCAGGTCATATTTGGCCCGGTTCGGGTCCAGAATATCGCCCGTGTAGCAGATCGTGCCTTCGCAAACCTTGCCCGCCTCGACCACGGCATCCATCGCGACACGCATGTTCTCGACCCAGTTGAGGCTGTCGAACACGCGGAACACATCAACGCCCGAACTTGCAGCCTGACGCACAAAGAACTGCACCACATTGTCGGGGTAGTTCGTATAGCCCACCCCGTTCGAGGCGCGCAGCAGCATCTGCGTCATCACATTCGGCATCGCCGCGCGGATGTCGCGCAGGCGCTGCCACGGGCATTCCTGCAAGAAGCGGTAGGCCACGTCGAAGGTCGCCCCGCCCCAGCATTCAACCGAGAACAGATCGCCCAACTGCGACGCATAGGCGGGCGCGGCCTTGATCATGTCGATCGAACGCATCCGCGTCGCCAGAAGCGACTGGTGGCCATCGCGCATCGTGGTGTCGGTCAGCAGCAGCTTCTTCTGCGCCTTCATCCAGTCGGCAACCGCCTGCGGACCCTTTTCCTCCAGCAGGTTGCGCGTGCCGGGCAGAACTGTGCCCTTTGCGGCGGGAGCCTTGGGCGCGCGCGCCTCGGCATGCGGCTTGGCGCGGCCCGCCGTCTCGGGGTGCCCGTTCACGGTGATGTCCGCGATATAGGTCAGGATCTTGGTGCCACGGTCGCGGCGCTTTTTGAACTGGAACAGGTCGGGAGTGGTGTCGATGAACTTCGTCGAATAGCTCATATCCAGGAAGGTCGGATGCTTGAGCAGGTTGATAACGAAGTCGATATTCGTGCTGACACCGCGAATACGGAACTCGCGCAGGGCACGGTCCATCCGGTGGATCGCGGCATCGGGCGTCTGCGCCCAAGCAGTCACCTTGACCAGAAGCGAGTCGTAATAGCGCGTGATCACACCACCCGCATAAGCCGTGCCACCATCAAGGCGAATGCCCATACCAGTGGCCGAACGGTAGGCCGCGATCCGGCCATAGTCGGGGATGAAGTTGTTCTGCGGGTCTTCGGTCGTCACGCGGCACTGGAGCGCGTGACCCGACAGAGTGACATCCTCTTGCCGCGCGACCCCCGTCGCCTCGGCCAGCGTCGCGCCTTCGGCAATACGGATTTGCGATTGCACGATGTCGATGCCGGTCACCTGTTCGGTGACGGTATGTTCGACCTGCACGCGCGGGTTTACCTCGATGAAATAGAACGCGCCCGATTCCATATCCATCAGGAATTCAACGGTGCCCGCGTTCTGATAGCCAACCGCCTGACCAATCTTCAGCGCCAGCGCGCAGACCTCGGCGCGTTGTTCGGCGCTCAGATAGGGGGCGGGCGCGCGCTCGACAACCTTCTGGTTGCGGCGCTGAACCGAACAGTCGCGCTCGAACAGATGGTAAAGCCCGCCGTGGGTATCGCCCAGAAGCTGCACCTCGACGTGACGCGCGCGGATGATCATCTTTTCCAGATAACCTTCGCCGTTACCAAAGGCGGCCTCGGCCTCGCGGCGGCCTTCGCGGACTTTCTCGACCAGCTCGTCTTCGGACAGGATCGGGCGCATACCGCGGCCACCGCCACCCCAGCTCGCCTTGAGCATCAGCGGATAGCCGATCTCGGCGGCTTCCTTTTTGATCGCGTCGAAATCGTCGCCCAGAACTTCGGTCGCAGGGATCACCGGCACATCGGCCTTGATCGCCACGCGGCGCGCCGAGGCCTTGTCGCCAAGCGCGCGCATGGTTTCCGCCTTGGGGCCGATGAAGGTGATGCCGTTCGCGGCACAGGCCTCGACGAAGTCCGGGTTCTCGGAGAGAAGGCCATAGCCCGGGTGGATCGCATCCGCCCCTGATTCCTTGGCCACGCGGATAATCTCGTCAATCGCGAGATAGGCACCCACCGGCGAAAGCCCTTCGCCGATCCGGTAGGCCTCGTCCGCCTTGAAGCGGTGCAAGCTCAGCTTGTCCTCTTCGGCATAGACGGCAACCGTCTTCTTGCCCATCTCGTTTGCTGCCCGCATCACGCGGATCGCGATCTCACCGCGGTTGGCGATCAGAATCTTATTGAACATGTCGAGCCCTCCCTTCGAATGTCCGAGCGACGGAACCCTAGCGTTGCTGCAGTGCAGCGCAAGAGTGAAACTGCAAAATTAAGCAAATTTTCTTACCAATTCGAAGAAGTTTGCAAATCTTTCGCATCCGGCTACCGCCCGCAGGCATATTCTTGCGCGAAGATACGGGCGCGCGCCTCTGCCCATCGGGCGAAAAACGAACTCATCGCAGCCAGATTCGCCCTGCCCACCCTATCACAGGCACACCCCGCCCCCCGAAAAGCGGACACACCCTTTATAAAGCCCGCGCACGCGGGACCGACTGGCGCGGATCGCCCCGAGCAGATTTTTCCGCCCAACTACGATTTTTCCTCTTGCGGCCCCCCGCACGATCCCCTAAATCCGCCTCCACCGAACCGGTAGCGCGGGCGTAGCTCAGGGGTAGAGCATTACCTTGCCAAGGTAAGGGTCGTGAGTTCGAATCTCATCGCCCGCTCCAGTTCGGACCCAGGCCGCAAGGCCAAAGCTCAGGATGCGGGCGTAGCTCAGGGGTAGAGCATTACCTTGCCAAGGTAAGGGTCGTGAGTTCGAATCTCATCGCCCGCTCCAAACAAAAACCCTCCCTTCGGGGAGGGTTTTGTCTTTTCCGGACAACAGCCCCGCGACAAAGCGGCCAGTGGCGCTTAACAAGAGCGCAACCGCAGCCTATAAGGCGCTGAACAGCAGTTGAAGGATACGCCCATGCGGACCGCCTCGATCACGCGCAACACGGCCGAAACCAAAATCTCCGTCGAGATAAATCTCGATGGCACGGGGGCATACGACAACCAGACCGGGGTCGGCTTTTTCGACCACATGCTTGATCAGTTGTCGCGCCACTCGCTGATTGACATGACGGTGCGCGCGGATGGCGATCTGCATATCGACGATCACCACACCGTCGAGGATACCGGCATTGCCCTTGGGCAGGCGCTGGTTGCCGCGCTTGGCGACAAGAAAGGCATCCGCCGGTATGGCCACTTCGCGCTGGCGATGGATGACACGCAGGTGCAATCCGCGCTTGATTTGTCGGCGCGGCCCTTCCTTGTGTGGAACGTCGATTTCCCGACGCAGAAGATCGGCACCTTTGACACCGAGCTGGTGCGCGAGTTCTTTCAGGCGCTTTCCACGCATGGCGGCATCACGCTGCACATCGACCGCATCCACGGGATCAACAGCCACCACATCGCCGAAGCCGCTTTCAAGGCGGTGGCCCGCGCGCTGCGCATGGCGGTCGAGGTGGACCCGCGCGTCGCCGACCAGCTGCCTTCGACCAAAGGCAAACTCTGATAGCTGCGCACGCGGCCCCCTGACCGGACGAAGAATATGTCACTGACCGCACTTGTCGACTATGACTCGGGCAATCTCCACTCGGCGCAAAAGGCGTTCGAGCGTATGGCGCATGAGGCGGGCCACGGCACGATTGTCGTGACCGCCGAACCCGATGTCGTGGCCAAGGCCGACCGCATTGTCCTGCCGGGCGACGGGGCCTATCCGTCGTGCAAGGCCGCGCTGTTGCGCTTTGATGGCCTGTTCGAGGCGATCGAGGACGCGGTGACGACCCGCGCTGTGCCCTTTATGGGCATCTGTATCGGTATGCAGATGATGGCGACGCGCGGGCTTGAGTTCGAGCCGACCGAGGGTTTTGGCTGGATCCCTGGCGAGGTGGTCAAGATCGACCCCGCCGACGCCTCTCTGAAAGTGCCGCATATGGGCTGGAACGATCTGGTGATCGACAATGCGCACCCGGTTCTGGAGGGCGTCACAACGGGCGATCACGCCTATTTCGTGCACTCCTATCACTTCAAGGTCGCTAATCCGGCTCATCTTCTGGCGCATGTCGATTACGCCGGACCGATCACCGCGATTGTCGGGCGGGACAATATGGTCGGCACACAGTTCCACCCCGAAAAGAGTCAGGCCACCGGCCTTCGGATCATCTCGAACTTCCTGAACTGGACGCCCTGAGCCAGAAACGGTAAAGGCCGCCCCCTTTCAGGGACGGCCCGGCGCAAGCCTGCCCCGCCTGCATTCCTATTTGATCTTGGTCCAGTTCTGCTTGGCGCAGAACAGCCCGCCAGCCACACAGCCCGCCAGTTTCATCGCATTGCCGTTCAGGGTGATTTTCCCCAGATAGGTCTTGCCGTTCGAGGGGCGGAACACCTGCCCCTTGTATTTACCATCCCCCTGCGCGGCCATGTCGATCACGATCATCTTGCCAACATTGGGCGAGTCGTAATGCTTGCCGCCCTGAAAGCTCTCGATGATCTTGCCGCAAAAATTCGGACCGCAGGGCACGATTTTCACATGCGCATAGGCACCGTCATCCTCTTGCGTCTGCCACATTCCCTCAATCGGGTCAGCCATCGCAGCGCCTGCCACAACCGCGAACAGGGCAGCAAAAATACTTGTCTTCATGGGATATTCTCCTCCTACTCCCTGCGGGTCATAAGGGCACATGAACTGATTCTGGTTAAGACTAACCTCACGTCATGGCGTTTTCCTTGCCCTGCCTTCGTGCGCGCGGCATAAGGCGGCCAACATGACAGCCTTCCGGAGTGACAAGCGATGATCCTCTACCCCGCGATCGACCTGAAAGACGGGCAGTGCGTGCGCCTTTTGCACGGCGAAATGGACAAGGCGACCGTCTTTGGTGACGACCCCGCCGCGCAGGCCGCAAAATTCGAGGCCGCAGGCTGCGAATGGGTCCATCTGGTCGACCTGAACGGCGCCTTTGCGGGCGAGCCGGTGAATGCCGCGGCCGTCGAGGCAATCCTCGCGCGCATCAAGGTGCCTGCGCAGCTTGGTGGCGGCATCCGCAACATGGACACGATCGAGCGCTGGATCTCGAAGGGTCTGTCGCGGGTCATTCTTGGCACCGTGGCCGTTGAAAACCCCGATCTCGTGCGCGAGGCCGCGCGCGAATTCCCCGGCAAGGTCGCCGTCGGCATCGACGCGCGCGGCGGGCGTGTGGCGACCAAAGGCTGGGCCGAGGAAACCGATGTCCTTGTCACCGACCTCGCGAAATCCTTTGAAGACGCGGGCGTCAGCGCGATTATCTACACCGACATCATGCGCGATGGTGCAATGACCGGCCCGAATATCGAGGCGACCGAGGCTTTGGCCCGCGCGGTCGAAATTCCGGTGATTGCCTCGGGCGGGGTGTCCTCGCTGCCCGACCTGATCGCCTTGCGCGACACCGGCGTGATTTCGGGCGCGATTTCGGGCCGCGCGATTTATGATGGCGCGCTGGACCTGCAAGCGGCTCTGGCGGCGCTTGGCTCCTGAGCCTTTGCCAACCCGCCCGCGCAGTAGTATCTAGGCCCAAAGGAGCCGCGCCCCATGCTGAAAACCCGGATCATCCCCTGCCTCGATGTTGCCGACGGGCGCGTCGTGAAAGGCGTGAACTTCGTCAATCTGATCGACGCGGGCGATCCGGTCGAGGCGGCCAAGGCCTATGATGCGGCGGGCGCGGACGAGCTGTGCTTTCTCGACATCCACGCGACGCATGAAAACCGCGGCACGATGTTCGATCTGGTGTCGCGCACGGCCGAGCAATGCTTCATGCCGCTGACCGTTGGGGGCGGCGTGCGCACCCATCAGGACGTGCGCGCGCTGTTGCTGGCGGGCGCCGACAAGGTCTCGTTCAACTCGGCTGCCGTGGCCAACCCCGATGTGATTGCCGAGGCCGCCGACCGCTTCGGCAGCCAGTGCATCGTCTGCGCCATCGACGCGAAAACCGTCGAGCCGGGCCGTTGGGAGATTTTCACCCACGGCGGGCGCAAGCCGACGGGCATCGACGCGGTCGAGTTTGCCCGCACGGTCGTCGCCAAAGGCGCGGGCGAGATTTTGCTGACCTCGATGGACCGCGATGGCACCCGCGCGGGCTTCAACCTGCCGCTGACGCGCGCGATTGCGGATGCGGTGGATGTGCCGGTGATCGCCTCGGGCGGCGTTGGCACGCTGGACCACCTCGTCGCCGGCGTGACCGAGGGCCACGCAAGCGCGGTTCTGGCCGCATCCATCTTCCATTTCGGCGAATTCACGATCCGCGAGGCCAAGGAATACATGGCCGCCGCGGGCATTCCGGTAAGGCTTTGACATGACCGTTCTCGACAAACTGGCCGCAACCATCGAAGCGCGCAAATCCGCCGATCCCGATAGCTCGTGGACGGCGAAACTCCTGGCCAAAGGCCCGGAAAAATGCGCCGAGAAATTCGGGGAAGAGGCGATCGAGGCGATCATCGCCGCCGCCAAGAACGACCGTGAGAACCTGACCTACGAGGCGGCGGATGTGATTTATCACCTGCTGGTGATGCTGGCCGCGCGCGATGTGCCTCTGGCCGATGTTCTGGCCGAGCTGGAACGGCGCGAGGGCACCTCGGGCATAGCGGAAAAAGCCTCGCGCGGCTGACCTTGCCATCACCTCCGGTTCCGGCCAAGCTGGCGCAAACCGCTAGGAGGAACCGATGCCCAAAGGTTACTGGATTGGCCACGTCACCGTTGACGACCCGCACGCCTACGAGGCCTACCGCGCCGCCAATGCCGCAGCTTTCGCCAAATATGGCGCGCGGTTCCTTGTGCGGGGCGGGCCGCAAGAGGTGGTCGAGGGCGATCTGCGCCCGCGCGCGGTCGTGATCGAGTTCCCGACCATCGAAGCCGCGCGCGAATGTTACACCAGCCCCGAATATCAGGCCGCGATGGCGCTGCGCACGCCGGTCTCTCAGGCCGACATCTGCATCGTCGAAGGCTACACGCCAGAGTGACTTGCCGCCCTCTTCCCTGCCCCTATGATTAGCCCATGTTCAAATCGCTTCTTTCCCTGCTGACGGCCCCGCACCCTGCCCCCGTTTCCGCGCCCGATGCCGAACTGGCACTTGCGGCTCTTCTGGTGCGGCTGGCGCGTGCGGATGATGACTATGACGCGGGCGAGAAGCTGCGGATCGAACATGTTCTGGCCACGCGCCGGGGGCTTAGCCACGACGAGGCCCGCGCGCGGCGCATCGAGGCCGAGGCGATCGAGGCCGAAGCCCCCGATACCGTGCGCTTTACCCGCGCGCTGAAGGACAAGATCGCCTACGAGGACCGCATCGGCGTGATCGAGGCGATGTGGGAGGTCGCCCTTGCCGACGACGAACGCGCCGCCCCCGAGGATGCGCTGATCCGGCTGGCCTCAAACCTGCTGGGGGTGAACGACCGCGATTCGGCTCTGGCACGCCAGCGGGTTCTCGCGGAACGCGACTAAGCGCCCTCAAAAGGCAGGCTCAGGGCTGTCTTTTTGTCGCTTCCCTTGCGTCAATCGTCATCGGGACGTTGCATTCCCCCCCGGTTTCGAGCCAGACTGACCAACCGGACAATTCCCGGCGTCTATTTCGGAGAAAGCGTGAGCACCTCGACCCCAGTCATCGAAATCCGCGACCTGCACAAGAGTTACGGCGATCTGGAGGTGCTCAAGGGCGTCTCGATCCGGGCCGAGCGCGGGCATGTCATCTCGCTTATCGGCTCGTCCGGCTCTGGCAAATCCACGCTTTTGCGCTGCTGCAACCTGCTTGAGGACAGCCAGCAAGGCGAGGTGATCTTTGACGGCGAACCGGTGCAATGGAAGGGCGCAGGCCATTCCCGCCGCCCCGCCGACCGCGCGCAGGTCACGCGGTTTCGCACCAATCTGTCGATGGTGTTCCAGCAGTTCAACCTCTGGGCCCATATGACGATCTTGCAAAACGTGATGGAGGCGCCTGTCACCGTTCTGGGTCGCGATCCGAAAGAGGTGGCGCCGCTTGCCCGCAAGCTGCTGGAAAAGGTCGGCATTGGCGACAAATGCGACGCCTGGCCCGCACAGCTTTCGGGCGGCCAGCAGCAGCGCGCCGCGATTGCGCGGGCGCTGTGCATGGAGCCGCGCGCGCTTTTGTTCGACGAGCCGACTTCGGCTCTGGACCCCGAGCTTCAGCAAGAGGTGGTCAAGGTCATCAAGGACCTCGCCGCCGAGCACCGCACGATGATTATCGTGACCCATGACATGCGCCTTGCGGCCGATGTGTCGGATCACGTCGTGTTTCTGCATCAGGGCCGGATCGAAGAGGAAGGCCCGCCGGACGCCCTTTTCGGCGCTCCGAAATCGGAACGCCTGCAACAATTCCTGTCGGCCACGATGCCGGCTTGAACCTGAAGAACCCAACCAACAACAGGGGATAACAAGATGAAACAACTGATCCTGAGCGCCGCCGCACTGGCGCTGACCTCCGGTTTCGCACTGGCTGACACTGTGCGCATGGGCACCGAGGGCGCCTACCCTCCCTACAACTTCATCGACGACAACGGTCAGGTTGCCGGTTTCGAGCGCATTGTGGGTGACGAGCTGTGCAAGCGCGCCGAACTCACCTGCGAGTGGGTCACGAACGAGTGGGATTCGATCATCCCGAACCTCGTCTCGGGCAACTATGACACCATCATTGCCGCGATGAGCATCAACGACGAGCGTCGCCAGAGCATCGACTTCACCACCCCCTATTTCCCGCCGGCGGCTTCGGCCTATCTGGCGATGGGCGCGGATGTGGCAGATGGCGCGGTGATCGCGGCGCAAACCGGCACGATCCAGGCTGACCACGTTGCGCAATCGGGCGGCACGCTTGTCGAGTTCGCCACCATCGACGACGCCGTTGCTGCCGCCAAGAACGGCGAAGCGGATGCCGTCTTCGGTGACAAGGAAGTGCTGCGTCCCTTCGCGGATGGCCAAGGCCTTGTCTGGGCTGGCGAAGAGGTCTTCCTTGACGAAGGTATCGGCATCGGCGTTCGCAAATCCGACACCGAGCTGAAAGAAAAGCTGAACGCTGCAATCGACTCGATGAAGGCTGACGGCTCGCTGAACGCCCTTCTGACCGAATACTTCGGCGCCGAAGCGACCACGTTCTAAGATATGACGGGCGGGTGCCAGTGGTGCCCGCCCGCTTTGACCGATGTTTGCAAGCTGCGCCGACCCTTCCCAACTTGACGGCCTGTCATGGCTGATGTGCTACCTGACCTCGGGCAAGCACATGCTGTTCTATTGGTCCTTCCTTGTCGTGCTGTTGCTGATGGTGATCACCGCGCCGCTTGCGCTGCTGCTTGGTTTTGGCGGCGCAATGGCCGCGCGCTCGCCCGTCTGGCCGGTGCGGATGCTGGGCAAGGGCTATACCTCGATGGTGCGCGGTGTGCCTGACATCGTGTTCTTCCTCTTTGTGCCCATCGCGATGGACCAGGGGCTGGAATACATCCGCCACAAGATCAAATGCCCCGACTGGGATCAGCCGATCCGGCAGGGCAACGACTTTCTGGTCTGCGCCGAGGCAAAGCTGCCGCTGTCGTCCTCGCCCCAGATCTGGCACGAGATTTACGGCTTTTCGCTGGCGACACTGGCGTTTGCGGTCGTGTTCGGCGCCTTTGCGGCCAATGTTCTTTATGGGGCGATGCAGGCGGTGCCACGCGCCCAGCTTGAGACCGCCGAGGCCTATGGCATGAACCGCGCGCAGGTGAACCGGCGCATCCTGATCCCGCAGATGTGGACCTATGCCCTGCCCGGCCTGTCGAACCTGTGGATGATCCTGATCAAAGCTACGCCCTTGCTGTTCCTTCTGGGCGTTGAAGACATCGTCTATTGGGCGCGCGAGCTTGGCTCGACGAAATCGAACGTCTACGCCTATCCGCACCCTGACTGGCGGCTCTATTACTTCCTTGTGCTTCTGGCCTTCTATCTGGGCATCACCCGCGTCTCCGAGGTGGTCCTTGGCCGCCTGACCACCCGCCTGTCGCGCGGGCAGGCAACAATGGCGGGCGAAGCGATGCGAAAGGCTGGCGCATGAGCAGCTGCACCGAGATCATCGCCGATTACGCGCTGCGCTCTATCGGCATCGGCGAGCGCGCCTTGCCGCGCACCGACATCACCCTTTGCCACCAGTTCACGCTGATCGGCTCGGGGATGCTGTGGAATATCTACTTCGGCGCGCTGGCGCTGTTTGCGGGATTTTTCCTCGCGACTGCGACGGCGCTTGCGAAAACCTCGGAAAGCGCGTTTGTGCGCAAACCGGCCGAGTGGTTCATCTTTGTGTTCCGCGGCTCGCCCCTCTTTATCCAGTTCTTTCTGGCCTATGAGGCGCTGGTGATGCTGCCGCGCTCGGGGATCGAGGTGTTCGGCATCACCGTCGAGACCGCCTGGACCACCAAAGCCTGGGCGGGCGCGCTGTTCGTGATGTTCCTCAACACATCGGCCTATGCCGCCGAGATTTTCTACGGCGCGCTGCGCTCTGTCCCCAAGGGCGATCTTGAGGCGGCGGATGCCTATGGCCTCACCGGCTGGAAAAAGTTCCGCCGCGTCGTCTGGCCCACCATGCTGCGCCTTGCGTGGCCCGCCTATACGAACGAGGCGATCTTCCTGTTCCACGCCACCACGCTGGTGTTTTTCTCGGGCTTTCCGGCCTTCCGGCAAGAGGGCGACGCGCTTTATTACGCGTCGTATTTCGCCGACAAGACCTTCAACCCCTTCATCCCCTATCCTATCACGGCCTTCTATTTCATCTTGTTGACGCTCACCGTTATCGGCCTGTTCGGGATCATCAACCGCCGCCTGAACCGCCACCTTCCGGGGGCCGATCGCCCGAAGCTCAGGGTCAGGCCGCAGATCGTCAGGTAAGCTATGGACTGGCTCAGAGAACACCCCGAGGTCAAAACCTTCCGCGTTGCTGCGGCTGATCTGAACGGGGTGGCGCGGGGCAAGCGTATTCCGGCGCGGTTCACGCAAAAACTGATGTCCGAGGGCACGCGGTTTCCGTTTTCGGTGATGAACCTCGACATCTGGGGCGAGGATGTCGAGGACAGCCCGCTGGTCTTTGAAAGCGGCGATCCGGACGGGCTGTTGCTGCCCACAGATCGCGGTTTCCTGCCGATGCCGTGGCTTGATGCGCCGACCGCTTTGCTGCCGATCTGGATGTTCCACCTTGATGGCCGCCCCTATCTGGGCGACCCGCGTCAGGCGCTCGCGGCGGTGGTTGACCGTTATAAGGCTGCTGGCCTGACCCCCGTCGTCGCGACCGAGCTGGAGTTCTTTCTGATCGACGACTCGGGCAAGACCTTGCGCGTGCCGCCCTCGCCCCGTTCGGGCAAGCGGCGCACAGGGGGCGAAGTTCTCAGCCTGCGGGCGCTGGACGCGTTCGATCGGTTCTTCACCGCGCTTTATGACGCCTGCGAGGCGATGGACATTCCCGCCGATACCGCGATTTCCGAGGCGGGGCCGGGCCAGTTCGAGATCAACCTCATGCATCAGGCCGACCCGCTGAAGGCCGCGGATGATACGTGGCTCTTCAAGATGCTGGTCAAAGGGCTGGCGCGCGCGCACGGGTTTGCGGCCTCTTTCATGGCAAAACCCTATGGCGCCTGGCCCGGAAACGGGATGCACACGCATTTCTCGATTTTGGACAAAAACGGGGCCAATATCTTCAACGATGGGTCCGATAAAGGCTCGGACAGGCTGCGCCACGCGGTCGGCGGCATCCTTAAGGCGATGCCGGGATCAACCCTTGTCTTCGCGCCCCACGCCAACAGCTACGATCGCCTTGTGCCGGATGCGCACGCGCCCACGGGCATCGGTTGGGCCTATGAAAACCGCACCGCCGCGATCCGCATTCCGGCCTCGGGTCCGGCCGCGCGGCGGATCGAGCATCGCGTCGCGGGGGGCGATGTGAACCCCTATCTGATGATCTCGGCCATTCTTGGGGCCGCGCTGATCGGGTTGGAGGATCAGACGCCCGCGCCCGCGCCCTTCCACGGCAACGCCTATCAGCAAAACCTGCCGCAGCTTCCCGCCAATTGGGGCGACGCGATCGAGGCGTTTGCCAATTGCGAGATTACCAAGCGCATCTTCCCCGAGGAACTGATCCGCACCTTCCTGATGACCAAGCGGCAAGAGCTGCACTATATGGCGGAACTCTCCGAGGCCGAGCAGGTCGAGCTGTATCTCGATACTGTCTAGCGGCTAGACCCCCAGCCGGTCGCGCAGCGAAAACCAGCTCATCGCTGCGACTAACAGCGGCCAGCGCAGCATCGCGCCACCCGGGAACGCAGGCACGTTCAGCCCTGCGAACACGTCAAAGCGCCCCGCCTGCCCCGCGACTGCCTCGGCCATGATCTTGCCCGCCAGCGTCCCCATCGCCACCCCATGCCCCGAGAACCCCGAGGCCGACAGGATATTCGGCCCGACGCGCAAAAACGCGGGCATCCGGTTCATAGTGATCGCCAGCGTCCCGCCCCAGGTATAGTCGATGCGGGCATCGCGCAGATGCGGATAGACCTCCAGCATCGGCTTTGTCACCGTCTTGCGGATGTCGGGGAAGCGGTAGCCATAGCTTTCGCCGCCCCCGAACAAAAGCCGGTTATCCTCGGACAGGCGCCAGTAGTTCACCACGAATTTCGTGTCCGCCACGGCAATATTCTCGCGCAGCACCCCTGCCACGCGCGCGCCCAACGGCTCGGTCGCGACGATGAAGTTGTTGATCGGCATAACGCGGGCCGCAACGCGGGTATTCAGCCCGCCCAGATAGCCGTTGGCCGCCAGAAGAACGTGGTCAGCCTCAACATGGCCTTGCGCCGTTTGCACCTTCGCAGGCGCGCCGGAATGGATGTGATGCACGACCGATCCTTCGCAGATCGTGGCCCCCGCAGCCTCCGCCGCCAAAGCCAGCCCCTGCGCGAAGTTCAGCGGGTGCAGATGCCCCGCGCCACGGTCAATATCGCCGCCCTTATAGACGGGGGACGGGAGGATCTCGGCCAAGGCCTCACGCGAGAGCGGCGTGACCTGCGTGTAGCCGTAATCCCGCGCAAGTTTTTCGGCGTAGTGGTGGGAATGGTTCACCTCGGCCTCGGTCCGGCAGGCATGCGCAATGCCGGGGTAGAAGGTAACGGGCATCGCGTGGGCGTCGATCAGCCCGCGCACCAGCGATTTGGCCTCTTCGCCAAAATCCCACAACCTGCGCGCGGTCTCTGGCCCGTAATGGCGCTCAAGCTCGTCTTGCTCCAGCCGCTGCCCCGAACCGACCTGCCCGCCATTGCGCCCCGAGGCGCCAAAGCCCACGCGGTGCGCCTCGAGCAGGATCACCGACAGCCCCTTTTCCGCCGCATGAAGCGCCGCCGACAGGCCGGTAAAGCCCCCGCCGATGATACACAGATCAACGCGGTGACGCCCTTTCAACGCGGGCCAGCGTCGGTCGCTGGCGGCTGTCGCGGCGTAATAGCTTGGCGCATGTTCGCCGCGCTGGTCATTGGCGAAAAGCAGGTTCATAGGGTTACACGTTCAGCAGCAGATGCTCACGCTCCCACGGGCTGATGACTTGCAGGAACTCTTTGTATTCGTTGCGCTTTACAGCCTCGTAAACGGTGCAGAACTCGACGCCCAGAACCTCGCGCACGGGCGCGCTGTCGGACAAAAGATCCAGCGCATCGCCAAGGGTATTCGGCACATCCTCGGCACTGCGATAAGCGTCGCCAAGGCATTCGGCCTTGGGCATCTTCTGTTCTTTCAGCCCGATATAGGCGCAGGCCAGCGAGGCCGCGAGCCCGAGATAGGGGTTGCAATCCATGCCCGCCAAGCGGTTCTCGATCCGGCGCGCTTCCGGCCCCGAGATCGGCACGCGCAGCCCCGTAGTGCGGTTGTCGCGGCCCCATTCCAGATTGATTGGTGCAGCAAAATCAGGGACATAGCGGCGATAGCTGTTCACATAGGGGGCGAGCAGCGCGATCACCGCCGGCAGGTGGTTTTGTAGCCCCGCAATGGCGTGCATGAAGGCTTCGGTCTCGCCGCCCTCGGCATCGGAAAAGATATTCTGGCCGGTTTTGATGTCGATCACCGACTGGTGGATATGCATCGCAGAGCCAGGCTCGCCCTCAATCGGTTTGGCCATGAAAGTTGCAAAGCAATCGTGACGCAGCGCGGCCTCGCGGATCAGGCGTTTGAAGTAGAAAATCTGGTCAGCCAGCGCAATCGGATCGCCATGCGCGAGGTTGATCTCGATCTGCCCCGCCCCGCCTTCTTGCAAGATGCCGTCGATCTCAAAGCCCTGAAGCTCGGCGAAGTCGTAAATATCGTCGATCACCTTGCCGTATTCATCGACCGCCGACATCGAATAGGCCTGCTTGGCCGCAGCGCGCCGCCCCGAGCGTCCCATCGGCGGAATGATCGGCTGGTTCGGGTCGATGTTGCGCGCGACCAGAAAGAACTCCATCTCGGGGGCGACGATCGGGCGCCAGCCTTCGGCCTCATACAGCGAGAGCACCCTTTTCAACACGTTGCGCGGCGCGATTGGCACGGGGTTGCCCTGCTGGTCCTGCACGTCATGGATCACCTGAAGCGTCCAGTCCGCCGTCCACGGTGCCGCCGTCGCAGTCGAGAAATCCGGCACAAGGATCATATCCGGCTCGGTGAACGCGCCCATCGGGTTATCGGCCCATTCGCCGGTGATGGTTTGCAAAAAGATCGAGTTCGGCAGGAAAAACCTGTCCTGGAACTGGAACTTCGAGGCAGGCATCGCCTTGCCCCGCGCAACGCCCGCAATGTCAGCGACGATACATTCAACTTCGTCAAGGCGGCGGCCCACAAGGTAGTCGCGCGCGGCTTCGGGGATCTGGTCTTTCCAGTCGGACATGGGTCACCTTTTCGGGGACGTCACCGCGTCCCGGGGTTGTAAAAAGAACTCTGCGATACGCTCGGCCAAACGCGCGGCCGAAGTTGGATGGCCAAGGTTCGCGGTCGCAGCCTGCATCAGGGATTCGGGCACGACGCCCTTACCGCGCTCACGGATCAGGCCTTCGATAACTGCATCCGAAAACTCGGGATGTGCCTGAACGGTGAAGGCTCGGTCACCATAGACGAGGGCGGCATTTTCACAAAAGTCGTTGCAGCCAACCGCTTCGGCCTCGGGCGGGCGCACCGTCACCTGATCCTGATGCCAGGCGTTCAGACGGATTTCCTGGCCCTTGAAATCATAGCTTTGCGGGCCAACCGCCCAGCCACCATGGAACTTTTCGACCTTTCCGCCAAGCGCCTGCGCGATGATCTGGTGGCCAAAGCAGATCCCCACAAGCGGCACATCGGCCGCATAGGCCGCCCGGATGAACTCTTCCAGCGGCGCGATGAACGGGTGGTCCTCATAGGCGCCGTGGCGCGAGCCGGTAATCAGCCAGCCCTCGCAGTCATGAATATCAGCGGGAAATTCCATTGCCTCGACGTGATAGGTGCGAAACTCCAGCCCGCGCCTGGCCAAAAGCGCGCGGAACATATCGGGGTAATCGCCAAGGCTGTCGCGGAGGCTTTCGGCCATCTGGCCGGTCTGGAGAATGCCGATCAGCATAGAACGCTCGTTGGTAGGTGGTAGCGAAACCGTAGCCTTCCCGATGGCACGGGGCAAGGGGGCACGCAGACCCGCCCCTAGCCGTTCAGAACATCCATCGCCGCGCGGTGCAGCACCGGATTGGCCGCTGCCAAAACCTGCCCGCCCGCGCTGGCCGGATTGCCCTGCCAGTCGGTCACGATACCGCCTGCCGCCTCGATCACGGCAATAGGGGCTGCAATATCATAGGGTTGCAGCCCCGCTTCGACAACAAGATCAATCTGTCCCGCCGCCAAAAGCGCATAGGCGTAGCAATCCATGCCATAGCGCGTCAGGCGGCACTGGCCGGACAGGCGCGCGAAGGCCGCACCCTCATCGGCAGTGCCAACCTCGGGGAAGGTGGTGAATATCGTCGCCTGAGACAGTTCGCGCGTGGCGCGCGTCGCCAAAGCGCCCTGCCCCTGCGGGCCGGAAAGCTGCGCAAGCCCGAAGCCGCCGATGAACCGCTCGCCAATATAGGGCTGGTCGATGACGCCAAGGTAGGGCTGCCCCGGCACGGAACCTTCGGCAGACAGCGCGATCAGCACCCCCCAGGTCGGCGTGCCCGACATATAGCCGCGTGTGCCATCGATCGGGTCCAGCACCCAAGTCAGCCCGCTGGTGCCGGTTTTGACGCCGTATTCCTCGCCGTAGATGCCATCTTGCGGACGCGCCTTTTCAATCATCGCGCGCATCGCCGCCTCGGCCGCGCGATCCGCCGCTGTCACCGGATCGAACCCTTCCGACAGCTTGGTCTCGGCGGCGATCCCGCCCATGGGCCGGAACTGCGCCAGTGTCTCGGCGCGGGCCACATCGGCCAGCCGACCGGCAAGCGCCAAAATCTCTGCCGCTTCGGCAGCATCACGGATCTGGGGGGGGAAATCCTGCATTCCGGCCTCCTGAAAAGATAAAGGGAGCGGTAAACGCCCCCTTTCCTCTGGTCAAGCGACCATATCGCAAGCGCGGATCAGGCCGCGTCCGACAGCACCTTAGCCAGTTCGAACAGGCGGCGACGCTGAGCCTCTGGGATCGCGTAGTAGGACCGCAGAAGCGCCAGTGCCTCTTTGTCCGACATAATATCGCCCGCAACTTCGTTGGTTGCCTTGCTTTCGCCGGCCAGCCCTTCGAAGAAGAACGAAATCGACACGCCGAGCGCATCGGAAATATCCCAAAGCCGCGACGCGGAAACCCGGTTCATGCCGGTTTCATATTTCTGAATTTGCTGAAATTTAATGCCAACCTTATCGGCGAGTTGCTGCTGGGTCATACCGATCATCCAACGACGATGACGGATCCGCTTGCCAACATGCACATCCACAGGGTGTTTCATATTATATACCTCGATCTATGCTGTCCTTGACGTTAGCAGCCTAAACCTATGCGACAGACAGGTATTTTCGCGAACCTGTCCAAAAAGACAGGTCAATCTCTTCTCCTTCGGGTCGAATTCCGCAAAATGGAAACCACAAGCATGGGGCGAATAGACCTTTCGTATAGTTCGCGCCAAACGTGTTTCGCAAAATGCAATGCAATTTGCGAATCAAACGCAAAACAGAACTGTCAAATGTGCTTTTCCCCAAGGGGTTGATTCGCGCCCCGTCTACAAGGCCGCTTTACAGCCGTGCGCTCTCGGCTATCGTGCTGCGGTGCAACAGAACGAGGGGCAGATGCAGAGTTACCGGATCACCGAACGCGGGCAAGCGCCGCAACTGATGGATTGCCCCGCCCCCGGCACGCCCGGCACGGGCGAGGTGAAGGTAGAGATCGCCGCCTGCGGGCTGAACTTCGCCGATCTTCTGATGATCGAGGGCAAGTATCAGGACACCCCCACACCGCCCTTTACCATGGGGATGGAGCTTGCAGGCACGGTGATCGAGGCGGGGCCGGAGTGCGCGCTTACCCCCGGGACACGCGTCGCGATCTTCGGCGGGCAAGGCGGGCTGGCCGAGCAAGGCATCTTCCCCGAGCATCGCTGCACCCCGATGCCCGACACGATGGGTTTCGACGAGGCCGCAGCATTCCAGATCGCCTATGGCACCTCGCATATGGCGCTTGGCCTGCGCGGGAGGTTGCGCGCGGGCGAAACACTGGTCGTGCTGGGGGCTGCGGGGGGCGTTGGCCTGACGGCGGTCGAGATCGGCAAGCGGATGGGCGCGCGGGTCATCGCCTGCGCCCGTGGCGAGGCCAAACTAGAGATCGCCCGCGCTGCCGGGGCCGATGTGCTGATCGACAGCGAAACCCCCGAACTGAAAGCCGCGCTCAGGGCGGCAGGCGGCGCGGATGTGGTTTATGATGCGATTGGCGGGCCAGCGGGCGAGGCCGCCTTCGGCGCGCTCAAACGCGGCGGGCGCTATCTGGTGATCGGCTTTGCCTCGGGCAGCCAGCCCAAGCTGAAACTGAACCACGCGCTGGTGAAAAACCTCGAAATTCACGGGTTGTATTGGGGCGGCTACCTTGATTTTGCGCCCGAGCAATTGACCGGTTCGATGGCCGAACTGTTCAAATGGTTCTCGCAAGGCGGGCTAAAGCCCCATATCTCGGGCCGCTATCCGCTGGAACGCGTCGCAGAGGCGCTGGAGGATCTGCGCGCCCGCCGCTCGACCGGCAAGCTGGTGATAACGATGCGCTGAATTCGCGCGAAATTCGCCGCGCAGGCGCTTGAAATCCCCCCCGCCTGCGCCAATATGTCAAAGACTGCGGCGAATGGGCCGCAACAGGGATACATGGAGTGACCAATGGCTGAATTCGACACCCTTCACCGGACGCATGTCGGCGCACGGGGTGCCGCCATCGACGAAGGCCTGCGCGCCTATATGAACAAGGTCTACGGGCTGATGTCGGTTGCGATGCTGATTACCGGCGCCGTCGCCTGGGTTCTCGCCAATATGGCGATGACCACCGACCCCAACGCGGCCGCCGCGCAAATCGGTGCCAGCAAATACCTGACCAGCTTTGGCGTGTTGCTTTATACCTCGCCGCTGAAATGGGTCATCATGTTCGCGCCGCTTCTGGTGGTCTTCGGCTTTGGCGCGGCGATCAACCGCCTGAGCGAACAGGGCGCGCAGGGCGTGTTCTGGTTCTACTCGGCGCTGATGGGGGCGTCGCTCTCGTCGATCTTCGTCGTCTATACCGGTGTTTCGATCGCGCAGACCTTCCTTGTGACGGCCATCGCATTCGCCTCGCTCTCGCTTTACGGCTACACGACCAAGCGCAACCTGTCGGGGATGGGGTCGTTCCTGATGATGGGCCTTGTTGGCCTGATCGTCGCCTCGATCGTCAACATCTTCATGGCGTCATCGGCGCTGCAATTCGCGATCTCGGTGATCGGTCTGCTGATCTTCGCGGGCCTGACCGCTTATGATACGCAGAAGCTTAAGACCACCTATCTGCAACTGGCACAATCGGACAGCGAGTTTCTGGGCAAATCGGCGATCCTTGGGGCGCTGAGCCTCTACCTCGACTTCCTGAACATGTTCATGTTCCTGCTGCAATTCCTCGGAAACCGCGAGTGACGCGCAGAGAATAGCAAAATAAAACCCCGCCGGAGCAGCCCTCCGGCGGGGTTTTTCGTTAGTGGGGCGTGCGCTCGGCCTGAAACGCCTGCTGACGCGGCCCCCAGGTCGAACGGATATAGGCCAGAACGTCGTAGATCTGCGCGTCGCTAAGAGTATCCGCGAAAGCAGGCATCCCGCTGGCAAAATCCTTCAGCCCGCGCCGGTCCAGCGCCGCCGTGCCGCCCAGCTTGACATAGTCGAACAGCATGTCGGTATCGTGGTGCCATGTGTGCCCCTCGACCGAATGGGGCGGCGCGGGGAACACTCCGTCCTCCCCCGCTTCTTGCCAATTCGGCTGCCCTTCCAGATCGGCGCCATGACAGCTTGCGCAGGCCTCGGCATAAAGCGCCTGCCCTGCTGCCAGATCGCGCCCTTCGAACAGGTGACTGGCATGGGCGGGCGAGGCCAGCGCTATCGCCAGCGCCAGCCCGCCTGATCGGGTATAGCCGCCCATCCTAGTAAATCCCGTTCGCGGACTGGATTTCGCGCACATAGCGGGTGATGTTCTTCACATCGCCCCCCGTCAGCCCGTTTTGCGGCGGCATATTGCCAAAAGGCCAGTGGTGCGACTGCACTCCCATTTTCACCGCGCGCTCGAACGCCATATCGCCGTGATGCGAGGGCTCATAGATTTTGTGGATCAGCGGCGGCCCCATGCCCATCCGCCCCGTGCCGCTTTCACCGTGGCAGGCCGCGCAAACCGCGTCAAAAGCCTGTTTGCCCGCCTGCGCTTGCGCCGAGAACGCCTTGGGCTGGGCGACAGCGACGATCGGATCGCCCTTGGCAGGCTCCGAGGCCACGGTCTCGGTGGGTTGGTTCAGAAAGAAAGCCGCGCCAACGGCAAGCGCCGCGACCCCGGCCAGGGGAAGAAGATAACGTTTCATGTTTTGCTCATAAGGGATGTGCGGCGTTGTGCAGCCGCAGTTTATCGACAAGCCGACCATCCGGTCAGCGCGACAAACTCAGCCCCGTGGCGGAGGCGGATCGGGCGGCAGAACCGCCCCTACAGGCACGGTTGCCTCGACCGGAACGAAAACTATGGACTGTCCCATCGGGCGAAAGACCGGCGCCACGCGCAGCGGCACCCCGGCAGCGGCGCAGACAATGCAGGCCGCGCAACCGGAGTCTTCCGGCATCGGCATCTGGTCTGAATGTTCACAATCGGCGCAATCCATCCCCATCGCATGTGCCCCGTCAATGCCGGGCGCGCCCCACATCAGGGCGATCAGGCACAGAACAAGCAGGGCTTTGAGCAGGCGCAAGGGGCCGACCTTTCAGATTGCGTTCCCTTTCATCGCGCCAAGCAGCCGCCCTGTCAACGCGACACGAAGCTCCGCACACCAAGCTGTGAGATTATCCTTAGTATTTTTATCCTCTTTACAATTCTGATAATTTTTGTCAGGTTATTTTCATCGCGAGTCACTCAGGGAACCTGGCCCGCGCCGGACAGACAGGAGAGCACCATGAAACGCAGCGCATTGCCGCGCCTGACATCGCGTCGGGCCGAACACCCCACCGATCCGCCGCTGACGCTTGGCGACATTGTCGAGGCTCTGTGCGCCTCGATGCCGCCCGCGAATTCGGGGATCGAGTATTTCCTGGACAGGCTGGAGCGGCAGAAATGACCATCACGCAAAGCTTTACCAACGCCCTGCCCGCCCATGAGGCCGAACGCCTGTGCGCGGGCGGGAATCTGGCGAATATCGTGCATAACGGCCAGATCTACACCCTGCGCATCACTCGGCAGGGCAAGCTTATCTTGACGAAATAATCGCTGAGGCGAGCTATCTGGCGCATATCGGGAAAATCTGGAGCGGGTAGCGGGAATCGAACCCGCCCCATCAGCTTGGAAGGCTGAGGCGCTACCACTACACCATACCCGCCGCTCGTCCCCCTGATTAGCCGCCCGCCCGCCCCTGCGCAAGAGGCGATCCGGCGCAAAACGCCGAAACACATCCGCGCTCATAGCGGGGGAGATGAAGGCGGCACTGGCCTTACAGGAGGCCCACAAGGACGCCCTTTGCGGCCCCCTGGTGGTCTATCTCAAGCACGGGTCAACGGTTAACACCCTCACCGAACGGCAAACCATCCCGCCGGAAAGCCGTCTGCGCAATGGGAGCACAGGAATCCGATGCACGGGATCTATCGCGAGCTGAGGTCTACCGCGACATGATCTACGCAGAAACCGCGGCCGAGATCGAAAAGCGGCGCAAGGCGTTCCTGCGCAAGTGGCGGCTGAAGTGCCGGGCCGTTGCCGATAGTCTGGAGGAAGCTGGCGACCGGCTTTTCACTTTCACCCGCCTCGATCCCTCGCAATGGAAATCCGCCCGGACCACCAACGCCATCGAGCGACTGAACAAGGAGTTCCGCCGCCGCATCAAGACCCAGACCGTGCTGCCCTGTGCTGAAACCGTGCCGATGCTGCTTTGGGCGCTGCTCGCCTCTGGTCAAATTCAGATGCGCAAGGTCGACGGATGGGAACCCCTCTCTCAGCCGCTTGAACCCATGCCCCTTGTCCTCGCTGCCGGAAACAGCAATCCATCACATGCCTAAAGTGCGCCGCCAAAGATTTTCCACAGCATTCGCGACACGACCCGGCTGTCAGCCATGGCTCCGGCAATCGGGGCCGCCAGCACAGAGGGCAACAGCTCCAGCGTGGCAAGCAGACCCAGAACCGATGTCGAGCCTGTCAACTCCCAAGCCAGCCAGAACACCGTGACATGCTGCCCCCATGTCCCGATGATCGAGAACAGGCTTCCGGCCAGATAGGCCAGCGACTGCGGATGCCGCAGCGCGCCAAGCATCACTGCGCGGTTTGCGAAAACATCGGCGCGCCGGAAATGCCCAGTTCCGCGGGGAACTCTGCTTTCAGGATGCTTCCGCTGTCGGACTCGGTGATGAACAGGGTGCGGCCATCGGGGCCACCGAAGGCACAGTTTGTGGTGCCAAGTCCGCGCGGCGAGCGCACCACCGCAATGGGGCGGCCAAGCACATCATGCACCCAGACAAGGCCCATGCCCGTCTGGCACACGACCACGCCCCCAGCCGAGGTCAGCGCCAGACCATCCGGCCCCGCGCGCCCGCCCGAAAACTGCAAGAACAGCCCCGCCTTGTTCACCCGCCCCGAGGGCGACAAGGGCAAACGCCAGACCGCATTGGCGCGGGTCACAGCCAGAAACAGCACATGCTCGGCCAGATCCAGCACCAGCCCGTTCGGGCTTGGAACCTTGTCGATCAGGCACGACAGCGCTCCGGTTTCGGGTTGCCAGCGCCAGACCCGACCGCTTGGATCTTGCAGGCCGGTTTGGCCCTGATCGGTGAAATAAAGCGCGCCATCGCGGCCGAAATGCAGGTCATTGCAGCCCTTGAAGCCTTCGGTGTCGGCATCGGCCAGCGCGGGCGTCACCGCCCCCGTTTCCGGATCAAGCTGCATGATCCCGTTTTGGAAATCAGCCAGAAAGATGCGCCCGTCCGAATGGATTTTCAGACCGTTCGGCTGCCCCTCATATTCCGCGATCTGCGAGATGTGGCCCGAAGGCGTCGCCCGGAAAACCCGCCCAAAGGGGATATCGACGAAATACAGGTTCCCCTGCCGATCAAAGGACGGGCCTTCCAGAAAGCTGTCCGCCGCCTGCCCACGCCGGTTTTTTTCGGCCCAGTACGAGGGCTGGCCGGTGCGCCGCAATTCGGCAGGCAGTTCGGTGAAAACCTCGGCGTCGATGATGACGGGTTCCGGGAAAGGGTAGGTATGGGTCATCCGAATGTGAACTCCGGCAGGAATAGCGCGATTTGCGGGACCGCGATCAGCAGTAGCATAAAGGCGACGATGATGATGAAAAACGGCAAAGTGCCCATGATCACATCCTCAACATTCACCTCGCTGGACGAGCTGGCCACAACAAACAGGATCACGCCAAGCGGCGGGGTAAGCTGGCCAAGCTCGACCAAGATCACGACGAAGACGCCAAACCAGATCGGGTCGACGCCAAGGGCCACCAGTGCCGGAAAGATCACCGGAACGATGATGGCGATCATCCCCAGCCCTTCCATGAAGCAGCCAAGGATCGCAAAGACCACCATGATAATCAGCAAGAAGGTGAGGCGCGACACCTGCGCATTCTCAAGCGTGCCGACCAGTTCCTCGCCAATCCCCGACAGCGCCGTCGCATAGGCAAAGATCATCGAGGTGAAGACGACAAACAGGATGTTGCCGCTCATCGAAGCCGTGCGCGCGAGCGCATCCTTGATCAGCTTGAGGCTGAGCTTGCGATAGATCGCGGCGATCAGAATGGCGCCAACTGTGCCAACAGCCCCTGCCTCGGTGGGCGTTGCAAACCCGCCATAGATGCTGCCCAGAACGATGGTAATCAGCATCAGGAAAGGCACAATATCCAGAAGGGCGCGGCCCAGATCACCTGCGGATGCGCGGGTCTCAAGCTTGGGGGCCAGCGACGGATTAATCAGAACGCGCGCGATGATGAAGCCCATGTAGCACAGCGCCAGCAATATCCCCGGAACAAGCCCCGCCGCGAACAGCCGCGCGATAGAGGTTTCGGTAAAGGTGGCGTAGATGATCATGGTGATCGAGGGCGGGATCAGAATACCAAGCGTGCCGCCCGCCGCCAGCGATCCCGCGACCAACCGGCGGTTATAGCCGCGCGCGGAAAGCTCTGGCAGGGCAACGGTGGACATCGCTGCCGCCGTCGGGGCCGAACCGCCCGAGATTGCCGCAAAAATGCCGCTGCCTGCGATGTTGGTGTGCAGCAATCCGCCCGGCAGCCGCCGCATAAAGGGCGCAACGCCATTATAAAGGCGCGTGGACAGCCCCGAGCCAAGCAGGATTTCGGCCATCAGGACAAACAGCGGGATCGCCGCAAGGGTAAAGCTGTTCGCCGCACCCCAGCTGACGATGCCAAGCGCTTTCCAGCCGCCAAATCCTTTGAGCAGCCAGATATAGGTCAGACCCGCGCCTGCGACTGCAAACTGCACCCACATGCCGCCGAGGATCAGCCCGATCAGAAGGCCGAAGGCCAAAATCGCTTCCATCAGCTTTTGTCCCCGGATTTGCGGAAGGTCAGCAGGAACTGCTCGACCAGAAAGAAGCCAAGGACAGCAAAGCCCAGAGGCGGAATAAGTTGCGGCACCCAAAGCGGCGTGCGCAAAACGGTGGGCGCGAATTTACCGCGCGCGAACGAGCTGAGCGTCAGGTCTTTGGCCTTCCACGCAAGGATCACGCAGATCACCAAAGCAATAATCACAAAGATACGTGTTGCCCAACGGCGCGTCGGTGCCGACCATCTGTCCATCAGGAAATGCACCTGAAACATGGCCGACCCGCGCAGCGCCAGAGCGGCACCGAAAAAGGTTATGAAGACGACGCAGTAGCCCGTCAGCTCTTCGGCAAACCCCAAAGAGTAGTTGAAGGCACCGCGCAAGAAGGCTTCGACACAGACAAGGACCACCAGCGAGACCAGAACCGCGCCGGTCAGCAAGCTAGCCCCTTTGGCGACCACATCGAAGAGTGGACCGGCCGAAGCCGGTCCCTTGTTTGTATCAGGTTGCATTTTACTTGCCGATGGCGGCGCGGACGGTTGCCAGCGCGGTCTCATACTCGGGGCCGTTTTCCTTTGCCCATGCTTCCCAGAACGGAGCCAGCTTGGCATTGGCTGCCGCTGCATCGCCGTCAGCCATGGCGACAAGCGTCATGCCAGCCTCGGCTTGCGATTTCTTCTGGACGTCTTCATCCACAAGGAATTCAGCAGTGGTTTTCGGGCCTTCTTCGGCAACGATCGCGCGCAGGGTCTGCTGCGTTTCCGGCGAAAGGGCCGCAAAGCTGTCAGCGTTCGCAATGATCATCGAGTTGCCGTAGTTCACCGCGAAACGGTAGTTATACGGCAGGAACTCGTGCCAGTTCTTGGCGCCACCCGCACTTGCGGTCACGACACCCTCGATCACGCCACGTTCCAGCGAGGTCGGCACTTCCGACCCCGACAGGGTGATCGGCGCGCCGCCGAATTCCTCGATGAACTTGCCCTGCTCGGGCGAGGTCACGCGGATTTTGTGGCCGTTCAGATCAGCAAGGCTGTTGATCTCGAAAGTGGTAAAGATCGTCTGCTCGGGGTAGCGATAGCCGCCCAGCAACACAACGCCTTGTGCGGCGAATGCGTCGACCAGCGCCGGCTCCATCGCGGCATAGGCTTTGGCCCATTCGTCGTCGTTCTCGATCAGCATCGGCAGGTTAAGCACGCGTGCCAGCGGAACGTTGCCCGAGAAGAAGAAGTCGGCCGCCATATCGACAACCCCGTCGCCTACAGCCTGCGTGATGTCAGCCGATGCGATTTGCAGGGTTTTGCCAAGGTGCAGGTCGATCGTCAGATCGCCATTGGTCTCTGCCGCAGCGCGCTCGGTGATGCGGTTCATGCCCTTCACCGCCGAGGTCGAGGACACCGACGAGTAGGTGTAAGCGGTCCAGTTGTCCGCGTGGGCAACAGTGGTCGACAGAGCAATGAGCGCTGCCGCGCCGAGGGTCTTAAGGGTCATAGGTTTTCCTCCGGGTTTTCAGTTATATCGGGAGGTGGGTGGTTTCGCCCACCCCCGTTTTTTTCAACAGTTCATCCTGCCTTGCGGCGTGCGATGAAGCGCTTTTTCAGAGTCGGCCCGACGACAACAGCGACCGTCAGGGCGACCAGAATGAGGCTTGTTGTATTCTGGAACAGCACGAGCCAATCGCCACGGCCAATCCGCAGGGCTAGGCGCAGGTTCTCTTCGGCGAAGCCCCCAAGGATCAGCCCCAGCACAACCGGCGGCAGCGGAAACTTCAGTTTGTCCATCACCCAGCCCACAGCCCCGAAGCCAAGCATCAGATAGACATCGAACATGCGCCCGTGGATCGAATAGACGCCGATCAGCATCAGCACGATGATGACCGATCCCAGCAGCGGGCGCGGCAGGTTCAGCAGACGCGCAAAGCTATTGGTCGCCAGCGAACCACCCAGCAGGATCAGAAGGATCGCACCGAACAGGAACTGCCACATGAAGCCGAACACGATGTCGGGGTTGTCGCGGAACAGCATCGGACCGGGTTGCAGCCCATGCACCAGCAAACCACCCAGCATCACCGCCGCAACAGCCGTGCCCGGAATACCAAGGGTCAGCGCAGGGATCAGGGCCGATGCGGTGTCGGCGTTATTGGCCACTTCGGCGGCGGCAACGCCCTCGGGTTCGCCCTCACCCCATGTTTCGGGGGTTTTCGAGGTCCGGCGCGCCTCGTTGTAGGACATGAACGCCGCCATCGAGCCACCAGCACCGGGCAGAATACCAATCCAGATGCCAATCAGCGAGCCGCGCAGCCATGTTTTCCAGTAACCCTTCATGCGCGGCAAAGCCTTCCACATGGACTCGGTGCCCAGTTTTGAGCTGTTCACACCGGTTTTCAGCGGGGTTTCCAGCAGGTCGATCACCGGCGGCAGCGCGTAAAGGCCAACCAGCAGGATCACGATATTGATCCCATCAAGCATTTCGAGCTGACCAAAGGTGAAGCGGTCATTGCCATAGATCGGGTCCGACCCGATGACCGAGACAAACACCCCGAAACAGGCCGAGATCAGCCCTTTGATCGGGTTGCCGCCGAGCAGGAAAATGATCGAGGCAAGGCCGAACACCGCGACCCAGAACACCTCGGACGGGCCGAACAGCAGCGTGACCTTGGACAAGGGCGGCGCCAGCAGCATTAGCGCAAACGCAGAGGCGATGCCGCCAAAGGCCGAGGAAACAACCGCAACCTGAAGCGCGTAACCGCCCTCGCCCTTCTGGGCCATCGGATAGCCGTCAAAGGTTGTGGCAACCGCCGCAGGCGTGCCCGGTATGCGCAGCAGAACGGCAGGAATAGCCCCGCCATACATGGCACCGTTATAGATGCCTGCCATCAGGCCAAGCGCCACCAGCGGCTCCAGTCCGAAGGTGAAGGGCACAAGAACCGAGATTGCCATCGTCGCGGACAGCCCCGGCATGGCGCCCACTACGATACCTGCAATCACGCCGATCACGACGGCGACAAAATTCGTCAGGGCAAAGACGTCAGGCAGAGCATGAAACAGATCGGAATACATGGGAACCTCAGTTCTGCCACAGGCGGCCAGTGGGGAAGTCTTGCGACATCCCGAAATCGAAGATCAGCCAGATCGTCCCCACCACGATGCAGGTCGCGACAGCAAGGCCCACCGCGCTGCGGTAGCCAAAGACCCAGGCAACAAGGGGGATAGTGACGGCGGTGCTGGCATAGAAGCCAATGAAATCGGTCGAAAGCGCATAGGCGACGACAAGAGCAAAGGCACCGATCACGCGCTTGGGGGATTGTGTCATCGGGGTCGCATGTTCACCCGCGCCTGCCTTGCGTTGGTCGCTCAGCAGCAGGGCAAGCGACAGCACGATCAACCCAAGCAGCATAGCCGCAGGCAGCAATGCCGAGATGGCCCGCAACTCGAATGAGGGGATCAGGAAACCGGCGGCGACCAGAATGATACCAAGCGCGGTCAGGGTTTCGGGCCTGAGCAGGCGGTTTGTGCGATTCTCGGGCATGGGGGTGGCTCCAAAGCGGGTTTGGGATGCGCGAGGGACTTACCGCCCCTCGCGCAGATTATTGCCTTAGTTCCAGGGCGTGGTTTCCCACACACCTTTTGCAAGGTCATAAAGGTCAGAGGTCAGCGTCTTGAAATCGTCGCCGGTCACGACTTCCACGGGGTTGGCCGTAGCTGCCATCGCAGCAAGGAATTCCTGATCGCCCGCAAGCTTGCTGAACGCGTCCATCAGCTTGGCTTTGGCGTCGTCGGGAAGACCCGCAGGCGCGATGAAGCCACGCATCGAGCCGTTCACCAGATCAAGACCCTGCTCTTTGAAGGTCGGCAGGTCAGGGGCGAAGGGCGAGCGCTCTTTGGTAGCCACGCCCAGAACATTCAACTGGTCCTGAAACTCTGCCACTTCCGAAATGTTCAGGATGCCCATCGCTACGTGGCCACCCAGAAGCGCGGTGCGCGCAGGCGCCGAACCTTTGAAGGGGACGATGGTGAACTCGGTCTCGGTCGCGTTTTGCAGCTTGATCAGCGCGAAGTGGTCGTCACCCCCGAGGCTCGACATGGCGACGGTAATTGCGCCCGGATTTGCCTTGGCGTCAGCCAGCAGCTTGTCCAGCGTGTCCAGCCCGCTGTTCTTGGCGGTCACGATCACGTTGGGATCGTTCACCACGTTCGCAAGGTAGGTAAAGCTGTCACGGTCGTATTCGGCCTCGCGGTCGATGGTGCGCGCCATCATGCCCGGCAGGTTGAACGTGCCAAGCGTATAGCCGTCGGGGTTGGAATGCGCGGCCTCGGTCACGCCGATCTGGCCCGAGGCGCCCGGCATGTTCTTGACCACAAGGCTTGCGCCCTCACCAAGATATTTCTCGATGAACGGGGCCGCGGTGCGCGCCATCACATCGGTGCCGCCACCTGCGGAATAGCCGACGATCACCTCGATCGGCTTTTCCGGATACTCGGCCACAGCGGCCCCTGCGGACAGAACCATCGCGCCAACAAGCGCGGTCTTCTTGAAAATGGTAAGCATGTTACTCCTCCTTTGCATGCGGGATTTTCAGGCTTCGGGCAGGATGCAGCCGCGCTCTTTCAAGGCGCGGTCCACCCAGCTCCGGTCGTTGGTTCCGGCTTCGATCGCAGCCATCTGCTTGATCTCGGCTTCGGATTTGGCTTGGGTTTTCTTCAGGATGTCTTCGGCCTCGTCGATGGACACCGCCAGCACCCCGTCGCTGTCACCGATCACGATGTCGCCGGGGTTGATCACCATGCCGTCGATGGCAATGGGCACGTTGATCTCGCCGGGGCCATCCTTGTAGGGGCCGCGATGCGTGACGCCTGCGGCATAGGTCGGCAGGTTGGTCTCGCGGAAATTGTCCACATCGCGGATCGCACCGTTCAGCACGAAGCCGACAACGCCTTTCTTGATGGCATAAGCCAGCATCAGCTCGCCCATCAGCGCGTTGGAAAGGTCACCGCCCGCGTCCACGACAATCACATCGCCCGGCACGGCCATATCAATGGCCTTGTGCAGCATCAGGTTATCGCCCGGACGCGCCTTGACCGTCAAAGCAACCCCGGCCATGCCACCCTTGGTGTGCATCGGGCGAAGCGTCGGACCGGCGGCAGTCATGCGCGACATGCAATCCGACACATTCGCGACGGGCAGCTTAGCGTAGGCCGCGACCAGTTCTTTCGATGCGACACGCTCGCGGGTCAGGATACGGAAGCCGATAGGCATGGTTATTTCTCCACGTTTTCAAGCGGTGCCTTCGCGGCATCCAGAAGCTTGCGATTGATGATGCGCTCGGGCGGAACGGGCTTGCCTTCCAGGATCTGGAAAATCCCGCGCACGGCATCGACACCGACGCGCGCGCCTGCCTGACGCGTGACCCCGCCGATATGCGGCGTCACCACGATGCGCGGCTCGGCAAAAAACGGGTGATCTGCGGCAGGAGGCTCGATTGCGAACGTATCAAGCCCTGCCCCCGCCAGATGGCCGCCTTGCACCGCAGCCAGAAGCGCCGCTTCGTCGATCAGGCCGCCGCGCGCGGTATTGATGACAAAGGCGCCTTCGGGCATCCGGGCGATGGCCTCGGCGTTCAGGATCTGGCGCGTCTGTTCGGTCAGCGGGCAGTGCAGGCTGAGGATATTCGACTGCGTAAGCAAGTCCTCGAAGCTTGCGCAGCGGGTAACGCCAAGCGCCTCGAACGCGCTGTCAGGGGCGTAGGGATCATAGCCGATCAGCCGAAGACCAAGCCCTTGGGCAATCCGCCCCGTGGCCTGCGCAATCGCGCCCATACCCATCAGGCCCAATGTCTCGCCTGCGATTTCTCGCCCCGAGAACCCCGGCTTTTCCCAACGGCCCGCGCGCAGCCCGGCGTCCAGCGGCAGTATGCGTTTGGCACAGTTCAGCAAGAGCGCAATCGCGTGCTCGGCCACCGATACCGCGTTCGCGCCGGTTGCGACCAGCACCGGAATGCCACGCTCGGCGGCCGCGGCGATGTCGATATTATCCACGCCGACGCCGTGCTTGGAGATCACCCGCAGCTGCGGTGCCGCGTCCATGACATTGGCGTCCAGACGCCCCATCCGCGACACGATCCCGACCGCCCCTGTCTTTTTCAGGAATTCCGAAATCACCTCGCTGTCAGCGTAAGGCGGCGTGTGTACCGTCTCATAACCGTGCTCTGCCACCAGCTTGGCCGCCGACGGATCAAGATCAGGACCGGTTACAAGAATGGTCTTGCTCATCGTGCATATCTCCTTGGCCCCTCTGTCGTCGGGGCGCCGCGCTTCATTCATTTGTGCAAAGGTCGCATCCGGCTCCTCGACCGGCGGCGACTCTCCTCGTTGGAAAGGCACGTTAATAAAAAGAAATGCTTTTCAAAAACGCGTAATTCTGGTTATCAAATTAAGCAAAACTGGATTTAAGGATGGATACCAGACAGCTTAAAACCTTGCTGGCGATTGAATCGCACGGCACCTTTGCACAGGCGGCAGACATCGTCGGGCTGACGGCATCCGCCGTTAGTCAGCAAATTCAGGCGCTTGAGACCGAATTGCGGATTTCTATCTTTGACCGCAGCTCGCGTCCGCCGAAGCTGACGCCACAAGGCACCCAAGTGATAGAAATGGCGCGAGACATCCTGCGCCGCGAAGAGGACACCAAGGCAAGCCTGCGGGGCGACCTGATTGCCGGAACGCTAATGCTGGGCTCTGTTCGCTCCAGTGCGCTGAACCTGCTGCCCCGCGCTGTTGTGCAGATGCGCAGCCGTTATCCGGCGCTGAAAACCAGCCTGCGGGTATCGCTGTCATCCACATTGATTGCCGATGTCGCCGCCGGTCGGCTTGATGCGGCGATTGTGGCAGAGCATGTCGGGTTTCCAAGCGCGCTACGATGGAGCCCGTTCCTGCGCGAACCGCTTTGGCTGATTGCGCCGGAAGGGACCGAGTTGCGCGACCCGATCGAGCTTTTGAACACCCGCCCCTATATCCGGTTTCGCAGCGCCGTCCCGCTGGCCAATCTGATCGACACCGAAATTTCCAGACTTGGTGTCGTGACGAACGATGTGGCCGAGATCGACACGATCGGATCTATCGTGACATGCGTCCGGCAAGGGCTTGGGATTTCGGTCGTGCCGCATGTGGCCCTGCAAGAACCTGAAGACTCCCGCCTTCTCCGCATTCCCTTCGGGCAGCCTCAGATCAACCGCCAGATCGGGATCGTCGAACGCACTGTCTCGCCACGCGGAGAGATCATCTCGCGTCTGCATGCCGTTCTGGCCGAGCTTTGCGCAGAGCATGGTGTCGTTCGGAAGGCCATCGAAAGTTAGGGATCGCTTTCCGCCTTAAATCATCGTGCACGCGATTTGGCGTCATGGAACCGTGCAGGATCAACACCCGAAGCAGGTCCTCTTCCTCGAACCACCGCACATCGCAATAACGGCCGTTGTAGCGCGTCGCAAAATGCGAACGAACGGCGTCGCTGAACGCATCTTGCACGCCTGAGGGCCATGATTACAAGCTCCTGTCATGGTGCTGCTGCGGGCTAACAGCCGCGAGAGGCATCGGAAGCAAGTTCACTTCGGCAAATTCCACGCATGCCGCATTGAGGCACTCGGCCTCGGCCGCGTCTCCTTTGGCTGTTTCAACCTGCGCCGAGGCAAATCGAGTTTGCCCTCAAGCTCGGTGATAAGCGCCCTCGCTTCTTGAACCCGGGCGTCGATGAAATCACGGTTTGAATGGTCGCGACGCTCGCCAAGCGTCGCCGCAAGGTCTGCTTTGGTCGAAGCCAAAACATTCGCGATATCGTTCCGGCGCCGCGCAGCAATGCGCAGTGCCTGACGCCTTTCTTCATTTATCGAAGCAAGATGAGCAAGTCTTTCTCGGGTATCAAACTGCATGGCGTTGGCCTCCTATCGCTTGGAAGCTGCCAGCAATGCCCGCCGGAAAAAATTGCTCGTTTTTGAAACGAGCAATTGACAGACAAGAGAATTATCGCCGCGCGGGCTTCACCAATCGCCGAAAGGCCTCGTATTTCAAGATAGGCTTCGCCATACCCTCAGCGCGCAACTTTTGGAGCACCCAGAGCGGACCGGCCAACCCGCTATCTATGTGGCGCGGCGGGGAGTCGGGTGATGCTTCAAACTCACGACGGCTCAGCCTGAACTGTTCCAAGATTTTCGTGTGGATATCTCGCACTGATTTGCCGCCCCTCTCGGCCCGCAGCCCGTTGTAATAGTCGCGCCTGCATTTCTTGTGGCAGAAGAGCTTTTCAGCGTCACGTCGCGCGGGATGGTCTCGCCACAGTGCAGGCGATGACGCTCGCCCACGCCGTAGCGGTTCGCCACTTTTTGCGAAGCATACGCCCCATTCGACTAGCGCGTGTTGACCCCCGATGAGGCATATGCCAGCCAATCAGAACCAATGAGGACGGACGAAAGCGGGGCCATCACGCCCCGCTATCGCTGCGCGGCCTGCCAGTCTCCATGCACCCAAGGCTCGTTATTCACCGCAGACAGCGAGCGGCCCAGGATATGGTCCGCCATCTTCTCGCCCACCATGATCGAGGGACCATTCAGGTTGCCATTGGTGATCCGCGGGAAGACCGAGCTATCAGCGACACGCAAGCCCTGCACGCCGATGACGCGCCCCTCGGGGTCGACCACCGCGCCCGGATCATCCGCCGCCCCCATGCGCGCCGTGCCGCAGGGGTGATAGGCGCTTTCGGCGTGCTCGCGGATGAAGGCGTCGATCCCGGCATCGCTTTGCACGCGCGCCCCGGGCTGGATTTCGTGCTTCACATGCGCGGTCATCGCCTCTTGCGCGAAAATTTCGCGGGTCAGGCGCACCACTTTGCGGAACTCGTCCCAGTCGTCGGGATGCGACATATAGTTGAAGCGGATCGAGGGCGCATCCTTCGGGTCGCCCGAACGCAGCGACACCCGCCCGCGCGATTTCGACCGCATCGGGCCAGTGTGGACCTGAAACCCGTGCCCCTCTGCCGATGCTTTGCCGTCATAGCGCACGGCGATCGGCAGAAAATGATACTGAATGTCAGGGTATTCGACCCCCTTGTCCGAACGGATAAAGCCGCAGGCCTCAAACTGGTTCGACGCGCCAAGCCCCTTTTTCGTGAACAGCCATTGCGCCCCGATCAGCGCCTTGCCCCACAGGTTCCAATAGCGGAACAGCGTGATCGGCTGCTTGGCGGCGAATTGCATATAGACCTCAAGGTGGTCTTGCAGATTGCCACCCACGCCTGCGCGATCTGCGATCACGTTGATACCATGCTCGGCCAGATGCGCGGCAGGGCCGACGCCCGACAGCATCAACAGCTTCGGCGTGTTGATCGAGCTTGCCGCCAGAACGACCTCGGCACGCGCGCGGATCACCTTGACCGCGCCGCCCTGCTCGACCTCGACACCGATGGCGCGGGTGCCGTCAAACACAACCTTGCGGGCCAGTGCGCGCACGATCTGCACACGCCCCGACTTCATCGCTGGCCGCAGATAGGCGTTGGCCGTGGACCAGCGCCGCCCCTTCCAGATCGTCGCTTCCATCGGGCCAAAGCCCTCTTGCCGGTAGCCGTTATAATCGGCGGTATAGCCATAGCCCGCCTGCTGACCGGCCTCGATAAAGGCCTTGAACAGCGGGTTCTTGCGCGGCCCGCGCGTGATATGCAGCGGCCCCTTGTCGCCACGGAACGCAGGGTCGCCCCCGTCCGCGCCGCCGTGCCAATGCTCCATCCGCTTGAAATAGGGCAGCACATCGGCATAGCCCCAGCCGCGCGCGCCACTTTCGGCCCAGTGGTCGAAGTCGCGCGCATGTCCGCGCACAAACACCATCCCGTTGATCGAGGACGACCCGCCAATCACCTTGCCCCTCGGCGTGACCAGACGGCGCCCGCCAAGGCCCGGCTCCGGTTCCGACTGATAGCCCCAGTCGTAAACGCCCATGTTCATCGGGTAAGACAGCGCCGCCGGCATCTGGATAAACGGCCCCGCGTCCGTGCCGCCATGCTCGATAATCAAGACCTGCTTGCCGGCTTCCGCCAGCCGATAGGCCAAAGCCGATCCGCCAGAGCCTGCCCCGACAATCACATATTCCGCTTCCATGACGTTCCGCTTTCGACTTGTGGTTTCCAAAAGGGGCTTGGCGCCCGCTTAATAGGGGCTATCGACGGGGTTCAGCCCGACATAGACCGCCTTGACCTGTGTGTAATGCTCGATAGCCGCGCGCGAGTTTTCGCGCCCAAGCCCCGAGGCTTTGACCGCCCCGAACGGCATCTGCACCGGCGTCAGGTTATAGGCGTTGATCCAGCAGGTGCCCGCCTGCAACTGCCCGATCACCCGATGCCCGCGCGCAAGATCGCCCGTGAACACCCCCGCCGCCAGCCCGAACTCGGTGCCGTTTGCCCGCGCGATCACCTCCTCTTCGGTCTCGAAATCGAGAACCGACATGACGGGGCCGAAAATCTCTTCGCGGGCGATGGTCATCTCGTCGGTGACATCGGCAAAAACGGTCGGCTGCACGAAAAGCGCGCCCTCATTGCCCGCAGCACCACCGCAGACCAGCCGCGCGCCCTCGGCCTTGGCGGTCTCGATATAGCCCAGAACCTTGTCGAATTGCGTGCGATTCACCAGCGGCCCGAATTGCGTCTCTGCCACCAACGGATCGCCCGCGACAATCGCGCCCGTGCGCTCGGCCAGACGCTTGAGGAACGTCTCCTTGATGCCCTTTTGCACGAAGACCCGCGTCCCGTTCGAGCAGATCTGCCCGGACGAATAGAAATTCGCCAGCATCGCCGCCCCGATGGCATCCTCGATCGAGGCGTCATCAAAGATAATCAGCGGCGACTTGCCGCCCAGCTCCATCGTGACATGCTTCATGCCCGCCGCAGCCGCCGCATAGACCCGCGCGCCAGTGGGCACGGACCCCGTCAACGATACCTTCGCCACGCGCGGATCGGTCGCCAGTGCGGCTCCCACCGCGCCGAAGCCCTGCACCACGTTGAACACCCCCGCAGGCATACCGGCTTCGATGAAAATCTCGGCCAGTTTCAGCGCGCCGAGGGGCGTGACCTCGGATGGCTTGAACACCATCGCGTTGCCGGTCGAAAGCGAAGGCGCGGCCTTCCAGCAGGCGATCTGGCTGGGATAGTTCCACGCGCCGATGCCGACGCAAACCCCCAAAGGCTCGCGGATGGTATAGGCGAAATCACCGCCCAAGGGGATCGTTTCGCCTGTCAGCGTCGGCGCCAGCCCCGCGAAATATTCAAGGCTGTCCGCGCCCGAAGGCCAGTCCGCGACCTCGGTTTCCTGAATCGGCTTGCCGGTATCAAGCGTTTCAAGGCGCGCAAGCTCTGGCCCCCGTTCGCGGATAATCATGGCGGCACGCTGCAACACCCGCGCGCGGTCCACCGGGGCCAGCGCAGCCCAGTCCTTTTGCGCGCGCCCGGCCGAGGCTATCGCGCGGTCGATCACCTCGGGCGTGGCGGCGTGAAGGCGCGCGATCACCTCGCCCGTGTAGGGATAGGTCACGACAATTTCGTCACCATCCGATTCAACATACGCGCCGTCGATGAAATGGCTGGCTTTGGGTTGCGCGCTAAGCATGGGCGTCTCCGGTAGGTTATTCATTTGGCTGGATTATTCGCCGCGCGGGAAGCGCTGGCCTTCCTCCAGAACGTTCAGGTCCATGTGGTTGCGCATGTAACGCTCGGACGCTTTCTTGAGGGGCTGATAGTCCCACGGGAAATAGGCGCCATTGCGCAGCGCCTCGTAGACGACCCAGCGGCGCGCCTGCGACTGGCGCACCTCGGCGTCATAGGCGGCCAGATCCCACATCCCTTCGGCCTCGGCTTTCAACGTGGCAAGCGTTTCAGCCGAGGCCGGTTCGGTCGCAAGGTTATTCATCTCATGCGGATCGGCCTCGAGGTCGAACAGCTGATCGGGGTCAAGCGCACAGAAATTCGCCTTGTATTTGCCCCGCCGCAGGCTGACGAGCGGCGCATAAGAGCCTTCGGCAGCATATTCGACGCGCACCGGCGCCTCGCGCCCCTGCCCGTTCGCCAAAGGCACCAGCGAAATCCCGTCGGTCCACGGCATCACTTCGGACAGGTCGATCTGCGCCAGATCGCAAACGGTCGGCAACACATCCAGCGTCGAGACCGGCTCTTCGTAAAGCCCCGCCTGCACACCTTCGGCGGCCACCATCAGCGGCACGCGCGACGAGCCTTCAAAGAAGCTCATCTTGAACCATGCGCCGCGCTCGCCCAGCATATCGCCGTGATCCGAGACAAAGACGATGATCGCCTCTTGCCGCGTGGTTTCCAGCACCTCGAGGATTTCACCGATCTTGTCGTCGATATAGGAAATATTCGCGAAATAGGCGCGGCGCGAGCGTTCGACATCGGTGTCCGTAATCTCGAAATTCGCCATATCCGAGGCGTGGTAAAGCCGCTGGCTATGCGGGTCCATCTCGTCAAAGGGGATCGGCGCGACCTCGGGGTGCAGATGCGCGCAATCCTCGTAGAGATCCCAGTATTTCTTGCGCGCGACATAGGGGTCGTGCGGGTGGGTAAAGCTGACCGTCAGGCACCACGGGCGTTCGTCATGGCCACGCGCCAGATCATAGAGCTTGCGGCACGCCTCATAGGCGACCTCGTCGTCATATTCGAGCTGGTTGGTGATCTCGGCCACGCCCGCACCCGTCACCGAGCCCATGTTGTGATACCACCAGTCGATCCGCTCACCGGGCTTGCGGTAATCCGGCGTCCAGCCGAAATCGGCGGGGTAGATGTCGGTCGTCAGGCGTTCCTCGAACCCGTGCATCTGGTCGGGACCGACGAAATGCATCTTGCCCGACAGCGTGGTCTGATAGCCCGCGCGGCGCAGATGGTGGGCATAGGTCGGGATGTCCGAGCAAAACTCGGCCGCGTTGTCATAGACCCGCGTGCGGCGCGGCAATTGCCCCGACATAAAGGACGCCCGCGCCGGTGCGCACAGCGGGCTGGCGGTATAGGCGTTGCGAAACCGCGCGGACCGCTTTGCCAGCTTTTTCAGGTTCGGCGCATGGAGCCACTCTGCCGGCCCGTCGGGAAACAGCGTCCCGTTCAGCTGATCGACCATCAGGATCAGGATATTCGGGCGGGTCATTCAGTCCTCCAGCTCATGCATAAGGGTATCAAGGACAAGCGAAATCGCCGCCGTCCGGTCCAGTCGGTTGCGCGCGGGCGCAAGGGCGGCGCGCAGGTAAAGCCCGTCGATCTGCGCGCCAAGCGCCTCGGCGACGCGCGGCGCGCGCGCGCCCACCAGCGGGCGCAGATCGTAGATCAGGTTCGAGGAAAGCCGTCGGTGATAGACCCCCAAAAGCCGCCGCGCCTCGGGTTCGGTCTGGGCCAGAACGTAAAAATTCAGCCACGCGCTCACCACCTCGCGCCGGAACGACCCCGCCGCGAACGACGCATGGACGATGGCCTCGACCCGCTCGCGATTCGTCGTGGCCGCAGCCAGCGCGCCGCGCACCTCGGCGCCGAAGATCGTCAGCACATGGCGCATCGTCGCCAGAAAGATTTGCTCTTTCGACCCGAAATAATGGTGCGCCAATGCCGAGGACACCCCCGCCCTACGGGCGATCTGCGCGACGGTGACCTCAAGGGACCCCCGCACGCCGATCTCATGGATGGTTGCCTTGACGATATCGGCTCGTCGTTTAGGTTCTGCGCTGACCTTCGCCATCGGTTTTCCCAAAAAAACTGTTGCAAAGATCATTCTGGGATGAGTTTATTGACTCGTCAATCAACAAAAAGGCCGACAGCGCAGGATTCGCAGGACGCGCCAAGGCATGACAACGCACACAGGGAGTGCAAACATGACGCACAAGACCGCTCTTTCCACTTTGGCCCTTATTGCCGCCGCTGGCATGGCACAGGCCGAATGTTCCAAAGTTACTTTCTCGGACGTGGGCTGGACCGACATCACCACCACCACTTCGGCAACCAAGCAGGTGCTTCAGGCGCTTGGCTACGAGGTGGACGTCAAGATCGTCTCGGTGCCGGTGACCTTCGCCTCGATTGATTCGGGCGACATCGACGTGTTCCTCGGCAACTGGATGCCCGCGCAGGCCGGTGCCATCGGCCCCTATCTGGACAAGGGCACCATCGTTACGCTGAACGAGAACCTTGTCGGCACGAAATACACGCTCGCCGTTCCGAAATACCTTTGGGACAAGGGGCTGCAAAGCTACGCCGATGTGGCCAAGTTCAAGGATGAACTGGGCGGCAAGATCTACGGCATCGAGCCGGGCAACGAAGGCAACGGCTATCTGATCTCGCTGACCGAAGCGGGCGGCCTGTTCGAGGGCTTCGAGGTTGTCGAAAGCTCGGAACAAGGGATGCTGGCACAGGTTGGCCGGGTCTACCCGAACCAGGGCGGCGTGGTCTTCCTTGGCTGGGAACCGCACCCGATGAACTCGAACTATGAACTGAAATACCTGCCGGGCGGCGAGGATTTCTTCGGCGGCGAAGGTCAGGTCTACACCGTCGCGCGTCAGGGCTTTGCAGATGCTTGCCCGAACGTCGCCAAGATGTTGACCAACCAGAAGTTCAGCCTCGCGATGGAAAACCAGATCATGGGCGAGATCCTCGACAATGGCGTCGAGCCGGATACGGCGGTTCTCGACTGGATCAAGGCCAACCCCGATGCGATCACGCCCTGGCTTGACGGTGTGACCACCGTTGACGGCAAGGACGGTCTGGCCGCGGTTAAATCGGGCCTCGGTCTCTAAGTTCGCAGGCCCCGGAGTGTGCTGCTCCGGGGCCTGTCGTTTTTCACGTTTCGCAGGTCGCGCCCTTGGGGCCGAGGCGCCGGTATCGCGCCACTGTTAACCTTTGAAACGCGCCTTCCCCGGCAAGAACAGGACAACGTGCATGGATTGGCTCACCACCAAGATCCCCGTGGGTAAAACCGCTAAAATCGTCTTTGACTGGCTTCAGTTCCACGGCAGCGCCTTTTTCGATGGCATCGCCGCCGCGATGGAGAGCCTGATCCAGGCGATCCTCTGGGTTTTGCAAACGCCGCCTCCGCTGGCCGTGATTGCTGTCTTCGTCGCAATCACCTGGGGCTTGCAGCGCAACTGGAAAACCGCGTTGCTGGTCGCGCTTGGGTTTCTGTTCATCCTCAATCAGGGCTATTGGAAAAACACCACCGAAAGCCTGACGCTGGTGCTCTCGGCCTGCGCGATCTGCATGGCGATCGGCGTGCCGATCGGCATCGCTGCGGCCCACCGCCCGCGCCTGTATACCACGATGCAGCCGGTCCTTGACCTGATGCAAACCCTACCGACCTTCGTCTACCTGATCCCCGCGATTGTGTTCTTCGGCCTTGGCATGGTGCCGGGCCTGATTGCGACGGTGATTTTCGTGCTGCCCGCGCCGATCCGCCTGACCCATCTGGGTGTTTCGTCCACGCCGCAAGCACTGCTTGAGGCCGCCCGCGCTTTCGGCGCCACCTCGCGACAGGTGCTTTGGAAGGTCGAACTGCCCTATGCCCTGCCCCAGATCATGGCGGGCCTCAATCAGGCAATCATGCTGTCGCTCTCGATGGTGGTCATCGCCGCGATGGTCGGCGCGAACGGCCTGGGTGTGCCGGTTGTGCGCGCGCTCAATTCCGTCAACACCGCGCTCGGCTTTGAATCCGGCATCATCATCGTCGTCGTCGCGATCATCCTTGACCGTATGCTCCGCGTGGGAGACAAGAAATGACCCGCACCGCTGTTAAATTCGACAATGTTTCCATCGTCTTCGGGGATCGCCCCGACCGCGCCCTGCCTTTGATGGACGAAAACCTTACCCGCGCCGAGGTGCAGGAAAAGACCGGCCAGATCCTCGGCGTGCATGATTGCTCGCTTGAGGTGGCCGAGGGCGAAATCCTTGTGCTGATGGGGCTGTCGGGGTCCGGCAAATCCACGCTTCTGCGCGCAGTCAACGGGCTGAATCCCGTCTGTCGCGGTGCCGTGCATGTCTGGGATGGTGATGGTCTGGTCGATGTGACCCATGCCTCGCCCGCCACTCTGCGCCACGTCCGCCTGACCCGCGTCGCGATGGTGTTCCAGCAATTCGGCCTGCTGCCCTGGCGCTCTGTGCGCGAAAACGTCGGGCTTGGGCTGGAACTGGGCGGCATGACCAAACCCGAGCGGCGCGCGCGTGTCGATCAGCAGCTGGAGCTTGTCGGCCTGTCGGACTGGGCCGAGCGCAAGGTCGGTGAGCTTTCGGGCGGTATGCAGCAGCGCGTCGGCCTTGCCCGCGCCTTTGCCACCGATGCGCCGATCCTTCTGATGGACGAGCCTTTCTCGGCGCTTGACCCGCTGATCCGCGCCAAGCTGCAAGACGAACTTCTGGAGCTTCAGCAAAAGCTTAGACGCACGATCATCTTCGTCAGTCACGATCTGGACGAGGCGTTCAAACTGGGCAACCGGATCGCGCTGATGGAGGGCGGGCGCATCGTGCAGCTAGGCACCGCGCGCGAGATTATCGCCAATCCGGTCGATGATTATGTCGCCGATTTCGTGGCCCATATGAACCCGCTTGGCGTGCTGACTGCCGAAGATTTGGCCGAAGACGGCTCCGCCGACGGCCCGACGCTCGCACCCGACACGCCGGTCAAAACCGTGATGGAGATGCTGCGCGAGATGCCGCAGGTGGCGCTGAGCGACGGGCGTCGGATCACCCGCGAAGGGGTGATCGCCAAGCTGATCGACCCGCGCGGCTAAACCTTAGCGCGCCTGCCCGGCGGCCAGTTCAGCGGGCAGCGTAGTGATAAGCTCACGAATGATCGCCTGCGACAACTCGCTGTCGAACAGATCGTTATTCTGCTCGATCACCGCAAGGATCGGGGCGACATCCTGCGCAAGTTCGGGTGCGCCCGGATCGCCCAGACGAGCCTCGCGGACGCTGTCTTCCTCGGCCAGACGGGCGGCCTCTTGCAAAATCGGCGGGGCGAACTGGATGCTCGCGCTCAGTTCTGCCTGCGCGGACGACAGATCGGACAGCGTGCTCGCAATCGGCGGGAAGGTCTCGGTATAGCCGAAAGCTGGCGACATGACGGCCAGCAGGGCCAGACTCATGGTGGCCCCGAGGGCCAGCTCGACAACAGATCGTTGTGCCATTGCTCTACTCACACCAGATATCCATACGGGCATTAACCCTTCCATCTGGTTAATACCTTCGGGCGTCTGGCGCGATGGCGCATGGGGATGATGGCGCGACCCAATGGGCCAGCCTCATAGCCGAAAGGATAGTCAAAGGCGCGCGGCCCGGCGCTTTATCTGCGCCTCACGCCAACTGATATAGGACACCGAGGCAATGATGATCGCGCCGCCCAGAATGACGTAGGGGTCTACCGCCTCGCGGAAAAACACCCAGCCCGCTGTGCTGGCGAAGACAAGCTGCAAGAACACCACCGGCTGCGTCACCGTCACGGGCGCCGCCTGAAACGCGCGCGTCATGCAGTAATGCGCGAATGTCCCGAACGCCGCGACCAGCCCCAGCCAGAGCACCTCTGTCATTGAAATCGGCTGCCACACGGCAATCGCAAACGGTGCCAGACAAAGCGTCACCACCAGCGTCATATTCGCCACAATCACAGCCGCAGGCGCAAAGCTCGTCAGCCGCTTCGCCACCAGATAGGCCGCGCCGAAAAACACCGCCGCCCCCAGTTGCGCCACATGGCCCGGCAGAACCTCTCGCAGGCCGGGACGCAGGATAATCAGCGCGCCGAGCAGCGCGACCAGCACCGCCACTCCGCGCCGCCAAGCGAACCCCTCGCCCAGCAACAAGGCACCCCCCAGCGTCACCACGATCGGGTTGAGGTATCCAATCGCCGTCACATCCGCGATCGGGATGCGCGCCATCGCAAAGAACCACAGCAAGACCGCAACCGCCTGAAACACACCGCGCAGCGCAAACAGCCCCCAGATCTGCCTGGGATAGCGCGTCTTGCCAAAAGACCACAGCGCCGGCATCACAAACAGCACGCCCCAGGCAAACCGGATGAACGAGGTCTGCGCGGCAGGCAGCCCCGATCCAAGGTAATGCACGATCACATTGACCGCCGTAAAGCTGGCGGTTGTCGCCAGCATCCACAAAATGCCGATCAGCGGTTTGTCTTGGGTCGGTTGCGCGCTCATCCCGCCACCAAGCCGAAAACGCCCCTGCCCCGCAAGCGCGAAATTGTAAGGGTTACGCGCCCTGCGCCAGCCGCCACGCGATCGAGGCCATCAGCACCGCGATGCCCCCATCCAAAAGCCGCCACGCAAGAGGCCGCGCAAACACCGGCGCAAGGAAGCGCGCACCATAGGCCAGCGCGAAGAAAAAGCTGAACGAGGCCAGCGCCGCCCCCGTCGCAAAGGCAAGCCCCTGCCCCGGAAACTGCGCCGAGACCGCCCCCAAAAGCACAACCGTATCCAGCCAGACATGGGGATTCGCCCATGTGAACAGCGCCACCGCCACCATGACCGAGCGCAGGCTGGCCGCTGCCCCCTCGCCCGCGATCAGCACCTCGCCGCCGCGCCACGCAGCCATGGCCGCGCGCAGGGCGTAATAGCTCAGGAACGCAACGCCCCCCCACCGCAGCGCCGGATCAAGCCACGGCAGCGCCTTGGTTGCCACCGCAAAGCCCGACACGCCAAGCGCGATCAGCACCGCGTCCGAGAGCGCGCAGAACAGCGCGACCGCGAACACATGTTCGCGCCGCAACCCCTGACGCAGCACAAACGCGTTCTGCGCGCCGATGGCGACGATCAACCCGATCGCCAATTTATAGCCGGACAGAAATGCGAGCATGGGCCACCTCCTCGGTTTGCGATAGCGCCCACATGATATAAGTTCAAATTAATTAATCTGGATTGAATTAAGGAATGCTAATGCTGGACTATACCGCGCTCGAGGCTTTGGCCGCCGTTGTCGAAACCGGCTCGTTCGAGGGGGCGGCGGTGCGGTTGCATGTTACTCCGTCGGCGGTCTCGCAGCGGGTCAAGGCGCTGGAGGCGCGGATCGGCGCGGTTCTGGTGATCCGGGCGCAGCCCTGCCGCGCGACCGAGGAAGGCGCGGACCTCGTGCGCCATCTGCGTGAGGTGGCGCTTCTGGAGGCGCGGCTCCATCCGCCCGAGGCGCCACCTGTTCTGCCCCTCGCCGTCAATGCCGACAGCCTTGCAACCTGGGTTCTGCCCGCACTGGCGCAGATCGACGAGCGGCTGTTCGATCTGGTGATCGACGATCAGGAACATTCGGCCAACTGGCTGCGCAGCGGCGCGGTGGTGGCCGCGATCACCGCCGATCCCGGCCCTGTGGCGGGCTGCGATAGCGTGCCCCTCGGGCGGTTGCGCTATATCGCGACCGCCAGCCCCGCGTTCGTCGCGCGCTGGTTTCCGGACGGCGTGAACCGGCACGCGCTGGCCAAGGCGCCTGCGATCCAGTTCAACCTGAAAGACCGCCTGCAAGACCAGTGGGCGTCGATGATTTGCGGCGGGCAGATTGCGCTGCGCAGCCACCGGATCGCATCAAGCGAAGGCTTTGTCGCGGCCGCGCTTTTGGGGATCGGCTGGGGGATGAACCCCGAAGCTTTGGTGCGCGGGCATCTGGCTTCGGGCGCGCTGGTGGCGCTTGGCCCCGCGCCTATCGACGTGCCGCTTCATTGGCAAAGCCAGCGCCGCCTCAAGGTGCAGCTTGCCCCCCTTGGCCGCGCGATCAAAGACGCCGCCCGCACGGTTCTGCTTTAAAGGCAGCCCGACACTCGCACATTTGTCTGGCATCGCACCACAACACGGGCCATTGTGGCATCTGATATTTGTAAAGGTTCCTGCTCTGCAGGATCGTTAGTGATTGTTTTTTATATGTTTACAAAGACACTGCCCCCGATACCTCACCCCGATAAAGCCAGCGCCCCCATTCCGCTACGCCCAAGCTCCAAAGCCCTGCTACTGCTGTTTGTGGTGGCTCTGATCCTGATCACCGCCTTCGAATTGGCGGCCCCCGGCAGTAGGCAGGACAAACCTCTTTTCGTGGATTTCAACGACTTCCATCTTGTCGGCGACTATATCCGCGAAGGAAATCCGGCCGGCGTTTACGATTTTTCCGGCTTTCATGCCCGTCAGGCGGAACTCGCCGGTGAAGGCATTTTTATGCCTTGGACCTACCCGGCACAGTTCAACCTTTTACTGGCGCCGTTGGGCTATCTGGAGGTCTGGCTGGCCTATCTATTGTTCATCAGCGCAAGTTTTGCAGCCTATGCGCTGGTTTTGCGCAAACTGGCGGGAGAGCAGGTTTTCGCGGTGTTTGTCTTCGTGTTCCCTGCGATACTGGTGACCATTCGATCCGGCCAAAACGGATTTCTCACCGGCGCGCTGATTGGTGCCTTTTGCCTGCTCAGCTTGGGCAAGCGCGCCTCGGCGGGGACAAGGCAGAGCACGCCACATAAGCCCCGCTCAAACCGATCTGAGACAGGCAAAAGAAAAGCGCCCCGAGGGGCGCTTTCCGATCCGGTATGATCCGCAGATCAAAGCTGTGCGGCGATGTCGTCGGGGACGTCGAAGTTATGCGTCACCGTCTGCACGTCGTCGTCTTCTTCGAGCATGTCGATCAGCTTCATCAGCTTCTGCGCGGTTTCAAGATCAACCTCGGTGCGCGACTGCGGGCGCCAGACGAGCTTCGACTCGGTCGATTCACCCAGTTCTTTTTCCAGCGTATCCGAGACCTCGGCCAGGCCTTCCATCGCACAATAGATGAAATGCCCCTCTTCGTCCGATTCCACATCCTCGGCACCGGCTTCGAGCGCGGCCATCATGATGGTGTCTTCGTCTCCGACTTCGGCCGGATAGGAAATCTCGCCCAAGCGGTCGAAGCCGTGGCTGACCGAGCCGGTCTGGCCAAGGTTGCCACCGCATTTGGTGAAATACGACCGCACGTTCGAGGCGGTGCGGTTCAGGTTGTCGGTCAGCGCCTCGACAATCACCGCGATACCGTTCGGGCCGTAGCCTTCATAACGGATCTCGGTATACTCATCCCCTTCGCCCGCCTGCGATTTCTTGATCGCGCGGTCGATCACGTCCTTCGGCATGGATTGCGACTTTGCCGCCTTCACCGCCAGACGCAGACGCGGGTTTTTCTCGGGGTCGGGGTCGCCCATCTTCGCCGCAACCGTGATCTCTTTCGAGAACTTCGAGAACAGTTTCGAACGCGCAGCATCCTGGCGACCTTTGCGGTGCTGGATGTTGGCCCATTTGGAATGGCCTGCCATGGTATCTCCGTCGGATATTCCTTGAATTGGGGTCTCTATATGCCACCAGCCCCTTGGTGGGCAAGTCACCGCGTCAGAACGGCCACAAAAGCGGGATAACGGTGCTTGCGGTCAGGGCCAGCAGAAGGTTCAGCGGCACGCCCACGCGCAGGTAATCGGCAAAGCGATAGCCGCCCGGACCGAAAACCAGCGTATTGGTCTGGTAGCCGATGGGCGTCGCAAAAGCCGCCGAGGCCGAGAACATCACCGCCACGACCAAGGGGCGCGGGTCGATGCCAAGCGCAAGGCCAAGCTCGATCGCGACCGGCGTCATGATCACGGCAATGGCGTTGTTGGTGACAAGCTCGGTCAGGACCGAGCCGATCAGATAAACCGCAAGGATCGTCGCGAACGGCGGCAGCCCCTTCAGGTGGGGCGCAATCGGTTCGACCAGCATCTTGACCGCGCCCGAGCGATCCAGCGCCACACCGACCACCAGCATAGCGAAAATCAGCGCCAGCAAGCGCCCCTCGACAAAGGAAAACGCCTCGTCAGGGTCCACCGCGCGGCTGAGCAGGATCACCGCCACCGCCAGCGTCGCCAACAGAAGGATCGGCGCCACATCCAGCGCGGTCAGCGCCACAACCGCAGCCAGAGACACCACCACAACCGGCGCATGGCGGCGGCGGAAGGCGCGCACGGTGGGCTTGGACACATCCACCAGGTCCATATCGGCGGCAAGGCGCGCGATGTCCTCGGGCGCGCCTTCCAGCAGAAGCGTATCGCCCACGACGACGACCAGATCGTCAAGCTGACGACCGATATTCTGGTTCCGGCGATGCGCGGCCAGAACGTAAACGCCATAGCGGCGACGCAGGCGCAGCTCGCCCAAAGACCGCCCGATCATCCGGCAGCCGGGCGAGATCAGCACCTCGACGGTTTCGGTCTGCACGGAACTCAGCTTATCGACCATCCGCAGATCGGGGTTTTGCTGCATCCCCAGAAGCTCGCTCATCTCGGTGCGCAGCACGACGCGGTCACCCGCCTCAAGCACAGCGGCCGACAGATCGCGCCGGAGCGAGGCATCGCCCCGCAGCACGTCGATCACCCGCACGCCTTCGCGCTTGAACAAATCGACATCCAGCACCGGCTGGCCGATCAGATTGCTGTCCTCGGGCAGTGCCACCTCGGTAAAGAATTTGAGCTTGCGCTTGTCGCCCAAAAGCGCGCCCATCGACACGCGCTCGGGCAGCAGTTTGCGCCCGACAAGCACCATATAGGTAGCGCCCACGGCAAGCTGGATCAGGCCAAAGCCCGTGATCTCGAACATCGAAAAGGCCTCAAGCCCGCGCGCGCGCGCCACACCATCGACCAGAAGGTTGGTCGAGGTGCCGATCAGCGTCAGCGTGCCACCCAGAATCGCCGCATAGGACAAGGGAATCAACAGCTTGGACGGCGCGATTTTCAGCTTGCGCGCCACCGTCATCATCACCGGGATCATCATCACGACGACGGGGGTGTTATTCAAAAACGCGGACGCGGCGGCGATCAGCGCGAAAATCCCGATCAGCACGACGAAGGGGCGGTGGTCGACATGGGCCTCGGCGTGGCGCGTCACCCAGTCAAGCGCGCCGGTGCGCACCATCCCCCCCATAATCAGGAACATCATCACGATGGTCCAGGGTGCCGAGTTCGACAGAACCCCTACGGCCTCGTCATAAGGCACGATGCCCAAAAGCAGCACCAAGGCCGCGCCGCCAATGGCCACGACTTCGGTCGCGAAAACCTCTTTGGCGAACAGGACGAGCATCGCCAGCACGATGCCGATCGTCACCCAGGCCTGCGCCGTTCCACCTAGACCCAGATCAATCACGAAGCGCGTCCCTTTTGGCTGTCCGTCGCGCGAGTTTAGCCAGCGCCCGCGCCCGCGCAAGAGGTGGCATCTGCGTCAAAGCGGCCCCGAGGCCTGCAAGCGCCCGCACACACGCACCGGAAGCGCGCGCGTGGCGCGGCCCGTGCGGTCGTCGGTCTCGATATAAAAGCCCGACAGCGTTGCCTCTCCGCCCGCGGGGGAAAAGCGGTCGCGCGCCATGCCGGTAATGAAGCGGCGCATCGGCTCGGCCTTATCCATCCCGATGACCGAGTTGTAATCGCCGCACATGCCAGCATCGGTCAGGTAGGCGGTGCCGCCCTCAAGGATCATCGCGTCGCCGGTGGGCACATGGGTATGCGTCCCCACCACCATCGAGGCGCGCCCGTCGCACCAATGTCCCATCGCCATTTTCTCGGAGGTGGCCTCGCAGTGCACATCCACAATGACCGCCTGCGCCAGCCCGCCAAGCGGATGGGCGCGCAGCACCCCGTCGATGGCCGAGAACGGATCGTCAAAGGCGCGTTTCATGAACACCTGCCCTAGAACCTGCGCCACCAGAACCTTGCGCCCGCGCCGGTCTTCAAACAGGCGCGCGCCCTTGCCCGGCGCGTCCTTGGCAAAGTTGATCGGGCGGATCACCCGCTTTTCGCTGTCGATAAAGCGCAGCATGTCCTTTTGGTCGAAGGCATGGTCGCCAAGCGTCACCACATCGGCGCCCGCGTCCAGAATGCCCTTGGCATGGTCGCCCGTAAGCCCCATGCCATTCGACGCGTTCTCGCCGTTGACCACGACGAAATCGAGTTTCCATTCCGCGCGCAATCGCGGCAGGTGGTCAGCCACCGCCGTGCGCCCTGCGCGCCCCATAACATCGCCAAGAAAAAGGATCTTCATAGCCTATGCCCTAGGGGGTCGGCGCGAAAAAAGCAATATTCCACCCGAGGAGGGCTTCAAAGAAAACCTCCCCCGACACCGGGATCGGGGGAGGTCTGTCGCGGAACCGAGGAGAGAGCTCAGTTCAGCAGGACATCAAGCGGAACCGGCGTGCTGATCGTCCATTCGTCAACGACACCGGGCATGGCATCGGTGATCTCGACGATCTGCATATGGGCCGAGTTCTGGTGGTGCAGTTCGGGGGTAAAGCTGCGCGGGCCAAAGGCGGTCGGCTCGTCACGCATCTTTTCCAGCTCGGCCGTCACCGCGTCACCATCGAGCGTGCCCGCGCGTTCCACCGCCTTGGCCCACAGATCCATCAGCACATAGCCCGGATAGGCATATGAACTGGCCGGACGCGCGCCCGTGGCAGCCGCGTAGGACTGGTTGAACGCCTCAACCTCGGGGCGCGGATCGTCACCATAGATCGAGCCTTGCACCGGCACGACAAAGCGGGAAAGCCCCGGCGTCGCATCCAGCCAATACGACCCATCCACCGCCGAGCCGTTCAGGATCAGCGAGTTGATCCCTGCCGCGCGGATCTGGCGCACAGCCGAGGCCGCACCGGGGATATAAGAGCACAGCATGATCACGTCAGGCTCTTGCGGCAGGCTTTTGATGCGGGTGATCTGGCTGGCAATCGTGGCGTCGTCGTTCTTGAACGTGTCACGCCCGACGATCTCGGCGCCATCAAGCTGCGGGAACATCCAGTCGAAGCCGCTGCAAATGCCTTTGTTATACTCGATGGTGGTATCCAAGAGCACATAGGCCGAGCGCGCGTCACGCTTGGCGTGGCTCCATTCGGCCATCGTCGCGCCCTGCACCGGCGCCAGAACCGAGCCCGAGAACGCGTGCGGCCCAACGCCCTGCACGCCCGCCTTCACATCCTCGGCACACAGGAAGAACGAGATTTTCCCCTCGACCTCGGCCGACAGGGCTGCGGGCGAGCCGAAGTCATAGTCGCAGCTCACCACCATCATATCGGCGCCCTCATCGAGCACCTGAAGCCCCGCGCGCGCCGATTGCTGGCGGTCGGTCTTGGTGTCGGCCTCGACCCATTTGACCTGCCGCCCCAACAGGCCGCCCGCCGCATTGATCTCGTCGATGCGGATTTTCGCGGCCGTCGCGGCGGGGGTATCATAGGCCTCCATCCAGCCCGATTTCGCGATGGCAAAACCCACCGTGATGTCCTCGGCCATGGCAGGCACGGCCAGCGCCGTCAGTATCGTTGCAAATGCCAGTTTGCGCATTTGGGTTTCTCCTCTGTTGGTTTTTGGTTGGTTATTGGTTGGTTATTGGGTCGGGCTGCGAGGCCCGCCGTTTGCGAAACAGTCGCAAGCCCAGTTCGCGCCCGCCGGTCAGCCCTGCGGGGCGCACGATCAGCACGACGATCATCACGATGCCGATGATGATTTCCTGGCTGCCCGAGGGCAGCGACAAATGGGCAGCCCCGATCGCAAAGCCTTGTTCGGCACGCACCAGCGCCTCGATCAGCACCGACAGCGCCAGCACCCCGATCACCGCCCCCGAGAGCGAGCCGATACCGCCCACCACAAGCATCGCGAGCGAGATGAACGTGATGCCAAGGTAAAAGCTGTCCGGATTCAGCACGCCGATCGAATGCCCCAAAAGCGCCCCCGAGATGCCGGTAAAGAACCCCGAGATCGTCAGCGAGATCAGCCGGTGGCGATACATATCGATGCCGGACGCACGCGCGGCGACCTCGTCCTCGCGGGTGGCGCGCAGCGCAAGCCCCGAGGCCGAGTTGGCATAAAGGTTGGCCGCAACAATCGCCGCCACAGCCCAAGCCAGCGCCACCCACTGATCAACATAGCGCGACAGCCCCACGACCGAAGACGTCGCGCCCGTCACCCCCTCCCAGTTGGAATAGACGGTGTTGACGATGGCCAGAAAGGCGAAGGTCGCAATCGAGGCAGCAATCCCCGAAAGCCGCAAGATCGCCGCCCCCGAGACCAGCGCAACCAGCGCGGCCAGCCCGCCCGAGACAATCGCCGCCGGCAAGACCGGCCACTCAGCCTGCATCAGCCAGTCGGGCAGATCGGGCAGGAACAGCGCCTTGGTCGCGGGCTTCAGCGTCAGCCACGCCGAGCAATAGGCGCCCACCGCCATATAGCCCGCGTGGCCAAAGCTGATCACCCCCGAGTTGCCGACGAATATCCAAAGCCCGACAACCAGCGTCACACGGATCAGGGTTTCCGCCGCCGTGCGCCCCAGCGATTTGTCGCCAAAAACCGTCACCAGAACGACCAGCGCTAGCAAAAGCACCGACAGGATCAGCGGCGGGACATAGGCGGCCAACCGCTTTTGTGCATGTTGCGATTTCATCGGTCAGACCCTCGGTTTGGCTGAGGCCGGCACGAACAGCCCCTGCGGACGCAAGAGCAGCGAAACGATCACCAGCGTGTAGAGAAAGGCGTCGCGGAAGGGCCGCGCCTCAAGCGGCAGCCAGGCCTGCAACACCACGGAAACGGTGCCGATCAGGAACCCCGCCGCCACTGCGCCGGGCAGTGAGCCAAGCCCGCCGATCACCGTTGCGATAAAGGCGACAAGCATGATCTGCCCGCCCATGCGCACATCCGCGACGCCGGTTTGCGTGGCCATGATCAGCGCCACCGCCGCCGCAAGCGCCCCCGACAGCGCAAAGGCCGCCGTGATCACCACGTTTGCCCGCACGCCCAAAAGCCGCGCCATGGTGAAGTTCTCGGCCGCCGCCCGCATCTCAAGCCCGACACGGGTCTTTTTAAGCAACGTCGCCAGACCGACCACGACCAGAAGCGTCGTGATGATGACGATGATTTGCAAAAGCGGCACGCTGGCCGAGGCGACAGACACCGGCGTGTTCAGATCGGGCCAAAGGCTGATCGCCTTGGGGCGCCCGCCATAGACCGCCAGCAGGCTGTTGCGGATCACAAAGCCAAGCGCGAAGGAGGCAATCATCATCGCCACAGGGGTCGCGCGGCGCAGGTGCCGGAACACCGCGTATTCCGACGCCACCGCGATCAGCGCCCCGATCCCCAGCACCATCGGCACCAGCAAAAACGCGGGCGCCTGCCCCAGAAACATCACCGCCACCGCATCGGTCGAGGGCAGGATCAGCGCGAACACACAAAACGCGATATATTCGCCATGCGCGAAATTCACGAGGTTCATCACCCCGAAAATCAGTGCGATCCCAAGCGCGGCCATCGCATAGATCCCGCCCAACGAGGCCGCGTCGAAAAACAGTTGCGCCAGATTGCTCATGCTGCGCCCTCCACCCTCGGGGTTCCGAAATAGGCCTGCGCCAGCGCGTCTTCGTCGGCCATCTCGGCCGCATTGCCAGCCCCCACGATCCGCCCGCCGCGCATCAGGAACATCTTGCCGCCCACACGCGCCGCCCGAAGCGAACTTTGCTCGACAATCAAAAGGGTTAGACCGCGTTCCTCTTGCAGCGCGATCAGCGTGTCATAGACCTGATCGACGATTTTGGGGGCGAGGCCGAGCGAGGGCTCGTCGACCATCATCAGCTTCGGATTGGTCATCAGCGCGCGGCCAATCGCCAGCATCTGTTGCTGCCCGCCCGAAAGCGCCCCCGCAGCCGCATGACGGCGCTCGCGCAGGATCGGGAAGGATTGGTAAATCTCGTCAATATCGGTCTCGATCGCCTCAAGATCACGGCGGATACCAGTGCCGATACGCAGGTTTTCCTCGACCGTGAGAGAGCCGAAAATCTCGCGCCCTTCGGGCACCATCGACAGGCCAAGCCGCGCGATGGCCTCGGGCGGGCGACCGGTCAGCAGGTCGCCGTCCATCTCGATCCGGCCGTGACTGGTGGACACCGCGCCACAGATCGCCTTGAGAAGCGAGGACTTCCCCGCCCCGTTCGGCCCCGAGATAAAGACCCGCTCGCCTTCTTGCACATGAAAGGACACATCGTTCAGCGCCGGGATTTTCCCGTAGCGCACCGACAGGTCGAACACACCAAGTTTGGACATTACGCCGCCCCCTGTTCCACGCCGAAATAGGCGTCATGGACTTTCTGGCTGGAACTGATGCGCGCGCGGTCGCCCTCTTCGATCAACTGACCGGCATCCAGCACATAGACATGCGAGGTGACCGACAGCACGAGACCGACGTTATGCTCGATCAGCAGGACACCGGTGCCCAGCTCATCCGCCACACGGCGGATCAGGCGCGCCAGATCGTCGGCCTCGGCCTCGGACATGCCTGCGGCCGGTTCATCAAGCAAAAGGAACCTGGGCGAGAACATCAGCGCCCGCGCAATCCCCACCCGCCGTTCGTCGGTATAGGGCAGGCCTGCCGCTGGCCGTTCGGCCAGATCGCGCACCCCCATCCAGTCGAGAACGCGCAGCGCCTCCAGCTCGGAGGCATGGCGCGAATGCCCCAGCCCCACCCCGGTAATCGCAAGGTTATCCAGCACATCCAGCCCGCTGAACAACCGCCCCGCCTGAAAGGTGCGCGCGACCCCCGCGCGGCGAATCTGGTGCGCCGGCAGATCGCCGACGCTCCGGTCTCCGAGCAGGACCCGCCCCGAGGTCGGCGCCTGAAACCCCGTCAGCACGTTGACCATCGTGGTCTTGCCCGCGCCATTGGGGCCGATCAGCCCGTGGACCGCGCCCGGTGTGATCGTGAGTGTAATATCGGTCAGGGCTTTGAACCCGCCGAAAGCCACGGTCACACCGGACGCCACCAGGGAGGAGGCCTGTGTCCTCGCCAAAGCCATGGATCAGGCCTCGGCCAGTTCAAGCTCGGGCAGGATCGTCTCGCCGCCCAGATCCGCCGTCACCAAATAGGTGCCGGTTTCATGCAGATGGACGGTCCAGCCCGGCTCGATCACCAGCGTCGTGGTGACCTCTTCGATCACCGCAGGCCCATGCAGCGTGTCACCCGCCCCAAGCGCCGAGCCATCGTAGACGGGTGTGTTCTGCGCCACGCCGTCAGCGTTGAACACCATCTCGCGGTGCCCTTTCAGCGCCGAATTGGAGCCCTTGCCCGCCGCGATTTTCATCCGCGCGGGGCGGTCCACATGGCCGGTGATCGCGCTTTCGACGTTCACCACCTCGACCGCGTTATGCGGCTCGTCATAGGTGTAGAGCTCGCGGTGGCGGGCGTGGAAGGCGGCCTTGATGTCCTCGATCGAGGTCTCGGTCACCTCAAACGGGCCAACCTCGACGGTGCATTCATGGACCTGCCCGACATAGCGCATATCCAGCGTGCGGCTGATCGAGATGTCACTCTCGGCAAAGCCGTCGCCCGACAGATCGCCCTTGCCGCGCGCCTCAAGCCCGTTGAACAGATCGTCCAGCGTCTTCGCGGCCTCGGCACCTTGCAGGCGCAGGGGCGCGGGTGCCATGTAGTTGTATTTGACGTCCGAGATGATCTGCCCATAGGCGCAAAGCCCCGAGGCGAGCTTGTTGACCATCACCTTGCCGATGCCCATCTCGCGCGCCAGCGCCGTGATATGCGCCCCCGTCGCACCGCCCGCGCCCATCAGCACAAAGTCGCGCGGGTCATAGCCACGCTCGACCGACACCCGCCGGATCGCATTGACCATGTTGTTGTTGACGATGGTGAACATGCCGTAGGCGGCCTTCTCGACCGAGATCCCCAGCGGGTCCGCCAGATGTGTCTGGATCGCGGTGCGCGCCTTTTGCAGGTCAAGCGGCAGGCGCCCGCCCACAAGGCCATCGGCGTTCAGGTAGCCCAGAACAAGGTTCGCATCCGTCGTCGTAGGGCGCTCGCCGCCCTGACCATAGCAGGCCGGCCCGGGTTCCGAGCCCGCCGATTGCGGACCCATCTGCATCAGCCCCATCTCGTCGATCCAGCCGATCGAGCCACCGCCCGCACCGAGCGTTTCGACCTGAATCATCGGAATACCAATGCGGTAGCGCAGGAAGTCGATGTTCTTGTTGACGTTGGCCTTGCCGTCTTTGGTCAGCGTGATGTCGAAAGACGTGCCGCCCATATCGCAGGTGATGATGTTCTGATCCCCCCACGGGGCCGCCACATCCAGCGCGGCCTGCGGCGCCGACGCCGGCCCCGAGTTGATCGCATAGACCGACTGGTCGGTCACGACCTTGCCAAGCGCCAGACCGCCGTTCGACTGGAAGTAGCGCACCGGATGCCTGGAGCCGAGTTCACGGAAATAGGCGTCGATCGCCTCGACATAGCGCTGCAGGATCGGCGCGAGATAGGCGTTCACCACCGCCGTCGAGGTGCGGGTATATTCGCGCACCTGCGGATACAGCTGGCTGCCGATGGTCAGGCGCACATCGGGCATCATCTCGCGCACGATCCGGGCGGCGCGCGCCTCGTGCTCGGGGTGGAGCACCGACCAGACGAAGGACACGGCAACCGATTCAACCCCTTCCGACAGGAAGTAGCGGCAGGCCTCGCGCACGTCGTCCTCGTTCAGCGAGGTCTTGACCGACCCGTCCGAGATCACCCGCTCACGCACACCTTTGCGCAGGTGACGCGGCACCAGCATGGTTGCGGGCGGATAGTCGGGGTCATAGCGATAGCCGTCTTCCTTGTGGCCAAGGCGGATCTCGATGGAATCCTCGTGGCCTTTGGTTGCGATCAGGCCGGTTTTGGCGCCCGTGTGCGTGATCAGCGCGTTCAGGCCGACCGTCGTGCCGTTGATGCACAGATCCGAGTTCGAGACGATCTCTTGTGCGGTAAGGCCGATTTCTTCGGTGATCAGCTTCAGGCCGTTCTCGATAGCCTTGGTCGGCTGCGTGGGGGTGGAAAGCACCTTGAAAATCTGCACCGCGCCATCACGGTCGGCGAGGATGAAATCGGTGAAGGTGCCGCCGGCGTCGATGCCCAGACGATATTTGCTACGCATTGAAAATGTCCTTTCGATCAGAGGCTTGCGCCAGCTTTGCGGGCAGCGGCCGTGGCGGTTTCATCCACGGTGAGGGCTGCGGGATCCGAGATGACGACGCCGTAATCGAGGCGCGCGCCTTCGACCGAGACGAGGCCATTGCGGATGTCGGAAACGACCTTATGGACATCGCGCTCGAACGGGTTGCCATAGCCACCGCCGCCGGGGTTGATGTTGGCCGCGCGCTCGCCCGGACGGATGGTCTCGATCACGTTGTCGGTGATGATCTGGGTCGCGCCATCGCGGGTGACCTCAAGCCGGCCGACCTTTTTCTCGACCATGGCGGATTTCGCGCCAGCCGCGCCCATCGCGGGGATGCGGCGACCTTCGCCAAAGGTGACAAGCGTCATGTCGCGGTCCAGCGGCTCGACCTCCCAACGCGTGCCCGAGCCACCACGGAACTTGCCCGCACCGCCCGAGTCCGTCATCAGCCCGTATTCGTGAATGATGATCGGGTAGGAGTGCTCGAGCATCTCGATGTCGCCCGAGGTCAGCGCGCCAAAGCAGCACTCGGGGCCGCAGGCGTGCCAGCCATCCTGACTTGCGGTCGCCCCCGCCCCCGAGATGATCGAGGCCAGAACCATCGTCACATATTCCTCGTCGTGGCGCGTATCCCAGCCCGCGATGTTGCAGCCGTTCGCATGGCCCCAGCTGGCCGAGACCTTCTCGGGCGCGGCCTGTTCGAACGCCAGACGCACCGCATCGGTCAGCGTTTCCATCGGCGTGGTGGTGCAGTTCATGTGCGGCGCGGGGGATTGCGCGTTACACAGCGTCCCCTTCGGACCCATGTTCACCGTCACATTGCGATACAGCCCTTCGTTATAGGGCGGCGGCAATTGCGCGAACATCATCAGGCCAAGATAGACGCCCGAATAGCTGTTCCCCTCGTAGGAGTTGATGAAATAGGGGATCTGCGGCGGGCTGGAGACCTCGATATGGCAGGTCTCGCCCTTGATCGTAACGGTGGCGGTGATGTCGAAGTCGCCAAAGCCGTGGCCTGCGTCCTCCAGCACAGCCGTGCCGGTATAGGTGCCGTCGGGAACCTTGGCGATCAGGCTGTTCATATGGCGGTTGGCCATACCGAGGAGTTCCTCGATACAGTCCTGCACCACGTCCTTGCCGTACTTGTCCATCAGCGCGATCAGGTTGCGCGCACCGACCTGACACGCCCCGATCAGCGCGTTGAAATCCCCCTCCTGGTCGCGGCGCGCGCGCATGTTGACCAGAAGCATGTTCAGCACGTCATGGCGTGGCTTGCCCTGATCCCAGATCTTGATCGGCGGGATGCGCAGGCCTTCGGCGTAGATCTCTTTCGCAGCCGGGTTATAGCCCGCAGGCACCGGCCCACCGATGTCGGTCAGGTGGCCCTTGCAGACCGTCCAGAACACCAGCTCGCCCTGATAGAACACCGGATAATACATGCAGGTGTCGATGATATGGCTGCCGCCGTAAGCGGGGTCGTTATGGAGGATCAGGTCGCCCTCGTTGATCTCGCCCTCGAAAAAGCGCGCGACCGATTTCATCGCGGGGATCAGCGAACCAAGGTGGATCGGGATATCCTGCCCTTGCAAGATCATCTCGGGCGTGTGGTTGAACAGCGCGGTCGAATAGTCATGCGCGAGGTTGAACACCGAGCTGCGCGCGGTCTTTTCCAGCGCCATCGTCATTTCGCGCTGCGTCGTTTCCAGAACGCCGCGCACGACGGAAAGCGTGATCGGGTCCACATGTCTTTTTGTCATTTCTGATCCTCCCAGGACAGCACGCCCCTCCGGCACGCCGTCTTCCGTGGATCAGGATTGCGAAACTCACCCCCTCTCGTCTTGACGCTGGAGGAACCAGAATTTGACGCCAGAACGCAGGATTTGACGCAGGGTGAACCAGAACTTGCTTCTGCGCGCACTCCCTGTGATTCCCTTTGGAGATTGGCGGGTTTCGGCTATCGTGGCGGCAGGGAGGACGATCAGATGAAGGGCACGCTGCGTTTCACGACAGCGGGCGTAGAGCCACGCCTACGCTCAAGCGAATGGACGAAATTTGTCTCGGAAAGCTATTTTCCGCTCGAACTGGATTTCCTCGATCCGCTGCATTTCAACGGGCAACTTTCGCGCACCTCTCTGGGCCATGTGGCGCTGTCGCGGCTGACCTCGGACCCCGCCTTGTATGAACGCCGCCGCGCCCATATCCGCGAGACCCGCGAGGAGGAATATCTGATCACCCTGCCCTGCGCGAGCTCGGTCAGGTTCCGCCAGATGGGGCGCGAGGCGCGCTGCGAACCGGGCGGGTTTATCATCGAACGCGGGGACGAGCCCTACCGGTTTTCCTATGAACAAGCGAACGATCTGTGCGTGCTGAAGGTCGGGCGCAAGGCGCTGGCCGAACGCACACGCAACCCCGACCGGTTCTGTGCGCAAACCTTCAACGCGACGACCGGCACGGCCGGGCTGTTCGCTGCCATGGTCGGTCATGCGCAGGCGCAATCTGACAGGCTGTCGGCTGGCTCGAACGAGACCATCGGGCGGCAACTGCTTGAACTTCTTGGGCTTGCACTGGATGAGGGGACGGATGCCAGCGACAGTTCGATCTCGGCGGTGCGGGCCGCGCATCTGGTGCGGATCGAACGTTTCATCCGGTTGAACCTGAAAAACCCCGATCTGTCGCCCGACCTGATCGCGGGCGGCTGCGGCATTTCCAAGCGCTACCTGCATGACCTGTTCAAAGACCAGAACGGCACGGTGAACCAATATGTCCGCGACCAGCGCCTGATTGCCGCGCGCGACCGTCTGCATGCCGCCCCCGATCTGTCGATTGCCGAGGTCTCCTACCGCTTCTGCTTTGCCGATCAGGCGCAGTTCTCGCGGTTGTTCAAAGCGCGCTTCGGGATGACACCGTCCGAGTTCAAGCGCCTTGCTTCGGGGGACATCCGCGCCTGAGCCAAAGGCTTGCAGCACGCAAACCAAAACCCCGCGCGCGATGGGTAGTCGCGCGGTCGTATTTGCATAAGGGGGGAGTTGGTGGCGAGGGGGGGACTTGAACCCCCGACCCCACGATTATGAGTCGTGTGCTCTAACCAGCTGAGCTACCTAGCCACTGCGCGGGGGATTAAGCCAGTGCGCGGCGAGCGTCAAGGACCGAATCGGGAAAAAATGCACAGCCCCCGTATTCTTCCCCGCAGCACCTAGTAAACGGTCACCGGCGTCCCGACCGGCACTTTCTCGAACAGCGCGATCACATGGTCATTGACCATCCGCAGACACCCGTTCGACACCGCATGTCCGATCGACGAGGGCGATGTCGTGCCATGAATGCGGATCGCGGTGTCATGCCCGTTCTGATACAGATACATCGCCCGCGCGCCCAAGGGGTTCTCGGGGCCGCCCGGCATCCCGTCAGCGTATTTTGCGTATTTCGGATCGCGCGCGATCATTTCGGGCGTGGGTTTCCAGCTTGGCCACTCGACCTTGCGCCCGACGACCGCTTGGCCGCGAAACTTCAGCTCTTCCTTGCCGACCGCCACGCCATAGCGCATCGCCCGCCCCGGAGCCGTGATGTGATAGAGATAGAACTTGTCCGACAGCACGATAATCGACCCGACCGCCAGCTCTTTCTTCACCCGCACCTCGCGCGGGTAATACTGGCTGGCAATCGGCCATTTCGGTGGCTGTTCGGCCGTTTCCACCGTTTCGGCCCATGCGGGCGCGCCGATCAGGGCGACGGCGGGAAGACTCATTAAAAAGGCGCGGCGTTCCATCGGCTCTCCACGGGTTACATATGGTGAAAGGCTAGCAAATTTGCCCCTCATCCACAACCGCAGAGCGCGCAAACGCCGCGCCTGAACGGCTTATTTGAAGGCGCAGCCGACCGGCAGGCCGAGCTTGGAGAGAACCTTTGCCGCCGGGCAGAAACCGGTGATCGAGGATTGCAGCAGGTTCGCGCCGATAAACACGGTGAACCAGACAAAACCCGGATGGACGAAATGGGTGAGCACGACGCTCAACAGAACCATAACGCCGGCAAAGGCAAACATCGCGCGATCAATAGACATGGGAGAGACTCCTCGACAGGGTTGATTAGGGTCCAGTTAGCACTCGCTCATTATAAATTCAAGATTGCGAATATAATATTCTGTCTTCACACCATCGGCAAAACCGCGCCGAGGCAAGTGCGCGCCCCTTCCCCGCCACGGCGCAATCGCGCTATCTGGGCGCAGAGTAACCAGTGCCGGATAGCGCCCATGCCCGTTTTTACCCGCCGTTTCTTCTGCCTCTCGGGGCTTGCGCTGGCTGCCTGTAGCGGGCCGGATGTGCAGGGGCGCAAATCGTCGGCGCGGTTGGGGGCAGGATATAACCCGCCGCTCTACCCCAATGAGACGGCAGAGCTGCGCAAGCTGATCAACCGCTCCGCCGATCACTACAAGGTGCCGCGCAGCCTTGTGCATCGCGTGATCCAGCGCGAAAGCGACTATCGCCCGCTCGCGCGCAACGGCCCCTATTACGGGCTGATGCAGATTTTGCCGCAAACCGCGCGGGGGATGGGGTTCAAGGGGCAGGCGCAAGACCTGCTGGACGCGGAAACCAACCTCAAATACGCGGTCAAATACCTGCGCGGCGCATGGATGTGCGCGGACGGGTCCGAAGAGCGCGCGGTAATGTGGTATGCGAAGGGCTACTACTACGAGGCCAAGCGGCGCGGCATCCTGAAGGAAACCGGCCTGCGCTGATCTACTCGCGCGAGCGCAGCACCCGTGCGGGCCGCGACGCCAAAGGGCGCAGCGCAAAGACCAGCCCCGCAAGTAGCGTCGTCACCGCGCCCCCCAGAACGATGGCAAGCGCGGGCACGGGCGCAAAGCGGTAGCGCGCCTCCATCACCAGATCGAGCACCGCCCATCCGGCCAGCGCACCAAAACCGATCGCCACCAGCCCCGCCGCCGCCCCCATCAGGGCCGCGCGGATTGCAAATGACGCCAGAATCGTGCGCCGTGTCGCGCCGAGTGTTTTCAGCATCGCCGCCTCCCACACGCGCCCTGCCTCGCCCGCCGCAGCCGCGCCGATCAGCACGACAAATCCGGTGAGCAAGGTTACGCCCGCCGCCAGCGAGGTCGCCTGCGCGATAGTCCCCAAAGCCTCGGTCACGCGGGCAATCGCATCGCGCACGCGGATCGCGGTGACATTCGGAAAGGTCTTGGCTACCGCGCGCAAAATCGCCGCCTCGTCTGCGGGATCGGCATAGATCGTCGCGATATGGGTATGCGGCGCGCCTTGTAGAGCCGACGGGTTCAGCGTCAGCACAAAGCCGATGCCGGCGGTCGAAAAATCGACATCGCGGAACGAGGTGATTTCGGCCTCGATGTCGCGCCCGAGGATATTGACGGTGATCTTGTCGCCCAGCTTCAGCCCCAGTTCCTGCGCCTCGGTCGCGGCAAAGCTGGCCTGCGGCGGGCCGGTGTAATCCTCGGGCCAGAAGGTGCCTGCGGTCAGCGCCTCGCGCGGGGTGGCGGCATAGGTCACGCCACGGTCGCCGCGCAGAACCCAATGCTCGCCCGCGACGTCCCGCGCGTTCTGGCCGTTGATTTCGGTGATCACACCGCGCAGCATGGGAGCCGTGTCGATCTTGTCGACCGTCCCAACATCGTCCAGAAGCGAAAGAAAATCAGTGCGTTGCGAGTTCTGAATATCGACCATGAAATAGGCAGGCGCCACATCGGGCAGGTCTTGCGCGATGGTGCTGCGAAGGGCCGCATCCACCTGCCCCACCGCCGCCAGAACCGAAAGCCCAAGCCCAAGCGAGAGGATCACCGAGGTCGCCTCGGAACGCGGAGCGCCAATGGCAGAGAGCGCCGCGCGCAGGGCCGGACGCCCGCGCGCAATCGGGGCCAAAGCGCGTGCCAGCCGCCGCACGCCCCATGCAGCGCCCCACAAAATCACCAATGCAAGGGCAACGCCGCCAAGCGCGCTGGCGGACAGCACCGCCAGCCCCGAAAACCAGATCGAGGCCAGCACCAGCGCGCCGATCAGCGCCGCGATCAGGGCAAGCGCAGGCCATGACGGGCGCAACGCCCGCCGCCCGTTGCGATAGAGCGCCGCCGAGCGCATCGCCGCCATCCGCGACAGCGGCCACAGCCCGAAAATCGCTGCAACCAGCCCACCGTAAACCGCCGCTTCGATCAGCGGCATGGGCGCGGCACGCAGGCTTACAGGGATTGGCAACGCGGCCTTGATGGCTCCGGCAGCGGCGAAAACCATGCCCAAAGCCAGCACCAGCCCAAGCGCCACCCCGATCAGTGACAAAACCCCAAGCTGCCACAAAAACACATTGCGGATCGTGGACGGGGCCGCGCCCAATGCGCGCAGCGTGGCGATGGTCTGGCCCTTGCGCTCCAGCCATGCCGAGACCGAAGCCGAAATCCCGACCCCGCCCACGGCCAGCCCCGCAAGGCCCACCAGCACCAGAAACGAGCCAAGCCGCGTCACAAACCGGTCGGCCCCGGGGGCTGCGCGCGTGCGGTCGCGCCAGCGCATCCCCGCCCCCTCGAACCGCGCTTCGGCGGCGGATTTCAGCGCGTCCAGATCTGTGCCTTCTGGCAGGGTCACGCGGACTTCGGTTTCATACAAAGACCCCGGCGCCAGAAGCGGCGTCCCCTCCAGCGCGGCCAGCGACACAATCGAACGCGGACCAAGCCCGATGCCTGCCCCCGTCGAATCCGGTTCGCGGGTGATCGCGGCGAGATAGCGAAACGGCAGCCCCGCAAGCGTCACGCTGTCGCCAATGGCCAGCCCTAGGCGGTCGGCCAGAATGGTATCCAGAAAAATCCCCGGAGTGCCAGCCTCTGGCAGCGCCGACACCGGCACGTCGGGCGAAAGCTCCAGCGCCCCCATCAACGGGTGCGCCCCATCGACCGCCTTGACCTGCGTCAGCGCGGTCTCGAACCTGTCGCCCTCGCCCACGCTTAACATCGAGCGGAACTCGACCACCTCGGAGACGCGGGCCGCATGTCCTTCGATCCAGTCGCGCTCCTCGGGCGTCGGGCGGCGGTAGGTGAACCCGTATTGCGCGTCGCCCCCCAAAAGCACGGCGCCCTGATCGGTCAGCGCCTCACGGATCGCGCCGCGCACCAACCCGACCGAGGCGATCGCCGCCACCCCAAGAACGAGGCACAAAAGGAACACGCGAAACCCTCGGATGCCGCCACGCAACTCGCGCAGGGCGATGCGCAAAGACAGGCTCATGCCAGCGCCCCGTCAGCAAGCTGCACCACACGGTCGCAGCGCGCGGCGAGTTCGGGCGCGTGGGTCACAAGGACCAGCGTCGCCCCGTGGCGGTCTTGCAGATCAAAGAGCAAATCCATGATCGCCGCACCATTGGCCGCATCAAGGTTGCCCGTGGGTTCATCCGCCAACAACAACTCGGGACGCGGGGCGACCGCACGGGCCAGCGCGACACGCTGCTGCTCGCCCCCCGACATTTCAGACGGGTAATGCCCCAGACGATGGCCAAGGCCAACGGCGGCCAGCTCGGCCTCGGCACGGGCAAACGCATCCGGCTCACCGGCAATTTCCAAAGGCAGCGCCACGTTTTCCAGCGCGGTCATCGTGGGGACAAGGTGGAAGGACTGGAACACAATCCCCATCCGCCCGCGCCGGAACCGCGCCAGCGCATCCTCGTCCATCGCCCCCAGATCATGGCCAAGCACCTGCACCGAGCCATGCGTCGCGCGCTCCAGCCCGCCCATCAGCATCAGAAGCGAGGATTTCCCCGACCCCGACGGCCCCGTCAGCCCGACCGAACTGCCGCGCTCAATATCAAGTGAAATGCCGTGTAAAATCTCGACGGGGCCGGCATTTCCGTCCAAGGTAAGGCCGACATCCCGAAGGGTAAGACTGTGAACTGACATGAAAACCTGCCTTTTAAAACTTACCCCTGCATATGGGGGCTTGCGCGCGATTGGCAAGGCTGGCGCGCTGATAATGCTGCTTGCGGCTCCGGTGGCGGCAGAGCCACCCGAGGTCGTGATGCTGGGGGATTCTCTGACGCAGGGCTATGGGTTGGCGCCCGAAGAGGGGCTGGTGCCAGCGCTGCAACGCTGGCTGGATGCGCAGGGCGTCGAGGCGCGGCTGATTAACGCAGGCGTTTCGGGCGACACGACGGCGGGCGGGCGCGAGCGGCTGGAGTGGTCGCTCAGCGCCGAAACAGACGCCGTGATCGTTGAACTTGGCGGCAATGACATGCTGCGCGGACTATCGCCGCAAGAGGCCCGCGCCAATCTGGAGGCGATCATGCAGGCTCTGGCCAAGCGCGCCCTGCCCGTGCTTCTGGTCGGCACCCCCGCGCCTGCGAATTTCGGCCCCGAGTATCAGGCGGGTTTCACGGCGCTCTGGCCCGAGCTGGCCGCGAACTATGACGCGGTGCTGCTGGAGAACCTCCTCGCGCCGATCATGGCCGAACCGTTCGAGACGCGCGAGGCCAAGGGGCTGATGCAGGCGGACGGGCTTCACCCCGCGCCTGCGGGGGTTGCCTTGGTCGTGGAACAGCTTGGCCCGAAGGTGATCGAACTGCTGGCGCGGGCCGAGGCGGGCTAGGCGCTCTGGTCCATCCGCCAAAGCGCCACCGCCCCCGCAATCGCCAGAACCGCGCCCGCGACAGCCGCCACCTGATAGCCCGCAAGCGCGGTGCCGATGGCGAAAGTCGCCGCGCAAATCGCGTCCCCCGCCAGCTTTTGCAGCGCCATAAGCGAGGCGCCCGCTCCGGGGCGCGTCTCCATCAGATCCTGCAAATAGGCGATGGGTTGCGTCAGGATAATCGCGCCGCCCATCGCGCCGGGGACAATGAGCAGCCAGACCAGATCGCTGGCCGCCAAAAGCGGAATCCCCGCCAGATGCACCGCATAAAGCACCATGCCAGCGACGATCAGCACAGGGCGCGAGACACGCTCCACGATCATCGGCAGCGCCAGCATAAACGGCACCTCCAGCCCGCCCAAAAGCCCCGCATAAAGCGCGACATCCCCCGCACCACGTTCCGGCGTGGCGGTAAAAACAAGCCCCATCACCACCATATATAGCATCACCGAGCCATGCACCGGCCCAAGCGCCAACACGCGCGCAAGGATCGGCCAGGCGGCGATTTCGTGCAGCGACTGGCGAAAACTCAGCCCCGATTTCGGGTCGGGCCAGCGGGTCGCCCCATCGCGCGGCCAGCCCGCGAAGGTCAGCCCCAAAAGCGCCAGCGCCAGCATGGTCGACACCGGATACAGCACCGTCAGCGGCACGCCCGAGCTAAAAACCACCGCCCAGAATGGCAGCACGATCACCCAAGGCAGGGCAAAAACCGCCCGCAGCGTCGCGTGGATCGCGGGGCGCTCGGCCTCGGGGCGGGTCGAGGCGGCAAGGCGGGCCAGCGCGAACAACTGCCCGAACAGCGACCCCGCCATCGGCACAATCACGGCCTGCGTCAGAACAAACACCCAAGGCACAGGGAACGCCAGCACAAGCCCCATCCCCAGAACCAGCATCAGCACGGACCAAAGCGCGATCGCACGACGGTTTGCCCGCTGATCGGCCAGAATGCCAAAACCGACCGAGGCCGACACCGCCACCACCGAGGCCACAACCAGAACCATCGAATAGGCACGTTCGCCCAGCCCGAAGACCGTCACCGCCAGTGCCGAAAGATAGGGCGCCATCGTCGCGGCATAGGCGCCGAAGATCAGCATCAAGCCGACGGTCAGCCTAAGCGCGGGTTCCTCGGCAAAAGGCCGCAAGAGGGCGAACCCGCGCATCAGGGCAAGACCTTGCCGGGGTTCAGGATGCCCTTCGGATCAAGCGCGGATTTGATCGCGCGCATCACCTCAAGCGCCACGGGGTCTTTATGCCGCGCCATTGTTGCGCGCTTGGAAACGCCAACCCCATGCTCGGCCGAGAACGAACCGCCAAGCGCGACCGTTTCCTCGGCCACCGCCGCGCGGATCGCCGCCGCTTGCGCCATATCCGAAGGGTAAGCGCAATAATGGATATTGCCGTCCCCCAGATGCGCGATGACCAGCTCTTCCGCCTGCGGGTCCAGCGCATGCAGGCGCTTTTTCATACGCATCAGGAAGGTCTCCAGCCGGTCCAGCGGCAGGGCGATGTCTGTGTCGACCAGATCAGGCGTGGTAAAAGTGATCTCGGCGGCAGATTCGCGCATCTCCCACAGCTTGCGGCGCTGCGTTTCCGAATTAGCAACAATTGCCTCGCTGATTTGCCCCACCTCGAAGGCGTCCGCCAGAAGCGCCTCCAGCCGCTCTTGCGGCGCCTCACCCGCGATGGTTGTCGCGGTCTCGATCAGCACATTCACAGGCGCCGGATCAAAGGGACAGGTCAGTTCGGGCTTCAAGCGCGCAAGCCGCTCCATATAGCGGTCCGGCATGAATTCGAACGCCTCGACCATGCCACCCGTGCCCGCCTGCACCGCGTTCAACAGCGCCAGCGCCGAAGGCAGGTCACGCATCCCGACCAGCGCAGTTGCATAGGCCGAGGGCGCAGGCACCATGCGCAGCACCGCCGCCGTTATCACGCCCAAGGTTCCTTCGGCCCCGATCATCAGGTCGCGCAGATCATAGCCGGTGTTGTCCTTGTGCAGCTCGGTCATCAGGTCCATCACCCGCCCGTCGGCCAGCACGACCTCGAGCCCAAGGCACAGCGCCCGCGCCGAGCCATAGCGCACCACGTTCGAGCCACCTGCATTGGTCGACAAAAAGCCCCCGACCATCGCAGAGCCTTTGGCCCCGAAGGTCAGCGGAAAAGCCAACCCCGCCTCGGCCGCGCGGCTGTGCAGGGTTTCCAGAATGACGCCCGCCTCAGCGACAACCGTCCGCGTTTCGGCATTAAAACTGCGCAGACGGTTCAGCCGCGACAGCGACAACATCAGCGCGCCTTCCGCCATCGTGCCGCCGTTCAGCCCCGTGTTCCCGCCAACGGGCACCACGGGCGTTCCGGTCTCATGCGCCAGCGCCAGAACCGCCGAAACCTCGGCCGTCGAGGCGGGCCGCAACACCGCCAAAGGCGACCAATGGTAATGCCCCGTCCATTCCTGCCCAAACCCCGCCGTATCGGCGCCGGTCAACACATGCTCGGGGCCAATCAGCCCGCGCAGACGGTCCAGAAGTTCCATATGCCCCCCAAAGGCAGCGAAGCGCGCGCGCCCCGCGAGGCTCGCAGGGCGCATAGCATTTTCAATCAACGGCTTAGCGCCAGTCGAAAAAGTCCTTGGGTGCGCGCGCCAGAAGTTTACGCGCAATATCGGCGCCAAGCTCGGCTGCATCCGAAATCGCCGCGCGTCCCTCTTCGAAGAGCGCGTCCGACCCATCGGGCCGCAGCACTTCGCCGCGCAGCCAGATCTGATCGCCCTCAAGCACGGCCAGCCCCGCAATCGGCGTTTCGCACGAGCCATCCAGCGTCGCCAGATAGCTGCGCTCGGCCGCCAGACGGTGGCCTGCGTCGGCATTGTGGATCGCGGCCAGCAGCGCCTCGGCCTGCGCATCAGCCGCGCGCCGTTCGATCCCGATGCAGCCCTGCGCCACGGCGGGCAGCATTTCCTCGGGCTCGATCGCGGACCGCGCGACCTGCGACATGCCCAGACGGTTCAGGCCAGCCATCGCAAGGAAGGTGGCGGTCGCGACCTTATCTTCCAGCTTTTTCATCCGCGTCTGCACATTGCCGCGGAACTCGACCATTTTCAGATCGGGGCGGCGATAGGCAAGCTGCGCGCGACGCCGCAGGGACGACGAGCCGATCACCGCGCCCTCGGGCAGATCGGAAATCGAGGCGTAGTCAAAGCTGACGAATGCATCGCGGGTATCTTCGCGCGGCAGATAGCAGTCCAGGAGCAGCCCCTCGGGTTGCTTGACCGGCATATCCTTCATCGAGTGCACCGCGATGTCGATCCGGCCATCCAGCATGGCCTCTTCGATCTCTTTGGTGAACAGCCCCTTGCCGCCAAGCTCTTTCAGCGGCTTGTCCGCGTCGATCAGCGCGCGGTCATCTCCGGTCGTCTTGATGACGACGATCTCGAAGGCATCCTCGGGCAGGCCGTGGGCCGCCATCAGGCGCGAGCGGGTTTCGTAAGCCTGAGCCAGCGCGAGCGGCGAACCGCGCGTTCCGATTTTCAGGGGCGATTGGGCGTTGGGCATCTGTTCCATGTCGCCTTGGTATCCGCGTCAAAAGGCCCGCGCAAGCGCCCTCGCGCTTGACATTGCGCCGCAGGACAAATTCAAGGGGGCTAACAAGGAGAAGCGCCATGACCGAAAAGACCATCCTGCGAGCCTTGAAAGGCGAAGTTCTGCCCACACCGCCCGTGTGGATGATGCGTCAGGCGGGGCGTTACCTGCCCGAATACCGCGCGACCCGCGCCGAGGCGGGCGACTTTCTGTCGCTGTGCTATAATTCGGATCTCGCCGCCGAGGTGACGTTGCAACCGATCCGCCGCTACGGGTTCGATGCGGCGATTCTGTTTGCCGACATCCTGCTACTGCCGCAAGCGCTTGGGGCGGAACTGTGGTTTGAGACGGGCGAAGGCCCGCGCCTGTCCACGATCTCCGGCCCCGACGGGTTGCGCGCGCTTAAGGGCAAGGACGACATCCACGACCACCTTGCGCCGGTTTACGAGACCATGCGCATCCTCTCGCGCGAGTTGCCGAAGGAAACCACGCTGATCGGGTTCGCGGGCGCGCCGTGGACGGTTGCGACCTATATGATCGCCGGTCGCGGCACCAAGGACCAGGGTCCGGCACATGCGCTCAAGTCTGCGGACCGCGCGACGTTTCAGGGCATCATCGACCTGCTGACGGAATCGACCATCGAATATCTGTCGAAACAGGTCGAAGCCGGGGCCGAGGTCGTCAAGATTTTCGACTCGTGGGCCGGCAGCCTGAAAGAGCAGGATTTCGAGGATTTCGCCGTTGCGCCTGCAAAGCGCATCATTTCGGAGATGAAAGCGCGCTTCCCCGGCCTGCCGGTCATCGCCTTCCCGCGTGAGGCTGGCGACAAATACATCGGCTTCCATGCGAAAACCGGCGCCGATTGCGTGGCGATCGACAATTCGGTCAGCCCCGAGTGGGCGGCCACGAATGTGCAGAGCGCGGGCTGCGTGCAGGGCAACCTTGACCCGCGCCATATGGTGACGGGTGGGCAAGAGCTGATTGACGCGACCCGCCACGTCGTCGAGGCGTTCAGGAACGGCCCGCATATCTTCAACCTCGGGCACGGGATCACTCCCGACGCTGATCCAGAAAATGTGCATCTGATGCTGGAGACGATCCGCAAGGGATAAGGAAAGGGGCCACGCGGCCCCTTTTTCATTGCGCCGTTTTCACCGCGAACCAAACCGCGATTGCCGCCAGCCCGACAGACAGCACGCGGCGCAAAATCCGCTCGCTCGTCGGGTTTTCAAAGATTGCCCGCGCCGCCCCCGCCATCGCCACAATCGCGGCATGGATACCGGTCGCGACCGCCACATAAACAGCGGAAAACAAAAGCGTTTCGCGCAAGCTTTCGGTGGCACCAAGGAACGTCGGCAGCACCGCCATATAAAATGCCGCCGCTTTGGGGTTCAGCAAGTTGGTGATCAGCCCGCGCTTGAAATGGCGCCAGTTCGAAGCGCTGTCCGTCGCCAGTGAGGCCACCCCGTCGGCACCGCGCCACCCGTCATAGGCAAGCCACAACAGATACCCGACCCCGAGCCAGCGCAGCCCCTGATAGGCCAGCGCCGACCCCGCCACCAAAGCGGTCAACCCAAGCGCCGCCAGCAGCCCCACAATCGACAGCCCCAACGCCACGCCCGCCACGGCGGAAAACCCGCGCCGCCGCCCCTCGGTCGCGGCGACAACGGCCAGATAGGCCATATTCGGCCCCGGCGTCAGCTCGATCAGAAACGAGGCAAGCGCAAAGGCGATCAGACGTTCTTCCAGCTTAACCCCCGAATATTACGGCCATTTTGCAATCGGCGGCAGGCTCATCAGCACCGCATCCGCGTTATGGCCGGTCTCCAGCCCGAACTTGGTGCCGCGATCATAGACCAGATTATATTCGGCATAGAGGCCGCGATGGATGAACTGCGTTTCGCGGTCGGCCTCGGACCAGGGGGTATCGCGGCGACGCTCGGTCACGGGGACGAAGGCGGGCAGAAACGCCTCGCCCACCGAACGGGTGAAGGCGAAATCGGCCTCCCAGTTGTCGGTGTTCAGATCGTCGTAGAAAATCCCGCCGACACCGCGCGCGCGGCCCCGATGCGGGACAAAGAAATACTCGTCCGCCCACGCCTTGAAGCGCGGGTAATAGGTCGGGTCATGGGCATCGCAGGCGCCGCGCAACACATCGTGGAACTGCGCGGTATCCTCGGCATATTCGATGCAAGGATTAAGGTCTGCACCACCCCCGAACCACCACGCACCCGGCGTCCAGAACATCCGCGTATTCATGTGAACTGCGGGCGTATGCGGGTTTTGCATATGCGCGACAAGGCTGATGCCGCTCGCCCAGAAGCGCGGGTCATCCTCCATCCCCGGCACGCCGCGCGCGGCCATCGCGGCCTGCGCCCGCGGGGCCAAGGTGCCCCAGACGGTCGAGATATTCACGCCGACCTTTTCAAACACGCGCCCGCCGCGCAACACGCTCATCTTGCCGCCGCCGTTATCTTCGCCATTCGGGCCTGTGCGCACCGTCGGCGTGACCTCGAACCGGCCCGCCGGAAGCCCCGCATGGGGGCCGGTAGTCTGGCTGTCCTCCAGCGCCTCGAAACTGGCGACGATCCGGTCGCGCAGATCGGAAAACCATTGGCTGGCGCGGGCTTTACGTTCGTCGAACGGGTCGGTGGTGGTCATGCGCTCTCTCCCTTTTTGCGCTTGATAGCAGGCGGGCGCGCCGTTCTGAACAGGTTTTGCGCGCTGGCCCCGATTTACCTTTGCTCTGGCGCAGGTTAATATCTGCGCCAAACGGTAAGGGGTTTCCCATGCAACGGATTTTCGGCCTCGGGCTTTTGGCCCTTCTCGCTGCCTGCGGCACGCCGCAAGAGCAATGTATCCGGCGCGAGACCAGCGAGCTGCGCACCGTCCAGTCGCTTTTGTCCGAGGTCGAGGCCAATCTCGCGCGGGGCTATGCCATCGAGACCTACGAGACCACGATCCCCCAATGGGAGGTCTGTGGCTATGACGAGATTACCCGCAAAAACGGTGATGTGGTGCGCAAGGCGCGCATGTGCTGGCAGGACCATGTTGTGACGCACGAGCGTAAGGTCGCCATTGATCCGGCGGCGGAAAAGCGCAAACGCGACGGGTTGGTCGCCAAGCGCAAAGTGCTGCTGGCGGCGGCCGAAAGGGCGATCGAGGTCTGCAAGACCGCCTACCCCGAGTAGTTACAAAAGCGGCAGATTGACCGGGCCGCGCAGGCTCCGTCCACCATCGACCGCGATGATCTGCCCTGTCACGAAACCGGCGCCGGAGGAAGCCAGATATTGCACCGTTTCGGCCAGCTCGATTGCGGGTGCAATGCGGCCCATCGGCGTCGCGGCGAGAATGTCCTCGCGCCAGTCGCCATTCTCGCGCAGAAGCGATTGCAAAGACGCGCTCATGACCGAGGCAAAAGCCACCCCGTTCACGCGGATGCGCTGCGGCGCCAGCGCGACAGCCAGGCCACGCGTCATCTGTTCATGTGCGGCCGAGGCAATGGAATAGGCCAGAAGGCCCGGCTGTGTGGCCGCCGCGGGCGACGAGCCGACATTGACGATACAGCCGATCTCGCCCTCTTCGCGGCCCTCGTCCTCGGCCTGTTTGATCATCCGGTTCGCGGTCATCTGCGACAGGCGCAGCGCGCCTTTCATGTTGATCTGCAACATATCGTCGAGCACCGTTTGCGACGGGTCCAGCGGGTCCGAGACCTGCACGCAGCGCGCGGCATTCACCAGAATGTCGATCCGCTCAAACGCATCGACCGTGGCCGAAAGCAGGTTCTTCACCGTCAGTTTCTGGCACAGATCGCCCGCGAAATAGCGCACGGGGCCATCCGATTTTGCCTCTTCGCCCAGTTCATCCACAAGGCGGGCCTCGTCGATGTCAGCGAACATGACCTGCGCGCCGCGCTCGACGAAATGGCGCGCAATCGCAAGGCCGATGCCATGCGCGGCCCCCGTCACAATCGCGGTTTTTCCGGTAATCGAAAGCGTCATGGGCAGTCTCCGGTCGGTTGGGAACGCACAGCTTAGCTGCGCCTATCGGCGTTTACGCGCGACAACGCGTCGCGGTGCGGAACTGGTGGCGGATTTCTGCCCGCCGGCAACGGGGCGATGCCCCCGCACGATACGAAACCGCGTCGAGACCCCCGAAGGAGGCACGATGTCCTCGACCTCGTGAAAGCTCGCCTGCAACACCTCGTCATAGGGGAGATGACGATTGAACACGAGCCAGAGCGTGCCTGACAGTGACAACATCTTCGCGGCGGCACGGATAAACGCCTGCCCCAGCCCCGGCGTTGCTTCGCGCGAGGTATGGAACGGCGGGTTCATCACGATGCCAGAATATCGGTTTTCAGGCATGAACGCGGTCGCATCGGCCCAGATATGGGTGGCGCGCGGGTCTGAAATGTTCATTTTCGAACATTCCAGCGCGGAATGCTCGGCCTCGACCAGATCAAGGCTTTCGACGCCCTCACGCGCCAGAACCTGCGCGGACAACCAGCCCCACCCCGCGCCCAGATCGGCCATACGGGCGGGCAAATGCGCTGGCAGACAGGCCGCCAGAAGGGCCGAGCCTTCATCCACCTCTTCGGCCGAGAATACGCCGGGAAGGGTCGTGAACCCCTCGGCAGGCGTGATCGGCGTGGCCTCCCATTGCGTCAACGCCTCGGGGTCAGCCAGGAACGAGAAAATCTTGCCATGCGCCTTGGCGGTCGCCGCCGAGACCGGAACCAGCTTGCGCAGATCCTTATAGAGCGAGTCGATCCCGTCGGTTTTCCCGCCATCGACCCAGATCACCCCGCCAGCGGTCACATGGCGGCAGGCCTCGGCCAGAAGCGCGCGGGCCTCTGCCTTGGCGCGTGGCACGAAAACAACTGCCGCCGCATAGCTGCCCTCGGGCGCGGGCGACACCGACAGGCCGCGCGCTGCCAAAGCATCGTGATCGGGCTTGAAGCCCTGCACCGCCTGCACGCGGTCGCGCGGCAAATCGCTCAGATCGGTCTCGGCACGCGGACGAAACAACGCAATCCGCCCCTCGGGCGGCAGCGCATCGGGTGCATCAAGCACAAGGGACAAACGCGGGTGGGACATGGTGGGACGGGCGCTTGCGCCTCACTCCTTTTCCATCGTGCATTGCAGCGGGTGCTGTTGGCGGCGCGCCGCATCCATCACCTGAGCAACCTTGGTTTCGGCAATCTCGTAGGAAAACACGCCCACAACGGCCAACCCCTTTTTATGCACGGTCAGCATGATCTCGAAGGCTTGCGCATGGTTCATCGCAAAAAACCGCTCTAGCACATGAACGACAAATTCCATCGGCGTATAGTCGTCATTGAGCAGCATCACCTTATACATAGGCGGGCGCTGCGTTCTGGCACGGGTCTTGGTCGCGACGCCAGTGGCATCATCCCCGTCATCCCCCATCATGCGAAGCGGCTCGGTCACGCGAAGTCCTTGGAATCGGTTCATCCTGAGAGAGGCAATATAAGAGTTACGCGCCCTATGAAAACCCTGACGTCGAAGCGACGTTGCCAAGACCCTGCGCATTGTCCATTTTACCGGCACAAACGGAGGCGCAAAATGGCACTGACGACGATCGGTTTCGATGCGGATGACACGCTTTGGCATAACGAGCGGTTCTTTGCCCTGACGCAAGAGCGCTTTACCAATCTGATGCGCGCTCATGCGGGTTCGGACCATCTGGCAGAGCGGCTTCTGGCCGCCGAGCGGCGCAATGTCGGGCATTACGGTTTCGGCGTGAAGGGTTTCACGCTCTCGATGATCGAAACCGCGATCGAGGTGAGCGAAGGCCGCGTTCCCGGCAGCGTCATCGCGGAGATCATGGAGGCCGGGCGCGAGATGCTCTCGCATCCGATCGAACTCTTGCCCGAGGCCCGCGCCACCGTTCAGGCTTTGTCTGGAGATTTCCGTATCATGCTGGTGACAAAGGGGGACTTGCTGGATCAAGAGCGCAAACTGGCGCAATCGGGTCTTGGCGACCTGTTCGACGCGGTCGAGATCGTCTCGGACAAGGCGCCAGAGGTCTATGCGCGCATCTTTGCCCGCCACGGAACCGGCGCGGACGAAGGGCTGATGGTGGGGAACTCGCTCAAATCCGATGTGATCCCGATGATTGCCGCGGGAGGCTGGGGCGTGCATGTGCCCCACGACCTGACTTGGGCGCTGGAACATGCCGATGCGCCCGAAGACAACCCGCGCTTCCGGCGGCTTCCCGACCTGTCCGGCCTGACCGCATTGATCGCGGAAATCCGCTAACCCTTTGGTGCGCGATGAATCAAAAGTCATAGATATGGAATACATCTGATTCTCCACCCACAACATTTTGCGCCCCGCCCGTATCCGATGCGCGAAAGTCGCACCACAGAACATTGAAACTTAACCATTTTCACCACGGCCCGTGCGTGTTATCGTGGTTCTAATAAGCCCCATACTCTTCAAAAACCAATCGGGGCGAGAGGCAGTTACAATGGCAAGAACCGTGACCACGCTGTGGAGCTGGGTCCGTTATGGGCTTTTTGCGCTATCCCTGATTTTCGCCCCCATCGCGGCGAAAGCAGCGCCCTATGCGGCGCTGGTGATGGATATGCGATCGGGCGAAATCCTGTATTCGAAGAACGCGGATACGCGCCTGCATCCGGCGTCCCTGACCAAGATGATGACGCTCTACATTGCGTTTCAGGCGATCGAGCGCGGAGAACTGAGCCTCGACAAGATGGTTACCGTGTCGAAAAACGCCGCCGGTCAGCCGCCTTCGCGCCTTGGCCTGAAACCGGGGCAGAAAATCGCCGTCCGCTACCTGATCCGTGCAGCAGCAGTCAAATCGGCCAATGACGCTGCCGCGGCTCTAGGGGATGCGATCTCGGGCGACGAAGCCTCGTTTGCGGCGCGCATGAACCGCACGGCCAAAGCGCTTGGTATGAAGAACACGACCTTCCGCAACGCAAACGGCCTGACCCGTGCGGGGCACCTGTCGACCGCGCGCGACATGACCCTTCTCGGGCGGCACCTGTTTTACGACTTCCCTCAGTATTACAACATTTTCTCGCGCAAAACCGCCGATGCAGGGCTGGCAAAAGTGTACAATACGAACCGTCGCTTCCTGAGCGCCTATGAAGGCGCGGATGGCATCAAGACCGGCTATACCGTCGCGGCGGGCTTCAACCTGACGGCCTCGGCCAAGCGCGGAGAGAAGCGGATCATCGCCACGGTTTTCGGTGGCACCTCGACCGCGCAGCGCAACGCCAAGATGGCCGAGCTTCTGGACATGGGCTTCTCGCGCGCGCCGAAAAAGGCACCCGTGAACCGTCCGGCGGAGGCTCCGATGCTGCTGGCCGAAGCCTCGGCCGCCCCCCAGACTGTCCGCGTGTCGGGGCTGGTCAAGACCTCGCCCTTCCCGATGCCCCGCCCCGCGGTTCCGTCGCATGACGCGGACGCAATTGCACTGGCTCTGGCGGCCGCACAGGCAGACACGCAGGCGCAAAAGCTCGCGCAGGCGGTGGCTGAAGATGTGACTGTCACACCACCCGTAGTGCTCGCATCAGCCGGCGGGTTGGCGCAAAGCCCCTTCCCGATGGCCCGCCCGGGCAGCATTGTCGCGGCTGCGCCCGACGAACCCGCCACGATTGTGGTCGCCGAAGTGCCGAAGGATACCTTTGAACAAACCACCCCGCCGCAGCCCGAAACGCTGACGCTGGCCTCTGCGGTGATCGAAGACGAGATGCTCTCCGAGGGGGATGCCGATCTGGAGCCGGAATTTGCCCAGATAACGACGGCGCAACCCGAAACGCTGGCACTGACAACGCAAGCCACACAGCGCAACGACAAGGTCATTCTGGCCTCGCTCTCGCCCGCACCCGCACCGCAGCGCAAAGGCACCGTGGTCGCACGGGCATCCAGTTCCGGCGGGCGCGGCTTTGGCGTCAGCCTCGGGCTTTATAATTCGAATTTCGCGGCCGAGCGCGCGCTTCTGACGATCGCCCTGATGGAAACGGACTCCCTGGGCGAGGCGCTTCGCAAGGTCGCCAAACGCAAGGCAGGATTTGAAGCGACCTTCGTCGGCATGTCGCGCGATATGGCCGATCTGGCCTGCGCGCGCCTCTCGGCGCGGTCGAAAAAATGTGAAGTGATCGGACCCTGACTCCTCCCTCAAGGTTCGATAACTGCAAGAAAGCCGCGCTATCCAGCGCGGCTTTTTGCTAGTCGGGTCGCATTTGTGAAAGCCCGCGTCAGTCCGCTTTCGGGCGGTCATCATAATCCGAGGACAAAATCCGCGAGGCGTCGCCCTTCGGATCGTCGAACTGGCGGTTCCGCACCGCCCAGAAAAACGCGACCAGCCCGACCCCGCCAAGCAGCAGCGACACCGGAATGAGAATGGTCAGAATCTCCAAGCGCGCCTCCTATTTCAAACGCAGCGAGTTGAGCGAAACGGTGATCGAAGAGGCCGACATGGCAATCGCGGCCCCCAAGGGTGTTGCCAGCCCAACCAGCGCGATCGGCACCGCGACGCAGTTATAGAGGATCGAGATCGCAAAGTTCTCTTTGATCCGTTTGCGTGCCTGACGCGAGATGCGCGCGGCGTCCGCAATGGGCGCCAGATCGGCCCCCAGAAGCACAATATCCGAGGCCGTGCGCGCCGCATCCAGCGCACTGGCCGGAGAGATCGACACATGCGCGCCTGCAAGGGCTGCGGTGTCGTTCAGCCCGTCGCCCACCATCAGAACGCGGCTGCCAGTGGCGGACAGCTCTTGCACCAGCGCGGCCTTTTCATGCGGCAGAACACCCGCCTTGAATTTCGCGATCCCAAGCCGCGCAGCCAGATCGGCGACCACAGGCTCCACATCGCCAGACACCAGCCAGAGGGCGACACCCTGACGTGCCAGATCCGCGACCATGTCTTCGGCCCCCGGACGCAGGTTGTCGGCAAAGACAATCGACACCGGCGCGGCGTCACCGATACGCAGATGGGTTGCGGTGCTCGCGCCAGCTTCGGCCCCGATCCAATCGGCGCGGCCAAGGCGCACCACCTGCCCGTTGGCCAGCCCCTCGACGCCGAAGCCCGGCACCTCGCGCAGCGCCTCCAGCGGAGCGGGCTGCACGCCCATCGCCTGCGCGCCCTCGGCCAGCGCCCTGGCCAGCGGATGCGCGGAAGCCCCCGCAAGAGCGGCGGCAATCACAAGCTGCTCCGCGCTCAGGTCGCCCAGATTTTCGGGTTTGGGCGCGCCCATCGTCAGCGTGCCGGTTTTGTCGAATACAACCGTATCCACCTCGGCCAGACGCTCCAGCGCGGTGCCATCCTTGATCAAAAGCCCCTTGCGGAACAGCCGCCCCGAGGCCGACGTCACCACCGCAGGCACCGCCAGCCCAAGCGCACAGGGGCAGGTGATAATCAGCACCGCCGCCGCGATATTGGCCGCGTGGCGCACATCGCCCCCCGTGATCCAGACCCAGCCCACGAAGGAGGCAAAGGCCAGAATATGCACCACCGGCGCGTAGGCGCGCGCGGCGCGTTCGGCCAGAGAGGTATATTTCGTTTTCGCGGATTCGGCGGCCGCCACCAGATCGGCCATCTGGTGCAGCGAGCTATCCTTGCCAGCTGCGCTGACACGCAGAACCAGCGGGCCCGTCAGGTTCACTTCGCCCGCCGACAGGAGCGCGCCGGGGCCAACAAAAACCGGCAGGCTTTCACCCGTCAGCAAAGAGCGATCCGTCTCGGAGGTGCCTTCGGTAATCGCGCCATCTGCCGGAACGCGCCCGCCCGGCCGCACGCGGATCAGATCCCCCACACGAAGCTCTGCCACAGGCACGGTTTCCTCGGTCCCGTCTACCGCCAGACGCGCCGCGCGCGGCACCTCAAGCGCGGCCAGTTCCTCGGCGGCGGAGCGCGCGGTCGCGCGCGTGCGGTAGTCCAGATAACGCCCGACCAGCAGAAAGAAAGTCAGCATCACGGCAGCATCGAAATAGGCGTGACGCCCCGATTGCGAGGTCTCGTAAAGCGAAATTCCGGTCGCCAGAATGATCGCCAGAGAGATCGGCACATCCATCCCAAGACGCCGCGCCCGAAGCGAGGTCCATGCGCTGGCAAAGAACGGCTGCGCGGAAAACAGCACCGTCGGAATTGCAATCGCGCCCGAAATCCAGTGGAACATATCGCGCGTTGCCGCCTCGGCCCCCGACCAGACCGAGATCGACAGGAGCATGATATTCATCATCGCAAAGCCCGCGACGCCGATCCGCATTAACAGATCGCGCCCGCGCTTGTCGGTCTCGGTGGCGGACAGAAGGCTCGGGTCCAGCTCGTGCGCCTCATAGCCGATGCGATCGAGCGCCGCGATCAGGGGCGCGGCCTCGACACCCGCATCGGCATCAACAGACACCCGCTTTAGCGTCAGGTTCACCCGCGCAGACCGCACACCCGGCTGGCGGTGCAACTCGCGTTCAACATCGGAAATGCAAACCGCGCAATGCGCCGTGGGCAGCGACAGCATCACCCGCGCGCCCTTGATGTCGCCCGAGCGCGCCATCTGCTCGGCCGAAGGAGCGGCAAGGCAGGCCGGACAGGCAGACGCGCTGACGTGTTCCTCGTCAGCGATCACAGTCGTGCCCTCAATCTCCGAGCTTAGCGCCATCGGTTAACCCTCGATGAACAGATCCATACGTTTGCGGAACACCGTGCCATCGGCGGCCTTGGCCTCCAGATGGATCAGCCACGCCCCCGGAGCAAGATCGACCGGCGCCACAAAGACGCCGCCCTTATACAGGAATTCGGGCGAAATATCTTCCCCCGCGTAGGTCGTGCGCCCGACAAGCGCGGTCAGGTCCGACACCGGCGCGGGCAGCCCCGCCGCGTCGCGCATCACCAGCGAGAGCGTGCCGTTTTCGTAGACCGGCTCGGCGCTCCAGCCAAGCGCCTCTTGCGCGGCGCGATCCTTGTCGAAGCTCTGCGAGGCGACGTAGGAATTCTCGACCTCAAGGCCCGGGAACGTGCCAATCGCGCTATAGGCCATAAAGATATTGACCGCGATAATCACGCTGAACGCGCCAACCGTGATCATCAGCACATGCTTGCCCGTTAGTTCCTTGGCCATAAAGCACCCTTTCGTGAAACCGCCCTGTTCATAGCCCTTCGTGCGGAACAGGAAAAGACCGGGGCCACGCCTTCACGCAGCCCCGGACGCATTCTGACTTAGTTGTTACTGGTGCCGTTGAACACGGTCCCTGCCGAGGCGCGGTCGGTCGAGCCGACATCCTCGATCCAGAGCGTCAGGTTGGTCCGGTCACCGGTTGCCAGATCCGTCCCCGGCGCGGCCTCAAGATAAAGGCGCTGCGAGAGCGTGAAATCGGGCTGCACGGTCACGGTATTCGCGTCCTGCCCTTCCAGCACCACGCCCAACCCGTCAACCGGCTTGCCATCTGCCCCGACAATCGACACGCGGAAGGTGGTGTCATCCCCCGCCTTGTTGCGCAGCCGCAGCGTATAGATGTTGCGCACCGTGCCGTCGCCCTGGATCACATAAAGCGGATCGCGGTTCGGCGTCACGTTGAAGTCGATGGGCGAGCGCATGAACAGCGCGACCACAAGCCCGACACCGATCCCCGCCCAAAGCGTGAAATACAGCAGCGTGCGCGGGCGGAAGATGTGTTTCCAGACGTTGCGCGGGTGGCCTCCGGCGCGCTCTTCGTTCTCGTCCTTCAGCGCCATATAGCCGATCAGGCCACGCGGCTTGCCGACCTTGTCCATCATCTCGTTGCAGGCGTCGATGCACAGGCCGCAGGTGATGCATTCAAGTTGCTGGCCGTCACGGATGTCGATCCCCATCGGGCAGACCGCGAAACAGGCGTTACAGTCGATGCAATCCCCCTGATCGGCGGTGATCGGTTGACCTTTTTTCAGCTTGCCGCGCGGCTCGCCCCGCCATTCGCGGTAGACGATGGTCAGCGTGTCCTCGTCGATCATCGCAGCCTGAATACGCGGCCACGGGCAAGCGTAGATGCAGATCTGCTCGCGTGCGAAGCCACCGAAACCAAAAGTCGTCAGCGTCATCACCGCGATCGTGGTATAAGCAACCGGATGGGCCGTGCCCGTCAGCAGAGCCTTTGCCAGCGTCGGCGCATCGGTGAAGTAGAACACCCACGCACCGCCCGTCGCCACCGCGATGAGCAGCCACAGCACCCATTTCGTGATCCGTTTGCGGAATTTCTCGAAGTTCCAGTTCTGCCGCAGCAGACGGATGCGGGCGTTGCGGTCGCCCTCGACCCAACGCTCGACAAGGATAAAAAGATCGGTCCAGACCGTTTGCGGGCAGGCATAACCGCACCACACCCGCCCCGCAGCCGAGGTGAACAGGAACAGGCCAAGCCCCGCCATAATCAGAAGCCCCGCAACGAAATAGAATTCGTGCGGCCATATCTCGATCATGAAAAAGAAGAAGCGGCGGTTCGCCAGATCAAGCAGCACGGCCTGATCGGGCAGCGCAGGGCCACGATCCCAGCGAAGAATGGGGGTCAGGTAGTAGATGCCCAGCATCAGCGCCATCAACACCCATTTCAGCGTGCGGAACTCACCTTTCACCCGTTTCGGGAAGACTGGCTCGCGGGCAACATAAAGGGGGGGCGGATCGGCTTGTTCGGTGGAGTTCACGACTCTCTCCGTATGGCTGTTATCAGGGTTTGGCTCACTTTTGATATGCACTGGCGGAAATAACTTTGACATGCGTCAAAAAGGCAGATTTCCAATGCACATTTTATTCCAGTCGCAGCATCCTGATTTATCTGGATTTTTCTGCGTTTGCGACACCAAGCCAACTCTCTGCGCAAAACTTGGGGGATTGCCTGGGGCGCGTATTCGCAGTTAAAGATTCGGCAGACATATGCCTTTTATCGGTTTTGCCCGCTCGCCCCGGGCAAAAAGACACCGGCGCCCCCAGGAAACGCGCGAACAGGACGGGGCGCCGGTGCTACCCGAGGGGCCGAAGCCCCCCGAATATCTGGTTATTCGCCGCCACCCAGGCCGTGCACATAAGCGGACACAGCGCGGATTTCAGCTTCGGACAGACGCGTGTTCCAGTTCGGCATTTCGCCGAAGCGGGCATTCGTCACCGTCTCGGTGAGGGTCGCAACGTCGCCACCATAAAGCCAGATGGCGTCGGTCAGGTTCGGCGCACCCTGTGCGCGGTCACCCGTGCCATCCTCGGCGTGGCAGCTTGCGCAGTTGTCTGCGAAAACCACTTCGCCTTCACCGGACAGAGCGGCATCAGCCTCTTGCCCCGAGAGCTTGCGGACAAATTGCACGACCTGGTCGATCTGCTCGGGTTCAAGCAGCTCGTCCTTGCCGAAGGCCGGCATCTGCGAGTAGCGGGCTTCGTCATCGGGGTCAGTCGCGTTACGGATCCCGTGGGAAACCGTGGTGTGAATATCCTCGATCGAGCCGCCCCAGAGCCAGTCCTGGTCAAGCAGGTTCGGATAACCGAGCTTCTGCTGACCGCCAGCACCGGCACCGTGGCACTGCGCACACCAGGTGCGGAATACTGCGGCACCCGCGTTCTGGGTGTAGTTGGCCAGCTCCGGGTCCGACGCGATGTCGGTCAGTTCAACAGCGGCAAGCTTCTCTTCGATCGGCTTATTCATGTCGTCGAAGCGCTGGATTTCGGCCATCACGTTCCCGCGCTGGCTGTCGCCCAGCATCCCTGCCGTATTGCCGTTGATCAGCGGCCATGCCGGATAGGCGACCGAATAGCCGATGCCCCAGATGATGCAGACATAGAAGGTATAGAGCCACCACTTGGGCAGCGGGTTGTTGAATTCGGAAATGCCGTCCCACTCGTGACCGGTGGTATCGACTTCCTGCTTTTGGATCGGTTTTTTGCTCATTTCGTCCACGCCTCCTTACAACGTGGCGCCGTCATCCCTGGCGATCCTGCGTTGCCGCAGGATCGTCGAAGGGACTGGCGGGTTTGTCATCGTGACGGAAGGGGATATTCGCCGTATCTTCATGGGTCTTGCGCGACCCCGGACGGAATGCCCACGCCACCACGCCGATAAACAGCGCGAAGATCAGAAGCATTGCCCAGCTATCCGCGAATTCCCTTAGGATATGATAGTCCATCCCCTGTCCTCCTTAGCGACTTGCCACGGCTTCCTCGGTCGCGAAGGTCGAGAAATCGACCATCGTCCCGAGAACCTGGAGATAGGCGACAAGGGCGTCCATTTCGGTGACAGCCGTCTGACCGTCAAAGTTACGGACGTTGACCTTCTCGTCATAGCGCTCGAAGAGCCCATCGGTATCCGCTTCGGGATCGACTTGTGCGAAGAAGTCTTCCTTAGCGGCTGCGATCATCTCCGAGCTGTAGGGCACACCGACCAAAGCGTCGGTGCTGAGCCGGTCCTCGATATACTTGGCGTCGATTTCGCGGTTCAGCAGGAACCCGTATTTCGGCATCACCGATTCCGGCACGACCGATTGCGGGTTGTTCAGGTGATCCACGTGCCACGCATCCGAGTAGCGGTTGCCGACGCGGGCCAGATCCGGCCCGGTCCGCTTGGAGCCCCACTGGAACGGGTGGTCATACATCGACTCGGCTGCGAGCGAGTAGTGACCATAGCGTTCCACCTCGTCGCGCATCGGGCGGATCATCTGCGAGTGGCAGACATAGCAGCCCTCGCGGATGTATACGTCCCGACCCGTCAGTTCGAGCGGCGTGTAGGGGCGCATCCCTTCGACTTTCTCGATCGTGTTGTCGAGATAGAAGAGCGGTGCGATCTCTACGATGCCGCCGATGGTGACGACGAGGAAGGAGAAGATCAGAAGGAGCGTCGCGTTCTTTTCAAGAACGGCATGTTTGTCGATAAGTGCCATCTTTCAGCCCCTCCTTATTCAGCCGGAACAGCGGCAACCGACGCCGACGCAACGCGCGGCTGACGGGCGACCGTTGCCCAGAGGTTGTAGGTCATGATGATCGCGCCACCGAGGTAGAGCACACCACCCAGACCACGGACCACATACATCGGGAACTTGGCGGCCACGGTGTCGGCAAAGGCGTTCACAAGGAAGCCCTGGCTGTCGACTTCGCGCCACATCAGGCCTTCCATGATCCCCGTCACCCACATCGAGGCGGCGTAGAGCACGATACCGATGGTTGCGAGCCAGAAGTGCCAGCTCACCAGCTTGAGCGAGTAGAGACGCTCACGCGCCCACAGACGCGGCACAAGGTAGTAGAGCGCGCCGAAGGTGATCATGCCGTTCCAGCCAAGAGCGCCGGAGTGGACGTGACCAATGGTCCAGTCGGTGTAGTGCGACAGCGAGTTCACCGCGCGGATCGACATCATCGGACCTTCGAAGGTCGACATGCCGTAGAAGCCGATCGACACCACCATCATACGGATGATCGGGTCGGTGCGCAGCTTGTCCCATGCGCCCGAAAGCGTCATCAGGCCGTTGATCATGCCACCCCAGGACGGCATCCACAGGATGATCGACATCACCATGCCAAGGGTCGAAGCCCATTGCGGCAAGGCGGTGTAGTGCAGGTGGTGCGGACCTGCCCAGATGTAGATGAAGATCAGCGCCCAGAAGTGCACGATCGACAGCTTATACGAGTAGACGGGGCGCTCTGCCTGCTTCGGAACGAAGTAATACATCATGCCCAGGAAGCCCGAGGTCAGGAAGAAGCCCACAGCGTTGTGGCCATACCACCATTGGGTCATTGCGTCCTGCACACCCGCGAACACCTGAACCGATTTCGAGCCGAAGACCGACACCGGAATAGCGAGGTTGTTCAGAAGGTGCAGCATCGCGATGGTCACGATGAACGACAGGTAGAACCAGTTTGCCACATAGATGTGGGGTTCTTTGCGCTTGAGCACCGTGCCGAGGAACACGAGCAGATAAGCAACCCAGACGATGGTCAGCCACAGGTCGACATACCATTCCGGCTCTGCGTATTCTTTCGACTGGGTCGCACCAAGGATATAGCCGGTCGCGGCAAGCACGATCATCAGCTGATAGCCCCAGAACACGAACCACGGCAGCCCGGTGCCACCGAAGAGGCGCGCGGCCGAGGTGCGCTGCACAACATAGAACGACGAAGCGATCAGCGCGTTGCCACCAAAGGCGAAGATAACCGCCGAGGTGTGCAGCGGGCGCAGCTTGCCGAAGTTCAGATACCCTTGGGCGAACTCGAGGTTCAGCGCCGGGAAGGCAAGCTGGAACGCGATGATAACCGCAACCAGAAAGCCGACCACGCCCCACAGGGTGGTAGCAATCACGCCGGCGCGGATGACGCCGTCGTTATATTCGTTTTGCGGAGCCGGAGCCGACCCCATGGTGCGCAGCACCCAGATGAACGCGATCGCCGCAGCCAGCATGACCTCGACGGCGTTCACCGCATACGGAAGATCGCGCGCGTAACTAGCAGCGATAGCGGCCAGCACCGCCACCGCGGCGAGCGCGATCAACTTGAAATAATCCCACATAATGTGCGTCCCTTCGTCTTGTCTGTTTCCCCTCCCGCATTCCGGAGAATCGGAATCCGAGCCGGGTTTTTCGACTAAAGCCCTTGTGGTCCGGGGGTATGCCCTACGCATTGATCTGCATCAAATCCTCGCGTTCAGACTGCGCTCTTTCGTCGCACCGCCATTGTAAAACAGGCATCTGACCACTTGTGCCGGTTATTTTATCATAAAGCTCCGGCTTGATCCGCGTCAAAGTGGCGCGCTTCTGCCTAAGATAATGTGCCTCTAGGATATTGGGGAAACCCACACGCGGAGGGAGGCCATTATGGCTTATAAGACAATTCTAACGATTGTGACGGACGCGAAGGCCGCGCAATCCCAGATCGAGGCGGCGGTTTCGCTGGCCCGGCGCGAGGACGCGCATCTGGACGTTCTGTGCATGGGCGTGGATCGCACGCAGACCGGATATTATTACGCTGGCGCCACGGCCTTTGTGCAGCAAGAGACGATGGATCGTGCGCAGGAAGATGCACAAAAGCTGGAGGCGGCGCTAAAGGACCGCCTCGCCCCCGAGGATGTGCGCTGGAGCGTTGAATCCATCGTCGCGCAGATCGGCGCCATTGCACCGGCGGTCGGGCTGCGCGCGCGGTTTGCCGATGTCGTGATCGCAGGCATTCCTTACGGCGAAGGGCGCGGCCCCGAGGCCGAAGCCGTGGTCGAAGCCGCCCTCTTTGAGGGTCAGGTGCCGGTTCTCATCGTTCCCGACGGCTACACCTCCCCCACCGTCGCCAGCCGCATTGTCGTCGCCTGGAACCAGTCCGCCGAAGCGATGAACGCGATCCGCAAGGCCTTGCCGCAGCTGAAAGCCGCCGAAACGGTTGACATCACCATCATCGACCCGCCTGCGCATGGCCCCGAACGCTCGGACCCGGGTGGCGCGCTCAGCCAGATGCTTGCCCGCCACGGCGTTCATGCAGAGGTTTCGGTGCTGGCGAAAACCCTGCCGCGCGTGTCCGATGTGCTGAACCGCCATGTGCGCGATTCCAAGGCAGATATGGTCGTGATGGGTGCCTATGGCCACTCGCGCTTCCGCGAGGCCATTCTGGGGGGCGCGACGCGCAGCATGTTGGAAAAGGCCGAAGTGCCGGTGCTGATGGCGCACTAACCCCTTCGACAAAATGCAAAACGGCGCCCGATCCGAGCGCCGTTTTCTTTGCGTCTGGGCAGTGTCAGGCCAGGAAACCGCCGTCCGAGTCGTCGCCCGCCTCCAGCAGAAGCCGGTCCATATCGGGCACCGTCACATGGCGCTTGCCTTCCAGCCGGATCACCCCGTCGCGCTTGAGCGCCGAGATCTGCCGCGACACTGTCTCCAGCGTCAGCCCCAGATAATCGGCCATTGCCTCGCGCGTCAGCGGCAGGTCGAAAGCCATCTGGCCCGTGGCCTCAAGCATCTTGATCGAAGCATCGCGGCGCGCAACAATCGACAGAAGCGAGGCGATCTTTTCCCGCGCTGTCTTGCGCCCCAGAAGCAGCATCCATTCGCGCGCTGCGTCCAGCTCGTCCAGCGTCATCTGCAACAGGCGCTGCGCGATATGGGGCGTTTTATACATCACCTCTTCGAAGGGCTTCTTGCGAAAGCAGCACATCAGAATATCGGTGGTGGCAGTGACGTTATAGGCAGCGGTCATCCGCCCCGGTCGCCCGACGAAATCGGAGGGCAGCAAAAGCCCCACCATCTGCGTGCGCCCGTCTTCCAGCGTCTGCGTCAAAGTGGCGATCCCGGTCACGACGGAGCCAACGAAATCCATGCGGTCCCCCGCCCAGATTACCGTCTGGCCTGCCTCAAAAGATCGATAGTATTTGATCTCTTCAAGGCGCTCCAACTCGTCACCTTCGCACCGTGCACAGACGGCACGGTGCCGGATAGGGCAGTCATTGCAATGCAATGGCGCCATGTCCATGTCTTCACATGCCATGCGGAGCTTTCTTGATATGAGTCAAATGCTGTTGCGCGTCTTATCGCTAAAGATACCCGCATGGAACAGGATTCGCAACTGACTCGGCTCGGTCTATTCGACGCACGGGTCCCCCGCTACACGAGCTACCCCACCGCGCCCCACTTCTCGTCGGAAGTGGGCGCATCGCACTTCGAACAATGGATCGAGGCGATTCCAGCCGGGGCAAGCATTTCCCTTTACATGCATGTGCCCTTCTGCCGCCGGTTGTGCTGGTTCTGCGCATGTCGCACGCAGGGCACGCAATCGGACGATCCGGTGCGCGCTTACTCCGAGACGCTTCTGGCGGAGCTCAAGATGCTGAAAAAGCGTCTGGCGCCGGGGGTAACGCTCTCGCGGCTGCACTGGGGCGGCGGCACGCCAACACTGATGCCCGCCGACATGATGCGCCGTGTGGCGGGCGCCGTGTTCGAGGCCGTGCCGATGGGCGAAGGCGCCGAGTTTTCGGTCGAGATCGACCCGAACGAGATCGACGACGCGCGCATGGATGCGCTGGCGGAATCCGGGCTGAACCGTGCTTCTATCGGAGTGCAGGATTTCGACCCGCAGATCCAAGAGGTCATCGGCCGCGACCAAAGCTATGAGGTCACGAAAAAAGCCGTCGACATGATCCGCGAACGCGGCGTGCAAAGCCTGAACGCCGATATTCTTTATGGCCTGCCCTATCAGGACAACCGCCGGATTTCGGAATCGGTGCAGAAGCTTCTGTCGCTCTCGCCCGACCGCGTGGCGCTTTACGGATATGCGCATGTGCCATGGATGGCGCGGCGGCAAACGCTGATCCCCTCCGACCACCTGCCAACCCCGCAAGAACGGCTGGAACTGTTCGACACGGCGCGCAAGCTGTTCGTGGCGGATGGCTATGACGAGATCGGCATCGACCACTTCGCCCTGCCGACCGATGGTCTGGCGACCGCACAAAAAGCGGGCAAGCTGCGGCGCAACTTCCAAGGCTACACCGACGATCTGGCCGAGGCGCTCGTGGGGATGGGCGCAAGCTCCATCTCGCGCTTCCCGCAAGGCTATACGCAGAACAACCCCTCGACCGGCGCCCATACCGGCGCCATTCGTCAGGGGCAGTTCTCGACCTCGAAGGGCCATGTGTTCAGCGAAGATGACAAGATGCGCTCGCGCCTGATCGAGGCATTGATGTGCGATTTTGCGGTCCGCACGGATGAACTCGTGCGTGATTTCGGCGCCGATCCGGTTGAGTTGGCGCAGATGTTCACCTCTTGCGCAGATGCGTTCGAGGATTGCGTGCGCGTGACCGCCGATGGCCTTGAAATCCCCGAAAAGGGCCGCCCGCTGACCCGCATGATCGCGCGTCATTTCGACGCTTATGACCTGTCAAAAGCAGGGCATAGCTCGGCTATCTGATCTGGCGCCACACCGATTATCCCAAAAGCCCGGCCCCGCAAGGCGCCGGGCTTTTACGTTGCGTCACGGGGGTTTGGCTCCGCTAGGCGCGGACTACTTCCCATGCGTAAGCTTGACGCAGGGAGCAAAGGGGAGAAAGCCATGAAAATCACCGCAGCCGTGCTGGAACGTGGCGGCATCGAAAAGGATTTCGAAAAAGCCCAAGCCCTGACCGTGCGGCAGGTCGATCTTGCGCCCCCGGGTCCGGGCGAGGTGCTGATCCGCATCGCCGCCGCGGGCGTGTGCCACTCGGACCTGTCGGTGATCAATGGCACGCGGCCCCGCCCCGTGCCGATGGTTCTGGGGCACGAGGCCTCAGGCTTTGTCGAGGCTTTGGGCGCGGGTGTCACCGATCTGGCGGTGGGCGATCACGTCATCTGTATCTTTGCGCCCGGCTGCGGCACCTGCACGCCCTGCGCCGAGGGGCGCCCCGCGCTTTGCACCCGTGCAGCCGCGCATCACGGCGTAGGCGAGTTGATGACGGGGCATCGGCGCCTCTCGATGGATGGCGCGCCGGTCCACCACCATATCGGCGTTTCGGCCTTTGCGACCCATGCGGTTGTTGCCCGCCCGACACTGGTCAAGGTCGAGGCTGACATCCCGCCGCATATCTCGGCGCTCTTTTCCTGCGCGATGCTGACCGGCGCGGGGGCCGTGTTCAACACAGCCCAAATCCGGCCCGGTTCAAAAGTCGCGGTTGTGGGGCTTGGCGGCGTGGGCCTGTCTGCGGTTCTGGGCGCGATCGCGGCTGGCGCGGGCGAAGTGATCGCCATCGACCCGTTCGAGGCCAAGATGCAAACCGCGCTGGACATGGGCGCGACCTGCTGTGTCAAGGCGGACGCCAACACCATCGAGGCCGTGCGAGATCTAACCGGTGGCGGGGTGGATTACGCGATCGAGCTGGCGGGCTCGGTCCGTGCACTGGAAACCGCCTTCGAGGTCACATGCCGCGGCGGCATGACCGTAACTGCGGGCCTGCCCCACCCGACCGAGCGCCTGCCGTTGAACGCGCTGAAACTCGTGGCCGAGGAGCGCTCGCTCAAGGGCAGCTATATCGGCTCATGCGTGCCGCAGCGCGATTTGCCGCGGATGCTGTCCCTGCACGCTCAGGGAAAACTGCCGGTCGAGAAAATGCTGACCCACCGCCTGCGCCTGCCCGAGATCAACGCCGCGATGCACCGGCTTGATCAGGGGGTAGCGATCCGGCAGGTGGTCGAGTTCGACTAAACCGCCTCGGCCTGCATGGTCACAACATTGTCTGAGAGCCGCCGGACACGCAGCGCAAGCCCCGCCTCGGCCGCGCGCGCCTCGATGGCGACCTCATGGCCGACGGTCAGCGGCGACAGCCCGCGATAGCTGAACCGCGCGGGCAAAGCGCCCATAAGATCGGCGGCAAGGTTCTGCATCCAGACCGATTGCAACGGCCCATGCACGACCAGCCCGTCATACCCCTCGACGCCCGTCGCATAGGGCTGGTCGTAGTGGATGCGGTGGCCGTTGAAACTGATCGCGGAATAGCGAAACAGCATCGTCGGATCAGGCGTCACGCGCCACGATTTCAGCACCTCCCACGGCGCAGCCTGCGGCGGGGAGGCCGCCTGCCCCGGCACCGGATCTTCGCGATAAACGATGTCGTGACGCTCGCTCAGGCGCAAAACGCCGCCCGCCTCGTAGCGGTGCTCGACCGCGACAAACCCCAAGGGCCCCGAGCGCCCCTGCTTGAACTGCACATCCGCAATCCGCGTGCGGCGCGTCACCAGATCATCCACCTCAAAAGGCGTCGCGAACTCCAGCAAGCCCCCCGCCCACATCCGGCGCGGCAACGGAAGCTGCGGCGTATAGATGCCGGGGCGCGGGTGACCATCGCGGCCCAGCTCGCTTGCGGGTAGCATATCGGGCGCCAGGCACCACTGCGCACCGACCGGAACGGCCCCCGGCGCGACCAACGGCCCAAGCGTCACGCGCAGCTCCTCGACAAGGCGCGGCGTCAGGCGGTCTTCGACAACCCTCTCGCGGCCAATCCAGTCATCATACTCGCCCATCTTATGCCCGCTTCCGATCCGAGGTCAGTTCGACGAAGACCTCTTCCAGCCCCGGCTGCTCGGTCGCCACGTCGCGAATGCGTATGCCCCCCGCGCGGATCGCATCCAGCACCGCCTCGGGCGAGGTTTTCCCGCGCGAATAGGTAAACGCCAACCGCCCGTCGGCGCGGGTTTCAAGCGCCACCCCTTCGGGCAGCGCAATCGCGTCTGTCGGCGGCGCCTCGGGCTCGACCACCAGCGCCTTGCGATCCATCCGCGCCAGCAGGTTGGGCGTGGAATCGCGCACGATCAGGTCGCCACGGTTGATGATTGCGATCTCGTCACACATCGCCTCGGCCTCTTCGAGGTAATGCGTCGTCAGGATGATCGTCATCCCCTCTTCGTTCAGCCGCCGCACATTTTCCCACAGCATATTGCGCAGCTCGATATCGACGCCGGCTGTCGGTTCGTCCAGCACCAGAACCTGCGGGCGATGCACCAGCGCCTTGGCCAGCAAAAGCCGCCGCTTCATCCCGCCCGAAAGGTTGCGCGCATAGGCCTCGGCCTGCTCGGTCAGGCCCACCAGTTCCAGAATCTCGTCGGTCCAGCGCTCGGAGGCAGGCACACCATACAGCCCTGCCTGCACCTCTAGCGCGGCCCGGGGGCTGAAAAACGGGTCCATGTTCAGCTCTTGCGGCATCACCCCAATCGAGGCGCGCGCATGGCGCGGGTTCGTATCCTGATCAAAGCCCCAGATCGTCACCTTGCCGTCGGTTTTGCGCACCAACCCCGCCAGAATATTAATCAGCGTGGATTTCCCAGCCCCGTTCGGCCCCAGAAGACCAAAGATCGAGCCAGCCGGAATCGACAGGTCCACCCCCTTGAGCGCCTCTTTCGGACCCATCCGGCCCCGCGCCGCATAAGTCTTGCGCAGATTTTCAATCTCTATTGCCTGCCGTTCCATCTTGCCCAGCCCCGTTCTTTGACTAGTATGCGCAGCTAACAAGGGCCACGCCCGCACCCAGACCATAAACGGAGCCAGCAATGACCGCCACCGCCCCCGAAACGGAAATCGTCACGAAATGGAAAGTCGCCTGTGACGGCGGCGAAGGGGCGCTTGGCCATCCGCGCGTCTGGCTGTCGATCCCGAAAGACTCGGGCGAGGTTGAGTGCTCGTATTGCGACAAGAAATTCATCATCGACCGCGCACATGCGCATGATGACCACTGATCGCGGGTAAAACCGGCGATTGACAGGGCGGCCTTGCGGGGCCGCCTTTTCGTTTCCGCCCCCCTGTGGCAGAACGGGGCGAACACGCGCGTATAGGAGGGCCGCTCATGGCATTCGGAAAAGGCTGTCACCTGCATCTGATCGACGGATCGGCCTATATTTTCCGCGCCTATCACGCGCTGCCACCGCTGACGCGCAAATCCGACGGGCTGCCGATTGGCGCTGTGTCGGGCTTTTGCAACATGCTGTTCAAGCATATCGAGGATGCCTCTGGCCCCGACACGCCGACCCACGCGGCGGTGATTTTCGACAAGGGCAGCATGACCTTCCGCAATGAAATCTACGATCTCTACAAGGCCAACCGCGAGGCCATGCCCGAAGACCTGCGCCCGCAGATGCCCCTGACCCGCGAGGCGACGCGCGCCTTCAACATCGCCTGCGAAGAGCTGGAGGGCTATGAGGCCGACGACATTATCGCCACCCTTGCCCGTCAGGCGCGCGAGGCAGGCGGGCGCGTTACGATCATCTCGTCCGACAAGGACCTGATGCAGCTTGTCGGTGGCGGCGTCGAGATGTTCGACGCGATGAAGAACCGCCAGATCGGTCCCGACGAGGTCGAAGAGAAATTCGGCGTCCGGCCCGAGCGCGTGATCGACGTGCAGGCGCTGGCGGGCGACTCGGTCGATAACGTTCCGGGCGCGCCCGGGATCGGTGTGAAGACGGCGGCGCTCTTGATCAACGAGTTCGGCGATCTGGAAACGCTGCTCGCCCGCGCCGACGAGATCAAACAGCCCAAGCGCCGCCAGACGCTGATCGACAATGCCGAGCAGATCCTCATGTCGAAGCGTCTGGTCACGCTCGACCAGAACACGCCTTTGGGCTTTACGCTCGATGATCTGGAGGTCAAAGAGCCGGACCCGCAGGTCTTGATGGGCTTTCTGAACGCGATGGAGTTCCGCACGCTGACCAAGCGCGTGGCCGACAAGTTCGGCGCCGAGATGCCCCCTGCCCCCGCGATCGAGGCCGCACCAGAGGCTGCCCCTGTCGCGGCGATCGAACAACCGGCAATCAGCACCGATGGCTATGTCACCATCCGCGACGCGGAAACGCTGGCCGCATGGCTGGCCGAGGCCCGCGCCAAGGGTCGCGTGGCGGTCGACACGGAAACGACTTCGCTTGACGAAATGCGGGCCGAACTGGTCGGCGTTTCGCTGTGTATCACGGCGGGCCGCGCCGCCTATCTCCCGCTTGGCCACACCTCGGGTGGCGACGACCTGTTCGGCGGCTCGGCGCCCCAGCCGGACCAGATGCCGCTGGATCAGGCGCTCGCCCTTCTCAAGCCCGTGCTTGAAGACGACAGCATCCTGAAAATCGGTCAGAACATGAAGTATGACTTCAAGATTTTCGCCCGCCACGGCATCCGCGTTTCGCCCATCGACGACACGATGCTACTGTCCTATGCGATGCATTCGGGGCTGCACGGGCACGGGATGGACGCGCTGTCGGATCGCTATCTCAACCACCAGCCGATCCCGATCAAAGAACTGATCGGCTCGGGCAAGGCGCAAATTACCTTTGACAAGGTCGATGTTGAAAAAGCCTCGGTTTATGCCGCCGAAGACGCCGATATTACGCTTAGATTGTGGGAAATCTTCAAGCCGCAGCTTCATCAGGCGCAGGCCACCACGATCTATGAAACCGAGGAACGCCCGCTTGTCCCGGTGCTGGCCGATATGGAGATGGCGGGCGTTAAGGTCGACGCCTCGGTGCTGTCGCGCATGTCGAACAGCTTTGCGCAAAAGATGGCGGGGCTGGAGGCCGAAATTCAAGAGGTCGCGGGCCAGCCCTTCAACGTCGCCTCGCCCAAGCAACTGGGCGAAATCCTGTTCGAAGTGATGGGCGCGGAAGGCGGCAAAAAGGGCAAGACCGGCGCCTATGGCACGGGCGCGGATGTGCTTGAGGATGTCTCGGCGTCCGAAAACGAGGCGGCCGCGCGCCTTGCGGGGCTGGTGCTGGACTGGCGCCAGATTGCCAAGCTGAAATCGACCTATACGGATGCGCTCCAGACCCATGTGAACCCGGAAACGGGCCGCGTGCATACGTCCTATGTCATCTCGGGGGCGAATACCGGGCGGCTTGCCTCGACCGATCCGAACCTGCAAAATATCCCCGTGCGGTCCGAGGAAGGCCGCCGCATCCGCGAGGCCTTTGTCGCCGAGGCAGGCAAGACCATCGTCTCGCTCGACTATAGCCAGATCGAGCTGCGCATCCTCGCCCATGTCGCGGATATTCCTGCGCTGAAACAAGCCTTCCGCGACGGCATCGACATTCACGCGATGACCGCCTCCGAAATGTTCGGCGTTCCCGTCGAAGGCATGGACCCCTCGATCCGGCGGCAGGCCAAGGCGATCAACTTCGGCGTCATCTACGGCATTTCGGGCTTCGGCCTTGCGCGCAACCTGCGCATCCCGCGCGCCGAGGCGCAGGGCTTCATCGACCGCTATTTCGAGCGCTTCCCCGGCATCAAAACCTATATGGACGACACTGTCGCCTTCGCCAAAGAGCACGGCTATGTCGAAACCATCTTTGGCCGCCGCATCCACACCCCCGAGATCAACGCCAAGGGGCCGGGCGCGGGCTTTGCCAAACGCGCGGCAATCAACGCACCGATTCAGGGCGCTGCCGCCGACATCATCCGCCGCGCGATGGTGCGGATGCCGGACGCCATCCGCGATCTGCCCGCGACGATGCTTTTGCAGGTCCATGACGAACTGATTTTCGAGGTTGAAGCAGGGGCCGAAGACGCCCTGATCGCGGCCGCAAGGCAAGTTATGGAAGGCGCCGCAGAGCCTGCGCTCAAGCTTTCGGTGCCGCTGACGGTCGACGCGGGAACAGGCCCAAGCTGGGCCGAAGCACACTGACAACCGACGAAAACTAAATGGCGGTCATGTGCAGATCTCCGCAACCATTTTCCACAAGCGGTTTCGTGTCCGGCCTTTGGTTCACACGGATAGCCCCGCCTGCCTTTGCGTCGCGCGACTTTGGCGGCATGGACGGAATCGGGCTTCTGAAGCCCCGTTTTCTCGACTATATGTACACGCCAAAGGAACGGGCAGATCGTGCTCTTCACGCTCTGGCAAGACAAACGGCTTTCCCACAGGTGACGTATGACAAACCCGATCAAATCCCGTCTGGCGAAGGGGGGCATGATCCCCGCCGCATGGGTCGAACTGGGCAACCCCGATATTGCGGAAATCCTTGTGCGCCACGGCTGGCCTGTGCTTGTCGTCGATGGCGAGCATGGCCGAGGTGACCTGGAGGACTGGGTCGCTATCCTGCGCGCGGCCGAGCACGCGGGCGGCGAGGTGATCCTGCGTCTGCCTGACGATTCCGACACGATGATCAAACGCGCGCTGGATCGGGGCTTCCGCTCGTTCATCGTGCCGATGGTGAACACGCCCGAGCAGGCCCGTCGCGTGGCAAGTGCCTTCCGCTACCCCTCGCGCGGGCACAGGGGCTATGCCGCGCCGATCGTGCGCGCGTCCGACTGGGGCGCGCGGCCCGATTATGCCCGCGAAGACGCCCATAAAGAGCTGTGCATCATGGTGCAATGCGAGCATGTCGAGGCAGTCGAAAACCTTGACGCCATCGCCGAAGTCGAGGGGATCGACATGATATTCCTTGGCCCGAACGATCTTGCAGCCTCGGCGGGGCATCTGGAGCGCATGGAGCACCCCGAGGTGCAAGCCCTTCTCGCCCGCATCGAAGAGACCGCCGCGCGCCACGGCAAACCTTTGGCTACCGTGCGCGGCGCGGGACGAGACTGGGCAGATCTGGAGCGTCTTGGCTACCGGATCGTGGCCGGCATCAACGATGTCTCGCTGCTGATCGAAGGGGCCGGACGTGCGCGGGCGGAACTCCCCGACGGGACCGCGTCTGCATCCGCGCGCCGCTACTGATCAAAGGCCTGTTCCCGCCTGTTTCGGGCGAGCATCCGCAGATTGCCAAAAGGCGGGACGTGCCTACCCCCGCCCCGCCCGCTCCACGAATTCGATCAGACGCGGCAGGCAAACGCCGTGCAGGTCGTATTTATCGACGATCGTGCGCCGCGCGGCAGCGCGCATTTCCGCCCCCGCAGCAGGGTTCGCCAACGCCTCGATCAGCGCGCCTGACAGCGCCTTGATGTCGAAGAACCCCACCAGCCGCCCGTTCTTGCCGTTCTCGATCACCTCGCGCACCGGCGCGGTATCCGAGGCCACCACCATACAGCCCGCCGCCATCGACTCCATCAGCGACCAGCTCAGGACAAAGGGATAGGTCAGGTAGCAATGACAGCGCGAGACCTGCAACAGCGACAGATAGGTCGCGTAGGGCACGCGCCCCAGAAAATGCACGCGGCTCAGGTCCAGCCGGTCCGAAACCTCGTCGAGGAACCGGCGCTTCCAGCTTTTGCCGTCTTTGGGAGCGGCGCCATAGCTTTGCCCCTCGTCGCCCACGATCACCACATGCGCTTTGGGGCGCGCCGCCAGCACATCAGGCAAGGCGCGCATGAAGCTGTGATAACCACGATAAGGTTCAAGCGAGCGATTAACGAAGGTCAGCACCTCATCGCCCGGACGGAGCGCAAGCGCGGTTTCGGGGATTTCAAGGCGCGCCTGCGGGTCGGGGCGCACGCGCTCGGTGTCGATCCCGTCATGGCAGACGGTGATCTTGGCGCGCAGCTCGGGCTGGAAAGTCGCTGCCTGAAACTCGGTCGGGGACAGCGCCGCATCGGCCTGCACCATCGACTGGATCAGATGCGCAGAGCGCGCTGTGGTCGAAATGCGCCCCTCCAGCGTGGTCTGCTGGAACTCGGGGTCGAAATCGGTATCAAGACCCGAGGTCTGATACATCAGCTCCGCATAGACCAAAAGCCGCGCCTCGGGCCAGACCTCTTTCAGGAACAGCGTCTCGCCCCAGCCGGAATGACCGAAGATCACATCGGGCACAAACCCGTGCGTCTCCCGCAGTTGCCGCGCCGCCAGCACCGCCTTAAGTCCCCGCTCGGACATGTCGGCATACATACGGGTCAGGGGCGAGCTGAGTTTTACCTCGGCAGGTTTGCGGTATTTCACCACCTTGACCGGCGAGGGGCGGTTGTTGGTCTCTGCGGTCAGCGCCAGAACCTGATGTCCGCGCCGCTCCAGCGCCGGGGCCAGATGCGGAAACTGACCGGGGAAATTCTGGTGAACGAACAGGATTTTCATACGCAAACCACGCTACTTGCCCAAAGCCGCCGCGATCAGCGTGCGGGTATACTCGGTCGCGGGCGCATCAAAAACCTGCGCGGCGCTCCCCGCCTCGACCACATCACCGCGCTGCATCACCATGACCTTATGGGCCAGCGCGCGCACCACGCGCAAATCATGGCTGATGAACAGATAGGCCAACCCGTAGCGCCGCTGGAGCGTGCGCAGAAGGTCGACGATCTGCACCTGCACCGTCATATCCAAGGCCGAGGTCGGTTCGTCCAGAACCACGACCTTGGGGCGCAGGATCATCGCGCGGGCAATGGCGATGCGCTGGCGCTGACCGCCGGAAAACTCGTGCGGGTAACGCTCCATCGTGGCAGGGTCGAGGCCGACCTCCGTCATGATCTCGGCCACCATCTCGCGCGTGTTGCGGCCCGGCTCGACCCCATGCACCGATAGCCCCTCGGCGATGATCTGTTCAACCGACATCCGCGGGCTGAGAGAACCGAACGGATCCTGAAAGACGATCTGCATATCGCGGCGCAGGCGGCGCAGCTCGCGCGCTTTCCAGCCGGAAATATCCTGGCCTTGATAGCTGATCGGCCCCTCGCTCTGGATCAGCCGCATGATCGCCAGCGCGAGCGTCGTCTTGCCCGAGCCGCTTTCGCCCACGATCCCCAGCGTCTCGCCCGCGCGCACCGAAATCGTCGCGCCATTCACCGCCTTCACATGCCCGACCGTGCGGCGCAAAAGCCCGCGCTGGATCGGGAACCAGACGCGCAGATCGCGGGTTTCTACCAGCGTTTCGGCACCTTCCGGCACGGGGTCAGCCTGCCCAGTCGGCTCGGCTGCAAGCAGCTTTTTCGTGTAGTCATGCTGCGGGTTGGCGAAGATGTCCTCGGTCCGGCCTTGTTCTACAATCTCGCCGTTCCGCATCACACAGACCCGGTCCGCGATGCGCCGCACCACCCCCAGATCGTGACTGATGAACAAAAGCGACATCCCTTCCGAGCGCTTTAGATCAGCCAGCAAATCAAGGATTTGCGCCTGAATTGTCACGTCCAGCGCCGTGGTCGGTTCATCCGCGACCAGCAGCTCTGGCCCGTTCGCCAGCGCCATCGCAATCATCACCCGCTGGCGCTGCCCGCCCGAAAGCTGGTGCGGATAGTCGGCCAGGCGGGTTTCGGGGTTCTGGATGCCGACCTTGTCCAGCAATTCAATGATCCGCGCGCGGGCCTCTGGGCCTTTGACGCCCTGGTGCAGATCAAGGCTTTCACCGATCTGGCGTTCGATCGTGTGCAAAGGGTTCAGCGATGTCATCGGCTCTTGGAAGATGAAGCTGATGTCATTGCCGCGCACCGCGCGCAGGTCCGCCTCGGGGGCACCGACCATCTCGCGGCCCTCATAGCGCACCGAGCCTTCGATCCGCGCATTCGGCCCAAGCAACGCCACCGACGACAGCGCCGTCACCGATTTGCCCGACCCGCTTTCGCCGACCAGCGCGACGGTCTCGCCCTTAGCCACAGCGAAGGACACGCCCTTCACGGCCCTGTGGGTCTTGCCGTCCTGACGGAACGACACGGACAGGTTTTCAAATTCGAGAACCGCGCTCATTTGAACACCTTTCGCGGGTCAAAGGCGTCGCGGACACCCTCGAAGATAAAAACCAGAAGCGAGAGCATCGTCGCGAATGTGAAGAATGCCGTGAACGCCAGCCACGGCGCCTGCAGATGCTGCTTGCCCTGAAGCGCCAGTTCGCCGAGCGAAGGCGCCGACGAGGGCAGCCCGTAGCCAAGGTAATCAAGCGAGGCCAGCATCGAGATCGTGCCGGTAATCACGAAGGGCAGCATCGTCAGCGTCGCCACCATCGCGTTGGGCAGGATATGGCGGAACATGATCACGCGGTCCGACACGCCAAGCGCCCGCGCGGCCCGGACATATTCGAAGTTGCGCGCGCGCAGGAACTCGGCCCGCACGACGCCTGTCAGCGCAGGCCAGCCGAAAAGGATGGCCACAAACACCAGCAACCAGAAGCTGCGGCCCAAAATCGCAAACAGGATGATGATGACGTAAAGCGAGGGGGTCGAGCCCCAGATCTCCAGCAAGCGCTGGAAGATCATATCGACGCGCCCCCCGAAATAGCCCTGCACAGCACCTGCTGTGACACCAATGAGCGAAGCTACCGTCGTCACGATCAGTGTGAACAGGATCGATGTCCGGAAGCCATAGATCACCCGCGCCGTCACATCGCGCGCGGTATCGTCCGTGCCCAGCCAGTGCTTGCCATCGGGCGCCGAGGGCGCAGTGCCGACGTTGTTGATCGTGCGGTAGTGGTAGGGGATCGGCGGCCAGATCATCCAGCCTTTCTCGATCGGCTCGCCCTCGACCGTGCCTTTGGTCTGGGCCTCGGTCATATAGGTTTCGGGGTCGTCCCAGCACTCCTCGCGCCCGCCCGTGACGATCAGGCATTGCACCGCCTCGTCGCGATAGATCGCCTCGGTGCGGAAATCGCCACCAAAGGCCGTTTCGGGATAAAACTTGTATGCCGGCACGAACAACTCGCCGCGATAGCTGACCAGCATCGGTTTGTCGTTCGCGATCAGCTCGGCAAAGAGCGAGGCCACGAACAGCGCCAGAAACAGCCACAACGACCAAAAGGCGCGCCGGTTGGCCCTGAAATTGCGCCAGCGCCGTTGATTTAGGGGGGAAAGCGCCATCAGCCTGCCCTCCGCTCGAAATCAATGCGCGGATCGACGAAGACATACATCAGGTCCGAAAGGATATTCACCGCCAGCGAGATCAGGCCAAAGACGTAAAGCGTGCCAAATATCACCGGGTAGTTCCGCTCCACCGCCGCCTGAAAGCCCAAAAGCCCCAGCCCGTCGAGCGAGAAGATCGTCTCGACGATGATCGACGAGCCAAAGAACACGCCAAGGAAGGTTGCCGGAAAACCCGCGATCACGATCAGCATCGCGTTGCGGAACACATGGCCATAAAGCACGCGCGACTCCGCCAGCCCCTTGGCCCGCGCGGTCTGCACATATTGCTTGTTGATCTCGTCCAGAAACGAGTTCTTGGTCAGCAACGTCATCGTCGCGAAAGAGGAAATCGTGATCGCGATGACCGGCAGCACGATATGCCACAGGTAGTCCAGCACCTGCCCTGCAAGGGTCAGATCGGCAAAATTGTCAGAGGTCAGTCCGCGCAAGGGGAATATCTTCCAGAACGATCCGCCCGCGAACAGCACCATCAGCATCACGGCGAACAGGAAGCCCGGGATCGCGTAACCGATGATGATCGCGCCCGAAGTCCAGGTATCAAAGGGCGTGCCGTCCTTGACCGCCTTGCGAATGCCCAAGGGAATCGAGACCAGATAGGCAATCAGCGTCGACCACAGCCCCAGCGTGATCGACACCGGCATCTTGTCCAGAACCAGCTCCACCACCGTTTGCGAATGGAAGAAGCTCTTGCCGAAATCGAAGGTCAGATAGTTCCCCATCATGATGAAAAACCGCGTGACGGCGGGGATTTTCTCGGCACGGCATTCGGGCGCGCGCACGCTTGGCTCGCCCGCAAAGCCCGCATCACAGGCAAGGCGCGAAAACCCCATGTCGATTTCAAGCTGCGCCAACTGGTCGGGCGAGATCCCGCGCGCGCCCTGATAGCCGCTTTCCTCGACGCCGCCCTGCCCCGCGCCCGCGTCGCCGCCGCCCGCGATGTTGCGCATTGAATCCGCCTCGCCCTCGACACGGGCGATGATCTGTTCGATCGGCCCGCCGGGGACGAACTGGGTCAGCGTGAAGTTGACGATCATGATCCCGATCAGCGTCGGAATAATCAGAAGCAACCGCCTGAGGATATAGGCGCCCATTGTGCTTTTCTGCCCTTTATCGTTGCCCCACGGATCAGAACGCGCCCGCGGCTTTCAGTTTTTCTGCATTTTCGGCGTTATACCACCAGAAGTCCAACTCGCCCAGAGAATAGGGCGGCAGCTCTGCCGGATGTTCGAACATATCGTAATAGGCGACGGTGTGTTCGGCCTTGAACCACTGCGGCACCCAGAAATACATCGCCCGCAACGCACGATCGAGCGCGTGGACGCGGGGCAGAAGCTCGGCTTTCGTTTGCGCCTCTTCGACCTTGCGGATCAACTGGTCCACCGACCGGTTCGCCAGCCCCATCGCGTTGAACACATCGCCCACGGATTTCGAGCCGAAATACTGCTGCAACCCCGCGCCCGGAATGTAATCCTGGCCAAGATGGCCGGTGATCACATCAAAATCATGGCTGCGGCGCTGGTTTTCATACTGGCTGTCATCCACGCGGGTATGCACCGCATCAACGCCGATCTGGCGCAGGTTCTCGACGAAGGGGTTGATGACGCGGTCAAAAGTCTGGCTGTCGTTCAGAAACTCGATCCGCAGGGTTTCTCCGGCGGCGTTGCGGCGCATCCCGTCGCTGCCGACATTCCAGCCCGCCGCATCCAGCAACTCGCCCGCGCGGCGCAGGTTCTTGCGGTCGAACTGCTTTTCACCCGAAACCGGCGAGACAACCGCATCATCGGTCAGGATACCGTCCGGCAGGTCAGCCGCCAATGGCTGCAAAAGCGCCAGCTCCTCTCCCTCGGGTTTGCCGTTGGCGGCAAGTTCCGAGTTGTCCCAGATCGAGTTCACCCGCGAATAAATCCCGTAGAACAGCGTCGCATTCGACCATTCGAAATTGAACGCCAGCCCCAACGCCTCGCGCACCCGGATGTCTTGCAATTGCGGGCGGCGCAGGTTCAACAAGAACCCCTGCCCCGAAGCGATATTTCCGTCCGGCAGCGTGACCTTTTTCACCTGCCCGTTCTGCACGGCGGGGAAATCATAGCCAGTCGCCCACTGGATCGAGCTGGCCTCGTTGCGGAAGGTATAATCGCCCGCCTTGAACGCCTCGAAGGCCGAGTTGTAATCGCCGAAATATTCGATGCGGATCGCGTCGAAATTGTTGCGTCCCTTGTTGATCGGCAGGTCAGCACCCCAATAATTCGGGTTGCGCACCCATGTGACCGAGCGGTTATCGCGCGCCGAGCCGAACATATACGGCCCCGTGCCGATCAGCGGCGTGTCCGAGGATTTATCAAGGCTGATCCCGTCGCGCGCGAATTGCGCCTTCGAGAAGACCGGAATGCCCCCTGCCGTCTGGATAATGTCGCGGCGCGGATAGTCGGGCTTGAAGGTGAATTTTACGCGGGCGTTGTCCAGCACCTCGGCGCCCGCGACCTGCTGCTCCAGCACGCCCCGAAACGAGGACAGCCCGTGATCGCGGAAGGTCTCGTAGGAAAACACCACGTCTTCTGGCGTCATAGGTGTGCCATCCGAGAAGGTAACGCCCTCGCGCAGCGTAAAGATCACCCAGTCGCGGCTTTCGGGGTATTCGATGGTTTCGCACAGCAGGCAATAAGCCTCGCTTACCGTGTCAGAGGTGCCGGCAAACATGCTTTCATGCGGGGCCGAGGATAGCGCTGCGGCACGACCTTCCAGCGTGTAGGGGTTGAAATTGTCAAATCCGCCTGCGGTCCATTCGGCAATCTCGCCGCCTTTGGGCGCCTCCGGATTGACGTAGTCGAGATGGGTGAAATCAGCCGCATATTTCAGGCTGCCAAGGGTCGCGATGCCATGCGCGGTGACGGTTTCCTCGGCGCGCAAGCCCTGCGCCAGCGCCGCCCACAGCCCGAAGGCCACCAGCGCCCCCCCCGCAACCCTGCCAAACCCCGATTGCGTGACCGCCCGTGCCATGCTGACCATTCGCCCGTCGCCTCCTCATGCGAAACTTCTGGCGACTAGGTAAAGGGGGTTTCCCCCGCGCTTCAAGTTGCTTTCGCGTGAACCAATGCAAAAGGCCGCGCCCCGAGGGACACGGCCTTTCGATTTCTGGCAACACTAAACGCTTACTGCACGGATTGCAGATAGGTGATCAGGTCGTTGCGGTCTTCCGGCTTTTTCAGGCCCGCGAAGGACATCTTGTTGCCGGGGATGAATTCTTTCGGGTTGGCGAGCCAGCCGTCCAGCTCTTCGAGCGTCCACTCGCCGCCATGCGAAACCACCGCATCCGAGTAGCCAAAGCCCGCGACCGAAGCCACCGCGCGCCCGACAACACCGTTCAGGTGCGGGCCGGTGCCGTCAGTGCCGTCGAGCTTGTGGCAGGCCTTGCACTTGCCGAAGACTTTTTCGCCCTTGGCGACATCGCCGGTGCCCAGAACGATCTCGACGACCGCTTCTTCCTCGGCTTCAGCCTCTGCCGCGCCGTCATCCAGCAAATCGCCCGGACGTGCGCTCATCGCGACATGCTCGGCGTCTCCCTCGCCATGCGCATCCTCAGCGATAGTGAACAGCGAGGTCGAAGCCCAGCTGACAAGAAGAAGGAACAGGAACGCGCCCAGAACGCTTCCGGCAACCTTCGTGAAATTCATAGTGTTGAACATGGCTCTTCCCTGAATTTGGCTGTTCAGTTTGGGGCATGTATCCCGTTTGGGACGTTAATATCAAGGGAGATTCTCGGGCCGGTAGCGCTAATTCACTGCAATCGGGGCCATTTATCCCGCCCGATGCGCTCCTCTGGTCACGGTCGCAGCCCCGAAAGCCATGCGATCAGATCGGCGCGGTCGGTGTCTTTTTTCAGGCCGCCGAAGGACATGGCCGTGCCCGGCAGCATCCGGCGGGGCTTGACCAGATAGCTGTCCAGAAGCGCGGGCGTCCATGCGCCATCAAGGCCACGCATCGCATCGGAATAGGGAAAGCCCTCGACCGAGGCCACCTTGCGCCCGACCACCCCGTTCAGCGGTGGCCCCGAGACTGTCTGCCCCGTCACATCATGGCAGGTTGAGCATTTCCGGTCGAATATCTGCGCGCCATTCGCCGCACTGGCCTGCGTCAGATCAAGCGCGGCGGCGGGCGAGGAAAGGGTCATCAGAACAACAGCTATTGTCGCGCGGATCATGCGGTCTCCATATCTCATATTCCAGATATGGAATAATTCGACTGCAACGCAAGCCCCCCATGCCAACCACCCTGCCCGCCATTCGGACTTTTCTCGGCCGGCACGTCCCGATATAGCGAAGGGAACCATGACGCAGGAGGCCCACATGAGCACGCGCAAAATCGAAGGCATCAGCGGACGCATCGCCTTTCAGGGCGAGCCGGGCGCCTATTCGCATCAGGCCTGCCATGACTCGCGCCCCGGCATGGAGGCGATCCCCTGCCGCACCTTCGAAGACACGATCGAGATGGTCCGCAGCGGACAGGCCGATCTGGCGATGCTGCCGGTCGAGAACTCGACCTACGGACGCGTGGCCGACATCCACCACCTGCTGCCGGAATCGGGACTGAAGATCATCGACGAAGCCTTTGTGCGCGTGCATATCAACCTGCTCGCCGTCAAAGGCGCGACGATGGAAGATGTGAAAACCGCAATGAGCCACACTGTCCTTCTGGGGCAGGTGCGCAACTTCTTGCAAAAGCACGCGCTTCACCGCGAAGTGGGCGCGGATACTGCCGGATCGGCCAAGATTGTGGCCGAGATGGGCGACAAATCGGTTGCCGCGCTGGCCTCGGAACTGGCGGGCGAGATTTACGGTCTTGATTGCCTAGCCCGCCATATCGAGGACAAGCAGGACAACACCACGCGCTTCCTGATCATGTCGCCCGAGGCCGATCTGACCCGCCGCGCCGAAAAGATGATGACGACTTTTGTCTTCCGCGTGCGCAACATTCCCGCCGCGCTGTATAAGGCGATGGGCGGCTTTGCCACGAATGGCGTGAACATGACCAAGCTCGAAAGCTATATGGTCAACGGCAGCTTCACCGCGACGCAGTTCTACGCCGACATCGAGGGCCACCCCGACGACGCGAATGTGAAGCTTGCGCTGGACGAGCTAAGCTATTTCACCTCGTATATGGAAATCCTCGGCGTCTATCCGGCGGCAGCCCTGCGCGACGAGCGTTAAACGCGGGCCTGTGCCGCGCGGCGTTCGATCTCGGTGCCGAATGTCGCGACACGGTCGTCAAACTTGCGGTCCAGCGTCTTGCGCCCGATCTTTGCCGACTGGATCATCAGCCGCGCCGCCAGCGTGCGCGGCTTAACCTCCAGTTCGACCTGAAGCCGCGCACGTCCGGGCGCGACGGCCACGACTGTCAGCGTCAGCCGAAGCTCGAAGCTCGACGAAGTGCCCGCAAACTCCAGCGCCGAGGACCGCTCGAAACGGCGCACATCGACAACAACCTGACGCTCTTTCCCGCGCAGCCGGAAGGCGACATCCCACGACATACCCGCCGCAGGAGCCTGTAACGTGTCAAGGCGCGACAGCTTTATCCCGCGGCGCATCGCCGCGCGCTCGAAGCTCGCGAAATCCGCAAGCTGGTCGAAAACAAAATCCTGCGGAGCGGCAATATCCGTGCGGGTCGAAAACTTCATACTGGTCCTTAAAGGCTAATAACGCCCGATCACCGGACCCTGCCGTTAAATTGAGCGATCCGCAAGCCAGCGATGCATCAGCCAGGCTGCAATTGCGCCCTGCCGTGGCGGACGGATCACGCTATCAGCGCCCGCAAATATCTGCATGAGCCGTTCGCGGCTGACCCAGATCGCACCCTCGATCTCGGCGGGATCAATGGTGATCTCGTCGGAGACGGCCTCGGCGCGACAGCCCAGCATCAGCGACGAGGGGAAAGGCCAGGGCTGCGAGGCGCAATAGTCAACCCGCCCGACCCGCACACCGGTCTCCTCGGCCACCTCGCGACGGACAGCGGCTTCCAGCGTCTCACCCGGCTCCATGAAGCCGGCAAGACAGGAATACATTCCTTCGGGCCAGAACGGCGAACGCCCCAGCAAAACCTGATTGCCGCGCGTCACGAGCATGATGACAACCGGATCGGTGCGCGGGAAATGCAGCCCCCCGCAGGACGGACATTTGCGCACCCAGCCCGCCTGCACCACCTCGGACGGCTGCCCGCAACGCGAACAATAGGCATGTGTCCGGTGCCATTCAAAGGTGGCCCGCGCGGTAGCGGCGACCTCGGCCTCAAGCGGCGTCAGCGTCCCCATTCGCGCGCGCAACTCGGCAAAGACCATGCCATCACCCAAGGCCGGATGCACCTGTTCGCTGGTGTCCAGAAAGGCTTTGGTGTCGGGCTGCGCGCCCTCCGGCTCGAAACCGGTCAGTTGCGCCGCGAAAAGTGCCTGCCCGTCCTGCATCCCCAGAAACAGAGGCGCCTCACGCGCATCCGTCAGAACCGGATGCCCCGGCGCGACCCACACAAGGCCACCATCGGGTGTAAATGCGGGGCGCCCCTTCCAGAACAGGCAAAGGCGGGTTTGCGCGGCCTCTTGCAGCGCGGAAAGCGCCTGGGGATCGGTCCGCAGATGCGCAACACGCTCCAGCGCCGCGCCCACAAAGGCCATGTCATATTCCACCGTTTGTCCTCCAGATCCGGCCCCGCCAGCCAAGGGTCGACTGAAATTCAGCTTGTAGCAGAGGCAGCGCGCGCCTCAACCCTGCCCGTTAACTCAACCTTTTCAATATCAATTGGATTGCTCGACAACCTATGGTTGCGAATTGGTAAATTGTCGGATTAATTAAAAGAGAAAATTAAATCTTCGCCCCTAAATGCAATAGAGCCGCTGCAGGAGATAGACAATGAACCCCAAACCTGACCGGCTCGGTTCTGGCGAAACGGCACCCGCGCCTGCGTCGATGCGGCTGCGGGTTCTGGAGACCACGGATCTGCACGGGCACGCGCACGGCTATGACTATTTCAAGGACAGCCCCTGCTCCGCCACCGGTTTCTCGCGCATCGCCACCCTGATCGACGCCGCCCGCCGCGAAACCCCGAATGTGCTGTTGTTTGATAATGGCGACGCCTTTCAGGGCACACCGATGGCGCAGTTCTGGGGGGAAAAGCGCGGCCTCAACCAGCATGAACGCCATCCGATGATCGAGGCGTTCAATTTTGCGCGCTATGATGCGGCCACGCTCGGAAACCACGATTTCGATTATGGCATCGGCTTTCTGCGCAAGGTGATCTCGGGCGCCGGTTTTCCTTTTGTCAGCGCGAATGCGCGGGAACGCCAGAGCGACGGGACAAGCGCCCTGATCGTAAAGCCCTGGACCATTCTTGAACGCGATTTCACCGACACCGATGGCGACACGCACCGGATGCGCATAGGGGTGATCGGCTTTCTGCCGCCCCAGACTGCGCTTTGGGCGCAGGCTCCGACCGAGGGGAAACTTGCCAGCCAGCCATTCGTCGAGGCTGCACGCAGCCATCTGCCCGCCCTTCTGGCGCAAAAACCCGATCTTGTCATCGCGCTGGCCCATACCGGCATTACGCCCCTCACACAGGCCCAACGCAGCGCCCCCGAGCTTGAACAGGCCGCCCTCGCGCTGGCCGAAATCGACGGCATCGACGTGCTGCTGTGCGGCCATACGCACCTGCCTTTCCCCAACGCGGATGACCCGGCCTTCCCCGGCATCGACCCGATCAAGGGCACTCTGAACGGCAAACCCGCCCTGAATGCGGGGCGATGGGGCTCGCATCTGGGGGTGATGGACCTGCGTCTGGATCAGACCCCTGACGGGAAATGGACGCTGGCGGGGTTCGAGTGCGAGCTGCGCCCCATCCGCCAGACCAGCCCCGAGAACGGGCATGTGACCGCGCTGCCCGAAGCCGAGGGCATTCTGGAGGCGCTGGAACCGGCTCATCACGAGACCCTGCGCCACATGCGGCGCCCTCTGGGGCGGTTGACGGCGCGGGTGCACAGCTATTTCTCGCAGATTTCCGTCGATCCAACTCTTATCTTTCTGGCGAACGCGCAACGGCAGTTCGCCGCAAGACGCCTGAAGGGCCAGCCCGAAGAAGGTTTGCCGATCATCTCGGCGGTTTCGCCATTCAAATGCGGCGGACGGGGTGGCGCGGGCTATTATGTCGACATCCCTTCGGGCCAGATCGTGATGGCCAATGTCGATGACATCTATGTCTACACAAACGCGATCACCGCGCTCGAGGTGACGGGCGCCGATCTGGCCGACTGGCTGGAGCGTTCGGCGGGCGCGTTCAACACGCTGTCACCCGGGCAACCGGACCGCCCGCTGCTCGACCCCGAGTTCCCCAGCTATAACTTCGATGTGCTGGACGGGCTGACCTATGCTTTCGACCTGCGCGAGCCACGACGCTATGCGCCGGACGGAACGCTGGAAAACTGCCACGCCTCACGGCTGCGCGCGCTGTGCTACAACGGTTCGCCCGTAAAACCCGGCCAACGGTTCATCCTTGTCACCAATTCCTACCGCAGCTCTGGTGCGGGCGGGTTCGTGTCCGGCGAGATGCGCCCGGTTTCACTCGGCCCGCCCGCACTGGCGCGCGAGGTGTTGATCGGGCTGGTCGGTCGACGCCCCGTTGTTACCCCTGAAATCAAGCCGATCTGGCGTTTCACGCCGATGCCCCGATGCAGCGCGGTTTTCGAGACCTCCCCCAAGGCGCAGCACTGCCTGAATGAAATCGCGAACCTGCTGCCCGAACCTTTGGGGCGGACCACCGAGGGTTTCTTGCGTCTGTGCCTTGATTTCAGCCAGAATCCGGCGGACGAGCCACAGCTCCGGCCTGCGGAACACGGGGCCGAGAGCGCCTCGTCGGAGCTTGGCTGAACAGTTTTGCCCCCACCCGAAGGAGAACCTTGCGAATCCGGTTCCCCTTCCCTATATCAGCCCCCGAGAGGTTGGCGCGGGCGAGCGCCTCGCCAACCCGGTCAGGTCCGGAAGGAAGCAGCCGCAACGAGCCCCGCTTGGGTCGATGTCCAGCCTCTCACCTTTTCCCCGGATCGGTTTGACTTGCCCGCCCCGCCGACTAGACTGCGGCGGAAGTTTCAGGAGCCACCCGCATGTCCGATCTGCCCGCCGAACCCTCTGCCACTGGCGCTGCCTATCAGGTTCTGGCCCGCAAATACCGCCCCGCGACCTTCGCCGACCTGATCGGGCAGCAGGCGATGGTGCGCACTCTGAAGAACTCCTTTGCCGCCGACCGGATTGCGCAGGCGTTCATCATGACGGGGATTCGTGGCATCGGCAAAACCACCACCGCGCGGATCATCGCCAAGGGGCTGAACTGCGTCGGCCCCGATGGCGCGGGCGGCCCCACGACCGAGCCTTGCCTTGAATGCGAGCATTGCAAAGCCATCGCGGAAGGCCGCCATGTCGACGTGATGGAGATGGACGCCGCCTCGCGCACAGGTGTGGGCGACATCCGCGAAATCATCGAAAGCGTGCACTACCGCGCAGCCTCGGCCCGCTACAAAGTCTATATCATCGACGAAGTTCACATGCTCTCGACCAGCGCCTTCAACGCGCTGCTCAAGACGCTGGAAGAACCGCCTGCGCATGTGAAATTCATCTTCGCGACCACCGAAATTCGCAAGGTTCCGGTGACGGTTCTGTCGCGCTGCCAGCGTTTCGACCTGCGCCGGATCGAACCCGAGGTGATGATCGACCACCTCTCGCGCATCGCGGGGCTGGAGAACGCGCAGATCGCAACGGATGCGCTGGCGCTGATTACGCGCGCCGCCGAAGGCTCGGTCCGCGATGCGTTGTCGCTCTTGGATCAGGCGATTGCGCATGGCGCGGGCGAAACCACCGCCGATCAGGTGCGCGCGATGCTGGGTCTGGCTGACCGCGCGCGGGTGCTGGACCTGTTTGACATGATCTTGCAAGGCCATGCGGCGGATGCGCTCTCGGAACTGGCCAGCCAATATGCCGATGGCGCTGACCCGATGGCGGTCTTGCGCGATCTGGCCGAGATCACGCATTGGATTTCGGTCATCAAGATCACTCCTGAGGCCGCCGAAGACCCGACCGTGCCACCCGAAGAGCGCGCACGCGGTCAGGCCATGGCCGAGAAAATTCCGATGCGGGTGCTGACGCGGCTTTGGCAGATGTTGCTGAAAGCGCTGGAAGAGGTCGCCAGCGCCCCGAACGCCATGATGGCTGCCGAAATGGCGCTGATCCGCCTGACCCATGTTGCCGACCTGCCGACGCCGGAACAGCTTTTGGCCAAGGTGCAAAAAGGCCCGGCGCCCACCGGACCCGAGGGTGGCCCTGCGGGCGGCGCGCCCTCTGGTGGCGGCGGCGGCTCTGCCGGTCGCGGGCCGATGATGGGCGGCGGCGGTCCCGTGCACGGGATCGTCACGATGCGCAGCCACGCGCCCGCCCGCGCCCAAGGGGGTGCCGCGGCGGTCGCGATTGCCAACCAGACCGAGCATCAGCTTGCCCGTTTCGCAACCTTCGACGCGGTGGTCGAACTGATCCAGCGGATGCGTGACATGACGCTTCTGGTCGAGGTCGAGACCTATCTGCGCCTTGCCCATTACGCACCGGGCCGGATCGAGTTTCAACCGACCGAGGACGCGCCGCGTGATCTGGCCGCGCGGCTTGGCCAGCGCCTTCAGGGCTGGACCGGCGCGCGGTGGGGCGTTTCCGTTGTCTTTGAGGGCGGCGGCGAGACCATCGCCGAGATGCGCAACGCAGACCGGCGCGCGCAAGAGACCGAGGCGATGGATAACCCACTGATAAAAGCTGTCTTCGACGCCTTCCCTGCCGCAAAATTCGAGGATATTACCACGCCCGAAGCCCTTGCGCTCGAACTCGATGCAGAGATGCTGCACGAGGTCGAAGACGAATGGGACCCCTTCGAGGATAGCTGAGGAGAGCAATATGTTCAAAGGTTTGGGCCAGCTTGGCGATATGGCCAAGATGATGAAAGCCGCCAAGGAAATGCAGACCCGCATGGCGGAACTGCAGGAAAACCTGACCAAGATCGCGGTTACGGGTGAGGCAGGCGCAGGCCTTGTGACCGCCACCGCCACCGCCAAGGGCGAGCTGACGGGTCTGTCGATTGATCCCTCGATCCTGCAAGCCTCGGAAAAAGAGGTGGTCGAAGACCTGATCCTTGCCGCGATCAAGGATACGCAGGCCAAGGCCAAGGCGCGCGAAGTGCAGGAACAGCAGAACCTGCTGCGCGAGTTGGGCCTGCCAGAAAACATGGACCTTCCGGTCTAAACGATGAGCCGCGCGAGCGACGAGATCGAAGCCCTGATCGCGCTTCTGGCGCGGCTGCCGGGGCTTGGGCCGCGCTCGGCGCGCCGTGCGGTGCTGCATCTGATCCGCAAGCGGGGGCAGTTGATGGCGCCGCTTGCGCAAACCATGGCCCATGTTGCCGAAACGGTGCGCGAATGTGCGACCTGCGGCAATATCGCGACGGGGCATATCTGCGACATCTGCGAAAATCTGGCCCGCGCCACGGGCGAATTATGCGTGGTCGAGGATGTCGCGGACCTCTGGGCGATGGAGCGCGGGCAGGCCTTCAAAGGCCGCTACCATGTGCTTGGCGGCACGCTTTCGGCGCTGGACGCCGTCGGCCCCGATGAGCTTGGCATCCCGAAGCTGCTGGCGCGGGTGCGCGACGAGGGCGTGCGCGAGGTGATCCTTGCGCTGAACGCCACCATCGAGGGCCAGACGACCGCGCATTACATCGCCGACGCGCTAGAGGGCGCAGGGATCAGCATCACCAGCCTAGCCCAGGGCGTGCCGATCGGAGGCGAGCTGGATTACCTTGACGACGGCACGATCCAGGCCGCCCTGCGCGCGCGCAAAAGCTTTTGACCCGCGCAAACGGCTAATCCGCGCGGGCGAGCATTGATCCCCCACCCGCGGCCCGCTATCAGGGGATGAACTCACCGTTTCGCTTTCAGGTTGCCCATGAACCGCCTATATCACGTCGCCCTCTCCCCCTATTGCCGCAAGGTGCGCCTGACGCTGGCGGAAAAGAAGATCGAGGTCGAACTGGTCGAAGAGCGTTACTGGGAGCAAAACCCCGAGTTTCTGCGCCGCAATCCGGCCGGTCGCGTGCCGATCCTGAAAATCGACGGCAAGACGCTCGCGGAAAGTCAGGCGATTTGCGAGTATCTGGACGAAACCCACCCAGAGCCGCAACTGATCCCGCGCAAACCCGACGCGCGCTTTGAGGTGCGGCGCCTTTGCGCGTGGTTCGACGATAAATTCAACGCCGAAGTAACCCGCAAGATCATGGGCGAACGCGTCTGGAAAAAGATCCAGCGCAAGGGCTATCCGGATTCGAAAACCGTGAAAGAGGGGCTGAGCGCGATCAAGTTCCATCTTGATTACATGGGCTGGCTGCTGGAGCAGCGGCGCTGGCTGGCGGGCGATGTGATGACGCTGGCCGATTTTACGGCCGCCGCGCATCTGTCGTGTCTGGATTATGTTTCAGACGTGGACTGGAACCGTTCAGAGACCGTGCGCGACTGGTATGCGAAGATCAAATCGCGCCCCGCGTTCCGCTCGCTTCTGGCCGATCAGGTGCCGGGCCTGCCGCCCGCGCCGCAATATACCGAGCTGGATTTCTGATCGCGGGCGGCACCCCGCCCCTAGCCGCCGAAAGGGCCGCCCGTTGGACACGCTCAAAAACCGGCTGATCGCGAAAGCCCTTGAGGAAGGGTTCTCGAAAGCGCGGATCACGCGGCCAGATGCGGTGCCTGAAACCGCCGCGCGGCTGGAGGCATTCGTCGCCGATGGCCTGCACGGGCAGATGGGCTGGATGGCCGAGCGGATGGGATGGCGCGGCAACCCCGCCGAGCTTTGGCCCGAGGCGCGTTCGGTCCTCATGCTGGCCGAAAGCTATACACCCGCGACCGACCCGACCGGCGTTCTGGCCCACCCCGAGCGCGCCGCTGTTTCGGTTTACGCACGCGGCAAGGATTACCACGACCTTGTGAAAAAGCGCCTCAAACGTGTCGGGCGCTGGTTGCTCGATCAGGCGCCGGGGGCCGAAATCAAGGTCTTTGTCGATACCGCACCCGTGATGGAAAAGCCGCTCGCGCAAGCCGCAGGGCTTGGCTGGCAGGGCAAGCACACCAACCTTCTGGCGCGCGATCTGGGCAACTGGTTCTTTCTCGGCGCAATTTTCACCACCGTCGAATTGCCCGCCGATGCGCCCGAGATCAGCCATTGCGGCAGTTGCTCATCGTGCCTTGATGCCTGCCCGACAGATGCCTTTCTGGCGCCCTATCGCCTCGACCCGCGCCGCTGCATTTCCTACCTGACGATTGAACACAACGGCCCGATCGAGCCCGAGTTGCGCGCGCGGATGGGCAACCGGATTTACGGCTGCGACGATTGTCTGGCCGCCTGCCCGTGGAACAAGTTTGCGCAAACCGCCCGCGAGATGCGCTATTCGGACGCGGTGGGTGAGCCGCTTCTGGCCGAGCTTGCGGTGCTGGATGACGCCGGCTTTCGGGCGCTGTTTTCCGGCTCTCCGATCAAGCGGATCGGGATCAACCGCTTTTTGCGTAACATCCTCTATGCCATCGGAAATTCCGGTGATGCAGGGCTTATTCCCGCCGCGCAAACCCATCTTGAAGCCGAAGACGAGACCGTCCGCGACGCCGCCCGTTGGGCGCTTGCGCGCCTGAACGAGGCCACCCCATGAGCCGCGCGCCGCTATCAGGAACCGCCATTGGGATCTGGTTGAAACTCGGCTCGGTCGCTTGTTTCATCGCGATGTCCGCGCTCCTGAAAATAGCGGCTGACGAGGTGCCCTCGGGCGAGATGGTCTTTTTCCGGTCTTTCTTTGCTATCCCGATCACGGTCGTCTGGCTTTTGGCGCGCGGCGATCTGTCAACCGGCCTGCGCGTCGCCAGCCCGATGGGCCATATCTGGCGCGGCATCATCGGCACCTCTGCGATGGGGCTGATGTTCACCGGCATCGGGCTTTTGCCCCTGCCCGAGGTGACAGCCATCGGTTATGCCGCCCCCATCCTCGTCGTCGTCTTCGCAGCGATGTTTCTGGGCGAAGAGGTTCGCGCCTTCCGCTTGAGCGCGGTCGCGCTCGGGATGATCGGGGTGCTGATTATCCTCAGCCCGCGCCTGTCGGGCATCGGCGACCATCGCGCGGCCCTTGGGGCGGTTGTAACGCTTATGGGCGCTGTTTTTGCGGCGCTGGCGCAGATCTTCATCCGCAAGCTGACGAAAACCGAAACCACATCGGCCATCGTCTTCTGGTTTTCCTGCACGGCGGCGGCACTGTCGCTGGTGACGCTGCCGTTTGGCTGGGTGATCCCCTCGCCCGCCACCGCCGCTTTGCTGGTTCTGGCGGGGCTGATCGGCGGTGTCGCGCAGATTTTCCTGACCTCGGCCTATCGCGCCGCCGATGCCTCGATCGTGGCGCCGTTCGAATATGCCTCGATGCTGATGGCGCTTGGGGTGGGCTATGTCGCCTTTGACGAAGTGCCGACCCTGCCGATGCTGGGCGGGGCGGGGATCGTAATCCTGGCGGGCGCGATGATTATCTGGCGCGAGCGCCAGCTTGGGCTGGAGCGCGCCAAGGCCCGCAAGGCGATCAGCCCATCGGGGTAAGCGGCACACGTTTTGCAGGAATCGCGAAATCCGGCTATACTCGCGCTCTGGCAAAACAGGAGGAGCTGCCATGCAACGCAAGTCGCAGGACAATTTCGCACCGAAAGCCGAGGATATGCGGATGAAGGCTTATCTGGAGCTTGATCGCCGCGCTGGCCTGCATCCGGCGGTCAAGGCGCTGGTCTCGCGCCCCGAGGGCCGCACGCACGAAAACACCCGCGCCCGCGCCTATGCCCGTATCGAACGGGGCCAGACGGCCTAATGACAAAAGGCGCCCCGCGGGGCGCCTTTCGCATCAGATCCTGTCGCCTCAGGCGCGGACCAGCTTTTCGTAGCTGTCCGAGATGTCCCGCGTCAGCGCGCCCACTTCAAAGTGGAAGTCACCGATCTGGCCAACAGGGGTCACTTCGGCGGCGGTGCCGGTCAGCCAGCACTGCTCGAAGCCTGCAAGCTCCATCGGGTTGATCCGGCGCTCGTGCACGGTGATGCCCTTTTCCTTCAGCATCCCGATCACGGTCTGGCGCGTAATGCCGTTCAGGAAGCAATCCGCCAGCGGCGTATGCACTTCGCCGTCCTTGACGAAGAACACGTTGGCGCCCGTCGCCTCGGCCACATAGCCGCGATAGTCGAGCATGAGGCTGTCCGAGCAGCCCTTCGCCTCGGCGGCGTGTTTGGACATGGTGCAGATCATGTACAGACCGGCAGCCTTCGCCTCGCACGGGATCGTCGCCGGATCGGGGCGGCGCCATTTCGAGATGTCAAGCTTGGCGCCCTTCATCTTGGCGTCGCCGTAGTAGTTGCCCCACTCCCATCCTGCGATGGCCAGACGCACGGGGTTCCGACGCGCCGAGACGCCCATATCCTCACCCGCGCCGCGCCATGCCACCGCACGCACATAGGCGTCGGTCCAGCCGTTCGCCTCGAGCATCGCGTATTTCGCGGCTTCGATTTCCTCCAGCGAATAGGGAATGTCGAAATCCAGAAGGTTCGCGGATTTCTTCAGGCGCACGTTATGTTCGTGCGATTTGAAGATCTTGCCGTTGTAGCAGCGCTCTCCCTCGAACACGCTCGAGGCGTAATGCAGGGCATGGGTCAGGATATGGACCTTGGCGTCCCGCCATTCGACGAGCTTGCCATCCATCCAGATTTTGCCATCGCGATCGTCATATGCACCGGCCATGAGTTCCTCCTTGGAGCATCCGGATTTTCAAAAATTGCGCCAAATCGGTCCGCTTCGGACACAATGTTGCGCGAAATCTGGAATTCGGTAACAATTGATTCTTGGAAAGTCAACAAGACTGACGTAAAATCGCTAAAAAGCGAATGAGGTAGGATATGGTCGACACGACAGCCGCCGGAGGGGAGACCCTTCTGTTCCTGACCGACGAGCAGCTGCGCAAAGGCATCGAGGCGATGTTCTTTGCCTATCGCGGCTTTACCGCCGATCCCGACCGCATCCTCGAAAAGCACGGCTACGGGCGGGCGCATCACCGCGCGATCCACTTTATCAACCGCCAGCCGGGGCTGACGGTGACCACTCTACTCGATGTTCTGGGCGTTACCAAGCAATCACTGAACCGCGTGCTGCGGACCCTGATCGAAGACGGCCTGGTCGAAAGCCGCATCGGCCAAAAGGACAAGCGCGAACGGCGCCTGCATCTGACCGAGGTTGGCGCCACGCTGGAGCGCGAACTCTCCGAGGCGCAACGCGGCCGGATGCGTGCCGCCTATCGCGCCGCGGGTCCGCAGGCGGTGGCGGGGTTCCGGCAGGTGCTTGAAGCGATGATGGACCGCGAACAGCTGCGCCTTTACCAGAATATGAAGGACGGTGCCTGATGGGCGGGCACGACACGCACGCCCCGCACCTTCTGATCGTCGATGACGATGAACGCATTCGCGGGTTGCTGCAAAAGTTCTTGATGCGTAACGGTTTTCTGGTGACAGCCGCGCGCGATGCCGCCCATGCGCGGCGGCTGCTGGCAGGGCTGGAATTCAACATGCTGGTGCTCGACGTGATGATGCCGGGCGAAGACGGGCTAAGCCTGACGCGCGATCTGCGCCGGACGCTGAGCACCCCCATTCTGCTTTTGACCGCGCGCGGCGAGACCCGCGACCGGATCGAAGGGCTGGAGGCTGGCGCCGACGACTACCTGCCCAAACCCTTTGAGCCGAAAGAGCTGCTCTTGCGGATAAACGCGATCCTGCGCCGCGTGCCGCATGAAACCCCGACGGGGCCGAAATTCCTGCATCTTGGTGCGCTGCGCTATGACCAGAACCGGGGCGAGATGTTCGCGGGCGAAGACCCCGTGCGCCTGACCGCGACCGAAGCCGCTTTGATGCGGATTTTCGCCGCCCGCGCGGGCGAGGTGATCGGGCGCGCCGAGCTGATCGACGAGTTGGGGCGCGACCGCACCGGCCCCGAGGACAGTGCCGGAGACCGCGCCATCGACGTGCAGATCACCCGCCTGCGCCGCAAGATCGAGCCCGACCCGCGCGAGCCGCGCTACCTGCAAACCGTGCGCGGCATGGGTTATATGCTCGCCCCTGACTGAGTCGGGTCGCAGGCCGCAACCTCTTTCGAACCCCTGACAAAATGGCGGTCACACCCTGCCAGAACGGCGTTAGCGCCTGTCAAATGTGGCGTTTCGGCAAAATCCGATAAAATAAATCCAAGATGCGTCAAAAGGGCCAAGCCCAAAGGCCATTGATTGCTGGACTGACGCAAGCGTGATTGCTAAAGAGCGGCCATGTTCGGCAGCACTTTGGTGCGGCCCGAAACGTGCTATCGGCCTTAACCAGGCTAGGGAAGGGAGAATACACGTGTCCCACGCAGAAGATAACGCAGGCACCCGGAGGGATTTCCTCTACTTCGCCACCGCCGGAACCGGCGCGGTGGTCACCGGTGCGGCCGTCTGGCCGCTGGTGAACCAGATGAACGCATCCGCCGACGTCAAGGCGATGTCGTCGATCTACGTCGACATCTCGGGCGTCGAAACCGGCACCCAGCTGACCGTCAAATGGCGCGGCAAGCCGGTGTTCATCCGCCGCCGCTCGGAAGAAGAGATCACCGAGGCCCGCGCAGTCGACATCAGCACGCTGATCGACCAGTCGGCCGAGAACGCGAACAAGCCGGGCGCTGACGCGTCGGACGCGAACCGCGCACTGGACGAAGCTGGCGAATGGCTGGTGATGATCGGTGTTTGCACCCACCTCGGCTGCGTGCCGATCGGCAATATGTCGGGTGACTTCGGCGGCTGGTTCTGCCCCTGCCACGGTTCGCACTACGACTCGGCCGGCCGTATCCGCAAGGGGCCCGCGCCGCGCAACCTCGACATTCCGGTGGCCCAGTTCACCGATGACACCACCATTCTGCTGGGCTGAGGAGGAACTCTATGTCTGGTATTCCGCACGACCATTACGAGCCCAAAACGGGCGCAGAAAAGTGGCTGCACGAGCGCCTTCCGATCGTCGGCCTCGTCTATGACACCATCATGATCCCCACCCCCAAGAACCTGAACTGGTGGTGGATCTGGGGTATCGTCCTGGCTTTCTGCCTTGTGCTGCAAATCGTCACCGGCATCGTTCTGGTGATGCACTACACCCCGCACGTCGATCTGGCCTTTGCGTCGGTCGAACACATCATGCGTGACGTGAACGGCGGCTATATGCTGCGCTACATGCACGCAAACGGCGCTTCGCTGTTCTTCTTTGCCGTCTACATCCACATCTTCCGCGGCCTCTACTACGGATCGTATAAAGCGCCGCGCGAAGTCACCTGGATCATCGGCATGGTGATCTACCTTGCGATGATGGGCACCGCCTTTATGGGCTATGTGCTTCCGTGGGGTCAGATGTCCTTCTGGGGCGCAACCGTTATCACCGGCCTCTTCGGCGCGATCCCGGGCATCGGCCCGGATATTCAGGCATGGCTCCTTGGCGGGCCGGCAGTGGATAACGCCACGCTGAACCGCTTCTTCTCGTTGCACTACCTGCTGCCCTTCGTGATTGCCGCGCTTGTCGGCCTGCACATCTGGGCGTTCCACACCACGGGCAACAACAACCCGACCGGTGTTGACGTGCGTCGCGGCTCCAAAGCCGAAGCCGAGAAAGACACCCTGCCCTTCTGGCCCTATTTCGTGATCAAGGACCTCTTCGCCCTCGTTCTCGTGCTGGCCATCTTCTTTGCTGTTGTTGGCTTCATGCCGAACTACCTCGGCCACCCCGACAACTACATCGAGGCAAACCCGCTGGCGACGCCCGCACACATCGTTCCCGAATGGTACTTCCTGCCGTTCTACGCGATCCTGCGTGCCTTCACCGCTGACGTCTGGGCCGTGATCCTTGTGAACAAGCTGACCTTCGGCATCGTCGACGCCAAGTTCTTCGGCGTGATCGCGATGTTCGGCGCAATCATCGCGATGGCGCTGGCTCCGTGGCTCGACACCTCCAAAGTCCGCTCGGGCCAATTCCGCCCGATGTTCAAATGGTGGTTCTGGCTTCTGGCCATCGACTTTGTCGTGCTGATGTGGGTGGGCGCGATGCCGACCGACGGGATCTATCCCTACATCTCGCTGATCGGTGCAACCTACTGGTTCGCCTACTTCTTCGTGCTCCTCCCACTTCTGGGCGTGATCGAGAAACCGCTGCCGATGCCGGCAACGATCGAAGAAGACTTCAACAACCATTACGGCACCAAAGCCGAGTAAGGAACAGGACCGAAATCATGAAAAAACTTCTGATCTCTGCCGTTTCCGCGCTCGTTCTGGGCTCTGGTGCGGCATTCGCTGCTGGCTCTGAAGGCCATGTCGAAAATCTGGATTTCTCGTTCGAGAACCCCTTTGGCACCTTCGACCAGCAGCAGCTCCGTCGCGGCTTTCAGGTCTACCGGGAGGTCTGCTCGGCCTGCCACGGCCTGAAATTCGTGCCGCTGCGCTCGCTCGCTGACGAGGGTGGCCCGCAGATGGACGCGGACTGGGTGCGTGCCTATGCCGCCGAACTGGACGAAGTCTACGACCCCGAGACCGACGAGTCGCGTCCGCGCAAGGAAACCGACATGTTCCCGACCCGCAAGGGCGAGGGCATGGGGCCGGACCTGTCGCTGATGGCAAAGGCCCGCGCGGGCTTCCACGGCCCCTACGGCACGGGTATCTCGCAGCTGGTTAACGGCATCGGTGGCCCCGAGTATATCTACTCGGTCCTGACCGGCTACACCGGCGAGGAAGTCGAGATGGCTGGCTCGTATTTCTACGAGAACCACACCTTCCCGGGTGGCCTGATCTCGATGCCCGCGCCGCTCTCGGAAGAGCTGGTCGAGTATGAAGACGGCACCGAGGCCAGCGTTCACCAGATGGCCGAAGACGTTTCGGCCTTCCTGATGTGGACCGCTGAACCCAAGATGATGGCACGCAAGCAATGGGGCTTTGTCGGCGTTCTGCTGCTCGGCCTGCTGACCACGCTGCTCTATCTGACCAACAAGCGCATCTGGGCACCCCACAAGGGCAAGCACTAAGCACCTGATGGCCTGAAACAGAAAACGCGCCCTTCGGGGCGCGTTTTTTATTTGCGACGTTCAGATCGGGGCCGATTGTCAGCCCCGCACCCCATAGCGCGCGAGGAACATCTCGACCGCGCCGTCGATGATCCGTTGACGGTCTCTGGGCGCGCAGCACTCGCCGATGCCAAAGACCAGACGGTTGTGGATGTCGACCTTGCACAGTTCCGCAAACTGATCGGCGGCCAGTTCGAAATCCTCGATCTGCAACTCGCCATTGGCGACGGCTTTGTGCAGATAGTCCACCATATGCTTGCGCACGAGTTCGGGACCGGAGTGGTAGAACTCATGTCCGAGCTGCGGGAAGCGGTCGGCCTCGGCCACGCAAATCCGGTAGGTCTGGAGCGCGAAGGTCGTCGACATATAGCCGATGAACCGCTCGGCCGCGAAGCGCAGCACCGCCGCGACGGGCATCTTCTCGGCCTCGACCAGTTCGACCGCCTCGTCGGCCTGCCGGTTGCACTCGGCCTTGGCAACCTCCATGAACAGCAGCCGCTTGTCGGGGAAATAGCTGTAAAGCGTCGCCTTCGAGACCCCTGCCTCACGCGCGATGTCATCGACCGAGGCGCCCTCGAACCCGTCACGCATGAAAATCGTGCGCGCGCCTTCAAGCACCTGATCGAACTTCCGCCCCTTGCGGATTTTCGGCGTTTTCGACTGGTCGGTCATCATCTCCCCCGAAACTCTACAGGCCATCTTAGACCGAAGCCTTCAGCAGGGAAAGACTACGTGGCGTCACAGCGTTTGCGCAAGAAGTTCCGCGTCCCACCGGGCGACCTCGGCCATCGAGGGCCGCGCCATGCAACGCGCGACCCAATCCTTGATAACCGGCACGTCGGGCGTCATCTGCGTGAAAAACCCGAAGGGCGAGAACATCAGCAGATCGGCCGCGCTGAACCTATCGCCCAGCAGAAAGTCGCGCCCCTGCAAGGCGTCGGTCAGGCGCGCGGTCAGGGTCTTCATATCGCGGAAGGTTGCGTAATAGGCCGGATGTTTGACCTCGGCGACATGGCCAACCAGCACGGGTTCAAGCACGCCTTGATAATAGAAGAGCCACGAGAGGAACTCGCCGCGCTTGGCCTCGCCCGGCATCGGCGCCAAACCGGCCTCGGGGAAGGCTTCGCACAGATAGGCCACGATTGCGCCGCGTTCGCGCACGGTATCCTCGCCATTCACCAGATAGGGAACCTTGCCCTCGGGATGCGGGTTTGCCGCGTCGCGCCCGCCCGACCCATCCTGCCGCGGGATCGACACGACGCGCACATCGACCTTGTCGCGCGCCCCAAGTTCATGAAGCAGCGACACGATGGTCGAGGATCGGCTATTCGGGGAATGGTAAAGGATCATCTGCGCTCCGCGTGGACTGGTTACGTCCCGCAGAGCATTGCACAGTTGCGAGGCTGGCAAAAGCCTTAGCCGATCGTGCCGCGCTGCCCGCCAGTTTGCGCGCGGTCCAGCAGCAGGTGATCAAGGATCACGCAGGCCATCATCGCCTCGGCCACCGGCACCGCACGGATGCCGACGCAGGGGTCATGGCGGCCTTTGGTGATCACCTCAACCTCTTCGCCCGCGATATTGATCGAGCGGCGCGGCGTCAGGATCGACGAGGTCGGCTTGACCGAGAAACGCACGGTGATCGGCTGGCCGGTGGTGATACCGCCCAGAATGCCGCCCGCGTGGTTCGACAGAAACTCGGGGCCATTTGGACCCATGACGATCTCGTCGGCATTCTCGACGCCGGTCAGTTCCGCCGCAGCCATGCCTTCGCCGATCTCGACGCCTTTAACCGCGTTAATCGACATCATCGCGGCAGCCAGATCGGTGTCCATTTTCGCATAGATCGGCGCGCCCAGACCTGCCGGACAGCCTTCGGCCACCACCTCGATCATCGCACCGACCGAGTTCTGCCCCTTGCGGATTGCGTGCAGGTAGTCGGCCCATTCGGCCACGGCATCCGCATCAGGAATAAAGAAATCGTTGCGCAGTATCTCGTCGCGGTCAAAGCGCGCGCGGTCAATATGCTTGGCGCCCATCTGGACCATGTAGCCGGTAATCTGCAGATCCGGCACCAGATGGCGCAGAACTGCCTGCGCCACGCCGCCAGCCGCCACCCGCGCCGCCGTTTCGCGCGCCGAAGACCGCCCGCCGCCGCGATAATCACGCAGCCCGTATTTCTGGTGATAGGTGATGTCGGCATGACCCGGGCGGAACTGCCGCGCGATCTCGCCGTAATCGCGCGAGCGCTGGTCGGTGTTCTCGATCATCAGCTGGATAGGCGTGCCGGTCGATTTTCCCTCGAACACCCCCGAGAGGATTTTCACGCGGTCCGGCTCTTGCCGCTGCGTGGTTTCCTTGGATTGCCCCGGACGGCGGCGATCCAGAAAGACCTGAATGAACTCTTCCGAAATCCCGACACCGGGCGGGCACCCATCGACGGTCGCGCCAAGCGCAGGCCCGTGGCTTTCGCCCCAGGTGGTCACACGGAAGATATGGCCGAAGGTGTTGAAGCTCATGGGTCTCTCCTTTGCCCTCCGATTAGCCTTGAAAGAGGCCGAATCCAAGCGCTTTCCCCTTGCACGGGCGCGCAAGGACACTATGTTCAGCCGCACCTCGGGGTGCCTGACCGATTTCGGACAGGCTGAGATGCGCAAGCGAACCCGTTGAACCTGAACCGGTTAAGACCGGCGGAGGGAAGGTATCGGGCCATTTCACTCGCCCGCCTGACCCCGCCCGTCAGCGAAGGAGCGAACCATGAAGAAAACTCTGATGCTTGCGGGTCTTGTTGCGGCTGCCACTCCGGCGCTGGCCGACGAGAACCCTGTGCTTACTGTCTATGCGCCCGATTATTTCACCTCGGAATGGGGGCCGGGTCCGGCCATTGAGGCGGGGTTCGAGGCTAGCTGCGGCTGTGACCTTGAATTTGTCGCGGGTGATGTGATGCCGCGCCTGATGCTTGAGGGCGACAAGACCGCGGCGGATGTGGTGATCGGCCTGAACACCGACGAGACCGCACGCGCCCGCAAACTGGGCGTTTTCGCGCCCCATAACGCGGATCTCTCGACGCTCACCCTGCCGATTGAATGGGCTGACGACACTTTCCTGCCCTTCGACTGGGCGGAAACCGCGTTCATCTATGACAAGACGCGCCTGCCGAACCCGCCGCAAAGCTTTGCCGAATTGCTGGACGCGGATGTAAAGCTGGCGATTCAGGACCCGCGCGCCTCGGTCTCGGGGCTGGCGCTGCTGTTGTGGGTCAAATCGGTCTATGGTGACAAGGCCGGTGAGGCTTGGGCGAAACTCGCGCCCAAGGTTCTGACGGTGACGCCCGGCTGGTCGGAGAGCTACGGCCTCTTCACCGATGGCGAGGTCGATATGGTGCTCTCGTTCACCACTTCGCCCGCCTATCACATCATCGCCGAAGAGGACGACACCAAGGCCGCCGCGATCTTCCCCGAAGGGCACTACCTTTACACCGAACTCGTTGCCCAGACCGCAACCACCGACACGCCCGAGCTTGCGCAATCCTTCATGGATTACGTCCTTTCGGATGCGTTCCAGGGCATGATCGCGACGGCCAACTGGTCCTATCCGTCGGTGATCAAAGAGGGCTTCCTGCCCGAAGGTTTTGCAGCGCTTCCGCGTCCGGCGAAAACCAGCTTCTACACCGAAGACGAGGCAGAGGCTCTGCGCGGCCCGGCCCTTGAAGAATGGCTCGCCGCGTTCGGGAACTGATCCCGGCGGCGCTGGCGGCCCTGCTGCTGGCAACGCTTGTTCTGGCCCCTCTCGGCGCGGTGGCACTCCGCGCCGGAGGGTTCGGCCTTTTGACGCCGCGCGATCTGGACGCGCTGTGGTTCACGCTCTGGCAGGCCGCGGTCTCGGCTGCGATTTCCTGCGCCTTCGCAATCCCCTTGGCGCGCGCCTTGCACCGACGCGATTTCCGAGGGCGTGGCCTGCTGATCTCGCTGATGGGCGCGCCCTTTATCCTGCCGACCATCGCCGCCGTGATGGGGCTGATCGCGGTTTTCGGGCGCAAGGGGCTGGTGAATACAGGCCTTGGCTGGCTTGGCCTGCCCGAGGTGTCGATCTACGGCGCGCATGGGGTGATCGCGGCGCATGTGTTCTTTAACCTGCCGCTGGCGACGCGCATGGTGCTGCATGGCTGGCGCGCCATCCCGACCGAGCGGGTGCGCCTTGCCGCGAGCCTTGGATTCGGCCCCGCGCAGATGCGCCGCCACCTTGAAACCCCGATGCTGCGCGCGGTTCTTCCCGGCGCGTTTCTGGCGATTTTTCTGGTCTGCCTGACTTCGTTCGCGATTGCCCTGACCCTTGGCGGAGGCCCGAAGGCGACCACGGTAGAGCTTGCAATCTATCAGGCGTTCCGCTTCGATTTCGACATGGGGCGCGCGGCAACGCTGGCGCTGGTGCAGGTCGCGCTGTGCGTCGGCGCACTCATGGTAACGGCGCGGATGACGCTGCCCTCGGGGTTTGGGGCGGGGCTTGATCGTCCGCAGCCGATGCCCGAAGGCGTTACCCCCGCAAGCCCCCTGCCCGATGCTGCGATGATCGTTCTGGCGGCGGCATTTTTGCTGGTGCCGATCGGCGCGATTGTGCTGCGCGGGCTTCCGGCACTCGCCGATCTGCCACCCTCGATCTGGCGCGCGGCGGGCACCTCGCTTGCGGTGGCGGCGGGGTCGACGATTCTGACCCTTGCGCTGGCCCTGCCGCTGGCACTGACCGCCACGCGGCACCGTTGGGCCGAGCTGTCCGCCATGCTGCCCCTATCTGCTTCGGCGCTGGTGATGGGGGCCGGAGCCTTCCTGATCGCGCGGGCCTTCGTGAACCCCACAAGCCTTGCGATTCCGGTGACGCTGTTGACGAATGCGGTGCTCTCGGTGCCCTTTGCCGTGCGTATCCTGATCCCTGCCGCGCAGTATCTGCAGCACAATTACGACCGTCTTGCCTCCGCGCTGGACCTGCGCGGGGTGGCGCGCCTGCGCTATCTGACCCTGCCGCGACTGGCGCAGCCCTTGGGGTTTTCCGCAGGGTTGGCGGCGGCGTTTTCGATGGGAGACCTTGGCGTCATCACCCTGTTTTCGGACGGGCGCACGCAGACGCTTCCGCTTGCGCTTTTTCAACTGATGGGGGCTTATCGGATGGATCAGGCGGCAGCGGCGGCGGTGCTGTTGATCGCCCTGTCATTCGCGCTTTTTTGGGCTTTGGACCGGATCGGACATCATGCTGACCCTCGATAACCTGCACCTGACCCAAGGCGCGTTTCATCTGCGCGCCGATCTGGTAGTGCGAACCGGCGCACGGGTTGCGCTGATCGGCCCCTCGGGCGCGGGCAAATCGACGCTTCTGAACGCGATCGCGGGGTTTATCGCGCCCACCACCGGAGCAATCCGCTGGGATGGCAAGGACATCACCGATATGCCCCCCGGCGCGCGGCCTCTCTCAATCCTGTTTCAGGATCAAAACCTGTTTCCGCATCTGAGCGTCACGCAGAACCTTGGGCTTGGCCTTGATCCGCGCCTGAAGCTGTCTGCCGCGCACAACGCCCAGATCGAAGCGGCGCTGGAACGCACGGGGCTTGCGGGGTTTGGCCCCCGCAAACCGTCCGCGCTTTCGGGCGGGCAGCAGGCGCGTGTTGCGCTGGCCCGCGCGCTTTTGCGAGCGCGTCCCTTGCTGCTGCTGGATGAGCCGTTTTCGGCGCTTGGCCCCGCGCTCAAGGCCGAGATGCTGGCGCTGGTGGGTGCGCTTGCGCAAGAACACCGCACAACGCTTCTGATGGTTTCGCACGACCCCGAGGACGCCCGCGCCCTTTGCCCCGAAACTATCCTCGTGGCTGATGGCGAGGCGCTTCCGCCGCAAGACACTGACGCCCTGCTGACCAACCCGCCCGAGGCGTTGCAAACCTATCTGGGCAAATAAAAACGGGGGCCGTCTGGCCCCCGCTTGTAGGTCTAGTTGCTGCGCGGATCAGTAGATCACGACCGAGCGGATGCTCTCGCCCTTATGCATCAGGTCGAAGGCGTCGTTGATCTTTTCCAGCGGCATGGTGTGCGTGATCATCGAGTCGATCTCGATCTTGCCATCCATGTACCAATCCACGAATTTCGGCACATCGGTGCGCCCCTTCGCACCGCCAAACGCGGTGCCTTTCCAGACACGGCCCGTCACCAATTGGAACGGGCGGGTCGAGATTTCAGCCCCTGCCGGTGCCACACCGATAATCACCGACACGCCCCAGCCGCGGTGCGAACATTCCAGCGCATCGCGCATCACCTTGACGTTGCCGGTCGCGTCGAACGAGTAATCCACGCCGCCGATCTGGTCGTCGCCCTTCTTCGTCAGGTTCACGATTTCCTGCACGACCGAGCCTTCGATCTTGGACGGGTTCACGAAATGCGTCATGCCGAATTTCTTCGCCATCTCGGCCTTCCCATCGTTCAGATCGACGCCGATAATCATATCGGCCCCCGCCATGCGCAGCCCCTGAATGACATTGAGACCAATGCCGCCAAGGCCGAACACCGCCGCGGTCGAGCCGATCTCGACTCCGGCCGTGTTGATCACCGCGCCAATGCCGGTCGTGACACCGCAGCCGATGTAGCAGATCTTCTCGAACGGAGCATCCTCGCGCACTTTCGCCAGTGCAATCTCGGGCATGACCGTGTGGTTCGCGAAGGTCGAGCAGCCCATGTAGTGATAGATCGGCGTGCCATCGAGCATCGAAAAGCGCGTGGTCCCATCGGGCATAAGCCCCTGACCTTGCGTGTTGCGGATCGCCGTGCACAGGTTCGTCTTGCCCGAGCGGCAGGAGGGACATTCGCGGCACTCGGGCGTATAAAGCGGAATCACATGATCGCCGGGCTTGAGCGTGGTCACGCCCTCGCCAACCTCGATCACGACGCCCGCGCCCTCATGCCCCAGAATCGACGGGAACAGCCCTTCGGGGTCCGCTCCGGACAATGTGAACTCGTCGGTGTGGCAGATGCCGGTGGCCTTGATTTCAACAAGAACCTCGCCCGCTTTGGGCCCTTCAAGGTTCACTTCCATGATCTCAAGCGGCTGGCCCGGGGCAATCGCTACGGCGGCACGGGTTCTCATCGCAAATTCCTCCTTGTATAGATGAAAGGAACCTGCGCGAGAGCAGGGCAAAAATCAAGGAACGGGTGCGACATGTTCAACCGAGTTTACGTCATCGCGGCAGGTCTGTTGCTTGCAGCGTGCCAATCCCCCGCCGTCGAAGAGGCGCCCGCGCCCGTGATGCCTGCGCCGCAAATGACGCCAAGCGTCGCTACCACCGACAGCGGGCTGCAAGAGCGCACGCCCGACACTTGCCACGCGATCGACTATATTTCGGTTCTGGGGCAGCCGCGCACGGCGCTTGATACGCTGGCCATCACGCGCCCGCATCGCGTCATCGAATGGCGCGGCTTCGAGGATCAGTCCTACGATCCGCAGCGCGTCGTCTTCCGCATTGATGCTGCGGGCAACATCTGGAACATCGACTGCGGCTAATAAATAAACGCCCCGCTTCAATGGCTTGAGCGGGGCGCTTTTTTAGTTTTTGTAGTCGTCGTGGCAGGATTTACAGGCCGTCCCGATCTGCGTCACCCCGTCGCGCAGCGTATCCAGCGACGTGGTGTCGATTGCGTTGACCGCCTCGACCAGACGTTCGGCCTTGGCGGCAAAATCCTCGAAATTCACCCAGACCGCGTCACTCGTCTCGGAAGCCGGATCATGCGCCTCGGTCTCGAAGGTGGTCACGATCTTGGGGGCGTTTTCGCGCAGCAAAGCCGCCGCCGTCGCGGCCTGCGTCGCGTTGAAATCCAGCTTGCCCTTGGCCATATTCCCCAGCACCGCAAAATTGCTGCGGAAGGTCTCCATATTCGCGATACGGGCTTTGACCAGCGGGTGATGGGGTTGCAGCTTGGCCTGCGCCACGCCTGCGACACAGATCAGCGCGACAGCCAGCAATTTGACAGAGAGTTTCATTCGGGCCTCGTTTCGGGTTCGCCGCACCATAGCCCGCAACACTCCGAGGACCAGACCGATTTCTGCCCGCGCTATAAACTTCGCGTGACGTCCTGGCGATGCAATGAAAGCGCCCCGGCAAAGCGGACTGGGTGGGGGCTGTTAACCGCTTTGCCGGGGTCTTTAGCGTTTTCCGCTGACCTTTGTATCCCTCAGGAAAGGGGCGATATTCGGCTCGGGTGCTGACAATTTGAGGGATTTTTTGCGGCCAAACAAAGACAGGGTTAACGCTGTCAAGACGCCCTTAACCACGCTCAGACTTTTGAGCCTTGATTTGCGGCCCGCTCGCTGTACCCTTTTCTTATGACGGTGCAGCCCCCGACCCCCTTTCCGCGCCCGCAAAGCGCCCCCGAGCAGGTCGCCTTCGACCGGCTGGAACTGGGCGTGATCCTTTCGCTTTATGGCAAGATGGTCGCTGCCGGCGAATGGCGCGACTACGCCATGAGCTTTCTGCGCGACAAGGCGGTGTTTTCGATTTTCCGTCGCGCAGCCGAACACCCGCTCTACCGGATCGAGAAGGTCCCCGCGCTGCGCAACCGGCAGGGGCTTTATGCGGTGCTTGGCATGGACGGGCAGATCCTGAAACGCGGGCATGATCTGGCGGTTGTCTTGCGCGTGCTCGAACGCAAACTCATCCGCCCCATAGATTGACGCCAGCCAAGTGGCTATATAGCTAACATAAGGGCGGGCCTTTTGTTTTTGGCCGGTCATAACCCAAGGCAACGGCGGAGAGCGTGCATGGCCAAGGCAGCGGGGAATCCCCCCCTCACGCTGCGCGAACGACTGGAGGACGCCCTGATCGGCGGCGCTTTGGGTCTGTTGCGGCTGCTGCCCTATCGCTGGCGGGTGCCGTTTGCGGGCTGGCTGGTGCAGAGCATCGCCGCCCCCCTGATCGGGATGCGCAAGCGGGTGCGTGCCAATCTTGATCTGGCGATGCCCGAGCTGCCCGAGGCCGAGAAAACCCGCCTTGCGCGACAGGTTCCCGACAATCTGGGCCGCTTCATGGCCGAGATCTTCTCGCCCGCCGAATTCACCGAAATTTGCCGCGCCACGCCGTTCGAAGGTCCGGGTCTTGCCGCGTTCGAACAGGCCCGCGCGCGCGGGCAAGGCGTCATCGCCGTTTCGGGGCATTTCGCGAATTACGATGTGTTTCGCGTGGGCATGTCGCTGCGCGGATACTCGGTCGGCGGTCTCTACCGTCCGATGAACAACCGCGCGTTTCACCAGCGCTACCTGAACGCCATCGAAACCTTGGCCACCCCCCTTTACGAACGCTCGCGCCGCGGCATGGCGCAGATGGTCAAGCACCTGCGCAACGGTAATGTGCTTGCGATGCTGACCGACCAGCATATGCGCAAGGGCGAAGAGCTGCATTTCTTTGGCCTGCCCGCCTATACGGCGGTTTCGGCGGCGCAACTGGCGCTGAAATATGACGCGCTCCTGATCCCGATCTATGTGATCCGCCAGCCCGACGGGCTGTCCTTCAGGGTCGAGCTGGAGGCGCCCATTCCGCATAGCGACGAGATCACCATGACGCAGGCGCTTAACGACAGCCTCGAGGCGCGGGTGCGCACGCATATGGAGCAATGGCTCTGGACGCATCGCCGCTGGAAGAAACCACCCAAGGGGGCAGGACATGCGTAACGCCATCGCCATCATCCCCGCGCGCGGCGGGTCGAAACGCATCCCGCGCAAGAACATCAAGCCCTTCGTTGGCAAGCCCGCGATTGGCTGGCCGATTGCGGCGGCGCAGGCATCCGGCCTGTTTGAGCGGATCGTCGTGACCACCGACGACCCCGAAATCGCCGATACCGCCCGCGCCCTTGGTGCCGAGGTTCCGTTTCTGCGCGACCCCGCACTGTCCGACGATCACACCGGCACGACCGAGGTGATCCGCGATGCGGTCACCCGCCTTGATCTGCCCGCCGATACGCCCGTCTGCTGCATCTATGCGACAGCGCTGTTGCTTGACCCTGAGGCGCTGCAAGAGGGGGCAGCGCTCCTTCGCGCAGGCGCGAAATGGGTCTTGTCGGTTGGACGCTACGCGACCCCCATCGAACGCGCCTACCGCCTGCGGAACGGCGAATTGCGCCCTGACCGCCCCGAGGCGATGCCGATGCGCTCGCAAGACCTTGAACCGGCCTATTTCGACGTGGGCCAGTTCTACTGGGCAAGCGCCGCCACATGGTCCGACCCGATGGCCCGCGTCTGGGACGGGGCCGCAGGCGTCGAAATTCCGCCCGAGCGCGCCGTTGACATCGACACCCCCGACGACTGGGCGCGCGCCGAGCGGATGTTCGCCCTATTGGAACACTCCAAATGAGCAATATGTCTCTTGCATTTCTCGGTTACGGTCCCGACCAAACCCGACTGATAGATTGGCTCCAAAACTTTGGACATTCAGTGCAGCACATCCACGGAGCAGTAAGCGACCTATCCGGTTTTGACCGGATTATCAGTTTTGGTTACAGGCATATCCTTCGAAAGGAAGTAATCCGAACCGCCCAGAAGCCAATCGTCAATCTGCATATTTCCTTACTTCCGTTCAACCGCGGCGCACATCCAAATTTCTGGGCATGGGTAGAGCGCACGCCTCACGGAGTAAGCCTGCATGAAATTGATGCAGGGTTGGATACCGGTCCAATTCTTGAACAGCGTAAAGTCCAATTCGACGACGACCGGATAACCCTTCGGGACAGCCAGAGCCGACTTGTTTCAGAAATTGAGTCGCTGTTTGAGGAGGTTTTTCCGAAATGGATAGCCAACCAGGTCACGCTCACCCCTCAAGAGGGAGCAGGAACAGCGCATAAATCTCGCGACTTGCCTGAATGGGTTCACTGGGACATGCAGGCAAAGGAGGCCCGTGACCGCTATGACCACGAATAAACCGAAGAAAATCGTCATCGTCCTCGCCAATCTGATGGACGCAAATGGCGTCCTAAACGAGGAGACGCGGGGGCGTCTTGAGCTAGGGTGCAGAGTCGCACAGGACATTAAGGCATCAGAGGTCGTCTTTATGGGATGGGACTACCGGAACGACTGCAATCTGCCGATCTCTGTCGCAATGAAAATTGAGGCCGAGCAACGCGGGCTATGCCCAGACATTCCCCTAAGATGTAACCTGCTTTCTCGGGATACTGTCGGAGATGCGGTTTTCTCGGCAGCCGACTATTGGCCGGATTTCGCTCATGTTCTGCCCGTTGTGACTACCTCGGATTACCATGTCACTCGAACCCAGCAGGTTTTTGAAGCCGTTTGGGGTAAAGATATAACTGTCCATGGAGCGAAAACACCAGATCCGGCCAAGAGGCATGAAAGCGAACTGGCCTCGATCAAGGCCTTTAAGAACACATTTAATGGGGTTTCTGCAGGCGACCTGAAAGGGTATGTGTCGCGCATGCGCACGGAACACCCGTTCTATAATGGCGTAGCACTTGGCGAGCGGCCATTCGATTGGTCGAAATTAGCCCCTGCGCTTGTTGCGTGCCAACCGGATTGATATGAAGTCTACCAGCAGTTTCTCCGACGGAGGTCTTTCAGTGTCCCACGTTTTTTCCATTTCGGGTCGCGCCATAGGACCGGGGCATTCACCCTATATCATCGCCGAGCTTTCGGGGAACCATAACGGCGATCTGGGTCGCGCGCTGGCGCTGATCGATGCGGCGGCGAAAACAGGGGCCGATGCGGTCAAGCTCCAGACCTATACCGCCGACACGATCACCATCGCTTCCGACCGACCTGAATTCATAATCAAAGGGACCCCGTGGGACGGGCGCTCGCTCCATGACCTCTATCAAGAGGCCTCGACGCCGTGGGACTGGCACGAGGCGCTGTTTGCCCGCGCGCGTGGCCACGGGCTGCATGTGTTTTCCTCGCCCTTCGATCCGACGGCCGTGGATTTCCTCGAAACGCTGGACCCGCCCGCCTATAAGATCGCTTCCTTTGAACTGGTCGATACGCCGCTGATCCGCAAGGTCGCCGCGACCGGCAAACCGTTGATCATGTCGACCGGCATCGCCAATTACGCCGAGATCGAGGACGCCCTTCGCGCCGCACGCGAGGGCGGGGCGGACTGCGTGTCGCTTCTGCATTGCGTCTCGGCCTACCCTGCGCGGCCCGAAGACATGCGCCTGCGCACGATCGAGGCGCTGGCCTCGGCTTTCGGCGTGCAGGTTGGCCTGTCGGATCACACGCTTGGATCGGCGGTTGCGGTGGCCTCGATCGCACGGGGCGCCAGGATCATCGAAAAGCACATGACGCTGGCGCGCGCTGATGGTGGGCCGGACGCGGATTTCTCGCTTGAACCTCATGAATTCAAACAGCTTGTGGACGATTGCCGCATGGCGCATGGCGCCTTGGGCGCGCCAATTTATGACCGCAAGGGCGTGGGCGGGGCGAATGCGCAATTCCGACGCTCGCTTTATGTGGTGGCGGATGTCGCTGCGGGCGAGGTGCTGACCGAAGCGCATGTCCGCTCGATCCGGCCCGGCCTTGGCCTTGCGCCAAAGCACCTGCCGGATGTTTTGGGGAAGCGCGCGGCGCGCGCCCTAAGCCACGGCGAGCCCTTCGACTGGTCGATGATCGCGCGGGGCTAAGCGCGCTTCAGCATCCGCCGTTCAATCGCCGCGGCGGCGCGGTCAAGGTTGTCGTCCAGCACGCCAAACCGCGCGCGCACGCTGTCATAAACCGGATCGGGGGTTTTCATCGCGGCAGCAAAAGCCTCGAACCCCGCCAGATCACCGATCTGGGGCAGTTCCGCAAACAGCGGAAGGTTCTCGGCAAAGACCGCTGCGGGTTTGCCCGAATAGAGGCAATCCAGAACCGTCGTCGAAGTGGGCGAGATCATCCCGTGCACCAGGTCGATCGCGTCATGGATCGTGGCCTTTGCCAGCGGCCCGGAATAGTAGTGCGAAAACAAAACGTTCGGATGCTTGCGCGCGAGATCGCGGTCATGCGTGCGGTGGCTTTTGCGCACCTTGCCGCGGTGCGAGCGGATGATGATCCCAAGGTCGGGGTTCCGCGTCAGCGCCTGATCCAGCAGGTCATAGAAGTGGTCGATGTGGTCCTTGGTGTAGCGCCCCTGCCCCCAGCGGAAGGACTGACACACCAACAGCCTGCGCGGATAGCGCGCGACCCAGTCCGAGACCTCGGGGCCAAAGCGGTTCTGCGGCAGGATGTTTTCCTTGGTAAAGCCCACCACCTCGACCTTGGCGGCCGTTTCGGGGGTAAACAGCGCGCGGTTCTCGCCCAGGGGTTCCCAGAACAAAAGCTGATCCGAGAAATACGCCATCTCGCCCTCGATCCGCCGCGCATTCACCCCCACCTGATAGGCGCCGTGCTGCAAAAAGATCGAAGGCTTGCCGATCTTCTTCATATAGGTGCCACGCTGCTTGCGCGTGGTGGTGTCCCAGTTCGGATCGGCAATCGTCAACACCGCATCCGCTTCGCGAATATCGCGCTGATACAACAGTTTCATGCGCAGTTTCGAGGCAGGCTCGGGCGCAAAGCCCATCCGTTCGAACACCGGCTGAAGACGGCGCTCCTTGCGCAGGAGTTTCGAATAGACCAGCGCGCGCACCCGCACATGCCCCCGATGGTGCAGCCGCGCGAGCACCGGATAGGTGCTTTCAAAATCCGGCATCCCGTTCAGATAGGCCAGAAGAAGCGGTTTCTCAGCCATTCAGCGCCTCGGCCAAAACCGCGACAACCCGGTCCTGATCGGCCTCGGTCAGACCGGCATAAAGCGGGATGCTGATCGCGCGATTGTAATAGCCTTCCGAGGCCGGGAAATCCCCCCAGTCGAACCCGCGCGCACGGTAGAAGGGCTGCGTGTGGACGGGGATATAATGCACGTTCACACCGATCCCGTTCTCGCGCAGATAGGCGAAGACGCGGGCGCGGTCTTCGACCTGCACAGGATACAGGTGATAGGCCGAATAGCTGTCGGGATGCTGCGCTGGACGCGTCAGCGGCAGCCCCGCCAGCAGATCGTCATAGCGCGCTGCAAGCGCGTTGCGGCGGGCGACAAACTGCGTGAGCCGCGTCATCTGGCTAACACCAAGGGCCGCCTGCATCTCGGTCATGCGGTAGTTATAGCCAAGGGCGACTTGTTCGTAATACCACCCGCCCGCGCTTTCGCCCTGCAAGAGCGCCGGATCACGCGTGACCCCGTGCGAGCGGTGCAGATCCATCCGCTGCGCAAGGCCCGCGTCATTCGTCGTCGCCACGCCACCTTCGGCGGTTGTGACGATCTTGACCGGATGGAAGCTAAACACACAGATGTCGGAATGCGCACAATTGCCGACGGGCGCGCCCTGATAGCGCGCACCGATTGCGTGGCTGGCATCCTCGATCACGCGCACGCCATAGCGCCGCGCCAGCGCCCCGATCGCGGCCATATCGGCGCTTTGACCCGCAAAATGCACAGGGATCAGAACCTTGGGCAGCTTGCCGGCAGCCTCGGCCTGCACCAGCTTGGCCTCCAGCGCTTTGGGGCACATCACATAAGTCGCGGGATCAATATCCACGAAATCGACCTCCGCGCCGCAGTAAATCCCGCAATTGGACGAGGCGACAAAGGTATTGGGCACCGTCCAAAGCCAGTCCCCCGGCCCCAGATCCAGCGCCATACAGGCGATATGCAGGGCCGAGGTGGCGGAATTCACCGCCAGCGCATAGCCCGCCCCTGTCTCGGCCATGATCGCCGCTTCGAAGCGCGGCACGGCTGGCCCTTGCGTCAGGAAATCCGAACGCAGAACCGCCTCGACCGCAGCAATATCGTCATCCGAAATATCCTGGCGGCCATAGGGGATCATCAGAATTTTCCGATCTTTTCGGCGTTGTCAGCGATCCATTTCTGGAGCTCTTCAACGCCCATCCAGTCCGCGTTCTTCTCGGAGGAATATTCGAACCCTTCCGGAACCGGCTTGCCTTCTTTGATCCGCACAGGGTCTTTCGACCAGTTGTGGATCGCAGGGATGATCTTGAAGTGGTCGGCATATTCGTAGGTATGCGCCGAATCCTCGGGGCCGATCATCTGCTCGTGCAGCTTTTCGCCCGGACGGATACCGATGACCTCGTGTTTGGCATCGGGCACGACGGCCTTGGCAATGTCGAGAATGTTCATCGAGGGGATCTTGCGCACATAGACCTCGCCGCCGACCATATCCTCAAAGGCGTGCCAGACCAGCTCGACCCCTTGTTCAAGCGTAATCATGAAGCGGGTCATGCGCCCGTCGGTGATCGGCAGCACGCCCTTATCCTTGAGCGTCAGGAAGAACGGAATGACCGAGCCGCGCGAACCCATCACGTTGCCGTAGCGCACGACCGAGAAGCGGCAGTCCTTGGACCCCGCATAGGAATTCCCCGCCACAAACAGCTTGTCCGAGGCCAGTTTCGTCGCGCCATACAGGTTCACCGGACTGGATGCCTTGTCGGTGGAGAGCGCAACGCAGCGTTTCACGCCCTTGTCGATGCAGGCGTCGATCACGTTCATCGCGCCGTTGATATTGGTTTTCACGCATTCGAACGGGTTATATTCGGCGGTCGGCACGATCTTGGTTGCCGCCGCGTGGACCACATAATCCACCCCGTCCATCGCGCGATACAGCCGTTCCCGGTCGCGCACATCGCCGATGAAAAACCGCACGCGCGGGTCATCGCCATAGGTCTTGGCCATTTCCCACTGCTTCATCTCGTCGCGCGAATAGATGATGATGCGCTTGGGATTGTATTTCTCCAGCGTCATCGGAACGAAGCGTGAGCCGAAAGACCCTGTGCCACCGGTGATCAGGATCGTGCTATTGGCCAACATCGGGATGCCTCCGTCCTCGAAATTCCTTGGGTTTGTGCTAGCGGTCTTGAGCCGGACTGTCCAGCGGTTAGGCCCGCGCGATCCGCCGCGCACCAAGCCATGTGCCCTCGCTTGCGGCGTCAATCCGCGCACGGGCCTCGGCAATCCCCTCATAGGCCACGCTCATCGTGTGGCCATTCGCATGGATCAGGCGCGTCGCATCGCACGCCAGCGCGACATGACCTTTCCAGAACAGCAGATCTCCACGCTGAAGGGGCGCGCCCTCGGGCAAAAGCGCCCCAAGGGCCGCCCATTGCATATCGCTGTCCGCAGGGCAGGCCAGCCCGCACGCCATCAGCGCCGCCTGCACCAGCCCAGAGCAATCTATCCCGTCATGCGAGTTTCCGCCCCAGAGGTAGGGCACATTCAGCAGGCGCTCGGCCACCGCAACCGGATCATCTTCGGGCGCCTCCAGCGGGCGCAGGTGCTGGCGCGGAATCCAGGCATCCTCGGTCACGGCAAATGGCCCATCGTCTTCGAACACCGTAACCGTAGCCCCGAGCGAAAGTTTGCGCACTTCGCCCGCCTTGATCGAGGCCGTACGGTAACCATGTGTCGCCGCCGCACTGACGCGGTGCGTCACCTCCAGCGGCTTGCCCAACGCGTCCGATGCCACCCAACCGCAATAGCCGTCCGCCTGCGCTTGAACGAAAGTCCACGCCATGCGGCGTTCGATAATCAGCACCGCCGCCCCGAATAAAAGCTGGCGGTCGCGCGCGCCATCGGGGGCGGCACACAGGTCCGTCACGGGGGCAATGATCCGCGCCGCCTCGCCTTCGGTGAAGACCAGGGACGACACCACCCCTTGCAACGTGCGATGCGCGATCCGCCCCGAAAACGGCGTCAGGCGCCGGTCGCGTTTTACCCCACTCATAGGCCGAACACCGTTTCGATGGCCTCAAGGATCGCGCGCGCGCCCTGGCCCACGCCGCCTTTGGGGCGCGCGGGCGCCGCCGCCGGTTGCCAGCCGTAGATGTCGAAATGCGCGAACCTCGGGGTGTCGGTGACAAAGCGGCGCAGGAACAGCGCCGCCGTAATCGACCCCGCCATCCCGCCCGAGGGCGCGTTATCAAGGTCCGCAATCCCCGGCTCGATCATCGGCTCATAGGGCGCCCAGAAGGGCATCCGCCAAAGCGGATCTGCCTGCGACACCGCGCTTTCGGCCAGTGCCGCCGCCAGCGGTTCGTCATCGGTGTAGAACGGCGGAACGTCCGGCCCAAGCGCCACCCGCGCTGCCCCCGTCAGCGTTGCCATGCAGATCAACAGATCTGGCTGCGCCTCATCCGCCAGCGCCAGCGCATCGGCCAGAACCAGCCGCCCCTCGGCATCGGTATTATTGACCTCGACCGTCAGCCCCTTGCGCGCGCGCAGCACATCCTGCGGGCGGAAGGCATCGCCCGAAACCGCGTTTTCCACCGCCGGGATCAGCACGCGTAACCGCAGATTCACGCCCAGAGACATGATGATATGCGCCAGTCCCAGAACGGTCGCCGCCCCACCCATATCCTTTTTCATCAGCCCCATCGAAGAGCCGGGCTTCAGGTTCAGACCGCCCGTATCAAAGCAGACCCCCTTGCCGACCAGCGTGATCGCCGGACCGGCCTCTCCCCAGTTCAGCTCGATCAGGCGCGGCGCGCGGGGCGAAGCGCGCCCGACGGCGTGGATCAGCGGGAAGTTCTGCGCCAGCAGGTCTTCGCCCTTGACCACCTTGACCTGAGCGTCGTGGGCATCCGCCAAGGCACGCGCGGCGGCCTCAAGCTCCTCCGGCCCCATATCATTGGCGGGGGTGTTTATCAGATCGCGCGTCAATGCCTCGCCCGCAGCCATTGCCTCGACCCGCGCGGCATCCACGCCCTCGGGGCAGACAAGGCGGGCCTTGGGCGGCGCGGCATCCTTATAGGCGGCAAAGCGATAGCCCGCGAGAAGCCAGCCAAGGGCCGCTTCCGCCGCCGCCCCTTCGGGCAGATCGCCCGCCAGCACCCAGTTCCCCTCGGGAAGCGCGGCCGCAGCATTGGCCAGATGAAACCGCCCGCGCGCGCGGGCCTGAGGCGAGCCAAACCCCACCAACGCCCCGGCAACCGAGCCATCCGGCGTGGGCAAAAGACACAACTCGCCCGGCTTGGCGGAAAATCCCTGCGCACGAACCCAAGCGGCCTGCGCTGCGGGCAAACCCGACAAAACCGCGTCCTGCCCATCCGCCGGAACCACATACAAGGGCTTCGCCGCCCCGTCGGTTTCGGCAAAACGCATCGCGGGGCGATCGGGGCGGGGCGCGGGCAACATCATGCAATCTCCGTAATGAGTTACGACGATAGCCTAACGCCCCCCTCCGCGCCCGCAAGCCCCCTAAACGCGCATATCGGACAAATCCCAGACCGCCGTCAGGCAGCGATCCCCAAGACGCACCAACCGCGCCAGAACCGCCGCCTCGGCGACCGTATCGCAGCGCGCCGCGCAGTCCAGAAGATCACGCGCGACACGCACCAGCACATCCATCCCGACCTGACGCGCCAAAGGATCAAGCGCATCCACCGCATCCACCAACTCGCTGTAGATGCCCTTCAGCGCGGCCTTTTCAAGCACACTGAGCGCGACCGCCATATCCTCCATCGCGACACTGATCAGTTGCTCGGCTCCTGTCGGGCCAAGCTCTGCGTAAAGCGCGACAATCCGGTCCGGATCAAGCCGAACCCCTTCGTCGCAGCGGCATTTGGTAATAGTTGCCACCCCGGTATCCCTTCCTTTCAGGCCACGCATCACCATGCGCGGCTCACCCAAGGCGGAGCCTGCCACCTATATCTCAAGAAAAGGTTTCCCCGGTCGGTTTTTTACCCTGAAACCTCTCGAAAAACCGGTCCAACCGCTCTACATCTGCGCGAACCTGTTCTGGAGACCAACGGATGAAACAGCATGTGCGGCCCCTGCCCGGTTATCTGATCGAACGCTATCAGGGCTGGAAAGCGACCACCTACACCGAGAACCGCGCCTGGTATCGCCGCCTTGCGGACGAAGGGCAGCGCCCCCGCGCGATGGTGATTTCGTGCTGCGACTCGCGCGTGCATGTGACGCGGTTCTTCGGCGCCGATCAGGGCGAGTTCTTCATCCACCGCAACATCGCGAACCTCGTGCCGCCCTTTAACCCCGATGGCGACCACCACGGGACGTCGGCGGCGGTTGAATACGCGGTCAAGAACCTCAAGATCGCGCATCTGATCGTGCTGGGGCATTCGAACTGCGGCGGCGTGACGGGCTGCTGCGCGATGTGCGAAGGCACCGACCCCGAACTTTCGGCACCCAACTCCTTCGTCGGCAGCTGGCTGAACATCCTGCGCCCGGGCTATGAGCGCGTGCGCGACCTGCCCGAGGAACAGCGCCAGAAGGCACTGGAGGAAGAGGCGGTCAAGGTCAGCCTTGAGAACCTGATGACCTTCCCCTTCATCAAAGAGGCGCTCGACGACGACCGGATGACGCTCCATGGGCTGCGCGTCGATATTGGCGAGGGGAACCTCTATCAATATGAGGCCGCACAAAACATCTTTTCGCCTGTCGGTCGCAGCACAGATTTACCATGATTTAATCCGACTCGGGCCACTCTGCCCTGATGGGACATGATGCTGACAGACTGGTGACGATGCGCCTGCCGCAAGTGCTGATCGACAAGATCGCAGCGCTGGCGCATGCGGGGGGAAAACCGCCCGCCGAGGTGATCCGGCAGACCCTGAGCGAGGGGCTGTCGCAGACGGTTGCAAAGCCGCCGCCGCACCTCGTCCGCAACCTGCTGTCAGAGGCGGGGTCTTGGCTGGACCTCCAGATCGCACTCAGGCGGAACGGCTTTGTGCTGCGTCTGCATGCAGAGGACCGGCTGGCGCTGCATAGCTGGCCACAGGACCGGTTCGTCCTTTGGCTGTCGGCGCTTGGCCCCGATTACGGCGACCTGTGCCTGCGGTTTCGCGCGCCCTTTCCGGGCGCGGTCTACCCCGGCACTGCCAAGGCTCGCTTCCATTCGCAGCGCGCGGGCTGACCTCAGCGCAAGACCTGATCGAGCGGCCATGTCATGACGGTTTCGCTGCGCACGGATTTGCTTGCGCCCGCAGGTAGCTCAAAGCGCCACGCGACAACCCCGCGCTTGTCATCGACATCGGTTTCACTGACCGGCGGCACCGCGCGGGTCTGAACCTCAAGGTCTTCCTGTTCGGAATAGGGGAGCCGGTCAATCAGGCGCACGGACCAATCCAGCGGCGTCATGTTTTCGACCACCATCTCGACCACCTCTTTGCGGGTATTCGATTTCGACAGAACGCCCGTGTCACCCTCCATCGTTTCGGGCATCAACCGCTTCAGCCGCAGCCCGTCGATCGCACCAAAACCCTGATGGATCGCGCCTTCGGTCGGCACCAGATCAAGATAGCTGCCACCTGCCAAGGCACCGTCCACATAAAGCTGCACCTCGCCCGGCAACAGCACCTCGCCGCTGGAGTTCTGTGCCTCGGCCACCAGAAAGGCCGTCTGGTCCCACAAGGGCGCGGCCTCGGCATAGACCTCGGCCTCCATCGCGATCGCGCCAAGGGAAAGCCGCAGCCCCTCGACCCCGTCGCGCAGATCGACCGGTGCGCCAAGGCGATAATTCACCTGCAAGCCGTCGAAACTGGCCTCCATCGCCTCGGCCAGAATTGGCTCGGGGGCAGCATCAGCCGCCATCCGCGCCGAGCCTGAAACCATCGGCTTGAACGCCTTTTCATCCGTCATCCAAACGCGGCGCGGCGGCACATCAGAGGGGTTGCTCCGCTCGGACGGGCGCGCGGTCGATAGCGTCAGGTCCACGCCCCGCCAATCCTCGCCCGATGCCTGCGAGACCGAGACATAGCGATCCAGCACCAGTTGCCCCTCCTCGCGCGCAAGACGCAGATCATAGGCGGGCGCCCAGGACGCCGCATCGGTATAGCTGGTCACCCGCAACACGCCCGTGCCTTCAAAGGTCACCTGAAGCAGATCATGATCCTGTGCCGGATGCTCCAGCGCCGCGAGCGTCTTTCGCGCAGCCTCAAGCGCCTCTTCGGCGGGCTTCAGCCCACGGGCGGCCTCATCCGCCTCGGCATCCGCCTGCAACGCCTCTTGCCGCGCGGCCAGCACCTCGTCCCCGATGGCGCGCGAGAACGCGCTCAGCGCATCGGCGGCAACGGCGCTGGTCGAGGCGCCTTTCAGAAACTCGATCCGGTCGTGCGCGGCATCGGCCCTGGTGCGGATCACCGCCACGCCTTGCTGCCCCTTGCGCAACGCGGCCTCAAGCCGATCCACTTCGGCGCGCGCGGCCTCGACCTCGGGGCGCAGGGTTTCTTCGGTCGCGGGCGGACGCTCGTCGATCAGTGTCACATTGCCAATCCTGATCCCCTCGCCCGCCACCCGCAGGCGCGACAGATCGGTGCCTTGGGGCAGGTCGGGAACTATCAGCTGATGCACGCCCGAAGGCGCCTCGACGCGCACCTCGCGCACCACCTGCGCGCCCCATGGAAACAGGGTCACGGCGGTCACGTTCGAGGGGGCTTCGATCACGTCGGCAAGAAGCGCCGCAGGGACGGAACTCAGCAAAAGGGCAAGGGTCAGGCTACGCATAACAGTCCTCCGAAAAACTGCCTGCAGACTTGAACCAATACCCCGAAAAAGCAAGAGGGCGCCGGATCACGGCGCCCTCACATTCAGGTCAGGTGATCGCGAGGATCAGCCTTTTTTCAGGCAACGCTTGCCCAGAGTTTCCGCGATCTGGACCGCGTTCAGCGCCGCGCCTTTGCGCAGGTTGTCCGACACGCACCACAGGTTGATACCGTTGTCGATGGTGCTGTCCTGACGGATGCGCGAGATGAAGGTCGCGTAATCGCCAACGCATTCCACCGGCGTCACATAGCCACCGGCCTCACGCTTATCAATCACCATGACGCCCGGTGCTTCACGCAGGATGTCGCGGGCTTCGGCCTCGTCGAGATGGTCCTCGAACTCGATGTTGATCGCTTCCGAGTGGCCAACGAATACCGGCACACGCACGCAAGTCGCGGTCAGCTTGATCGAGGGGTCCACGATCTTCTTGGTCTCTGCGACCATCTTCCATTCTTCCTTGGTCGAACCATCCTCAAGGAAGACGTCGATGTGCGGAATCACGTTGAAGGCGATCTGCTTGGGGTAGACGCTCGGCGCGACTTCCTGACCGGGGACGTAAAGACCCTTGGTCTGGTTCCACAGCTCGTCGATTGCCTCTTTGCCCGTGCCCGACACCGACTGGTAGGTCGAGACGACAACACGCTTGATGCGCGCGCGGTCATGCAGGGGTTTGAGCGCCACAACCATCTGCGCGGTCGAGCAGTTGGGGTTCGCGATGATATATTTGTTGGTGTAGCGATCCACCGCCTCGGGGTTCACTTCCGGCACGACCAGCGGGATTTCCGGGTCGTAGCGATAGAGCGACGAGTTGTCGATCACGACGCATTTCTGCGATGCTGCGATGGGCGCGTATTTCTTGGTCGCATCCGAGCCGATTGCAAAGAAGGCGATGTCGTAGCCCGAGAAATCGAAGCCCTCAATATCCTTGCAAGTCAGGGTCTTGTCGCCATAGCTGACCTCGGTGCCAAGGCTCCGGCGCGAAGCCAGAGCGACAACCTCATCCGCAGGAAACTGGCGCTCGGCCAGAATATTCAGCATTTCGCGACCCACATTCCCCGTGGCGCCAGCGACGACGACTTTATAGCCCATCAGGCCCTCCTTGCTCAAAAGAACAAGCGCCTTTAGCGCTTTGTGTGCCGATTTAAAAGGGATTCTTTACGCTTCACGCACGAATGATGCGGCTGTCGCCCGAAATCAACGCCCGCACGAAAGAAGCTTCGGCGGCAAAGTCATGCGGAACCTTATCCGCCGTGCGCCGCCCCGACAGCGAAAGCGAGGCGAAAAAGTCGAACCCGAAAAGGGTTAGCCGCGACAGGCGGGACCGCGACAGCAGTGCGATCATCATCGCCCCCGTCGTCGGCTGGGCGCCAAGCTCCGCTTTCATCGCGCGGTAATCGGCCAGCGGATGCAGGTAAAACCCTTCGCTCGAGGCGGTTTCCCAATCCAGCCGCTTGCGCTTATGGCTCATCCACAGATAGCGCGCCGCCCCGATCCTCTGGCGGTCATCCGCAGGTAGCGAGGTCGCCAGCGCCAGCCAGTCGGTGCGGGCGCCGTGGCTTTGCGGCGATGGCATCGGCGCGCGGTTGATGCGGATCACCAAGTCATGCCCGTCAATTGCCGCCCCGTGCGTTGTCTCGACCAGCGCGCGCGCATTGCCAACCAGCGCAACGGATTTCTCCTCCAGCGCGGCCAGTAACCGCTCTTGCGGCACCGACAGCCCCATCAACGCCACCTCGCGCCGCAATGTCCGGTTCAGAAGGAACTCAAATCGGGTCATGGGCCTGTTCTAACGGGTTGCGTCAGGGTTGTCGCGGCTGAACAGATAGATCGAAAGACCAATCACCAGCGGCACAAGGAAGAACAGGAACAGCCCGCTATAAGCCTCGGTCGGTGTGCCGGTCTCCGAGGCGCGTTCGAACACCCCGCGCGAGCCGAACTGCATCAGCGCCACCCCGAGGATCGAGAACATATTGAGCATCGTCACACCCCGCCCCGTCAGATGCGGCGGGATGAACGCGCGCCCATGCGCCATAAGCACCGGGAAGGTCTGCCCCAACAGCCCGACCATCGCCAAAAGAAGCGCCGCCTGCATCAACCCCGCATCGGGTTGCAGCCACAACAGCACAAGCCCGATCGCCAGCCCCGTATTGCCGACAATCGCCACCCGCCGGTGCGAGCCGAACAGGCGGTCCGCCGGACCATACATGAAATTGCCAAGCGTCATGGCGATCCCCATCGCCAGCGTCACTGTGCCGATCCGCGCGGCATCAGCCCCGAAGACATCCGCCAGATACGGCCCTGCCCAGAGGCCGCGAATGCCCGCCGAGGCCGAATAGTTGATCATCATCAGCGGCAGCATGAGCCACAGTCCGCGGATTTTCAGCACATCCAGAATCGAGCCGGATTTGCCCGAAGGCGCCTGGACTCGCTCGGGGTCGCGCACAAACAGGAAAACCCCGGCCGAGACCAGCAGCGTGACCCCAGCCAGCGCCCAAAGCGTTTCGCGCCAGCCAAAGGCCTCGACCGAGGCCGCCAGGGGCGTCGCGCCCAACAGGTTTCCAAGGCTGCCCACCCCGATGATCGAGGCCGCCAGCGTGCCGAACAGCGCGGGTCGAAAGCTGCGCGCAAAGATGAAATAAGCCCCCATCAGCACCGGCGAGCAGCCAATCCCGATCAGCGCCATCGCGATTTGCACATCCACCGGACCCGAGGCCATCGCGAACATCGCCGCCCCGCCACCGCCGCCGACCGCCAGCAAAACGCCCGAGGTCCGGCGCGGCCCGATCCGGTCCAGCGCCTCTCCGACCGGAATTTGCATCAGCGCAAAGGTCACATACCAAAGCCCAAGCGCCAGCGCGAGGTCGCCCGCCGTGGCTCCCAGCTCCTCTTTCAGAACCGGCGTCAGCACCGCCAGACATGCGCGATAGAACTGGCTGAGCATATATCCCAGCACGAAGAAGCCGATCGTCAGACGCATAATATCCCTCTTGGGGGTCCGCTATCCCCCTTCTGGCCGCCAAGCTGCCCAAACTTGCCGGACAGCGCAAGGGGAGTTCGGCTTGCAAGCCGCGTGCGCGCGCGACAGGATAGCCGAAACGAAAGGATGATCCCGATGGACCTCACGCGTCTGATGCTGCGGCTTTATTTCGGCGAGCTGATGCTCGGGCCGGGGAAGGCTGCGCTTTTGGAGGCGATTGCGTCCGAAGGCTCGATCTCGGCGGCGGGGCGTAAGATGGGGATGAGCTATAAACGCGCCTGGCAACTGGTCGAGGCGATGAACGCGGGGTTTCGCGAGCCTCTGGTCGAAAGCGCGCGGGGTGGCGCGAAAGGGGGCGGCGCGCATCTGACGCCCACGGGACACGAGGTTCTGGCCGCTTACCGCAACCTCGAAGCGACCGTCCTTGAGGCCGGAGCCGAGGACATTGCGCGGATCAAGGCGCTGCTTGCAGCGCAATAGAAAGCGCGCGGGAGTTGCCGCCCGCGCGCCATGAATTTTCCGAAATCAGGCGTCGATTGTCGCCGCTTTGGGGGCCGATCCGGCAATATCAATCCGGCGGGGCTTGAGCGCCTCGGGCACTTCGCGCACCAGATCGACATGAAGCATCCCGTCAACATGGCTGGCGCCGGTGACTTTCAGGTGATCGTCCAGCGCAAAGCGGCGCTCGAACGCGCGGGTCGCGATGCCTCGATGCAGATAGGTTTTCTCGGGTTCGCCCTCGGCTTTGCGGCCGGTCACGATCAGCGCGCCTTCACGCAGCTCAACACCCAGTTCCTCATCCGAGAACCCCGCCACCGCGATCGAAATCCGGTAGGCGTTTTCATCAAGTTTCTCGATGTTATAGGGTGGATAGGTCGGCTGTGGCACATCGGCCGACAGCACACGGTCCATCATATCGGCCACACGGTCGAAGCCAACGGTTGCGCGGTAAAGCGGGGCAAGATCAAAAGTTCGCATTGTCATCCTCTCCAGAGCGATGTCGGTTGGCCCTCCCCTTATCGGGGCAGGGAAATCATCGCGGCCCGTCATGGCACCGCGACAAAACCGAGATGGGAAGGGAGGAGCGGCGTTTCAAGCCTAGTTGGCGCGGATAAACTTGGCGCCGCCCGAGCGGATCATCTGGCGCGCGTTATCGCCGGGGTTGCGCGCCTCAAGCGCCGCGCGCAGATCGGCGACGTGGTCGATCAACGTGCCAAGGGTCACATCCTTTTCGCGGAACTGCGCCTTGGCCGACACCACCGAGACGATTTCCGGATGCCCCGACGCAACCGAGAACACGGGCGAGCCGGACGCCCCGAAATCGGCGTTGCAATCCATCAGCACGACGCCACTGTTGCGCGAGATCACCTCGCAACGCTTTTGCAACGAGGGCGCCTCGGCACGGTCGTGCGAATAGGATACCACACCGACCTGATCGCCCGCTTTCGGTGCGTGCGACAGGGGGATCGGCACCAGTTGAGGCAGGCGGATCGGCTGCGCCAGCTGCACCAGCGCAATATCCCAGGCAACGCGATCAAAGCGGTCGGCTCCCTGATAGGCGTAATCGGGATGTGCCACAGCGCTGCGCACCTTGCGATAGGCGACCGCGCGCCCGTTACGCCAGCCCGCGCGGAACTCGATCTGGTCGGCTGTGAACATCTTGCCGGTCGCCGGATCGAACAGACAATGCGCCGCCGTCAGAACCAGATCGGGTTCAATCAGGGTTCCGGTGCAAAAGCTGCCCTTGCCAAGGTTCAGCCGCCCGACCGCCTCCCAGCCGCGCGTCGCATCGCCCGTCGAGAGGGTTTGCAGCGCGGATTGCGCACGCGCGCCGCCCCCGAAGCCAAGGGCGAGCACGAAAACAAGCAAGGCGAATACGCTGCGCATGAACCATCCGATAAAGCAATCCCGCCCCCGGCTCTAGCCTTGTCATGGGGCGAGAATATGGCGCGGCGGATTATTTCCCTGCGGCGGCCAGCGCTGGCGGCTTTGGCCCGCCCGTCGCCCAGTCCAGCAATTCGACCGTATGGACGATCGGCACCTCGGTCCCCGAGCCGATCTGCACCATACAGCCGATGTTCCCCGCCGCGATCAGATCGGGCGCCTTGGCCTCAAGTGTGCGGACCTTGCGCGCCTTAAGATCGGCAGAAATCTCGGGCTGGAGCAGATTATACGTCCCCGCCGAGCCACAGCACAGATGGCTGTCAGCAGGTTCCACCACCTCGAAGCCAACCTTCTTTAGCAGATCTTTCGGCGCGGTCTTGACCTTCTGCCCGTGTTGCAGCGAACAGGCCGCGTGATAGGCAACGCGCAGCCCCTTTGGCGCGCCTTCGGGCAGGCCGATCTGCGCCAGAAACTCGGTCACATCCCTGGCCAGCCCGGCCACTTTCGCGGCCTCCCCAGCCAAGGGGCGGTCCTGAAACATATAGCCGTAATCCTTGACCGTCGTGCCGCAGCCCGAGGTGTTGATGATGATCGCATCCAGATCGCCTTCGGACAGATAGGCGCGGATGTTGTTTTCCGCCTGCGCATGGGCCTCGGTTTCGCGGCCCATGTGATGCGTCATCGCCCCGCAGCAGCCCAGCTTGCGCGGGATCACCACATCACAGCCAAGGCGGCGCAACAGGCGGATCGTCGCGTCATTAATGTCGGTATTGAGCGCGCGCTGCGCACAGCCGATTTGCAACGCCACGCGGTATTTGCGCGGGCCAATCGCGGGGAAGGTCTGGGCGTCATCGTTGCGCGACACCGGCGGAAGGGTCTTTTGCGCCATCGCCACCATCGCGCGCAACCGCGGATCGGGCAGCAGCCCCGCAAAGGGCCGCGCGATCCTGGCCCCCAGCATCGCCAGCCGGAACCGCCCCGGATAAGGCACGATCTTGGCCAGCGTCCAGCGCAGCAGGCGGTCCATCAGCGGACGTTTGTAGGTCTTTTCGACATGAACCCGCGCGTGGTCGATCAGATGCATGTAATGCACGCCCGACGGGCAGGTCGTCATGCAGGCCAGACAGCTGAGACAACGGTCGATATGCTTGACGGTGCGCGCATCCGCCGGGCGGCCGCTTTCCAGCATCTCCTTGATCAGATAGATCCGCCCGCGCGGGCTGTCCAGCTCGTCTCCAAGCACCTGATAGGACGGACAGGTCGCGGTGCAAAACCCGCAATGCACGCAAGAGCGCAAGATCTGGTTGGCGCGCTCGATCCCCGGATCGGCCAGTTGTTCGGGCGTAAAATAGGTCTGCATCAGCCCATCCTTCCGGGGTTCAGAATGCCGCGCGGATCAAAGCGCGCGCGCAGGGCGCGGGTCAGTGTGGCAACGGGTGCGGGTTCGGGCTCGAACGCAGGCGACTGCCCGCGCAAGCAGGTCGCGTGACCGGTGTAGGGGGCCGCTCTGGCGCGCAGGTCGGTGCCTTCTGGCACCAGCGCCCAGATCAGGCCACCGCCCCAGTCCAGCATGACCTCGCCGCCGATCCGGCGCAGGATGTCGGGCGCCTCGGAGGGTTTGACCGAGAGCCGCCACAGATCGCCCGACTTGCCCTCGAACGGCACCAGATCGCGCAAGCAACGCCAAAGCTCGGCGGATCTGTGGGTTTCGATCCGCGCAGGGCCGAAAACCGCCAGCAAGTCACGCAGACGTTCCGCCCGATAGGCAACCGATTGTGCCAGCCCCTCGATGCGCACAATCGCGCCAATCCCGGGCAACCAGCCCGCACCCGACACATCGAAGGGCGACCCAAGCGCGGCCGACAGCGCAGGCTGCGCCGCCTCGGCGGACAGGTCCAGAACGATGGTCGCCTGCGCCACCGCGGCGGGGAGCAGCTTGAACGACACCTCGCTAAGCACCCCCAAAGTGCCCCAGCTTCCCGCCATCAGCTTGGCCAGATCATAGCCGGTCACGTTTTTCATCACGCGCCCGCCGTTCTTGACAGTCTCGCCCGCGCCATCGACAAATCGCACCCCGATCAGACTATCGCGGCAAGCACCCGCCTGCACACGGCGCGGCCCCGAGACATTCGCCGCCACGACACCCCCGATGGTGCTTTCGCCCGAGGCACCCAGAACCGTCCCCCACCGTGCGGGTTCGAACGGCAGGCGCTGGCCTTGAGCGGCGATGACCTCTTCGATTTCAGAAAGTGGCGTGCCCGCCCCCGCAACCAGCGTGAGAGCACCCGGTTCATAAAGCGTAATGCCGGAAATCCCGACCTCAAGGCGCGCCCCAGCACCCTGCCCCACCGGCCGCGTGCCGCCCCCCACAATCGCGAGCGGCCCTTGCGCGCTGCGGATCGCTTCGGCCAATTGCTGTTCGGTCTCAATTCTCATGACATCGGTCTCGCGGTTAGATCAGGCTTCGCGCCGCGGCGCGCTGACAGACAGGGGAAACACCTTGGCCGGATTCAACAACCAGCGCGGATCGAACACGTCTTTCACCCGCATCTGCGCTTCAAGGTCGACAGCGGCGAATTGCACGGTCATCAGATCGCGCTTCTCGATACCGACACCGTGCTCGCCGGTCAGGCAGCCGCCCATTTCGACGCAAAGCGTCAGGATCGCAGCGCCCAGTTCTTCGCATTTTTCCTGATCGCCGGGCTTGTTGGCATTATACAGGATCAGCGGATGCATATTGCCGTCGCCCGCGTGAAACACGTTGGCCACATCCAGACCAAACTCGCGCGACAGTTCCCCGATGCGGCGCAGCACCTCGGGCAAGGACGACACGGGGATCGTGCCATCAAGGCACATGTAATCGTTGATCTGCCCCATCGCGCCAAAGGCCGATTTGCGACCCAGCCAGATGCGGCCCGCCTCATCGGCGTCACGCGCCTCGCGGAATTCCACCGGATCGTGGCGCATCGCGATTTCGCGCACGAGGCCAAGTTGCTCGTCGATCTCGGCCTCGGAGCCTTCGCATTCGACGATCAGCAGCGCCTCGCAATCGGGGTAGCCCGCATGGCAAAACGCCTCGGTCGCCACGATACAGGGGCGGTCCATAAACTCGATCGCGACCGGCAGAACGCCCGCCTTGATGATGTCGGCCACGCAGGCGCCCGCCACCTCGTTCGAGTTGAACCCGATCAGCACGGGGCGCGCGCCTTCGGGCTTGGGCAGGATGCGCAGGCAAGCCTCGGTCACGATGCCAAGCTGCCCTTCCGAGCCGCAGACAACGCCCAGCAAATCCAGCCCGCCCGCATCGCTATAAGGCCCGCCGATTTCGACCACCTCGCCCGCCATCGTGACCAGCGTCACCCCCAGCAGGTTATTCGTCGTCACGCCGTATTTCAGGCAATGCGCGCCACCCGAATTCATCGCGATATTGCCCGAGATCGCACAGGCAAGCTGCGACGAGGGATCGGGCGCATAGAACCAGCCGTCCGCCTCGACCGCGCCAGTGACCGACAGGTTGGTGCGCCCTGCCTCGACACGGATAAAGCGGTTCTCGTAATCGGTCTCCAGCACGGCGTTCATCCGCGCAAGCCCGACCACCACCGAATCTTCGGTCGGCATCGAGCCACCCGCCAGCGATGTCCCCGCCCCACGCGGCACCACCGGCACGCGTTCTTCGAAACAGACCTTCAGCGCGGCGGCGACCTCGTCGGTCGTGCGCGGCAGCACCACAGCCAAAGGCGGGCAGCGATAGGCCGAGAGCGCATCACATTCATAGGCGCGTGTTTCCGCCGGATCATCAATCACCGCATCATCGGGCAGCACCGCGCGCAACCGCGCGACGATCTGGTCCTTGCGCGACAAAACAAGCGCGCTGGCTTTGGGCATCTCCATGCGACCACCTCCCGTTTGGTAAGAAAATATAACCAATAATCCCATCTGGCAAGCATTCATCTGATTGGCTAATCTGGCGCCATGACAAACCTTCTGATCGGCCCGTTCAACCTGTATGACCTTGCAGCCCTTGGGCTTCTGGTGCTGTGCTGGCTCGGCATCGGCTGGACGACCGAGCACCCGCCCGCCAACCGCCCCTCGGTCGGCGTGTTGATGGAGGGCTACCGGCGCGAATGGATGCGCCAGCTTGTCACCCGCCAGCCGCGCATCTTTGATTCGGCCATGATGGACGGGCTGCGGCAATCGACGACCTTCTTCGCCTCGACCGCGCTGATTGCCATCGGCGGCGGGCTGGCGCTGATCGGCAACCCCGAGCGCCTGTCCGATCTGGCCAATGAATTCGCCCTCGATCAGGGGCCGAATGTGCTGTGGGAGGCGCGGATTCTGACGGCGGTGCTGTTTGGGGCCAATGCGTTTTTGAAATTCGTCTGGTCCCACCGGCTGTTTTCTTATGCCGCAATTGCGATGGCGGCAGTGCCCAACGACATCACCGACCCGCTGGCCTATCCGCGCGCGGATCAGGCAGCGCGGCTTGCGATCAATGCCGCCAAAAGCTTTAACCGCGGGCTACGCTCGGTCTATTTCGCGCTGGCCTCACTGGCGTGGCTTCTGGGGCCGGCGGCACTGGCAGCGGCGGCGCTGTTCACCACGGTGATGCTGTGGCGGCGCGAGTTCGCCTCGACCGCACGACAGGCGTTGCTGGAAAACCCGCCAAGCTAGGCGCGCGACCGCGGGCTGCGCCCTTCGATGAGCCACGCCCCCAGAACAAACGCGCCGACCAGCACCAGCCACGCCCATGCAGGCATCAGCGGCTTGACCCGCAGATCCACCGTCGCCTCGGCCCCGCGCCGCGTGAGGCCAATCCAACCCCGCCCCGCACTCGCGCGTCCCTCACGCACAAACCGGATTTGCGGCACACCGTCCTCAAGCCGCGTCACCCCGCCATTCGAGGCCGCGATAGCCGCACTCAAGGGTTCCGCGCTGGCGATGGTGTTTTCGAACTCGCGCGGTGCGGCAGGGCCAAGCGCAACAACACGCTCCAGATCGGCATCGGCAAAGCGGTAAAGCCCCGCCGAGGGCGCACTCCAGCGCGCGGTAAAACGGCCCGGTGCGTCCTCGGCCAGGGGCACTTCCCACCTCTGCCCCTCCGGCCCCGTGATCGTCAAAGGCGCGGCGGTTTCGGCCATCGTGCGGCGTGTAAGCGTCAGCGTCAGACTGCCGGGTTCGACCGCCGCATACAGCGCCTCTTCCTCAAGCTCCGGCTCTTTCATCGCCCAATGCGCGATGCGGCGCAGCAGTTCCAGTTGCGGCCCACCGCCCTCGAACCCCCGATCCCAAAGCCAAGCCTGATCAGACGCCAAAAGCGCCACGCGCCCCTCGCCCGCCCGCGACAGGACCAAAAGCGGGTTGCCCTCAGCGCCCTCCATCACGACCTCTCCGGTGGGGTTGGTCAATTCGATCTGGCGCAGCCAGCGGCCCCAATGGGATGCGCCCTCGGGGGCGTCTTGCCCGGCAGGGGGTGGCGCGCCCTCAAGCCCCGCCGTCACCGGATGGCGCAGGCCAAGCGCGGTCGGACGCGGCAAGAACCCTTGCGACAACACCCGCCCCGTCGGGCGCGCTGGCATGATTTCCTCAAGCGCGGTCTGATAAAGACTTTCAACGGTGGCAAACTCGGGACCAGCCGAAATCAGCACCGCCCCCCCGCGTTCGATATAGGCGCGGATATTGGCGAAATAGGCGGCAGGCAGGATGCCCCGCGCGCCATAGCGATCAAAGATCAAGAGGTCGAATTCGTCGATCTTCTCGATGAACAATTCCTGCGTCGGAAAGGCGATCAGCGACAGCTCCGAGACCGGCGTTCCATCCTGCTTTTCGGGCGGGCGCAGAATGGTGAAATGCACAAGGTCAACCGCCGCATCCGACTTCAGAAGGTTGCGCCATGTGCGCTCGCCCGCGTGCGGCTCGCCCGAGACCAGCAGAACCCGCAGCCGGTCGCGCACCCCGTTGATCTGCACCACCGCCTCATTGTTGCGCGTGGTCAGTTCGCCTTCCACGGGCGCAAGCGCGAACTGCACCACATTCTGCCCGCCGTGGGAGAGCGTCAGCGGCAGCTCCAGATCCTGCCCGACGCGCACGTCATAGCTCGACGGTTCGCCCCCATCTATCGCGATGCTGATCTGCGCGGTGGTCCCAAGCGTGGCAGGCACCGCGCCCATATCCTCGACCCGCAGGCGGATCGCGGTTTCCTCGCCGATAATCCCGAAGGCGGGGGCCGTCTGGATCAGCAAGCGACGGTCCCAGTCTTGCGCGCGCCCCGTCAGCAAAAGCTGCAAGGGCGCGGGCAGATCGGGCATCAGGCCCGCGTCATGCGCCTGCCCGTCCGAGACGACCAATACCCCTGCGACGCGCGCACGAGGCTCGGCGGCGAGCGCCCCGGAAAGCGCAGCCCCTATTTCCGTGCCTGCGTTTTCGGCGCCATCCGGCACGGTGATCTTGCGAAACTCGACATTCGGCAGGCGGGCAAGCTGCGCCTCCAGCCCCTTGATCGCCGCATCGGACTGAGTGCCTCGGTCAGACAGGGATTGCGAGGCCGTCCGGTCGTCGAGCAGCAGAACAATATCCGACAGGGCTTCGGTTTCCTCGCGTTGCAGAGCGGGCTGCGCCATCGCCCCAAGCAAGGCCAGCGCCGCCAGCGCGCGCAAGGGCCAGCCGCGTTGCCCGCGCCAGACCGACAGGGCCAAAACCACCGCCGCCAGCCCCGCCAGCGCCAGCAGAACCGCCATCGGCACCAGCGGCGCAAAGATCACCGACAGCCCGCTCATTGCCCCAGCCTTTCCAAAAGCGCAGGCACATGGACCTGATCGGATTTGTAGTTCCCCGTCAGCACATGCATCACCAGATTGACCCCAAAGCGGAGCGCAATCTCGCGCTGACGCTCGCCCGTCAGGCCGCGCCCCACGGGGAACATCGGCAGCCCCTGCGCATCCTGCGCCCAGGCTGCGGCCCAGTCATTGCCGCCGATCACAACGGGCGTCACCCCGTCATTGAGGTTGCGAAACGGCATCCCCTCGGCAAGCTCGGCATCCGGCGGCGCGGCCTCGACCCAGATCGGGCCGGAATAACGCCCCGGAAACTCTTGCAGCAGATAGAAGGCGCGCGTCAGCACATGGTCCGCCGGGATCGGGTCCAGAGGCGGAATATCCAAAGGCGCCGCCAACGCCTGCAAGCGCCGCCCTGTCGCCGTAGCCTCGCCAAAGCCCGCCAGATCGGCGTCGCGCGTGTCAAACAGGATCATGCCGCCGCCGCGCAAATAACGGTTGAGCTTCAGATAGGCACGCGCCGAGGGAGCGGGCTGATCCTCGGTTACAGGCCAGTAAATCAGCGAAAACAGCGCCAGATCGTCGGTCTCCAGATCGAGCGTCATCGGCTTTGCCGGTTCAACCGCTGTCCGGCGACTGACCGTGCTCGACAACCCGCGAAGCCCGGCTTCAGCGATGCGATCCACCTCGGCATTACCCGTCGCCACATGGGCCAGCACGACATCCGAGGCCGCCGCTATGGCACGGGCTTCCTCCATCCCGTCGGCCTGCGCGCGATCCGTGCCAAAGCCCGCCAGCATCAGGGCCAACGCCGCAACACCCGTCGCGCGTCGCATCACAAGCTGCCCCGACAGCATCAGCGTCGCCAATGCATCCAGCAGCAGAACGCCCAATGCCGCCGCCAGAAGCGCCCCTTTCAACGGCATCTGACGCGGAGCCTCATTACCCTCAAGCGGAACACTCGCAGGCCAGAGCGCAGGCGCTAAACTGCGATCCCGCGCTAAAGCATTAAGCGCAATCACCCGCTCGTCAGAGGCATAAAGACCGGGCGGCAGGTCCGGCCCCGGCAGTGCGCCGGCCAGATCCTCGCCCGCGACACCGGCGGCTTTTTCCGCGCCCTCCAGCCGCCCGAAAGCGTCGATCAACTGCTGCGGAACCCAGGTCGTGCCCGCCATGTCACTCGTCTCGGCAGGGCCGGAGCGGGTCGAAATTGCCAGCCGCTCCAGCATCGCGGGGAACAGCCCCGACAGCGGCAGCGAGGACCACTCGGCATTCGCGCTTACATGAAAAAACACCAGGTCTCCCGCCCCAAAGGCCGCGCGCGTCACAAGCGGCGTGCCATCGGCAAGCGCGGCGATCGTGCGCTCGGCCAGTTCCGGAGAAGGCTCGGCCATCACCTGCATCGCCACCGTCACATCTTCGGGCGCGGCCAGCCCCGCAAAGGGTGATCCTTCGGGGAAAGGCGCCAGCGCGCGCGGGCTTTCCCAACTCATCGTGCCGCCGACCGAGCGCCCGCCCACGCGCAAACGCACTGGCAGAAGATCGTCGTCCTGCGTCGTGCCTGCCGCCATCCGCGGCCCCGCAAACCGCACCAGAAGCCCGCCCTCCTCGACCCATTCAGCAAGGCGGTCAGGGTCGGCCAACTCACTGACATCGGCCAGAATAATTACATCCGGCTTGGCCAGAAGCACGTCTTCCAGCGACGCCTCGATCAGATCGGAGCTTGGGCGCAGGGCTTCGCGCAGGTAGTGAAGCGGCGAGAGCAACTCCAGCCCCTCGCGCGGAGGGCCACCCGCAACCAACGCCACCTTGCGCCGCTTTACCGCATCGTCGGTCAGGCTAACGGCCCCAGCCGAGCGCTGGCCGGAAATCTCGAACCGCGTGATCCGGTTGCGCAACTCTGGCGGCAAGTCGAAACGGGCCTCAGCCCGCGTGCCGCCATCAAAGGCGACCGCCATCCGCGCCAGTTCGCGTTCAAGGCCCGTCGGGTCCAGACCGATTGCGACCACCTCCGGAGGGGCCAGAGGCGCGCGCGTCGCCAGAACCGGCAGGGCCAGAGCGCCCTCGCGGATAACCGGCGCCCCAAGCGCCAGAACGGGCGCGGCGGGTTGCCAGACGCTGACCGCGCCGCGCCCTTGCAAGGCCGCCAGAAGCGCCGCGCGCGAAGGGCGCTCCATCCCGTCAGACAGCCACAGGGTGTCAAAACGCCCCTCCGGCAAAAGCGCGAGGTCGGTGGCATCCGGCTCCCACGGGCGCGGGGAAAGCCCCTTCACCTGCTGACGCAGATCGGCGGGATCACCGAATTTCATCTGCACGGCAGGCGGCGCGCTAAGCCGCACAAACGCCACCGGACGGCCCGCGTTTTGCGCCTCAACCAAAGCCTGTTCCATCCGGTCTTGCCGCCGCGGCCAGTCGCGCGCCGAGGCCCAGCTGGCATCCGCCACAATCAGCAACGGCCCTTCACCTGCCGCGCGAACCTCGGGGTTCAGAACCGGCCCCGCAAAGCCGATGATCGCCGCCGCCAGCGCCAGCATCCGCAGCGCCAACAGCCACCAGGGCGTGCGCTCGGCCTGCGCATCCTCGTCGCGCAGCCCCAAAAGCAGAACGACACCGGGAAACCGCCGCCGCACCGGCGCGGGCGGCACGGCGCGCAGCAAAAACCACAGGATCGGCAGGCCGATCAGCCCCAGCATAAGCCACGGCGCGGTAAATCCAATGGGACCGAGCATCCACATCAGGCGCCCCTCCCCAAAGCGGCATGGAGCCACAATAGCGCGCCCTGCGCGGGCGAGCCGGTGTGATGCGTCGAAAACTGCCACCCCGCCGTTTGCGCCAGATGCGCCAAAGCCTCGCGCCGTGCCGCCAGACGGTCCAGATAGCGCGCGCGAAGATCCGCCGCCTTGCGCGTTTCATGGCGTAGCGTGCCGCCGACGGATTCGAAAATGGTGCGGCCCTGAAACGGGAAATCCTCTTCTTCGGGGGCCAGCACCTGAAGCATAACGCCCTGCACACCGCGATCCGCCAATGCGCCCACTGACGCGCGCAGATGATCCAGATCACCGAAGAAATCCGACAGGAACACCGCACGCGATTGCGCTGAAATCCCCGCCACTTCGGGCGCGCCCAACTCGGCCTCGCTCGAAGCGCCAGCCAGAACCTGCGCAATCGTCAAAAGCTGCGCCCGCCCCGGACGCGGCGGCGCAAGCGGGCCGGACAGGCCCACGCGCTCGCCCCCGCGGGTCATCAGAACCGCCAGCGCCAGTGCCAGAAGCCGCGCGCGCTCCGCCTTGGTCGGTCCGTTGCCATCACCCGCAAACTGCATCGAGGCCGCATCATCAGCCCAAAGATACACCGATTGCGCCAGTTGCCACTCGCGTTCGCGGGTATATTGCGCATCCGAGCGCGCCGAGCGGCGCCAGTCGATAAACCGCGCGTCTTCGCCGTGCTGGACGGGGCGGTATTGCCAGAACTCCTCGCCCACGCCCACGCGGCGGCGGCCATGCGCGCCAAGCTGAACGGTCGCGGCCAGTTGCTCGGCCGCCACCAGCAATGGCGGCAAGACCGAAGCCTGCGCCTCGGCCGCGCGGCGCAACTGAAGCGCAGCGCCGCTATCAGGGCGTTGAGTCACGCAGCAACCTCGGCGCCCGAGACACCCAGCACCTCTTGCGAGATGCGCGCGATCACGCCAGCCAAGGTCTCGCCCCGCGCACGCGCCGCAAAGCCAAGCGCCATGCGGTGAACGAGAACCGGCCCAGCCATCGCGACAACATCCTCAAGGCTTGGCGCAAGCCGCCCGTGGATCAGCGCCCGCGCCCGCACCGTCAGCATCAGCGCTTGTGCTGCGCGCGGCCCCGGCCCCCAGGCCAGCGCGTCGCGCGCCAGATCAGAGCCGCCCTCCTCTCCCGGGCGGCAGGCCCGAACCAGATCGAGGATATGCTCGACGACCTTTTCGCCAACCGGCATCCGACGCACCAAAGCCTGCGCTGCAATCAGTTCGTCAGCGGCGAACACCTGATGCGCCTCGTCGGCCGTTGCGCCAGTGGTCGCCAGCAGGATTTGCCGCTCGGTCTCGCGGTCAGGATAATCGACATCGATCTGCACAAGGAAGCGGTCAAGCTGCGCCTCGGGCAGCGGGTAGGTGCCCTCTTGCTCGATCGGGTTTTGCGTCGCCAGCACATGGAACGGGCGGCCAAGGGGGCGATGCTCGCCCGCGATCGTCACCTCGCGCTCCTGCATGGCCTGCAACAGCGCCGACTGGGTGCGGGGGCTGGCACGGTTGATCTCGTCGGCCATCAGAAGCTGACAGAACACCGGCCCTTGCAAAAACCGGAACGCGCGACTGCCATCAGTGGCCGTTTCCAGCACCTCGGAGCCCAGAATATCGGCGGGCATCAGGTCGGGCGTGAACTGTATCCGGTTCGAGCCAAGCCCCATCACAGTGGACAGCGTATCGACCAGCATCGTCTTGCCAAGCCCCGGCAGGCCGACCAAAAGCCCGTGCCCGCCCGACAGCAAAGCGGCCAGAACCAGCTCGACCACGCGCTCTTGCCCGATGAACCGGCGGTTGATCGAATGGCGCGCCTTTTGCAGCTTGGCGCCCAGCGCTTCGATTTCATCAATCAATTCATCAGTATCAGCCATGACAAACTCCTCGGGGCGAACTATCTTTAGAAAACCAGATATTGACCGGCAAACAAACCGGAAAGACAGATGAGCGACAAGAAGCCCCCACAAAAGCCCGTGAAGGGACCGAATGCCGACGGCATCGCTGCCGCTGCCAGCAAGGCCGCGAAGAAGGGGCCGCCGCCCGTCCACCTGTGGAATCCGCCGTTTTGCGGCGATCTGGACATGGAGATTAAGCGCGACGGCACCTGGTTCTATTTGGGGACTCCGATCGGGCGCGAGGCGCTGGTGCGGCTGTTCGCCTCGGTGCTGAAGCTCGAAGACGGCAAGTTCTTCCTTGTGACCCCGGTCGAGAAGGTGGGCATCCGCGTCGAGGATGCGCCCTTTATTGCAGTGGATTGCGACATCTCGGGCAAGGGCGCCGAACAGGTGCTGCGTTTCACGACCAATGTCGGCGACGAGGTGACAGCCGGCCCCGATCATGCGATCCGCGTTATCCGGCTGGAGGATGACGAGCCGCAGCCCTATCTGCATGTGCGCCGCGGACTGGAAGCTAAAATCGACCGGAAAACCTTTTACCGGCTTGTAGACATCGCCCGCCCCGCAGCCCATGAGGGGCAGGACTGGCTCGGGCTGTGGTCGCGCGGGCAGTTTTTCCCGATTATCCCGATGGCGGAGCTGTAAGTGCCAAAATTCTGCGCGAATCTGTCGATGCTCTTTACCGAGTTGCCGTTCATGGACCGCTTTGCGGCTGCCAAGGCAGCGGGGTTTGACGCGGTCGAGGTGCTTTTCCCCTACGATTGCCCCGCGCAAGACATGCGCGACGCTCTGGTCTTCGAGGATCTGCAATTCGTTCTGATGAATGCACCGCCTCCGAATTACACCGGAGGCGAGCCGGGCTACGCCGCCATCCCCGCCAGCGCCGAGCGCTTCCGGCGCGATTTTGCGCGTGTGCTGCGCTATGCGGCCGTCCTGAAGCCTCTGCACATCCATATCATGACCGGAGAGACGAGCGGCCCCGAGGCGCGCGCCTGTTTCATCGAGAACCTGCAATGGGCCGCGGAAAAGGCGCCCAATATTTCGTTAACGATCGAACCGCTGAACAGTGGCGACTGGCCGGGGTATTATCTGAACGATTTTGATCTGGCAGCAGAGATCATCGACGCGGTCGGTGCGCCGAATGTGAACATGCAATTCGACGCCTATCACGCGCAAAAAATCACCGGAGACGCGATGGCGGTCTGGCGTGCGCATGGCGAGCGCGCGGTTCATGTGCAAATCGCGCAAACACCCGAGCGGTCAGAACCAACCGGCGGACCAATCGACTATCCGGCGTTTTTCGCTATGCTCGACGCGCAGGGCTATGACGGGTTCGTCAGCGCGGAATACCGCCCCGCAGGCGAAACGCGCGAAGGTCTGGGCTGGTTGCCGCGCGGCTAGCAGCCCCCCGCCCGATCTGCGCACCCGAAGCTGCGGGTCTCGGGCTCAAGGGTCACATGGATCAGACCGAACTCGGCCTCCAGCATATGCTTGGCCTGCGCAATCACATCGCGGAAATCCGCGCCCTCGGCCAGCACCAGATGCGCCTCCAGCGAGCTGCGCTTTTCGTCGATCTGCCACAGATGCAGGTGATGCACGGCCTCGACGCCGTCAAGCGCGACCAAGTGTTCCGCGATCTCGGGGCTGTCTTGCGGGCTTGGCGCGCCCAGCATCAGGATGCGCAAAACGGGCCGGATGTCGTGCGCCACATGCCACAGGATAAACAGCGAAATCCCGATGGTCAGCAGCGGGTCCACCAGCCGCCAGTCATAGAGCAGGATCACCACGCCGCCAAAGATCACCGCCACAGACGCCCCCGCATCGGCAAGGTTGTGCAAGAAGGCTGCGCGGATATTCACGCTTTGCTTTGACAGGCTGAAGGTCAGCGCCGCCGTGCCAAGGTCGATCACCAGCGCCAAAGCCGCAAGCCAGATAACGATCCAGCCCTCGACACCGGGCGGGTCAATCAACCGCCCTGCCGCCTCGGCCATCAGCCAAAGGGCGACAATCACCAGCGAGACATAGTTGATCAGCGCTGCCACCACCTCGGCACGCGCCCAGCCAAAGCTCATCGCGCTGTCAGCGCCGCGCCGCGCCAGACGCCGCGCGCCAAACGCCAGCACAAGCGCCGCTGCATCCGAGAAATTATGCACCCCGTCCGCGATCAGCGCGACAGACCCCGCCACAAGCCCACCCGCGATCTGCGCCACCGTCAGGCCGACGTTGATCGCCACCGCCCAAGCGACCCGCCGGTCGCCGGAATGTGCATCCAGCCCGTGATGGTGCCCGCCGTGCCCGTGGTGATGGTCGTGCGGCATATCGGCCTCAGCGCATCAGAAGCATCGGGCCTAGCGGGCGGCCGGCCAGAATATGCAGGTGGAAATGCGGCACTTCCTGCACTCCATCCTCGCCTGCGTTGGTGATCGCGCGGAAGCCGTTGCCGCCATTTCCGGGCTCCGCCCCGATCATCGCGCAGACCTTGCCCACAGCGCGGGTGAAATCGACGATCTCGGCATCACTGGCCGCATTACAGAAATGATCGTAGCAAACATACGGCCCCTTCGGAATCACCAGCACATGATCGGGCGCCTTGGGCGAAATATCACCGAACGCCAGCGTATGATCGGTTTCCAGCACGGTATTGTTGGGAATTTCGCCGCGCAGGATTTTGGCAAAGATGTTCTGGTCGTCATAGGCATAGGCCATGGGAGCGCTCCTTAATCGACGAAGAGGTGGTCTGTCGTGGCGATTTCATATGCGATATCGGGATCGCAGCCAAGGAAGCGCGCGATCGGCATGGTATTCTGGTCGGCGCTGTCCTGTTCGCGCATCCGCATATAGGACGGAAAGCCCGCATCGCGCATCCGGTCGGATTCTAGCCGCAGATCATAGCGGATCGTCGGCAGAAGCCGGACCAGAACATCCTCGGGCGTACGCTCTCCCGCCAGCCCGACGCGCCGCGCGTGGCCGACAAGATACTCCTCGGAGAAATCGCACTCGATTTCCAGAATACGCACTTTGGCTTTGTCAGAGGTAAAATCCTCCAGAAGGTCGAAATTGCCGGGGTCGATACAGACCACAAGCCGCTCGGTCCGGTTATAGTCGAACAACATCCGCAGCAGCGCGCGCCGGTGGCGGTGGCGTTTCTCCAGCGTCGATTCGATCCCGCCCAGATGCGGCAAGCCGCCCTCTTCGTTGAAGATATACTCGGCCACCGGAATATCGGTGCGCTGGCGGACCTGATCGACGAACCGCTTGGCAACGTGCCACTTCTTGCACACGACGATCATCAGCGTGTTCTCGCGCCCGAGGCTGGCTTCGGTCTCCCAGAAGCGCGGCGCGAACCGCCGCCCGATCCGCCCGCGCCCCGAGAGAAACTTGAACAGCGAGCGCCCCTCGTTCGAGATCGGGAAATGCACGCCGCTCTGCCCCCACAGCTCTCCCAGACGGGTTTTCAGGTCCGAGGCTTCGGCGCTGATTTTCCGCGCGAACAGGAAATCCTGCGACAAAAGCAGGTCGTAGTGGTCGTTATAGAACGTCACCGGCATACCGTAATCGGTGAACATCAGGAAGGTCAGCGTGCGGGTGCGGATCTCGTTTTCAGGCACCACATGGCGCACGATGGTCTGGAAAAACGTCTCGTCGGGGATCCAGGTCGTGCGGAAAAACCGCATCACATCGGGGCGGTTCTTACAAAAATCGAGCACCCATTCGATGGTGCGCCGCCGCAGACACCACCACTGCGAGCCTATCATCATCTCGATGTCGTCTGGCACAGCGCGCGTGATCCCCAGACGCCGTTGGAGCTCATAGGCGAAATAGAACCGCCGTTTCTGCGTGCGTTCATTGAACCAATGGCGATAGATCAGCCGCTCTTCCTTGAAGCCGGTCTTGATCCAGTCGGATTTGAAATAGTCAAAGCTCTCGATGTAATCGACGCTCTCGGCATCCAGAAACTGATGCGCGAATTCCGCCGTCTTGATCTGCATACAGTCGCCCGAAAGCATGTAGAAATGTGTCGCATCCGGAAACGCGCCCACCGCGGCCTTCACCGCTTCAAGCGTCGCTTCGACCAGAGACCACTCCCCCCAGCCGCATTTCACCCGTTTCTTGGCGAAGACCACGCCCGGATTGCCCCCAAGAGCCGTTTGCAGGCGTGCAAAATCCGACGGTTTCGCACGCGCATCGAAATGGATCGACACATAGTCGCCCATCGCCGTCAGGCGCAGCGCCTGCTGGATCAACCCCTCGGGGTCTTTATGCGTGAGCATTATGAAGGCGATTTTTGCCATCTTGGAAACAGCCTGCCCTTATTCCTACCTGACCCTTGGCATGTTTAGCTTTAATAACCGTTGAAAAGTAAGCATTTCTTTGCTCTTTAGGGGATTATTGTTTCCTAAGTATGGTTTGCGCAACAAAAGTTGCGTTCTGGAGGTAAGAAAATATGGGTTTTCCTGGCACCTGGATGACCGAAAGCGAAAGCATGGTCTACCGTGTCGTTCCCAAATGTGCCTGCTCGTCCATCGGGCAGATCATGTATTATTCCGATCATGGCACGTTTTTTGACGGCGACATTCACGACGCAACCGGCGGGCTGCACAAATGGTCGATCGAGGCAAGCCAGAAGCCGATCGAGGACAATGTGAAGGCGCATAAGTCCTATGCATTTACCTGCGTGCGCAACCCCTATGCGCGCATTCTGTCGTCGTTCTTCGACAAGATTTGCGGCATCCAGCGCAACGGCAAACGCTATCGCGGCAATCTTGTGCCGCAACTGATCCAGAAATACGGGATCGAGGTTGGCAGCCCCGAGGACGATTTCGACTTCGACCAGATCCAGTCATTCCGCCGCTTTCTGCTCTTCGCGCGCGACACCATCCGCTGGCGCCGCCCGATGGAGCCTGACATCCACTGGTCGGCCATGTCCGGCCATATCTCGACCTTCATCTGCAATGGCGGGCACTACGACCACATCTTCTTCACCGAGAAGTTCAACGAAGGGATGCAGGTCGTTCTGGACAACACCGAGACGCCGGTGAAGCTTGGCCTGGACGACGTGCCGCGCTTTAACGAATCCGAAGGGCACGGGCCAAAACGCGCGCATAAAGTGAGCGAGTATTTCGACGATCTCTCGCGCCATCTGGTCTGGGAAATCTACAAAAAGGATTTCCAGCTGTTCCACTATGATTTCGACGACCCGGACAACAAATATCCGATCGGTGAAGTGGACCTCGCCGAGGTGCACGCGAAACTCGGGAATTGATTAAGGGGGCGTCAGCCCCCTTTCTTATGCCAGACCCTTACGGGCGAACAGCTCCAGCACATCAACCTCGGGGCGCGCGCCGTAATGGCTGATGACCTCGGCTGCGGCGATCACGCCCATCTTGCCCGACACCTCAAGCGAGCATCCCGTCGCATAGCCATAGAGGAACCCGGCCGCAAACTGGTCGCCCGCGCCTGTCGCATCGACCGGCGTGATGCGGTGCACTGGCACCTCGACCCGCTCGCCTTCGCGGATCAGCACCACATCGTCGCCCGAGCGGGTGCAGACGATCATCCGGCACTCACCCGACGCCTGCTTAAGCGCGCTTTCCAGATCGGTCTGATACAGCGCCTCCCACTCGTGATTATTGCCGATCACATAATCCATCTCGTCGCGGATCAGGCGGCGGAAGCTGTCGCGGTGGCGGTCCACGCAGAACGGGTCCGAGAGCGAAATCCCCGCGCGACCGCCCGTGCGCCGCGTGCCCTGCGCCGCCTTCAGGAACGCAGCCTTGCCGTGATCCTTGTCGAACAGATAGCCCTCAAGATACAGCAGCTCGGTGCTTTCCACGACCTCAAGCGGCACATCCTCGGTCGAGACCTCGGCGGAAATGCCCAGATAGGTGTTCATCGAGCGCTCGCCATCGGGCGAGACAAAGATCATCGAACGCGAGGTCGGCAATTCGCCGCCCGCGACCGGCGGGTTCGGAAAATCGGTGCCCTCGGCCTCCAGCGAGGCCTGAAAGAACCGTCCCAAAGCATCGTCGCGCACCCGCCCGATATAGGCCGTGCGCAGCCCAAGATTGCCAAGCCCCGCCAGTGTATTCCCGACCGAGCCACCCGGCGCCTGCGTGCGATCGCGCATCGCGGCATACAGCTCTTCGGCGCGGTCCCGCTCGATCAACTGCATGATGCCCTTTTCGATGCCATTCGCGGCCAGAAACGCATCGTCGCACTGGCTGATCACATCGACAATCGCATTGCCGATGCCCACGACCTGATAGTTTTTCACTGGGTTTTCTCCTCGAACAGGCACAGATCCCGGATCGGGCAGGCTCCACATTTCGGTTTGCGCGCAACGCAAAGGTAACGGCCGTGCAAAATCAGCCAATGATGCGCATGGCGCTGGTATTCGACCGGCACGTTATCTTCGATGGCGCGCTCGACCGCCTCGACATCCTTGCCAGGGCAGATGCCCGTGCGATTTCCAACACGGAAGATATGGGTATCGACCGCTTGCGCCGGATGCCCCCACCAGATGCTTAGCACCACATTCGCGGTTTTGCGCCCGACGCCCGGCAATCCGGTCAGCGCAGCGCGCGAGCTTGGCACCTCGCCGTTGTATTTCTCGACCAGTATCTGCGCGGTCTTGATGACATTCTTGGCCTTTTGCCGGAACAGGCCGATTGTCTTGATATGCTCGATCAGCCCCTCTTCGCCCAAGTCCAGCATCTTCTGCGGCGTGTCGGCAATCGGGAACAGCGCCCTGGTCGCCTTGTTCACGCCCACATCGGTCGCTTGCGCCGACAGGGCCACCGCCACCAAAAGCGTATAGGCGTTGGTGTGGTCCAGTTCGCCCTTGGGGCAAGGGTCGGCGGCCTCGAACCGCGCGAACACCTCTTTGAGCACCATATAATCAAGCTGTTTTGCCATCTACCCGCTATGCCCTCACCCGTTGCAGGCGACAAGAGGGTGCGTCGATTTTCCTCGAATTGACGACAATTTTTTGCGCCCGTTAACGTCCTGTTTGCTCTGTGCGGGCAAAACTGCCCGAAGACGGACAAGAGGGATCGTGATGTCTCAATTCGGTTTTCCCGCGCAGGCCTTTCGCAATGATCGGAGCACGGGCACATGGGTTCTCGACCCCGATTTCAGCGCCGAGACCGAGGGGCTGGAGCTTTTGGCCGACGGACGCCACGCCCGCATTCTGGACGCGCAAGGGCATGTGCGGGCCGAAGGGCTGATGACCGCCGATATGCCGATTTCGCTTGAGCGCGAGGGGGAAGCGATCCGCCTTGACCGGATCGAGATCGGCGGCAGCCTTCAAATGTATCTGCCTTCGCGCCCGATAGAGTCTGGAATCCCTTATACCGAGGTAAAACCCTCATTTATTGGCGCGCGCCCCGCCAGTCCCGAAGAAATTGCCGAACTGCCCGCGCTTGGTGCCGGCACGATGATCGCGACCGACGAAGGACCACAGGCAATCGACTGGTTGCGCCCCGGGGATCGCATTCTGACCCGCGACAACGGCTATCAACCGCTATTGTGGCTGGGCCAGCATGTAGTGCCGCGCCGCTCTCCGCCCGAGACGCGCCCGCTGGCGGTCCCTGCAGACCAGTTCGGCGCGAATTACCCCAATGCGCCCCTCACCGCCTCCGCCGCCCTCGGAGTTCTGTTGGCCGGAACCGAGCTGGAGCTTTGGTTTGCCGAACACGAGATGCTGGCGCGGATCGAACATCTGAGTGCCGATCCTGCCCCCGCCGAGGGAAAGCAGATGATGTATACGCTGCTTTTTGACGCACCTGAAATTGTTCTGGCGAACGGGCTTTGGGTCAGCTCCGTCCATGCGGACCCCAATTATATCTCGCTCCTGCCCGACAGGGTGCGCGGCGTTCTGGGGCCGCGCCTGATCAATCCGCATGAAGCCCCGGCCCGCGGCTGGATGGCCGATTGGGAGGTTGCCATGTTCAAACGCGAACGCTCGGCGCGCAAAAACCTTATCGCCGCCTGACAAAGCACAGCTTTCGGGTCGCGCCGTCTGCGCCCAGGTCCTAGTATGGGGCCGAAACGAGGGCCGCCATGACACCTGCCGAAGACCGATACCACTATAAGCTGATCGCGCGCGCCATTGCCGAAATCGACGCGGCACAGGAGAATGGCGCGCCGCCTTCGCTTGACACACTGGCCGCGCGCCTTGGATTGAGCGCCGCGCATTTCCAGAAGGTATTTTCGGCTTGGGTCGGCGTCTCGCCCAAACGCTATCAGCAATACCTGACCCTCGATCTGGCCAAGCATCTGCTGGCGAAGCGCCTGCCCCTCGAGACGGTCGCACATGAGGCGGGGCTTTCAGGCACCAGCCGACTCCATGATCTTTTGCTTCGATGGGAGGCGATGACCCCGGGCGAGTTTGCCCGTGCAGGCGGCGGCCTTGTTATCAATTGGGGAACATTCGACACGCCCTTCGGCCCCGCCATCGTCATGGCGACCGCACGCGGCATCTGTGGCATGGGGTTTTGCGCGGATATGGGAGAGGACGCCTGCTTCCGTGACCTCGCACACCGCTGGCCCGAAGCCACCTTCCTCCACGCCCCCGCCAAGATCACCCCTTGGGTCGAGGCCATTTTCACGGCCTCCGGCCAAGCCCCGCTTTTGCTGGTCGGTGCGCCGTTCCAGATCAAGGTCTGGGAAGCGCTGCTCGCCGTTCCCTCGGGCCAGGTCACCACCTATTCCGACATCGCCAGCGCCATCGGTTCCCCCCGCGCGGTGCGCGCCGTCGGCACCGCCGTCGGGCGCAACCCGATCTCCTATCTCATCCCGTGCCATCGCGCCCTGCGCAAATCGGGCGGACTTGGCGGCTATCACTGGGGGTTGCCGGTCAAGCGCGCACTGCTGGCATGGGAGGCCGCCCGCGCCGACGCTTGAAACGCGCGAAAATCCGCCCGCTCGCGGCAAGTTCAGTGGCATCCCGCCCGTGATCTGCGCTAGACACGGATGAAAGCCCCGCCAAAGGGGGCGACCGTGAAAGGCATAAGCGTATGACGACCCGAGTAATCCTGCCGCTTCTGGCAAGCTCTGCAATTCTGTTGGCGGGCTGCATGGACAACCGCAACCCGGATGGCAGCCTCAACCCGAATGCAAACCGCAATCAGGCGGCGATTGCAGGGGCCGTGATCGGTGGCATCATCGGCAACACAGCCGGCGGTGATGACGACCGTTTCGCGAAAACCGCGCTTGGCGCCGCAGTCGGCGGGATGATCGGCGGCGCGATCGGGGCGAACCTCGACCGGCAGGCGCAGGAGCTTGAACAGAGCCTGACCACCGATGGCGTGCGTATCGTCAACACCGGCGACCGCCTTGTCGTGACAATGCCGCAAGATGTGCTGTTCGATGTCGACAGCGCCTCTGTCCGGCCTGCCCTGCGCGCAGATCTGAACACGCTGGCGGCCAGCCTTAACCGCTATCCCGACACACATCTGCAAGTGATCGGCCATACCGACAACACGGGCGACGCGGGCTACAACCAGCGCCTGTCCGAAGACCGCGCGGATTCGGTCGCCTATGTGCTGATCTCGGCGGGCGTCACCAGCAGCCGGGTCTCCTCGATCGGGCGCGGCGAGGATTACCCCGTCGCCTCGAACCTGACGGCAGACGGCCGCGCGCAAAACCGGCGCGTCGAATTCGTCATCATCCCGAACCAGTAACCAACGGATGGCCCCTTCGGGGGTCTTTCCCATTGCTCATTTCTGTTTCCGGTCATAATCTTTTACCAGATGGGAGAGGATTATGCCGTTTCAGAAAATCGAATCCGAGAAACTTGCCTCCGCCGTGGTCCGGCAAATCGAGGATCTGATTCTCAAGGGAATTCTGCGCCCCGGAGAGCGGCTGCCCTCCGAGCGAGAGCTGTCCGAACGGCTTGGGGTGTCGCGCCCGTCGCTGCGCGAAGCCATTGCCGAGTTGCAGGAAGCGGGACTTCTGACGACCCGCGCGGGCGCCGGCATCTATGTGGCCGAGGTTCTTGGGTCGGCCTTTTCTCCTGCGCTTATCCGGCTTTTCGCCACCAATGACGAGGCGGTATTCGACTATATTTCCTTCCGTCGCGATCTTGAGGGGCTGGCCGCTGAACGCGCCGCGCATCTGGGTTCCGACACCGATCTGGAGGTCATCCAGACGATCTTCGACAAGATGGAAGTGGCTCACGAAAAGCGCAATCCCGCCGATGAGGCCGCGCTGGATGCGCAGTTCCACATCGCGATTATCGAGGCCAGCCATAATGTCATCATGCTGCATATGATGCGCGCGATGTTCGACCTGCTGTCCGAGGGCGTGTTCTACAATCGCTCGGTCATGTTCCGGAACCGCTCGACGCGGGATTCCCTGCTGGAACAGCACCGCGCGATCAACGAAGCGATTCAGGCCCGCCACGGGGCCGCCGCCCGCGCGGCCGTCGCCGCGCATATGGATTTCGTCGACATGGCGATGAGCGAGCAGCGCAAATCCGAGAAAAACGAGGCCACCGCACGCCTGCGCCTCTCGGCGAAACAAACCGCAAAACTACATCGCTAAAACAAAAAACCCGGCACCAAGGCCGGGTTTTTCGATTGTTTTGACAGTGCGCTTAGTGCATACGCTGCTCTACTTCGCCGATGGCCACGTCGATCAGGCCAGCCCGATCTTTCGCCGTCATCTGCTTGGCCAGCAGGTCGCCAGCGGCTGCAACAGCCACCGTAACCGCACGGTCCTTGACTTCTTTAAGCGCCGCAGCTTCCGCCGAAGCGATCTGATCTTCGGCAGCCTTCAGGCGGCGTGCGATCGAAGCTTTCAGCTCGATCTTGGCCTGCTCGGCAGCCGACATCGCGTCACGCTTGGCGCCAGCGACGATCTCGTCAGCCTGCTGCTGAACCTCACGCTGCTTGCGCTCATACGTCGCAAGAACAGCCTGAGCCTCTTCGCGCAGCGCACGGGCCTCTTCGAGATCGGCCTTGATGCCCGCGGCACGCTTGTCGAGCATATTGCCCAGAAGCGTCGGAACCTTCGCCTTAAGAACCACTGCGACAAACAGCAGGAAGGCGATCGTCACCACGAAATCGGTGTTCCGCAGCGAGAAGAACGGGCCAGAAGCAGCCAGCGCGGGCTGAGCGGCGAGAATGAGAAGGACAGAAAGTTTCTTCATCATCTTACCCTTTCAACCGGTCGCTGACAGCGGCAGCCACGGCTTTCGCGTCGGCTTTGCCACCCAGAGCGGCAACGATTTCGGCGGCGGCGTCTTTGGCAACAGTCTCTGCTGCCTCAACTGCACCGGCGCGGATCTCGTTGATCCGGGCTTCCGATTCAGTCGCACGCGCTGCGATCTCGGCGTCAGCCTTGGCAATCGCGACATCCAATTCTTTCTGAATGTCGGCGCGCGCCTCGGCGGCGATTTTCTGAGCTTCGGCACGGGCATCAGCCAGCGCCTTCTGGTAGGCGGCTTCCGCTGCCTCCGCTTTGCCCTTCAGCTCTTCGGCAGCAGTCAGATCACCGGTGATCGTTCCCTGACGATCCGCCAGCACCGAAGCGATGCGCGGCAGAGCGATGCGGGAAAGCACCCAGTAAATCACGACCAGTGCAACGACGAGCCAGAAGATCTGGTTCCCGAAGGTCGAGAAGTCGAGTTGCGGCATACCGGCGGATTCGGCGGCGTGGCCAGCTGCGGCTGCCGCGTCATGTGCCATTTCGGCCGCTTCGTGTTCGTTAGCCATGTCGTCCCCCTGGACCCTTCAATTACCGGATGGGCCTGTTCAGGCCCATCCGACCGCAAGGATGCGAAAAGGGATCAGACGGCGAACATGAGCAGAAGCGCGACGAGGAACGAGAAGATCCCCAGAGCTTCCGCAAACGCGATGCCGATGAACAGGGTCGCGGTCTGGCCAGCAGCGGCCGACGGGTTGCGCAGAGCGCCCGACAGGAAGTTGCCGGCAACGTTGCCCACACCAACAGCAGCCCCACCCATGCCCATGCAGGCCAGGCCAGCGCCGATGTAAGCACCCATTTGTACGATATCGCCTTCCATGTTCGTTACTCCTTGAGGTTGGAATTGGCAGAATTAGGTTTTCGGGGACCCGGACCTTAGTGATGCGGATGCAACGCGTCTTTCAGATAGACGCAGGTCAGGATCGTGAACACATAGGCCTGAATAAAGGCCACGAGGACTTCGAGACCGTACATCGCCGTGATCGCGAGGATCGAAAGCGGCGTCACGGCAATCCCGATGCCCGACATGAGGATCAGCGGCGCGAAGGCTGCGAACACTTTTATAACAGCGTGGCCAGCCATCATGTTACCCGCAAGACGAATGGAGTGGCTGACGGGACGCACGAAGTAAGAGATCACCTCGATCAAGGCAAGCACGGGGCGCAGCGCCAGCGGTGCCGACGAGACCCAGAACAGGCTCAGGAAGCCTGCGCCATTCTTGACGAAGCCAACGATGGTCACGGTCGCGAAGACCAGAACCGCCAGAACCGCCGTCACAGCAATATGCGAGGTGGGGGTGAACGCTTTGGGCAGCAAGCCCAGGAAGTTCGAGAACACGATGAACAGGAACAGCGTAAAGATATAGGGGAAGAACTTGAGACCGTCCTTGCCCGCAACGTCTTCGACCATCTTGTGGATGAAGCCGTAGGCCAGTTCCGCAATCGACTGGATGCGGGTCGGCACAATGGCGCGACCACGGGTGCCGATCACCAGCAGAAGGAAAATCGCGACCACGGTCACCGCCATCCACAGCGAAGCATTGGTGGGGGTATACCAGTGAACCGCACCTTCTCCGAAGAGCGGCTTCACGATGAACTGATCCATCGGGTGGAACGCGAGACCTTCGCCAGTAGCTTCCGACACGTCTATTTTCCCTCTTCATCGGCTGCTGTCGCGGCCGCTTCTTTTTGCATCTCTTGTGCGGAGCGGATCATAACCTTGATCCCTGCCGCCAGACCGAGGAGCGTGAACAGCACCATCAACCACGGCTGCGTGCCCAAAAGCACATCAAGCCCGTATCCGATGCCGAAGCCGATCCCCAGCCCCGAAACCATTTCGATGACCATCCGCCAGGCCATATTCGCCTGAGACATCTGGTCTTCGATCTGCGGCTTGGCGGGCTCCCTCGCCCGCTTCACCTCCGAGATCCGTTTTTCCAGCGCCGCAAGGCGTTCGGGATCAGGCTCATCAGAGCGGTGATTGGACATGGTCAGCCCCCGCAGAAACTTGCGCGTTTGATAGACGTCACAGGGTCGTGAGTCAATTACGTTAGCGCCCGACCAACCCTTTCATAACCCATTGTTAAAAAACGATTTTGCGAAATTCAGCCAGCGAGACTTCCGCGCTGCGGCATCAAGGCGGAGGAATTCAGCCCGTTTTTCTATATTCAACCGATCGGTTGACGTTTTGTGCGCGGCAGGTCATCAAATCCCAATGTCCTACGCGCCGCGCCCCAGCCTTGATGCGATCTTCGCCGCCCTCGCCGACCCGACCCGTCGCGCGATCCTGACGATGCTTTTGGAAGACGACATGGCCGTGACCGATGTCGCGGCCCCGTTCGAGATGTCGCTTGCCGCAATTTCCAAGCACCTGACAATTCTGGCAGATGCCGGGCTGATCTCACAGGAAAAGCGCGGGCGGGTGAAGTGGTGCAAGCTTGAACCCCACGCGATGCGTGATGCAACGATCTGGATACAGGGGTTCGGGCAGTTCGAACCCGTCGATCTGGACGCGTTCGAACGCTTTTTAGAGGCCGAGTTCGGCCAGCCCGACGCGCAATCTTAAGCCCCGTGGCTGCGGTCGTAGCGATTGACCTCTGACCCGTGCCAACCTGCGGGGGCCGATTTCGGGCGGTAGACCTCGACCAGCATCGGGTAGCAGGCGGCCTCGTCCGAGCTATGTTCCGACGAACAATCGCCGCCCGGGCAGGCCGACATCGCACCGAACAGATCGGTCTCGGCAAAGAACTCAAGGTAATCACCGGGCCGCACGGGGCTGGCCTTCATGAAATACTGCCCCGTATCGCGGGTAAAGCCCGTGCACATAAAGACGTTCAGAACGTCATGCACATGCTTCTCGGCCTCTTCCAGCGTCATCCCCCGCGCCTTTGCGACGGCCCGCGTCAGGTTCGAATGGCAGCAATGATGATATTGCCCGCCATCGGACAAGAGGCAATGCGTATAGGGATCGCATCGCGTGCCGATCACATCATGAACCGAGCCGCCGAAGTCGTCGAACCCATACCAGTCAAGCGTGTCATCCGTGATCGTCGCCAGCGGACGCAGGGTCGGAAAGCTGCTCCACATCCGGTCGCCGGTGGACAGATGCGTGCCATGCAGCGCGCGGGTCTTGCCCGAATAGAACCGCTCGCTCATATCCGCCGACCAGATATTCAGGTCCCCCACCTGCGGCCCTTCGATCGAGACGATACGGAAGAAACATCCGGCGGGCACGTTAAAACAGGCCGCCTCGCGCGCGGGCACAACGACAGACTCGATCTTCTCCCAGCCCTCACGCGCGGCACGATAGGCCGCGACGTCGGGCTTGGGCAGCGTTTCGACCGGGTAGCAGATGACCGGCGCCACCTGGCGGCGCGCCTGAGCATCGGACGGGGCGGGATGTTCGGGGGTATCGGGTTTCATTCTGGCCTCTGGATTTTTGCCCACCCTGACGGTGAATGCCACCGGAGGCCAGAGGAATTTATCGCGTGCCGTAATAGCCGAACATCTGGTCAAGCGCTGAAAGCGGCTCATCGGGCCTGGCTGCGATCGGCGTGGCGGGTTCGGGCGCATAGTATTCGATCACTGCAGCCACGAGGCGAACGGACGACAATTTCTGTGCCATGGGGACACTCCGATAGTTACTCCCTCCCTGCGCAGAAGAGTAACCGATCCGCGCGCGCGACCTCCGCTCTTTACGCAAATGCGCCATGATCATGCTGCATTGCGGCATTTTCACGATTTTCTGATTCGCGCGAATTGCTCTTGGTGGCAAAGCGTGTATGACAGGGGAAAGTAATCATCGTCCGATTGCCATGCGCTCCCTGTTGTTCCTGCTGCCCGCTCTTGCCCTTGCGGCCTGCGCCCCCCCCGATCCAGGTGAGGTGTCGGTCGCACTGAAGGGCACGGAACTGGCGCATTGCTGCGACAATGCCGAGTTCTACCCGCCCCCCGTGATGAAACTGGCCGACCCGCTGATGCCGCTTTTGGGACCGGTATTCGGCAATGTGGTGTTCCGCGAGGGCTATCTTGAAAAGCCCTCCGCGCGGCAGGCCATCGAGGCTCGTTTGCAGCCGATGGACATGCTGGTGCTCAGTTCGAAAAACCGGCTGTCGGGGAAAACACTGCCGGGGCTTTTCGGTCATGCGGTGATCTATCTGGGCGACGAGGCCAGCCTGCGGCGCTCCGGTCTCTGGAACGACCCGAGGATCGCACCCCATCACGCCGATATTCGCGCGGGCAAAACCTATATCGAGGCAGATACAAATGGCGTTCACCTGTCGGATGCAACGCACGCTCTGGCCACCGATGCCTTGGCGATCCTGCGGCTCAAATCCGGCTGCGGCACGGACAGATGCGCCCCCGCCGAGGTGATAGAGACACTCGGGCGGGACTATGACTTCCGCTTCGAGGGCGAGGACCATTCAAAGCTTTACTGCACGGAACTTGCGCAAATCGCCCTGCCCGGCCACGAAATGCCCAAGCGGCGCCTGTATGACTATAACCTGATCCTGCCCGATGACGTGGTGGCGCTGGCAATCGCGGGGCGCTCGCCGATGAAGCTCGTCAGCTATTTCAGCGGCACGGCCGGCAAACGCTGGCACGAGAGCGGGCGCAAAGGGCTGTTGCGCGATATGAAGTTCTGGTGGGACGAGGCGCAGAAACCGCCCAATCTATAAATCAAAAGGCCCGGGGTTTCCCCCGGGCCTTCTGATTCGAAACCAGCCGCCGATCAGACGACGCGGCTGACCATCATCTTCTTGATGTCGGCAATCGCCTTCGCCGGGTTCAGCCCCTTCGGGCAGGTCTTGGCGCAGTTCATGATCGTGTGGCAGCGATAGAGCTTGAAGGGGTCTTCAAGGTTATCCAGGCGCTCGCCCGTCGCCTCGTCGCGCGAGTCGATGATCCAGCGGTAGGCGTGCAGCAATGCCGCCGGGCCGAGGTATTTGTCGCTGTTCCACCAGTAGCTTGGGCACGAGGTCGAGCACGATGCACACATCACGCATTCATAGAGACCGTCCAGCTTTTTGCGGTCTTCGATCGACTGACGCCACTCTTTCGCGGGGCGGTTCGTCTTGGTCTCGAGCCACGGCATGATCGAGGCGTGCTGCGCGTAGAAATGCGTCAGGTCCGGGATCAGGTCTTTCACCACCGGCATGTGCGGCAGCGGGTAGATTTTGACATCGCCCTTGATCTCGTCGAGGCCATAGATACAGGCCAGCGTGTTGATCCCGTCGATGTTCATCGCACACGACCCGCAAATCCCTTCGCGGCACGAGCGGCGGAAGGTCAGCGTCGGGTCGATCTCGTTCTTGATCTTGATCAGCGCGTCCAGAACCATCGGGCCGCAGCGATCCATATCAAGGAAGTAGGTGTCGATACGCGGGTTTTCACCGGTATCCGGGTCCCAGCGGTAGATCTGGAATTTACGGACGTTCTTCGCGCCCTCCGGCTTCGGCCAGGTCTTGCCGACGCGGATCTTCGAGTTCTTGGGAAGCGTGAACTGAACCATTGTTCATCCCTTTCGGTTAGCGGGAATAGAGCGGTCGCGTCGGAAGCTGACCGGATCTGTTATAAACGCAGCGAGTGTAGACCTCGTTCGGGTCGCGGCCCATATCGGTGGAGAGGCTCAGCGTCATATCGATGTTGCTGATGACCTTGCCATCCTGATTGATGCCCATCTTCGCTTCGCCACTCAGCGGCTTTTGCATGGCTTGCTCGGCGCAAATCCGCTCTGCCTCATGGACAGGAAGCGGAGCGCAAGCGGCAAGGGCGAACCCCGCCGCCAGCAATGCGCCATATGCAACCCCACGCACCATCAGAACGTCCGCGCTTTCGGCGCGATTTTCTTCAGGTCGATGCCGCCTTCGGCTTCGGTGGTAAGCGGGTCCTTGATGACCGGACGATACTCCAGATCCACCTTGTTGCCGGAAACGCGGCTGATGGTGTGGACGCGCCAGTTCTCGTCGTCGCGGGTGGCGTGGTCTTCCGACGCATGCGCCCCGCGGCTTTCCTTGCGGGCCTCTGCGCCGACGATGGTCGCCAGTGCGTTCGGCATCAGGTTGGTGAGTTCGAGCGTTTCCATCAGGTCCGAATTCCAGACCAGCGACCGGTCGGTCACGGCCAGATCGCCCAGCTTTGCGGCCACGTCCGTCATCTTCTCGACGCCTTCTTTCAGCGTCTTGTCGGTGCGGAACACGGCGGCATCCGACTGCATGGTGCGCTGCATCTCAAGGCGCAGCTCTGCGGTCGGGATCGCGCCTTTCGCATAGCGCAGACCGTCGAAGCGGTCGAAGGCCTTGTCGATCGACGCCTGGTTGAGCACCGGATTGGCGGCGTCCTTGTCGACAACCTTGCCAGCGCGGATCGCGGCGGCGCGGCCAAAGACCACAAGGTCGATCAGCGAGTTCGAGCCCAGACGGTTCGCACCGTGGACCGAGGCGCAGCCCGCCTCGCCCACCGCCATCAGGCCCGGAACAACGCGGTTCGGGTCTTTTGCGGTCGGGTTGAGCACTTCACCCCAGTAGTTCGTCGGAATACCGCCCATGTTGTAGTGCACGGTCGGCAGAACCGGGATCGGCTCTTTCGTGACGTCGACGCCTGCGAAGATCTTCGCAGATTCCGAAATCCCCGGCAGACGCTCTGCCAGCGCTTCGGCGGGCAGGTGCGACAGGTTCAGGTGGATGTGGTCGCCGTTTTCGCCCACACCGCGGCCTTCGCGGATTTCCATCGTCATGCAGCGGGACACATAGTCACGCGGCGCAAGGTCTTTGTAGTGGGGCGCATAACGCTCCATGAAACGCTCGCCTTCCGAGTTGGTCAGATAACCACCCTCGCCGCGCGCGCCCTCGGTGATCAGGCAACCCGAGCCGTAGATGCCGGTCGGGTGGAACTGCACGAATTCCATGTCCTGCATCGGCAGACCCGCGCGGATCACCATACCGCCACCGTCGCCGGTGCAGGTGTGCGCCGAAGTGCACGAGAAATAGGCGCGGCCGTAGCCACCCGTTGCCAGCACAACCATCTTCGCGTTGAAGACGTGCATCGTGCCATCGTCGAGCTTCCAGCAGACAACGCCCTGACACTGCCCGTCGTCGGACATGATCAGGTCGATCGCGAAATACTCGATATAGAACTCGGCGTTGTTCTTCAGCGACTGGCCATACAGCGTGTGCAGGATGGCGTGGCCGGTGCGGTCAGCCGCCGCGCAGGTGCGCTGCACGGGCGGACCGTCACCGAATTCGGTGGTGTGACCCCCGAAGGGACGCTGGTAGATCTTGCCTTCTTCGGTGCGCGAGAACGGCACGCCGTAGTGCTCAAGCTCGTAAACAGCCTTGGGGGCTTCGCGCGCGAGGTATTCCATCGCATCCGTATCGCCCAGCCAGTCCGACCCTTTGACGGTGTCGAACATGTGCCATTGCCAGCTGTCCGGCCCCATGTTGCCAAGCGACGCGGCGATCCCGCCCTGCGCGGCAACCGTGTGCGAGCGCGTCGGGAAAACCTTGGTCACACAGGCCGTGCGGAGACCCTGTTCAGCCATGCCCAGCGTCGCGCGCAGACCGGCACCGCCAGCACCCACGACCACGACATCGTATTCATGCGTTTCGTATTGATAAGCAGCCATCTGTCAGTAATCCCGTCTCAGTGCGCCATGATGCCAAGGAAGAAGCCGATCAGCGTCAGCTTCGCGAGTGCGTAAAGCACAACCGCGGTCACAGCGTAGGAAATCGAATAGGCGACGATAATGCCGGCCTTGCGGGCAGAGCCTTGGGCGTAATCCTCAATCATCATCTGCGCGCCTTTGGCGAAGTGGCGCATACCGACGACGGTCACAAGCGCGGTCAGGATCGCCGGGAAGGGGCGCGAGAAGGTCGCGATGACGGCTTCCTGCGGGGCGCCGATGGTCGAGCCGAAGACGAACAGGAACACCGGCACGATGAATGCCAGCCCGACGGCGGACATCGTCATATACCAGTGATGCTCGGTGCCGGTGCCCGAAGCGCCTTTGCCCTCGGCGCGTTTGCGTGCGGTCAGGTAACGCATGAATGCCTCCTCAGACCAGAATGACAGTGACGATGGTCAGAACCACCGAACCGATAATGCAGGCCAGACCGAGTTTCTCGGCCGTTGCGATCTCAAGCCCTTTGCCAGCGTCGAAATACAGGTGACGCAGACCGGCGAGGTAGTGATACCAGACCGCCCAGATCGAGCCGAAGAACACCAGCTTGCCGAACCACGAGGTCACGACAGCATTTGCCACTTCAAAATATTCGGGGCTGGTTGCCGCGGCCAGAAGCCACCATGCGGCAAGAATTACGCCCACGATCAGCGCGTTGCCCGTGATCCGCGTCAGGATCGAGGTCAGCGAGGTCAGCTGCGGGCGATAGATTTGGAGATGCGGGGAAAGGGGCCGTTCCACCCGTTTCACGTCTGCCATAATGGGTCCCTCTGTCGCTATGCCCCGAGGACGGGCGGGCGCGCGAATGGGCGCTCGCGGTCCGGGGCTGGCCGGAATTGCATATTCTCAATAGGCCGATAATTCACACAAGTCACGCGCCCGATGCGCCCAAAGTCGAGAAATCGTTACATTTCCGGTCGAAAAATCATCTTTGTGATCACAAATTTTCCACCCGTGATCACATGTTAACGCTCGCAAGCGCGCCGGACTCCGCACGCGCCAAAGCGAGTCTTTCACACCGCGCCCGGCACCTCTCAGGCAACAGAGGCTCCCTTGCTGCGGGCTTCCAGCGCGACAAACGGGCGTAGCGACGGGAACCGCGCGAGCTGATGTTCGGGCAATTGCGACACCTGCACAGCCCCGTCCGGCCTCGCGGGAACAGAGTCGTTCTGCCCGTGCACCGCGCGCAGATACATCGGTCGTGCGCCGCACAAAAATCGAACCGGATGCCGTCTGCGCAAGACCCGATGGGCGGTAAGATACGGGTTTTGCGCAAAGTTTGCTGGCCCGAGAACGGCCAGCCCAAGATTGACGCACCGTTCGCGCATTTTCACGACACGCGGCGCGGTGCGCAAATTCTTTCCGAAAAGAACCCAGTATCCCAGCGGGAAGGACAGATATGTATAGCCCGCCTCTCCAAGTTCCGGCGCCGCCTCGGCGCCCGCGTTGCGTAGCCGCGCCACATAATCCGTCGCCAAAGCATCGTCATCATCCAGAACGACCTGCGCGCCAAGAGGCACGGCCCCATCCCCGTCAAAGCGGCGCGCCTGATAGTTGCGAAAATAACGCCCCGCTTTCGCAGGCGGCTCGAAATGGACCTCGGCCCGGCCCTTGAACCGGTCCAACACCATTTCGCGCAAACGCCGCTGCCATCGGGCCGGCATCTGCTCGGAGCTCAGAACATCCCAATGGAAATCATCATCGCCCTGCGCCAGCAGCGAGGGGACAGTCATCGCCTCGAACATGGCGAAGCGTGCCTCCAACCGCTCGTCAGAAAAAAGCAGCGCCGGATCCTGCGAAGCCTCTGACTTCCAGCCACTGCGCCCCAGAAATGAAAACCGGGTCTGAATAAACACACGCAACATGCAATGTAACCTTTAAACCTGGATCAAAATACATCTATCATATAAAGGATAGCACCCGGTTGCGGCATCATTCAACGAAAGAACCCCTTATCAAGGCCGCTCTGACTTAGCTGTGTCCCCTAAAGCGCATCAGCCGACCGCTCTCGGGTCTCGCCCGGCACGCCGGCGGCGTCTTCTTGCGCACGAAACTTGCAGAAAATCGGGTGCATTCCCGCGCGGGTTTCACCCAGCTGGAACACGTCGATCTCGAAGCCATTGCGGTTGTAGGTCATCATATCGTCCCATGCGGCGCGGCACCGCCCCCACATCTCTTCATCGGCGCGCATCGCGACTTCGGGCGGGTTGAACCCCAAAACAACGCACCTGCGCGCAATCCGCACCATCTCGTCAACGATTTCCGGCCAGCGCGCCGGATCGGCATAGGCTTCGATCGCCTGATAGGCACAGACGTAATCGAAGCTCTTGTCCTTGAACGGATAAGGTAGCTGCCCGCCATCGTGCAAAGTCACATCAAGCCCAAGGCTTTCGATGATCGGCTGATAGGGCCAGCCGTCAACCTCGTCCGCGCGCTCGCACTCGGATTCCTGCGCCCGCAGGAGTTCCATCTCTTGAAACTGCCAGGGCTTCTTGGTGCCCTTGCGCTGGATCTTGGCATCCCCTGTGGCCCAGGCAAAGTCCGTTCCGGCGACGCGATGGCCATAGTGGCGCCAAACCTCAAGCATGGCGCCATGCGCGGTTGAAAGCTCCAGAATATCCAGCGGCTCGGAATTCAGGGTTTCGGGCATGTGCTGCAAAATACGCACCCACGCCCGCTCGCAGTTGTTTCGCCGGACGAGGTATTTCCACATGATCCGGTCGATCCGCCGGGTGGAGTAACCGCCCAGCAGGTATCGACCGCCAAAGGCTTCCGGCATAGGCGGCAGCCATTTCAGAGCTTCTGACTGTTCAAAGCGGCGCATTCGTAGCCCGAGGCGAGAGGAGATGTGCCAGAAACTGTATCGGGAACTGGTTAACCCCCTGCTAGCTCCGGCTCTTTCTTGGAACTACGATCCCGCACGCTCTTAGCGCGGCATCACCGCCCAGTAATCCAGATCCAGCAAGACCTCGGGCGCGTATTTTCCGTCGTCGCCACGCAGCGCAAACGCCCCGGCCCCTTGCTTGACCGCCACAAGACGCAGGCGGATCAGGCCAACGCTCGGGTCGTCGGTTTCAGCCTTGTCCAGAACCTCGGACCAGGCCTTGACGGTGTCGCCCGCGAAGCACGGGTTCGCGTGCGCGCCGCCGTTCAGCGCAACGATCATCTGCGCGTTGGCAAGGCCGTTGAAGCTGAGTGCGCGCGCCATCGAGATCACATGCCCGCCGTAGATCAGCCGCTTGCCATCGTCCCGGAAGGTCGCGTCGAAATGCACCTTGGCGGTGTTCTGCCACAGGCGCGTGGCGATCATATGCTCGGCTTCCTCGATCGTGACACCATCGACGTGGTCGATCTTTTCGCCGATCTCGTAGTCGCCCCAGCGGTGCGGCTCGCCTGCCAGATCGAAATCATAGCCCGCGAAGGTCAGCCCCTCGGGCAGCACGATGTCCGCCGGATCGACAACTTTCGCCAGCTCGGGCAGCACGGTTTCGGGCGCGGGCGCATCCAGATTGCCTTTGCGCACCATCACCCAGCGGACGTATTCCAGCACAACCTCGTCCATCTGGTTCAGGCCGCGCGTGCGGACATAAACAACGCCCGATTTGCCGTTCGAGTTTTCCTTGACGCCGATCACCTGCGACTCCGAGCGCAGCGTGTCGCCCGGATACACCGGCTTCAGCCAGCGCCCTTCGGCATAGCCAAGGTTCGCGACCGCGTTCAGCGACACATCCGGCACCGTCTTGCCAAAGACCACATGGAAGGCCGCCAGATCATCCAGCGGGCTGCCCTCAAGGCCGCAAGCCCCCGCAAACTCGTCCGAAGAATAGAGCGCGTGGCGCGCCGGATAGAGCGCGTGATAAAGCGCGCGCTCCCCCTCGGCCACGGTGCGCGGCACGGCATGGCGGATCACATCGCCAACCTTGTAATCCTCGAAAAAGCGGCCCGGATTGGTCTTTGCGGCCATGATCGTTCCTCCGTTGCGGCGCGCTTATTGCTCGCCCAGTTTCATCTCGGGGGAATACTCCCCGTCCTTTTCTTTCACCACGGCCTGACCGCAGCGCATGATCCCCTTGGCGGCATCAAAGGCGTATTGCGGATCGCCATACAGCGACCAGCCCTTGTTCAGAGCGGCCGTGACCTTGTGGCAGAACTCGCTCGTGTCATCGGCGGACAGAAAACGGTATAGTTGCATCTGTTCTCTCCCTTAGCCGAAAGCCGGATAGCCAAGCGCGTAGTGTAGCCCCGCAATCGCGCCATAAAGCACCAGCGTCGCGACCACTGCGATCACCTCGAATTTCGCTGCCTTCGCAGCGGGCGGCGTCCATTTCGGTTCGGCCTTGTTGATCAGCATCATCTCAAGGCGCGCCCAGATCGCGATCCCGCCAAACAGAACAAAGCTTGGCACATCGCCGTTCACCAGAATATGCGCCGAGCCCCACAGAGCCGTGCCGATCAGCATCGGGTGGCGGATCTTGCGAGCGATAGCGGTCTTCATCCCCGCCGCCGCGAACAGGTAAACCGAGACCAGCATCAGCAAGTTCTGGATCCCCACCAGCGCGGGCGAGCGCCCCCAGATCACGGCGCCATCGGTCATACGGTAGCCGATCACCATCAGCACGGTGCCGACGACAACCATCCCCGTCACCATCGGGCGCTCTGCCCCCTTGAGCGAGCGGTGAAAGCCCGGAACGATGCGTTTTCCCAGATGAGCGAGCGACCACAAAAGGACGCCGAGGATAAGAACTGCCATGTCGATTGCCTCTTAGCTGTTGAGCGCGGCAATCGCCTCCGCTTTCGCCAAGGTCTGCCGCGCGGTCACGATATGCAGATTCTCGACGATCCTTCCATCCACGACCGCAACCCCGAGGCCATTCTTTTCGGCTTCTTCGAACGCGGCGATCTGACGCTTGGCCAGATCGACCTCGGCCTCCGAGGGGGCAAAGGCCGCATTCGCGACCTCAAGCTGCGCGGGGTGGATCAGGGTTTTGCCGTCAAAGCCCATGTCGCGGCCCTGTTCACATTCGACTTTCAGACCGTCCTCGTCCTTGAAGGCGTTATAGACGCCGTCCACGATGATTTTCCCCTCGGCCTTGGCGGCCAGAAGGCACAGGCCAAGCCCCGCCTGAAGGCCCAGACGATCGGCGCGGAAGCGGGTTTGCATCTCTTTCGCAAGGTCATTGGTGCCCATCACCATGCCTTCAAGGCGCGGGTGGGACGCAATTTCATGGGCGTTCAGCATACCAAGCGCGGTTTCCATCATCGCCCAAAGCGGAACGTCGGGGATCAGCGCGGCAACCGCGTCCAGATCAGCGGCTTTCGAGACCTTCGGGATCAGGATCGCGTCGACCTTGGCACCGCCCGCAATCGCCGCAGCAAAGGCGCGCAGATCGTCGGCGCCCCATTCGGTGTCCAGCCCGTTGACCCGCACGATCCGCGCCCGCTGGCCGTAATCCGCCGTTTTCAGCGTTTCGGCCAAAAGAGCGCGCGCATTGACCTTTTCGTCAATCGCCACGGCATCTTCGAGATCAAAGATGATCGCGTCACACACCAGCCCCGTCGCCTTTTCAAGCGCGCGCTCTTTCGAGCCGGGAATATAGAGAACCGAGCGATAGGGACGATGGGCCATGATTCTTTCCTCCGCAACAATGTTGCGCCAAAGAACACCGCAAAGACAGATTCAGCAACCCCCGATTTGCCGCAACGCAGAAAAACCCTGCGTCGTTCTTGTCAGATCGCCGTCCAGATCAGCCGCAGCGAGATCAGCAATAACGCCCAGATCACAATACGGAAGAACAGAACTTGCGGGATCACCTTCACCGCCCAGACCCCGATCAGCACCGCTATTGCGGCGGGCAGCATCAGCGCGGCCGCGATCTCAAGGCTGCCAAGATTGACCTGCCCCAAAAAGAAATAGGGCGGCAGTTTCGCCAGATTGATAAAGGCAAACAGCACCGTCGAGGTGCCCGCGAACACCGCCTTGGTCATCCCCAAAGGCAGCGCGTAAACTTGCCACGGCGGCCCGCCCGAATGGCTGACGAAGGACGTAAACCCCGAAAGCGCGCCCCAGAACACACCCTTCCCGACCTGTGGCCAGCGCGGTTCGGCCACCACAGGTTTACGGAAAATCGCGTTCAGCGCAAAGACGGTGCCGATCAGCCCGACAAGGATCGACACGGCGCGTTCCGGCACGATATGGGCGGTCGCCCAGCCAAAGCCGATCCCGATCAGCGCGGCGGGGGCGACGATCAGCAAAACACGGCGGTCGAACTCGCGCCGATAGGCCCACAGCCCGACCATATCCGAGACAATATAGACCGGCAGCAATAGCCCCGCCGCCTGCACGGGGCTCATCACCTGCGCCAGCAACGGCACCGCGATCCCCGAGATCACCGGCAGCCCGCCCTTCGACAGTCCGACCGACATTGCGGCGATCACCGCCAGCACCCAGCCTATCGTATCCAGCTCCATCCCGCCCCCCCAGAATCGCCCGGCCTGCCCTTGCAAGGTTTCGGCGCTAACATCCCCCTTAGCGGCCCACCCCGCCCGAAGGCCAGCGCGGATTTGAGGAATTTTTCGCAAGTATTTTCCGCATTTTTTGGTGCACAACGGCATACAAAGCCCGTGCCGCAGCGCAGCGCCCTTGCCACAAGCCCCTTAAGAGGCTAACCCATGCGCGTCAGTTTCAACCCATTCATCCTGACTTTGGAGGACTCAAATGGCCCGACCCAAGATTGCCCTTATCGGCGCCGGTCAAATCGGCGGCACGCTCGCCCACCTGGCTGCAATCAAAGAACTCGGCGATGTCGTGATGTTCGATATCGCGGAAGGCACGCCGCAGGGTAAATCCCTCGACATCGCTGAATCCGGCCCCTCCGAAGGCTTCGACGGCGTATTCAAAGGCACCAACGACTACGCCGACATCGCTGGCGCAGACGTCTGCATCGTGACCGCTGGTGTGCCGCGCAAGCCCGGCATGTCGCGCGATGACCTGCTTGGCATCAACCTCAAGGTCATGAAGTCGGTCGGCGAAGGCATCGGCAAATATGCTCCGAATGCCTTTGTTATCTGCATCACCAACCCGCTTGACGCGATGGTCTGGGCGCTCCAGCAGTTCTCGGGTCTGCCCGCGAACAAGGTTGTCGGCATGGCTGGCGTTCTGGATTCGGCGCGCTTCCGCCACTTCCTTTCGGTCGAATTCGGCGTGTCGATGCGCGACGTCACCGCATTCGTTCTGGGCGGCCACGGCGACACCATGGTGCCGCTGGCACGTTACTCGACCGTTGGCGGCATCCCGCTGCCCGACCTCGTCGAAATGGGCTGGACCACGCAGGACAAACTGGATGCAATCATCCAGCGCACCCGCGATGGCGGCGCAGAAATCGTCGGCCTGCTGAAAACCGGCTCGGCCTTCTATGCTCCGGCAACCTCGGCCATCGAAATGGCTGAAGCCTATCTGAAAGACCAAAAGCGCGTTCTGCCCTGCGCAGCCTACGTTGACGGCGCTCTTGGCCTGAACGGCATGTATGTCGGCGTTCCGACCGTGATCGGCGCTAACGGCATCGAGAAAGTCATCGACATCAAGCTCAACAAAGACGAGCAGGCGATGTTCGACAAGTCGGTTGACGCGGTCAAAGGCCTCGTAGACGCCTGCAAAGGCATCGACCCGACGCTGGCCTGAGTATCCGGCCTCTGGAAACGAAACGGCGCGCCCTTATGGCGCGCCGTTTTGCTTTAGCGCATCATCAAAGGCGCCGGATCAAAGCAGAACTGCGCCTTAGCCCGCGCAATCAGATCGGCCTCGTGCTCGATCAAGGCCGCATCAAAGGCTGCGGGGGACAGATCAACCTGCGCCCCGAAAAGCGCGGCCACATGGACCTCGATCCTCGCGTCGTCCTGCAGCAAAAGCCCGCTGGTTCCCAGTTCCGCCGCCTCGAAGGGCGACACGCCCTGCACGTTCCACCACTGCGCCAACAGCGCCCGCGGGTCGGCGGCTATTTCGGCCACACGCGCGAATTGCGCCTTGCGCGGCGCGCCATAGGGGACCGGCTGCCCCTTGTATTCGGTGGTCGCGCGGCGCAGCATCTTGAGCAGGTAATGCAAAGGCGTCAGCCCGTCGAAATGGCGCAGCACGGCGGCATTGGCGGGGCGATAGGGCAGATCATTGGTCGAACTGTCCCAATGCGACAGCGGATAATGCACCCCGATCACATAATCGCGCCCCGAGCGGGTGATCGACTTGCCCGCCACATGCCCACCGACACCACGGTCGATATAGAGCGCGCGCTCGCCATAGAAGGCCTCCCGCGCCTCGGGGCTATCACGCCACGGCTTGCGAAAAGCCCCCTGAAAGATCGACTGGCCCGCATCCATCCCTGCCCTGTCACCGATAAAGCAGCGCTCTTCGACATCCAGCCGCACCCATGCCTTCTGCTCTCCCACATGCGCCAGATCCCGCGCCAGATCACGGCCCGCCAGCGGCACAATGAACTCGTCCGCGTCGCAATGGCACAGCCACTCGCATGAGGTTTCCCGCAACGCGCGCGTGGCATTGTATTTCTGGCGGCCCTGATGGCGCGCAGGGCGCTTGTTCTTCCACGCCCGCGCCCAGCCGTCATCGCCCGAATGATGGAGCCGCACCCCCTCCACATCGCCAAGCAGCGCCTCGGCCTGCGGGTTCGGGCGATCAAGAAACAGCCAGACCTCGGACGCGCCCACGGCCAGATGATGCGCCGCGTAGGCCGCCAGAAGCGCCGCTGGTTCATCCACCATCGCGACCACACCCCACCGCGGCAAACCCGCATCTGTTTTCCGATTGTTACTCAAACCAGCACCACCTTTTTGCAATCCTTACCCCGAACGGGCCGGAACATCCAAGTGAGTCGTAATCTTTACCTGATCTGGTCAACAATCTGTAAAATGTGATCACACCCGCAAAACCTGTGATCACAAAATCCTCTTTTCTCTGCCCAAACCGCCCCGAAGGGCATTTATCGTTTTGTTACACGACCTCTCTGTGACAAAAACCGACCAAATCGCACCAGCATGGGAAAATGCCATGAACATTCATGAATATCAGGCGAAGCAGCTCCTCAAGAGCTACGGTTGCCCGGTCTCCGACGGCCGCGTAGTTCTGAAAGCGGACGAAGCCAAAACCGCCGCTGGCGAGCTTGACGGCCCGCTCTGGGTCGTCAAGGCGCAAATCCACGCCGGCGGCCGCGGCAAGGGCAAATTCAAAGAGCCCGAAGCCGGTGAAAAGGGCGGCGTTCGCCTTGCCAAGTCGGTCGAAGAGGCCGAAGCAATGGCCAAGCAGATGCTCGGCAAGACGCTGGTGACGCACCAGACCGGCCCGGCTGGCAAGCAGGTTAACCGCATCTACATCGAAGACGGTTCCGACATTTCCCGCGAGCTGTATCTCGCGCTGCTGGTTGACCGCGCCTCGTCGCGCGTGTCGATCGTGTGCTCGACCGAGGGCGGCATGGACATCGAAGAGGTCGCCGCATCGACCCCCGAGAAGATCCTGACCCTCACCATCGATCCGGCCACCGGCTACATGCCCTACCACGGCCGCCGCGTCGCCTTCTCGCTGGGGCTTGAAGGCGGTCAGGTCAAGCAGATGGTTGCGCTTCTGGGCAACCTCTACCGCGCCTTCATGGACAAAGACATGGAGATGCTGGAAATCAACCCGCTGATCGTGATGGAAGACGGCAACCTCAAGGTTCTCGACGCCAAGGTCGGCTTCGACGGCAACGCTGTCTACCGCCACTCGGACATCGCCTCGCTGCGCGACGAAACCGAAGAAGACCCGAAAGAGCTTGAGGCCTCGAAATACGACCTCAACTACATCGCGCTCGACGGCGAAATCGGCTGCATGGTGAACGGCGCTGGCCTCGCAATGGCCACGATGGACATCATCAAGCTGTATGGCGCAGAGCCGGCGAACTTCCTTGACGTTGGCGGCGGCGCCACCAAGGAGAAAGTGACCGAAGCCTTCAAGATCATCACCTCGGACCCGAACGTGAAGGGCATCCTTGTGAACATCTTCGGCGGCATCATGCGCTGCGACATCATCGCCGAAGGCGTGATCGCTGCCGTGAAAGAGGTCGGGCTTCAGGTGCCGCTCGTTGTGCGCCTTGAAGGCACCAATGTCGAACTCGGCAAAGAGATCATTGCGACGTCGGGCCTTAACGTGATCGCGGCGGATAACCTCGCCGACGGCGCCCAGAAAATCGTGAAAGCGGTGAAAGGCTAAGAAAATGGCAGTCCTCGTCAACGAAAACACCAAAGTCATCTGCCAGGGCTTCACCGGCTCGCAGGGCACTTTCCACTCCGAGCAAGCGATTGCTTACGGCACCAAGATGGTCGGCGGCGTGACGCCCGGCAAAGGCGGCACCAGCCACCTGAACCTGCCGGTGTTCAACTCGGTCCACGAAGCCAAGCATGTGACCGGCGCGAACGCGACCGCGATCTATGTGCCCCCGCCCTTCGCGGCTGACTCGATCCTCGAAGCGATCGACGCCGAGATGGAGCTGATCGTCTGCATCACCGAGGGGATCCCGGTCCTCGACATGATGCGCGTGAAGCGCGCGCTGATGGACAGCAAATCGCGCCTCGTCGGCCCGAACTGCCCCGGCGTCATCACGCCGGACGCCTGCAAGATCGGCATCATGCCGGGTCACATCCACAAGCGCGGCTCGTGCGGCGTTGTTTCGCGCTCGGGCACGCTGACCTATGAGGCCGTGAAGCAGACCACCGATCTTGGCCTCGGCCAGTCCTCGGCTGTTGGCATCGGCGGCGACCCGATCAAAGGGACCGAGCATATCGACGTGCTCGACATGTTCCTGGACGATCCGGAAACCACCTCGATCATCATGATCGGCGAAATCGGTGGCTCGGCGGAAGAAGAAGCCGCAGAGTTCCTGAAAGAGCAGAAGAAGAAAGGCCGCTGGAAGCCGACCGCTGGCTTCATCGCTGGCCGCACGGCTCCTCCCGGACGTCGCATGGGCCACGCTGGCGCCATCGTTTCGGGCGGCAAAGGTGACGCGGAATCGAAGATCGAGGCAATGCGCTCGGCCGGTATCGTCGTCGCGGAAAGCCCCGCGCACCTCGGCGAAGCCGTGATGAAAGCGATCAAAGGCGAATAAGTCTTTCGGGGTCGGCCTTCGGGCCGGCCCCTCCCCCTTGGGTGCCTCGCAACCACCCGCTCGCAAGCGCAAATCAGAGCCGACCTCTGCTTTGCCCTTTCGAGCCCAGCTTGAAGGCCACGGCATGTTGCCGTTACGGGAGAGAGATTATGATGATTGCGCTTCGTATGACCTTGGCCGCTGCGGCCCTCGCCTCGCTTTCCGCCTGCGGTGCAACCGGCAACACCGGCATGAGCAGCTATGTGGCCGTGCCCCAGATCTATTCTCCGACGACCTATTCTGACGGTGTGAACCGCGCAGCAACTGTCGCTGTCGCCGCAGCCCCCGCGGGCCAACCTTCCGCGCCCGCGCGCGTCGGGGTAACCGTGATCAACCCTTACACCGGGGCAGCAGTCTTCACGACCGACCGACAACTCACGCCGGACGAACAGATGCGCCTTGCCGCCGAATATTGCCGCTCGCAGGGCAAGGTTCTTGGTTCGGCCAACTTGTCGCAGGTCTCCGCCTCCGGCGCCCCCGGAACCAACAACCAGGTTTTCTGCCAGTAAGGCCCCGCCAGTTAAAAAATTACAAGTGCGGCCCGTATCCGCCACTCAACCGACCACCGTTAGCCAGGTGACACCATGAACGATCAATCTCCGAACGACACGTTCCACGCTTCCTCCTTCCTGCAAGGGGCAAACGCGGATTACGTCGAACAGCTTTATGCGCGCTACGCACAGGACCCGTCCTCTGTTGATGCCGCATGGGCCGATTTCTTTGCAACTCTGGGCGATGACCAGCTTGCCGTGACCAAGTCGGCGCAGGGCGCGTCGTGGGACCGTCCCGACTGGCCGCCGATGCCGTCGGACGACCTGACCGGCGCGCTGACCGGCGAATGGCCGGCCGCGAAAGAGCTGAAAGGTGCAGGCGACAAGATCAAAGCGAAAGCCGCCGAGAAGGGCGTCGAGGTTTCGGACGAGGCCGTAAAGCGCGCCGTTCTGGACAGCATCCGCGCGCTGATGATTATCCGCGCCTACCGTATCCGTGGCCACCTGATCGCGGACATCGACCCGCTTGGGATGCGTGACAGCGCGCTCCACCCCGAGCTGGACCCGAAAGCCTATGGCTTTACCGATGCCGATATGGATCGCCCGATCTTCATCGACAACGTGCTTGGTCTGCAAATCGCCTCGATGCGTCAGATCATGGACGTGCTCAAGCGCACCTATTGCGGCACTTTCGCGCTGCAATACATGCACATCTCGGACCCCGAGGAGGCAAGCTGGCTGAAAGAGCGGATCGAGGGGCTTGGCAAAGAGATCGCCTTCACCCGTGAAGGCCGCCGTGCGATCCTGAACAAGCTGGTCGAGGCCGAGGGCTTCGAAAAGTTCCTGCACGTCAAATATATGGGCACCAAGCGTTTCGGCCTTGATGGCGGCGAAGCACTGATCCCGGCGATGGAGCAGATCATCAAGCGCGGTGGCGCGCTTGGCCTGAAAGAAGTCGTCATCGGGATGCCCCACCGCGGTCGCCTGAACGTGCTGGCCAACGTGATGAGCAAGCCGTTCCGCGCGATCTTCCACGAATTCCAGGGCGGTTCCTACAAGCCCGATGACGTGGATGGCTCGGGCGACGTGAAATATCACCTCGGTGCCTCGTCGGACCGCTCGTTCGATGACAACAAGGTTCACCTGTCGCTGACCGCTAACCCCTCGCACCTTGAAGCGGTGAACCCGGTCGTTCTGGGCAAGGTCCGCGCCAAGCAGGACCAGTTGAACGACGAAGACCGCATCGCGGTTCTGCCTATCCTTCTGCACGGTGACGCGGCCTTTGCCGGTCAGGGCGTCGTGGCGGAATGTTTTGCGCTCTCGGGCCTGAAAGGGCACCGCACCGGCGGCACGATGCATATCGTCGTGAACAACCAGATCGGCTTCACCACCGCGCCGCACTTCTCGCGCTCGTCGCCCTACCCGACGGACAACGCGCTTGTGGTGGAAGCCCCGATCTTCCACGTCAACGGCGATGATCCGGAGGCCGTGGTGCACGCCGCCAAGGTCGCGACCGAGTTCCGCCAGAAGTTCCACAAGGACGTGGTTCTGGACATCTTCTGCTACCGCCGCTTCGGTCACAACGAAGGCGACGAGCCGATGTTCACCAACCCGGCGATGTATAAAAACATCAAGGGCCACAAGACCACGCTCCAGCTTTATACCGAGCGTCTTGTCGCGGACGGGCTTATCCCCGAAGGCGAGATCGAGGACATGAAGGCCGCGTTCCAGTCGCATCTGAACGAAGAGTTCGAGATCGGCAAACAGTTCAAGCCGAACAAGGCGGACTGGCTGGACGGGCGCTGGTCGCACCTCGATCGCCAAACCGCCGAGTATGACGCTGGCGTCACCTCGGTTTCGCCCGAGACCTTCAAGGAAGTCGGCACCGCGCTGACCTCCTACCCCGAGAATTTCGACATCCACAAAACCGTCGCGCGCCAGCTTGATGCGAAGAAGGCGATGTTCGAAAATGGCAAGGGTTTCGACTGGGCGACCGCCGAAGCGCTGGCTTTCGGTTCGCTTTTGACAGAGGGCTTCCCGGTTCGCCTTGCCGGTCAGGACTGCACGCGCGGCACCTTCTCGCAGCGTCACTCGGGGCTGATCGACCAGACCACCGAAGATCGCTACTACCCGCTCAACCATATCCGTGCGGGCCAGTCGCGTTACGAGGTGATCGACTCGGCGCTCTCGGAATACGCGGTTCTGGGCTTCGAGTATGGCTATTCGCTGGCCGAACCGAACGCGCTGACCATGTGGGAAGCCCAGTTCGGTGACTTCGCGAACGGCGCGCAGATCATGTTCGACCAGTTCATCAACTCGGGCGAGCGGAAATGGCTGCGGATGTCGGGCCTTGTGTGCCTCTTGCCGCACGGCTTCGAAGGCCAAGGCCCGGAGCACTCCTCGGCGCGCCTAGAGCGCTTCTTGCAGCTCTCGGCGGAAGACAACTGGATCGTTGCGAACTGCTCGACTCCGGCGAACTACTTCCACATCCTGCGCCGCCAGATCCACCGCAACTTCCGTAAGCCGCTGATCCTGATGACGCCGAAATCGCTTCTGCGTCACCCGCTGTGCACCTCGTCGGCTGACGAATTCACCACCGGCTCGTTCTTCCGCCGCGTGATGTGGGACGACGCCGATCCGCAGCATCAGGGCAACTCGGAGTTCAAGCTGGCCGCCGACGCCAAGGTCAAGCGCGTCGTGATCTGCTCGGGCAAGGTCTATTACGACCTGCTGGCCGAGCGCGACAAGCGCGACCTCGAAGACGTCTACATCCTGCGTCTCGAACAGTTCTACCCGTTCCCTGCGCATTCGATGGTGACCGAACTGTCGCGCTTCAAGGGTGCCGAGGTGATCTGGTGTCAGGAAGAGCCGAAGAACCAGGGCGCCTGGACCTTCGTCGAGCCGAATATCGAGTGGGTTCTGACCAAGATCGAAGCGAAACACACGCGCGCCCGCTATGCCGGTCGTGCGGCCTCGGCCTCGCCCGCAACGGGTCTGGCCAGCCGCCACAAGGCCGAGCAGGAAGCNGCAACGGGTCTGGCCAGCCGCCACAAGGCCGAGCAGGAAGCGCTGGTCAACGAAGCATTGGAGGGCTGATATGAGCACCGAAGTCCGTGTGCCCACCCTGGGCGAATCCGTGACCGAAGCCACCGTCGCCACCTGGTTCAAGAAACCGGGTGACGCGGTCGCCGTTGACGAAATGCTCTGCGAGCTTGAGACCGACAAAGTCACCGTCGAAGTGCCCGCCCCCGTGGCTGGCACCCTGGGCGAGATCGTCGCAGCCGAAGGCGTGACCGTCGGCGTTGATGCCCTTCTTGCTGTTATTACCGAGGGTGCGGCAGCCGCCGCCCCGGCCCCCAAACAAAATTCCGGCGCCGCCGCAGCGCCCCAATCCAATGAGGTCAAAATGACTGACGTTATGGTTCCGACGTTGGGCGAATCCGTTGCTGAAGCGACGGTCTCCACCTGGTTCAAGAAAGTGGGCGACACTGTCGCGCAGGACGAAATGCTGTGCGAGCTTGAAACCGACAAGGTCTCGGTCGAGGTTCCCTCGCCCGTCGCAGGTGTGCTGACCGAAATCGTGGCCCCCGAGGGCACCACGGTTGATGCCTCGGCCAAGCTGGCCGTTGTGGCCGAAGGCGCTGCGGCTGGTTCCGTCGCCGCCGCTCCGGCGGCTGCCGCCCCTGCCGCTGCTCCGGCAGCATCGGGCGCGAAAGACGTCGAGAACGCACCGTCCGCGAAAAAGCTGATGGCGGAAAAGGGCATTGATCCGGCATCGGTTCAGGGCACGGGCAAAGATGGCCGCGTGATGAAAGAAGACGTGGCGAATGCCTCGGCCGCTCCGGCTGTGTCGATTGCGCCTGCTCCGGCAGCCGCTCCGCGCGCTCCGGGCAACCCGTCCGACGCCGCCCGCGAAGAGCGCGTCAAGATGACCCGCCTGCGCGCTACCATCGCACGCCGCCTGAAAGACGCGCAGAACACCGCCGCGATGCTGACCACCTATAACGAGGTGGACATGTCGGGCATCATGGCGCTGCGCAACGAATACAAGGACAGCTTCGAGAAGAAGCACGGCGTCCGCATGGGCTTTATGTCCTTCTTCACCAAGGCTTGCTGCCATGCGCTGAAAGAAGTGCCCGAAGTCAACGCCGAGATCGACGGCGGCGACATCGTCTACAAGCACTACGTCCACATGGGCGTGGCTGCTGGCACGCCGACCGGCCTTGTGGTTCCGGTTATCCGCGACGCCGACCAGATGTCATTCGCCGAGATTGAGAAAGCGATCGCTGAAAAGGGCAAGCGCGCCCGTGACGGCAAGCTCTCGATGGCGGAAATGCAGGGCGGCACCTTCACCATCTCGAACGGTGGTGTCTATGGCTCGCTGATGTCCTCGCCGATTCTGAACCCGCCACAGTCGGGTATCCTTGGCATGCACAAGATCCAGGATCGTCCGGTCGTGGTGAACGGTCAGATCGTGATCCGCCCGATGATGTATCTGGCGCTCAGCTATGACCACCGCATCGTCGACGGCAAAGGCGCCGTGACCTTCCTCGTCCGCGTCAAGGAAGCGCTGGAAGACCCGCGCCGCCTGCTGCTGGACCTGTAATCGCACTTCGGGGCGGCCCTTGCGCCGCCCCTTCTTCCATCTTCGCCCGACTGGCCGAACGGCATCGGGCGCGCGGGGCTCCCCGCGACCAGTCAAAGGACTATTCCAATGGCAGACTTCGACGTAATCGTGATCGGTGGTGGCCCGGGTGGCTATGTCTGTGCGATCCGCTGTGCGCAACTTGGCCTGAAAACCGCCTGTGTCGAGGGCCGCGAGACCCTTGGCGGCACCTGCCTCAACGTGGGCTGCATCCCCTCGAAGGCGCTTTTGCACGCGACCCACAGCCTGCACGAAGCCGAGCATAACTTCGCCAAGATGGGCCTGAAGGGCAAATCCCCCTCGGTCGATTGGGAGCAGATGCAGGCCTACAAGCAGGACGTCATCAACGGCAACACCAAGGGCATCGAGTTCCTGTTCAAGAAGAACAAGGTGACTTGGCTCAAGGGCTGGGGCTCGATCCCGGCGGCCGGTCAGGTGAAGGTCGGCGAGGAGGTCCACTCGGCCAAGAACATCATCATCGCTTCCGGCTCGGTTCCCTCGAGCCTTCCGGGCATCGAGATTGACGAAGACACCATCGTCACCTCGACCGGTGCGCTGTCGCTCAAGAAAACCCCGAAATCGATGGTCGTGATCGGCGCAGGCGTGATCGGGCTTGAGATGGGCTCGGTCTACAAGCGTCTTGGCGCCGACGTGACGGTCGTCGAATTCCTCGACAACATCACGCCCGGCATGGATGCCGAGGTCGCCAAGTCGTTCCAGAAGCTGCTGGCCAAGCAGGGCATCAAGTTCGTTATGGGCGCTGCCGTTCAGGGCGTTGCCAAGGGCAAGAACAAGAACACCGTCAGCTACAAGCTGCGCAAGGACGACAGCGAGCATTCGATTGATGCCGAGGTCGTTCTGGTCGCAACCGGTCGCAAGCCCTACACCGACGGTCTGGGCCTTGCCGAACTGGGCGTCGAGATGACCGACCGCGGTCAGGTCAAGACCGACGCGCATTGGGCGACCAACGTCAAAGGCATCTACGCCATCGGTGACGCGATCGTCGGTCCGATGCTGGCCCACAAGGCCGAGGACGAAGGCATGGCCGTCGCCGAGGTTGTCGCGGGCAAGCATGGCCATGTGAACTACGGTGTGATCCCGGGCGTGATCTATACCACCCCCGAGGTCGCCAGCGTCGGCCAGACCGAAGAGCAGCTCAAGGCCGAGGGCCGCGCCTATAAGGTCGGCAAGTTCTCGTTCATGGGCAACGGCCGCGCCAAGGCCGTGTTCCAGGGCGACGGCTTCGTCAAGCTGATCGCGGACAAGGAAACCGACCGTATTCTTGGCTGCCACATCATCGGCCCGGCAGCGGGTGACATGATCCACGAGATCTGTGTCGCGATGGAGTTCGGCGCCTCGGCTCAGGACATCGCGCTGACCTGCCACGCGCACCCGACCTATTCGGAGGCCGTGCGCGAAGCCGCGCTGGCCTGTGGCGACGGCGCAATCCACGCCTGAAAAGAGCTGATAGTTCAAAATGGGGGGTGGCCACCCGGCCACCCTTTTTCTGTTTATTTTCCGTCAAAACCCAGACGCGCTGGCTGGACATCTTTGAACCCGGCGCCCCGATCGCTGGTGTCAAGAGCCGTCGAAGCCATCAATCTGCGCGCTTGGCGACGGGCAGAAAACTCCGCGTCACTCTGGGCATATTCCAATGATTTCAGGAAGAAATCTGGAGGCGAGTAGCGGAATCGAACCGCTCTAGACGGATTTGCAATCCGCTGCATAACCTACCTGCCCACTCGCCGCAGATAGGCTTCGTCTACACGATGGAAAAACCGCCTGCAAGCCGATATTCCCGAAAACCCTGTGCCGAAGTGGCTGATGCTATGGGCTTCACCTGATCGGTTGGACGGCGTCTAAACGTAAACATCCGGCGAAGGCCACGGTCAGGGTGCGTTGAGGGCGTCCTGTTGTGTTTTCCAGTGCCACGGCAGCAATTCGGGGAGGCGCGAGACGGGCAAGTCCGGCAGCCGCGCCAGGACGTC